>CAVVDI010000013.1:0-645034 GCA_963746895.1 uncultured Actinomycetes bacterium | reverse complement strand
CTGCGCGGGCTCTCGCGCTGGTGGCGGAATTGGTAGACGCGCTAGGTTGAGGGCCTAGTGGCCGCATAGGCCGTGGAGGTTCAAGTCCTCTCCAGCGCATCAAGGGTCGCCCGCGGGCGGCCCTTCTCTCCGTCGAGGGGTCATGGAGGGCCTGCTCCGGGCCGATGACCTCCGTCAATGGGCGTCTGTCGCGTGTGCGGGGCGGAGTTGCCGTCCGGAAGACATCGTGCCCGTCCATCGCGGCGGCGGCTGCCGAGCCTGCAGCGGCTCGCCCGCGTGCGAGCGCTGCGGCCATCCGCGGCGGCGCCATCGCGGGATGTTCGGCGGCGGGGAGGCGTCGTGCAGCGTCCGCGTCGCGGTCGGGTCCGGGCTCGCCACCGGGCGCTGCGGCTGCCCGGGCTACACGAGCGACGCGGCGGCGTCCGCCGAGTCGGTCGGGACGGTCGACGTGCTCGAGCCGCGGCTGCGGCGGCCCGGAGATCCGAGGCCGGCCGAGTCCCCTCCCGTGCGCGACCTCTACGCGGAGGACCGGCACCGCCTGCGCGACCTCGACGAGCTCGAGGGCGTCCCCTGGCGGCCGCCGAGCTGATCGCGCAGCTCCGGGTTTTTCCGGGATGCGCGGCCGGTCGGCGGCGCTAGCCTGGGTGCCGTGGCCTACGTCGTCGCAGGTGATCCCGCGCCGCAGCTGGCGCCCCTCGTCGAGGAGCTGCGCGCCGCGCTCGAGCGCGGCGGCTTCGTGCCGGCGTCCGACGAGAACCCGCCCGAGCTCGTGCTCAACGTCGTCGACCGGGAACGGGCTCGCCCCTTCCGCCGCCGCTCGCGCGGCACCTACGTCGCGGCGCTCCACGTCGTCGACGAGCAGCCGCCCGACCCGCTGCGCGAGGGCTATCCGGTCCTCGTCCGCGCCCTTGCGAACGTCTCCCTCACCTACGTGCCCGGGCACGGCGTCTGGTTCACGACGCTCGAGCGCGGCAGCTACCTCGTCTCGGAGACGCTCGGCCTGCGCGTCCTCGCCGAAGCGGTCGTCGAGCGGCTCGCCCCGCTCGCACGCTCCCGTCTCGTGATCGAGAACGAGTTCCTGCCCGACCTCGAGCCCGAGCTCTGGGACGGCGACGAGGTCACGGCCGCGGTCGCGGAGGCCGGCCGCCGCCTCGACCAGCTCGGCCTGCTGCCCGCGCCGTTCCCGGTCGAGGAGCTCGTCGGCGAGCGCGACCTGCGCCACATCAAGCGCCTCTACGGGATCGGCGGCCTCTCCTACGGCAACCTCTCCGCGCGCAAGGACGCGACCCGGTTCTGGATGAGCGCGAGCGGCGTCGACAAGTCGAAGCTCGAGATTCCGGGCCGCGACATCCTGCTCGTGGCCGGCTACGACGCCGAGCACGCGCGGATCGTCCTCAGCGTTCCGCCGGGAGTCGAGCCCAGGCGCGTCTCGGTCGACGCGATCGAGCACTGGAAGATCTATCGCGACCACCCGGACGTCGGCGCGATCCTCCACGTCCACGCGTGGGTCGAGGGCGTGCCGGCGACCGAGGTGAACTATCCCTGCGGAACCGAGGAGCTGGCGCAGAACGTCGCCGACCTGCTCGCCGCCGAGCCCGATCCGGCGCACGCGATCATCGGCCTCCGCAATCACGGCATCACGGCCACCGGCGCGAGCCTCGGGGAGATCCTCGACCGCATCACGCCGACGCTGCAGCCGCAGGTCCCGATGACCTGAGCCCGGCCGCCGCGGTTTGACGTCGTCCGGAGGTATCTCTAGCCTGGTGTCGAACACACGTTCGGCACCGTCCTCGACCCTGGAGATGACCTCGATGGAGACGACCGCAGAGCTGACCGGCCGCCAGCGCGAGATCTGGAGCTTCCTCGTCGCCTATGTCGACCGCCACGGCTACCCGCCCACGGTGCGGGAGATCGGCGAGGCGGTCGGGCTCGCGTCGCCGTCCACGGTCCACGCGCACCTCGCGAACCTCGAGCGGGCCGGGCTGCTCCGCCGCGATCCCACCAAGCCGCGCGCCCTCGAGCTCGTCGGCCGCGACAGGGGCGCGGAGGCCGCGGCCGCCGAGCTGCCGAAGCTGCCGCTGCTCGGCCAGATCGCCGCCGGCGGGCCGCTGCTCGCCGAGCAGAACGTCGAGGACGAGATCGCCGTCCCCGAGACCCTGCGCGGCGATTTCCTCCTCCGCGTCAAGGGCGACTCGATGATCGAGGCCGGGATTCTCGAAGGCGACATCGTCGTCGTCCGTCGCGCCGAGGAGGCGCGGAACGGCGAGATCGTCGTCGCGCTCGCCGGCGACGACGAGGCGGTCGACGAGGCGACGGTCAAGACCTTCTACCGCGAGCGGGGCCGCGTTCGCCTCCAGCCCGAGAACGCCGCGCTCGAGCCGATCTACGCGCGGCACGTGCAGATCCTCGGCAAGGTCGTCGGCGTCTTCCGGGAGCTGGGATGAGCGTAGGCTCGACGGAGCTCGACCGGGAGCGGAGGTGTCGGCTTCGCCGGCGCCGGAGCGGGAACTGAGATGAGCGGCATCGCCCCGATCCACCGCTCGCTCGACCACGAGCTGCTCGCGCTGCTGCGCGGCGCCTCGCTCGAGTGCCCGGTCTGCGGCGAGTTCGTCCTGCACGAGGGCGCCGCGGTCCGCTGTCCGGAGTGCGGCATGCTCCTGCACGGCCGCATCGAGGCGTCGCGTGCGGGCGACTCGACCGCCGTGCGCGTCGGCTGACCGGCCCGTCGCGGACGCTGCGTACCATGGGCGCATCCGTCGCCGCCTCGCCTTTCCGCTGATCCTCGGCGCGGCGCTCGCAGCGGCGGGAGCCGCGCGCGCTGCCCCGCTGACCGTCGCGGCCTACTACTACCCGTGGTTCGCTCCGGACGGCGCCCGCTGGGCGCAGGGGTACGTGCGCTCGCAGCTGACCGTCCCGCAGCAGCCGCTGCTCGGCCAGTACGTGAGCGGCGACCCGGCGGTGGTCGCACAGCACTACGCCTGGGCACACCAGTACGGGGTCGGCGCCTTCTTCTGCAGCTGGGACGGGCCCGGCTCGTACAGCGACGGCACGATCCGGAATCTGCTGCTCCCCTCGCCCGCGCGCGGCTCGACGCAGATTGCGCTCGTCTACGAGTCGCGCGCGCGGTTCGCCCTCGGTCCCGACGCGCGCATCCACCTCGACCCGGCGGGAGTCGCCAGGCTCGAGGACGACTTCGCCTACATCGCCCGCACGTACTTCGGCCGTCCCGGCTACCTCGAGGTCGATGGCCGCCCGGTCGTGATCGTCTACGCGTCGCGGATCTTCCGGGGGCCCTTCGCCGAGGCGATCCACGCGATCCGGCAGAACCTGATCGCCGCGTACGGCGTCGACCCCTATCTGATCGGCGACGAGGTCGACCGCGACAACCCGCCCGACCCCGCCCGGATCAAGCTCTTCGACGCGATCACCGGCTACACGCCGTATGCCACCACCCAGCCGGGCGGCTGGCCCGACCGCACGGGCTTCCTCGCCGAGCTCTCGCAGCGGATGCTGCGCTTCCGCGCGGTCGCGGCCGCCGAGGGTGTCGCATTCGTGCCTGGCGCCCTGCCCGGCTACGACGACCGCGGCGAGCGGCTCGTCGAGAACCACCACGTCCTCCCGCGCCCGCTCCGCGCCTCGGCCGACCCGGCCTCGCTGCTGGAGGCGACGCTCGGGCTCGCCGCGCCGCTCGTCGATCCGCACCTCGGCCTGCTCGCCGTCACCTCCTGGAACGAGTGGGGTGAGGACACGCAGATCGAGCCGACGGCTCCGGCGCCGACCTCGGACGGGCCGGCGGCGGTCACGCAGGGCTACCCCTTCGCCTCGTACGGGTCGCTGCTGCTCGAGCGGCTGGCCTCGTTCGAGCAGCGCTGGGAGACCGAGCCGCCTCTCGTGCGGTACGGGCCCCGCGTGGCCCGCTGAGGGCTCGGCCCGGCTACCATGCGCCGTGCAGGCCGGGTGGCCGCGGCGGCTCGGACGAGCCGTCGAGGAAAGTCCGGACACCACAGGGCAGGACGCTCCCGAGAGGGAGGCGGCGAAAGCCGACGGAAAGTGGCACAGAAAACAGACCGCCGGTTGCGTGATCTCCGGAGACGCAGCCGGTAAGGGTGAAACGGTGGGGTAAGAGCCCACCAGCGGCCCTGGCGACAGGGCCGGCTCGCCAAACCCCGTCCGGTGCAAGGCGAACAGGCTCCGCCGAGGCGGCCCGCCGAGGAGCCGGGTAGCCGCACAGATGGATGGTCACCCTCGACAGGATCCGGCTTACAGGCCTGCTACGGAAAACCCTCGCAAACGCGGGGGTTTTCTATATGACCTTTCGCTACGGAATCGTCACGGTACGGGTCAGGCAGCCTCTTGGCGGTTTCACTGGGACCGCTCGGCGCGGGCGCCCGGCCGTCGCCCTGAGGCTGTGCCGGCTTCGGTCCGTGCCGCGGGTCGAAGGTACCAGCCGGGGCCGACACTCTCAACTGACGCCACGCTGGAGGTTGCAGCAGTCGCTGCAAGCGCCTCTCGAGCGACGACATCAAGGGACCCGTCGAAGAGAATCCGGGCCTGTCCGGACGCACATCGGTTCTGCCCGGGCTTCGTCGGGTTCCGCTGCTGTCGTCGGTCCCGGAGGAGCTGTTGGGCGCTGCTTGAGCGTCGGGAAGAGGACGACGTCGCGAATGCTCTTCGCGCCCGTCAACAGCATCACGAGACGATCGATGCCTATGCCAAGCCCGCCGGTGGGCGGAAGGCCGAAACGCAGCGCCTCGAGATAGTCGTCGTCGAGCGGCATTGCATCGGCGTCGCCCGACGCTCGGAGCGCAGCCTGCGCGAGGAAGCGCTCGCGCTGGTCGTCCGGGTCGACGAGTTCGGTAAACGCGTTAGCGAGTTCGGTGCCGTTGACGATCGCCTCGAATCGCTCGGCGAATCCTGGCTTGTTTCGGTGTGCGCGTGCGAGCGGTGAGACTTCTACCGGGTAGTCGACGACGAACACTGGCCCGGCGATATGCCTCTCGCAGAGCGCCTCGTAAAGCTCGGAAACCATGCGGCCGGCGCCCCAGCCGGGCTCCGGCTTGACTCCGGCCTCGCGGCAGGCGGCTGCGAGAGAGGCGATATCTCTGAGATTGAGCTCTTGGCCGATCGCATGGTTAACGAGATCGAGCATCGGACGACGCGGCCACGGCGGCGTCAGGTCGAGAGTCCGCCCGTCGGCTTTGATGCGGGTCGATCCATGAAGCTCGACCGCAAGCGCGGCGACGAGCTCCTCGGTGATTGTCATCATGTCGCCGAGGTCGGCGTAGGCGGCGTACGCCTCGAGCATCGTGAATTCGGGGTTGTGCCGTGGGCTGATGCCCTCGTTCCGAAACACACGGCCGATCTCGAAGACCTGCTCCAATCCGGCCGCGACACAGCGCTTGAGATACAGCTCGGGCGCAATGCGCAGGAAGAGGTTGGCGTCGAGGGCGTTGTGGTGCGTGACGAACGGTCGTGCGCTCGCGCCGCCGGGCAACGTGTGAAGGATCGGGGTCTCGACCTCGATGAAGCCGCGTTCCTCGAAGTAGCGCCTGATCGCAGAGATGATGCGACTGCGCTGCTGGAACCGTCGAAGCGCCGCCGGATCAGCCCAGAGATCGATCCACCGACGGCGCAAGCGTGTTTCCGAATCGACGAGACCCCGGCGCCCGTCGACCCAACCCGTGCGGCAGGAGGCGAGCAGCTGCCAGCTAATGGCCGCGATCGTCGTCTCACCACTCTGGCTCGTCGTGACGCGGCCACCTGCGCCGATCCACGACCCGAGAGTTACCTCGCTGAGGAGTTCGAAGTTGGCAGTGTCGTCCGCCCGAAATAGCAACTGGATGTCGCCCGAGGCGTCTCTTAGATCGCCGAACACGATGCCGCCGTGCCGACGCAGCGCGACAATACGCCCGGCGACCGAGACCTCCCGTCCGAGCGAGTCCTTCGCCGCCGCGACGGTCACCGACCGCTCGAAGCGGTATGGGACGACTAGGGGGTTACGGAATGTGGTCATGAGCAGTCCTCGGGGAGCACACGGATCGTGGCCAGAGTCTTGTCGCGCGCGACAAGACCGCCGCCGCAGTCGCGTACCGTTCGGAGCCAATTGACGGCGGCCTCAGTGATGCGGAATCCCTCGAACACGACGGCCGTGCCAGGCGGATACGCCTCAATCCGCTCGGCAGCGATCCGGCCGATCGCCTCGGCAGTTGAGATGCATTCGCCATCGACGAGACTGCGCCGTACGGCCCGGGCGGGATTGACCACCGGAAGCGCGTCGATTACCTCGTACGGGTTTGGGAGCCGTACCGGCTCCTGCTCTCTCGCCCCAGCCCGCTCGAGGATTCGCGCCGTCGCATCGACGGCGCGGTGGACGTCACGGACCGACGTGGAGAGCGTCGTCAGGAATGTGAGGGTATTGGGCGAGGCCTTCTCGGCGACAACGCCTGCGCGCTCGAGTAGGTCTGCGGCTTCGTAGCCATTCACGTCGTAGCCATCGAGGAGAAGCGTGAGCTTCGTGGGGTCGTGCGGACCCGGCCGTAGTTCATCGAGGAAACGGAGTTCCGGAAGCGCGCGGGACAGTTCCTCCTTCAGTTCGCGCGCGTTGTTCACGACCGACTCAAATCGGCGGGGGCCGTGCTCGGCGAGGTATCGCTGCGAAGCGTCGATGGACGCCGCGATGATCAGGCTCTGGCTGGTTGACGCAATCTCCGCATACGCCGCATGCAGCGCTTCAAGGCAGATGCGGTCGGTGCGGGCGAGGAGGGCCGCGCCCGGCTGAAGCGACCCTGCCTGCTTGTGTAGCGAGATAGAGGCCGTATCTGCGCCGGCGACCATCGCACTCAGTGAGCGGAGTTCCGCAACGAATGGGGCGTGCGAGAACCAGGCGGCATCGACGTGTACGAGAGGTGAGCACTCCAAGCAGCGGACGGCCGAGACGATCCCGGCGAGATCCGCACTCTCGCCCGCATATGTAGGCGAGGTGAGGACGACGCAGGCAACGGAGCGAGGTGCGTCAAGGATCGCCGCGACGACATCCGCCGCCATCACGGGCGCGGGCGTCTCCCACGTCGCGTCCCACTCGGCCGTCCCGATGTAGCCCCAGTCGAGGCCGAAGGCGGTGAGGGCGGAAGGGACAGAGTGGTGGCACTGGCGATCGATCAGGAATAGGCCGTCGGCCATCCGCGCGATGGCGCTCAGGGCCACCTGGTTGGCTCCGGTTGAGCCGCTCGTGACGATGAGCGCCTCGTCGGCACCATGGACGTCGGCGATGAGGCGCGACGTCGATGCGAACACGCCGGTGTGTCCTATCAGTGCTCCTGGCGCCGAGTAGGACACGCTTACGTCGGAATCTCGTACATCGAGAACGATCTCCAACTCGGGCAAGAGACTCGGCGTGCAGAAGCGGGACAAGTGCGGAACGCGATCACGCAGAAGCGCCGTGAGAGAGACGAGTTCGGGGTCTGCAAACTCCCTCGCGGGTTGCGGCCACTGCGGAAGAGCGACGCTCGTCATGCCGTTTGAGCGTGCCTCTTCGGCTGCGACGTATGGTGTTGGGCCGCTGCCACTTCGCGCGCGAACGCGGGGGTGAGGAGAACTTCTGTATTCCCGAACCTCGCGAGCACGGCGAGGACGAACGTCGCGTCGTCTCGCCTATGGCCTGCCTTGGCTGAGGGTGGCTTTGGCATCGTGCAGAAGAGACGCTCGAGTACCGCGATTTGTCATCCGACCGCTGAGCGGCGCCTGCCGGCTTGGCTGGCTCTGTGCGTGCGAGCTTCGAGTGACGGCGGCTCTGACACGTGGTTGGATTGGCGGTGGTGTCGAACGCCGAACATCCCTCTGACGACTTTCTGAGATGGGTCGCGACTGTGGCCTACCGCGTCGCGCGCGACGTGCTGGACGACAACGCGCTGGCCGAGGACGTCGCCCAAGAGACCGCGATCAAGGCGAACAAGCGCTTCAGCGAGATAAGGAGCTCCACCGCGAACGCCTGGGTGTGTGAGGTTGCCCGCAACTGCGCGATCGACATGATCAGGCGCCGGCGTCGTGAGCGTTTGACCGACGAGCCCCATGCGGCTGACTCAGCTGCTGGCTCGCGCAACGAAATCGAGGAACTGCTCTCTGACCTCGCGTTCGACGACATCGTTGTCAACGTGCTTCCCGAACGACTGCAGATGATCGCCCGCTTTCGCTACCAGCAGGACCTCGACTCTCGCACGATCGCGGAACGGACAGGACGAACGGCGAGGACCATCGATAACAACCTGGTCGAGATCCGCGTTCTAGTCCGGGCATCGCTTGGGGTGAACCTCCCGAGGTGACCGTCATCTTCGAGACGCCTGATCACCGCGGACGCCCAGTGCGGCTTTTCAACGGTCAGCCAAAGATGCCGTGGTGGCACATCGAAGCGGAGAGGAGCCATGTGCTCTACGACTCGTCCGTCTTCATCCGTGACATGAAGACGGCGCTCGCTTCCCCACGCCTGTGCCACTCTGACCCCGATTACTCCGGTCGCAGCAGGAGTCGTTGGATCTACTACACGTGCGTGACTGACGCAGGATGGGAAGGGTCGGCGTTGCGCGTGATCGTCGAGCGGCGGGCGAAAGCTCGGTTTGACGTCGTGATCACGGCGTTCATCTCTCTTACCGTTGACCTCGCCGTGTTCTCGTCAGCGGAGATCGAGGTAGGGACACGGCCCGATCGCGATCACCCATACCTTTGCCGTCCTGCTGCAAGCGCGTCGGTAGGAAGCGAAGAGTGAAGAGACTTCCGCCCGCTGAGCCGGTCGTCCGTGCGCCCCGAACGCGTGGCGCCGTCGCGCTATCCGAGGCCAATCGCCACGCTTCCTCCTATCCCGAGGGCGTATCGTTCGAACCGAAGGCGATGATACTTCTGACCACTGGAACGTAACTAAGGCGAATGAGCGCGCACTCACATCCGACGCTGGGGACGACGAGCCTTCGGCTCAGCTACGCAGGATACGCCGACCATGCCACGGGTCAGATCGGCGAGCCTGCTCTGGCACGCCCCGTGCCCCTAGCTCAGGGGGTCCTAGGGTTCTTTCGTCGCAGCGGGCCGCCGGAGTTGGTGAGCTTCCATATCGAGCACTTCTCGACGTCCTTCGAACGAGTCGACCACACGAAACTTGCTGGCGTGCTCGGTGAGGAGACGGTCTCGGCGCTAAGCCAGCTGTGGGAGAGGGTGCCGCCGGAGCTTCCTCGACTGAGTGGTCTTAGCGAAGAAGAGTTGTCGCACGCAATGCGGTCCAGCATCTTGAGCGAAGAGACTGAGGTGCCCGTGCCCTCTGCGGCTCAGCGGGACATCTGGCGCCAGATCGTGGCGGCATGGGAGAAAGGGGCGGAGTCCGACGAGCTACCGCGTTTCACATTGCGGGTTCGCCGTGAACTCTCGGGCAAGAGCCGCCAGCTCAAAAAATCGATGAAGGGCCTGACGCAAGGCACGACGGACGCGATCCTCAACGGCGTCAGGGTCCGCGGGGAAACCTTGCCGGCGCTTTCGGCTTCCAGCGCTCCGTTGGGTGTACGGCACGACCACTTCGTCTGGGAAGAGATCGGTGATGAGCCTGTGCACGTCGAGACTCCGGGAAGAGGGTGACATGCTCTGGGCTTCAGGGTTCGCGCCGGCCGAATTACAAGGAGCGCCGATCACGATTCGGCTCAGGCTTAAGCAACAGTTGGTTGAGAAGGGGCTGGTAGAAGCGGACCTTGACCTGGAGACCGGAGAGCTGGTCGCATCGGGCACCATCGAGACCGACGGGCACTTCCGTCTCCGGCTAGGCAGCACGAAAGGGAAGAGTCTTCCGGGCGACTTGGTCGATGGGCTCGAGGCTGTTGTCGGCTGAGCCCAGCGGTCGAGGGCGGGCCGATCTCAGCTCGATCGTCAGGGGCTCGGGTGAGCTCTACCAGGCAGCGCTGGAAGCGTCATCTGCGTTCACCCCCCGTTACACGAAGGCTCGACGCAGGCTAGAGGACGAGGTACGCAAGAAACTTCGCGCAGACCCGAGCGCTTTGGATGCCGTGGCTAATGCCATCGTCGAGGGAGTGCCACCGAGCGAGCTTCGTGAGGGAGATCCCTATCGATTCCTTGAAGCGGCTCATTTGGGAGCGAACGAGCAAGTGCGCCGCGGCGAGTGTCTCGGCATCGCTGTCTTTGCCCGCGAAGAACAGGCCGTGGTCGAGATCAAGAGGGCGACGAGGAAGAAGGGATGGACGGCTGCGGAACTTGCACGAGCAGCCGGAGTCAAGCGGGAGCGGATCGATGACTACCTCGGTGGGTGGTTCTACGGGGCCGATCTCGGATCGCGAAGCTCGCTCGAGGGAGATCTCGGCAAGGTGGCAAACACACTCGGGATCACACTCAAACTCTTGGACATTGGAGACGCTGTCGTGGATCGTGTGCTCGTCGAGGTGAAACCGCGTCGTCGACGTGAGCAAAGAGCGCAATTGTGCTATCCGAGTGTTGCTGATCGGTCGCTTAGGGCCGCCCTGGTTGAAAGCCGTAACGCTGCGTTTGGCTGGCTCAAAGAGAACTCTGATTTCGATGATTCCGAGGATTGGGCCATTCGCGTCTTCTTCGGTGGGTATCCGTGGCCGTTCGCCCCTCCGGGCAACCTCCGGAAGTATCTGGACAAACACGGTCTCAAAGGGCCGTCGATCGGGCTTCCTGTTGCGCTCGCGTTGCTTCGAGCGTTTGACCCGAACGGCGCCAAGGAGGCAGAGGAAGCAGAGCTAATCGCGACGGGCGATTGTAAAGGCGACGGCTCGATCTCGTCGGTCGATGTCAGGCTCAAGACTCGTGCAGCAGCAAATGCACGTATGCGTCTCTTGCTGCCGTGGGACGGCCGTAAGGATTTCCGGGTACCGAAAGGTTCCGAATTCGTCAAGACCCTTGGGGAAGCCGCAATACATGCGGCGATCACTGGGAAGAACTTAGGACGGGACACCTCCTTGCTCGCTCCGGCGGAGTCTCGTCAAAGGTCGCTCGCGCGGCCGCGCGTCGCGCGTTTCGATGCGAGACCGACTTCGCACGCTTGGGCGTGTGTTGACGTCCGAAGTGGTGACCGACATCGATTTGAGGTCACAGCGGCCGGCGCGGTTGTCGCACAACCGTGCGAGATCGGGAGCATCGCGAAGTTCGAGATGCGGGATCCTCTGAGCGCTTCACTTGCCATGGCACCCGACGGAAGCTTGATCGCCACTGTGGCCGGGCAGATGCTTCGGATCTCGGCGGTGAATCCGATCAACGGCCTATTCCGGGAGTGGGCCGGGCCGGTGCGCGTTCCATTCGAGAATGCGCAGATTCTCGCCGTCGCCCGAAAGGGCGACACAGAGGCCTGGTGTGCAATAGCTGACGGAGATCGGATAAGGATGACTAGCGTTGCCTTCTCGGGCGACGACAACGGTTGGCGTGAAGTAGCGAACGGCGCGACCGAAGCGACGTATGCGACATTCGTCGGGTCGCGGCTCCTCTATACCAATCGCGGTCAAATCTCAGAACTCCTTGTCAGCGGGGGAGTTGCGCGGCAATGGACGCCATCAAGCTGGGATCAACACGGACGGACCGTGATCGCCCTCGATTCGGTGACGATTGGCGGCCAACCTGTCATAGCGATCGTTGCCGGCAATGGAAGCGGGTCTCAAGCGACCGGCGAGGGCGGGGCACGGCTGATCACTCTTGCTGCCACCGGGGAGGCGGACGAGCACGAACTCGAGGCACATGCAACCCATGTCAGTATCGTCCGCGCCCCCACCGCTGAACGCGAGGCGGTCTGTTTGCTGGTAGGCGTCGGTACAGAGACGAACGCGTACTATCCCTTCGCGCTTTCAGGGGTGCGGTAGTTGGCGAGAGACCGCGCGTCCGTCCTCAGAGACATCTCACAAAGACTCGGTGATCGTGAGTTGATCTGGGGAGGGCTCCGTTCTGACGATATCGAGGCGATCTCCGATCTACGGCAGCTCGCCGGGTCATTCGCGATTGTCGGCGGACACGATCGTGGAGGAGCCGTGCCCAGCTTGGACTTCGAGGATCTATCAGGAGCGAGGGTGGATCTCGATAACTGGGACATCGACGATCATCTCGATACGCCCGCAGCGCATGAGTTTCGAGAGGCGATTCTCCGGCGCCTCGCGGCCCCAACCGCGCTTCTTCCGTATCGGCCGTCAAGGTTCCTCTCCGCCGTGATGTTCGCGCGAAGAGATCGATGTCTCGATCTTGGCCTCTTCGGCGCTCATCAAGCAATGTTCGAGCACAAGCCGTGGGTGGAGACGATGGTCGCGAACTTAGGCTTGCCACACGTCCAGTGGACGTACGTGGCCGACGAAGAGCAGTACAAGGTGCGGCGACTACTGGCCGAAGGACCTGTCCTGCTCAGGATGAGCCGATCTGCGGGCGGCGCGGGCTTCGCCCGTGTCGACGATTCGGATCATCTGGCAGAGAGCTGGCCGCACAATCCCGAAGCCTTCGTCAGCGTGACTCCATTTCTCGAGCAGGCGACTCCGATCAACATCGGAGCGACGGTCTGGCACGACGGGGTGACGATCTCTCATCCGTCCGTCCAGCTCATCGGGATACCCGAATGCACTACGCGGCCATTCGGCTACTGCGGGAACGACTTCGGACTCGCTCGTGAGCTGGACGTTGCGACGATCGATGCGATCGAGACAAGCGTGCGGACCTTGGGTCGCTGGCTGCGCCAATATGGCTACCTCGGCACGTTCGGGGCCGACTTCCTCGTGCACGAGGGAACGCCGTTGTTCACCGAGATCAATGCGCGTTTCCAGGGATCCACGCGCGCCTCGAGCCAGCTCTCAAGCGAAGCCGGGGAAAGCTGTCTGTTCCTGGATCACATCGCCGCCATGCTCGGCGGCAGCGCGCCCGGCTCACGGCCGCTGCGTGACATCGCTCGCTCGATGCCGACGTTCGGCAACGTCGTAGTCCACTGGACGGGCATCCCTGCTGTTCTCGACTCCAGCCACTTCGTCAGTGCGGCGAGGGAGCAGTCTAGGGATTCACGAGTCGACGTTGCGGCGAAGCCGACGGTGACCACCGAAACGGGAGGCGTTCTCGCACGGCTTACCGTCCGCGCCCCGATCACCCGAAGCGGATTCGAGCTAACTGAGCCTTGGGGCTCGTTGGTCCGAGCGTCTGTGGCCGCGGCTGACAGACAGGCGAGCGGTGCACGCGAAAAGGCGGCTTCGCCTAGATGACGATTCGCTCGTTGATGGAGCGGACAGGAGCGCCGCACCCTTCGATCGCTGACTACCTGGGGTCCTTGGGGAAATCGCGCTCACACAGGATCTGCAACGTCGACACGGGTCCGAACCGTCCGTGGCTCACGTTGGTGATCGGGAGCGGATGTGCAACGTCGAAGAAACAAATGGAGGCGCTTGTCGCAACGGTGGCACGGCTACAGGAAAAGGTCGGGTCGGTCTACTCGGGAAGAGCCATTGACGGCCAACCAATTGCAGAAAGAGTCACACCGTTTGCGGAGGATCTGATCCGGGATCGGCTCCGCCTTCCGGAACTCCCAAGCGTGGATCTGCCCCCTGCTGGACGCGACGACGTCGAGCGGTGGCTGGCAGACATGTTCGTGGCATCGGTGATGCTCACGAAGATCTACTTCCGCGCCAAGTCCGCGACCGACAACGCGCCTCGGCGTCCCGATCATGGCGATGAGGCAACGATCGGGCCGGCGAATCACGCGTGGTGGGCTCTGAAGACAGAGTGCATCGATCCCGCCCACGAGATCGTGCAGCGCCTCGAGAGCGAGGCGGGCGCGATCGCGGCACACCTCGGTCCGGAAGCGCAAGAGGCGGTCGAAGCCACGGTGCTTGCGCTCATGTCACGCCTCGCTGGGGTCTTACACCCGCCGGAGGGGGAAGAGGTGGAGATCGGTCTCTGGGATGTCCAAGCCCTCGCCGAGTTCGCCTGGCTCTGTCTCAGCGCCTCGACATCTACCGACGGGGACGCCGTCGATGTGTATCCGGGATGGACCGATCTCCTCGTCGATCTCAGCAACGTCGACGATAGTCGCGAGGGACGCGTAGGGGTCCCGTCGTTCTCGACGATCGCCGCCGCTCAAGACGTCATTCGCAGTCGATACCTCCGCATCACCCACGACGCGTGGATCAAGGGCGACGGAAATGAGCTCTACCGCGCTGCCGCGACGTTGCTGATCGCTGAGGAGGACAGACGCTTGGTGCGCAATACGAAGGCCAACCAGAAGGAGAGCGGGGGAGAGCCGCCGCTTGCGGCGGCATTCGTCACCTCGTTCGACATGGAGCTCGAGCTCGCGCTTCTTCGGCAGGGTGCTGCGTTTACCGTCGTCCTGCCGGTCCACGTGATCAACACCGTCAATCAGATAGCGCATACTTGCTGGCTCGGACTGCATGTTCCAGGTGGTTCGGCGGAGGAGCATCCGGAAGAGCGGCTCCTTAGCTTGCTTGAGCCCGGCGAGGACCAGGTGTCGATCATTGGTGCCTCCGCCGAGCTTTCCGGACCGCTCGTCGTCCGCCTTGCAGGGTGTCCGTTGATCGATCTTCCGAACCTCCAGGAGGCGAACCGTCTCCGCGAAAAGCTGAGCCGGTTCCTTCACGCAGCTCTGTTCGACGAGGCTGGAGGGAGGGACGAACAACTCACGGACATCCAGGACCAGCTCGATCTGCAGCCCGCCGTGGTCATCAGCGAGCGCGACGCGATCCTCCAGAACGCCCTCGATCTACTCCCCTCCGACGAACGCCTCGGATCGGAGACGGGTTTCACCGACGACACCATCCAGACGCGGAGTGGTGACAAGAAATACGGCTTGTACCCAGCGGTCAATGCCGGGCGGCGAGGGTGGGCGAGATTCTGGGTCCTCCTCGGAGTCCAGATTCGCGACACGGCCGTTCGCCAGAGACTCGCGACGCTCGTCTCGGCAGCGAGCCTGAGCTCAGACCTCGCGGCGCCGACCAACCGGAACGGTGTCGCGGTCAACAGGTACGTCACGGAGCTGGAGCAAGATCTCCTGTTCTGGAGCGGCTTCGACGTCGTGATCGGCAACGCGGTGGATTTCGCGGACGAGTTGGATCACTTCGCGAAGCATCTCAAGAACGGCGCGCCTTTTCTCAAAGGCGCGTGTCGTGTCTAGCATCCGCCCGCCGCTCAGCGAGTGGCGTGACGCGTTGCACGACGTCGATCGCTCGCCCTATGTAGGGCCGCGCCCGCAAACAGCGAGGGACACGGGCATGTTGATCGGGAGGGAGGCGGATCTCGAGCGGATCACGCGCGCCGTGCTCGACCACCGTCTGGTGATCCTCCACGGTTACTCCGGGAGCGGCAAGTCATCGCTGCTGCAGAATGGCTTGCTGCATCGTCTCGCCGAATCCGAGTTTGCAGTGCTCGTCGGCCGAGAGTGGTCGAGCCCGCCGAAGGAGCTCGGCGACTCCAGTCCAGAAGACTGGATCGAACGGTACGTCGCCGGAGGCGTGAAGCGGTCACATGAAGACGCCGACGCGCCGATCCCGGTACCGGCAGGAATCGACCTAGCGGCCTTGGCAGAAGTAGGCGGGCTGACGCGGGAGACGGACGAGAGGTTCGGCGAGGCGGCGGTCATCATCCTCGACCAGTTCGAGGAGCTGCTCCGTCAGAGGAAGCGGGAAAGCGCAAAGGCCATCGTCGAGTGGATCGTGAAGTGCGGGTACCGACGAGAGACGCACTTCGTGATCTCGCTCCGGACCGACAGCCTGCATCTTCTCGATCCGCTGCTTCGAGGCGTGAAGCCCTTCAGCATGGATCGTGTCGGCGTCGGCGAACTCGTAGATCCCGAGGCGATCAGAGAGGTGATTCAGACCCCGGCGCATTCATCCGAGTCGGGGATGACCGACGAGGCGGTCAGCCGGCTGATGGAACTGTGGGGCGCACATCGGCCCAAGCTGCTCGAGCTCCAAGCGACGCTCTACACGCTGTATTTCCAAGCCAAGGGCAGATCGGAACGGGGCGGACACGGCGTGGTTGAAATCGGCGGGAAAGCAGTGCTCGCGCTCGTGAGTGGGGCGAGCGAGGGAGAGAGCCCGTTCGAGTTCGGACTTCGCGACGCCATTCGTCTGAAGATCGGTCATGCCGAGGAGGCCTGCCGCCGCGGCGAGGGGCTGGACGAGTACCTCATCTCCGGCACACGCGAAGTCGTCAAGCGGCTTGCGCCGCTCCTCTCGAGCGGGGATTACAAGGTTCCGGTGCAGGGAGTTGAACTCGCCCGGCGGGCCCTCACGCGGGAGACGCAGGTGTTGGGGCGAGCGGTCGCAGCCGAGGCGGGAGTACGTCCGCACCGGCTTGCGGCGCGGGCGACAGACGACGTCCTCGAGAAGCTATTCGATCGACTCGAGAGCATCGACTTCCTGACCGCGCGCGTGGAGGACGTTCTCGAATCGCCGAGCGGTTCGGCGAGCTACGTGGAGGTCACGGCCGGACCAATGATGGCGTCGAGCGCGACCGAGACGCTCTTCGAGGAAGTCCGTCGAGCGGCATTCGCCATCGAGTGGCTTCTGCAAACGAAGATCGTGCGGAAGGAGCCGGACGGCACGCTTCTCTTGATCCATGACGGCTCGGGCAATGCGCTGAGAAGCTGGGCTGACGCAGAAGACACTGCGCCGATGCACGCTCTCCGCCAATTGACCGGTGCGCGCGGAGAGCACTACGTCTGGGAGAACGTCGAGATCGGCGGCGCCGATCGTACCGTCCATGCCAACTTGAACTGGCGGGATTGTCGAATCAGCGCGAGATTCCTGAACGTCGTGTTCGTGAACTGCGACTTCAGGGGCTCTCGGTTCGAGTCCTGCGCCTTCCAGGGAGTCACATTCGTGAACTGTCTCTTGGACGACGCGAACTTCGAGTACTGCGAGATCGGTCTGCCACCGAACCTCCCACTCGTCACCCGAGCGGTCGAAGAAGGCGGTGAGGCAACACGCGTCGCGCCGAGCTTCCTCGTCGACACAACGCGAGAGGAGGTGCGGGCGTTCTCCCCGTATCCCCCATATCCCGTTCTCGGTGCGGAAGAGGCCCCACAGTTCTTCTCGGACACATCGGGCAAGCCCGCTACGCCGGGGGTGGCCCCGGCGAGCCACGATGGGGAGATCGTCGCCTTCACCCCAGCCAGCGGCGGAGTCGCGATGGTGGGGGGCCGGCTCTGCATGCTCACGATCTACCGGTGCCGCGCCGCGAACGACGGCTCGTTCGCATTCCATCACGTTGCCGGCGAGGGCCTTGTGATCGTCGACCAGGATGGGGGAAGCGTCGAGATCCACGACGCAGCGATCCGCGGGATCACGTTCTCGCGAGACGAGGACAACCCCAACCTTGCCGGTCGCCGCTGGCGAACCCATCCGATTCGCGTGGCCGTCTCGGACTCGATGATCACGAACGTCTACTTCGCGGACAAGGTTTCGGGCGGAGCCGAGTTTGTGGGCTCCCTTGTGTTGATGCTGATGAACGCCAGCACGAGATCAGGGAGTAACGGCTTCCGAGTCGAGATCACGAACTGTCGCTATCAGTTCCTGGCGAACACTCAGGAGCCGGTGGGGTCGCCGGAAGATTCGAAGCTGGATGAGGTTCGCTACTTCGAGCCCATCAACGGCACCGACTCGAGATTCGTCACGCGCAACCGCGAACATCTGGCCCGCGACCTGGAGGCGATGGACTACCAGGCGCGACCGGACGAGTCCGAGCAGCAGAGACGAGCACGGAAGGCAGGTACGCCGAGCCGAGGGCGGTAGATCCCGCCGTCAGAGGATCTCGTAGGGCTTCAGCCCCTGCCGGCCCTCTCGCATCACTGCAAGATTCCATCGGCCGTCGTCGACCAGGTCGGCCTGACGTGCGGCCTTCGCGCCTTCGATCATCTGCTCCGTCGCTGCCGTCGCTTCGCTGCCTTGTCCGCCTACGGCGAGATCGGCCAAGTAGTCGACGAGGGCAAGACCGGCCGTGACCTTGAGCTGCCCGCGGCGGCTCTCGCCGGCAGCCTTGAAAGCGAGACGGTAGCTCTCCCTTGCTTCATCGAATCGACGCGCCACCAGTTGCAGGAACCCACCCTTCTCGTGCATGAACCGGGCGATCAGGGCCGGCGTGGGTGAGCTTGCTCCCACGCTGATGCCACTTCCCGGTTCCGTGGTGAACGGCGCGAGCTCTCGAAGAATCGCCTCGGCCTCCGCCGAGGGCTTGATCACATCGAGCATCTTTCCCTGCGGATAGTTGTCATTTGCAATCGCGAGTGCTTGAAAGGCTTCGCCCATCATCACGGCAGCTATCCCCTCCGACCATCCGAGCGCCGCAAACCGAGCGAGTGCGCGAGCGCGCCAGAGCTGCGCTCGCGCCAGGTTTAGAGGCTGAACCGATAGCTGTGCAAGCATTGCGAGGCGACAGGTTTCTGCGTCGGGAGGAGTCGCGGGTAGCCGCGCACTCATCTCCCACTGGCTCTCGACGAGTTCCAGCAAGGCCCCTGCGGTCCGCATGGGATAGAGATCCCAGGCACGCTCGAAAAGCTCGGTCGGGGAAAGCTGTTCTGCCACCCGTCAGAACTCTAAACGGATCCGTGATGCGCGATTACCGGCTCGCGACGATCTCTTCCAGCAGAGCCATACGGACGAAGACGCCTTGGTCGCTTTGCCAGAACATCCGCGCTCGCGGATCACGACGTGCGGCCTTGTCAATCTCGTCGATGATGGGAAGCGGTGACAGGACGATCGAATGCTGCGGGAGCATCGACATCGTCGCCGGGGTGACAATCAGGCCGTCGCGCTCGTCCAAGGGCAGGGATGCGTGGGGCATTCCGGCGACGTAGAGGACGTCGATGTCATCGAGTTCGGAAAGCGTCCGATGGTCAGAGATGGCCGCGAGCGGTTCGGGGATGCAGTCCGCCGTAACGTGACTCGGGGAGGCGATGACCGATAGGCGCGCGGGTGGGCGACGGGCCAGGAGTTGAAGGAGGCTTCTGACGGCCCGCATTCTTGGGTCTCCGCAGATCGCGACTCGAAGTTCGGAAACTGGACCCATCGCCTTCTCGATCGCATAAAGGTCGATCAGTGCCTGAGTGGGATGTTCTGCGCGTGGGCCCGTGTCACCGCCGTTGATGAACCCACTGACCACGTGCTCCTCGAGCGTGGCGCGATCAAGGGGGCGCGCCGGACGAGACACCACTACATCCGCGAAGCCTGACACCGTTCGGAGGGTGTCCTCGAAGCTCTCAATCATCGAGATCGGGCTCTGACGGAGTTCGACGACTTCGACGGGCTGCCACCCCAGCCGTGCGGCGGCAACGGAGAATCCCAATCGCGTGCGGAGAGACGCCTCCAAGAAGAGGAGGGCAACAACTCTCCGAGAAGTTTCGTGACCGAGCCCGTTGGAGCCATCTAGCGCGCCGGCCCTCTCGAGGATTCGATCGACGTCGCCGTCGTCGAGATCGGTGACGGAGAGCAGAATCGAATCCATTACACCATCGCAGGCGTCCCATGGGGGTAGGACAGACCGTCGGGATGCGAGCCCCGCATCGTAAGCGTGTTGTGAGTGCAGGGCAAGCACGTTGGGCCGAGGTGCGTGCCGCCGTCCAGCGCAATCTCATTCGCTCGCAGATACACCGTCTCGAGAAAGGCGGCTGAGGGGGGTGGAAGGTCGCGCAGCGGCGTGGCCGGATCGGGGCGGAACGGACTTAGCACCGGAACGCCACCACGCTCGACGATTGCCTTTACGCCCGCCAGCGTGCTCTCCATCGACTCCAACCCGACCATCAACATCGACCTGACCCTTCCCGCTCCTAGCACCAGGGACGCTTCCTCGATGAACCCGAGATAGTGGTCGAGCCCCTGACGGTGCTTCTGACGCATCACAACCGCGGCTTCATCGCGGTCGTAAAGTTCGATGTTGATGGACAACTCGTGGATTCCAAGCGCCGCCAGCTTTTGAACGTCTAGGAGGCCATCGACCGGGACCATCATGATGTCCACGTCCACCTGCGGGAACTCGCGCAAGATCCGCTCGTACACAGCGTCGAGATAGGGAACGTCTCGCGGAATAGGTGTTCCGCCAGAGATGAGGATGTGATGGGCGGGCTGGATGGGATCGGAGAGCGCGCGGCTGACCGCCTCCACCATCGCGTCGACCGGCTTGGTTGCGTAGCGGTCCTCGTACGGGACATTGCAGAAGTGACACCGCATCGCACAACCCTGGAGGGGTGAAAGGCGGACGCGGTCGCCATGGGTGAAGACAAAGTAGTTGTACGGTTGACCAGTAGCGTTGTGCGTCCCATGGAACGAGGGTGCGAGCCAAAACTCGGCGGCGCTCTCGAGTGAGTCCCCGCGCACAACAAGGCCGCCTTCCGCGCGATCCAAGGTAAACGCCGGGGCTTGAACGAAGTTCGAGTTGTACTGGGAGATCGGGGCATTGACCCATACGTCGTCCTCAAGCCGGAGAATCACGCCGCTCGTGGAGGCAAAGTCAGCAGGCGTGAGCTGATGGTCGCGGTTTGCCTCGAGAAGGAACGACGTTGCGGCGGGCGTGATCGAGAGACCCTCAGCCAAGAGCCGCAACTTGAGCCGTTCCGCAGCAGTAAGGGTGCTCGACATGCGGGCCGACCGAGACCGTGCGCGCAGTTTGCGCGTCGCCGCCGGTGTCGGGGCAGGGGCTTCGGCGCTTTCTAGGTTCTCCATCCGAATGTATCTTAGGCCGGTGGCCAGCCAGTCTCCCGAGCCCTTGGAAGGGCTGGCCTTTGGAGGCTTGCCTCCTCGATCTCTGCCGAGCCGCGCAACCGCAGTCGTGGAAACCATTCTTCGTCGCCGCAGCACTCGCGAACTCCTCGATGAAGGACCGCTCCCGCCTGACGTGCTGATCGAAATCGTTCGGTGCGGCTTGGCGGCGCCGTCGTCCAAAAACGCGCAGCCGTGGCGACTTCACGTCGTGTCCGATCGGGCACTGCTTGGGGAGTTCGCTCGCGCGGTGGAGATCGCCAAAGGGGCGGAGTCTTATGTCCCGATGGACCCCCTCACCGGGAAGCCTCGGCCCGACTGGCCTTCCACCGTCGCCCTATCTGCCGGCGTTCTCGGTCAAGCCGCCGCGGCCATCTTTGTCGAAAATCGCGGCCCGTTCAGCAGAGGCAGGGAGGTGCTGGCCGACGCGATTCAGAAGGGCCGAGCCGGATCCCTCATCGCGTACGGCTTCGAGCTCATTGGCATAGGGGCAGCTATCCAGAACATGTGGATCGCGGCCGAGGCCTTCGGCATCAGGGGCTGCTACATGGGCGACATCGTGATCGCCGAGGAAGAGATTGCTCAGCGCCTTGGCCTCGAGAAGGATCTGATGGGCGTCCTGGCACTTGGCTATAGCGAGTCACCGGCTGGCGTTCCTTCGGTGCCGGACATGCCCATGGATGCCACGCACGTCGTTTGGCACAGTGCCGCTAGTGATCAGTCAACCGGGTGACGGTAATCGTCGAGAAGCGACAACGCTTCACTGAGGCAGCCCAAGTCCGGCCTGCATGACGAATGCGACTCACGCTAGATCCGTGAAGCGCTGGTCCGCCCGAGTCGCGGGCAGTTTCCGCTCGGCGCTTCGACAGCTCCCGCCTGACCCGTTTACTGCCACTGCCGACGCGTTACGAGGCGTGGGTGAGCGGCGGGACAGGGAGCGTAAACGGCGCGACACGGCACGATAACCGTCTCAGCGCAGGCCGTACGGTCGTTGATGGTCATTGCCATTGACGCTTCTGATTCGTTGGTCCCGAGTAGGACGTGGCCGGATCGTCATCCCCGCCGCACATTTCGTCTAGCGGCTGAGCGGCGACGTGTCGCCGCTGGCTGAAGGTGCCGTGTAGTCCGGGCTCGGGCGGGCTGAGCCCCATTACGTCTTCTCGCGCGACGTCGGTCCGGATGACATTCCCTTCCGCCTGCGCGTAAGGGGGATATGACGTTCATTTCGACCGTTCACCCCCGCCGCTCGGGGCCGGATGCCCTCGCGAGCCACAGGCCGCGGGGCGACACCATCGCCATGACTTCGGTCGCATGCATCGTAAGCATTGCCGCGTGCTTCGCATTCGCAGGATCAGGGCGCGCGACCGTCAGCGCCAAGGGCACCCCCACCGAAGAGGCACAGGTCGTGGTCGATACCTCCGCGTCGGTTGCAGCCCATTACCGTCTGGAAGCACTGCGCTCGATCGCGGTCGTGGCTGCGGACTGGCCACGTCCCGTCCCGGCCAGTGGCGGGAGTTCGAGCCAACCCCAACTGATCGTCCAAGTGCGTGGCGTGAGCGCCGACTCTTACGACCCGGGCAGCGTCCTCGGGACGTGGGTGATCGAAGGCATCCCGGCCGTTGAAGGACTTCCTTCCGATGTGACCGCTGATTTCACGCAGCGCGTGATCGCGTTCAAGCGCGAGCACGCGGCCGCGGTGAGCGCGTATCGGCGGGCTCTCGCCGACGCCCGCCGTGCGGCTGCGGCGCTGCGCTCGCTCCGCCCCAAGACGACGTATGCGTCGGAGATCGAGGGCGCGGTCAGCGCGGCAGCGCAGTCCTTCTCTCCCTCAGGCATTCGTCGGCTCGTGATTGTCAGCGATCTCGCGCAAAACCGGCCTCCCCAGATCGCCGGAAACCTACGAGGCGTGAGAGTCCTGATCGCTCACCTCTGCTCGGACGTCTCGACCTGCCAGCGCCAGGAGCGTACGTGGCTCCGGACGCTTCGCGCGCGCGGCGCCGACAGCGTCAACTTCGTCAGGGTCGAGCGCTTCCCCGCGGCCATCGCGTCGTTCCTCGGGACGCGCTAGCGAGATGCCGTTGCTCCTCGTCTATGGCCTCGGCTTCGTCGCTCTGACAACGGCTACGGCCGGTGCCGCGGAGTTGGTCGCTCGCCGGCGCCGCGCGGACCGTGATCAGCGTGCCAGCGTCCGGGAGCGCCTCCTTCGGCCGGGCGGCTTTCGCCGCTGGGTCGCTGCCGCCGCCGAGCGCGCACGCATCGAAGTCAATCGTCTAGTCAGTCAGCGCGACCGGGCCGCCGTGCTGGCCAAGCGCGCGACCGCTTCGAGCGCCGCGATTACAGAAGCGCTGCAAAAAGGTCGTGTGAAGAGTCGTGC
Source organism: uncultured Actinomycetes bacterium (assembly GCA_963746895.1). Taxonomy (GTDB): domain Bacteria; phylum Actinomycetota; class Thermoleophilia; order Gaiellales; family Gaiellaceae; genus Palsa-739. The sequence goes on along the minus strand of CAVVDI010000013.1, from coordinate 621,937 downwards.
TTGGATCACGGCAGGGGCGCTCGGCTTCACAGCCCTCTGGGGGCTTGCGGTCAAGACCGAGGTCGGCGTCGATGCGCGGGCCTTCAATGGAATCGGCTACGGCAATCAAATGGCGCTTTCACTCGCGCTCCTCACGACGCTTCTCTTCTGCGTGCTCGGGATCGTTCTCTCCGACCTGATCGGGCTGACGCATCTACTACCCGCCATCGGTGCCAGAACGACGACGACACGGGTGGCGCTCATCGGCATGGTCGCGCTCGCCTTCACGGTCTGCCTCTTCCAGCTCCCGCGCCTGGCCGAGTACCGGTCGGAGCCCATCGCGGAGCAAGTAGTCAACGCCGAAAACGCAGTCCAGGCTCTTAAGCTCCTGCCAGCGTCGCAGCGCCCGCCAGTCGTCGTCTCTCAAGCGAACAGGGCGCTCGCTGCCGCGAAAGCAAGGCTCGCCACCGCGCGGTACGTCGACACGCGGCTCGCAATCGGCGCTGCGACTCTCGAGGGTGCAACGAGCTGGGCGGCGGCCTGGACGATCCTGCTGATCGCCCAGCTCATGCTCGGAGCGACGGCGGCGGCAGGAAACTGGCGCGCCGGCGCCGCGCAGACGGCGATCACAGACGTGAATCAACGCTTCTACGCTCGGGTCGCCGACATGGCCGTCGACCTCGAGATCGACCGTGCCGAGGTCGAAGGGGCGCTGCGCGAGGCGCAGGTCCCGCCGGCACCAGTGGCGCAGAGCGCGGAACAGCCGCCAGCAACGCCTCCCAGTGGCCCTTCCTCGCCGGCCCCAGATCCAGCGCCCCGGGCGCCGGTCCCGCCGACTGCCGAGCCCTCGGACGCTGATTCAGAACTGGCGACCGTCATCGCGCAGCAGTCCGACAGCGAGCCCGTCTCGCCGACCCCGACCTGGAACGCCTTCTAAAGACGAGAGGAGAGAACGATGAGCAGAACCAAGACGACAACGATCCGCGTGAAGGTGCCCACGGCGCAGGAGCTGCTGATGCAGGAGATCATCCGCAGCTGCCCGGGGCTCGACGCTCTGCCCACTCATACGGAGCTGGCTGTGCTCGCCCGGAACGGTGCGACCGACTCGCTTCGTGGCTCCGCCGGACAGGGTGCTCTTGAGCGCCTCGAGCAGCGCCGCGCGACGGTCCTCAGTGATGCTGCGGTTGGGGTTGCAGTCCGGGCCGCCGATCCCGCCGCCTGGTCCGACGCGGAGCATCTCTTCGAGCAGAGTCGCGAGGCGCTCGCGACGTCATCCACTCGCGCTGAAGCTCTGGCGGCCGAGGGTGACCGCGCATTGTGTCGCGCACTCGCGCGTGGCGCCCATGTACTCGCTGTCGAGGAACGCGCTTCGGTGACCGCGATCATGCAGGACGCGCTCCAGTCGATCGGATGCCGCGTCACGACGGGACTTGAACCAACGGCAACAGGAATCTGGGCCGAGCGGGGCCACGAGCTCGTTGCGGTGCTGATCGAGGACGGCGGCAAAGCAAGGATCGACGTCGCGGGCTTCGGCGGATCGGACTGCGCACCATTCCACGAAGAGATCGAACGTGCGGTGGCAAGGCGAGGTGGCGCGTTCGAACACGTTGAGGTCGCCGAGCACGGCGATCCGGACGGAGGCGTACTGATCCGGAATGCCGCTCGTGCAGCAGGGCCGCGCGGCGACATGGCGCGGGCCATCGCACAGCAGGCGGCTCCGGCGCCACGCTTCTCTCGACAGGCTAGAGGCGCCCAGCAGGTCGTCACCCGGCGCGTGCCGAACCGGGGCGAACGTTGAGCGCAGCGGCCGACTTTGCTTCTGCTCTGATCGCGGCCGCCGAGGCCGGCGAGGCCGCGATCGTTGGCGGGAACACCGCCGACATCTTCTTGCTGCCCGGAGATGGAGCACCTCTCCGCGTACCCGAGTACATCGCAGCCGTTCACTCGAGGGCGGGACGCGCACCGGTCATCTATTCGATGGGCGAGGGCGCGCGCCCGCTTCCTCCGCCGGGTGAGAAGGCAGCCTCGCTTGCGCTGCCTGGTCGCAATGCGTCACCCGGGGACGCGATTCCGCAACTTTTGCAGGCGGTCACAAGCTGTGCGGATCCCATCGCCGTGATTCTCGACCACATCGAGCTGGTCATACCGGCGATGGGCGGAGGTACGACTCCGAGCGTCGAGCAGGCGGTTGTTTTGGAAGCCCTTCAGCGGTACGCGATCGATCCGGTCTTCGATCGTCAGAGGCACGCGCTGGTGCTGATAGCACGGACAGGCGAGGTTCATCGGTCGATCGTCGAAGCCACCGGATTCAGGAGCCTCCGCGCGCCCGCACCAGACATCGAAGATCTCGAGGCGGCCGTCAAGATGCTTGAAGGGCGGGCGTCCGATGATCCGGCGCGTTTCGCTGCCCTGGCAGACGGAGTCACGATCGAGGACGCTGCACGTGAAGGGCGCGGGCTTCGGATCGACGATCTTCTGCGTGCTTCGCGCGAGTCGGCTGCAGCGCGAACCCGAGTCAGCTATCCCGACCTTCGTAAACGGAAGGCCGCAAGCATCGAGCGCCAGGCAGGCCGGACGCTGCGCCTCCATGCGGAGGGCCGGACACTCGACGACGTTGCTGGCCTTCCACACGTCCGCCGATTCGTCGCCGAGCGCATGCAGTCAGGTCACTGGCCGCCCAGCATCCTTCTCGCTGGGCCGCCCGGCGTTGGCAAGACATTCGTGGTGCGCGGGATTGCGGCCGAGCTGCGCTGGCCGGCGGTCTCGTTCCATCTCGTCCGAAGTCCCTGGGTTGGCGAGACCGAGATCAACACTGCGCGGGCGCTCGCGACCATCGAGGAACTCAAGCCGATTGTCGTGCACATCGAGGAGGTCGACCAGGCGCTCGGCCAGCGCTCGACGGGCGGCTCTGCCGACGGAGGGACGTCCGAACGGTTCCAAGCGTCGCTCTGGGAGTTCACGGGCGAGGGCACTCGCCCGGGCGTCCTCTTCTGCCTGACGACGAACCGGCCGGATCTTCTTGACAGCGCCGATCGCAGCCGCACACAGGTCATCCCGATCATTCATCCGACCCAGCGTGAGGTCACGCAGCTGCTTCCGGCTCTTGCCGTGCAACTCGGCCGCGACCTCAGCCCCGACATCGATCTCACTGCGATCGCTTCGAACCGGAAGCTGAAGATGACATCTGCGCGTCACTTGCTGAGGATCCTCGAGCGCGCTGCGACGCTCACCGACCTTGCGGGCGATGGTGGTTCTTCGGCTATCGGGATGCAGCAGATCGCTCAGGCGATCGACGACTACATGCCGCACACGGACGAGCTTGAGGAGGAGCTCATGGGCCTGTCGGCGCTCTCGCGGACATCGTTTCGCTCCCTGCTCCCGTGGGTTGCCGCAGAAGAGGACGGTCTCGAGAGAGAAGTCCCGGAGTACGTGGCCCCCCTCCTCGACGAGCACCGTGAGCTCGATCAACAGCGCCTCCGCGCGCGCGTTGAAGAGTTGTCCGACATGCTGGCCGCGCGCAGGGCGCGCAAGCAATGGTGACTGGCGCCCTGACCGAGCAAGACTCCGGGTCGCAGCGAGGAGACACGCGCGGCGGTTTCGACGCAGAACTCGTTGCGAGGGTGCGCGCCTCCCTCGCCGTCTGGGAGCGCCAGACCGGATTCGGCCCGACGAGTTCGCTCACGGGTAGCGGCGCGATCGAGGCCCTCGAAACGGAGTTCGCAGCATTCTGTGGTTCGCGGTTCGCAATCGGGATCTCCTCGGGGACGCTTGCGCTTCGGACGGCGCTCGGGGCGGTTGGAGTTCGGGAAGGCGCACGTGTGATCGTGCCTGCCCTCGACTGGCCCGCTGCTGCTGCTGCGGTCATAAGTCTTGGAGCTCTGCCGATTCCGGTCGACGTTCGGCGCCGATCGTTTCTTCTCGACCCGAAACAAGTTGAGCGGAGTCTCGATGCGTCTGTTCGAGCCGTGGTTGTCACACATCTCGCCGGGATTCCCGCTGACGTCGACGCGCTGCAGGGCGTTTGCGCCAACGCCGGCGTCCCGTTGATCGAGGACTGCTGCCAAGCGCTGGGAGCAGCGTCAGGTGGGCGGCCGGTTGGCACGACGGGAGCTGCCGGTGTCTTCTCGCTTGGGCCGGGGAAGTTGATCGATGCAGGCGAAGGCGGCGTGCTCGTGACGGACGACGCAGAGATCTACGCGCGCGCGGTCAGTCTCTCGCAGCATCCGGCCCGCCAGCTGCGGAGCGGCGCGTCGGCGAACGACCTCGCCCTCAATGCGCGTCTCCACCCACTCGGGGCGATCCTCGCCTACGCCGCGCTCTCCGAGATCAAAGAAGGCGCGGCTCGTCGGCGGGACGCAGCGCAACGACTCATCGATCGCACGATCGGCCTCCCAGGAGTCACCGCCGTGACGGAGCGCGCAGGAGAGACATTCTGCTGGACTTCCGTGCTCGCCATTGTGAATGCAGTGGGCCACAGGGCGCTCGCGGAGGCGAACATCGGCGCGGAGCTTGCTGGGGCGCACGACATCGCGGCTCTCGTCGGTTCCGAGGCTGTGGTTCCGAACACGCGTGCGGCCCTCCGCAGCGTCGTCAAGCTCTACGACAGGGATCTCTCACGTCTGCGGAGAGGCTCGTGAACCTCGCGATGTTCGGCAGACAGCACCATCGCTTCGGCGCCGGGCTGCTGGCGGTTACGGGAATCGTCCTGATCTCGGTCGCCGCTGTTCGAGTGGTCACTAACGTGCTGCGCCACGTCACGAGGGCGGCATTGCCCGCTGGTGGCCGCTACCTGAAGTGGTTCTGGCGACTTCCGATCGCCGCGAAGATCGCTGCGACAGTCGCAGAGGTCATCCTCGTGCAGATCGCGATGCCGATCGTGCCCATCTCGGCAATCGGGCGACACGATCTCGTGGACGCAATCTCGGTCGGGCTGGTCGGTCTCCTGCTCGCCGGGATCCTGTTCGGTGCGACGAGACCGAGGACCCTTTGAGTCGCGCAACGTCAACTGTTGCCCCTGGAGTCTCCGCCACGGCCGAGCGCCTCACGGCGAGCGATCTCGTGAAGGTGCTCCAACTTCCCGATGCTGCGCTCGCTTACATCGATCCGCGCGCGTCGCACATCGCATGGTGTGGCCTTCGGGTGACGGCGATCCGGCCCGGAGTTGTGACGTCTTTTGCCGACCTGAGTCAGGCCCTGAGAGGTATGGCTGACGTGCTCCTGCATAGCTACGAACCCGAGCGAACGGCCGCCTTTACGCGCATCGAGACCCGCCACGACGATGTCGGACGAGCTCAGCTCGAACTAAGCCTGGCCCTCGGAGTCCTTGGACATCCGGAGGAAGCCGCAGTGGATGCGGGCCACCTCGTCACGACCGCGCTTGCTGCGCTACGCCGACAACCAGCACCGTTCTCGTTCGAGCGTTTCAACCCCGGGACGCTGCTCGGCACGGCGCCGAAGCACTCCGCTGTGATCGGCCAGAGACTGCTTGCGCTTGCCGACGAAACCGACGAAGCGCGCGCGGTCGCGCGCTGGGATCATCCACAACTCGAGACCTGGGCGGAACTCGCCGAACTGTTCATCCACCACTCCGCTCCGCTTGTGATGCAGGCGAGCTTCGCGGCCACAGAGCTATCCGCGGCGGAAACGCTTGAACTCGAACAGAACTCGCGCGTCGCCGAACAGATCCGACTTCGCGCGGCCGACGAACATAATCCGGTACTCGCGCGCAGAGCGGCCCGCGTGGTCGAAACTCTCGCCGACCTGGCTGAGAGCTACAGCGGCCCGCTCTGGGTTGGCGGTGTCTTCGTGGGTTCAACCGAGCCGCTGCCGCGACCGTTGTTGCGCTCAATCGCCAACGCGATCAGCAGCGAGCTGGATGTTGTGCATGTCGGGCAAGCCGCGCCGGTGGTGGCCGCGCGCGCTCGGCTCGTCGGCGGCTACGAGATCGACTACTCGACCACCGAGGCAGCGGCGACATTCCGCCTCGGCTTGCCAGCTGCAGCGCTACGACCGCGGCTGGTTCACGAGCTGTTCTCGTCGACGGAGGCGGGGCTCGCCTTCCGCTTCATGTTGGGCCAAGTCCCAACGATGCCCATCGAAGGCGCGCCGGCAATCGCGCCACCGGCGGACTTGCCGACGGACGGGCTCCGGCTTGGACACGACTCTGGCGGCAGGCCCGTCTTCCTCGGCCAGAACGCCGGCCATCAGTGGTTGCAAGGGGCCACCGGTGCTGGCAAATCGACGGCGGCTCTCGCAGCAATCAGGAGCTGTTTGGAAATGCGAACGCCATTCGTCTTGCTCGACCCGCACGGGACGACAGCCAAGGCTGCGAGACAAGCAGGCCTGCTTCTCGACCGCGAGATTGGACTCTTCGACCCGGCCGAGCCCCAGACGCTCTCGCTCGACCTCCTCGCGGGCCTTGACGTGTCGAGAGCAAGCGATGACGAGATCGCGAAAGTCGTTGGACGGGCTGTCGTCGACGCCGCCAGCTCGCACATCCCCGATGCGTGGTCAGGCGTTCGCTGGCAGCAGCTCGCGCGGGCGGCCGGCGAGATCGCGATCACCGCGTCCCCCGAGCATGCGCTGCGTTACGAGGACGTCGGCCGCCTCATGATCGACGAGAAGCTCCTCGCGGATGTCCTTCGTGATCACCCGCGAGCAAACTCCCACGCGGCGCTCGTCCTTAGGCAACTGACGCACGAACAGGACAAAGCCGGCACCGGATTGTGGGCATCGGCGAAGTTCGACTCGATAGCGAGGAGCGCAATCGCCCGCGCTCTCTTCGCCCCCTTCGGAAGCGGAGTGAGCGTGCGGCAACTGATCGCGCGAAATGTGCCGCTCGTTGCAGACTTGAGCGACGGCTCCCGGATGGAGATCCGGCTCGCGGGTCACGTCTTCTTGACTTCGGTCCTCGACTACGTCATGACGCGCCCGCCGGCTGAACGCAAGCCCCTCTATGTGTTCGTCGACGAAGCTGCCGTGTTCCCCGCAGTCGCACTCGCACGAGCGCTCGCCGAGGGACGGAAGTTCGGTCTGCATCTCTTCGTTGCCAACCAGTCCATCTCGCAGCTCGATGACGAACTTGTCGACGCGCTCAACGCGAATGCGGGCAGGATCATGTTCAGGCTCGGCCTGAGAGACGCGCACCTGCTCGCCCCGCTGATGGGTGTCACCGCCGACGACCTGACCGGGCTCGCGAATCTCCACGCGCTCGTCCAGCTTCCCGGTCGGAGCGCCTTCAGCGTTCGGTTCGACCCGCCCGATATGAGCGACGAACTACCTCCGTACGAGAAGCCCCCGGTGCTCAGGCCAGAACCAACGAGGACGAACAACCGCTCGCCGTACCGGGTACGCGCGGGGAGCTCTGGCGAGAGTCCTCCGGATGACGTTGAGGAGCTCTGGGCTCAGGTCCTTGACCGCCTGAACCCGGAGGTCGCTCAAAACCCGCGTCGGAACAGCTGGCTCCAGTCGGTCGTCGGCACCCGGATCGCCGAGGATCGGTTCGAGGTCGTTTTCGACAGCGATTTCGTCTGCGACTGGTTCACCGAGTACCACCTCGGGCTTCTTCAAGCCGTCGTTAGTGAGATCACGCAAGGAGATCTCGATGTGGTCGTTCGCGTTTCTGGCCGAGTCGCCTGATGCAACCTGTCGAAGGAGGAACACGTGGCGTGCTCTACCTGTAAGGGAACGGGCCGTTGCCCGAAATGCAACGGAAGCGGCGGTAGCTCTGGCCTGCTCGGTCTGACCCAGTTGACCTGCTCGCTCTGCAAAGGCAAGAGGGTTTGTGTCACCTGCAGCGGGAGTGGTCGCTGACCCCGCCCAGGTGGGGCTCTTTTATGCCTTTCGCTACGAAATCGTGGGTACCGGTCAGGCAGCCTCTTGGCGGTTTCACTGGAACCGCTCGGGGCGGGCGCCCGGCCGTCGCCTTCCGGCTGTGCCGGCAACGCTCCACTCCGGAGGGTCAAAGGTACTAGCCCGACCTGACGTCCTCAAGGTGGCTTTGCCGACGTTGCAGCAGTTGCTGCATGAACGTCTTGCAGGCCGGCGACAAGGGGTTATCGTCTGACGGGTGATGCCGATCTCCAGGGACGTGGTCATACCGAACGTCGGCGACCGCGTCGCGCTCGTCGACTGCGCCGACGCCTACACGACGATCGAGCCGGGTACCCGCGGAACCGTGCGCTTGATCGACTCGATCGGCACTGTGCACGTGGTCTGGGATGACGGCTCGACGCTTGGGCTCGTGCCGGGCTGGGACACCTGGGAGCCAATCGACGACCAGGCATAAGAGGGTTACGGGCGCGCGTATATGCCGCGGGGGTCGAGCAGTTCGAACAGTTCTGTGGGCGCGTCGTCGTCTGTGTTCAGGAACCACGGGATGAACGGCTGGTGCCAGCCAGCGGTCTCGGCGAACACGATCGCCGTGTGACCGTGCAGCGCCTTGTCGGCGCGCGGCTCGAGGATCTCGCGGAACTTGCGGTGGTACATCTCATGGCGCAGCTCACTCGGCAGGTCCGACTCGGACAGATCGACAACGAGGACTGATGCGTCGGCTTCGACCTGGAGAGCCTGTCCTTTTTGTGCCTTGTCCTCCGCTCGCTCGGCGATCCGGGCAAACACGAACTCCGGCGCCGGAACGAGCGTGCTCGGCCCGCCGATGAATCCCATCCGAGCAGGCAACCTGTCAGGCGCCAGCTCGATGTGCTCCAGCTCGACCGCGATACGCATGTTCAAGTCACCTTCTTCGTGGACGATCTCCAGCGCCTCACCGGCATCGTCGAGTTGCGCGGCGAGATCGTCGAGGATCGCGGCCACCAGCGCCGGACCACGACCGTCGTTACCGAGCGCCGCGTCGAGCACATCGGGGCGGAGGTAAGCGAGCATCATCGTGCCGGGGTCGAACTCGACGACCTTCTCGAACTCGAGCCGGAAGCCAAAGTCGTACGGGCTGTCGATGTTCTTCACGCCCGAGGTGAGATCGTCTTGGAGTCGCTCAAGATGCTCGAACGCCATCGGGCAGTAGACCTCGACAGCAACCCGGAAGCCGGCCTTCGTCGTCGCCACCAGGTCGGGCACCGACTCTTCGCCCTTCGCGTCGTCGAAACCGGCGATCTTGCAGCCAGCGAGGATAAAGTGTTCCGCTGTTCGCAGCTCGGCCAGATCGGGCGCGAATGAGCTGCGCGCCCGCGTCCGTAGCAACCGCGGCTGCATGTAGCCCTGCGCCATGCAAGCGTCGAGCGCCTCCAGCAGTTCGGTTAGATGCTTGTACTGCGTGTTCCCCAGCACCCGGTAGACCTGCCGAGGGCTCTTGCGGACGCGCTCGAACCAGGCTGCCTTCACGCCTTCTTGGTCGGGCTTCAGCTCGACCGCGAGCGCGGGATAGGAGGCGACCAAGTCGCGGACGCCGGCGGGATCGAACAGGTACTCGATGTGCGCTTGCGACGCCACCTTCCAAGGGTAGGGATGCCGTTGGCGCGCCGCGCCGCCGCGCAAGCCCTTGCTGCCCTACAACACAAGTCGTTGAACTCGGTGTGGCGCTGGGCGTACAAGCGGCTGATCGTTTCGCGCGCCTCGCGGACGACGGCCTTGTTTTCGGAGGGATTACTCGGTGCCGCCCTCGACTGAGTCGTCGACGACTTCGACGGATAGGCTCGGCGCGAAACCGAGAGGAGGGTTCGAGGGGCTGGCAATGACCGCCGCAACTGCGTACGCAAGACTCATGTACAGGCGGCTGAACGTACGGATCTGAAGGTAGAGCTCGCCAGCGAGATTGATCCACCAGCTCCCGACTCGGCTCGCGAGGTCGTCTGCTTTTGCTGGGTCGCTATGGAACATCTCGCCGTTGAAGACGAGATCCAAGGCATCGGACGGGGAGATCGCGAGTCCGTCGCCGCCCCGAATCTCGATGGGAGCCGCCCAGACGTTGGTCAATTGAGTGTGTGCGCGCCGAAGGTCGGCTAGCCAGTCCTTGACGGCGCGACCGCCTTCGCTCTCATCGATCAAGTGCGCCAAGGCACCGCGAACGTTTCCGAAGGCGGCGCCGCCGCCCTGATGCAGGCGCCGGAAGCGTACGCACATCGCTTCGAACGCTTCACGCGATTCCTCGGCGTCGAAGGGCGAGAACGTCATGGTTTCGCCGAACTGGACAACGCGTGGCTCGCCGCTGTTCAAAAGCCGCGATCGCCAGAGCTCGGTGGCTCGCCAGCAGTATCGATCGAAGACTGCCGCCTGAGGCAGGGTGAGCGGCGCGCAGCATCCGGAAATGAGCTGTACGGCCTCTTGGGTCGAAAGAGCGCGCGCGGATGGCATCGGGCCGACGATATCTCTGCGGGCGAACCGCCGACCCCGGCCCAAGCGCGGGCCCATCCGACGGTGTCGCTCTCTATCGTGGGGACGTGATCAATCTCCAGCTTCTTCGCCTGAACACGCTGATCATCCATCGCGTGCCGAAGAAGAACCCTCGCGGCGAGGCCGCCGCAGCACCGACGCTTAGCGACGCGCCGACACCCGACGAGGAGCGCGTGCGCGCCTTCTTCCAACGCCGAATCAGAGCTGCCGTTGAGGAGCGGGGCGTCCCACTCGAGATCGACCCTGCACGCGACCACGCCGCTACCGATGCCATCCAGGCCATCCTCGCCGACGCCAACGCTTTGACTGCTCAGTCGCGCGCCCTCGCGACCAGGCTGTTCGAAGTGCAGGACCTTCGGAACCCGACTGGCCTCTTGGTCGCGGGCGTCGGGACGCTCGGGCAGCGAACCTGCGTCGTCTTGCTGAAGATCGAGCACGACAGCGGCATTCGCGCCGAGGAGAGACGCATCGACGGCCAGTTGACGTTCGAGGTCGTCGTTCACGACGACCTCCTGCTGACGCCGCACACCCAGCTCTTCAAGGGGGCGGTATTTGCCCTTGAGAACGGCCAACTTGAAGCGCTCGGGGCCGACATGCAGGTCCGAGGAGGGATGGCCGACTTCTTCCTCGAAAACTTCCTCGGTTGCCGGCTGCATGAAACGCCGGCCGTGACGACCGAACGCTTCCTCGACACCAGCGAGCAATGGATCGCTCAGCTAACCGATCCGGAAAAGCAAGCTCGCTACGAGGTCGCGTTGCTGGCGCAGCTGCAGAGCGCTCAGCAGAGCGTCAACGTTCCCCAATTCGCCGACAACGCCATCGACGTCGATGATCATCAGTCCTTCCACGACGCTGTCAGGCTGGGCGGCCTGCGCTGGGGGACATTTCGCAAGGACACGAGCGGCATCGAATCACGCATCAAGCGCGTCGCTTACAACTTCGCCTCCGGAATCAAGATCGTCGGCCGCCCCGACGCCGTTGAGCAGCATGTCGCGGTCGAGAACCTTGAAGGCACAAGGGCGCGGGTTACGGTTGAGGACGACCTGAACCGCGTGTCGAGTCATGGCTAACGGCGAAGGGGGTTATGCCGACATCTATCGCGCCTATGCCGACGAGCGGCCGATCTACGACCGACTGGTTGTGGTCGTCGCCGAGAAGCTGAGGACAGCCATCACAACCGCCGGCATCGTCGCTGACGTCAAGGGTCGGAGCAAGGATCCGCAGAGCTTCGCTACCAAGGCGCTCACGAAGGGCTATGCCAACCCGCTCGAGCAGATCGGCGACAAAGCTGGGGTCCGTGTGACGGTGATCTACTCAGACGACGTGGCTCGCGTCGAAACAATCGTCCGCGAGCAGCTCCACGTCATCCGCTGCGAATCGAAGCTCGATGCCCTTGCCTACAACGAGTTCGGCTACCTCGGACTCCACTGCGACGCCCAGCTGGAAGATGACGACGAGGCACTTGCCGTAGACGGTGAGCTGGCGGGACGACGCGTCGAGGTGCAGATCCGAACGATGGTGCAGTCCGCATGGGCCGAGGTTTCCCACGAGCAGCTCTACAAGCCACCGGCGGAGGTACCTGACGAGCTGAAGCGCCAAATTCACCGGCTTGTCGCCCTGGTCGAGTTGTTCGACGGCGAGGTCACGCGTTTTCGCCAGGAGGCGAACTCCACCCCTGGCTACCGCGAGGCGCAGGCGCTCGCACCTCTTCAAGCAGAGCTCCTTGAACGGTTCGATGTCCGGGCACGGCCGGACCGTCAGCTGTCGCTCACGATGGCTGCGGCCGTGGTTCCACTCTACGACGTCGCCCCGGAAGCTCTTTACGATGATCGGCTCCACGCGTGGATCGACGACAACGAGGAAGGGTTGCGGCTGCAGTTCGAGGAGGCACAGGCCTTGCCGACGAATCCGCTCTTCCTTCAGCCCGAAGCGTTCCTGCTCTTCGAGCGCTTGAGCAACGACCAGGCGCGCCTGCGAAACGCATGGCCCGAGGAAGTACCACCGGCCTGGTATACGGACCTTGCCGCGGCCTGGGGAGTGCCCGACGGCGGATGAGCCGTCCGGGTGAACCGCAACCTCGCGGTCGCCTCCCTGGCTACTTTCAGGGCATGGGCCGTACCAGATCCGTGTTGATGTCTCGGCTCATTGGTGAGCGCTGGTTGAGCCGCAGGCTTGAGGCCGCCTTGTCCAAGCTCCACCCGCAGCCTGGCGCGCTGCGCGACGACGCCGAACTCTTCCAGGTGCTGCTCGCGCTCTACGCGAAGCCCGCGCGCTCCGTTTGGAGTGAGGACGTCGAGCCGTTCGTCAACTCCCATGAAGAGGCCCTTAAGTTGCTGTACGACGAGCATCGGGTGCTACCCGAAGCGCACGCGCTCGACCTGATTGAGGCACCGCTCGTCCTCGAACGACTCGAGAATGACAGCGCTCGCCTAGCGCGGGATTGGCCCCTTGATCGGTCGTCCCTCCGCGTCCTCTCGGCGGCTTGGGGACGGCCGATCTACGAAGCCGCGTAGCAGGGAGGAGGTGCTCGAACTGAACAGACCGCGGGAAACCGACGCGCTGAGCTTCCGTCAGACGCGTATCTTTTGTCCCGCCGCGCAGCCGTTTGACGACGGTGCATGGGCAGAGACCGGCCTGGGGACAATCGTCGCCCCGCTCGTCCGTGCGCAGCCGAGGCTGGCATGGTTTTGGTTCAGTCGCTACGTGTCGGATCGAGGTGACTCTGGCGACTGCGAAATCGGGCAGATCCCGGAGTCATTTGCGATGGACGGTTTGTATCGCAGCTTGCGACTGCGTTATGCCGTTTCGGCCCAGCGACGCGATGAGTTCGAGCGGCGCGCACTCGACCTGGTCGAGATCACCGGCGCGAACGTGTCGGACTTCCGCGACTATCCGTGGGTCGACGACCTCGGCGGGGATCGGTTCATCGGAGCCGACCGTTCGCGAGTTCGGCGTGAGTCCCGAGCGAATCTCGTCGCCCGTTATCTAGATGCGCTGAGCAGGGTGACGCTCGACTGTCTCACCGGGCCGAACGAAGAGGGACGCTTCGCCTTCGAGCCGAACGACAACGATCAGAACCCCCACGGCTCCTCGTTTGAGTCGATGCACCACCTGTTTTGCAACATGACCGACGTCCCCACCTTCGTCCTCGTGCTCGGCAACCAGTTCGCGACTCACTGGATGGCGAGGCCGGCCGGCGTCGATCCTTACGAACTACGACTGAAGTTCTGAGCGACTTCGTCTTCGCCGGGTCGGACCACAGCCAGTGGCGGTGCCTCCAGCCTGATATGCGAACATTTGTTCGTGATGTTCGCGGACGCGCTACTCCTGCTCTTTGAGCTTGCTGACAAAGAGGACGAGCGCTTCCAGGCCGCCGCCGCCCGCTGGCACGCACGCTTCGTGCTCGAGGCGAAGCTGCCGCTCCGCGAAGCTGAGGGTGTGATGACCCTCCTCTGTCGGCTCCGCGGCGCGGATCGACACGTCGTCCGGCGCCGCTTGTTGCTCTCGGTTGAGCGCGCCGGCTTGACGACGCGCGAGATCAGTCGAGAACTGTCCGGCCCTGGTTCGGCGTTCGAGAACGCGTGAGCGTCGATGCCTGACTACCGCTACGAGCTGCGTCGCGGCGATGAAGTGATCGCAACCGGGCACTTGAGTAGCGAGCAGCCGCTCGAGATCGGCGAGCGGATGACGATCGGCAGCCGATCGGGGATCGTGCGCTCGATCGAACCGCTTCTCGGCCAGCGTGAACTGCGCCTCGTCGTGCAGTTCCGGCGCGACGATCTCTCCGCAGCCTGAGCCACATATCGAGTCTTGCTCTTACGAGCTTGAACGATCAGTGACCATATTCACGCGTGCCGCGATCGCGGCGGCTGCTGAGTGCAGCTCGTTGTCGGCGACGTGGGCGTAACGGCTGACTGTCGAGAGATCGGCGTGGCCTAGGTAGGCGGCGACGAGGCGTGCGTCGCCGGTTTCCTGACGGAGCCACGTGGCGGCGGTGTGGCGGAGCGTGTGTGCGGTGATGTGTTTCTCGAGTCCGGCGCGTTCGGCGGCGCGAGTGATGATGTTCGCGAGAATCGCCGGCTGCAGGCGCCCGCCTTGAAGTCCGCGGAAGACGGGCGCGTCAGCCGCGGGGCAGGTCCGTTGGCGCAGACCGCGCAACTCCTCGGCGAGTGCTGTGGGCAGGGGCTGGCGGCGTGGCTTTCCGCCCTTGCCGGCGCGTACAAGCAGCGACGGTTGCTGGTTGTCTAAGTCGAGGTCGGCCCAGTCGATCGCGATCAGCTCGGAGCGGCGCAAGCCGGTTGCGACCAACGCTAACAGGACGAGCCGGTCGCGCTCGGCGAGCCCGCGCCGGCGCTTTGGTGGAGAGCTGGCGGCCTCGAGCAGGCGCTCGAACTCGTCGGCGGTCAGCCATGCCGCTTCCGTGCGTGGGTTGCTCGGCGTCTCAAGATCGAGGAACGGGTCCGGCGTTCCGGCGCGGCGAGAGAGCCAGCGGAAGAAGCGGCGGAGGCCTGTGAAGTGACGGTAGTAGGTCGCCGGCGCCGGTTGAGCGCGCTGGCGGTAGTCCTCGAGATAGGCGACGATCGTCTCCTCGCGGAAGACGCTGTCGCGGCGGCCGGAGCGTTCAAGGAACGAGAGCAGGTCGTCGATCGCGACGCGGTAGGCACGGAGCGCGCTCTCGCTTCGGTTTGCGCTGCGTACGCGACCGAGCCACTCTTGCCGTGCTTGTTCGAGTGAGACGCCGCGGCCACTCCGCTCGGGAAGTTCGACGCCGAGCTCGTCGAGGCAGGCGGCGATCAGCGTGAACGCTGGCCGCCGGTCGCCTCGCGTGCGCGCGTCGCCGATCGCTCCTTGCAGGCTCGTGAACGCGGCGCGGTCGGCTGCCTGGAGCGGCGAGACGGCTGCGTTCACCGCAGCCGCCGCCGCCGCGTGACTCGCATGCGTTGAGTCCGAAGCTCGGCGAGGCGAGCGCGCGCCGCCCGCGCGCGCGCCTCGTGGTGCGGATCGGCCTCGAGCGCGGCGAAGCTCTCGACGACGTCGAGGTAGCGCGATGCTTCGCGTGCGATCCGCTCGCCGACCGGCAGTGGTTGCCGTCGGCTCATGCCGCAGCTCGCCTCCTCGCCCTTGGTGCTCGCGCGACCGGAACGGGCTTACGGAAGACGAGTACGTCCTCGTGGCAGACGAGGTGTGCGCGGTCGCCACGCGCGAGCGCTTTACGTGTCGCGTTCAGCTGCCAGAACGATGGGCGCGGCACGAGCTCGCCGTCGTCGACCCTCGCGAGCAGTGCGATCACCTGCTGCCAGTAGAGAAGGCCACTTCCCCGGCAGAGCTTGATCGTCTGGCCGGCGAGGTCGTGCATGCTGCCGCCGGCGCGCAGGTTCTTGGTGACGACGACGAGAAAGCCGCCTGGCTTTAGGACCGCCGCGCAGGCTGCGTAGATCTCGGCCATCGCGGCGAGGTAGCCGTTGCCGCGCGCGTGTCCGAGGTTGCCGCGGTCCTCGCTGTAGTTACGCGTCTCGGGTGGGCAGAGGTTGCCGCCACGACCCCAGGCCTTCTTGTCGACCTCGCCGATCTCGCACCCGTACGGCGGCGAGGTGAGGATCAGGTCGACGCTGCCCGAGGGGAGCCGGCTGACCTTGCCGGTTGGTTGCGTGAGCAGTCGCCGTCCCTTTTTGGCGAGGAGGCGTGGGAGTTCGCGCGAGTCGCCTTCGAGAACGCCGGCCTTTCCTCGGGCACCTTGCTCGCGGGCGAGCGTGAGGTTGGCGACTGCAAGTGCGGCCCAGCGCTGCTCGAGTTCGATGCCGAGCGCGCGTCGGTCGAGGTGGATCGCTTCGACGAGTGTCGTGCCGACGCCGCACATCGGGTCGACAACGAGGTCGCCCGGGTCGCTGTAGGCGTCGATCGCGCGGCGTGCGAGTTCGGGGAGCATCTTGCCCGGATGACGGGCTGATTCGGCCAGGTAGCGGCCTTTGCGTTGGTACTGGCTCGTCGTCTGCGCGCAGGGCCAGACGGCGAGCGGTATGTCGGATGTCTTACGACGGGTTTCGGTCAGAGTTACGGGGCCGGCGGAGGAGCACGGTTTGGGGCGGCGGGACTAGCGCTGCGGTGCCTGTGCTGCGCGGATGAGGCTTAGGCGCGTGTCGTGATGAGGGTTGAGCCAGTTGGTACCCAGCGGGTCGGTCGTGTGGCGGGAGGCGGTCGTGATCAGCGTGGCTGTCGCGGGGTGTTCGCGCAGAACGCCGAGAAGCTCGCGTTCACGTCCGTCGCTCGGGGCGACGAAGGCGAGCTGTGGTCGGCGCTCGAGTGCGGCCTCGAGCTCGCCGTAGCGGACGAGCTTGTCCTCGATACGGGACAGCGCTTCGCTACCGCGATCCCATTCGAGGTAGAGCTCGAGCACCTCGCCCGCGCTCTCCAGTGCTCCGTACCCGTCGGGACGGACGAGTTCGCCCCAGGCCTGAGCGCAGCGGCGTTGGCCCCACCAGGCGATCACTTCGCCGCCTCCTTGTGTTCGCGTCGCCTCGATCAGCGAGGTGAAGAACCCGTTTGCTTCGACGAGGTGGTCGAGTTGTTTACTCGACGCGAGCTTGAGCGCCTTCGCCCGGCTCCAGTCGAGTTCGGCGGGTTCAAGGCCTCGCTCAGTCGCGACAGCAGCGGCGCCGAGTTGGTCGAGCAGGTAGTGGTACGGAGCGGAGCCGTGCTGCTGGTACGGACGGAAGCGGTCGAGCATGCGCAGTCGGTAGAGCTCCACTAGGCGCTGACGAGCGCGTTGGCCTCCGACGAAGAAGAGTTGCCGGAGCTGCTCGCTGGTCAGCACACGATGTTCGTAGACCGCCTCGCAGATTGCACGGTCGCGTTCGGTGAGCCGTCGTTGCGCCTCAGCGATCAGCTGCTCATCGGCGCGCGGGCGCCCTGCTTGGTTGTTCACGGTCTTTCTCCCCCTTTGTCGGGGGTCTCACCGCGCTGGGTAAAGATGTCCGTCTGCACGGAGATTCCGAGCGCAGTACCCGCGCGGTCATGACTGCGCGAGCGATTGCGCTGGGGATCGCGTGAGCGATTGCGCGATGGATTGCGCCTGGGGTCGGGCAGCGACACGGTGGGGGCGAGTTGGCGCAGCCGCAGTCGCTGTTCGACCTCGCCGAGGTCCCGACCGAACGCCCGCTCGCTGCGTTCACGCAGCTTGACGGCCTGCGGAGCATCGCTTTCGGGGAGTGGCAGAGTTCGCAGCGTGAACGGCCGCGTCTCTTCGCCGTTCGTGAGCGTGCGGCACGCGGCTTGGTAGCGGCCGAGGTTGGCGAGATCATGCGCGGTCAGCTCAGGCGCGAAGTGACGTTCGAGCGTGCGTGCGTCTTCGGGGGAGCAGGTGAAGACGAGTTTGGTTCGCGCATTCGCGGAAAGCGCCTCGGACATCTGCTTCGGGAGTTGACCGAGGTGCTGGTGTGCGAGGCAGAGCGAGAGCCGGTAGCCGCGCGCCTCGGCGAGCAGGTCTTCGAACGACCGTGGTAGCGCGAGGTAATTGTGCACCTCGTCGACGTAGAGGGCGCAGTCGGGACGTTCCTGCTCCGGCGTGCGACTGCGGGCGAGAACTTGCTGCCAGACACGCGCGACGAGGAGTGCGCCGAGAAGCCTGGAGGTCTCTTCGCCGAGTGAGCCCTTGGGCAAGCGGGCGAGCAGAAGTCCGCCGTCCAGAACGGCGTTGAGGTCGAAGCTGGTCTGCTCCTGTCCGACGATTGCGCGGACGGGACGGCGGAGGAGGAAGGCGCGCAGCTTATTGAGCAGCGGCCCGACTACCTGCGCACGGTTTGCGTCCGAAAGCCCGTCGTACGAGCGCCAGAAGCCGGCGAGAACGGGATCCTCGCGGGCGAGTGGTTCGAGTAAGACGCCGCCTCCAGTGTGCGTCGGCGAGGCAAGTCGGAATTTCGGCGAGCGTCATGCGCTGGTCTCGCGCGAGGGTGAGGACGCAGGCGCGGAGGATGTCGTCCGTTCGCGGTCCCCAGAACTGTTCGTAGATGCGACGGAAGGTGCCAACGACGTGCTCGGCGACGAGATCGCGGTGCTGACCTTGGAGGACGTTGAGGCCGACCGGCCGCAGGTTGCGCTCGGGGTCGATCACGACCAGCGGGTCGGGCGGGTGCTTCAGCCGGGCGAGGATGTCGTCGACGAGGTCGCCTTTCGGGTCGATGACGACGGCGCCGCGACGGGCGCGCGCATCGGCGAGGATGAGCTGCGCGATCTCGGTCGTCTTGCCGGCGCCAGTTGCGCCGACGATGTGGATGTGCTGCCGCGCGTCGGGGACTGCGAGCGCAAGTCGTCGGGTAGGGCCGGCGTCGGACTTGCCGAGTGGCTTCCCGTCGACTGGGAGGCTTGGCGGGGGCGGCAGGGCGCGCGCTCCGGCTCTCGTCAGCCCAGGTAGCGCGGTGTCGATCGGCAGGGTGGCGAGCGCCGCGAGTTCGTCGATCGAGGCGCTGAATGAGTTGCGGCCGAGCCGGCGCTGTGCGAGCGCTCGTCTCGCTGCAAGCGGTCGGCGGCGGCGCAGTCCGACTCGACCTTCGAAGCCTGCGAAGCACGAGCAGAGTGCGTGGACTTGGCCGCGCCGCCGTGCGCGGTCTGGTCCGGCCACGGCGAGTCGCACGTTCACGCGAAACAGTGGCCGTGATGCCTTGCCGAGCACCTCGCGCACATCGGGTGCCAACGCAGGGTCAGCGGTGCGACGCGGCGCGGGTGGGCCGAGTGGGATCAGGCCGACGAGCCGTGCGATCCGAGCGGGTGGAATGCCGAGGTGGAGGCGGCGTGCCGTTGTGCGTAGCCGAGTCTGGGCACGCGCGGTCAACGGCGAGGCGACGATCTGGACGAGCGCGCGCTCTCCCGGCATGAATCCGGCCAGTTGGGAGAGGAGCAACCTGAGCGCGCCGTCGCCCTGCGTTTGTGCGAGCGCGAAGTGGTCGGGGCCAGAGAGACCAAGCTCGCAGGCCGCGAGCCCGGACGCCTTTTCGATCGGGGCGCTCTCGTTGGCACGCGTGCAGCTCGCGCCTGGCCAGGCCGCCTCAACAGCGCGCTCAACAAGTGGAACGGGTATCGAGCTCGGTAGCCAGAGTCGGAAGCTCGTGCGTCCTTCCTCGCCGGCGAGCTCGAAGGCGATCTGTGGCTGCCCGAACAGGAGTCGGGAGATTCGCGGACGGATCAGGTCGTGTAGTGCGCCCCATAGAAGGAGCGCACCGTGTTCGTCGCCGCCTGGCGGCACGCCGATCTCGAGCAGCTGAGCGCCGTCGCCTCGGCGACGTTGGCGGAGCAACCCGGCGGTCACGGCTGCGCAGACGAAGGCGAGTGCGCTTCCGGCGAGAAACGGCACGAGGCGCACGAGTGTGTCGAGTGCCGCGTGCAGCAGGTGCTCGGTCCCCGCGGCAGGATTGAGCAAGAAGCGGCTGAGGCGCGACCGTTCAGCCATTCGTCGCCTCGGTCGGCCGCGTGGCGCCGAGATAGTCGGGCCAGCTGTAGGGCTCGATGCGGACGACCGCGCCAGTGTGCGGCGCGTCGACCATCTCGCCCGGGCTGACGACGATCCCGACATGGGTGACGTCGGCCGGGTCGGCGCCGAAGAAGACGAGGTCGCCGGGCTGGAGCGGCTGGCCGGCCGGGAGGGGCGGGCCGGCGTCGTACTGGTCTTGCGCGACGCGCGGCATCTCGACGCCCGCGGCCGCGAACGCGGCCTGCACGAGACCGGAGCAGTCGAAGCCTCCCGCCCCTTCACCGCCCCAGCGGTACGGCGTTCCAAGCTGGCTGAGTGCGAACGCGATCGCGGCCTGCGCCGCCGCACTCGACGCTTGCGCACCGGCGATTCCGAATGTTGCGGTGCTACCGGTTGCCGGAAGACTGTTCGCGTAGAGGCCGGCCCAGGCGAGCACCTGCTGCACGTAGGCGTCGGAGTGGTTGTAGGCGAAAAGCGCCGCCTCGATGTTCTCGGGCGCGCCGTTGGCTTTCAGGAAGTTCGCGGCGGAGACGATCGCGTCAGCCGGGTTCCACCGATCGGGGGTGCCGCTGCCGCTCGCGGCGAGTCCGTAATGCTGCCAGGTGGGGGCGAGGAACTGCATCGGGCCGCCCGCGCCGGCGGCGTTCGTCGCGCCTTCCTTCCAGCAGGCGGGATCGGGGTTGCGGCCGTGGTCGCACTCGACCTTGCCGACGCCGGCCAGCACTTCCCAAGGGACGTCGAAGGAGATGCCTGCCTCCTGGTAGAGCAGCAGATAGTCGGACGGGATCTCGGCGACCGCGGTCTGCGAGGGGGTCGAGAGGTTGATGCCGCCGGTCGCGGCGGCGATCGCGAGCGCCGGCAGGAGCAGCAGCACGCTCGCGGCGATCAGCGCGGGCTTGATCAGGGCTGCGCCTCCAGTTCGAGGTCGGCGAGCTCGGCCGGGTCGCTGGTGACGAGCCGATGCTCCGCCTTGCTGGCGACGACCTTGAGCGGGACACGTTCTTCGCCGTGCTCACTGGCGAGCAGGAGCAATCCGCTTCCGGTCGGGCACGAGAGCAGGTAGCGGCGCTCACCCGCGCTCAGGTGGAAGGCCTCGCCGATCCGCTCGATCGCTTGCGGCGCCTGCCGAAGCAGCACCTGTGTCGCTGCGTTGGCGATCACCGACTGGCCGAGTTCGGAGGAGAGCAGATCGCCCGCGTCCTGCGTGACGGTCGTCAGTCCGCACCAGCGCTTGCGCGCGCTCTTCGCCAACCGGTAGAGGAACTTCGCGCCGGCCGGCTCGCGCATCAATAGCCACGCCTCGTCGACCAGCACGCAGCGCTTGCGCAGCGGTCCTTCGAGCGAGCGCCAGATCGCATCCAGGCAGAGCAGCAGCGCGGGCGCCTTCAGCCGGTCGGGCAGGCCGCGCAGCGAGAAGCAGACGAGTTGACCGTCCGGCTGCGCCGAGCTCGGTCGCGCGAACAGGGAGGAGTGCGACCCGGTCGCGTACGGCTCGAGCCGCGACGCGAGGCTCGCACCGACCTCGCCCTCGGAGGCGAGCGCGCGCACCAAGTCGGTGAGCAGCGGCGCCGGCCGAGCCGTGCGTGGCGGGCTCGTCAGCTGATGCCGGCGCTCGGCGTAGCAGGCGCGGACGGCGCGCTCGAGTACCGGCAGCTCTTCGCTCGCGAGCCGGCCGAGCAGCAACTCGACGAGCTCGGCGAGGAAGAGCGTCCGCTCGGCGAGCGCGTGCCGGCCGGCCCCGGCGGGAAGGTCGAGCGGGTTGAGGGTGACCGCGTCGTCGCCGGCGAGCGGCAGGTAGACGCCGCCGACTGCCTGGCAGAGGCGGCGGTACTCGTCCTCGGGGTCGAGCACGAACACCTGCACGCCCTCGAACAGCAGCCGCAGCGCCTCGAGCTTTGCGAGGTAGCTCTTGCCGGCGCCGGAGCGGGCGAGCAGGACGCTGTTGTAGTTCTCGCGCGCGAAGCGATCGAGCAGCAGCGGCGCGCCGCTAGCGGCGAGGCCGTAGAGGACTCCGTCCGGGTCGGCGGACGGGTCGGCGGCCGCGAACGGGAAGCTACGCCGCGAGCGCTTCGGTGTCGAACGCGCGCCGCAGGCGCAGCCGGTCGAGTCCGAGCGGCAGCGTCGAAAGCCACCCTTCGATCGGCCGGAAGCTCGCCGGGACGACGTGCAGCAGCAGCGAGGAGCAGATCGCTCGCAGCCGCTGCGTGCGCTCGTCGAGTTCGTCGCGGCTGTCGGCGCTGACGGAGAGGTAGAGGCCGCTGCGGAAGAGCTTGCTCTCGCCGCGCGCGAGCCGTGCGGCCAGCTCCTCCGCGTCCTCGGCGGCGGCGGCGACGGTCGGGTCCGAGAGGCGGCCGCGCTCGGCCTCGAGCCGTCGTGTCGACTCCAGGCGCGCGCGCTGCCGGCGCAGACGGTCGGCTGCGAGCGGCGGCGGTACCGGCTCGATGTGCAGCGCGACGTCGGCGTCGCGGGCGGCGTGCAGCAGCGGTGCCAGCCAGCCGCGGCTTACCTCGTGCGGGTAGCCGGTGACTGCGAAGCTCGCCCGCCATCGCTCGCCGATCCGCACCCGGTCATGCTCGAGCTCGAGCGCGGATGGCCCGAGCAGCGAGCCATTCGCTGTTGCCGATCGCTGCGCCGCTCGGTGCAGGCGATTCAGCATCGTGTGATCACTCCGTCGAGCGCGCAGCTCGGCAGGCGGGCCGGGCGGATCGAACGCACGCGCAAGCAACGCGGCCGTCTGTTCGCCATCGAGCGGCGCTCAGTTCGACGCCGGCCGCCCGCAGCAGCTCGGCCGTCTCGCTTGCGCGCCGTTCGAGTGTGCTGCGCGCGCCAGCTGCGTCGCGCGCGCGCGTGCATATAAGAAGGAGAATCTCGCGGCGGCGCAGCTCGCCGCCGGCGGGCAGCTCCCGCAGAAAGCTCGCGTGCGCGTGCGCAGCTTCGGCGAGCGGTGGCTCGTGCAGCGTGGCGGCTTTCTTGTCGAGTGCGGCGGCGCGTTCTGCCAGGTCGACCGGCTCGCTGCGCACGTAGATCGCGACCGGGTCGGTCACGCTGTTCAGGAAGCGCCCGAACGCCTCGACGAGCGCCGCTTGCTCCTCGTCGCTCTTCAGCGCGAAGCTGCCGCTCGCCGAGCGCAGCACCAGACAGAAGCTGCCGTCGCTGAGCTCGACGAGGCCCGGAGCGGAAGACGGTGCGGATGGGCAGGTCGAGCGGCGCGGCGGGCGTGCGGTGCGGCTCGCCGGCGAGCGGTGCCGGGAGGCCTTCGGGGGCGAGTAGGCGTCGTCGCGGCGAGAGGAGGTAGCGAAGCGCGAGCCGTGCGAGCCGATCAGCCGGCAGTCCGTCGCGCCGGCCGAGCGCGAGCACGGCTCCCGGCGATCACGACCGGACGCGCACAGCGCTATCGCGACCGGGAGTGGCAACGCAGGCGCGGCGAGCGTGTAGAGCGTGTAGGCGATGCAGCGCGGTCGCGCCGATCAGGCAGAGCTGGCGGGCGGTGAGGCCGAAGGCGAGCTTGTCTTCGAGCTCGACATCGGCTGGCAGCCGCACTCGCGAAGAGACCGTCGGCTCGCTCACGTGAAGAGCGCCTTCCTGCCGACGCGGGCGAGCACGTAGGTGCGCGCCGCCTGCCCGACCATCGTGCGCCGTCCGGAGAAGGCGAGGTCTTTCGCCCAGAACGGGATCCGGATCAGGATCCAGAACAGGCACAGGCAGACGAGCAGGTCGATCAAGTTGCCGGTGACCGACAGACCGAGCGCTTGCCGGCCGCCCGAGTTGAAGAAGACGCGCACCGCGGTCGCGAGCACGAGCGCCTGCGCAACCTGCACACCCAGGGCAGCGGTCATTCCGCGCCACCACAAGCGCGCGAGTCCGTCCGTCTGTGGCAGTGCGTGGGTGATCAGGAGCAGCGGCGCGCCAGCGATCAGGATCAGTACGACGGTCGCGCGGACGATGTAGAGGATCAGCAGCACGACCGCGAGCACGGCGGCGAATAGGCCGAGCAGGATCACGAAGATCCCCGAGCCGGCGACCGCGCCGAGGATGAAATCCTTCAGCTGCACGACTCGCCTGCGCCGGGATCGACGCCGCCGGCTAGAAAGCCGGCCGAGAGCGAGTTGGCGAACGAGATCAGCTGCCCGGAGAGCGACAGCGACGCGTTGGCCGCGACGGCGCCGACACGATCCGCGGCAGCGCGTCCTTCAGCGCGTAGCGGCTGTGCAGCGTCTCGTTGGTCATCAAGCAGCGCACCCGCCGCGAGCAGGAAGAGCACGAGCAGGCCGTCGGCGATCCCGAGCGAGATCAGCCAGATCTGTCCGACCTCGCCCTGCCCTGCGACCTGTGGTGTCGCGAGCACGGTCTTGCCGATCAGGTCGAGCATCGGGTTCAGCGCGTCTGTGACGAGCCCGCGGAACCAGGCGTCGATCCCGTTGCTGCACCCGGCCGGGAATCAGTCCCACCAGGCCGGCCTGCTCCCGCTTGCCGACGTTACCTGCCCGCCCGGCGCGCTGCCGGCTGGCCCTGGTCGGCGGGCAGCGGCGGCCCGACCTGGATCCCCGGCCCGGGCGCACTCGGCGTTGGCGGCTGGGTCGCGGCGGGGACGGTCGCGGTCGTCGACGTCGCAGCGGGCGGGTCGGCGGACGCGGCCGCGGCGAGCAACGAGCAGCGCAGCCGCGGCGAGCGCCGCGACGATGAGCGTGCGCCGTTTCATCCGCCGACGATCCGCTGCACGATGGAGACCAGCACCGGTGCGAGCAGCGCGAGCGCGTAGCCGATCAGCGCCGCGCGGATCGAGCCCTTGGCGCGCTCATGCGAGCCGGGGTCGCCGGCGGCGAGCAGGTAGCGGACGCCGCCGATCATCAGCAGCAGCGTCGCTAGTGCCGCGAGCAGCCCGGTTATCCAGACGCGCAGGTTGTCGATCACCTGGTTCAGGTCACTGGCAGCCGCGAACGCTGCGGGCGCGGCGATCAGCGCGACCGCTGTCGCGAGCACGAGCGTCGTGATGAGTCGTTTCTGCATCTCCTCCTTCCCTTCGTTGGTATGGGTGCTCGGGCGTCGGCGCCGGATCTGAGCGGGCCCTTTCACCTCCTTGGCTGTAGGTCGGTGACGGCTCCTCTGCCGGCGCTGCCCGTGAGTCCGGCGCCGATTACCCGAGCACTAGAGAGAGGCCGTTTCGACCCTCGAAAAGTCACAGCCCGGTAGCCGAGGAACAGCAGCAGCCGCTTTTCCGCGCGCAGCCGCCGCACTTTCAGCGTGTGGTAGGCGAGCCCCGACCTCGGCGGCGAGCGCGTGCAGGTCGGCGCCATCGATCCGGGTGCGCAGGATCAGCTCCGCTTCCTCTGACGCTGATCGCCGCCGCGGCGACCGCGCGCTGCACCAGCCGCTCGACGTCACGGTCAAGACGGGCGAAGGCGACTTGGTCGGGTGGCGCGTCGCCGCCTTCATTGTCGCGGAGGTGGCGCTGCCGCTTCAGTTCCCGGGTCGTCTTCTTGAGCGTGTCGAGCAGGACGTTCGCTGCGATCCGCCTGGGCCGTCGCTCGATTGGGTAGCGGCGGATTCGCTCCCAGCAGTGCGCGAGGAGCGCCGACCACAACTCCTCGCGCTCGCCCGCCTCGAGCAGGATTCGCCCGGCGAGTGCCTTCAAGCCGGGCAGCAGCGCCTGCAGCACCACCCGCGCCGCCAGCGGATCGGACTGCGCCTGGCGCACGAGCGCGGCCAGGATCGCGTCTTCCGCGCGCGGCCTGCCGCGCAGACCGCGCAAGTTCCGCAGCAGCTGCTGCGGCGTCGCAAACCCGGCAAGGGCCGGCTCGCTGGCCGCCCACGCGCGAAGTCGCGGCTGCAGTGCGCCGGCGGCGAGCAGCGGCCACTCCGCCTCGAGCTGTTCGATCAGATCGCGCTCCGCCCCCTGCGTCACGCGGTGGGCGCGTGACCTTTGCGGCCGCGAAGCGGCCTCTCTGTAGTGGGAACGCGATGCGGGCCGCAGGGTCTGCTCTCTCGCGCTGCCCGCGCGCTCGCCGGACGTTGCCTCCGCGCTGGTGCTGCGGGATGGATCGTGCTGGTTCACGGTCGCTCCTTCCGTCGTTCGTGAAGGAGGCGAGGGTCGCGCCCGTCGCTGACCCACCACTGGCTCGTCGGCCGACACCGCGCCGACACGCCAGCGGCGCGATTCGAGCTGGCGCGGGCTCCTAGACAACGGACCGCGCGACCCGGACCGTCGTCGTGTTGACCGGTGTTAGGGGTCGCGACGGGTGGGTATGTGCCTTGAAAACAGTGCCCGTGTCGGCTGCGTGTCGGCTGCGTGTCAGCGCCGTGTCGGTCGCGGGTCAGTGGCGAGCGCTACGAGGTACGGCGTGAACAGGCGCTTCGGAAGACAAGAAGGCGACCGCGGCCAGCAGACAGAGGGGTCGCCTGCGCTCACCGCCGTCGAGGTTGAGCAGCCACGCATCCGCACCCGACCCGACCGCGACGGCACCCAGCCTCGCCGCCGCCGGCCGCACCGCCTCCTCCAGCCGCTCCCGCTCGCCGCCCTCCTTCTTGTTCTGCTGGCGCTGATCGGCTACTGGTCGGTCTACTCCAGGACGACGCACAGGACGCAGGTGATCGTCGCCGCGCACGCTCTACCTGCGGGCCGAGTGCTGCGCGCTTCCGACCTCGGCCACAGCGGCCTCGCCGCCAGCAGCCAGGTGCTCGCGAGCTTCCTGCCGGCGAGCGAGCAGAGCTCTGCTCGTCGGCCGCGCGCTGAAGGAGCCGGTCGCCGCCGGCGCACCGATCCCGGCTGGTGCGCTTGCGAATGCGCGCGGCGGCGCCGACTCGATGACGCTCGCGGTCCCGGTCCAGCACGCGCTCGGCGGCGCGCTCGCACCAGGCGACCGCGTCACCGTCCTTGCCACCTACACCAGCACGACCGGCCAGGCGCAGACGCGCGCGGTCGCGCGCAACCTTGAAGTGCTCGCCGTCGGCACCGCCTCCGGCTTCAACGCCTCAACGCCAGACGATCGCGGTCACCGTCGCGCTCCCCAATCCGTCGGTCGCGAGCGCGCTCGCGCTCGCCAACGAGGCCGGCAAGCTCGACCTGCTGCGCGAAAGCGGCGGCGGTGCTGGCGCGCCGATCCCGACCCGTGAGCGCGCCATGAGCGATCCGACGACAAACCGCGGCTTCTGCTCGGACTGACACCGCTCGCGGAGCGGCAGGTCGAAGACGAGCTGTTCGGCGACGAGCACGCCGTCGCTGTCGTCGGCAGTGCCGCAGACGCCGCCGAGCTCCTTGCGCTCGCGGAGCGCAACGACGCCAACGCCGTCCTGCTGTCACCAGAACTTCCCGGCCTTGACGCTCCGACTTGTGCCCGGCTGCGCTCGCATGGCCTCCGGCTGATCGGACTCGCGTTCGACGACCAGAACGCCAAGGCAGTCGGCGCGCTCGGCATTGACGCGACCTTGCGGCC
Source organism: uncultured Actinomycetes bacterium (assembly GCA_963746895.1). Lineage (GTDB taxonomy): Bacteria > Actinomycetota > Thermoleophilia > Gaiellales > Gaiellaceae > Palsa-739. The sequence goes on along the minus strand of CAVVDI010000013.1, from coordinate 594,721 downwards.
CCCTCTCGCGCCGCGCGAACTCGTCGCCGTCTGTAGCGATGTGCAGAGCGTGCAGGCGCCAGCGCCAAGGACGCGGCCACGGCGCGAACAGGCAGCGCTCGACGCGGGCGGGCAGCGTGGTCGCAGTCGTCCCGGCCGAGCGGTTCCCCTGGCGGGAGCGAAGTCGCCGCCTCGCTGGCGGCGCTCGCCGATCGGCGCTGGCCGACGCTGCTGCTCGAGCTCGACCTCGTCAATGGCGCGCTCGCGCTTGCGGCTCGGCGCCGACCCGCGGCACGGCTCGCTGCTTGGGCTTGCCCGCGCTCGCGACGCTGATGGCTCGTTGGAGCGATCTGCTGCCGCGCTGGACGGTCGGCGGCGAGCACGGCTGGCCGCGCGTTCTCGTCGCACCACCTGATGTCCATGTGCACATCGACGAGCTCGCGCAACCCGGGCTCATGCGCGCCGCTCTTGATGCGGCGGCGTCGGTCTATCCGCTCGTCGTCGCCGACGTCGGCGCACTGCTCTCACTGCCCGGAGAGCTCCCGAAGGCGGTCCGCGTCCACCGCGAAGCGCTGCTCGCCGCAGACGCGGTACTGCTCGTGATCGGCGCACGCGAACAGCAACTGCGCGCCGGACGCGCACAGCTCACGCTGCTCCTCGACGAGCTCGGGATCCCACGCGACCGGCTGCGCATCACGATCAGCGGCACTCGCCGGCGCGGGGGTGGGCAGCAAGCGCGAGCTCGAGCAGGCTGTCGCCGACGAACTCGCAGAGCTGCGGCTCGCCGTCGACGCCTGGCTTCCGTACGACGCCCGAGCCGCGACCCGCGCACGACGCACCGGCTCGCCGCTCGCACTCGCCCGGCCGCGCGGCCCCTACGCTCGCGCGCTCCGCAGCCTCATGGAGCAGCTGTTCCTACCCAGCCAGCCGGTACCGCGCGAGCGCAAGACTTCGACTCCCGATCTCCCTGCCAACAACAGCGCCGACGAGGACTGCGACACCACCGACGACGAAGACGGAGGTCGATGAGGAGGTGGCGCTGCCGTGGCGGAGCTGATCGCGTCCGATCGCGTCCGCGCCCAGGTCGAAGGCGCCCTCACCGCACAGCAGGTGAACCTTGCCTCATCCGATGGCAGAGCACGGGCCGAGGGCTGATCGAAGAAGCGCTCACCGCCTACCAGGCCGACGCGCTCACAACCAACGGCGACGGGTCACCGGAGCAGCTGGAGCGGATCCGGCGCGAGTTGCGCGACGACCTGCTCGGCCTTGGCCGCATCGCTGAGCGGATGCTCGCAGACGAAGACGCACAGGAGTGGATGGTCAACGGGCCACGCCGGATCTTCAAAGACACCGGCGACCGGATCGAGCGCGTCACCGACATCCACTCTCCCCGACGACCGCGCCGCATTGCGAATCCTCGAACGGCTGCTCGAACACGTCGAAGGCAAACGCCTCGACCGGATCACACCGCTGATCGAAGCCCGTCTCCCCGACGGATCTCGGCTGACCGCTGCGATCCCGCCGATCAGCTCGAACGGGCACGTCATCTTCACGATCCGCCGCTTCCGCCTGCGCGCCAACACGCTCGCCGAGCTTGTCCCGCTCGGGATGCTTAGCCAGCAGGCCGCCGAGTTCCTCGCCGCCTGCGTCCGTGCCCGCAAGAACATCGTCGTCGCCGGCCCCGTGTCCTCCGGCAAGACCACGTTGCTGAACGCGCTCGGCGGCGCCATCCCCGGCTCCGAACGAGTCGTCGTCTGCGAGACCGGCGCCGAACTCCGGCTTCCCGACGTGCTGCACAACTGCGTCGCCTACGAATCACGCCCAGACAGCCTCGACGGCCTCCCAGGCGTCAGCCTCGAACAGCTCGTCTCCAGCGCGCTCCGGCTCAACCCGAGCCGGATCATCGTCGGCGAGTGCCGCGGCCCGGAAACGATGGCGATGCTCTGGGCCTTCGCCACCGGCCACGCCGGCATGACCAGCGTCCACGGCGAAACAGCCGACCACGGCCTCCGCAACCTCGTCCGCTTCGCCCTCACCGCCGGCCCGCACATCAGCACCGAGCAAGCGCTCGACTGGCTGCGCGAGATCGACATCGTCATCCACTGCACCCGACCCTCGACCTACGACGACGGAGAGCAACGCTTCCTTGCGCGGCAGGTCGACGAGATCGTCGAAGTCCAAGGCGTCGAAGGAAACCGACTCACCACTAACCCACTCTTCGAAGGCAGCGGCGCCGACCTCGAATGGCTCGGCACCGGGCCACGCTTCCTGCCGCAACTCGAACACGCCGGGTTCGCAGCATGAGGACGCCCATCGTCATTAGCTGCCTGGCGATTGCCGTCGTCGTCGGGGGCTGCGGAAGCGGAAGCGCGACGCCTCCCGCAACCAAGACGAGTACAGCCACGGACGCGCGCGACGCGAGTGTCTTGCTCAAGGGCGCAATCAGGCAAGCGCTCCACAAGAACTACGAGCTGTCCGGATACGTGCTCTGGCACAACGTCATCCCCGCGATTGCGTCGCAGTCGACGCGCGGACCAGCGCTCGCTGCGCTGCGGGACGCGGCGGTACAGCGCCGCAAGAGCGGCATCCGGATCAAGCCAGTCACCGGCGGCTTGACGATCGTGTCCGTGTCGCTCGATCCGTCATTCACGAAAGCCACTGCGGTGACGCTCGCGTCTGGGCGCGTTCGGCCGTACGAAGGGGGAAAGGCTGAGCCGCGGACAATCGCCGTCCACGAGCGGGCGCGCGTCCAACTTCGCCGCCTCGACAGCGCGAAGAAGTTCGTCGTCTGGCAGGTGACCGTCCTGAAATGACAAGAAGGCCGATCCTGATCCCACTTGCGGCGCTCGCGACATTCTTCGCGCTTTCGGACGCGGCCCAAGCCGGGGGCGGCATCAAGGTCGGTTGGTACTCGCAGCAGGTTCGACCATCACGCGCAGCGGTCGGCGCCGACGTTCACGTGTCCACCGCTCAGACCGGTGAGCGTCGCGCCGGAGGCGCCACGCTTGGAAGCACGCAGCAAGTCGTCGTGACTGTCAGGGCTCGTGGCGGTGCTGCGTCGAATCTGCCGCCGCCGTTCCCGCCGCTCTCGACGAGCGCGCCGATCTTGCGTGAGCAGCACCCGTTCGGTCCGGGGAGCTTTTGGTACACGGATACGGCGGGGCATGCGTGCCAGTACGTTCCGAACAGCGTCACGCCGTGCTTCACTCTTATCGGTCCGGGCGCGAACAACGGCGCGGGTGGTGTGTCGCCGTCCGCGGTTGCGCAGTCGCTGGCGCGGCGGGTCGAGCTCGCGCCGGGCGCGATCAAGACGAGCCCGACGAGCGAGGGTCTGACCGGGGCACAGTCCTGGTTCTGGCTGGACCCGGCACCACGGCGCCAGTCGTTGTCGATCTCGCTTGCGGGCGAGACGGTGAACGTAGTCGCCGACCCGACTGTTACCTGGCGCTTCGGTGACGGTGCGGCGCAGGACGGCGGACCTGGTGTTCCGTACGGGGCTGACGCCGCATCGAGCGACGCGATCACGCACGTGTACGACACGCGCTGTCTGCCTGGCGACCAAGGCCACGACCCGTACGTGCTCGCGAGCTGCGGTCAGAGCGGTTACTCGGTCGACGCGCTCGTCGTGTGGCGGATCACCTACAGCGCCGCAGGTCCGGTCGCCGGGAGTGGTGCGCTGCCGGTACGGACGACGGAGACGTCGAGCTCGTACCCGGTGGGCGAGTCGCGTGCCTTCCTGGTCAGTGGAGGTGGGCAGTGATCGGTGTGCTGCTCGCTCTGTGCTTCGCCTCCGGTGTTGGGCTGCTCGTCGTCGGCGTGGCACGCGAGCCGCGGGAGGTGGACCTCGCTCGGTGGCGCGAGCGGCTGTTCGTTCGTCGGCCGAGTTTGCCGCTGGCGCTGGCGCCGCTGGGCGGGCTCTCGGTTGTGCTCGCGTTGATCGCTTCGTTGCTGGTCTGGTCGCTGGTGGGTCTGCCGGCGCTCGCCTTGGCGGCGGCCGTCGCGGGCGCGTACGCACCGGTTGCGTGGGCGCGGCGGGCAGGCGAGCGTGCGCGTCGTGAGCGCGAGCGCGCGTGGCCGGCGGCGCTCGCGCAGCTCGCGGACGCGCTCGAGGCGGGGATCGCGTTTCCGGCAGCGGTCGCGCTGCTCGGCGAGGCGGGACCTCCGGCGTTGCGGCTGGAGTTCACCGCGTTTCAGGCGCGTCTTCGCTCCGCTGGGCTCGAGGCTGCTCTCGATGGGCTCGCGCGCGCGGGGGAGAGGACATCGGACACGGTGGCGCTGCTTTTGCGTGCAGGGCTGCTCGAGTTGCCGGCGGGGCGGCTGGCGCCGCTACTGCGTGAGTTGTCGGAGGTGCTGGGGGAGCGGTTCGAGGCGCGCGAGAAGGCGCGCACCCGCGCTTCCTCCTTACAGGTTGAGGCGGCGGTACTGGCGCTGAGCCCGATCGTGCTCTTGCTGCTGCTCGGCGCTGCTTCGCCCGGCTACCTGAACGCGTACCGGACCACCGCAGGGACGATCGTGGCGGTCGTAGGCGGTGCGCTGATCTTCGGCTGTTACCTGCTGATGCGCCGGCTCGGCCGCGTCCCCGAGCCGCAACGCACGAGGCCGCAGCGATGAACACCACGCTACTTCTATCGAGCGTCTCGTTCGTGATCGGTGGGCTGCTGCTTGTCGCGCACGTGGTCGCCGGGCGGCGGGAGCCGCTCGCGGTCAGGCTCGCCCGGGTTGAGGGACGGATCGGCGAGCTCGGTGCGCGAGGGGCGACGTTGCAGCTTCCCGGCTGGCTGGTCGGCCTGCGCGCGAGCTACGAACGCGACCTCCGCCGCGCAGGCGACGGGAAAACGCTGTCCCGCTACGCCGCCGACAAAGCGCTGCTCGCGTTAGCGACCCCGTTCGTGGTGCTGGCGCCGTACGCGGCCGCGACCGGACGGCTTCCGAGCCTCGCGCTCGTGGTGCTACTCGCGATCGCCGGGTCGTTCGTGCCGGATCTGCTGCTGCGCCAGAAGGTCAAACAGAGGCGGGAGGCGATCTTCCTCGACCTGCCAGAGGCAATCGCGGTGCTCTCGCTCTCACTCGGCGCCGGACAATCGCTGCGGCAGGCGCTCGAACTCGCCGGACGCGATTGCGCCGGCCCGCTTGGCGCCGAACTCGAGCGGGCGCTGACCTTGGCGCGCAAGGAGCGTGGCCTCTCCGAGCGCGAGGCGCTCGTGCGAGTGGCGCGCGAGGCGGGCGAGCCGACCTTCACCCGCTTCTGCGAGCTACTCGCGGTCAAGGAGAGCCCCTACCTCGACTTCCTGCGCCAGCAGGCGCGCGAGGCCCGCGCCGAGCAGGCGCGCTACCTCGAGCGCGCCGCCGACCGCGCCTACCTGTCGATGCACGCACCGCTCGCGCCGCTGCTTGCGGTGCTCGTTTTGGTGCTCGCCTACGGCTTTCTCAGGTTCCTGTCCCACACCGTCTAAAAAAGGAGGACGGATCGATGATCGACGCACTCTGGTTCCGGCTTCTGGGTTGGGCCGAGCGCATCCGCCGTGAGGAACGAGGCGACAGCCTGGTCAACTGGGTCGTGCTCGCCGTCGGCCTCGCCGCCGCCGCCGCGGCCGTGGTCGCGCTGCTCCGGCCCGCGCTCGAACAGGCCGCTCAGAGCATCGCCAACTTCATCAGCGGCGGATAGTCCATGCGGAGGCTTGCGCGCCGGCTCGGAGAGGAGCGCGGGCAGGCCCTGATCGAGGGTCTGCTCGCGCTCGGCCTCGTCCTGCTCGTGTTCGCCTTCGCGGCCGAGGCGATCACCTACGCGCACGCCCGCAACGTCGCACAAGCAGCCGCACAAGACGGAGCCCGCGCCGCAGCCGCGGGCGGGACACAAGCAGGCATCGACCGCGCCAACGCCATCCTCGCCGCCGCCGGCGGCGCCGGCTCGGCGATGCACGCGAACGCCAGCGTCAGCGGCAACGAAGTCACGATCACCGTCAACGGCCAGGCACCGCACCTCTTCAACGTCCCACTCGTGCTGCCTGCGGTCGCGGCGAGCGCGAGCCTGCCGTTCGAGCAATACCCCGCCGACGAACAGGCAGCAACACCGTGAACTTGCTCCAGAAGCTCCGGCGCGAGGAAGGCGAGCTTGGGCTCGTGTCGGCTCTACTGCTGCTCGCCGGGGTGCTGCTTCCGATCATGTTCATCGTCGTCGCCTTCGCGCGGATCGAGAACGGACGCCTCGCCGCCGCCCAGGCAGCGCGCGATGCCGTCCGCGCCGCCGTCGAAGCACCGACTCCCACAGGAGCACAACAAGCAGCCGACGACGCCATCGCCCGCGCGCAGACGCAGACCGGCGTTCCCCTGCAGCTGCAACTCAACGGAACCTTCGCGCGGGGCGCCGTCCTGCAAGCAGAGACGAGCGCTCAGATCGGGCTCGCCTCACTGCCATTCGTCGGTCAGCTCGGAACGATCACCGTCCACGGAACCGCGGCCGCCCCCGTCGACACCTATCGCAGCCTGATCGGAGACAGCTCGCCATGACCCGCGTAGCCAGGAAGCGGCTCAGCGATGAACGCGGCTCCGTCCTGATCACCGGGTTGCTGCTCACGCTCGCGCTGCTGATGGTGCTCGGTGCCGCAGTCGACATCGGCCACGCATTCATCGTCCGCCGCGACCTCACCTCGCTCGCCGACGACGCAGCCCTTGCCGGCGCCCAACAACTCGACCCGCAAGCAGTCCACGAGGGACAGCTCGCGCTCGACCCGTCGCAAGCACAAGCAGCAGCGCTCGCCGCGCTGAGCGGCGAGCCCGGCATCCAGGCGCACGCGGACGCCACGCCAACCGAGGTGCACGTGCAAGTCACCCGGCAGTTTCCGACCATCCTGCTCCGCCTCGTCGGCCTCAACGATCTAACCGTTTCGGCCCAGGCGAACGCAGCCCCGCGCGCACCATGATCAGACGCGGCATCATCGCCGCCGCAGTCGGCGCCGTAACGTTCGTGAGCGCGGGTCTCATCGCGAACGCGGCCGTGCTCGTGCTGACGCGGCTCGCGGTAGTCGGCGGCGCGCTCGCTGTATGTGCGCTCTTCGATCTCGTCCAGCGGCGGATCCCGAATCGGATCGTCGGTCCCGCCGCAGTCGTGTGCGCCGCGCTCACGCTTGCGGCCGGGCCGCCGCTCGTCCTCATCGCCGGTCTCGCGACGGTCTTGCCGCTCACTGTCGTCAGCCTGCGCTGGCCGGCGGCGCTCGGCATGGGCGACGTCAAGCTCGCGCTCCTGCTCATTCTCGGTCTCGACGGCAGTGCCCTGAGCGCGCTCGTGCTCGGCGTCGCCTTCGCCGCGATTGCCGGCCTTCTGCGGGTCGTTCGCGAGGGCGGAACTGCGTGGCGAGCCTCGCTGCCGCTCGCGCCCTTCCTCGCCGCCGGCGCGCTCATAGCGGTGATCACATGAGCACCCGCTCAATCATCGTCCTCCGCCTCGTCGCGCTTCTTAGCGTGGCCGCGCTCGTCACCGTGCTCGCGCTCGCCTGGAACCTACGGCCGTCGCTTCCGCCGCTACCGCGCTCGTTCTCCGCGCCGCTCGCGGCCAGCACGATCAGCCGCACGCTCGACCTCGCCGCCTGGGTCGTGTTGGTTCTCCTCGACCTCGTCCTCGTGATGAAGATGATGAAGCTGGCGATTCGACGAGCGCCGAGGCGCAGCGCGCTCAGACTTCGGCGCGCATTCGCAGCGGGTGAGAAGCCGACGGTCGAGGACGCAGATTGGCGCAAGCACTCCGCGCCGCTCGCGCCACCAGTCCTACTCATCCCGACAAGGCACGACGTCGAGCCACCGTCTGAGCAGGTGCAAGCAGACCGCGAGGCTCTGCCGGAAGCCGCGCCCGCCCATGCGGCTGTCGACGACCGATCGGACGACCGCGCTGGCATAAGGCTGCTGGGTCCGTTCGAGCTCATCGGCTGCAAGAAGAAGCAACCGCGACGGCAAGCGACGGCCGAACTTCTCGCCTACCTTGCGATCCAGCGGCGACTCGTCAGCCGCGACGAATTGCTCGAGGCGCTATGGCCAGGCGACGACCCACGACGAAGCGCCGCCCGCTTCTACCAAGCAGCAAGCGAAGCACGGAAACTCCTCGGCGACGCATTCGTGCGCGCGCGCGACACCTACACCCTCGACAGAGAGCAACTGCAGATCGACCTCGACGAACTCGACCGGCTGCGAGAGCAAGCCCACGACGAAGAACACATGCCCGCGTTGCTCGAACGAGCACTCGCGCTCTTCCGCGGCGAGCCCCTTGCAGGCATCGATGCTCTGTGGGCAGATAGCGAACAGCGCCGACTGACCTCGCTCCGCCTGAGCCTCCTCGAGCGGGTCGGCCGACTCCGACTCAAGTCCGGTGACGCCGCCAAAGCACTCGAGGTCGCAGACGAGGCGGCCGCGCTCGATGGATCAAACGAGCACGTTATTCAGCTCGCGATCGAGGCGGAAGCCGCGCTCGGCCGCCGTGACGCCGTCACCGATCGGTACGAACGTCTTCGCCGTGATCTCGACGAACGGTTTGGGCTTGAGCCCAGCCGAAAGACGAAGCTGCTCTACAGGCGATTGCTCAGCCAGGACGCCCAAGATTTGGCGCCACGTGCAGGGCTGGGTGCGACTGACGCCAAGGCCAGCGCCGCGTGCCCATAGCGCGGTCGCGGCGCGGCGCGTCGCTTAGCGTGTGCTGTCGCGGGGGCATGTCCTAGCCTTGGCTGGGTGGGCGACGCGGCCGTGGCAACCAAGAGGAAGTAGCGCAGGGGTGCGAACAAACGCTGGAAGTCGTGTTACGCCGTGAAGCTGAGTCGTCGCCCAGCGAGTTGCCCATGGACCTCGTCAGCACGAACGCGCCGACTGTGACACGTACTCGTCCCGGGCTCGATCTCGAAGTGCTTGTCGTCGACTTCCGAAGCGACCTCGGCTTGGGCCGGCTGAAGGGTGCGGCAGGTGCCGTCGGATACGTGGAGTACTTCGACCATCCGGGGGAGAATGGCCGGCATCTCCATCCGGTTGATCTCGTCGACCTGCGTCGAGGTCGACTCACGCCACAAACCCGCATACACGCCGTTCTTGACGAGGAGTGGCGGCATGGTCGAGTGATCGAGCACGATCTCGAGACGAAACAGGTACTGGCTCGTCTCGAAGGTCGCACGGAGCAAGTTCTTGACGAGCGAGTCGTGAACGTTCGGTGGCGGCGGCCAGTCTCGGATGCCACTCCGTTCCTAGCGGCGTTGGCGGCTGAGTCTCGGCGGTTCTATGACGGCCGGAGCGAGTTCGTGCACGCCTACCTCGATCGTGTCACGGCTTATCAGCGGATCACGGCGTTAGCGTCGGCGTCTGTGGAACTCCACCCCCATCAGGTGGAGGCGGCGCGACGCGTACTAGAGGATGTCTCACAGCGCTACCTGCTCGCAGACGAGGTCGGCCTTGGCAAGACGATCGAGGCGGGCATAGTGATCCGCCAGCACCTTCTCGACCGGTCGCCGGGTAAGGTCGTTGTCGTCGTCCCCGGTGCGTTGACGAGCCAATGGCGGCTGGAACTCGCCAACAAGTTTCATATCGCTGAGCAGTTCCCAGACGCTGTTGAGATCGTTCCGTTCGACGAGCTCGAGCAGCTGACTTCCGATGAGGTCGGTTTGCTCATCGTCGACGAGGCGCAGCGTCTCGCCGCTGAGGCCTCGGCGAGCGCGTCGCGTGCGAGGCGTTACGAATTCCTAGCTGCGCTCGCAGCAGCGGTGCCAAAGGTGATTCTGCTCAGCGCCACCCCGCTGCTCCAGGAGCCAATGAGCCTCCTGCGGCTATTCCATCTCCTATCGCCCGCCAGCTACCGCCTGGATGACCTGCAGGGGTTCGAGGGCAGGCTCGAGAATCGGGAGGAACTCGGCACGCTTTACGCCAACCTCGACGCTGAGTCCCAGCCGACCTTCGTCCTCGCGGCTATCGACGGGCTGAGCGCTCTGCTCTTCGATGACGACTACGCACTCGCTCTGCTCGAGGAGGTACGGACAAGTCTCAATCGGGGTGAGGCGGATGCGCTGCAACGGTCCGTCCGGCGTGCGCGAGCGTACATCGGGGAGGCCTACCGGATGTATGGCCGGATGATCCGCACTCGGCGCGGTTCGGGGCTCGCTGAGGAGTTCCCAGTACTCGGCCGTCTCGCCCCAACTGTCATCGAGGTCGGCCGCGACCCTCGTGTCAGCGTCCTGCTCGACGCATGGCGAGAACGGCTCACCGCGCAGGCTGAGACCGAGGGCGCTCCTCTATCGCCAGAGCAGTTGGCGGCCGCCCGAGACGTCCTTGAGGGCGCGTTCGGCGCCGGTGACGCGCTGGGAGACGCCGCTCGCCGTTGCCTCGCCGTCGTCGCCCAGGATCCTTCTGACTCGGAGGAAGCGCAGTTGCTTCATGACCTAGCCGTCGCGTCCTCGCTGCGCGCGGCTGGCTGCGCGCGGCTGCAACACGCAGTCAGCATCGCCGAGGCCGCTGCGAGGGAGGGACAGAAGGTCGCGATCGCATCCGGCACGGAGGGCGCTGCCTCCCTGCTTGAGGAGCGCTTGGGGGCTGGAGGCAGTCGGGTTCCGGTGATCCGGATCAGCGACGCCGATCCCGAGGCGGCGGAACGCTTCTCCAATGCTGAGGCGGCCGCGATTCTTGTCTTCGGGCCCGTCGGCGAGGAGGGACAGAACCTTCAGGCGGCCGATCTCCTGATTCACGCCGATCTTCCATGGAGTCCAAACCGTATCGAGCAGCGGCTTGGCCGCTTTGACCGGTTCGGTGCTGGTGCTCCTGCCCAGCAGGTTGTGCTCCTCGAGGGCGATCCGTCCTCGCTCGGTGATGGCTGGTTCACCTGTCTTCGCGACGGCTTCGGCCTGTTTGCCGGATCGATCGCAAGCCTCCAATTGGTCGTCGACGGGCTCATGCCGCAGATCGTTCAAGAGGCGGTGGTCAAAGGCGCGGTCGGCATCGAGGGGTGCTCCGATGTCGTGAGCAGCCGACTTGACGACGAACTCCAACGGATCGAGTTGGCCGAGTTACTGGACGAGACCACCGCGGAGGAGCAGGGCTTGCGACTGATCGAGGACACCGAGGCGGCAGACCGCGCTGCGGCTTGCGAACGCTGGGCGGCATCAGTTGTCGCCTGGTCGTCGGGTGACGGGTCTGATGCAGCCGACCTACGGTTCCATCATGTCCAAGAGCGGAATCTGCACGAGTTCGCTCTCACGCGCTTCGACCGTCCCGACGTCGGGCGCCTCAAGGCAAGCGACTTGCCCCTGATTCCGCACGACCTCATCGCGAGCCGTTTCGCTGGCGCATTCGACAGAAACGGCATCTGCCGCGGCGCGTTCCGACGCCTCACAGCCGCGCAGCGCAAGGCCCGTCTGCTTGCTCCCGGCGACCCATTCGTCGATGCCTTGTGGACGTTCACGGAGGAGGACGACCGAGGGCGTGCCTTTGCGATGTGGCGGCCTCGAACAACATGGAACGGTCGGCCCGACACGCTGGCGTTCTGCTTCGACCTACGCGTGTACCCGAACCTGGCCCCTGCCCTCGAGACGTTGCCGTGGGAGAGTCGCGAGTTGGCGGAGCCGGCTGTGCGCCGGCGGGCCGAGGCGTACCTACCTCCCCTGCAAGCGAGCGTCTGGCTCAATGCTCACATCGAGGAGGTGCACGATCCGGCGGTCGTGGCGCTTCTTGCAGCGCCGTACAGCGAGTTTCGGGGCGATCTCACACTCCGACCGTGGCTTTGGGCGCACGTCGACGAGCTTGTCCCACGTGATGCGTGGCTGGCGACATGCGCGAGAGCTCGTCAGCGGGCCCTGGAGATAGTCGCCGCAAGGCACGAGTTAACGGAGAGATGCGCCCACGCTGCCCAGTTGATGCAGACCGACGGGGAGGATGCCGCCGCTCGGATCCACGCCCGTGGCGAGCAAGGAGCCGCCGATCGAGCAGCCGCAGAGACCGATCTTGTGACTGCGTTGGCCTCCGGTATCGCCTCACCACGCATCGATGTGGATGCCGCGGGGATCGTCATCCTGTCCTCCGAGTCGCTGCCTTCCGACGAGCTCCAGTGATCGACCTCATCACCCTGCAACGAGCTGTCGACGCCTGGCCGGACAGCGCCAAGGTTGAGGCGCTGCTGTCACAGACCGCTCCCCGCCTAGCCTCCGCACTCGGCGCCCCTGAGCGAGCCGGGCCGGCCGATATCGCATCGCTCATCCGTGATGTGCTGCGCGAGTGGCAGGTCCTCGAACACTCCACGCGTCTCCCTTCCCCGTTGCGTGTCCCTGCGGCACCACCGTGGCCCGATCCCATGGTCTGGGAGGCGTCTGGCATCCAGATTGCACCCGGCCAGGCGGAGGGCACACGACGGATCGTTGGTGTCAAGGCGTGGGCGCCGGATTGGTTGCCCGGCGCTGACGAGGCGCCCGACACCTATCCAGCCAGCCGAGAAGACCGACGGCCGCTCGATCCGCGGCCCGGGGACCCAATCTGGGTGAGTTACACAGGACTTGCGGACTATCGGAGCCTCGAGCAACGGGAGGCGGTCCGCGCTGTGATCGTTTCAGCCGCCGACGCCACGATCCTCGTCTGCCTCCCAACGGGCAGCGGCAAGTCGCTCGTCGGCCTGCTCACGGCGCTTCGTCCTGACGTCACAAACGGGACAACGGTCGTCATCGTCCCCACCGTCAGCCTCGCCATCGATCAAGAGGAGCAGTTCCGATCCCATCTCGCCAGGCTGAACGCATCCGACGCAACAGACACGTTCGCCTTCCACTCCGGACTTGAGTTGCCCGCACGGATCGCGATGTTCGGTCGGATCCGCAGCGGTCAGCAGCGCGTCGTGTTCACCTCCCCGGAATCAGCTTGTGGGGTCCTCGGCGAGGTCCTCGGGGATGCCGCCGAGGCCGGCTACCTAAAACAGTTGGTGATTGACGAGGCCCACACCGTTTCGAGTTGGGGTGCCGAGTTCAGGCCTGACTTCCAGATGCTCGCCGGCGTGCGCAAGCAACTGCTTGCCCGCGCCAAAGGGTCAGGGCACGCGTTCCGGACGCTCCTCATGACCGCTACTGCTACCGAGCCCGACATCGACACACTCACAGACCTCTTCGTAGAGCACAACTCATGCCTCGTCGTCTGCGGTGCCGCGGCGCTTCGACCAGAGCTGGCCTACTGGTCCGCGCGCTCCGACGATGTCACTCAGCGACGTGAACGGGTTTTGGAGGCCGTGATGCACCTTCCGAGGCCGATCTTCGTCTACACCAGTACCCGGGAAGACGCGAACGAAATGTACGCGTCGCTCGCTGAAGCCGGGCTGCGCCGCGCCGTGATTGTCACCGGCGACACCAACGACGAAGGGCGCCGCGCTGCGCTCCGCGCGCTTCGAGGCGACGCGACCCGTCTGCCGACCGCCGACGTCGCCGTGGGCACCTCCGCGTTCGGGCTCGGGATCGATGTCCCCGACGTTCGCTCAGTCATCCACGCATGCCTGCCCGAAAGCGTCGATCGCTATTACCAGGAAGTCGGACGCGCCGGACGCGACGGGCGCGCCGCCGCCGGCTACCTCCTCTGGGCCCCTGACGACGAGAACGTCGCGCGGTCTCTCAGCGAGGCCAAGCTCATCGGAGTGCCGCTCGCGCGGGAGCGCTGGGCAGCAATGCTTCGGGCTTCAGACCAATCAGATGATGTCCTCTGGGTGCCTCTCGACGCGCTTCGCATCGGTCTCCAAGACGCAAGCGACGAGAACGAGAAGTGGAACGCTCGCACGCTCGCCTTAATGGCCCGCACACGATTCGTGTCGCTTGTTGGTGCTCGGCATGAGGAAGGCCGCCACTTCATCGGCGTCCGACTTGAACGCCACGATCTCGGCGCAGCGAGTGCCTGGGACGAGGTCGAGCTTGTGCGACGCGGCAGCATCTCCGTTCGCCGACAGCAACTCGCTGCAGTGCTTGGGATCGCGCGTGGAGGAGGAGTGTGCGAGGTGCTGAGCGAGATCTACAGCGTCCCCCGCTCGCCCACGCGGACGGCCGCGCTTGCTGCCCACGAGGAGTGTGGAGGCTGCAACGGTTGCCGAAGCCTCGGGCCTCGCCTTCCAGCAACGCCACCCGTTCCAATCGCGCCACCCCCAGTCCTTCCGTCAATCGAAGACGGGATGGCCCGACTTCTCCAGGGACACGACCTTGTGGCACTGACCGATGCAGGCGGCGAGGGATGGGAGCGTCGTTATGCCCGGGCGGTCGGTTACCTCTGCGGAATCGGCACACGCCACGCTGTCTGCAGCCAGCTACTGACTGGCTCACGCGCGATGAGGCGCGAACTCGACGAACTCGTGCTTGCGCTTGACGAGCGTGCGCCGCTCATGACCGCGCCTGAGGAGCTTCTCGACGGTGCGGTCGGACTCGCGGCCTTTCCGACCGTGATCTTGCTCGCTCCGGAGGAACCTCAAGACGATCTTCTCCGCCTTCTCGGTCATCTGCGCCTGCTCCCGCGGCCTCTGATGGTCGTCGCGCCGGACGACTGCACGTCCTGGGAGCGGCCGGATATGACTGTTCGCGAGATGCATCCGGCCGCCCTCCGTCTCGAAAATCTCTGGGAGGATGAGGACAGCTAGTGGCAGACCTCTCAGAGCAAGTGCTCCCGTCCGTGTGGAGCTTGATCCGGCACTCGCTGCTTCAAGCGCCGGGGATGAGCCGCTCCGAGCTCATCGATCACCTCACGCCAAGGGGTCTGATCACGCGCCAGGAGGGCACGACGGATGAGAGCCGGCACGTCCGACCATCCCTCACCGCCCTGATCGACCTCGGTGTCGTGACCGACGACGGACAGGACTCTCTTACCCTTGCCTGGGGAAGCGAGAGCGAACAGGCCTTCCGCCGGGTGGTCACCAGACGCTTTTTCGAGGTCGGGAGTGAGGACGAGGAGGAGATCTGGCGGCTCCGCACCGAACTGCAGCAGGAGCATCACGCAGAGCTGGCGTTGGCCTGGCTTCATCTCCAGGGAGTTACAGCACCGATCGGTGGCTTTGCGGCTGCGGAGCCAGTGTTACAGCGGCAACTCGGCTCGGCCCGGACCCTCCTTCGCGACGGCGTGCCGTTCAACGTGCTCGAGCGCCTGGGCCGCTGGTGCGGCGTCGCTGCGTCCGTCGACGGCCGCGGCGGTGGTGGAGCGGTCGCTGCGATCATCCCGGACCCAACCGAGGCCATCCGCTCGGAACTTGACGACCTCATCGAGTCCGGTGCCGACGTGCCGGTGCGAGCAGTCGTCGACAAGGCAGCAGAGATCTTCCCCTGGCTACCCAACGGTGCGGTTGGGCGCGCCGTCGCTGCGCGGATGAGCGAGTGCCCGGACCGGGCGCCAACTGAAGGAACTGTTCCCGAAGGACTCTCGCTCGCTCTCGTCCAACTGCATCACGAGGGCGTCGTGCAGTTGTCGGCGGGAGATGACGTGTCCGACCGTGTCCGCCTCGCGCCCGGCGGCTTCCTTGGCTCGACAGGCGCCGAGGTGGCTGCCGTCGCGCGCATCCGAAGAACAGCGGCCGCCGGTGGCTAGTCAGCACTGGGAGGCCTGCTGGCCTGAGGGCCAGGACCGTCTGATCGTCGCCGACGTTGCTGCACAGAGCGACGAGGTTCTTCTCGCTGTCCATCAGCCGCCTCGCCTTCTCGAGATGCCAGTCCCACTTCCGGGTCGCCGAGCGGAGGCCGTGGCGCAGAGCCACGAGGCAACGCAGGAGATGCTGCTCGAGCAGTTGATGGTCGCTCAGCCACGTGAGCACACGCTCGTCATCCCGATCATTGGTGGCGGGGGCACCGGGAAGTCGCACCTCATCAAGTGGCTGCGTGTCGTCCTACCGGACCGAGACGACCTCGTCATTCGCCATATCCCGCGGGACGGCACGAGCCTGCCAACAGTCGTTCGAACGCTCCTTGAAGGCCTTGAGGGGGGACGGTTCGACGAGGTCCGTAAGCAGATGGACACTGCCAAGACCGAGGTCCCCACATTGGAGGAGGCTGCGACGCGCCTCGCTCTTCAGATCGCTGTTGTCATTCAATACGGGATCCCATCAGGGTGGAGGCGCGCGGCGCGACTCGACGCCGATCTACGTGACAGCCTGTGCGACCCGAGCGTTCTTCCCGCCTTGCTGACCGATCACGCCTGCCGGACGCACTTGACGCGGGTCGGAGGGCCTATTCACCGACTTGCGGCGGACATCGTGAACGGTTACCAGCGCCCAGATGAGGACGACGCCGACGAGGAACTCGGGTTCCGCGCTGACGACCTCGTCTTCACAAACGCGAGCCTACGCGGGGCGGGAAACGCCGCAAGACGAGCGGTCCTCAACCTGCAAATGCCGGGCTTCGCCGACGCCGCAGCGCGGATCCTGTCGGACGCACTCGACGTCGCCGCCGCAGACGTAATCGGCCTCGGGAATATTTCACTCACCGACGTCTTCACAGATGTCCGCGCAGCGCTGCTGAAGGACAAGAAGCAACTCGTGCTGCTCTTCGAGGATATGGCGATCGCTCGCGGCCTCCAGCTTGACCTTGTGGATGCGATCACTACCCCAGCCGTTCGTGACGGCGTTCAGAGGCTCTGCACACTTCGCGTCGCACTCGCGATCACTGCGAACTACTGGGATGAGCAAGCCCCCGAGACGCTCGCAACCCGCATCAGCGCGTGGGGCGGAAGCATGTTCAGCCTAGACGTCCCGATCGCCGACACCGACGACGTCGCCCCGGTGATGATCGGCCGTTACCTCAACGCCGCTCGGCTCGGCATCGCAAACATCCGCAGCCAATCAACACGCAGAGCCACCGCCGTCCCTAACCAGTGTGACAGTTGCCCGTTTGATCGACGTGACGAGTGCCACGCCATCTTCGGCGCCACGCCTGAGGGGCATGGCCTCTTCCCACTCACCCGCTCCGCAGCGGTCACCGGCTCCCGTCTCGCAAACCGCGAGACATTCCGGCCACGCAGGCTGCTCGAAGCCGTCGTCGGCCCGGTGATCGCCGACCGCGTACGGCTCAACGAGGGACAGTTCCCGTCACCGACCGGCGACCTCAAGGCCCTTGTCGATGGTGCGATCCAGCGTCGCGCGCTCAACGACCTCTCACTCTCACAGCTAGAAGCGGTCGAGAGCGCGGACCTGAGCAGCGCTGACCGAAGCCGGGCAGAGACCGTCCTTCGGCTCTGGAGCGTCGAAGAGTCGTCGAATCCCTCCGGATTGCTTCGCGCGCTCAACCTCGATCTCCCTGACGCTGCCACTGGCGGCGATGGGCCGTCCCTGTTGCCTCCGCCCGGCCCTCAGCCACCTGAGCCGGAGCCTGGGCCTCAGCCAACTGCGGACGATGCGCGACTGCAGGAGGTCAGTCAGTGGGCCGGCGCCCGCGTTGAACTTTCGCAAGGCATCGCGCGTGATCTACGCCGAAGCCTCTTCGACGAGCTAAAGGCCGGGATCCGGTGGGAGGAAATCGGGTTCCGGCAAGAGGCGGTCTTCGCCGCCATCGGCCTGATTGGATCCGAGCAGGCGCAGCGGAATCTGGCGGTGCGTATCCACAACACCGCAGGCGGAGGGGCGGTCGGGGATGCCAAGCCGCTCATCGAGATCAAGCCAAACGCCGCGACTGCCCGTTTACTGCAGGGCTTACTTCTCCACGAGCGGCACCGCTCATGGGCTTTCCCGGGCGGGGTGGATGCTCTGGCTCGTCTCCGGGGTGCCGTACGACAAGCAGAGACCGACCTCGTCGCGCGACTCGCCAAGGGTCCCTTTGCGCCCGCGACGCTGACCGACGCATCTCGAGTCCTCGTTCTTGCGGCGGCCGGACTGGGGATCGCGGAGCCATCAACAGCAGCGCCGTTGGCAGGGGCAATCGCCAAGGTTGGCACGCTCGACACGGCCTCGGCCGGGCGATCGAGACCCTGGGCGCAGTTTCAGCAGGAGGCCCAGAGAGCGCACGCCCGAACCTTGGAGGTGCTGCAGGGAGACTGCCGGGCGCCGTCAGGGTCGCGGCGCTGACGTCACCGCGTTTGACTGGACGCTGATCGACTCCAAGCGAATGGCGCGCGATCCGGCCGGCCTTCAGCGCCCACCCAAGGCTGGCGAGCCGCACGATCTACACGACACCTTGATCCGTCTTGCAGAGGCCGGTCTTGCCGCGGAGTCGGAGACGATCGGTGCTGTTATCGCGTCAGTCGAGGACAAGATCGGCGCTGGCTCCTCGCTCACGCTGAAGACGATCCGCGACGCTCTCGACGATGCAGTGACCGAAGCCAAGGCCGCGCACGTGCTTCGCCCGCCGGACATTCTCGGCCAGATTGACCAGGCCCAGCTTCCGACGTCCACTGCAGCGGCACAGTTGCTCGACGATGCGAGACGAGCCGTCGTCTACGCCGAGCAGGGCGTCAGCGTCGAATCGTTGACGCGCGTCGCCCGGCTCGATCTACCGATGCTTCAGGAGATCAGCCGGTACCTCGACCTCGTCGATCAGCTCATCAGTCAGTCACTGGAGGCAGCCGCCGAAGTGATCCAGGGCAACTCCGCTGGACAGGACGGGCACCCGTCAACTCCAGCACGTCTTGCGATTCAGACGTTGATAGGCGACGTTGACCAGTTGATCGCGGCCTGCGCTGGAGCGGCGGAATGATCCTGGATCGCTTGGCGGATTTGAAGAGCGTCGCGGAGCGTGCATCCTCGACAGCATCCACGAGCAACGTGGACGCCGCCTTCGCGGATATCGAGGCAAGAATCGCGGGCGCTCGCAGCTTGTTCATCGATCTAGGCCAAGGTCGCGTTGGTCCACTCAACCTCCTGGACCCCACCGAGGTCACGTCCCTCGCCGAGACGGCGAGGCGGCTGCGAGCCGCACTCGACGTTTTGGGGAACGCCACGGACGAAGAACTCGCTGCGTATGCGTCGGCGGGCGCCGATGCGCGCGGCTCTCTTGTCGCCGTGACGCGACAAGCCCAGGCGCTCCGGAACTCCCTACTCACCTCGCAGCAGTCCATGCTCCGTCGCCTCGCCGAGCGCGTCTGGCCCGACGAGGACACACTTCGCCTCGACGTAATCTCACATCTCTCTGAAAACGGGCCGCTAGCTGCCGCTGCCAGGCGGACTGAGGGGATTCACCAACGTCTGCTCGACCGGGCTGCCACGGACATGGGCCTGTCAGCGGCTGAACTCGATGGGCTCATCGATGAGGCCACTGCGGTCACCGCTCACCTTGATGAGCTACGCGCGGAGCCGGTTCCCGACGAGGTCGTCGCGTTCTGGAAGGAGGCCTCGAGTGAGACCGGTGCGGGCCTCGACGAGGTGACACCAACCGTCCGCGCGTGGCTCGAGGCGCACGATGGCTTACCGTCGTTCACCGTGCGCCGCGAGCGCGAGCGATGACGGCGACTCCGATAACGCAGACACACGAGGAGCTTCTGTCCCGCCTTGAGCGGGAGGAACTCAACTGGCTCTCGTGGGGTCGCGTCGACGGGGCACTCTCCCACGCAGAGGTCGAGGCGGCCGCCGACCTTGTGCTCCGCGACAGCGGAGACCCGATCGGATCCAGAGAACTCATCGATGACCTTCTCGATCATCACCTGCTCGTGGATCTTGGTCACGAGCCTCCGCGCTACCGAACTCGGTTCGGGGAGAGCGTGCGGCTCTTCGCAAGGCTCAGGCAGCTAACGCCGGCACGCGACTACCGGCAGGCACCACAACTCGTCAACGACTTTCGTGTCCTCGCTCGTCCACGGACGTTTCCGCGACGCGAGATCGAACCAGCCGATGCGATTGAAGCCCTCGCTGACGGCGCGCCTCTTCGAGCGGGCGAGCGTATCGCACTGGACGCAATGCTCGGGGGTCGTGGACCCGGGTTGCTCCTGTCGCGATTTCAGCTCGAAGCGGCCATCAGGATCCGGCACGAACTGCTTAATGGCGGGCGCTCGGCAACGATCGTATGCGCGGGCACAGGGAGCGGAAAGACCAAAGCGTTCTACCTTCCGACGCTTACGGAGATCGCTGCTGACAGCGACTTGAGCAGGTGGGCTCGAGTTCTAGCGATCTATCCGCGAAACGAACTTCTAAAGGATCAGCTTGCTGAGGCGCTCAGCCAGCTGGAGTTGATCGCCGCGGCCGGCGGGCCGGTGCTTGCGGTCGGCGCGCTCTTCGGGCCAACTTCGTGGTCGCCTCAGCAGGTGGCTCGCGACGCGCGGGGCCAATCTCGCGGTTGGCGCGTGGCGACTGGAGGCTACGCGTGCCGCTACTTCCGGTGCCCACAGGGCTGCTCAGAGGATCTCGTCTGGCTCACCGCAGACATCGCGGCTGAGAACGAGATCCTCGAGTGCCCAAACTGCGCGTGGCGGTCCCGTCAGGGACAGCTCGCTTTGACGCGCAGTAGCATCAAGGCGCAGACACCCCACGTCCTGTTCACAACGACCGAGATGCTCAACCGCGGCCTGTCTGACGCGGAGATGCGTCCGACCTTCGTGGGTGCGAGCAGCCACCGACCACGTGTTCTGCTCCTCGATGAGGTTCACACCTACGGCGGCACCCACGGCGCCCAGGTAGCGCTCCTGCTTCGACGCTGGAGACACGCACTCGGACGTGACTCGCCACTCCATGTCGTCGGGCTCTCAGCGACACTCGAGAACCCGAGCGAGTTCATGTCCAAGATCACCGGGCTCACGGACGTGCACGAGATCAGCCCCCGCGACGACGATCTCGAGCTTCGAAGCGGCGAATACGCACTCGTTCTCCGTGGCAACCCCGTCTCCGGCACAGCGCTGCTTTCAACGACGATCCAGGCGACATTCCTTATGGCGCGTCTTCTCGAGTCACGGTCACTTAGGGATCCAAGCCGCACGAGCGGAAGCAAGGTATTCGCGTTCACGGACGACCTTGATGTCACTAACCGCCTCTACTGGAACCTACGCAGCGCCGAAGGAGCCTACGAAGGACGGCCGGCACCACCACTTGCGGCGCTGCGGCGAAGAGACGCGCAGAGCAACGCAGCGAAGACCGCCGACGGGCAGGTCTGGGACATCTGCCCTCAGTTGGGCCATCCGCTGGGCGCTGCCGACCGCCTGAGCGTCGCACGCACGAGCAGCCAGGACGCAGGCGTTGACCCGCACGCTGACGTGATCGTCGCAACGAGTTCGCTCGAGGTTGGCTTCGACGACCCCGAGGTTGGAGCGGTCATTCAACACAAAGCACCGCGCGACGACGCGGCGTTCGTGCAGCGCAAGGGACGCGCCGGCCGACTCCAGTCGATGCGTCCCTGGACGACGGTGATCCTCAGCGATTACGGCCGTGACCGGGCGCGGTACCAAGGCTACGAGACGCTTTTCGCTCCGGTGCTCGCCGCACGCTCGATCCCGGTCGACAACCTCCACCTGCTCAAGATGCAAGCTGCATACGCACTGCTGGACTGGCTGTCACTTAGCGTCCCACGCCTGCGCGCCCGGGCGGACCTCAGCGAGCCTGTCACACAGCGGACTCGGTGGGAGCAGGAACGTCTGGATCGACAACGCAGAGTCGCGGATCTCATTGAGCAAGTCCTGACCGATCCTCGCCACGAGCGAGACCTTGCGCGCCACCTTCGCTACGGCCTTGAACTAAGCGACGATCAGCTTCAGGCCGTCATGTGGGAGTCACCGCGTGCCCTCATGACGAGCGTGTTGCCGATGACGCTAAGGCGGCTTCGGGTCAACTGGACAACCGCCACGCCAGGACGAATGGACCGCTACGCACGCGACATCCCGTTGCCCGAGTACGCGCCCCAATCTCTATTCGGCGACCTCAACCTGCCGGAGGTCACCGTCGTCGCCCCCGGAAGGCGGCCCGAAGACCCGCCGCTCGAAACCGCCATGCCGATCGTGCAAGCGCTCACCGAGTTCGCCCCGGGACGAGCCTCACGCCGGTTCGGAGTCACGTCCTACACACTCTGGCACTGGGTACCAATCGACAACGACGACAGTTCGGGCGAGCACGTCGTTGACATCGATGGCTTCGTGCCCGTGACAGAGAGCGTCGGCAGCCTCCAGGTCGCTGGTGAGTTCGCCGCACGCCCACTTCTTCGTCCATGGAGACTCGAGCTCTCCCTCGCAGACCGCCAGCAGCAGCAGAGCAACGCACGAGCCTCGTGGAGAACCCAGATCACGGCTGTCAATCCATCGTGGTGGTTCGAGTTGCCGGCTGGATCACCCGGCGTCCAGCTTGTGCAGGGCTTGCATTTCCACACTGCAGCACTCGGCAACGAGGTGGAGGTAGCCCGCGGCGTCGTCGGATCGGCCGTGACCAGCGCCGACGCTGAAGTCAAAGTCGGGCTAGTACAGATCGCAGACGGAAATCCGCGACCGGTCGCGCTCGGATTCCGGGCGGCTGTAGACGCGCTGCGAGTCGCGCTCCGCAAAGACGCAATCCCCTCCTTCGCGTCTCTCTCGGATGAATCTCGCCGCGCTGTCATCACCGCATGGTTCGAGTATCGGGTTGCCGCTGATCCCTCCCTGCGAGGCAAGGCATCCGAGTTCTCGCTCGGATGGCTCTCTGCTCTCTACCTCGCCGCGATCGCCGGTGTCAGTGTTGCAAGCAACCACGCCGTACCTGACCTTAGCGCCGCAGTCTCCGCGGTAGATGATCTCGGAGTCGGCCTCTGTCTCGAGCGAGCGCTCGACGCCGTCTTCGCAGCGGATGACATGGACGCTGACCAAGACGACAGTCGCGCCATGGCGAGGCTGCGCGCACTAATCAAGGACGTGGACGTCACGCGCAGGCTCTCCGAGTTCGGCGCAAGTCTCGCGTCAGCCAGCGCGGCGGACATTGACGACTGGCTCGTGCCCGTGATTGCGACGACAGCTGCGGTGGCACTTCGAGAAGCCTGCCAGCGGATGTGCCCGGACGTTGACGCTGACGAACTCATCATCGACCTCGACGCCTTCGTCGACCCCGCGCAGGCGGACGAGACATTTGACGTCTGGCTCTGCGAGCCCGACATAGGCAGCGGCGGCACCTTGGAGGACATACGGCGCGTTGCGAGCGTCGATCCCGGAAGGCTCGCACGGCTCTTGTCAGCGAGCCTAGCGCCCACTGACTACGAGGTGATCGACTGGAATGTCCGCCTAGCACTCAAAGCGTCGCAGCAGCCTGGTGCGCTCGCGACCGCATTCGCGGCTGTTCGCGCAGCCCGCACTGGAGCAGAGACAACCGACGCGTTGAGCGACCTCCGGCACGCGCTCCGGGAGCAAGGGCTTTCCTCCGACCACGCTGTTATCTCCTCGCTCAACTTGAGAGTGCTTCGTCCGGGAAGCTCGCCGAGCACAGACACTGCTTTGCTAGACGCCCTCGAACTCTGGGATCGAGCCGAGCAGCTACTCGGGATCGAACTCGACGCGCGCACCATCGCCTACGCGTCGTCGCGCCAGGCAGGAAGCCAGCTGAGCCTCGAGCAGGTGTATAGCCTCCTGTGGCCCCGTGGCCGTGCCGCGCGCGGAGCGGGGCGAGCTGCCTATTCGCGGTTTGGCGACCTCCCGGCGGTCGACCCGCTCCTGCTTCGGGGGCTCATCAAGGAGGCCGTCCCCGAAATTCAACTGTCCGAGTCGGCGAGCGCGGATGCGCGCGACATGCTCTCGCGAGCGGGCGCGGTGCGCATCAACGCCGACACCCATAGCTCGGCGGCGCTGCAAGCATTGATCCTCGCGCTGATCGGAGAGCCAATCGAGGTCGGGTCGGTAATGGCATACCCGCGGACCACTGGCGCTGGACGGTCCCTGCAAGGTGAGTGGGTCACCCTAGAGCTTGCTGAGGCGCTCTCCTGAGCCGCGTCATCTCCACCAGCAGTCGCCAAGCATCGCGCGAGATTCGGGATCTGGTCCAAAGCGCATTCACCGCGGAACTCTTGAGCCCGTCGCGAAGGATCTGGCTCGTCTCGGCATGGATCACTGACGCCGCAGTCATGGACAACGGCGGAGGCGAGTTCGCAGCGCTCGTCCCGACTTGGCCTCAGCGCGAGATCCGCCTTTCGGAGGTCATGAGCGAACTGCTGTCACTTGGCTCACACATCCACATCGTCACGAACACGCACTCCGGTAACGGCCCGTTCGCGCACGCAATGCGCCGTGTCGCCGAGGTCCTCGCCGCCGACACTCACCTTAATCTGTCCCTCGACGATGCGCTCACGACGGAGGAAGAGGAGGGCCTTCACCGGAAGCGGCTCGTCACCGAGAACCTTGTGATCTGGGGATCGATGAACTTCACCCGCTCAGGGCTTCAACGGAATGCGGAGGACGTTTCGCTTGAGCTGGACAGAGCGTCAGTCGCAAAGGCAATAAACGAGATGGAACAACTCCACGGTAAGGGGTCGGTGTGACCGACACCGACGATGCCAACGCCCTGAGCCAAGCTGCAACCGACGTAGGTGTGTTGGAGGAGATACCCCGACTTCGGACGCTGATCACCGAGACCTGCGCGCACGCGTTGACACCGGGTGGAATCGGCCTGGCTGTTCGTAACGACAACTCCGGGGTCATCTGGTGCCTCCTCGCAGAAGACGCGCCCACGTACACCGACCTCGACGCCCTGACCCGCTCGTTTGTGTGGCCCAGCTACGCTCGTGCCCGGCCGCCAGAGGCTCACCTTGCGCACGGCGACGCGTTTGCGGATGCAGTCCGCCGACGCGCAACCGGAGGAGTGATAGTGCTCCTCTCGCCAGTCGATCGCATATCGGCTTGCGCGAATGCGGTAGATCTGATGCTGGAAGCTCGCAGGCGTAGACCGCTCGGCGCGAGCATCGCACCGCGCTACATCGGTCGCGTCCTTCGGGACTTCGAGGACGCGGTGGCTCGAGGTGATGCCACTGGCGCGTACGACCTCCTCGACGAGGCATGGTCAACCGGCCGCCTCAGCGTGGTGAACCGCAGTTTCCTGCAGACACGCGCACTGGCGGCACAACGAGCCTGGCAATCGGTTCTTGATCACGCTCTCAGGCACCGGCTCTCAGATCTGGTTCTGCCGCGTTCTGTCGAGCACGATCTCGTAAGAGCCGTCTACTGGGGCGTGCTGCATGATGCTCTCGAGCGCGGTGACATCGCGTCGGCGCTCGACGCCTTCCGCGAGCGCGTACAACCTGCGCTCGGAGACATCTTTCGCGATCATCGTTTCGTCCCAAGCGCCGAAGCCCGGCAGGCATGGATGGTCCGCTGGGCGGCAGTAGGCGGGGTGTGGCCTTCCGCGGTGCGAGACGAGGTAATCGCCTCCGCAGGCACCGACGAGGAGAAAGCACAGCTTCAAGCACTCGCCACTAACGCTCAGTTCTCCGACTCGGCTTCTGAGCCCTTCGCTCGCGCCCTCCTAAGTGCGCACGAGGATGCAGCCGCGTTTGCGCTCGCTCAGGCCGGCTCCGAACTTCCACTCGGTGAACGAGCCGGCGTGCTTGTACACGCTGCCGCACGCCTCGATGATCCGGCCCGCCTGGCTGACGCCGCCCGGGCGGTTGAGGCCGCGGGCGGTCCGACGGAGGTGTCTGCCCCGGCGGCGCTCGCCGAACGCATCGCGAGTTACGCACGGCCAGCAGTGGCCGTTGAAGACTGGGCCACCTGGCTCAACGCGATTTACGAAGCGCCCGAATGGAGCGACGCGATCAAGATCGCCGACGATCAAGGCGACGCGTGGACAGAACTCTTGTCTCACGATCAGGGTTCACTCGTCGAGTTAGCCGCGGTCATCGAGGCGCTTGCGGGAGAGAACGCGCTGAGGATGGTGCTGCCGCGCCTCGTTAGAGCCGTCATTCCGAGCGGACCTCAACGCTTGGAGATCCTGCGCTCGCGGCGTCGCGTACTGCAGGGACTGGCGTACGCGATCTCCGAGGATCCCGCGTCAGGCCTCGCAGACCTTGACGCGCTTGCGGACATCCTCGCCGGCCTTCTTGAATCTGGACTTACGCCGGATGAGTTCGGCCTCATCTGTGACCAGATTGAAACGGTATGGCGCCGGGTGGGCGGCGCGCCGCGGCTCGCGCGGTGGATCGTCGACGTGCTCAGCGTCTTGACCGACTACCCGTGCCCGAGCACATCGCGCCGAGCCGAGTTGATCGGAGCCCTTCTCGCGCCGCTTGTGATGGATGTCGGACGCAGCAAGCCGCTGATCCCTCGCGAGGCGTGGCTCGAAATCGAGGATCTGCTCGCAGGAAACGAGCTCAAGGAGTTCGTTCCGGAGGCAGTTCGAGAGCGAACCGAGAGAGTCGACGACGACAGCCGAGCCGAATTTGCGCACCTCGCGAACCGAAACGTTCTCATCCACACGCTGGTACCGGCTGCTGCAGAGCGTGCCGCTGCCTACCTCCATACGCTCGTGCCGTCCGCTCGAGTCATCGCCGACGAGAGCCACGTAGGCAGCACCCAACTCCGTGAGCGCGCGCGAAACGCGGATTACGTCGTGATCGCGTCGCGGGCCTCGAAGCATGCCGCGACAGACTTCATACGCGATGAGGCCTCGGCGGAAATCGCATGGGCGAGCGGGAAAGGCTGGTCGAGCATTATCGACGCCCTCCGCAGCCGTGCGTCACTTGCTTAAGCAGACGGTCACCAGCACTAGCGAGATTCGGCAATGACGCGATCCCAGATCGACGCGAACCGCGACTGCTCGCAGGCCACCCGAGCCGCACGGAGCTGATGCAGCGCCTGGGTTCGGCTGAGACTGCGACTACCGCGACGCATCCTCCGGATGTGGCGCGCAACTTCGTCGTCTGATGCCGTAATGCCGGCGCTCCGAGCGGTGGCAGGGACTCGAGCAGCAGCGCGCACGAGCGCGGCTCCCATCTCGGAATGGCGGAAGCCATGCCCCTCGGCACCTTCAGCTAACAGCCCGAGCAACCGCGCGTTCAATGCGCCGTCGGTGCCGCCTGCGATCCCACGCATGTGGCCGCTGGCGGGGAGGAGCCAACCATTCCCACGGCTCCCGGCGCTGATGACCGAGACCCGCTCACCGGTTCCATCCTGTTGGTGGAGCGCATCCAGATCGTCCCGCAACGCGTCCACGTACGCAGCTCCGGCTGCCACGACCACAAACCCGTCCCGAACAAGGAGGTCCGACAGAGTGCCGTCATGGGGAAGTGCTCGCCACCATTCACGCAGTCGCGCCTGACGATCACCATCTCCTGGCCCGCGCCAGACCGAATCAGGAGAGCCGCTGGCAAAGGTCGCGCTGTATGACCTAAGCAGCTTCGTCCCAGCAACAAGTCCAACACCAGCTGAGATCACCCACAGTTCGGCTCGACCTGTGTAGCGGAGCGTGAACTGATACGCGGTGAGCGCCGCCTGCCAGTGGTCGCCTGCATAGAGATCCTGCGCGCGCAGCCGAGGCCCATCGACTCCTTCCAGCCGCCTGATCCACTCTTCGACACGCGGTTCACCGTCATCGCGCAACGATCCCAACCGAAGGTCGGGCGCTGGCGCGATGCGTTTCCGCTGGGAACAGGCGACAACCAGAGAGACGTTCGGCGAGCGCCTACGAGCGCTGCGCTGAGCGCGTTGCTGTGCCTCGTTACCGGTCAGGATCGTCGGACCAGCGGGTCGGCCAGCAGGCCGCTGCGGTGTCGCGGATCCCTTGGACAACAGCCGCCGCCCTCGCGCGCACGTTCATCGTCAAGCGGTGGCCGGTGCCGGAACGATCCGGCGGCGCATCAGCGTGAGCGCAGTACCCAGCACGATCATCTCGGTCTTCCCCCAGAACTGCCCCCAAAAGAACGCCGTCGACGAGAACGCAATTGTCAAGAAGAGGAACGAGTCGAGAGCGTTACCAACAGTCGCAGAAAGTGCGACGCCCGCCGTGAGATTGCGCCGCCTGAGCGGTGTAAACACCAGCGCCTCGACCGTTTCGCTAACGCTGAAGGCAACGACGCTCGCAATGGCGATCTTCTCGAGGCTAGTCCAGCCGGCGAGGTCGCCAACTCCCCACGAGACGAGGCCGGCGACGTACACGAGGGGCATCGTCCAGAGGAGCCCGCGAAGCTGCTGCATCCAGTCACGAAGGACCAGGACGGCGCCGATGCAGAACACGCCCGCCGGCGCCTCGTAGTTCGTGAACGGGATGTGTGCCGTGTATCTGGATGCCAGCCAGTTGGCGAGGATGACGAGGCTGACGTACCCGAGTGCGAGTGGAATGAATAGCCGCTTGATCTTCATGTTCTCGGTCCTCCTGGCGAGTGTGCTCCGGTCGGGCGCCTAAGGCACGTCAGAGTAGGCCCGGGTTCGGACGGCGCGAGTTCAGCCATGGACGCGCCAGGGCGCCTTCCCTGGTAACTCACGCAACGGCCCCGAACGGTTCGTGGTAACGGGTCGGGTCAGGGACGCCGGCTTCGCGGAAGCCCTTTGTCCGCAGTAGGCAGGAGTCGCAGGCGCCGCAGGCGCGCCCTTCTTGGTCCGGGTCGTAGCAGCTGTGGGTGAGCCCGTAGTCGACGCCGAGTTCGATGCCGCGCTGGATGATCTGTGCCTTCGTGAGTTCGATCAGCGGCGCGTGGATCTTGATGTGCTGTCGGCCTTCGACCGCCGCCTTCGTGGCAAGGTTTGCCATCTGCTCGAAGGCGCGGATGTATTCCGGACGGCAATCGGGGTAACCGCTGTAGTCGAGCGCATTCACGCCGACGAAGATGTCATCGGCTTCCAACACCTCGGCCCAGGCGAGCGCGATCGAAAGGAAAACGGTATTGCGCGCCGGCACGTAAGTGACCGGAATCCCATCAGCCATCTCGGAGGCGCTACGTGCCTTAGGAACGCTGATGTCGGCGGTAAGGGCCGAGCCGCCGAAGACCTTCAGGTTGACATCGGCGACGACGTGCTCGGAGGCCCCGAGTTCAGCGGCAACGCGTGCGGCGGCGGCCAGTTCGGCCTCATGCCGCTGGCCGTAGCGGAAGCTCAACGCATAGGGGAGGAAGCCCTCATGCTTGGCAATGGCAAGCACCGTGGTTGAGTCGAGCCCTCCGCTGAGGAGAACGACCGCTCTCTTAGCCATGGACCGCTCCTTCTCCTCGATTCGAATTGTGGGCCGGCCGGAGCAACCCGCTAGCCAGCCTACGGCTTGCCGCGGATGCCTCAGCCTCTGGCGGCTGAGCGCTCACCGCGAGAGTCGTCGCGTGTTGCTGAGTGCTAGGCAGACGCGGTCGCCTCCCCCCGCTGCATAGCGTTCTCCCGACGTCGCAACGCTCGCCGGTACGCGCTCAAGAGATAGTCGGCGATCATCTGCACGTCTCGTGGGGTGTTCTGGACGTCGTTCCATTTGCGCCGGTACTGGCCAAGCTTCCATGCCCCTCCGGTCCAGGCGCAGAGTGGCGCGATCAGTTCGAGGTCGGCTTTGAACTCGGCGACGCTCGGTTCCCGTTCTTCGAAGCCTTCGGCGATCGCGTCCATTAGGAAGCCGAGGCTGAGAATGCCGAGGCCGTGCGTGAGGCGTGACTGGCGAGGGGGCTTCTCCCAGGCGTCGGCGAAGACCTGGCTAACCGCGGTCCAGAAGCTCTTGAGGAGCCGCAACATCCCCTCGATGTCGGGATGGCCGTGGTCGGTGAACCGGTAGGGGTAGAGGGCACCGTCGCTGATGCTGTTCTCGAGCACCTTGAGAATTGAGTTGTCCTTGATCGTCCCGCCTGCCGACGTAGGGGTACGGATCCGACCCGCGAGCGGCGAGTCTCCGTCGTAGTTGAGCCGCTCCATCAGTAGCGCCGGCAGCCGTCGCTTGTGCAGCGCCGGCGGCAGCGGCGCCTCCGTTGCTGGTAGCAGTTCGTGGATCAGGCCCTTCGGCAGCGGCTTGGTCGAGTTGACGAGGATGAACTGCGCCCGCTGCTCGGCCACCTCCTCGGTGATGAAGGCGTTGATGAAGATCGGGAAACGCTCGACTCGTGCGTCGCGGATCGCGGCCGCGCGCTGCTGCCCATCGACGATCCAACCGGGCCGCTCCTCCTCATCGAGGGGAATGACCAGAGTGCCGTGCCGCAAACCGGGGTCGGCGGCGCGCCCATTGGTCCGGGCAGTTTCGAAGCGGACGCGCGGATCGAAGGCGACCACGATCCCGTTCGGGATCATCGGCGTCTCCGACTCGATGTAGGCGCGAATCGCGTTGATGTGCGAGAGCACCTCCGGTCGCTGGTAGCCGCGGATCGCAGCATCATCACCGCGGCCAACACGCGAGACCGCGGCGAAGCGGTGCAAGAGCTTGCCGTCGACGCCGAAGGCGTAGATCTCGCGCGTCGGGCCTTGCGCGAGTTTCAGGGCGGGGACGCGCAGTTCGCTCATGCGGCAGCGAGCTCCTTATGGAGAAGGTTGTTGAACACAAACAGGTTGTGAAAGCCACGGCGCTTGTTGCGCTCGGTGCCGCGAAAGATGACGACATTGATCCCGGCCTCTCGACAGATCGCGCAGGAGCAGTCCCGCCAAGGTCTGTCGTGCAGCGTGCGCCAGTACTCCGCTTCTCGATCGGGGCCACGCATTGAGGACCGCCGTTCTGGATCCTCGAGGAACGCCTCGTACGCCGCCAGCGCTTCCAGCGGCGCCTCGATCGAGCACTCCTCACGATCGTAGGCGGCGAGCGTCTGCAAACAGGCTTGCTCGAGCGCGCGACCCTTGTTCTGGTCAAGGTGACCGGCGAGCACCCGTTGCTTGAGCCGGTGGTTGGCGTCGATCTGCATCACCCTGACCGCCACGTACTTGCGCTCCGGGCTGTAGAAGTTGTCCCGGTCATCCTTAAAGGCCTGGCGAAACGGCGACGTACTATCGAAGCTCGTGACGCCGTAGCGCTCGTAGTGCTTCACCAACTCCGTGCGCGTGATCCCGAGCAGGTGGAAGTGCGTCTCGGGGTGGCGGACATCCTCGATCGCGCGCAGGCACGCCTCGATCTCCACCGTCTTGAGCGGAACCATCCCGCCGAGGGCGATGAAGCTGTACCCAATCTGTTGCAGCACCTGAACGGCGTGGGCGTAAGAGGTCGGACTCCACCCCTGGGCCACACCGAGTGGCGTGAAGCTGGCGTTGATCGCGCGGTGGCGGCGCAGGAACGCCGCAGCGTACTCGAGCGTCAGTTCTTGTCGGTCGGCCCATTCCTGCGGTGCCTCACGCAGCGGCCGGACGACGTCGGTGGCGTCGGGGATGTAGCCGAGGATGACGTGGTCGACCGAGATGCCGTAGTCGAAGCCGCACTCCTCGTAGAAGTCGATGACCTCATCGACCGAATAGGGCGGCTTCTCCTCGCGGACATAGTTGAAGGCACCGCAGTCACCCAGGGTTGCCAGGCGTGGCCCTTCGCTGGCGTCGAGGCGGAAGAAGCGGCGCACGCCGAGTCGATAGAGCCGGTGGCGCTGCGCAAAGGTGTACTTGCTTCCTGGTCCGTCAACCAAAGCCTTCGAGAGCAACATTCCGGTGTAGGGCGCCGGCGAGATGACCTCGTGGGCGTAGCGGTCATCGCGCTGACGGACGCGATCGGGCGACGATGCCTCACGCTCGAAGTCGTAGCTCGGATCGATCTGGTCCTGACTGTCAGGAAAGAAAAAGTCCACTCGGGTAGCCAATCTGTAGTCGAGACGGCGGCGGGAGCCGGCCCGCGCTAACGATGCGATCCTTGCAACTGACCCGGACGGCTGCGCGCCGTTGCCCTCCGCACCGTTCCCATGGTCGCGTACGGACGTCCGGTCAGGTTCTTCGATGCGATCGGCAGGTCCGGTCACGGACGTTGGAGGAGACCAGAACTTCCCCTCTATCTCAAGGGTCAGGCGCTCCTGACACGCCGCGCGGCCCCAAGGCGCGTTCCGCCGAAGGTCGGGTCAGCAGGACGATTGAGGTGCATCCGGGAGTGCCGGATGCACCTGGCGCGTCCCGTTCTGCGCGGCTTCCTAGGCTTGGCAGGCAATCTCCCTGCAGTCCCGTCGAGTTCCAGTTACGGCGACTTCGAGGCTGACGGGAACATCTTGAGCGCCGGAGTGACGGCTGCTTCGCATCGCTGAGGCTGATCGGTGAGGGCCGCGCGGAGCATGTATCCCAAAGCCCAGTAGAGGCCGGGGACGTATAGGCGAGTCCTCGTGCCGGCACGCTGGACCGGCACCCCTGCGAGTGGGAAGTTGGCATGTCTCTCGAGATCGACGACGTCTTGCTCTTCGAGTGGGGGGTCGGGCTTCACGATGTCGACGTGTCGAGGTCTCGTCGTCCGGAGAACGTCGCCGACACCCAGCACGTGGCTCAGGACGTTCCGGGTGTCGTAGAGGTGGTTGGCGATCGTGGCAACTGTGGGTTCACCCGCCGCGCGAGGGTAGTACGAACGGATGAAGGATTTGAACCGCGCGGCGGAGTGGGGCATCTTGGCCTTCGCCTTACGCTCCCGTGTCTCGATCCGCTTGGCTGCCGAGTT
The DNA here is from genome assembly GCA_963746895.1 of uncultured Actinomycetes bacterium. Lineage (GTDB taxonomy): Bacteria > Actinomycetota > Thermoleophilia > Gaiellales > Gaiellaceae > Palsa-739. Next base: position 562,392 of record CAVVDI010000013.1, on the reverse strand, counting down.
GTGAAAGAACCAGATCGAGAGTCCGCTGATCTGGTTGAGGATCGTCGCGGCCGCTGTGAAGTTGCAGCCGACGTTCGGGTCGAGCGATGCCTGCGGGAGGCGGAGGAGTACCCGGATGTCGGCGAATTGCATATCGATCTGCTCGCGAAGGAACTGCTGGACGTTTGGCAGTCCCTGGGCCTCGGGGTATTGCGAGGGGAGGATGCCGCCACCGAAAGCCATGCCACTAGTTTCACTGGTCTGGCTCGCTTGGGTCAGCGGCACCTGCTCGCACTCTTCGAGGGCAGACCGTCGGCCCCGTCGTGTCCGCCCGCAAGCACCAGAACACGTGTCAGAGCGATCGACTTAGACCTTGGCGCGAGGCTAGTAGACCGTCTCGAGCCTCTATCTACCGAGGTTCGTTGGCGTGCGTTGAAGTGGCGCACGGCGGCATAGCGAATCGGGTCCCAAGGGCAAGCTCGCTTTCCAGGACTTGGTCGGCGACCTCTTTCCAAAGCTCTTGAACGTCGCGCTCCGCTAAGCCGCGGGTTGACTTGAAACCCATTTTCAGATTCGGCGTGATGAGGTTCCCGAGCTTGATCGGCGGTCGAGCGAATCCACGCGCGCTGGTCTCGGCTGGCAAGCACGGCGCGAAGCTGAACATGCCGCTCGTCGGCTCCTCCCTTGTCGCACCCGAGTAGAGCCGAAGCGTGGCTCCCGGACCCCATGCGTAGGTCGCCCGCACCGTCACGTCGACGTAGGTTTCGGGCAGTTCAGGGAGGACGACTGACCACGAGTCGTGGTCGTGTAGAACCCCTTCATCGGTGATGAACGCGGTGTCGAGCACGAAGGCGCCCGCCTTGAACGAACCGAAGAGGATTAGCGAACCGGGCTCGAGATCGCGCAGAAGCGAGGGACGCTTGCTCGCGTTGCGCCATTGCCGGCAGAGCGTGTACCGAAAGCGGTCGCCGAAGACGAACGGGTCGGTGTTCTGCAGGGGATCATCGGCGCCATCGGGCCAGTACGTGTCTGGCTTGACGTAATAGGGGCGGTGCAGCCAGTGCGGGCCGTTCGGCACGGGGTCGCTGATCGGCTCGACGGTCGACTCCGGTTCCCATTCGCCCCAGAGCACGACCTCGCCTGAGCGCGGAGGACCTGCAAGCGCCTCGAGGTACTCACCCTCGACCCGCAGGAACTTGCGCCGGTGTAGACCGATGTTCCAGTGCTTGAGCGCGCCCTCGTCAGCGCCGTGCTCGTTGCCGGGGTGCATGAACTGGACGAGGTCAGGCATCATCGTCTCCCCGCGCCGGCCCGTGGTGTTCCCAGTGGATCGAGGAGTAGAGGTTGGAGGCGGTACCGCAGTGGTAGATCGCGTACGCCCACGGGTCGGGCTCATTCAGTTCGACTAGGTAGAGGTCGAGTTCACGGCGAGCCTGGCGCAACGCCTCGATCGCATCGTCGCTGTCGGCATGATCGAGGACGAACTCGACCGCGTATCTGCGCATGCCCGCTGGAGCGACGAGAGCCACCGGAGTTCGTGCATCGCCGAAGCAGAGCCGCACGTGCTCGCGCGTCGAATCGACGATGCCTCCAGTCCACGAGGCTCTCGGCTCGGCCATGAACGGAGCCTAGTGTCCCGAAAAGTCAGCTCAAACGATGATGATGTGGCCTTGCTCACCGAAGACGCAGTGGTGGCGGCGGTTTGCCGCAGCCTGGAGGAGCACAGATACGAGATCGTGACCCGCTCGCTCGCGACAGAGCACGGTCACGACATCGTTGCCGTCAAGGACGGACAGCGGCTGTTCGTGGAGGCGAAGGGCGCGGGCAGTTCGAAGGAAGGGACGGCGCGCTACGGCCGTGCGTTCAGCAGGAACCAGGTCTTCGATCACGTGGCAAAAGCGGTGCTGAAGGCGATGCGCGTGATCACGTCCGGGGATGGACGAGCAGGGATCGCTTTGCCCGACAACGCTGACCACTGCCGCGAGATCGACCAAATTCGCGGCGCGCTTCACGCAGCAGGAGTCGCGGTGTTTCTCGTATCCGAACCCGCAGAGGTTCGGTTCGATTCTCCCTGGTCGCTCTGAGAGTCTCCTCCGCTCAGAGAGACTGTCCTCAGTCCGGCAGTCGGCTGGTGGAAGCGTGCTCGGAGAGCGAGCCGGCACGTAGCGGCGAGAAGTGCATCCACCAAACCATGTCGAACAGTTCGATTCGCGTGCGCTCCGGCTCGATCTCGTGCAGGTGCTCCCACACAACCTCGTTCTCGGGACGAGTGAGATCGGCTGCGATCCAGTCGAGCGCTTCCGTGATCCGCGGCACGGCCTTGATGGTGTCCTCTTTCGCGCGCTGCTCCGGCCACGTCGGATTCATGTATGCGCCGAAGATCGCCATGTTGTCGAGGATCGGAATCAGCTCGGGACGCTTCTTGTGCAGGGTCTTTGTCGCAACCGAGGCGCCGACGCCGGGCCAGTTCGTCATGAGGCCGATCAGGCTCGCGACCTCGACCCGCTCGGACTCTGAAGTGGCGGCGAGAGGTTTCTCGGGGAGTCCGCTGAGGTCAAGAGACTCGCAGTTTCGGAAGAACCCCATCGCCTGGCGAGCCTCAACTCGTGAGTTCACGAGCATCGTCACGGCCAGGTCCTCGAGGACCACCCGATCGCGCGGTGTCACCGGCTCGTACTCGAGGTAGAGCTGGCCGAAGTCGCGCTCCTTGTCTCGCCAGTCGCGTAGGAGACGATCCGCGTCCGCGACGCGCCGATCGAGCTTGCCCGCTCCGAAGATCAGTTCCACTGATTCACCGAGTCTAGAGTGGGTCGATCGAGATCTTCCAGGACGACGACGCCGGCTACCGGGAATGGCTGTGGTCCCATCTGGGCGGCTACATAGTCAATGCTCAGCGAGGATCGAACCCGGGCCAGCCGATCCTTCACAGGGCGACCTGCGACACCATCACGCCGACTCCGGACCGCGAGTGGACGAAGGACTACATCAAGGTCTGCTCGACCGACCGGCAGGACCTCGAAGCGTGGGCTCGTTCGCACGAACGGCGCCTCGTGCCGTGCGTCGCGTGCGACCCCTGAGCGCCGACCCGCCGACCTGCACTCCTCGCCGACCTTACGGGCTCTTGAAGGGAACCTGCGTCGACCCTGCCGTCTGCGGACGCCCCATAAATGCCAAGTCCTGCGAACCCGAAGGCCCACAGGACTTGACGCGGCGACTGTCTCACCTCGGTGCGGTCGGTGTCAAGCCCCAGCCGACGCAAGCGGACACGATGCCCGTTACGCGGCGTCGAGCCCGTGCTTTTCCTGCGCCCACGTTCGCTCAAGATCGGAGAGCGGAAGCTTCGGGATCAGTTCTTGCCACGACACGGCTCGGAACTTCATCAGACTGGCCTTGTCCGCGTCCGCCAGCGTGGCTCGCAGCACGATCGGCCAACCAGGCCAGCTTCCCGTTTCCATGAAGTAGGGATTCCTGGCGTCGTAGAGCAGCACAAAGATCGGCTGTCTTCCTTTCGCGAGAGCACGTGCCGCCGCGACATTCCGAATTGCCTGGTAGCCAGGGCTGATCGGGCAGGGCTTCCCCTGCGATCGTTCCGGCAGGAAAAAGAGCTCGCGTGCGGCGTCCCAGTACGCGGATCTCTCCAGGACTCTGCCTGCACAGTCGCCGACGGCAACGCTCGCTGCTCCGCAACTGCAGCGGCCCAGACCCTCCTCTGCCCACTTGACCTCGGTGCAGATGACGGCGTCGCTCGTCTCAACGAAGAAGTCGATCGCAGTCACTCGCGGTCGTTCGTTCAAGATCGCCGGATCAAGCTCGTGCTCGAAGGTGGCAGTTGGTGGATTCGTCATAGAGAAGGGCGCGACCGGCGACAACGCCTCCTCAAACCACGGAAGGAACGGATCTCGCAGCGAGGCCGCACCCAACAAGCCGAGGCCGAGACCCTGGCTCGACTTCCCGGAGAGGTGGTGCCGATGCCGAAGCTCCGGCGGGATTCTCGCCGCGAGCTCTGCCATGCCTGGCGGCATTGCGGCTTCGAACGATGCCGCGAGTTGCGGGTGGCCGCTTGCGACCTGAGGGTTCGCGTCGAAATACGCCTTGTACCGCGCGTCGAGGTCGCTCCGGTACTTGGCGTAAGCACCAGCGCACTCCTGATGGATCTGAGCAAAGGTCCAGTCCCCGAGGTAGCTCGTGGCCACGCGGACGACTTTCGCAGCGGCATCGTGGTGATTCAAGCGCCGATCTGCCCGCGGGGCCTTGACGCGTTCGACTGACCGCGGAGTCGGTCGTCGCGCTGCCTCGGCCAGGCTCCTGTTCTATGTCGTGTTACTCGTTCCGGCGAACCGGAGTCGCTTGATAGCTCCCCGGAGCTCGTGTGCGGTTACGCGTGTGTAGCGCTGGGTCGAGTCGAGGTGCTTATGTCCGAGTAGTTCCTGGATCTGGCGCAGATTTGCGCCAGCACGGAGCAGTTCAGAGGCGAACACATGCCGAAGGGTGTGCGGCGTCACGCGCTTGCGCTCGGTCACGCCGGCGGCGCGCGCGTAGCGCAGGAACGTCTGCGTCATGATCGTCTGCGAGAGACGCCGCCCCTGGACGCCGACGAAGAGCGCCGGCTCGGGGTCGCGGCCGCGGACGGCGAGGTAGCCGAGGAAGAGCGGCTCGAGCGCGGGGTGGATCGGCACGACTCGCTGCCGGCCGCCCTTCGCCTTGCGTACCGTGAGCAGCCGCCGCTCGAAGTCGACGTCGTCCCAGTCGAGCCCGAGCAGCTCGCTGCGACGCAGGCCGGCGTAGGCAAAGAGGGCGAGGAGCAGCCGATCGCGCTCGCGCTTGCCGGGGAAGTGGCGCTCCCAGACGTCGTCGCGCTCGACCGCGTGCAGCAGCCGTGAGAGCTCGCGCCGGTCGAGCACGTCCGGCAGCGCCTCGCGCTTCTTCGGTGTGCGCAGCACGTGTGCCGGGTCGCGCTCGAGCTGCTCGTTCTCGACCAGGAAACGGAAGAAGCCCTTCAGCGCGGCGACCGTGCGCGCCTGACTGGAGGGCGCCGGCCGGCGCTTCGATTCGTCGGCGAGGAAGCGGCGCAGATCGGCCGGCCGCACCTCCGCGAGGTCCTTGATCCCCTCGCGGTCGAGGAAGGCGAGGCAGGCACCGACGTCACGTTCATAGGCGGAGCAGGTGAGTGGCGCGAGCCGCCGCTCCAACCGGCAGAAGTCGAGGAAATCAGCGAGTTCTTGGCGCATGACCGACCTTTCGGCAGGCCAAGAGCTGCTACTTCCCAAACCATGACGATTCTCCGGCTTACAGGCCTGCTACGGAAAAAGCCCCGGTAACGGGGCTTTTTCTATTGTGGCGTGTCGCTCGGAACTCGTAGTGGTCTCGGTCGTGCAGCCCTTCGGCGGTCTCTCTGGAACCGCTCGGCGCGGGCGTCCGGGTTCGCACCGGCTTCGCTCCGCCCCGCGTCAGCGACGCTAGCAAGGGGCCGGGGTAGTGCGCGAAGCTCGAAGCCTCAGCGATTAGCGGGCGAGAACGTCTTCGGCGAACTGAACGAGCCGGCCGGCTTGGGCGAGCGCGCTCGTCAGCTTCTGGCGGCTGACGTAGATCAGGCCGTAGTGAGCGGTGTCCTTCAGGTCGAGCAACCGCCCGAGATCCCTGCTCGCCCGCTGGCTGCCCTCGACCTGGGCCAGCACGGGCAGCGCCTGGCGGTGGTCCTGGCCGCGTGCGCGTCGCCCGAGTGCGGCGCAGCAGGCGGCGTCAGAGGCGGCGATGCCGGCGAGGACGGCGAGGGCGGCCGCGACGCTGAGCGAGGCCGGGATCTCCGTTTCGCCTGCGACGAGGGCGGCGACCTCGAGGAACTTGCGAGCCTGGTCGAGCCGCACGCGTGCGTCGGCGCGGCCGCACGGCTGGGTCGGAGTCGCGCCCGCGCGCGGCATCAGCGGCGGCTCCGTAGCAGCTCCGCGGCGTCTGTCCCCGCAAGGGTGAGCGCGTCCGCGCGCAGCGAGGCGACGACCGGTGGCTGCTCGCGGCGCAGCCGTCGCAGCTCCGTCTCCGAGACCTCGCTGAGCGCGAGCGGGTTGCCGCTCCAGCGGCGTACCTGTCGGGCGAGCGTGTCGAGCTGCTCCCGCCAGCGAGGGTCGTCCTCGTCAACGTCAGCGGGCCGCACGCAGAAGATGTCGATGTCGCTCTCGAGGTCGCCGTCGCCGCGGGCAGCCGAGCCGAACGCGGAGAGGTGGAGAGGCTGGATCTCCCAGGCGGCGATGCTCTCGCGCATCCGCCGCTGGAGCTCGTCGCGCAAGCCGAGCAGTTCGAGCGCCGGGCCGGTCGCCACGTGCTCACGGTTGAGCGTGTAAAGCAGCGAGCGGCCGGCCTCCTGGACGTCGACCACTCCGGCAGCGCCGAGGGCGCGCAGCGCTCGCTGGATGCTGGAGACGGATCCATTGCGGGCGAGCCGGGCGACATCACGGCCGGTCAGCGGCCTGGTCGTGCCGGCGACAACGCGCAGAGCCTCGAGCTCCATCTCGCCGATTGCCCGGTGCGGCGCCGCGACGTCCACGATCGGAAGATAGCACGCGTGAGTCAAGATCGACCCACATGTTCCAGGTTTGAGACATACCATCATGCCCGTCTCAGAATGCCGTCGGCATCGTCGCGTAAGTCGGGCGTCGCGGAAGCTAGGTCCTAACGCGGGTCCAGATGCGGCCCGAGATCTCCTCTGGTCGCTGGTGCGTCCAGAAGCGGATGACCTGCCAGCGCGCTTCGTCGAGCAATCCCGTCTGGTGCAGATCGCGCTCCCTGTTGCGTGCGATCTTGGTTTCCCAGTAGTCGCGATTGCGCTTGGGCATCGTCCCGTGTTCGGGGCAGCCGTGCCGGAAGCAGCCGTCGATGAGGATCGCGAGCTTCGCTCGCGGGAAGGCGATGTCGACGCGGATCGTCCGCTCGGACGTCGCGATCGGATAGTCGACTCGGAAGCGGAGGCCACGCGCGTGGAGGAGCGGCGCACGGCGATCTCGGGTGTGGTGTCCCGGCGCCGGTTGGAGAGCATGCTCCGGCGGGTCCCGGGTGCGACATCGCCGAACGAGGCTCCTTTGGGCAGCGCTACTCCTCTTCGTCTTCGTCCAGTGTCTCGGTTTCGGCGACTGCGACTTTCCCAGTCGAAACCGGCTGTGTCCGACGAGTGACGAGCTCGCGGATCTCCGCGGCCAAGCCAGCGAGGTCGAGCGTTGTGCTCTCGGCTGGGCGCCCGGTGCGAAGCGGGTTGCTGGCGACGTCGAAGAAGCGAAGCCGGCCGCGCGTGTCCATGTCCTCGGGTTCGTAGAGGGCGACGTAGAGCTTCTCCGCGAGGTCGTAGCGGTCAAAGGTGCGCTCGTCCGGGTCGATCGCCCGGCCTTGGCGGTGGCGCAGGCGGAAAAAGCCCCGGTAACGGGGCTTTTTCTATGACGCCGTGTCGCTCGGAGCTCGTCGTCGTTTGTGCGTCGGAGACGCCGATGTGGTCGGGTTGGGCGTGCGTGAGGACGACGAGGTCGATCTCCTCGGGAGCGATGCCGTCGCGCGCGAGGCTCGCGAGCAGGTTTCCGGCTCATGCGGGCCCGAGGATCGGAGCGAGGAAGGCTCGGGCGGCGGGAGTGTCGAGGCGCTGGCTGAGACTGGTGCCGTTGCAGGCGGCGTCTGCCTCGTGCAGAAGGGACACTTCGATGTTGCTGCCGCCGAGGAACTGCGGCGAGCCGGAGTCGCCGGTGCAGAGGGCGCCGTCGTGTGGAAGGGCCGCCGTGCTGCTGTCGGTCAACTCCAGCCATTGCGCGGTCAGTCCCGCGAAGGACGCCCGGCCGGTCTTGCGGTATCCGGGCGCGTAGGTGCGGCCGTTACGCAGTTCGGCCCCGTAGCCCACGAGCGTGAACTGCGGGCCCTTGCGCGCTCCGTGGGCAGCCAGGTGGTCGAGCATGCCGAGGCGCGGCAGCCGGACGGGCGCGATCCCTGCAAACGGGTGTCCTGCGAATTCGAGGACTGCGAGATCGGTGCCGGATCCGGTGGTCGGGTCGTAGTCGGCGACGGCCACCCCGGCGGCGTCGACGAGGCTCGAGCCGTCCTTGACGACGCAGCACTGTGGGAAGTCGTCGAAGACGACACCGCCGGGCACGACCCCTGCGGTGGGCGAACCCGGCTCGAGCGTGACCGCCCAGGTCACGCCTCCACCGACGATCCCGTTCTCGATGCAGTGGGCTGCGGTCAGGAAGAGGTGGTCGGAGACGACGCTGCCCGTGCAGATCCCTATCGGCAGGCCGATCTGGGGATTCCGGAAGACGAGCAAGCCGACGTTCGGGTGTCCGGTGCCGTCGGGGCCGCCGCCGTCGATGGCGAGCGCGGGCGCCGCGGAGAGCGTGAGGAAGGTGAGGGCGAGCGGGATCAGGAGCTTTGGTTGCACGGGATCTCCTTTGCAGGTCAGGGCAGGGGCGGGCCGGGAAGCGGCACGTCGACCGCGACGACGCCGGGGGCGAGTGGTTCGTCAGGCCCGAAGGCGAGCGCAACGAGCGGCGGCAGTGAGAGGTTGGTGAGGTAGAGCGTGCGCTTGGAGGCGCCGCGGGTGCCGAAGGCGAGGCTCACGGGCACGGTGAGGCCGTCCTCGTGGTCGGCGACGACGGTCGCGAGGCCGGTGCGACGGTCGACGCGGACGAGCCGGTTGCCGCCGACGACGAGGTAGGCGTTGCCGGCGGCGTCCGCGGCGACGCCGTCGAGGAAGTCGCGCTCGCCGGCGAACGTCTGGAGGATCTTCGGCGTGCCCGGGTTCCCCGTGTGCTCGATCGGGATCTCGACGAGCTGCTTGCGGTCGGTGTTCGCGACGAGCAGCCGGCCGGGCAGGTAGGCGATCCCGTTCGCGCCGAGCGGGACGTCCTGGCCGAGCAGCCGGTTGAGCGCGCCGGTTCCGGCGAGCGAGTCGTCCGCCAGCCAGCGCTCGGCGGCGTGGCCGGGTCGGATCCGCCAGACGATGCCGAGCGCGCTGTCGGTGACGTAGAGGGTGCCGTGCCGGTCGATTGCGATCCCGTTGGGGAACGCGATCGCGGCCGAGCCGTCCAGCCGGCGCGGCTCGCCATGGGCGGGGAGCACCCAGACGCCGTGCGCGGCAGGATCTGTCGACGGGACGGCCACATAGAGCGCGTCGTGGCGGTCGGCGGCGAGCCCGAGGACGACGAAGCCGCCGTCGCCGGGCGCGAAGCGGTGGATCGTCGTCCAGGTTCCGTCGTGCGAGAGCCGGCGGATCTCGCCGAGCGGGGCCATGCTGACGTAGAGCCTGCCCTGGCGGTCGACCGCGATCCCCTCCGGGAACTCTCCCTTCGCGGGATCGAAGCCGGCGACGATCTCGGACGCGGCCGCGGAGCCGCCGAGGACGGCTGCGACGACGAGCGCGAGCGCGGCGGCAGCGAGTATGCGCATCGGACACCTCCCGTGGTTTCTCCCGACGCTACGAAGGCGGCGTAAACAGCCGCTAAACGACGTCGCTGGCCCGGAGAGCCGCAGCTGCTTCGGCCTCTCTGCGGTAGCCGTGCAGCGCCGCGAGCTGTGCCGCCTCGCCGAGCAGGTCGTCGGAACGTTCGGCGTCTCCCAGCAGACGGTACGCCCGGCCGAGCACCGTGAACGAGGCCGCCAGTCCGCGCGGGTCGCGGCGCGTCTGGAAGTCGGAGACGGCGTCGGTGGCAGTCGAGTGAGCGGCTTCGGCGTCGCCGAGCGCGAGCTCGACCTCGGCGAGCTGGACGAGCGCCCAGCCCCCGTCGAGCGTGCCGCGCAGGCTGCGATGCGCCTGCCGCGCCCGCCGGAGGCGCAGCAACGCGTCCTCCAGGTCGCCGCGGCGGAAGCAGGCGACGCCGAGCAGTTGTTCGCAGGTCGTCGCCCCGTCCGGCTGCGTGCGACGGTCGAACAGCAGACCGCCCTCGCGGAGCGCATGCTCCGCCTCGGTCAGCTCGGCCGCGCCCACCGCGGGCCGCTCGAGCAGTGCGCTCGCGAGCGCGAGCAGCGCCAGCCCGCGAAACACCGATTCGGCAGGAGCGGAGGCGGCCGCAGCCCGGGCGAGGGCGGCGGCGCCGTCGGAGCGAGCGACCACCGCCAGCCAGGCGAGCCCGGCGCGCCCGCGCACCAGCCAGGGGCTCGACGCCGGCGCGAGCGCGAGCGCCTGCTCGAGCAGCGGCGTTCCTTCGAGGTGGCTGATGCGGTGCCAGTAGAACGTGAGTCCCGAGGCGAGCTGCAGCGCTCCATTTCCGTCTCCTTCGGCGAGCGACCAGCGGAGCGCGGCGAGCAGGTTCTCGTGCTCGGCGTGCGCGACCGACAGCCACTCCCGCAGCTGTGCCCCGACCAGGCCGGCGGCGATCTGCTCGCCGCGGGCGAGGTAGTGGTCGCGGTGGCGGCGGCAGGCGCCGTCCAGCTCACCTCGTTCCGCCGCGAGCATGGCGGCGAGTGTCCGCGTCGTCGCCAGCAGCCGGTACCCGCTCGGCACGCCTGGCTCCGCGGCGACAAGCGAGTGGTCGACGAGCTGCAGCAGTAGCGGCAACACCACCGCACGATCGAGCCCGTCTCCGACGGCGACGGCCTCGGCCGCCTCGGCAGTGAAGCTTCCGCGGAAGGCTGCGAGGCGGAGCAGCAGCAGCTGCTCCCGCTCGTCGAGGAGCTCGTAGCTCCAGCGGATCGCAGCCTCGAGCGTGCGCTGCCGCGGCGGCGCCGTCCGGTCGCCCGCCGAGAGCAGCTCCACCCGCTGCTCGAGCGAGCGAGCGAGCTCGGGAGCGGAGAGCGACCCGAGGCGGCGGGCGGCGAGCTCGATCGCGAGCGGCAGCCCGTCCAGCACGATCGCGATCTCGGCGAGCGCACGCGAGCTGTGTGGGTCGAGCTCGTCGAGGTCGAGCCCCGCGCGCCCGGCGAGCAGCCGCACCGCCGGCGAATCCCGGATCCGCGGCGACGAAGCGGGCAACTCGGGCGGCGGCAGCGGTTCCAGCCGTACGACGTCCTCGCCGGCGACGCGCAGCACCTCGCGGCTGGTCGCGAGCAGGTGCACGCCGGCGGTCTCCTCGAGCACCAAACGGCTGAGCCCGGCTGTTTCGTCGAGGACGTGCTCGCAGTTGTCGAGCACGATCAGAAGCTCCAGTCCGCGCAGCCGCCGGACCGGCTCGGACGCGCCGCCGGCGCCCCCCGACGCCAGCGTCGCCGCGACCGAGGCGACGACCTGCCCCGTGGTCGCGCTGCCGAGATCGACCCACCAGACGCCGTCGCCGAAGAGTCGACGCTGCCGTGCCGCCGCTTCGGCCGCCAGCCGCGTCTTCCCGACTCCGGCGGGGCCGACGAGCGAGACGAGCCGCCCCCGCCGCACGCGCCCGCACAGATCCTCGAGCGCCTGCTCGCGGCCGAGCAGGCTCGTCGCGTAGCGGGGGACGCCGTGCAGCCGTCCGACCGCCTCGTGATCGAGCGTTCGCTCCTGCAGCAGGATCATTCGCTCCAGCCGTCGCAGCTCGCGCCCCGCCTCCAGGCCGGCGCCGTCCTGCAGAGCGGCGCGCGCCTCCCGGAACGCCGCGAGCGCATCGCTCTGTCGCCCCGAGCGGTAGAGCGCGAGCATCAGCAGCGCCCAGAGCCGCTCGCGGTCGGGCGTCTCCCCGACCCGCGCGCGCAGCTCGGGTACGAGTTCGCGGTGACGCCCTTGGGCGAGGCGCGCCTCCACGATGTCCTCGTCGACCAGCAGCCGCAGCTCCTCCAGGCGTTCGCGCTCGAACCGCACGGGCTCCAGCTCCTCCACGCCCTCGAACGGGCGGCCGCGGACGAGATCCAGGGCCGAGCCGAGCAGCCGCTCCGCCTCGGCCGCGTCGCCGTCTGCGAGCGCCGTCCGCGCCGCTCCCGACAACGTCTCGAAGCGGTCGACGTCGAGCTGCCCGTCCTCGACTGCTAGCCGATAGCCGCCCTGCTCGGTCGAGATCGGCGAGGCCCCCGCGTCCGCGAGCATCTTCCGCAGCCGCGAGACGTAGGTGCGCACCGTCTGCACCGCGTTCGCCGGCACCTCCCCCTCCCAGAGCGCGTCCACAACGACGTCGGCCGAGACGAGCTCGTTCCGCCGCGCCGGCAGGAGCGCCAACACTGCCCGCTGCTGCGGCGATCCCGGATCGAGCGACCGTCCCCGATGCCACACCGCGAGCGGGCCCAGGAGGCCGAAGCGGAGCCCGGATCGCCGCCACACGTCGTCGCTCGCGCCGACAGCCATCACCCCCTCGAGAGCGTCGCGACAAGTGTCCCACGCCAACCGACCGAAGGAGAAGCTCCTGGGCCATGCGCGTGTGTAGCGCTGCGTCAGGATCGTCGGCGAGAGCCGCTTGCCTGCACGCCGACGAACAGCTCAGGCAGTTTCCTGGCGCGCGGGCGGTCGGGCTCAGTCCGCGGACTGCGGCGACGCCGCCGAGGTGCGTAAGGGGGTTGCCGGCTGGGCGGGTGGTGGCGGGACGAGCAGGAGGTGGCTCTCGACGACGGCGGCTGCGAGGTCGGCGAGCTTGCGGCCGGTGTGCTGGGAGTGGTCGCGCAGCATCTCGAAGGCGCGGTCGGCGGTGGTCGAGTTGCGCGCCATCAGGATGCCTTTCGCCTGCTCGATCAGAGCGCGGCGTCCAAAGGCTCCCTGCAGGCTGTGGTATTCGGCGAAGCGCTGCAGGGTGATGTCGATCGCGCTCTGCAGCTCTTCGGGGGTGGCGTCGATGATGTAGGCGAAGACGCCGCGCTTGGCCGCCTCGTGGACGTAGGTGGGATCGCGTCCTGTGAGCAGGGCGATCACCGGGCAGGAGGCCTCGCGGACGATCTCCCCGATCAGATCGAGCGCGTGGTCGGAGGAGATGCCGAGCCCGACGAGGGCGACGTCGGGCTGTTCTTTCGCGGTGACCGGGCCGACTTCCTTGACGTCGATCTCGCGTGCGATCACCTGGTGACCGAGTCCGGCGACGACCTGGGCGAGGAGGTCGAGGCGGTCACGTCGCTCGTTCGCGATCAGGACGCGGAGGTGCTCGATCCCGTTCTCGGCCATGGCCCGATCATGTGAGCGGGAGGCCAGCGCCATTTGACAAAGTGTAGCGCGGCTGCGGTAGACTCGCTCTTGCGGATTCTTCCGCGGGCTGTTCGTCGTGGAAGCACGCCGCATTCGGGTCCGAGCAAGCAGACCCGTAACGATCCTCCCTCAGCAGCGTGGGTTGGAGCAGTTCGGTCGCCGCCGCAAACCGTTCGGCCGGCGATGAGGCTTCAGACCGCGAAGGGAGAATCGATGGCTGTCGCATCAACGCTCGACGCCCGCGGGGTCGAGACGCCGCTCCCGGACGCGGCGGCCGTGCGGGCTGCGATCTTCTCGACGTATCCGCCGCAGGCGTGTGGAATCGGCACGTTCTCGTTCGACGTGCGATCTGCACTGCTCGATCTGCCGGGAATCGGCGACGTTCATCCCGTGGCCGTCGTCGACGAGTCGTCGAGCCCGCAGAGGCCGGAGGTTCTGACGTCGGTCCGTCAGAGAACGCGCGCCGACTATGTGCGCGCCGCGAGGCTGCTCGGCAAGGGGGAGACGGATGTCGTTCTGCTCGAGCACGAGTTCGGGATCTTCGGCGGCGCGGACGGCGAGTACGTGTTGTCGTTCGCGCGCGAGCTGGCGCAGCCGCTGGTCGTGACGTTGCACACGGTGCTTTCGGGACCCTCTCCGCACCAACTGCGAGTGCTGACCGGGCTCTGCGATCGGGCCGAGCGGGTGATCGTGATGACGGACACGGCGCGGCGTCTCCTGATCGAGCAGGGCGCGTCTGCCGGGGAGAAGGTCCGCGTCGTTCCGCACGGCGCGCCGGTCGCGCTCGGACGCCGCGCGCAGGAGGACGCCGCCGGTCGGCGTGCCCTCCGCGCCGCTCCGGGGTGCGGGGACGCGCGGTCGCGTTTCGTGCTGTCGACCTTCGGCCTGCTGTCGGGCGGGAAGGGTCTGGAGACGGTGATCGAGGCGCTTCCGGCCGTCGTCGAGCGTCACCCGGAGGTCGTGTACGTGGTCGCCGGACGGACGCATCCGCAGGTCGCGCGCCGAGAGGGCGAGCGCTATCGCCGCATGCTGGAGCGTCTGGTCGGCGATCTCGGCCTTGGCGAGCACGTTGCCTTCGTCGATCGCTTTCTCTCGCTCGGCGAGCTGGCCGACCTGCTGGCCGCGACGGACGTCTTTCTCACGCCGTATCCGAGCCGTGAGCAGATCTCCTCGGGGTCGCTGACGTTCGCGCTCGCCGCAGGGTGTGCCGCTGTCTCGACGCCCTACTGGTACGCGCAGGACATGCTTGCGTCCGGGGCCGGAGTGACCGTCCCCTTCGACGATCCGCCGGCGGTTGCGGAGGCTGTGTGCCGGTTCATCGAGCAACCCGACCTGCTCGAGGCGGCCCGAGCCGAGGCGCGACGGATCGGCTCCCAGCTCGCGTGGCCGGCCGTGGCCTCGGTTACCGCGAGCGTGCTCCGCGAAGCAGCGACCCAGGCGCCAAGGCGAGCTCGAAGCCGGCCGTTCGCGCTCCCGCCCGACAGGAGCGGCCACCGTGCCTTCGACTCGACGTCGGCTGCACCTCGGCGAACCCGGAAGCCGCTGCCGCGCGAAGCCCATCTGTGGGAATGAAGAGACGCGTCATCGCCTTCGACCTCGACGGCACGCTCGCCGAGAGCAGGTGTACGCCGAGGATCTCATGACAGAGCAGAGGGCCGCGATCGTTGCCGCCCAAACATCGGTCAAGGCGATGGGCGTCGACTGCCTGGCGGTGTCGCGCTGGCAGGACACGGCGCTCGTCATCCAGACGATCCTGGGCGTGACCTGAGATGAGCGCGGGCGCCGATGAACGGCCCTGGGGCAGCTACACCGTGCTCGACGAGGCGCCCGACTACAAGGTACGGCCGCAGGGAGGGGCCGCCACCAGGGCCACGCGCGACGGGAGGTCTGACCGGCCAGTCGCCCGAGACGCTCCGGGAGGGTGGTCCTAGCCGGAGAGTGTCGTCACGAGGTGTCCGATCGCGAAGCCGACACCGGCGCTGACCGAGCCGACGATCATCACCTGGAGGCCGGAGCGCAGCAGGGAGAGGCGGGTTATCCGCCCCTTGGCGACACCTACGGCGAAGAGTGCGAGCAGCGTGCAGCTGAGGCGAGTCGCGAGCTCGTCTGCTTCCCGTGGGAAGAGGCCGTCGGGCCACCGAGGGCGCGATCAGGCGCCGAGGTGCGTGGCAGCGACGACGAACGGATCGACGAGGGCGGCCTCGCCGGCGTCCCGGGTGAAGAGCGCGACCGTCTCGGCCATGGCGCGCAGGAGTCGTTCGGATTGGGCGCGAGCCGCTGCGCCAACCCTCTCCTTGCTTTCGCGGGCGAGCGCTTCCCGCTCGAGCACGAGTGCGAGCCCGTCTGCTTCCCGGTGCCGAGAACTGGCCGACCTCGCGGCCCTCAGCGGCGATCCCGGAAGCGTCGAGCTGCTCTGCAGGGCTGGATCGGGAGGTGGGGAGCAGCCGCCCATCGAGATCGCGCCCGCGACAGCCTCGGCGAGGCCCGCCACGACGATCAGCGAGCGGGCGGGATGGGCGGCCGCCATGCCGGTGACGACGCCGAGCGGCACGAGCAGGCCGTCCTGTGCGCCGAGGACGTAGTCGGGATGCGGGAGAGCCGCCCGATCCGGGCGGCCTCGCCGAGCGAGTGCTCCCGGATGTGCCGTGCCGCGTCGGCCCGCTCCGCCTCGCGCTCTCGACAGGCCGGCGCGGCACGAGGCCCTCTCACGGTCGTCCGTCACCTCGAGCATCGCGAGAGGCGGTCGCTCGTCGTCGCGTGGCGCGACGCCGTCGTCGGTGCCGTCGGTCGGAGCTGTCACGAGATCGGCGTGCCGAGCGCGACGCTGATCGCTTCGATCCGGCGACCGATCCGCTCTTCGTCGAAACGCTCATGAGGAGAGCTCGTCGGGGTCGACGGCGTGCGCGACTGCCGTGCCCGGGAGGGGCTTGGCCAGTGCCGCCCGACGCGGTCTCGGCTTGCGTGCGCGTCGCGCCTTGGCGCGCGTCGTCGGTTCGGGCGTCGTGTCGTCTGCGAGCACCTTGCTCGCGGGCTCGCCGTGGAGGAGCCGTTCGAACTGCTCCTTGTCGATCGTCTCGTGCTCGATCAGGATCGCGGCGATCTCGTGCAGGGCCGCCTGGTGGTCGAGCAGCACCTTCGCGGCGCGCTGGTGGGCGTCGTCGATCAGGCGGTAGATCTCCTCGTCGATCTCCTGTGCCATCTCCTCGGAGTAGGACGGCTCGGCGCCGAGCTCGCGACCGAGGAACGGCTGGTGAGGGTCGGAGCCGAAGACGCGCGGCCCGAGCTTTTCGCTCATCCCGAGACGCGTGACCATCTGCCGCGCCATCGCGGTCGCCCGCTCGAGATCGTTCGCGGCGCCCGTGGTGATCTCGTCGAAGACGAGCTCCTCGGCCGCGCGGCCGCCGAGGATCATCGCGAGCTGGTCCATCAGCGCTGAGCGCGAGGTGAGGAAGCGGTCCTCGGTCGGGAGCGAGACGGTCAGGCCGAGCGCCTGCCCGCGGCTGACGATCGAGATCTTGTGGACGGGGTCGGTGTGCTCGAGGAAGTGCCCCACGAGTGCGTGCCCCATCTCGTGGAAGGCGGTGATCTTGCGCTCGAGCTCCGAGAAGACGCGCGTCTTGCGCTCCGGGCCGGCGATCACCCGCATCACGCCTTCCTCGAGCTCGGCCTGGCCGATCGTCGTCAGGCCGCGCCGAGCGGACAGGAGCGCAGCCTCGTTGATCAGGTTGGCGAGCTCGGCGCCGGTCAGGCCCGGCGTGGCCGCCGCCAGGCTGTCCAGGTCGACCTCCGCAGCCAGCGGCTTGCCCTTGACGTGAACCTCGAGGATCTTGCGGCGGCCGACGCGGTCGGGGCGGTCGACGACGATCTGCCGGTCGAAGCGGCCGGGGCGCAGCAGCGCCGGATCGAGGACGTCCGGCCGGTTGGTCGCGCCGATCAGGATGATGTTCTGGTTCACCGAGAAGCCGTCCATCTCCACGAGCAGCTGGTTCAGCGTCTGCTCGCGCTCGTCGTTGCCGCCGCCGATACCGGCGCCGCGATGGCGACCGACCGCGTCGAGCTCGTCGACGAAGACGATGCAGGGCGCCGCCTCCTTCGCCTCCTTGAACAGGTCGCGCACACGGCTGGCGCCGACGCCGACGAACATCTCGACGAAGTCCGAGCCGGAGATCGAGAAGAACGCGACCCCCGCCTCGCCCGCGACCGCGCGCGCGAGCAGCGTCTTGCCGGTGCCGGGAGGCCCGTAGAGCAGAACGCCCTTCGGGATCCGCGCGCCGAGCGCCTGGAAGCGCCGCGGGTCGGCGAGGAACTCCTTGATCTCCTGCAGCTCCTCGACGGCTTCGTCCACGCCGGCGACGTCCTTGAAGCCGACCTTCGGGAGATCCGGGGCGAGCCGGGTCGCCTTGTGCTTGCCGAAGCTCATCATCTGGCCGAGCCCGCCCGCGCCGCCACGCATCCGGCGCATCACCAGGATCCAGACGGCCGCGATGAGGAGAAACGGCAGGAACGACGCGAGGATCGACGTCAAGGCCGAGCTGTGGCTCGGCGCCTTCGCCGCGAAGTCGACCTTCTTCCGCTCGAGCAGCGTCTGCAGGCCGAGCGCCGACTGGTCGCTCGGATAGTTCGCCTGCAGCACATTGCCGCCGGCCAGAGTCGCGGTCACGAGCAGCGAGCCCGGATCGAAGACGACGCGGCTGACCGAACCGGGCTTCGCCTCCACGCGGGCGATCAGCTGCGACAGATCGATCGACGTCGTGGTGTGCGCCGGGGCGTTCCGCCGCGATGCCGAGAACTGGTAGGCGAACACGGCCAGGAGGAGCAACGGCACGACGAGACGAAGCACCTGCGGCGAGGGTCGGCGCGTCACGCGACGCCCGCGCTGCCCGGGTCTTGCACGCGGCTACACGTCCCGGGCCGGTCGGTCGCGAACATGTCCACCATCGGTCCTCCTCAGCACGAACTGTCGTTGCCGACCGTCACGGTCGGGCCGACCGGCTGCCCTGACCTGCGCTGCTGAGGAGGGCTCTCGCGGGGTCGATCTCATGCGACCACCGCCAAGCAAGCGACGCCGCTTCGATAGAGCGCCGCCCGCAAAGTGTAGCGCGAGCCCCCGTCCGGGCGGTTTCGGCCGGTCGTCCACCGCGCCGGCGGGCGTGTGTCTCAGCGTTTGTACTCGGACGCAAGTTCCGAGATGGTTCTGGCAGGTGAGCAGGAAGAAGCCCGCGTCGGGGGGCCTGGGGGTCGCCGCGCTGGTCTCGATCGGGATCGGCGGGATGGTGGGTGGCGGCATCTTCTCGGTGCTCGGTCTCACCGTGCAGGTGGCCGGGGCGGGCGCCTACCTCTCGTTCGCGATCGGTGGGGCCGTCGCGGCGTTGACGGGTTGGTCGTATGCGCGCCTGTCGGTCGTCGTCCGCGACCGGGGCGGGACGGCGGCGTTCCTCGACCACGCCTTCGGCAGGCGGGTTGCCGGGCCGCTGAACGTCCTGCTCTGGCTGAGCTACTTCGTCATGCTCGGCCTCTACGCCGTCGCGTTCGGGGCCTATCTGGCGGCGCTCGTCGGGCTCGACCCGGACGGTGGCTGGCGGCGAGTGCTCGGCAGCGCGGTCGTCGTCGCCTTCGCCGCTCTCAACCTGCTCGGAGCCCGTGTCGTCGGCCGCGCCGAGGCGGCGCTCGTCTACTTCAAGCTGGCCGTGCTGGCTGTCTTCGTCGTCGGCGGCCTGGTCGTGATCGACACGAGCCGGATCGCTCCTTCCGCGTACCCCTCGATCGGCGCGATCGTCTACGCGGGGACGCTGATCTTCCTCGGCTACGAGGGCTTCGAGCTGATCGCCAACGCCTCCGAGGATGCGCGCGACCCGGAACGGACGCTCCCGCGCGCCTACCTGATCTCGATCGGCAGCGTGATCGTCCTGTACGTGCTGGTCGCGCTGGTCGCGGTCGGCAACCTCGCGCCGAAGACGATCGCGAACGAGCGCGACTACGTGCTCGCCGCGGCCGCGCGGCCGTTCCTCGGGGCGGCGGGCTTCAAGCTGATCGCGGTCGCCGCGGTCATCTCGACTGCGAGCGCGATCAACGCGACCCTCTACGGCGCGGCCAAGTTCACGTACCTGATGGCTCACCACGGCGAGCTGCCCGAGCGACTCGGCCGGCCGGTCTGGAACCGTCCCATCGGCGGCCTGCTCGTGACCATGCTGGGCACGCTGCTCGTCGTCGGCTTCGTCAACATCGAGGGGATCAGCCTGATGGGCTCGGCCGGCTTCCTGATCGTGTTCGCCGCGGTCAACCTCGCGGCCGTCCGCCTCCCCGGCCGGACGCGCACGACGACCGCGGTCTCGCTCGCGGGCGCTGCAGCCTGCGTCGCCTCGCTCGCCGCGCTCGTCGCCTACGCCGCCACGCACATCCCTGCCCAGCTCGGTGTGCTCGGCGGGATGCTCGCGGCGGCTGCCGTCGGCGAGGCGGTCATACGAGCGCGCGGGCCGAGCGCCGGGCGACGAAGACGGGGCAACGCGGCGAAGGCGAGACCGGGCCGGCCGTAGGGGCGCAGGCCGTTGTCGGCCCGCGCCCCGCTTGCGGCGCCGGGAGTCGGACGCGACGGCTACGGCTGCGGATGCTCTTCGCGGGTCACGGTCGTCCTGCTTGCGATCCCCTGGAACCCTCCCCAACTCGACCAGAAGAAGAGCGAGACCACGAACCCGACGATCCCTGCGATGAGCAGGATCACTCCGACCGTGTGGATGTTCACTCCGCTGGTGGTCGCGCTTACGGCCCAGATCAGGATCGCGCCGACGGCGCTCAGTAGCAGACTTGCGGTGACGCCCATCTCGATACCTCCGTGTGCGTAGGTGAGTGCGGGAAGGCTCGGGTCAAGAGCCTCAGTGCGACAGCGACTTCCGCGCGAAGAGCGCGACGAGCAGTGCGACGACGAGGACGAGGAACAGGAACTTCGAGATCGCGATCCCGCCGACGACTGCGATCACCAGCAGCACGAGCAGTGCTATCCACAACATCGTTCTCACCTCCCTCCGATGGGGGTTCCTGGGGGCGTCCGGTTCGGAGGCAGGGGCCGTCCCCGAAGAAGCGGCCCACCGCCCTGACCGGTCGAATTGCTCACGGCCGATTGCACGTTTCGCCTACTGCCTGACCGGGACCGAGAACAGGCGCCGGGTCGAGAGCCCTCCGAGGATGTCCTGGCCCGACACGCGCGCCCGCACGAAGACCGCGATCAGCTGCTGCTTGGAGCTGACCGGGAAGCCGCCGAGCATCCGGAAGTCGAGTCTGGCCCAGCCGTTCGAGGCGGTCGGCTGCTCGGGGGGAATCGTGAGCTGTTGGAAGGGGATCGCGGTTGCATAGACCAGGGCGCCCTGCACCGGTCGGCCACCGCAGGCGGTGACGCGGTAGCGCAGCGTCAGCTGCCCCGTGTTGCGATGGACCACCGACGGGTTGGCCTGCTGCCCGTCGATCAACAGCCTCGCGGGCGAGGCCACCTGGGATGCCTGCACCGTGCCGGAGCCTGCCGGGCAACCCGTCGCCGGCGGCTTGGCGACCGCTGTGACAACGGCGGTGGCTGCCGAGGTGGCGGTGGTGCTGCCGTTTGCGTTTGTCGCCTCGACCTTGAAGCGGAGCGTGTTGCCGACGTCGGTCGAGGTGAGGGTGTACGTCGTGGCGGTGGCGTCGCTGATGTTCGAACACCCCTTGCCATCTGCGTCACAGCGGGTCCAGAAGTCCTTGTAGCTCAGCGAGCTGCCGCTCCAATGGCCTCTGTCGCCGGTCAGCTTCTCGCCCACCTGCGGCGTCCCCTTGATCGTCGGCGCCGACGTGTTCCCCGGGCCGGGCTTGGCGGACCTCTCCGTCTTGATCCCACCCCTCTGGCTTCGGGCGACGGAAACTGCTCCGCCCCGGCTCTTTGAGGGTGGACCTAGGCGCGACGCCGATCCATGTGGCTGTCGCTGGAGAGCGCGCGAACCCGAATCGTTACGGCTCGCACACTGGAGCGTAGCACCACGAAGGTCGGATCTTGCCCCAGGGTGCGAAGAACGTCGCGCGAGCATTTCGGCTCGACCGCCCGGGAGCTCACCGTCGGAACTGATAGGATTGCCGTTCGCGGCGCCACAAGGATTCGGCGCTGCGGAGTGTTCGCCGGGCCTCACGCCATGCGGCCCGGCGAAATGTCCTCCCACAGGCGTGCGGGTTGGAGCAGGTGCGGCCGGCCCATCCAGCGTGGTCGGCGATCCGTTCGATCACCGGAGGGGACGATGGCCGAGGTACCGGTAGCGGCATTCCTCAAGAGAGGGGGTGCGTATCGATCCGCTCCGAGCGTCGTGCGGCCGGGGCCGCGATCGGCGGACCCGAACCTCACGGTGCGTGAGTGGATCCGGTCGAGCCCGCTCGTGCTGAGCGAGGCACGGCGCGCCTGGAACCGCGACCGCATCGGTCTCGTCACCGACCTTCGCTGCGAATGCACGAGGCCGAGCTGTCGGGGCAGGGTGCCCGCCGACGCCGAGACGCACCGGCGGGTGGTGGACCAGTTCGTCGTCGCGCCCGCCCACTTCGACGGCGGCGTCGTCGTCAGAGCCGCCGACCGATTCTTCGTCGTCGAGCTGCGCGGCCACGCCGTCCGGCAGTGGCCGGGGGAAGCGAGCTGAGCCGCGTGCCGTCGCTCGAGCAGGCACGGCCGCGCGTCGACCTCAACGGGACGACCGGCTTCCTGGTCGCCGACTCGCTGGGTCGCGTCGTCGGACGGGTCGTGGGCCCGATGTACGGCAGATCGGCGCACACGCCCGACGCCCTCTCCGTTCGCTTCAGCCTTCTCGGCTGGCGCCGCCGCCTCGTCCCCGCGGACGCGATCGAGGCGATCGACGACCGGACGAGGGTGATCGCACTCCGGATCGAGCGCTCCGCGATCAAGGCCTTCCTGTAGCCATGCCGGAGACCGAGCTCCAGCCGCTGCGTGTGCTGATCGCGAACGAGAAACGCGACCGGCTGGAGCTGTTGGCCCAGGTGGTGATCGGGTTGGGGCACGACGTGATCGCCCGTGAGATCTACGTCAAGGAAGTCGGGTCGGTCACGGCGAGGGAGCGTCCCGACGTCGCTCTGGTCGGGTTGGGGGAGAGCTCGGCGCACGCGCTGGAGTTGATCTCGGAGATCGTCCGCGAGGCGTCCTGCCCGGTGATCGCGATCCTGCATGCCGACGACCCCGCCTATGTCCGCGAGGCCGCGAAGCGCGGTGTGTTCGCCTACATCATCGACGGCGCCCCGGAGGAGCTGCAGAGCGCGATCGACATCACGCTGCAGCGCTTCAGCGAGTATCAGAACCTGCAGGGTGCGTTCGGGCGCCGGGCGCTGATCGAGCAGGCGAAAGGCATCCTGATGGCTCGCAACTCGGTCGACGCCGAGCGGGCGTTCGAGATGCTGCGCGGCCACTCCCAGCACAACGGGAGCAAGCTCAGCGACGTCGCCGCCGCCGTCGTCGAGAGCCACCTCCTGCTCGTTCCGCCGTCGCCGCAGCCGATCGGCGCAGGCGACGGCGCCGGGCCCGTCCCGGCGGGCCTCGAGCGATCGGCGCCTGGGCTCACGTGAACGCGAGCCAGGTCTTCTCGCGTGTCTGGGCCGCGTTCGACGCCGGCGAGATCGTGATCGTGTGCGCCTGGTGCAAACGGGTCAGGATCGACGACGCGTGGTTCCCGCCTCCGCCCGCCGTCGGCGACGCGATGGACGCACGACTCCCGCTCTCGCATTCGATCTGCAGCCGGTGCGCCGAGGCGTACCTGCCACCGCCGGTTCCTGTGCCCACCGTCTGGAGCGAGCCACGACTGAGAGGAACGTCATGAGCGGCACCACGGAGTACACGATCGGAAGCGACGTCTCGTGCAGCGACGGCGTCTGCGGGGAGCTGAAGCGCGTGGTCGTCGATCCCGTCGCCAAGGCGCTCACCCACCTCGTCGTCGAGCCGAAGCACGGGGGCGGGGCGGGGCGGCTGGTGCCGGTCGATCTCGTCGACTCGGCGGGGCAGGAGGTCCGGCTGCGCTGCGCGACCGCCGAGTTCGACGCGCTCGAGAGCGCCGAGGAGACTCAGTTCCTGCCCGGCGCGAGCGGACAGTGGGCCTACCGGCCGGACGAGATGCTCTCCTGGCCCTACTACGGACTCGGCATGGGCAGCATGGCCATGGGCAACATGGGTACGGACTCGATGGGCATGGGCAACATGAACGCCGGCCCTCGGGTGGTCACGCGCGAGCGTGTCCCGGTGGGCGACGTCCAGGTGCGGCGCGGCGAGCACGTGCACGCCACGGACGGCGCTATCGGCCGCGTCCAGGGACTGGTCGTCGATCCGGCCGATCACCACGTGACCCACGTCCTGCTCGACGAGGGCCACCTCTGGGGCAAGAAGGAGGTCGCGATTCCGATCGGGGCCGTTACGGACGTCGCCGACGGTGTGCGGCTCAGCCTCACCAAGGACGAGGTGGCCGAGCTGCCGCCGGTCGAGCTCGACCACGCCGACTGAACCGCATCCCCCCGGGGGCTGCGTCGACGCCCAAGCGGACGGCGGTGCGGCTGCGTCGGCTTCGCAGTTGAGGAATACGCCGAGATGCCGATCTCGCCGCGGGCGGGGAGCGCTGTTGCGTAGCGCCGGAGGAAGTCGTGGTTCAGCTCCTCCGCGGAGGGGCGGCAAGGACTCCCTCCGAGCCGGGCTCGACGCGCAAGAGCTCGACGAACTCGACGATCCGCTTTGCGTCATACGGCATGCTGGGTGCACCATTCGCAGCGGCGGCGGTTGTTCATCCCGGGCCTGTCGTTGCCGTGGCGCTTGATCTCTCGCCCGTAGAGACGGTAGGCGAGCAGCTTGACGCGGTCGGTAACGAGGAGCCACGCGAGCGCGTATCCCCACACGAGCAGCGCCCAGCGCCAGTCGAGTCGTGTCATGAAGAGTCCGAGGAGCGCGATCACGGTCGCGAGCGTCTGCATGCCGAGCACCGCGATGAGGAGAACGCTCGCAGGGCGGATCGACCAGGAGATGAAGTTCTGGCCCGGCGTCGTGCCCCAATGCCCGACGACCAGCGGCTTCACGTGCGACAACTCGAGCGGCCGCCCGAGCAACGGATTGTCGTAGAGGTAGATCTGCCGACCGAGAGGAAGTTGGCCGCACGCCAGTCGGCATCCATCTTCCGGACGGCGACCGAGGCGCCGGGTACGCGCTTTCTACCGACGTGCGCGGAGACCGGAAAGAATACCCTACAAGGGTATCGTATGGTGCGACTGCAGGAGGATCGATGTCCAGCACGATCACGTACACGGTTCCGGGGATGACCTGCGCGCACTGCGAGCGTGCGGTGAGCGAGGAGCTGAGCAAGGTCGAGGGTGTCGAATCGGTCGAGGTCGATCTCGAGACGAAGGTGGTGACGGTGACGGGCGAGCCGCTCGACGACGGGCCGCTCCGCGCCGCGATCGACGAGGCGGGTTACGAGGCGGCGTGATGGCGGCGGTCGCGGAGACGCAGCAGGAGAAGGACGGGCAGGCCGCCGGGCGCGTCGAGCTGGCGCTCGAGGGGATGACGTGCGCCTCGTGCGCGATGCGGATCGAGAAGCGGCTGAACAAGCTCGAGGGCGTCGTCGCCAGCGTCAACTTCGCGACCGAGCAGGCGGCTGTCGACTTCGACCCCGAGCAGGTCTCGGTGGACGAGCTGATCGCGGCGGTAGAGGCGACCGGCTACCACGCCTCGCTGCCGCAGGAGGCGCTCGGCGAGGAGGATCCGACCCGGCCCTACCGGTTGCGGCTGCTGGTCGCGGCCGGGCTCTCGGCGCCGCTTGCGGTGCTGGCGATGGTGCCGCCGGCCCAGTTCTCCGGCTGGGAGTGGGTCTCGTTGGTGTTGGCGACGCCCGTCGTGTTCTGGGCCGGCTGGCCGTTCCACCGGGCGGCGGCGCTGAACGCGCGTCATCTGGTGGCGACGATGGACACGCTGATCGCGATCGGCACGCTTGCCGCCTGGACCTGGTCGACGGTGGTGCTGCTGGGCGGGATCGCCGAGGACACCTACTTCGAGGCGGCGGGGCTGATCACGGCGTTGATCCTGCTGGGCCGCTACTTCGAGGCGCGGGCGAAGCGCCGCTCGGGCGCGGCGATCCGCGCGCTGCTCGAGCTGGGCGCGAAGGAGGCGCGTGTGCTTCGCGACGGCGTAGAGGTGCTGGTGCCGGTCGAGGAGCTGCGGCCGGGCGATCTGTTCGTGGTGCGTCCGGGCGAGAAGGTCGCGACCGACGGCGTCGTCGAGTCGGGCAGCTCGGCGATCGACCAGTCCATGCTGACCGGCGAGTCGGTGCCGGTGGAGGTAGGTCCCGGCGACGAGGTCGCGGGCGCGACGATCAACGCTTCGGGGCGGCTCGTCGTCAAGGCGACCCGGGTCGGCGCGGAAACGGCATTGGCGCAGATCGCCCGCCTGGTCGCCGACGCGCAGGCCGGCAAGGCGCAGGTGCAGCGGCTCGCCGACCGCGTGTCCGGGATCTTCGTTCCGGTCGTGCTCGCGCTGTCCGTCCTGACGCTGGTCGGCTGGCTCGCCTTCGGCGCGACCGCAGCGACGGCGTTCACGGCGGCGGTCGCGGTCGTGATCATCGCCTGCCCCTGCGCGCTCGGCCTCGCGACGCCGACCGCGCTGATGGTCGGCGCCGGCCGCGGCGCCCAGCTCGGGATCCTGATCAGGGGGCCGGAGACGCTGGAGCAGACCCGCCAGGTGACGACGATCGTGCTCGACAAGACCGGCACCGTCACCGAGGGGCGGATGGAGGTCGTCGAGCTCGTCCCGACTGCGGGCGAGAGCGACGACGACCTGCTGCGGCTCGCGGCGGGCGCCGAGGACGCGAGCGAGCATCCGATCGCGCGCGCGATCGCCGAGCACGGGCGCTCCCGCCTCGGCACGCTGCCGCAGGCCGAGAGCTTCCAGAACCGGGCCGGGCTCGGCATCGAGGCGGTCGTGGACGGACACGCGGTCGTCGTCGGACGCCCCTCGCTGCTCGCCGAGTGGGGGCTGGAGCTCTCCGGCGAGCTCGAGCAGGCGCGTGAGCGGGCCGAGGCGGCAGGACGGACGGTGGTCGCGGTCGCCTCGGACGGCAGCCTGCGCGGCCTGGTCGCGGTCGCCGACCGGATCAAGGACTCGAGCCGCGAGGCGATCGCGGAGCTGCGCCGGCTCGGCCTGACGCCGGTACTCCTGACCGGCGACAACGAGCGCACCGCCGCCGCGGTCGCCGCCGAGGTCGGGATCGAGCGCGTGCTCGCGAACGTCCTGCCCGAGGGCAAGGTGGCCGAGATCCGCC
This sequence comes from uncultured Actinomycetes bacterium, assembly GCA_963746895.1. Lineage (GTDB taxonomy): Bacteria > Actinomycetota > Thermoleophilia > Gaiellales > Gaiellaceae > Palsa-739. The sequence continues at coordinate 536,085 of CAVVDI010000013.1, read as the reverse complement.
GCCTGCAGGAGGCAGGCGAGGTGGTGGCGATGGTCGGCGACGGCGTCAACGACGCGCCCGCGCTCGCGCAGGCCGACCTCGGCCTGGCGATCGGCACCGGCACCGACGTCGCGATCGAAGCCTCCGACCTGACACTCGTCTCCGGCGACCTGCGTGCGGCCGGCGATGCGATCCGGCTCGCCCGGCGCACGCTGGCGACGATCAAGGGCAACCTCTTCTGGGCCTTCGCCTACAACGTCGCCGCCATCCCGCTCGCGATCTCCGGCCTCCTGAGCCCGATCATCGCCGCCGCCGCGATGGCCTTCTCGAGCGTCTTCGTCGTCTCGAACAGCCTGCGCCTGCGGCGCTTCCACTCCAGAAGGGAGACGACCGCATGACCGAGCTCGCAGCGGAGACCTACGGGTACAGCGCCGACAAGGAGGCGCTCGTCAAGCGGCTCCACCGGATCGAGGGGCAGGTGCGCGGGATCGAGAAGATGGTCGAAGGCGACCGCTACTGCATCGACATCATCACGCAGATCTCGGCGGTCACCACCGCTCTCGAGGCGGTCGCCTTCAAGGTCCTCGACGACCACGTCAACCACTGCGTCGCCGGTGCGCTCGCCTCCGGCGACGAGCAGGTCGCCGCCGAGAAGAGCCGCGAGCTCCTCGAGGCCGTCCACCGCTTCGCCCGCAGCCGCTGAGCGGGGCGGCGCGTTCGCTCGTCGCCTACCGGCACGAGCGTCGTGCCCGGGCCGAGGGTCGGCACGCCCATCTGCCGGGCTGTCTGCGCGCCCGTCCCGCGAGCCGGTAGAGGCCGGGCTTGCGGAGACGTCACGTCGCGGCGCGGTCGCGTCGGCCCGATCGGCGGCCGCCGAGCTAGGCTCCGGCAGTGGAACCGGAGACCGCGCCTCGTACCGGCATCCCCGCGGTCGAGCTCGAGGAGCGGCGCGGCCGTCTGCTCGAGCACGTCCGGCGGGAGGGTCTGACGGGGTACGTCCTCTTCGGCGCGGACGCGATCCAGTACTTCACCGGCTTCCGGTTCCTCTCGAACGAACGGCCGGTCGTCTACGCCGAGAGCGTCGACGGCGAGTCGGCCGTCTTCGTGCCCGAGTTCGAGGTCGAGCGGACGCGCGCCGAGGCGGCGTTCGAGCGGGTCGAGGCCTACCCCGAGTACCCGGGAATCGAGCATCCGATGCGGATCCTCGCGCGCGTGCTCGCCGACCTCGGGATCGTGCGCGCCGTCGGCGCCGACCAGGACGGCTACCCCGGCATCCTCGGCTACGAGGGGCCGCCGCTGAGCGCGGTCTCCGGGGCTCGGGTGGCTCCGATCGGCCACGCGATCGAGTCGATGATGGCGCGCAAGAGCGAGAGCGAGCTCGCGCTGATCCGCGAGAGCGGGCGCTGGTGCGCGCACGCCCACCGGCTGCTCCAGGAGTACACGCGGCCGGGCGCGACCGAGGCCGAGGCGAGCCTCCGCGCCGGGATGGAGACGACGCTCGCCCTGCTCGCCGAGCTCGGCGAGGTCGGCGGGCTCTCCTCCTCCGCGGGCGTGTCCGCCGGCTACCGCGGGCAGATCGGCGTCCGCAGCTCGTGGGCGCACGCGGTCGCGCACGACATCGAGTTCAAGGCGGGCGACATGCTCGTGACCGAGACGAGCGCGCCGATCTGGGGCTACAACGCCGAGCTCGAGCGCGGGATGGTGATCGGCCCGCCGACCGACGAGCAGCGGCGGCTGTTCGACCACGTCGTCGGCGCGCAGGAGGCGGCGTTCGCGGCGATCCGGCCGGGTGCGACCTGCGCCGAGGTCGACGGTGCGGTCATGCGGTACCTCGAGCGCCACGACCTGCTGCCGTACTGGCGGCAGCACACGGGGCACGGCATCGGGCTGCGCAACCACGAGGCGCCGTTCCTCGACCTCGGCGACCACACCGTCCTCGAGCCGGGGATGGTCTTCACGGTCGAGCCGGGCCTCTACGACTCGGCGCTCGGCGGCTTCCGCCACTCGGACACGGTCGCCGTGACCGAGGACGGGATGGAGAAGCTGACCGACTACCCGGGCGACCTCGAGAGCCTGACGCTGCCGCTCTAGCCGGACGAGAGCGCGCGGTACGAGACGCGCCTCGCGGCCGCCGCGCTCGCCGGAGCGGACGATCGCGTCGCAGACCTCGGAGGCGCGATAGCCGTCCTCGAAGTCGGCGCCGTACGGTGCCACCTCGTGCTGTCCGGCGACCGCCTCGAGGAAATGGTGCAGCTCGTGGACGAACGTGTCGCCCCAGCCGATTGCGTGGCCCGGCGGCCACCAGTGCTCCCAGAACGGATGGTCGGCCTCCGAGACGAGCACCGTCTTGAAGCCGCGCGCGCGGTCGCCGTCGGCGCGGAAGACCTGGAGCTCGTTCAGGCGCTCCATGTCGAAGGCGAGCGAGCCCCTGGTGCCGTTGATCTCCCACTGGAACGCGTTGCGGCGCCCGTGCGCGAAGCGGGTCGCCTCGAGCGTGCCGACGGAGCCGTTCGCGAACTCGACCGCCGCCTCGACCGCGTCGTCGACCTTGCGACCCGGCAGGAAGGTGTGCGCGAAGCCGGAGACGGTGTCGATCTCGCCGTTGAGGAAGCGTGCGAGGTCGACGACGTGCGTCATCAGGTCGCCGAGCGCGCCCGAGCCCGCCTCGCCCGGGTCGAAGCGCCACGTGTCGAGCGAGGCGTCGTCGCCCCAGTCCTGGAGGTAGCGGCCGCGGAAGTGCCGCACCTCGCCGAGCTCGCCCGCCTCGATCATCTCCCGCGCCAGCCGCACGGCCGGCACGAACCGGTAGTTGAAGGCGCACATGTGCTTGACGCCCGTCGCCGCCACGCGCCGCCAGATCTCGTAGCTCTCGTCCGCGTCGCGGCCGAGCGGCTTCTCGCAGACGACGTGCTTGCCGGCCTCGGCCGCGGCGATCGTCGGCTCGGCGTGGAGCGAGTTCGGGCCGCCGTTGTCGAAGAGGCCGATCCGCTCGTCGGCGACGAGATCGCGCCAGTCCGAGGTCGCGTACTCCCATCCGTAGCGCAGCGCGGCCGCGCCCACGGCCTTCTCGTCGCGGCCCGCGATGCCGACGAGCCGCGGCTCGAGCGGAGGGGGCCAGGTGATGTACGCGATCTTCCGGAAGGCGTTCGAGTGTGCCTTGCCCATGAACGCGTACCCCAGCATCCCCACGCCGATCTGCGCCACGCAGGAGATACTACGCAGATGGCGACTTCCATAGTGAAATGGGGAATTCTCTCGACCGCCGACATCAACCGGAAGCTGATTCCGGGGGCGCACGCGTCGGACAAGGTCGATCTCCTCGCGGTCGCGAGCCGCGACCAGGCGCGGGCCGACGCCTACGCGAGGGAGTGGGGCATCCCGCGCGCGTACGGCTCCTACGAGGCGCTGCTGGCCGACCCGGAGATCGAGGCGGTCTACATCTCGCTGCCGAACACGCTGCACCCGGAGTGGTCGATCAAGGCCGTCGAGGCCGGCAAGCACGTGCTCTGCGAGAAGCCGTTCACGCGCCATCCGGAGGAGGTCACGGCCGCATTCGACGCCGCCGACCGCGCCGGGATGCTGCTGACCGAGGCGTTCATGTACCGGCACAACCCGCAGACGAAGCGGCTCGCGGAGCTCGTCGCGGACGGCGCGATCGGCGAGCTGCGCCTCGTCCGCTCCGCGTTCTCGTACTCGCTCTACGACCACGACAACATCCGCCTCCGCACCGAGCTGGAGGGCGGGGCGCTGATGGACGTCGGCTGTTACAACGTCTCCGGCTCGCGCCTGCTCGCGGGCGAGCCCGAGCGTGTCTGGGGCGAGGCGTGGTACGGCCCGTCCGGCACCGACTGGGTCTTCGCCGGGACGATGCGCTTCGCCGGCGACGTGATCGCGATCTTCGACTGCGGCACGGCGATGACGAGCCGGGACGAGCTCGAGGCGATCGGCAGCGAGGGATCGCTGTTCCTCGACGACCCGTGGCACTGCAAGAGCCCGGTGCTCGAGCTGCGCCGCGAGGATGGCGTCGAGCGGATCGAGATCGCGCACGAGGATTCGTACCGGCTGGAGATGGAGAACCTGAGCGACGCGATCCGCGGCGAGGCCGAGCTGCTGCTCGGCCGCGAGGACGCGATGGAGCAGGCGCGCGTGCTCCAGGCGCTGCACGCGTCGGCGACGGCGGGGGCGCCGGTCACGCTGTGACGGAAGCCGAGGCGCGCGAGCGGGCCGCGGCGATGCTCGCGGAGGCAGGCGTCGTGCTGACCCCGGCGGAGCGGGAGTCGATCGAGATCGCCGACTTCGGGCTCGGCCGCTTCGACGAGATCGGTCTCGCGCTCGTCGTCTACGTCAACACCGAGCGCGTCTGCGCGAAGGAGCTCGTCCTCCTCCCGCACCAGATCTGCCCCGAGCACCGCCACCCGCCGGTCGACGGCGACCCGGGCAAGGAGGAGACGTTCCGCTGCCGCACCGGGGTCGTGCACCTGCACGTCGACGGACACGGCGAGGTCGCCCTCGGGCCCGGAGAGCAGTTCACGATCGAGCCCGACACGCTGCACTGGTTCCAGGCGGGCGACGCGGGCGCCGTCGTCTCGGAGTTCTCGACGCGCAGCCGCGACGAGGCGGACGTCTTCACCGACCCCCGGATCACTCGCTAGGCGAGGACGAGCGTCGCCTTCCCGCCTGCGAAGGCGAGCGCGTCCTCGAACCGGTCGAGCGGCACGCGCAGCCCGATCAGCTGCTCGAGCGCGCCCGGCCAACGGCCGCGGATCCGGTCGAGCGCCTCGACCCCTGCGACCCAGTCCCTTCGGTGGGCGTTGACGCTGCCGAAGAGGACGCGGTTCTCGAGCACGGCGTCCACCCCGATCGTGCGCCCGTCGAGCGCGACCGTCTGCTCGCGTCCGTCGATCCCGAGCAGGCAGGCGACGCCGCTCCGGCGCAGGAGGCCGAACCCGGCGACCATCAGCTCGGCGTTGCCCGCGCACTCGACGACGAGGTCGAAGCGACCCAGGTCGGCGAGGCCCGTGCCGGCCGTCGAGACGTAGCGCGCGCCGCTCTCCTCGACCAGCGGCCTCGACGCCTCGAGCGAGGCGGTCGTCACGTCGACGCCGTCGAGGCGGAGCAGGTAGCTGACGAGCGTCCCGATCGCACCCGCCCCGATCACGAGCGCCCGCTGGAGCTGCCAGGGCTGGCGGCCGCCGATCGTGCGCGCGTGACGGAGCGCGCGGGCGCAGATCGAAGTCGGCTCCGCGAGCACGCCGAGGCGCCCGAGGGAGGGGGGGATGCGGACGAGCTGCTCCGGGGCCTCGGCGACGAGCTCGCGCGCGTAGCCGTGCAGCCGCGTGATCCCGCGCTCGCTGTACGCGCCGGTGAGGCAGGAGTCGGGGGAGCCCTCGGCGCAGGCCAGGCAGCGTCCGCACGACCGCCGCACCGTGGCCGCCACCAGATCGCCGCGTGCGAAGCCGTGCCCGTCCCGCTCGACGACGCCGAGCGCCTCGTGGCCGAGCACGAGCTGCCGCTCCCCGTCGGGTGCGACGCCGAAGAGGCCGTGCACGATCTCGCGGTCGGTTCCGCACACGCCGACCTCGAGCACGCGCACCGGCACCTCGCCGGCGGTGACCGCGGTCGCCGCGACCTCCTCGACGCGCGCGCTGCCCGCGACGCCCGGCTCGACCACGAGCGCGTGCATCGCCTAGGCCGCCGTCAGCCCGCCGTCGATCGTGAAGACGCTGCCGGTCACGAACCCCGCCTCGTCCGAGGCGAGGTAGGCGACGGCGGCCGCGATCTCCTCCGGCGTCCCCAGGCGTCCCATCGGCTGGCGGGCCTGCAGCGCCTCGAGCGACTCGCCCGCCTCCTCGACGAGCCGCCGCACCCAGGGGGAGTCGACCGTGCCCGGGCAGACGGCGTTCACGCGCACGCCGTCGCCCACGTGGTCGACCGCGAGCGCCCGGGTGAGCGCGACGACCGCCCCCTTGGAGGCGCAATACGCGGCCCGGTTCCTGAGGCCGACGAGCGCCGCGACCGAGGCGATGTTCACGACCGAGCCGCCGCCGCGCTCGACCATCCCGGGGATCGCGTGCTTGCAGCAGAGGAACGTGCCGCGCGCGTTGACGGCGAAGACGTCGTCCCACACCTCGAGCGGCGTGTCCGGCGCGCTCGTGGTCGAGCCGATGCCCGCCGCGTTGACGAGCACGTCGACGCCCTCCACCGCCGGGGCCACCTGCGCCTCGTCGCGGACGTCGAGCCGGAGCGCCCGCACCCCCAGCTCGGCCGCGACCGCGTCCGGTGCGAGGTCGGCGACGACCACCTCGGCCCCGTCGGCGTGGAGCCGCCGCGCGACCGCCGCGCCGATCCCCGAGCCTCCACCCGTGACGAGCGCGCGCTTCCCCTCGAAGCTCATGGCGTCATCGTGTCACGGAGGACGGCGCCCTCCGACGCCGGGCCGACGAGAGCGCGGTAGCGTGCGAACACGCCGCTCGCGTCGGAGCGGGGAGGGGCCCAGCCGGCGAGCCGCGCGGCGAGCTCCGCGTCGCCGATCTCGACGGCCAGCGTGCCGGCGTCCGCGTCGATCGCGACGATGTCGCCGTCCCGGATCGCCGCGAGCGGGCCGCCTCGCGCGGCCTCCGGCGAGACGTACCCGACCATCAGCCCGCGCGTCGCGCCCGAGAAGCGGCCGTCGGTGACGAGCGCGACCGAGTCGCCGAGGCCGGCGCCGACGATCGAGGACGTGACGCTCAGCAGCTCGCGCATCCCCGGGCCGCCCGCCGGCCCCTCGTAGCGGACGACGAGCACGTCTCCGGGCGAGACGCGCCCGGTTCGGACGGCGTCGGTGCAGGCCTCCTCGCCGTCGAAGACGCGCGCGGGGCCGCGATGCGCCCGCATGCCGCTGATCTTGACCAGGCTGCCGCCGGGGGCGAGGTTCCCGCGCAGCGCGCGCAGCGCGCCGCCCGCCGTGAACGGCTCCTCGAGGGTGGAGAGGACGGCGCCGTCCGGCTGCGGCGCGGTCTCCGTCCGCTCCGCGAGCGTCGAGCCGTCGACGGTCGGTGCGCTTCCGTCCACGTGCCTGCCGCGGATCAGCTCGCGCAGGAGGGCTGCCGTGCCGCCGGCGCGCTGGAAGTCCTCGGCGGCGAAGCGTCCGCCGGGGAGCAGGCTGGCGATGACGGGCGTCCGCTCGCTCACCGCGGCGAGGTCGTCGAGCGTCAGCTCGACGCCCGCCTCGTAGGCGATCGCGAGCAGGTGGAGGACGCCGTTCGTCGAGCCGCCGGTCGCGGCGATCCCCGCCATCGCGTGCAGGAGCGCGCGGCGGTCGAGGAAGCGGCGTGCCGTCGTTCCCGCGCGGGCGAGCTCGACGGCGAGGGCGCCGGCGCGCGTCGCAGCCGCGCCCTTGGCGCCGGTCTCGTCGGCGGGGATCAGGCCGTCCCCGATCGTCGCGAGGCCGAGGCAGTCGAGCGCGACGGCCATCGTGTTGGCGGTGAAGTGCCCGGCGCACGTCCCGGGGCCCGGGCAGGCGGCGCGCTCGAGCTCGTCGAGCTCCTCGCGGGAGAGGAGGCCGCGCTCCTCCGCGCCCACCGCCTCCCAGACGTCCTGGATCGTCACCGTGCGCTCGCCGCGCCGGCCGGCGCGCATCGGACCGCTGTAGAGGACGACGGCGGGCTTGTCCAGGCGGGCGAGCGCCATCAGCGCGGCCGGCACCGTCTTGTCGCAGCCGACGAGGCAGACGAGCGCGTCGAAGTCGTGTGCGTGCGTCATCAGCTCGATCGAGTCGGCGATCACCTCGCGCGAGATCAGCGACGCCCGCATCCCCGGCGTCGCCTGCGACTGGTTGTCCGACACCGCGATCGTGTTGAAGACGAGGCCCACGCCGCCGGCCGCGGCGATGCCCTCGACGGCGCGGTCGGCGAGGTCGCGCTGGTTCAGGTTGCACGGCATCGTCCCGGTCCAGGTCGACGCGACCCCGACGATCGGCCCGTCCAGGCGCGCGGGGTCGATCCCCATCGCGCGGAAGTGCGCGCGCGCGGGCGCGCGGGCGGCGCCGGTGCTCAGTTCCTCGCGGGCCCGCCTGCGCTCCGCGTCGTGCACGTCAGGCCGTCGCGTCGACTGCCGCGAGCGCGAGCTGCTCGTCCACCTCGCCGGGGAGGCCGCTGACGCCCACCGCGCCGACCCGCGTCTCTCCCTCGAAGACGGCCACGCCGCCGAGGAAGAAGGTGAAGAAGGGGTCGAAGCTCGCGCGCTCGACCGGGTCGGCCCGCACCTTCTCGGCGAGCTCGCGCGTCGAGCGGGCGTCGCTGCGCGCGGCCGTGTAGGCCTTGCGCTGCGCGTTCAGGCGCGTGTCCGGCGCCGCGCCGTCCATCGTCGCGGCGCAGACGAGCTCGCCGTGGGGATCGGCGACGTAGACCGAGAGCGGGGCGGGGGCCGCGGCGACGACGTGCTCGACGATGCGGCGGGCGCGTTCGAGTCTCATGTCCCCATTTTCACCTATTTCCTTAGGACACTAGGATGGTGCGGGCATGAGCGCGCATGCCGCAACGGCGTCGCACGCGCCGACGCTCGTGATTCGGGGCAGGCCGTACCCGGTTCTCCTGCCGAAGCTCCGTGACCCGCGCCTGCACCTCGCGGCGACGATCACGTCCCTGCAGGTGATCGGCCAGGTCGGCTTCCACTTCGAGCTCTCGATCGCGCAGATCCTGCTCTCGGTCGCCACCTGCGCGGCGCTCGAGATGGCGATCGCCTTCCGGAGCCAACGCGTGATCCTCTGGCCGGCGAGCGCGATGCTGACGGGCAACGGCGTCGCCTTCATCCTCCGCGTCCCCGGCACCGCGCACGGCGACTGGTGGAGCCTGCGCGGCTGGTGGATCTTCGTCGCGACGGCGGCCGTCTCGCTGCTCTCGAAGCACGTGATCCGATGGCGCGGCGAGCACGTCTTCAACCCGTCGAACATCGGTCTCGTCATCTTCTTCCTCGCCCTCGGACGGAACCGCGCCGCGCCGCTCGACTTCTGGTGGGGGCCGATGTCGGCGTGGCTCGTCCTCGCGCTCGTCGTCATCGTCAGCGGCGGCTTCGCGATCCTCTGGAGGCTGAAGCTGCTGCGGGTCGCGCTCGGCTTCTGGGTCGCGTTCGGGGCCGGGATCGGCGTGCTCGCGCTCGCGGGGCACACGATGACTGCCCGCTGGACCCTCGGCCCGATCTCGGGTCTGCACCTCTGGTGGGTGCTCATCACCTCGCCCGAGGTGCTCGTCTTCCTCTTCTTCATGATCACCGACCCGAAGACGGCCCCGCGCTCGCCGTCGGGGAGGCTCGTCTACGCCGTCTCGCTCGGGCTGCTCGCGTCCGTGCTGATCGCGCCCACGACGACCGAGTTCGCGGCCAAGGTGGCGCTGCTCGGCGCGCTCGCCATCGTGTGCGTCGCCATGCCGCTGCTGCGGCTCGTCCCGCTCGTGTCCACGAGGCGGCTCATGGCCTCGGTCTCCTTCGCCGGGGTCGCGGCGTGCGCGGCGCTGCTCGTCCTGTCGAACCCGTCCGCGGGTGCGTCGGCCTACCGCCCTCTGCCGCCCGGCACGCTGCCTCCGATCACGATCCTCCCGTCGCACGGCGTGCAGACGCAGCTCGACATGCACACCGCCGAGCTGATCGCTCACGACCTGCTCGGGGTCACGCCCGCGACCACGCAGGACACGCTGCGGATCTGGCTCGAGCAGGGGCAGGGTCAGGGCCCGCCGACCGCCACGGCACAGCTCGCGAACCTCACGTACCACCTGCACCAGGTCGGGGACGGCGAGTGGTCGCTCGGCTCGGTGGCGCAGCCCAAGCAGGCGATGGGGCCGCGCAGCACCGCGCTCGACGGCATGCACCTGACGAACGTCGCGTCGTCGGTCGGCCTCGACTTCAGGCAGGGCTCGTTCCGGTACGGCGTCTCGAGCGAGGCGCAGGCGATGATGGGTGGCGGGGTCTGCTGGCTCGACTACAACAACGACGGCTGGGAGGACCTGTTCGCGGTCAACTCGTACTCGAGCGCCGACACCGCCCGCTGGCAGGCGAGCGGCGGGCTGCCGCGATCGGCGCTCTACGAGAACGTGCACGGCACCTTCCGGAACGTCGGTCGCGCTGCGCATGCCGACCTCCCCGTGCAGGGCGACGGCTGCGTTGCGGCCGACCTCAACGGCGACGGGCGCACCGACCTCGTGGTCACGACGACGAGCGGCGTCGAGCTGCTCTGGAACAACGGCGACGGCACCTTCACCCAGGGCGCGCGGGCCGCCGGGATGACGGCGACGGGCTGGTACACCGGGGTCGCCGTCGCAGATGTGAACGGCGACGGGCGTCCGGACGTGTTCGTCGCGGGCTACACGGCGCCGAACGATCCGGTTCCGAACTCCCTCGCGGGGTTCCCGACGAATCTCGCCGGTGTCCGCGACCTCCTGTACCTGAACGAGGGCGACGACGCGAGCGGCCGCGCGCGCTTCCGCGAGGTCGGGATCCAGGCCGGCCTCGAGTCCGCCGATCCGCGGCACGGGCTCGGCGCGCAGTTCCTCGACGTGAACGGCGACGGCCGGCCCGACCTCTACGTCGCCGACGACGAGGATCCGAACCAGCTCTACGTGAACGTGCCCTGGCCCGGCGGCGCGAAGGCCGACCCGGACGGGCTCGGCTTCCGCTTCGAGGAGCGCGGCGCGGCGGCCGGCGTCGCCGATCCGTACGCGGGGATGGGCGTTGCCTCGTCGACGAGCGCGAGCGGCGGCGTCGACCTGTTCGTGACCAATTCGCGGAACGAGCCGGCCGCCGCCTTCCACCGATCGGCTGCCTCGTCGGCCGCGTTCGCGAATGTGCGCCCGGCCTTCGACCCGGCGCTCGGCAGCGGCTTCGCGGGCTGGGGCGTGTCCTGGGTCGATTTCGCGAACTCGGGCACGCCCGACCTCGTGCTCGCGGCGGGCGCGATCCCGGTGACGAGCCTCGGCGGCGCCGCCGAGCCCGTCCGCGTGCTCGGGCCGGTCGCGGCCAGGGCGGCGGCGGCCTTCGGCGACGCCGGCTCGGTGCTCGGCGGCAGCCTGAAGCTGAACGGCCGCGGTGTCGCGGCTGCGGACGTGGGCAACGACGGACGCATGGCCGTCGCGATCAACACGATCGGCGGCAAGCTCGCGCTCCTGCAGCCCTCAGGGCCTGTCGGGCACTGGCTCGACGTGCAGCTGTCCCGGTTCGCCCCGGGAGCGGTCGTCACGGTCACGCTTCCGGACGGCCGGCGCCTGACGCGCATGGTGCAGGCGGGAAGCAGCTATCTCTCGTCGGAGGATCAGCGCGTCCACTTCGGCCTCGGCGCCGCGACCTCGGTCCGGTCGCTCACCGTGCGCTACCCCTGGGGCGGCCAGAGCTCTCGCCGCAACGTCGCCGCGAACCGTGTCGTGCGGATCGCGTCCCCGCCGCCCGTCAGGGTCGTCGACACGACCGCTGCGACGCCCGCGCTCGCGACCTGCAGGCCCGCGCCGCGGCAGGGCCGGTCGGTCGCGCGGATCTGGAACGACGCGGCGGTCGACGTGCTTCGCCTGGGTGGAGCGTCGGAGCCCGTCCAGGCCCGCGACCTCTTCGACCTCTCGACGGCGATCTCGCAGGCCTGGCATGCGACCAGCGGGCAGGCGAGCCGGGAGACGGCGATCAGCTACGCCGCCTACAGGCTCCTCGTCTGGCGGGCGTCGTACGGGGCGAACCTCGACCGCGCGTTCGCGCTTCTCGCCGGGCGGCTTCGCGGGCTCTGCCTCTCGCCCGATTTCACGCGTGCTTCCGGCGGGTCGCCGGCGGAGCTCGGCAACCGCATCGGCGCCGCCGCGATCGCCGCCGGCCGGCACGACGGCTCGAACGAGGCGCTCGATTACGCCGATCCCGAGCTACACGCCGGTGAACGGGCCGCTGGTCGTCGAGGCCGCCGGCTCGACGGTGCACGACGCGACGTTCTGGCAGCCGCTCGCGCTCTCGCTGAAGGCCGCCCAGGGTGGCGGCTCCGCCCCGGCGGAGATCCAGACGTTCCAGGACTCGCAGTGGGGCCGCGTGCGCACGTTCGCGGCGCGCCTCGATGCCGGCCCGCCGCCCCTCGGCGACCTGTCGGGCGCCGCGTACAAGCAGGCCGCCGTTGCGGCGATCCGCGCCGCGTCGCAGGCGGCCGCCCCGTCCGTGGTGGACGCGTCGCCGCTCGGCTGGAACCGGATCGCCGGGTCGCTGCCCGCCGGGACGGCCGGTGCGGCGCGCCTCGCGCACGATGTCCGGCTCGATCTCGTCCTGAACGGCGCGCTCAACGACGCGGCCGTCTCCGCCTGGGGCGCGAAGCGTGCGTACCAGTCGCCGCGGCCGATCTCGATGATCCGGTATCTCGCCTTCAACGATCAGCTGCCGCTCGTCCCCGGCCTGATCAGGCGCGCGAACGGGCACGAGCTCGTCCTGCGCGCGGGCCGCTGGGTGCGGGGCGCGCGCTGGAGCCCGCTCGCCCCCACGCCTCCGTCGCCCGGCTGGGTCTCCGGCGACAGCGCGTTCGCCTACGCGGCGGGCGAGGTGCTCACGGCGTTCGCCGGCCGCTCGTTCGCCGGACAGTCGGCCCGCGCTGCGTCGCAGGGCGTCGAGCGCGGCACCGAGCTCTCGATCGACGTGACGGCGGGTCGCACGCTCGGGACGAAGGTCGGCAGGCTGGCGCTGCGCAAGCTCGCCGGCTGACTATCCGCCGCGGAGTACCGGTACAGTCGCCGTCGCGTTGCTCCAGCGGCTCCTGAATCCCACGGCAGGCACCGTCATCGGCGCGCTGCTCATCATCGTCGGCGGGATCGTCTCGGTGAGCGGAGCCGCGACGCCGGGCACCCTCGTCTCCGTCGCGGGGTTCGGGCTGATTCTCAAGTACCGCGTTCTTCCCGCACGACGCGAACGCAGCAAGTAGCCGACCACCGGGTTTTGCTCCGAAGCAGGCCGAGACCTAGCGTTTGCCCCGCAGCCAGTTCGTCAGCCGGGTCGAGAGGGGCGCCTGTCCGGGCGCCCACCTGGTCTCCGGCGGTGGGGCCTGGAACGGCTCCAGCTTGCCGAGGTCGCCAGATCCCATCTTCAGGGTCACCTGCCCGGGGAAGATCTGTCCGACGCTCTCGCCGGGGACGTAGCGAATCTGGCTTCCGGACTCGACTGCGAGGCCGTTGAAGATGTCGTCCTGCTTGTCGCCTTCGATCTGCGCGACCGTGCCGACGTCGACGCCGTCGGAGGTGACGACGTTCCAGCCCTGCTCGATCTGAAGCCACGAGACGGGGTCCCCTGCGCCTCGATCGTCGCCGTCTCCTGAAGACGAGCCGGTACCCGGCGGAGAAGAGAACGTTCCGTTCACCGCTCATCACCCTACAACCGGGCCGTGCCGGTGTTCGCGGGGGCAACGATCGGTCTGGCCGTCGACGACGCCGCGGGCGCGGCTCGCGGGTTCGTCGCTGCGTTCGGGGCGACGATGCCGGCCGTTGCGGCGACGACGCTTCGCCTTGCATTCCGCAGGTCGCGATCTTCTAGGCTGCCGCGACCACTTGTCCGTCGCGGTCATTCACGAAGGGCCCACGTTGGACACGACCTGCCACATGTCCATTTCGCTCGATGGCTTCGTCGCCGGGCCGGCGCAGAGCCGCGAGCACCCGCTCGGCAAGCGCGGAAGGGAGCTCCATCGCTGGCACCTCGGCGACGAGCGCGTCAACGAGGCCGACGAGATTGCGGCCGGCTGGCTCATACGCCCGCGCGGCGCCTACGTCATGGGCCGCAACATGTTCGGGCCGGTCCGCGGCGCGTGGGACGAGGACTGGCGCGGCTGGTGGGGGCCCGAGCCGCCGTACCACGCGCCGGTGTTCGTGCTGACCCATCACGCCCGCGAGGCGATCGAGATGGAGGGCGGGACGACGTTCCACTTCGTCACCGGCGGCTTCGACGCCGCCTACGCACACGCGTGTGAGGCGGCCGGCGAGGACGGCGTCGACATCGCGGGCGGCGCTGCGACCGTGCGGCAAGCGCTCATCGCCGGGGTCGTCGACGAGTTGACGCTCGACATCGCTCCCGTCCTGCTCGGGTCAGGCGAGCGGATCTTCGACGGCGTCGAATCCTTCGGGCTGGAGCCCGTCGAGGTGTTGCATTCGCCGCTGGCCACGCACGTCCGCTACCGCCGCGCCGGGTGAGCGACAGTTGCGTCGCGGACGCATCGAGGCTCACCCGGGCGCGCGTCCTCGCATCCGAGCACGACGCGCCGCCTCTAGCGGCCGGAGCGCGCCTGGAGACGAACGGCGAACGTGTCGAGTGTGACTGCGAGGAGCAGCACGAGCCCGGTGATGATGTAGATCCAGCCGTTCGACACGCTGAGCGTGTTCAGGCCGTTCTGGAGCGTCCCGATCATCACGGCGCCGAGCAGCGCGCCGCGCACCTCGCCGCGGCCGCCGAAGAGCGAGACACCGCCGATGACTGCCGAGGCGATGGCGTTCAGCAGCAGGTTGCCCGGCGGGAAGGTCAGTGCCACCGAGTTCACCTGCGACGCGAAGATGATCCCGCCCAGGCCGGCCGTGGCGCCCGAGATCACGAAGACGAGCACGCGGATGCGCGGGACGTTGATGCCGGCGCGGCGCGCAGCTTCGGCGTTCCCGCCGACGGCGTAGACGTGACGTCCGAACGTCGTCCACTTCGCGAGGAACGTCAGCAGGATGAAGAAGAGGATGATGATCACGCCCGAGAGCGGCAGGCCGAGCGACGTCGCGATCACCTTGCCGTGGTTCGCGATCGCGACCGTGCCGAACGCGGCGACGCGCGAGCCCCGGCCGTCTTCACCGCGAACGACGTCCAGTTCACCCTCGCGATCTCCGTGCCGCGAGCGGCGACCCTCTTGTAGAGGAGGCTGAGCGGGTAGAGAGCCGTGATGATCGCCGCGATCAGATAGCCGGCGAGATGCGAGAAGGCGTAGCTGTCGGTGTAGTTGATCCAGCGGTCCTGGATGATGATCGTGCCGCGCTGCTCGAGCTGGTTGAGGATCACGCCCTGCCAGATCAGGAAGCCTCCGAGCGTCACGACGAATGACGGGACGCCCACGAACGCGACGATCGAGCCCTGCACGCCGCCGATCAGCGCGCAGACGGCGACCGCGAGCACGATCGCGAGGATGCCGTTCAGCTGGTGGCCGCTCCCGGGCAGCTGCAGCTCCGCCACGGTCAGCGCGCCGATGCCGGCCAGGTAGCCGATCGAGAGGTCGATCTCGCCGAGCAGGAGGACGAAGACGACGCCGAAGGCGAGCATCGCGGTGCCGGCCATCTGGTTGATCAGGTTGGTGAAGTTGACGGCCGTGAAGAAGTTGGTCGCCGTCAGCCCGAAGAGGGCGACGATGAGGATCTGGCCGACGATGATCGGGACCGGGCCGAGGTTGCCCGTCCTGAGGTTGAACCGGGCCCTGTCGTACAGGCCGGCGAAACCGCCCGGGAGCTCTCGGGCCCCCGGCCGACTGCGGGTCGTCCGGGCGGACGACGTCGACGGACGTCAAACGTCGCCTCCGGCTGCCGGCTCGGCCGGGATGCCCGAGACCTTGGTGGGGACGCCGGCGGTGATCGCCTCGACGACGGTCTGCTGGGTCGTCGTCCGGCGCTCGAAGATGCCGACGTTCCGTCCGAGACGGAGCACGGTGATCCGGTCCGCCGTCTCGTAGATGTCATGGAGGTTGTGCGAGATGATCACGACCGCGAGCCCCTGCTCGCCGAGGCGGCGGACGAGCGCGAGCACCTGCTCCGTCTGCGCCACGCCGAGAGCGGCGGTCGGCTCGTCGAGGATGACGAGCTTCGAGTTCCACTGGACGGCCTTCGCCACCGCGACGGACTGGCGCTGGCCGCCGGAGAGCGTCGCCACCGGTTGGCGGATCGACGAGATCGTCGTCACCGCGAGGCTCTCGAGGGTCGTTGCGGTCGTGTGCTCCATCGCCGCCTCGTTGAGGATCTGGAACCGGTTCGTCTCGCGGCCGAGGTACATGTTCTGGACGACGTCGAGGTTGTCGCAGAGAGCGAGATCCTGGTACACGACCTCGATCCCGAGGCGCGCCGCGTCCTTCGGGCCGTGGATGTTCACCTCCCGGCCCTCGAAGAGAATCTGCCCGCTGTCGTAGGCGTGGGTGCCGGCGATGCACTTGATCAGCGTCGACTTGCCGGCGCCGTTGTCGCCGACCAGCGCCATCACCTCGCCGGCCCGGACCTCGAAGTCGACGTCGGTCAGCGCCTCGACCGATCCGAAGGTCTTCGTGATGCCGCGGAGTTCGAGTAGTGGGGTCGTCGCTCATCGTCGTTTACTCGCGGTGGAGGCGCCCCGAGAGGCGCCTCCACTGCGGATACGTGCGTGATCCTACTTGCAGTACTGCTTGTACGTGCCGACGCAGACGTCGTCTTCTTCAGGAACTTGTCCGTGAAGAGGCGCTTGTAGTTGGCCTTCGTGATCCAGATGACGGGCAGCGCCAGAGTCGGCTCCTTCTTCTTGCCGTTCATCCGGTAGCCGTTCGTCTTCGGCTTCTTGCCCTTGATGAGCGCGACCGCAGCAGCAGCGGCAGCGTTCGCCTCGGCAGGCACGTACTTGTAGACCGTGCCCGTCTGCCAGCCGGAGATGATGTTCTGGACACCCTGCACGCTCGCGTCCTGCCCGGAGAGCGGAAGCGGGCTCAGGTGCTTCGCCTTCAGGTCGGCGATGACGGCGCCGGCGATGTTGTCGTTCGCCGCCAGCACGCCCTGGATCTTGTTGCTCGTCTTGACGAGCATCTGGCTGAAGATGGTCGCCGCGTTGTTCGCATCCCAGTCGGGCACGAACTGCTGCGGGCCCTTCTTGAGCTGGCCGCTCTTGAAGAGCCGGTTGAACACCGCGTCGTTGCCGCTCTTGAACCAGAACGCGTTCTGGTCGGTCTGGCCGCCCCACAGCTCGGCGACGGTGCCGCCCGGGTACGTCCCGCGGGCCTTCATCCCCTTGATGACGCCGTTGGCCTGGGCCTGGCCGACCGCTTTGCCGTCGAAGGTCACGTAGACCGACGCGGTGCCGCCCGAGACCTGGCGGTCGTAGTCGATCGCCTTGCCGCCCTTCGAGGTGAAGAGCTTCTCGATCGAGGACGCGGAGCCGTTGTCGAGTGACGGTCTCGATGACGACCGTTGCGCCTGCGGCGATGCAGGCCTGCGCCTGCGCCTTCTGCTTGAGCGGGTCGTTGAGGGCATTGTTGATCGAAGCAGTGACGCCGGCCTTCTTGAAGGCCGCCTTCATCGCGGGGGCGTCGAACTGCACCCAGCGGACGGACGACTTCGTGTCCGGCAGCAGAACGCAGACCTGGACGCTCGCCTTCTTCGCGGCGACGCCGGCCACTGCTCCTGCGGACGCGATCAGCGACCCGATCCCGACGCAGAGCGCCAGAACAAGGCCGGTCCTACCAGCACGCATCTTCACCACCCTCTTGCCTCCTTCGTGCCATTCTCCTGCGCTTCGAGAGCGCCCTCCGGCGCCTCCTGGATGGGCTGCTCCCTCGCACGCCCGGGGGTAACCCAATTCCGCCGCGACCGGAGCGGCCGCGAAGTTGGCCAATACTACTCCCATAGGGGAATAGTTCAAGGGTCGCCCGAGTCAAGAGCGCATGACGACTAGCCGACCGGGTACGTGTCCCTGCTCGAGCTCCCCTCGAAACGGCTCTTCGTCGTCAGATACGGGGTCACGTTGGCGCGTGTGACGAAGTTGAGGCCGGTGTTCGTGTCGGCCGGCGCGACGAGGCCGCTGCTGTAGCGGTCGAGGAAGAGCTGGAGCACGGGAAGGAAGCCCTGCAGGTACGGCTGCTGGTCGATCGTGAAGTCGAGCTCGCGCGCGTGGATGGCCTGGAGCGTCGGCAGCAGCAGGTCGTAGCCGCCTGCCCGCACCCCACGCTCGTGCAACCGGTGCTTCCGCATCACGTCGGCGACGCCGGCGGTCGAGCCGGCGTCGACCGCGAACAGCCCGCGCAGCCCGGTGTGCGCCAGGTAGGTCGCCTCGATCTTCGTCCGCTCCTTGCCGACGTCGACGCCGCTCGCGACGACGTGCGCGCGGATCGGCCGTCCGGAGTCGCGGATGGCGTCGAGCGCGCCGTCGATTCGTGGCTGGATGTTCTCCTGTCCGGGCGTCGCGATGAACAGGTAGACGTCCCCGCCGTCGACGAGCGTGACCAGCCGCGACCCGAGCTCGAGGCCGGACTGGTAGTTGTCCTGCCCGATGTAGGCGAGTCTCGTGTTCGTCTTGCCGCCGTCCGCGTTGTAGGAGACGACGGGGATGCCGTGCTTGAGCGCCAGCGACGTGGGCGCGTCGAACGCGGTCGGGTCGATGATCGAGACGGCGATCCCGTGCACGCGCTCGGCGATCGCGCGCCGCATCGCCTTCACCATCTCGCCGACGTCGCTCGACGTCGAGCCCGTCCACTCCACGTTCGCGCCGAGCAGGGCGGCCGCGTCGTGGCTGCCGTTCTTCGCCGGGACGAAGAACGGGTTCGTGAGCGCGTGGTTGACGAACACGAAGCGCCATTTCGGGTGCGGCTGCGGGAAGTGCCCGGCGAACGCGTTCCTGACGCTGTCCGGGACCGCGCCCACTGCGGTCGCGCCGGCCGCGAGGCGCAGCAGCGCCGCGCGGTCGAGCGGGGGGATCACGTCGGCGTCCGCCGGACGAGCCAGACGGTGACGAGGACGACCGCCGCCGCCAGCGCGACGAACAGGCCCGCTTCGAGCAGCTGGAACGTCCAGAAGCGCCCGGCGGGCTGGTACGTGATCACGCGCTTCCAGCCGAGCGTGGCGATGTACGCGTGCGGGTCGATCCGCGCCTGCTGCGCGTGCAGGACGGCGAGATCCTCGCGGGCGGCGGTGATCTGTCGGCCGCCGCCGTCGACGAGCGTGTCGCTGAGCACCCAGTCACCGGCCTGGTTCCCGGTGTCCGTGGCGGCGACGATCCGGTGCAGCGGCGCCAGGAAGCGCGGCCGCAGGAACGCGAGGACGAGGAACCGCGTTGCGCCGAAGGCGACGAGTGTCGCGGTCATGGCGGCGACGCTGCGGCGGAAGATCAGCCCCGCGAGCACGCCGAGGGCGAGCGCATAGAGCGCGTAGGCCGGCACGACGAGCCCTTCGATGTCGAAGCCGCTCGGCGCGATGCGGCCCTCGAGCGTGTCGAAGGGGCCGCGCCACCACATGACGACCGCGCTCGCGAGCGCGCCGAGGAGCAGCGTCGCCGCCGCGAGCAGCGAGCGTCTTCGAGAGCAGCCAGCGCCGGCGGGTGACTCCCTGCGTCCAGGCGAAGCGGTGCGTGCCGTGCTCGAGCTCACGCGCGAGCAGCGGCGCTCCGACGAACAGCCCGGCGAGCGCGGGCAGCACGGCCAGCCCGCGGACGGCGGCCACCCAGCCGGCGAACTCGCTCTCGAAGTGCGGGACGATCAGGTCGCAGCCGGTGCGCGCCGCGGGCGGCAGGCAGGCCGACAGCGAGTCGCGGTGGAACGCCGCCTGGATCGGCAGGCGCGTGGCGAGCGCGGCGAGGGCGAGCGCGGCGAGGAGCCCGAACGCGCCGACGAGCTGCGCGCGATGCTGGCGCCATGTCACCCATGCCATTGCAGCGGAACCCTCTCCGGCGGGCGGGGCGTGGGCAGGCGCTCGGGCGCCATGTAGGCGAGGAGCAGCTCCTCGAGGCTGACCGGCTCCACCGTCCACGACGGGTCGACGACGGGGCCGTCGGTCACGACGAGCAGGGTCAGCTGCCGGCCGCTGTGCCGCTCGCGGACGATCTCGCGCACGCCGCGGATCGAGCCGAGCGGACGGCGCGGGCCGGTGAGGAGCCGGTGCGAGTCGAGCAGCGCCTCGACGTTGCCCTCGAGGCGGACGCCGCCGCCGGTCAGCAGCACGATGTGGTCGCAGACGCGCTCGATGTCGGCGATCACGTGGGAGGCGGCGACGACCGTGGCGGACGTCTCGGCGACGCCGTCCATCAGCAGCTGCAGGAGCTCGCGCCCTGCGAGGGGATCGAGGCTGGCGAACGGCTCGTCGAGCAGCACCAGCTGCGGCCGCTTCCCGAGCACGAGCGCCAGCGCCAGCCGGGCGCGCTCGCCCTCGGAGAGGGAGCCGACCTTCGCCCGGGACGGGATCCGCGTCAGCAGCTCGGAGACGATCTCGTCGTCCCAGTGCGCGTTCGTCCGTCGAACGAACTCGATCGTCTGGGCGACGCTGAACGAGCGGTAGAGCGGCGCCCCCTGCGCGACGTAGCCGACCTCGGCGAGCACGGACGGCTCGCGGAGCGGGTCGCGGCCGAGCACCGAGATCGAGCCCTCGGTCGGTGCGAGCAGCCCGGTCGCGAGCGCGAGGAACGTCGACTTGCCGGCCGCGTTCGGCCCCGTCAATCCCACGATCGCCCCCTCGGGGATCTCCAGGGTGAGGCCGCGCAGGCCCCATTCACGACGGAAGCGCTTCGCCAGGCCGTGAGCGACGAGCGGCGAAGGGGTCATGCCACGCGGCGCGCCAGAGACTCCCGGAGGGTTGCCGAGATCAGCGCGCGGACGCTCTCATCGTCGAGGCCCGCGGCGATTGCCGATTCGAGCCAGCGCTCGAGGGCGGCCCGGAGCTCGTCGTGGTGCCTGAGCGACGCGGGCGCGAGGGTGTTCGCGATGAAGGTTCCGCGTCCCTGGCGCGCGACGACGAGGCCCTCGCGCTCGAGGTCGCGGTAGGCCTTCGCCACGGTGTTCGGGTTGATCGCGAGATCGGCCACGACTTCGCGCACGGTCGGCAGCTGGTCGCCGACGTCGATCGTGCCCAGACGGAGCGCGTCCTTGACCTGCTGCACGATCTGGAGGTAGGTGGCGACTCCGGAGTGCGGGTCGAGGTGGAACTCGATCATCGCCGCATCGTACTCGCTCGCTTTCCCACGCAAAAGGAGAAAAGCACCGGTTCCCTACGACAACGGTTGAAGGTAGGCTCGCGACCATGAAGACGAGTCTCGGCATCTGGGCCTTCGGGAACATGGCGACGCGCTTCAACGCCGGCGGCTACAAGCCGGAGCTGACGGGCGTGTCGACGGTGGCCAAAGTGCGCACGGCGGTCGAAGGTCTCGGCGACCTGATGGACGACTACGAGTTCCACTATCCGTGGGAGCTCTCGCCGGAGAACCTCGACGAGGTGCGCGACGCGCTCGAGGGGCACGGCATCTACTGCGTCTGCTCGGGCCTGCACCTCGACGCGCGCTTCGGCAAGGGCGCGTTCTGCTCGCCGGACGACGCGATCAGGGCCGATGCGCTGCGCCTGACGCGCGAGGCGATCGACCTGGCCGCCGAGGTGGGCGCGCACATGATCATCTGGCCGGGGATCGAGGGTTACAACTACCCGTTCCAGACGCCGTACACCGAGTCGTGGGCGCGGTTCCTGGACGGCGTCGGCGAGTCGGCGTCCTACGCGGCCGGCAAGGGCGTGACCGTCTTCCTCGAGCACAAGAACTCCGAGCCGGCGATGAAGATCCTGATGCGCAACATCGGCATGACCCTGCACGTGATCCACACGCTGCGCACGCAGGGGATCGACAACGTCAAGGTCAACATGGACTGGCAGCACCTGATCATGAACGGCGAGAACCTCGCCGAGTACGCGGCTCTGCTGGCGGCGGAGGGCCTGCTCGGGCACCAGCACGCGAACTCCGGCTGGGGCACCTTCGACGACGACAACATGGTCGGCGCGACCGCGTTCATGGAGACGCTCGAGCTCGCCGTCGAGCTCCGTCGCGCGGGCTACGGCTCGAACGGCGAGCGGCTCGGCTTCGACCTCTACCCGTACACCGAGGACGCCGTCGGCGCCGTGAAGCGGTCGGTCCTCCAGTGGCGGTTCATCGACGGGGTCGCCGCCCGGCTCGACGGGCCCGAGCTGCGGGAGGCGCAGCAGCGCAAGGACGCGGTCCGCGCCTACGAGCTCGTCTACGCCGCACTCGGTGCCTGAGCCAGCAGCGTAGGCTTGACGGAGCTGCCCAGGAGCGGAGGTGCCGGCTCCGCCGGCGCCGGAGCGGAGGCCCTCGTCGGGCTCGACGTCGGCACGTCCGGAGTCAAGGGGGTCGCGATCTCCGCGGAGGGGCGGGTGCTCGCGACCGCGTCGGCCGCGTACCCGCTCTCGATGCCGCAGCCCGGCTGGTCGGAGCAGGATCCCGAGGACTGGTGGCGCGCCGCCGAGGACGTGCTCGCCCGGCTGCCGCACGGTCCGGTCGGGCTCTCCGGCCAGATGCACGGGCTCGTCGTGCTCGACGCGGGTCACCGCGTCCTGCGCCCGGCGATCCTCTGGAACGACCAGCGCACGGCCGCGGAGTGCGCCGAGATCGAGGAGCGGGTCGGCCTCTCCCGGTTGATCGAGCTGACGGGAAACCGCGCGCTGACGGGGTTCACCGCGCCGAAGCTGCTCTGGCTGCGCAGCCACGAGCCCGACGTGTACGAGCGGATTCGCCACGTCCTTCTGCCCAAGGACTTCGTCCGCCTCCGCCTGACCGGCGAGTTGGCCGTCGACGCGGCCGACGCCTCCGGGACGCTGCTGTTCGACGTTCGCCGCCGCGCCTGGTCGGAGGAGGTCTGCGCGGCGCTCGACGTGCCCCTCGAATGGCTGCCCGACGCGTACGAGTCGACGGAGATCGCGGGCGCCGGCGACCAGGCGGCGGCCGCGCTCGGCGTCGGGATCGCGCGGCCCGGTTCGGTCTCCGTCGTGCTCGGGACATCCGGCGTCGTCTTCGCGGCCCTGCCCGCCTACGCCCACGACCCCGAGGCGCGGCTGCACGTCTTCTGCCACGCCGTGCCCGGAACCTGGCACGCGATGGGCGTGATGCTGAGCGCGGCCGGCTCGGCCGCCTGGCTGCGCGGCGTGCTCGGCGCGGACCACGCGACGCTCGACGCCGAGGCGGAGCGCTGGCAGCCGGGTGCGGAGGGCCTCCTCTTCGCGCCGTACCTCGCGGGCGAACGGACGCCGCACCCCGACCCGTATGCGCGCGGCGCCTTCACCGGACTCTCGACCCGTCACGACCGCGGCGCCCTCTGGCGCGCCGCGCTCGAGGGCGTCGCCTACGGGCTGCGCGACTCGCTCGAGCTGCTCCGCGAGCTCGGCGCCCGACCGGAGACCGGGCGCGTCTCGGGGGGCGGCGCCCGCAGCGAGCTCTGGCTCCGCATCGTCGCCTCGGTCCTCGGCCTCCCGCTGGAGCTGACCGAGTCCGAGGAGGGCTCGGCGTTCGGCGCAGCCATGCTCGCCGGCGTGCGCGCAGGCGTCTTCGCCGACGCCGAGGACGCCGTCGCCCGCTGCGTCCGCGCCCGACGGCGGATCGAGCCCGAATGGGACTACCACGCCGGGTACGTCCGTTTCCGGCAGCTGTATCCGACCCTGAGACCGCTGGAGGAGAGATGACCGACCTGCAGGGCAAGACCGCCGTGATCACCGGCGCCAGCCGCGGCATCGGCGCCGCCGTGGCGCGGATGCTCCACGACCGCGGCGCCAACCTCGGGCTCGCGTCCCGGAGCGGCGACGACCTCGGGCTCGAGCGCGTCGTCGCGCGCCCCTGCGACGTGCGCGACCTCGACGCGCTCGTCGACCTCTGCGCCGCCACCGCGGAGCGCTTCGGCGGCATCGACATCGTCGTGCCGAACGCGGGCGTGGGCGCGTACGGCCCCTTCCTCGACCTGTCGCGCGAGCACCTCGACGAGATGCTCGACGTCAACCTCAAGGGCACCGTCTACGCGGTTCGCGCGGCGCTGCCGCACATGCTCGGCCGCGAGGGCGACGTGGTGACGCTCGCCTCCGAGGCCGGGCGGCGCGGGCTTCCGTACGAAGCGGTCTACTGCGCCTCCAAGTTCGGCCAGGTCGGGCTGACCCGCGCGCTCGACCATGAGCTGCGGGAGCACGGCATCCGCTGCGCGAACGTCTGCCCCGGAGGCGTCGCGACCGACTTCGCGCTCGAGGAGGGACGCGGCCGGACCGAGGACGCACTCCCCGGGATGATGAGCGCCGAGGACGTGGCCGAGGTGGTCGTGTTCGCGCTCGAGCGGCCGCGGCACTTCCGCCTGCTCGAGACCGTCCTGCGGCCGATGACGGAGACGTCCTGGGGCTAGCCGGCTAGGGCGCCGGATCGCCGTGAGGGCGTAGCCGCCCTCGAGCATCGCGGGGGCCCGCGCGTCGAGCCGGTCCTTGCTCGGCACGTCCCAGCCGAGCGAGTCGGCGAGGCGGACGATCATGCTGAAGAGCGCGCACACGGTGGCGGCGTCGAGCAGTGCCTGCCGCGACACGCCGGCCGCGTACGCCGAGTCGGCGTCGGCGGCGGTCAGCTCGTCCGGTCGCAGCGTCAGCGTCTCGAGGAAGGCCAGCGTCGCGTGGAGCTCGGGCCTGAGCGGCGCCGTCCGCCAGTCGGCGACGACCGCGTCCCAGACCTCCTCGCCGAGCGCGTACGACGCGACCGCGCCGTGGGAGCCAGTTCAGAAGGGGCACTGGTTGAGCAGCGACGTGAAGCCGGCGAACAGCTCCCGCTCGCCGCTGCTCCAGTCGGACGGTCCGCGCATGACTCGGTCGAGGGCGTCCGAGAAGGGGCGTCCGAACAGCTCGGGCCTGTAGAGGAGCGTCTTCACGACGCCGAGCGGCTCGCCGCCGGTCCGCGCGCGGATCTGCGCGAGCACGGCCGCCTCGTCCGGCGCGTGCCCGGCGTCGACGACGGCGAGCCTCATCCGATCGCCTCCTCCGCCCGCGCGAGCCGGCGCAGGCCCTCGGCGAGCGCCGCCGCCACCGTGTGCTCGAAGATCTCGTCCTCGGCGAGCCCCGACCTGCTTCAGCGCCTCGACGTCGCCGTCGGTGATCCGGTACGCGTGCTCGTGCACCTTCGCCAGGTAGCCCGCCATCGCGGCGGGCGGCGATGGCGCGGCTGCGGCGAGCCCGCGCAGCTCGTCGATCGGGTCGCTCACCACGTTGATTGTACGACGCTCAGGCGCGCAATACGACCTCGAGCGCGGTACCGCGTCCGGGCGTGGTGCGGAGCGAGAACCCGCCCTGGATCGACTCCGCGCGAGAGCGCATGTTGCGCAGCCCCTGACCCGCCGGCGAGCCCTCGCCGTCGAAGCCCTCGCCGTCGTCGTTGATCGAGACGAAGCGCTCGCCGAACGCGCGCTGGCCGATCACCACCTCGGCCCGCGCCGCCTGCGAGTGCTTCCGCACGTTGGCGAGCCCCTCCTGGACGATGCGGAAGATCTCGATCTGCTCGTCGGGGGCGAGCCGGATCGACGGGTCGACCTCCAGCTCGACCTCCAGCGCCCCGTCCGCCGTCAGGAACTCGACGTAGCGGCGCAACGCCGCGTCGAAGGGAGCCGTCCCGCTCGCCGACGAGAGGGCGAGGATCGCGAAGCGCGCCTCCTGCTGCGCGAGAGCGGCCGCCTCCTTCAGGCGCGGCACCGCCTCTTCGACGGGCGCGCCCGACTCCAGCATCTGCGCGTGCGTCGAGACCGCGAACAGGTACTGCGCGAGCCCGTCGTGGATCTCGCGCGCGACGCGGGCGCGCTCCTCCGCCACCACGCGCCCGAGCTCGGCGGAGCGGATCGCGCGCCAGGCGCCCACCAGCATGACTCCGTAGGAGAGGACGCGCAGGAAGTCCCCCTCGGCCACGTAGCTCGTGCCCTGCAGCGGTGTGAAGACGAGGTGCAGCGCCGCGAAGAGCTGCAGCGTGAGGCCGAGCGCGAGCCAGCGGGCGAGGTCGTCGTCGCGCTTCGCCAGCCGCCGGCCCCAGCCGATCACGGCGATGAGGTCGATCAGCGCCTGCACCCCGAGCGTCGAGGTCAGCGCGAACGTCTGCGTCTCGCCGGGACCCGGGGTGAGTTGGGGCAGCGAGTCGCCGGCGAGCCGGAGCAGCATCCACACGACGACCATCACGATCCCGGCCGCGGCGACGGCGTTCGCGATCGCCCACTCCCGCCGCGGCGTGCGGCTCGTCAGGAACGGCGCGACGGCGACGAGGCCTCCGCCGACGATGCCGCCGAGCAGGGCGGCCCAGCCCTCGGGCCGCTGCAGCGGCTGCGCCGCCCAGCAGCGGCCCGATCGCGAACGCGGCTGCGGAGAGCGAGGTGACGAAGAAGCCGCTCGCGAGCAACAGGTCGACGCGGCGTCCGTCGACCGAGAAGCGCACCGCCGCGAGCACCGCGACGAGCAGTCCCGCGAGCGCCATCGCGGTCTGCAGCACGAGCCACGCCTGCGGCAGGTCGAACTGCGTGCGCAGGACCGGATTCGTGATGAACAGGGCGAGGCTCGCGCCCAGCAGGCCGGTGAGGAGGATCTCCCCCCACAGCCAGGCCTGGAACTCGGTGTCTTTGCTCACTTCCCCCTTGTCGGCAGAAGCCCAGCTGCCGATAAGAGCCTCGATGTCCACCAGCGTTCTCGTCGTCGACGACCATCCGCTCACCCGTGAGGCGCTCTCCTCCCTCCTGAGCTCGCACGGATTCGAGGTCGCGGGCCTCGTCGCCGACGGCGCCGAGGCGATCGAGGCGGCCGCACGCCTCCGGCCCGACCTCGTCCTGCTCGACCTCTCGATGCCGGGCATGGACGGCCTCACCGCGCTCCCGCGTCTTCGTGACGCCGCCCCGAACTGCGAGGTCGTCGTCCTCACCGCCTCCGGCACCGAGGAGAACCTCCTCGCCGCCATCCGCGGCGGCGCGGCCGGCTACCTGCTCAAGACCGAGCCGCCCGAGCGGATCGCGGCCTTCCTCGAAGGGGTCGCCAACGGCGAAGCGGCCCTCTCGGGCCCGATCGCGCGGCGCCTGCTCGACCAGGTGCGAAACGGGAACGGCCGCGGCTCGGGCGTCCCCGACCGGATCGCGTCGCTCCTCTCCGCCCGCGAGGTCGAGGTGCTGCTCCTGCTCGACGAGCACCACGGCACGGACGAGATCGCGCAGCGGCTGTTCATCTCCGAGCACACCGTGCGCTCGCACGTGAAGAGCCTGCTCCGCAAGCTGAACGTCTCGTCGCGGCGCGACGCGCTCGAGCAGCTCGCGCTGGCGCGCGGCTGATCCGCGCGCGGCTACGAGATGAAGCCGTCGAGCGCCGCGTCGACGAGCGTCGGCAGCGTCTCGAGCTCGTAGCCCCCCTCGAGCACGGCGCCGACGCGCGGCGCCATTGCCGCGCAGCGGCGCGCCAGCTCGTGGAAGCCGTCGGCGGTGACGCGCATGTCCGCGAGCGGGTCGTCGACGTGCGCGTCGAAGCCGGCCGACACGAGCACGAGCTCCGGCTCGAAGCGCGCGACGACCGGCTCGACCGTGTGCTCGAAGGCGCGCACGTACTCGTCGTCGCCCGAGCCGGCCGACATCGGAACGTTGACGGTCGTCTCGCGCTGGTCGTCGGGCCCGCCGCTGCCGGGGTAGAACGGCCACTGGTGGAGCGAGACGAAGAGGACGCTGTCGTCCTCCTCGAAGATCGCCTGCGTCCCGTTGCCGTGGTGCACGTCGAAGTCGACGATCGCGACCCGCTCGAGCCCGAGGCGCTGCTGGGCGGCGCGGGCGGCGACGGCGACGTTGTTGAAGATGCAGAAGCCCATCGCCCGGTCGGCGAGCGCATGGTGCCCGGGCGGGCGGACGAGCGCGAAGGCGCCGCGCAGGGCCGCCTCGATCGCCGTTCCAGCGGCGAGCCGAGCCGCCTCCCAGGTCGTCTCGGTGCAGATCGTGTCGTAGTCGAGCCAGAGCGGGTCCTCGACCGTGCGCACCCGCTCCACGTGCTCGGGCGTGTGGCAGAGGAGCAGCTCCTCCTCGCTCGCGGCTCTGCCCTCGCTCCAGAGGTGCTGGTGCGCGAGGAGCGCTCGCAGCCGCTCCGGCCGCTCCGGATGGTGGCCCGTCGGATGGAGGCGCGCCAGCGCCTCGTGCGTCAGGACGTCGATCGGACGATCTCGGCGAGCTCGTCGAGGCTCTTTCCGGCGCCGGCCGAGAGCCCCAGCAGGTAACAGAGGAGCGGCGCGTTCGTGCGGGCGCCGCTCTCGTGCGCGGCGTGGGCGGCGACGTCGAGCAGCGCGTCGATCTGCGGCGGCGTCAGCTCGAGCGCGTCGCGGCGGACGCCCGCCTCCCGGGAGAGGGCGTCGGCCCGCGTGCTCAGCCAGTCGTGCACCGGCGGCGATGCTACCCGAGCGAGGCGACCCGCCCGGCGACGCCGCCGAGGCCGAGATCGTCGAGGAAGGAGGACGCCTCCGCCCATGTGGGTGTCGTCACTGCGAGGGGAGGAAGGGGGGCGGAGGCGTCCATCGTCGCTATTCGCCGGAAGAGCCTCAAGTCCTCCGCCTCCGCCGAAAAGCGGCCGTCGGCGAGGACCGCCTCCAGGGACGGGTACCTCGCGAGGAGGTCGGCCGCCTTCTTCGGCCCGATCCCGCGCGCGCCCGGCAGCCTGTCCGACGGATCGCCGCGGAGGGCGATCAGGTCGGGCACCTGGTCGGGCTCGACGCCGTAGCGCCCGCGCACCTCGGCGGGGCCGATCCGCGCCAGCTCGCTCACTCCTCGCGCGGGCTGGAGGATCGTCACCCGGTCGCTCGCCAGCTGGAAGGCATCGCGGTCGGAGGTCGCGACGAGCACCGCCCCCGGCCACGCCCGCGCCGCCGCGGCGAGGAAGTCGTCCGCCTCGTACCCGGGCGCCTTCGCGACCAGGAAGCCCATCGCCTCGCAGAGCGCGGGCAGCACCTCGAGCTGCTCGAGGATCGACTCCTCGAAGACGCGGCCCGACTGGTACGGCTCGTACGCCTCGTGCCGGTAGGTCGGCGTGGAGAGCGTGTCCCAGGCGACGAGCACGGCGTCCGGGCGCTCCTGCTCCCAGAGCCGCGTGAGCATGTTCGTGAAGCCGACGACCGCGTTGAGGCGGATCGACTTGGGGAGCGCGTGGTACGCCCGGTGCGCGAACGAGTCGCCGTCGACCGCGAGCAGCGTCGTCAGAGCGAGGCCTCCAGCTCCGCGATCCGAGCCATCAGCCGCTCGGTCGCCTCCTGCGCGGCGGCTCGGACGTCGTCGCCGCCGCGAAGATCGTCGAGCTCGACCGGCGATCCGTAGGCGACGCGGAGCGGTCCGAGCCGCAGCAGGCGGTCGGTGCCGGACACCGCTGCCGGGACGAGCGGGACGCCCGCCTCGAGCGCGATCCTCGCCGCGCCGGAGCGCGGGCGCGCCTCGTGGCGCTTGACGAGCCCCTTCGCGCGGCGCGTTCCCTCGGGGAACATCGCGACGACGTTCCCCTCGCGTACGAGCCGCACCGCCGTCTCGATCGCCTCCAGGTCGGCCTGGCCGCGCCGAATCGGGAAGGCGCCGACGCCGTTCACGACGATCCGCAGCGGCCACCAGTACAGCTCCGACTTCGCCATGAAGCGGAGGAAGCGTCGCGGCCACAGCGGCATGCCGAGCGGCCAGGGGTCGAAGCTCGAGACGTGGTTGCACGCGAGCACGTAGCCGCCCTCCGCCGGCAGGAGCTCGCTCCCGGTGTCGCGGAGCCGGAACAGCCCGCGCACGAGGGGCCAGCTGAGGACCGCGATCGCGTCGTACATGGGCGTCGGCCGCATTCCGGCAGTATCCCCCGTCCGCGGCGGCCGGGTTGGTGGCGCGGGACGCGCTCGCTATCGTGCGACGCCGTGAGCAAGCGCCTCGTCATCGTCGAGTCGCCGGCGAAGGCGAAGACCATCGCCGGATACCTCGGGCCGGACTTCGTCGTGGAGTCGTCGGTCGGGCACATTCGCGACCTCCCGAACAACGCGTCCGAGATCCCGGCCAAGTTCAAGGGGGAGCCGTGGGCGCGCCTGGGGGTCGACGTGGAGCGCGATTTCGAGCCGCTCTACGTCGTCGACTCGCGCAGGAAGAAGGTCGTCTCCGACCTGAAGGCGAAGCTGAAGAACGCCGACGAGCTCTGGCTCGCGACGGACGAGGACCGCGAGGGCGAGGCGATCGCCTGGCACCTGCGCGAGGTGCTCGCGCCGAAGGTACCGGTGCGGCGCATGGTCTTCCACGAGATCACGAAGGCCGCGATCGAGCGCGCGCTGAGCGAGACGCGGGAGATCGACGACTGCCTCGTCGACGCACAGGAGACGCGCCGGATCCTCGACCGCCTCTACGGCTACGAGGTCTCGCCCGTCCTGTGGCGCAAGATCATGCAAGGGCTGTCCGCGGGGCGCGTGCAGTCGGTCGCGACCCGGCTCGTCGTCGAGCGCGAGCGCGAGCGGATGCGCTTCGTGGCCGCAGGCTACTGGGACGTCGTCGCGACGTTCGCGCCCGGGTCGTTCGAGGCGCGCCTCGCTGCCGTCGACGGCCGCCGGGTCGCACAGGGCCGCGACTTCGACCAGCAGGGAGAGCTCCGCAGCGGCGAGATCGTCCAGCTCGGGGAGGCCGATGTGCGCGGCCTCGTCGAGGCGCTCGAAGGCGCCTCCTTCCGCGTCGCGTCGGTCGAGGAGAAGCCGTACACGCGCCGTCCGGCCGCGCCGTTCATGACCTCGACGCTGCAGCAGGAGGCGAGCCGCAAGCTCCGCCTCTCCTCCCAGCAGACGATGCGCGTCGCCCAGCGGCTCTACGAGAACGGCTACATCACCTACATGCGCACCGACTCGACGACGCTGTCGGAGTCGGCGCTCGCCGCGGCGCGCGACCAGGCCGGGGAGCTCTACGGCGCCGACGCGGTCCCGGCGCAGCCGCGGCAGTACACCCGCAAGGTGAAGAACGCCCAGGAGGCGCACGAGGCGATCCGTCCGGCCGGCGACCGCTTCCGCACCCCCGACGACGTCCGCCGGGAGCTCGGCAACGAGGAGCACGCGCTCTACGACCTGATCTGGAAGCGGACGATCGCCTCGCAGATGGCCGACGCGCGCGGCCAGACGGTGTCGGTGCGGATCGCCGGCGACGCCTCCGACGGACGCGTGGCCGAGTTCTCGGCCGCCGGCACCGTGATCACCTTCCGCGGCTTCCTGCTCGCCTACGAGGAGGGTCGCGACGAGGCCGTCGCCCGGGACGACGAGGAGCGCCTGCTGCCGAAGCTCGCGGAGGGAGACGCACTGACCGCGACCTCGCTCGAACCGGACGGGCACTCGACGAGCCCACCCGCCCGCTATACCGACGCGACGCTCGTGAAGGCGCTCGAGGAGCGGGGCATCGGCCGCCCGTCGACCTATGCCGCGATCATGGGCACGATCGTCGACCGGGGCTACGTGCGCAAGCAGGGTCAGGCGCTCGTGCCGGAGTTCCTCGCCTTCGCCGTGGTGAACCTGCTCGAGAAGCACTTCCCGCGGCTCGTCGACTACGAGTTCACGGCGCGGATGGAGGACGACCTCGATGCCATCGCGTCCGGCGAGGAGAAGCGCGACGAGTGGCTGCGCCGGTTCTACTTCGGCGGCGAGGGGGACGTCGGCCTGAAGGAGCTCGTCGAGGGCCGGCTCGGCGAGATCGACGCGCGAGAGGTGAACACTGTCGAGCTGCCCGGCTCGGACATCGTCGTCCGCGTCGGCCGCTACGGGCCCTATCTCGAGCGCGGCGACCAGCGCCAGACGCTTCCGCCCGACGTCGCCCCGGACGAGCTGACGCCCGAGCGTGCGGAGGAGCTGCTCGCCCTCGGCCGGCAGGAGCAGGTGCTCGGCACCGACCCGGAGAGCGGACGCGAGATCGTCGCGCGGAGCGGCCGCTACGGCCCCTACGTCACCGAGGTGCTCCCCGAGGACGCGACCGAGAAGCCGCGCACGTCGTCGCTCTTCACGTCGATGTCGCTCGAGACGATCACGCTCGAGGACGCGCTCCGGCTGCTCGGGCTGCCGCGCGTGGTCGGCGTCGGCGAGGACGGGGAGGACGTCGTCGCTCGCAACGGCCGCTACGGGCCGTACGTCCAGAAGGGCAAGGAGTCGCGCTCGCTGGGGTCGGAGGAGCAGCTGCTGACGATCTCGCTCGAGGAGGCGCTCGCGCTGCTCGCCCAGCCGCGGCAGGGGCGCGGCCGGGCCGCCGCGGCGCCGCCGCTGAAGGAGTTCGGCCCCGACCCG
Organism: uncultured Actinomycetes bacterium; assembly: GCA_963746895.1. Taxonomy (GTDB): domain Bacteria; phylum Actinomycetota; class Thermoleophilia; order Gaiellales; family Gaiellaceae; genus Palsa-739. The sequence continues at coordinate 504,138 of CAVVDI010000013.1, read as the reverse complement.
GTCAGCGGGAAGCCGATCGTGCTCAAGGAAGGGCGCTTCGGCCCCTACGTCACCGACGGCGAGACGAATGCGAGCCTCCGCCGCGACGACGACCCCGACACGGTGAGCCACGACCGCGCGATCGAGCTCCTCGCCGACCGGCGTGCGAGAGGGCCGGCGAAGAAGAGGCCGGCGCGCGGCCGGCGGGCCTCCTGACCTTCCGATGCGGCGCCTGTCCTCCCTCTTCGAGACCCGGCACGCGATCGGAATAGACGGCGGCGGCAGGACGTTCCTGTGGTGGGATCGTCCGGGCCGATACGGCCACTTGTGCGGTTCCCCTGGCAGCGGGAGGATTCGCCTCCTAGAGTGAGAAGGCTCGCTGACGTCTTCGAGGTAGGACCGGAAAGGACTGAGAGGACCCTGACGCAGAACCAGCTGCAGGAATTGCTCGAGTCGGACCAGATCCGCGCGATGGTCGAGGGCGCGGAGGAGCGGGGTTTCGTCGAGCCCGCCGAGATCGAGGCGTTCGTCGCCGAGCTCGAGCTGAGCGACGAGGAGGCCGAGGAGCTCGTCCGCGAGCTCGAGCGCATCGGGCTCGAGATCGGTGCGCCGGCGGCGCAGGCCGCGGCCGCCCGGAAGGACGAGAAGGAGAAGGCCGAGCCGGAACCGGCTCCGGAGGTGCGGACCGAGATCTCCGGCTCCGCCGACAGCCTGCAGCTGTTCCTCGCAGACGTCGGCCGCCACAAGCTGCTGACCGCCGCCGAGGAGGTCATGCTCGCGAAGCGGATCGAGCGCGGCGAGCCGACCGCGAAGCGGCGGATGATCGAGTCGAACCTCCGCCTCGTCGTGTCGATCGCGAAGGGTTACCGCGGGCTCGGCGTGCCGTTCCTCGATCTGATCCAGGAGGGCACGCTCGGCCTCAACCGCGCCGTCGAGAAGTTCGACTGGCGCCGCGGCTACAAGTTCTCGACCTACGCGACCTGGTGGATCCGCCAGTCGGTGCAGCGCGCCGTCGCGAACCACGCGCGGACGATCCGGGTTCCGGTGCACGTCGTCGAGCGCCAGCAGAAGCTGTCGCGCGCCGCTCGCCGGCTCGAGGTCGAGCTCGGCCGCGAGGCGACCAAGGAGGAGCTGGCCGAGGCGACGGGTTTGCCGATGCAGCATGTCGACGAGGCGCTCGGCGCCGCGCACGCGTCCGTCTCGCTCAACCAGACGGTCGGCGCCGACGACGAGGGCGAGCTCGGCGACCTGTTCGCCGACCGCGAGGCGGCCGATCCGTTCGACGAGGCCGAGGAGTCGCTCCGCCGCCAGGGCGTGCGCCGGGCGCTCGAGGCGCTGCCGGAGCGCGAGCGCCGGATCCTCGAGTTGCGGTTCGGCTTCGACGGCGAGCCGTGGACGCTCGAGGCGATCGGCAACGAGCTCGACCTGACGCGCGAGCGCGTCCGCCAGCTCGAGGGCCAGGCCCTCGCGCGCCTCGGCGCGCTGCGCGACCTGATCTCCGTCGCGGCCTAGCAGCGACGCGGCGGGCGCCGTTACGTCTCGAAGAGCGCCGGTCCGTGTGGCGGATCCGGCGTCCGCCGCCTCGCGGGCGGGTGCGGCGGCTCCGCGTGCACCGCTGCGAGGGATCGGGCCGTGCGCAGGATCGTCTCTCGATCGAGCCGCACGACGCGCAGCTCGGGCGGGGGCCGGCGCAGGAACGTCCCGACGAGCAGCAGCTCCTCGAGCGAGCCGGGCGGCGCGGCGGTGTCGGGCCCGGCGGTGCGTCGGGCCGCGGCCAGTCCGGCTTCGACCTCGAGCGCGGCGCCGCCGCCCGGCGGGAGCGTCCGCTCGGACGCGATGCGACCGCCGACGACGAAGTAGGCGCGCACGTGCCCGGGCTCCCTGGCCGGGACGAGCAGGCAGCGCTCGAGCTGCGGAGACGGTCGCCCCGCTCGAGCTCCCGGCACACGCGCTCGAGGGCCGCGATCCGGTCGCGCAGGCGCGCCGCGTCCTCGTAGCGCCTCGCCTGGGCGAGGTCGGCGAGCCGCCGCCGCAGCCGCGGCAGCGCCGACGCGGGCCGCTCGAGCTCCTCCGCCGTCAGCGCTCTCGCAGCCAGCTGGGCCAGGCGTCTCGATCGCAGCGGGCCTCGGAGCGCCGTGTCGCTCGGCGGGCTCGTCGTCGTGACCACGCCGTCGCCGCGCCGGCGCAGCCAGACGTGGCGCTCGGGCCGGGAGACGCGCGCGTTCGCCGGCGGTCGCAGCTCGGCGATCAGCCGCAGCTCCTCGAGCGCCGCCTCGAGCTCGGAGCCGAGCACGCGCCACTCGATCCGCTCGACCGCGGCGAGCGCGGCCTCGACCGCGGGGCGCTGGCGTTCGCTCCGGAAGTAGGAGCGCAGCCGGGCGCGGAGGTCGCGGGCACGGCCGACGTAGAGGACCTGCTCGTTTCGGTCGTGGAAGAGGTAGACGCCGGGGCGCGGCGGCGCGCCGAAGGCGAGCCTGCGCTTGTCGAAGACGCGGCGCGTCCGGGTCGCCGCGAGCCGGGAGAGATCGGCGACCGTTCGGGCTCCGCGCTCCTGGGCGAGCCCGATCAGCGCGAGCAGCACCTCCGCGGTCGCCTGGGCGTCCGGGAGCGCCCGGTGGCACGGCCGCACCGACGTGCCGACGAACCAGGCGAGCTGAGCGAGGCTCGCACGCGGCACTCGCCCGGCGAGCAGCCGGCGCGCGAGCGGGACCGTGTCGATGACCGCGGCGCCGATCCGCGAGCCGGTCAGCCGCTCGGTCTCGCGGTCGAGGAAGGCGAGGTCGAAGCGCGCGTTGTGCGCGACGAGGACGGCGTCGCCGGCGAAGGCGAGGAAGCGCGAGACGGCGACGGCCGGCGGGGGCGCCGCTCTCAGCTCGGCGTCGCGGAGACCGGTCAGCGCCGCCGCGCCCGGAGCCATCGGCATTCCCGGGTCGACGAGCGTCTCGAACTCCGCCTCGAGCTCGAGTCCGCGGATCCGCACCGCGCCGATCTCGCAGATCTGCGAGCTGCCCGGCCGGAGCCCCGTCGTCTCGAGGTCGACGACGACGTAGGTCGCGTCCTCGAGCAGCAGCTCGTCTCCCGGCGGGCGCGCGAGCGCCACTGCGTCGCCGTTCCACGCCAGCCGGGCGTCGGCCTCCACGACCTCGGTGAGCAGCGAGCGGGCGAGCGCCACGGGCGCGTGTCGCAGGGCGAAGAGCCGCCGCGCCGCCTCCTCGGCGACGACCGGTCCGCGCCGCTCCTCGACGAGCTCCACCAGCCGGTCGGCGGCGTCTAGCCTGAGCTGCATGAGGCGGAAGCCTAGGCGAACGTGTGTTCGCGTCGCCATCTCGCCCCGCTGCGCGCCGAGCCGCGCGACGACGCCGAGCGGGTGACGGAGGCGCTGCCGGGCGAGCCGCTGGAGGTCGAGGAGGAACGCGACGGCTGGGCCCGCGTCCGCACCGCGTACGGCTATCCGGGCTGGGTGCGCGCCGGGGCGCTCTCGGGCGAGGAGGACGCGTCGTGGCTCGTACCTCGGCGCGAGCCACCCCGTCGACCACGCACGCACGCTGCTGGGGGCGCCGTACCTCTGGGGCGGCATGACCCGGCTGGGGATCGACTGCTCGGGGCTCGTGCACATGAGCTTCCGCGCGTGCGGGACGCTCGTGCCCCGAGACGCCGACCAGCAGGAGGCCGCGGGCGAGCGCGTCGGCGAGGAGCAGCTCCGTTCCGGGGATCTGATCACGTACGGCGGCCCGGACTGCGCCGACCACGTCGCCTTCTGGCTGGGCGACGGCAGGATCCTCCACGCGACGCAGCGCGACGACGCGGGCGGCGTCGTCGAGGAGCTCGAGCCCGAGGAGCTGCACGCCCGCCGCCGTGCCGCAGTGCGGTTCGCGGCACGATGCTTCGGCAGTCCTAACTAGATTTCTCGTTCTCGCGTCTGAGACAATGCAGTGCGCGAGGCGGGGGTCGGCCTTGTGCCGCCTCATCCAAATCGAGCCTGGGGAGGTATTCGAGTTGAACCGAAGTCATCGGTTGAAGTGGCTGGTGACGGCAGCCACCTTCTCCGCCGGCGTCGCGCTCGTCGCGGCGGCCTGCGGCGGCGGAGGAGGAGGGGGCGGGACGACCGCCGCCTCCGGAGGGGGGACCACCACGAGTGGGACGTCCACCGGCAAGACGTTCGCGAACTTCAACATCGCGATGGACCAGGGCACCGACTACCTCGACCCTGCGCTCTCGTACACGGTCGAGGGTTGGGGCGTGATGTGGAACGTCTACCTGCCGCTGATCGGCTACAAGCACGTGAACGGCCCGGACGGCGCCACACTCGTCCCGTACCTGGCGCAGGACATGCCCCAGGTCTCGTCGGACGGCAAGACCTACACGATGACGCTGCGCTCGGGCCTCAAGTACTCCGACGGCACCGCCGTCAAGGCGAGCGATTTCAAGAACGCCATCAAGCGTGACTTCATCGTCGACTCGCCCGGCGTCGGCTTCTTCGGCAACATCGTCGGCGCCGACCAGTTCGGCAAGACGAAGAAGGGCGACATCAGCGGGATCACCACCGACGACGCGACCGGCAAGATCACGATCAAGCTGACCGCGCCGCAGGGCGACTTCGAGAACATCCTCGCGACCACCTTCGCGGCCCCGGTGCCGTCGAGCGCGCCGCAGAAGGACACCTCGACGAACCCGCTGCCGTCGACCGGCCCGTACATGATCAAGTCGTACCAGCCGAACAAGACGATCGTCGAGGTCAGAAACCCGAACTTCGACGCGTCGATGTTCGACGGCAACGTCCCCGCCGGGAACCCGGACAAGGTCACGTGGGACATCATCGGTGACGACAACGTCGCCCTCCAGCACGTGATCAGCGGTCAGGACGACTGGATGAGCTACCACCCGATCCCGACCGACCGCCTGGCCTCGGTGCAGCAGAAGTACGCCGACCAGATCAAGGTGTTCACGCCGGCGAACACGTACTACTTCTTCATGAATACGCGGGTCGCGCCGTTCGACAACGTCAAGGTGCGGCAGGCCGTCAACTACGCGATCGACCGGCAGGCGCTCGTGCGCGTCGTCGGAGGTCTCGCGCAGACGACCGAGAACATCATCCCGCCGACGTACCCGCAGTACGCGAAGCACGACCTGTACCCGCACAACCTCGCCAAGGCGAAGCAGCTGATCAAGGAGGCGTGCGCGAGCGGGTGTCCGGCGGTCACCGTCTGGAACCACGACCGCGGCATCGACCCGAAGTTCACGGCGTATCTCACGGACGTCCTGAACTCGATCGGGCTCAACGCCAAGGAGAAGATCGTCAACTCGACGGTCTACTGGACGACGGTCGGCAACCAGGCCACGAAGGCGCAGATCGGCTTCGCCGACTGGTTCCAGGACTACCCGCATCCGCTCGACTGGTACGACGTGCTCCTCAACGGCGAGCGGATCACGCAGACGCACAACAACAACTACGCGAACTACGACAACAAGTCGGTCAACCAGACGATCGACGACCTCAAGCAGCAGCCGACGCTGACGCCGGCGGTGAACGCCAAGTGGAAGGCGCTCGACAAGACGATCATGGAGGACGCCCCGTGGGCGCCGTTCCTGAACCGTCAGTTCACCGACTTCTTCAGCACGAACATCGATCTGAGCTGCTACGAGAACCACGTCCTGTACGAGTTCGACTACGCGACGATCTGCCACAAGTAGTCGTACTCCGTTGTTCACATGTCGGGGGCGCCGGGTACGGCGCCCCCGACATGCATCGTGCCGGGAGGCCCTGACACGTGGTCGATCGCGCAACCCAGAGCGAGTTCACGCTCGACACCGCGGCCGAGCTCGCCCGTGCGGAGGACGCGACGGTCATCCGCGGACGCAGTCCGTGGTTTCTCGCCTGGCGCCGTCTGCGGCGCAACTACATCGCCTTCTCGTTCCTCGCGCTCTTCTTCCTGATCCTGATCGCGTGCGGCCTCGCCGGCGTGTACGCGAGCCACGTCGCGCACACCGGCCCGAACACGAACCACATCCTCGAGGTCGTGAAGGTCAACGGCCACAAGCAGTCGGTGATCTCCTCCGGCGGCTACCTCGAGAAGAAGACGGGAAAGCCGTGCACCACCGGCGGGAGCGACTGCGTGCTCGTCTCGGCGATCCCGATCGGTCCGACGTGGTTCAGCGGCGGGGGCAAGTTCGTGCTCGGCGCCGACCAGAACGGTCGCGACATCGCGGTGCGCCTGCTCTACGGAGGCCGCAACTCGCTGATCGTCGGGATCGGCTCGTCCGCGATCTGCGTCTTCTTCGCCGTCGTGCTCGCCCTGCTCGCCGGCTACTTCCGCGGCTGGGCCGACTTCGTGATCACGCGCTTCTTCGACCTCTTCTATGCGTTCCCGGTCGTCCTCCTCGGGATCGCACTCGGCTCGGCCCTCGCGATCAACGGCTTCCACCACTTCGGGATCAACATCCAGAGCGGGAGCATCTGGATCCCGACGCTCGTCATCTCGTACGTGCTGATCCCCTACGTGGGGCGGCCGCTGCGCGGGCAGGTGCTCTCGCTGCGCGAGAAGGAGTTCGTCGAGGCGGCGATCGCGCAGGGCGCGAACCCGCTCCGGATCATGTTCACCGATCTGCTCCCGAACATCGCCAGCTCGGTGCTCGTCTTCTTCACGCTGATCATCGCGAACAACATCGTCCTCGAGGCGGGGCTCTCCTACCTCGGCGCCGGAGTGCAGCCGCCGACGCCGTCCTGGGGGACGCTGATCACCGACGGTCAGACGCTGATCGTGACGCGGCCGTGGCTCGCGCTCGCGCCGGGGATCGCGATCATCCTGACCGTGCTCTCGCTGAACGTCTTCGGTGACGGCCTGCGCGACGCGCTCGACCCGCGGGCGAAGGTGAAGGTGGAGCACTAGCGGTGGCGGCCTTCCTCGTCCGCCGGACGTTCGGCGCGGCGCTCGTCTGCATCGCCGTCACCTTCATCGTCTTCGTGATCTTCATCGTCGTGCCGGGCGGCGACCCCGCGCAGCGGATCGCGGGCAAGAACGCGACCCAGCAGAACATCATCAACATCCGCCACTCGTGGGGCTTCGACAAGCCGTTCTACGTTCAGTACTGGAACATGCTGAAGAAGATGTTCACGGGCGATCTCGTCTCCTACACGAGCCAGCAGAACGTCCTCCAGCAGATCAAGCAGGGGATGCCCGCGACCTTCTCGCTCACGATCGGCGCGGGCATCATCTGGCTCTTCTTCGGGATTCTCGTGGGGGTGATAGCCGCGGTCACCGCGGGCAGGATCTCGGATCGCGTGATCACGGTGCTGGCGCTGATCGGCATCTCCCTCCCGGTGTTCTGGCTCGGGATCGTCGCGCGCTACTACCTCGCGGAGGGCGGCGTCACGACCTTCTTCCCGGACGGCGAGTACATCTCGTTCACCTCGAGCCCGGCCCAGTGGCTCTGGCATCTCGTGCTGCCATGGGCGGTGCTGGCGGTGCTCTTCATCGGCTTCTACGGCCGCGTGCTGCGCGGGAACATCCTCGACACGATCAACGAGGACTTCGTGCGAACCGCCAAGGCGAAGGGCCTGGCGCCGCGCCGGATCCTCGTCAAGCACGTGCTGCGCACGTCGCTGATCCCGATCATCACGCTCTTCGGGCTCGACTTCGCGGCGGTTCTCGGCGGCGGCGCGATCCTGACCGAGACGGTGTTCGACCTGCACGGCGTCGGGCAGTACGCGGCGCTGTCGATCAACAACTTCGACCTGCCGCCGATCATGGGCGTCACGATGTACGGCGCCTTCTTCATCGTCGTCTTCAGCGTGCTCGTCGACCTCTTCTACGCCTATCTCGATCCGCGGATCCGGCCGACCTGATGGCCGAGCTGCTGCTCGACGTCGAGGATCTCAAGGTCCATTTCGCCACCGAGGACGGCACGGTCCGCGCGGTCGACGGCGTCTCCTTCCAGCTCGAGCGGGGCAAGGTGCTCGGGATCGTCGGCGAGTCCGGCTCGGGCAAGAGCGTGACGGCGATGACGCTGATGGGGCTGACCCGCGACGTGAACTCGCGCTTCGAGGGTCGGGTCGTCTACAAGGGTCGCGACCTCATCCAGGTCTCGGACACCGAGATGCAGGACTACCGCGGCAACGAGCTCGGGATGATCTTCCAGGATCCGATGACCTCGCTGAATCCCGTGTACCGGATCGGCGAGCAGATCGCCGAGGCGATCCGGGCGCACGAGAAGACCGATCGGCGAATGGCGAAGCGGCGGGCGGTCGAGCTCCTGCGCCAGGTCGGGATCCCGAACCCGGAGTCCCGCGTCGACGACTTCCCGCACCAGTTCTCGGGCGGCATGCGCCAGCGCGCGATGATCGCCATGGCGCTCTCGTGCAATCCCTCGATCCTGATCGCCGACGAGCCGACCACCGCGCTCGACGTGACGATCCAGGCGCAGATCATCGAGCTGATCGGGAGGCTGAAGGACGAGTTCGACTCGAGCGTGATCCTGATCACGCACGACCTCGGGGTCGTCGCCGACATCGCCGACGAGATCATCGTCATGTACGCCGGCCGGATCGTGGAGCGCGGAGCGACCCGCGACCTGTTCTACGACCCGCAGATGCCCTACACGTGGGGCCTGCTCGGCTCGATTCCGAGGCTCGATCGGCCGCGGCCGGAGCGCCTGCACACGATCACCGGCTCGCCGCCGTCGCTGATCAACCTGCCGCGCGGCTGCAAGTTCCGACCTCGCTGCCCGCATGCGTTCGGCAAGTGCATGGAGGAGCCGGCGCTCGCCGACCGGGTCGGGGTGCCCGGCCATCTCGATCGCTGCTGGCTCGACGTCGACTACAAGCGCGAGCACCGAACGGAGACGATCGCGGGCGGCGCTCCCGGGACGGCCGCGTGACCGCCCTGGAGCAGAGCGACCAGCGCACCCCGCTGCTCGAGATCCGCCACCTGAAGAAGTACTTTCCGATCCGGAAGGGCGTGCTGCAGCGAGAGGTCGCGCGAGTGCACGCCGTCGACGACGTCAGCTTCGCCGTCAGGGAGGGGGAGACGCTCGGGCTCGTCGGCGAGTCGGGCTGCGGCAAGTCGACGCTGGGGCGCACGATCGTCCGCCTGCTCGATCCGACCGACGGCGAGATCGCCTTCCGCGGACAGGCGATCCAGGCACTCGGGCCGCGCCGTCTGCGCCCGCTACGTCGGGAGATGCAGATGGTCTTCCAGGATCCGTACGCGAGCCTCAATCCGCGCAAGCGCGTCGGCACGATCATCAGCGACCCGATGCGGATCCACGGGCTCGGCAGCCGGAGCGGGCAGAAGCGGCGCGTCGAGGAACTGCTCGAGACCGTCGGCCTCTCGCCGGAGCACTACAACCGCTTCCCGCACGAGTTCTCGGGCGGCCAGCGACAGCGGATCGGCATCGCGCGTGCGCTCGCCCTGCGCCCGAAGCTGATCATCGCGGACGAGCCGGTGTCCGCTCTGGACGTGTCGATTCAGTCTCAGATGCTGAATCTGCTCGAGGATCTGCAGAACGACTTCCAGCTCACCTACATCTTCATCGCGCACGATCTGGGCGTCGTGCGCCACGTCAGCGACCGGATCGCCGTCATGTACCTCGGCAAGCTCGTCGAGCTTTCGCCGGCCGAGGAGCTCTACTCGCGGCCGATCATGCCGTACACCGAGGCGCTGCTTTCGGCGGTGCCAATCCCCGATCCCGACCTGGCGAGCGCTCGTGAGCGGATCGTGCTCGAAGGGGACGTGCCGAGCCCGATCAATCCGCCGAGCGGCTGCCGGTTCCATCCGCGCTGCCGGTACGCAACCGCCGTTTGTTCAGAGGTCGAGCCGCCGCTCGTCGACTACGGCAACGGGCATCTCGCTGCGTGTCACCACCCGCTGAACGTCGATCGGGAGACCCTCAGCGAGGTCTCGGTGGCCGAGCGGCACACTCCGGCGTCTGCGGACGGGTCGGCGCTGCCTGAAGACAGCGCCGGCCGATCGGGCCCGACGGGCTTCTGACCCCCCGATCGAGGTAGTGCGTTCAACTAAAGCGGCTCGGAGGCAAGGCCGATACTCGGAGCGTGGACGCTGCAGAGCGCAAGGAGATACTCGACCGGTACTTGAACCACTCGCGTCGCTTCGAGGAGGTCGCCGCGCGACGTCGCGGATCGGGTTCGACCGCGGACGTGATCCCGCTCCAGGCACCCCTGCGGGAGCTCGAGCAGGAACCGACGATGCGCGAGATCGAGGTGCTTCAACTGATTTCGGACGGCCTCGTCAACAGAGAGATCGGCCAGCGCCTGTTCCTCTCGGAGGAGACGGTCAAGTCGCACGTCCGTCACCTGCTCGCGAAGCTCCAGTCGCGCTCGCGCGCTCACGCCGTGGCTGTCGGCTTCCGCCGCGGCCTGATCGGCTGACGCCCCTCCGGGCTCTCAGGCGAGGGAGGGCCCGAACGTCGTCCGAACAGAAGCCGGGCGCCGGGAGGATTTCCACCCGACGCCCGAAACGTTCAGCTTCTGCCGCTTCCGTGAGCTTGCGGTAGATCCCTCTCTAGGGGGATGTCCACAAGCTTGTGGATAACGGACGATCCGACGGCTCTACCAGGACTTCAGACTGCCCAGAACGCCGGTGCGCGCTACACGAGCGAGTTTACGCATTTGTCGAACTCCCAGAATCGAGGACTGACGGCAGCCGCAGCTTATACCCCTTTAGGGGGAGGCGCAAGGTTGCGCGCGATACGTCCGCCGGAGGAGTCCTGCAGAGCTGCGTTCGCTTGTCTGGGCGGCGACACTAGGTTCTACTGCGGCCACGGCTCGCGTCTTGTTTGTTGCTGCATGGCTATGCCCTGCCTCCATATGTGGGCACTGGTCGTGCTGGCTGGAGTCGCGGCCGCGTCGCCGAACGCCAGGGTGTCGCTGTCACAGACAGGATCGAGATGTCGGTCTCCTTCCTGCCGATCGTCTTCGCAGCGGTGGCGTTCGGTCCTCTGGCCGCCTTCATCGGCGGCGGCGTCTCGAATGCAACGGACTTCCGCCGGCCGATGCTCCGCTGGCTCGTGTACACGCCTGTCCGAGCTCTCACGGGTGCCCTCACCGGGCTTGCCGAAATGGAGGCCGGCAGCCCCCATCCGAGATTTTGGGCATACCTGCTCGCCAGTCTTGTGGCTTCTGCTACAGACTCTTGACGGACGCGGGCCTCAATGCGATAACATTGGCAATTCGCGGAGCAAAAGTGTCGGAGGGTTCGTTGACGAGATTGCGCCACTGTTCTTCTTGGCTGTGCCCCTTTACGTGCCCCTCGTTGCGCTGTTTGTCTATGGCTACCATCTGTACTCGCTGTGGGTTGTCGTTGCTTTCTTCATGCCCAGCATTGGCCCTTCAACGCGTCATCCATCTGTATCAAGAGCAGCGGGATGCGACCACGTCCATCTCGGCCAATGCAAACGACCGGTTGCGAAGCGCCAACCTCTCCTTCGCGAGCGCGCTTGGTGGCCACACTTGACGCGACGCGATCGATACACCGCTGGACACTCGGCAGCTGTCGCGATCTACGCGAGAGACATCGCCACACGGATGGCCCTGCCTGAAGAGGAGCAGAGCCTCGTACATCTCTGTGGGCTTGTCCACGACATCGGCAAGATCGGATTGCCTCCCGGACTGCTTGAAAAGCCAGGCGCGCTTACGCTCGATGAGCGGCGGCAGATGGAGAGGCACTCAGAGATTGGCGAGCAGATTCTGAGAAAGGTCGACGACTATGACGAGATCGCGGGCATTGTCCGGCATCACCATGAGCGAGTTGACGGCCTGGGATACCCTGATGGGCTCCATGGAGATGAGATCCCGATTCTGTCCCGAATCATCGCTGTGGCAGACGCGTACAACGCGATGACTTCGGATCGGCCATATCGCGATGCATTGCCGAGCCGAGTCGCACGACTTCGGCTCGCTCAATCGGTTGAGAGCCAGTTCGATACTTCTGTTGTCGCCGCGTTCGAGGCGATCCTCGCTTCAGCTGATGAGGGGTACCGCACGGGAGTGAGCGACCTCTTCCTGCTCGAGAAGGTCGATAGACGAGGACCACGTCTTCCTCCAGATCTCTGCGCTAGCTTAACCTTCTGTGGGATCGAGCGACGACCAGAGCCGCGCTGCCTCGACTCGTGATCGAACCCCCAGCTTCTCCAAGATATGTCGGACGTGCACCTTGGTTGTTGAGGGACTGATAAATAGCAGCTTCGAGATTTCGACGTTAGTCATGCCTTGGGCTATCAGTTCGTGAATCTCGAGCTCGCGCGGTGACAGCTTAGGAGACCTGCGAATGGATCGCGGCACGGCGAGGTTCAGGTGGCGACCGATGGCTGAGTCGTTTGAGCGCTGCAGCACTTCAGTCAAGGCCTCGCGGTGGCGTTCGGTTCGAGCGAGTTCTTGAGCAAACTCGAGTGATGCGCGACATCCCATCACAATCGCATCCCATCCACCCGAGTGGTAGGCATGCTCGAAGAGGGCGCTAGCCGAGGCTCGACTCTCAGTGCTGACGCGCTGTTGCAGCGTGATCACGCGCGCGACCGACGCAAGTAGCCGCACCTGGAGTAGGCGAGATGACGCCAACGCCTCACGAGCAGCTACGCCCGCTGCTTTCGCGTCGCCGGAAGCTGCGAGAGCAAGCGGCACGCAGTGCGAGGTACTCCCCCTTTGTGCCTCTGTTCAATCTCGGGTGAGCCGGGGAGAAGAGAGCGGCGTACGCTCGCTCGGCATCACCCAGCGTCAAGTATATCCGACATCTGCTCCATCGATACGTTGATGGAGAGGAAGAGATCGTCTTGCGTAGCAAGCCGTCGCTCGACCTCCGCCAGAGCGCGCTCGGCGGAAGCCACCTGGCGAAGCCCAACGAGCGCACGCGCTCTGTTCATCAAGGCGTGGCGAAGTACGAACTCGAGTTCGAACTCATCTGCGATCGCGAGTCCCTGTTCGGCGGCACCGAGGCCGGCTTCGTACTCGCCGGCCGTCGAAAGAGCGGTCGATTGGATATTCAAGAAGGAGGTACGAACCATCGGATCTGTCGTCGAGCTCAGAAGCGGGATCGATACCTCGGCGTCGTCGAGCTTTGCCCGGAGAGTTCCGTCCAAGAGTCCAAGACGCATGCCACCGTGCGCTGCGCGAATGGTTAGCTCTGAGCCTGAACAGGAGCTTCGCTCAAAGACCGAGAGAATGGTGCTTGCGTCGTCTCGCTCGTCATCCACCGCCTGCACGAAGGTTCCCCACAGCGCTGCCGCCTGCGTTTCCGGAGTCTCTGCAAGATCTTCCGCGGCCGTGAAGTGGCGGCGTGCGAGGTCGAACCGATCCGCGAGGTTGGCGGCGCGTGCCGCGACGAGATGGGCTTTCGAAGCAAGGTCGCCGCTGCCCGTGCGCGCCGATGCGTCTCCGAGCGCGATTGCTCGGTCGAAGGACGCATCGCGGAGTGCGACTTCTGCTTCGGCGTAATCGACCAGTCCGGCACGTGCGCCCGCCGATCGGGCAGTGGCAACCCACCGACGAAGAGTGGCCACCCGTCCTGTGAGAAGCAGGTGTGGAAGCGCCCGGCTGAGCGCCTGTGAGATGAATCCGCCTTCCGGCGCAGCCTCCGCCGCGGCCAGAGCTTCATCCCATCGCTCACCGGCAATCAGCGGCGCCAGGCCATCGACGATCGCCGCCAGCTCGCCCGTCGTAAGTCTTCGAAGTCGCGTAAGTAGGAGGTCGCTGAGGAGCGGATGCAAGGAGATCGACTGATCTCCCTCAAGCCGGACAAGGTTCCTCCGGGCAGCTACATCAAGAATTCGGGTCGTCTGATCGCCCAGGAGCAGCTCGGCGGTTGCGACGTCGCTCACAGAGGCGGCGGAAAGTAGCGTCAGGCCCCAGCGCATCTCTTCCGGGGCCGAGTCGAGGAGCTCGCTCGCCAGGTAGTCGTACAGGACCTTCGCAGGCACGGACGTCGGCGGAAGCTCGGTGGCGGCCCGCATCGCCGCCAGTCCCAGCACCGCCGGCCAGCCGCGGGCGGTTGTGAGCAGTGGCTCCGGATTCTCGGGTGAGTGCTCGACGGAGAGCACCGCGAGAGCTTCCTCGTCCGTCATCGCCAGCTCGTCCATCCCGATCTCGAGGCCTTCTCCGTAGACGCTCAGGCGCGACGTGAACCAGACTGGCTGCGTCCGGCTCGTGACGAGGACGCGGATGTCCAGTTCGTCGGTGAGATGGCCGACCAGCTCGTCCGCCTCGTCCGTGCCCGCCGCCTCCCATTCGTCGAGAACGAGCAGGAGGTCCTGCGGCAGCGATGCGTACGTCGAGACCAGCGCACGCGCCAGTGGATGGGGATGCGCGTTCACCGCCGCGATCGCACCGACTCGCTTCGGGTCGCGGCGCGGTTGCGGCACCGTCCTGTTCAGAAGCTCGTCGAGGCCGACGGCGAGGGCGGCCACGTCGCCCGAAGCCCGGGTCGTCCGGTACCACGCCACGGGTCCGGTCTGCCTGGCCGACCACTGGCGCGCGAGCGTCGTCTTGCCGTAACCCGCCGGCGCGACGAGCATCGTCAGCCGGGCGTTCCCCTCCCGGAGGAGCTCGATCAGCCGCGGCCGCTCGATGATGTGGTCGAGCGCCGGGGAGACCAGCGTCGTTGTCGTCCGCTCGTCCATGTTCATCCCGGGACGACGCCCTGCCCGGGCTGTGAGCTTACTCCCGCCTCCTTCGCGTGTCACCGATCTCATCGGTTGGGGCTCCCGCGCCCGGGCCAACCCGGGCGCGGGTTGCCGTCAGCCCCCCGCGCCGGCCGCAGCAGCCGGCGCGAGCTCCCACGAGAGGGGGTCCTCTCCCGTGAGCGCCCTGAACGCGGCGGGAATCTGCCGCCGCCTCGGCACCCCGAGCTTCAGGCGGAGCGTGTCGCAGTGCGCCTTCGCGGTTCGGGGAGAGATGCCGAGCTTCCGTCCGACCTCGTCGTTCGAGCAGCCGCGCGCGATCAACTCGACCACCTGTCGCTGCCGCTCCGTGATCTCGGGACGGGTCTCGTTCCTTCCTTCCATGACGCGGCAGACTACGAGTCGACCGGTGCACGAACCATCGGCCGATGGGAGTATTCGCCGTCGCGCTATACCCGGACGGTGTTCGGGCTGCTGCCGACGAAGCTCGCGTCGTGGCCGCGACGGTTCGCTTCCTGCAGCTCCTCCTGCGACAGGGCGCCGCAGCGGAGCAGCAGGTCGAACTCGTCGCGCAGGTGCGTTCGCATCATCTCCGGCCCGTCGGTCGCGATCGTGAAGCGGACGCCGTTCTCGACGAAGGTGCGAAAGACGTCGCGCACCGCCTGCTCGTCGGGCAGCGCCTTGGTCAGCAGGTTCGACGTCGGACAGATCTCGAGCACGACCTCGGACTCCCGCAGCGTGCGCATCAGCTGCTCGGTCGCCCGCGGCGAGGATCCCATGGCCTATCCGGTCGGGGCGAAGCACCTCGAGCACCTCGCCGATCTCGTCGCGGCCGTGGTCGCCGCCCTCCTCGCCGACGTGGATGGTGACGCCGAGTCCCGCCGTCCGTGCCTCCTCGACCATCGGCTGCACGGTCGAGTACTCGTACCGCTCGTGGCCCGGGCGCGGGCCGGCGATGTCGATCCCGACGATGCCGCGCGGCGCCCAGCGGATCGCCTTCTCGACGATGATCTCGTTCTGCCGCGGCGTGAACGTCCGGTCCATCATCAGGATCAGGCCCGCCCGCACCTGGGGGTACTCGAGGCTCGCGACGTCCAGGCCTCGAATCGCGGCGAGGATGATGTGGTCGAGATCGCGCTCGCCGCCGCGGTTCCGCTTCATCGGGTTGAAGCGCAGCTCGAGCGTCGTGATCCCCTGCGATCGGTAGGCGCCGCCGATTGCCCCGTGGACCGAGACCTCGACCGCGGCCGGGCTCGACTGGATCAGCTCGGTCCAGTGGTAGATCCCGTCGAGTGCGTCGAGGTCGGGCACGCCGCGCGGGTCGGAGACGGTCACGAGCCGGTCGAAGTCCCAGTAGTCCTTGACCGGTAGCGCGATCCCCTGCCGGTGCGCGAGCGACCAGAGGATGTCCGAGGAGACCGAGCCGCCGAGGTGGGTGTGCAGCTCGGCGAGGCCTTCGTCCATCACGCGATCTTAGTGGTAGCCGCGACGAGCCAGCGCCGCCTCGCGAAGCGGATGCCGGGGAGCGTGAGCCTCGCCGCGATAGCCTCGCCGGCGCGGGCCGGGATAATGGGCGCCGTGAAGGTCGGGATCGTCGTTCCGTACTCCTGGTCGTTCTGGGGCGCCGTCGTGGAGCACGCCGAGCTCCAGGCGGCCGCGCTGGGCGAGCTCGGCTACGAGGTGAAGACGATCATGGGCAACGATCCGCCCGGCCAGTTCACGCGGATCCTCCACCCGCGGCACGGCCGCCACGGCAACCCGCCGGCCGACGTGATCCCGATCGGCCGCTCGGTGATCGTGCCGGCGAACGGGTCGCTGCCGAACATCATCCTCAGCCCGCGCTCCTTCGTGCGGATCCGGGATGCGCTGCGCCGCGAGCGCTTCGACGTGCTCCACCTGCACGAGCCGATGACGCCGATCCCCTGCATCGCCGCGCTCGCGCTCTGGGAAGGGCCGACCGTCGGGACCTTCCACGCCAGCGGCGAGCTGAGCTGGATGAAGATCGCCAAGCCGGTCTGGGGCTTCCTCGCCGAGCGGATCGACCGGAGGATCGCCGTCTCGGAGATGGCCGCGGAGTCGGCCTCGCGCTACCTCGGGGGCGAGTACGAGATCGTTCCGAACGGCGTCCTCATCCCCGAGGAGGCCGAGCCGGGCGGACGGGCGCACCGCATCGTCTTCGCGGGCAGGCACGAGGGCCGGAAGGGGCTGCACGTCCTGCTCGAGGCATGGCCGGAGATCCGCCGCCGCACCGGCGCCGAGCTGCGCCTGATCGGGGCGGATCCGCTGCGCGTCGCGCTGCTGATGGCGCGGCTGCGGACGCCGGAGGAGGGGGTCGAGGTGCTCGGCTTCCTCGATCAGGACCGGTTCACGGAGGAGCTGCTCGCGGCGAAGGCGCTCGTGGCGCCGTCGCTCGGAGGCGAGAGCTTCGGGATGGTGTTGACGCGCGCGTTCGCGTGCGCGACCCCGGTGGTCGCGTCCGACATCTCCGGCTATCGCGACGTGATGACCTCCGAGACCGCGGTGTCGTTCCCCGCCGGTGACGTCGAGAAGCTCGTCGAGGCGGTGGAGTCCCTGCTGGCCGACGAGCCGCGGCGGCAGGAGATGGGCGCGGCGGCCCGCGCCCTCGCGCAGGAGCGCTACTCGTGGAACGCGATCGCACGACGGCTCGTCGACGTCTACCGCGCTGCGGGCGCGGCGTGAGGCATCACCTCCGGCTGCCGCGATCCGGACTCGGCCGCGCCGCGCTCGGTCTGCCGCTGCTCGCCGGCTTCGTGGCGCTGCTCTGGTGGCGCGGCCCCAGCCTCGCCTCGATCGGCGATGCGTTCACCGCGGTCGAGTGGCGATGGGTCGCGATCGCGATCGCGCTCAACCTGCTCTCGGTCGTCGTGCGGGCGCTCGCCTGGACGACGGTGATCCACAACGCGATGCCGCCGCCGCACCCGAAGGCGCCGCTCGTCTTCTCCGCCTTCTCGGTCGGCCTCTTCGCGAACGCGGTGCTGCCGGGGCGGATCGGCGAGCTCGCGCGCGTCGCCGTCCTCACCCGCAAGATGCCGGGCCGCAAGGGGGCCTGGGCGACGCTCGTCGGCACGGTCTTCGCGCATCGCGTCTTCGACATCGTCCCCGTGCTGCTGCTCGTGCTCTACGTCATCCTGACCGCGAACATCCCGACCTCGGCGGAGGCCAGCCTGCTCGGGGTGATCGCTGCCGGGGTCGCGCTGTTCGCGTTCGCGTTCGTGAGCGCGAGGCGCCACCACGTGCTGCCGGTCGAGGGGCTCGGGCCGGTGCGGCGGCTTCTGCAGATGGGCCGCGCCGGCCTCGGTGTCATGCGCACCCCGGCCGGGGCGGCCGGCGCGATCTTCTTCCAGATCTGCGGCTGGCTCTGTCAGATCCTCGCCGTGTACACCGCGATGCGGGCCTTCGACATCCACTCGCCGCTGCCCGCCGCCGGCGTCGTCCTGCTGCTGATGAACGTGGTCACGATCTTCCCGTTCTGGCCGGGCAACGTCGGGCTCGTGCAGGTCGCCGTCGCGTCGGCCCTCGCCGGCTACGGCGTCCAGTACGGGACGGGCATCGCGTACGGGTTCGGGCTGCAGGCCATCGAGGCCTCGGTCGGGATCGGCGTCGGGCTCCTCTTCCTCGCCCGCGAGGGGCTCTCGTTCGCGATGCTCAAAGTGATGCCGTCGGCCGACCAGGCCGACGTGCCGGAGGAGGGCGAGGACGAGGCCGGTCAGGCGCGCCGTCAGCGCGAGCGCGTCTCCCTCTAGGCTGGCGTCCGGGTCCGGCCGCGACTGCTCGACCCTGCGCGCGAGCTCCTCGACCTTGCCCTCGGCGGCGTCGAGGCGGGCCCGGCAGAGGGCGTACAGCTGCTCCCCGCGCTCCCAGAGCGAGAGCGCCTCGTCGAGAGATGCCTGTCCCTGCTCGAGCCGCTCGACGATCGCCTCCAGCTCGGCCTGCGCCTGCTCGAAGGTCGGCTCGGCCTCGCTCATGCGACGTCCTCCACGCGCGCGCCGAACGCGCCCTCGGCGAGCGTGACGTCGACGCGCGCGCCGACTGCGACCTGGCCCGACGAGGAGACGACGCCGTCGTTCGCCCGGACGATCGCATACCCCCGCTCGAGCGTCGCCCGCGGCGAGAGCGAGGCGAGCTTCGCCGCCGTGGTCTCGAGCGCGGCCCGCTTGCGCTCGACCGCGAGCACGGGTGCCCGTCGCAGGCGCTCGTGTGCGTGGTCGAGTCGCAGTCCCTCGCGTTCGAGCACCCGCCGTGGCGCCGACCGGAGCCGCGACGCGCTGCGCACGAGCCTCCGCTCGTCCTGCTCGAGCGTCCGCCGGACGCAGCGCCCGAGCGCGTCGCGAGAGCGGTCGAGCCTTCCGGCCAGCTGCGACAGATCCGGGACGACGAGCTTCCCCGCCGCCGTCGGGGTCGAGGCGCGCACGTCGGCGGCGAGATCGCAGAGCGGCGTGTCCTGCTCGTGGCCGACGGCCGACACGATCGGCACCGGGCACCCGGCGACCGCCCGGACGAGCCGCTCGTCGCTGAACGGGAGGAGGTCCTCGAAGCTCCCGCCGCCGCGCGTGAGGACGATCACGTCGACGCCCGGCTGCTCGCAGAGCGCCCGCAGGGCCTCGACGATCTCGCCTGCGGCGCGCGGCCCCTGGACGTAGGTCTCCGCGACGAGGACGTGGGCCGGCGGGAAGCGGCTCTGGATCGTCGTCAGCACGTCGCGTTTCGCGGCGGCGTCGTTGCCCGTGACCAGGCCGATCCGCCGCGGCAGCAGCGGCAGCGGCCGCTTCCGCTCGGCGGCGAAGAGCCCCTCGCCGGCGAGTCGCTCCTTCAGGCGCTCGAGCGACGCGAGGTGCGCGCCGAGACCGTAGCGCTCCATCGTCAGGGCCCGAAGCTTGAAGTCGCCGCGCTGCGCGAAGAGCTCCGGGCGCCCGTAGACGTGCACCCGCTCGCCGTCGGTCAGCTCGAGGCGCAGCGCGTCGAACTTGCCGCGCGCCATCGTCACGCCGACGCCGGCGCCGTCGGCCGGGTCCTTGAGCGTGAAGAAGACCGTCGCCCAGCGCTCGTGCCGGCGCAGCTCCGTCACCTCGCCCTCGACCCAGATCGTCGGCAGTCGCCCCAGCCATTGCGCGACGCCGCGGTTGAAGGCGGCGACGGAGTAGACCGTGCGGTCCTCGTAGGGGAGCGCCTCGACCTTGCTCACGCCGCCAGCGTACTCGGCGCGGGGAGGGGGCCAGGAGAGCTAGAGCAGGATCTCGGCCGCGGTCTCGTGCGTGCAGCCCTGGCCGAGGATCTCGACCGCCAGGTGCAGGTCGGCCTCGCTCGCGGCCAGCCGCTCGGCGAGCGGGAGCGGGTAGCCGGCCTCGATCAGGACGTGGAGCCGCCAACCCTCGACCTTCGAGCGCTCGTCGTATGCCGGTTCAGCGATCTGGGTCATCTCGCTCATGTCCGCGACAGTTCGTGCTCGGTGGGACGAACCCTGCCGCTGATTGTTAGTCGTCGGATGCTCAGGAATCGCGGATCGCGGACGCCGTGTCGAGGCGCCGGACGAGCTCCTGGAGCCGCGCCTCGAGCACCGCGCGCTCGGCTTCCAGATCGGCCCCGAGCTCCTCCACACGCCGGCGGACGTCGGCCTCCAGCTCGTTCAGGCGCTGGTCGAGGCCGGCCATCCAGTCGTCGCGCTGGCGCTCCAGCTCGCCGGTCGCGTCGCTCAGTCGGCGCTCGAGGCGCTGCGCGCCGGCGTCGCCGACCTGCGCGAGCCGCTCGGCGAGCACCGACTCGGCCTCGCGGGCGAAGACGCTGACCGAACGATCGAGCTCGCGAGCGAGGCGCTTGGCCGCGTCCTCGCGTGCCCGCTTGACCAGCGCCCGAGAACTGCTGCGCCGCCTCGTCCGCGTACGAGGCGACGCCCCGCTCCACGAGCCGCTCCATCTGCTCGACCTGGCGCCTGGCGACGTCCTCGAAGGCGGTGCGGATCCGCTGCACGGACTCGGTCTCCTCGCGCTGGAAGGTCTCCAGGAGCTCGTGCTCGCGGCGGCGGAGCCGCTCCTCGAGCTCGTTGATCGCGCGCCTCCTCTCGACGGCATGCGCCTCGACCTCGGCCTGCGCCGCCGCGAGCGACTCCTCGAGCGAGCGGTCGAGCTCGGCGCGCAGCCGGCCGATCGCGGCCCGCTGCTCCTCGCTCTCGGCCGAGAGCCGTTCGGCGTCGGCCGCCAGCCGCAGCTCGACCTCGCCGAGCAGCTGCTGCTGGCGCTGCGTCAACTCGGCGATCCGCGTCTTGGTCGTGTCGGCGGCTCGGTCGAGGTCCTGCGCCCAGCCGGCGAGCCGCTGCTCGACCTGGGCCTGGGTCTGCGTCAGCTTCTCGCTCAGCGAGGCGGTGGCCTCGCGCTCACGGTCGGCGAAGAGGCGGCGGCGCTCCTCGGCGATCTTCCGCTCCTGCTCCTCGAGCAGCGAGGCCGCGTCGGCGCGGGCGCGGGCGAGCGTGCGCTCCAGCTCGGCGGCGCGCGTCGACGCCTCCCGGGCGACGAGCTCGTCGAGCTTGGCGCGCTCCGCGACGAAGTGCTCCTCCATCGCCGTGAGCCGTCGCAGCGCGTGCCGGAGCAGCAGCGACCCGCCGGCGGCGACGGAGCACGCGCTCAGTCCGCCCGCTGCCACGGCGAGCGAGGCATCGTGCCTGATCGCGAAGACGACCCAGGCGCCCACGGCGGCGGCGGACTCGAGCGCCGCGACCGCGACGAGCGTCCAGTTCGAGACGCGGCGCAGCACCGTGGCCGCGAGCGCTGCGGCGGCGAGGACGACGCCGGCCGCGAAGACGAGATCGACGACGGTCGTCAGCGCCACCGTCTCCATGGTACGGCCTTACCCGGCGCGGGCGAGGAGAAGCGCGCCGGCGAGCAGGACGAGCGCCGCGGCGAGCGCCTTCAGGGCGGCCTCGGGCGCGTCGGCGAGCAGGCCGGCGTCGACGGACAGGGTCTCGCCGTCGAGGAGGCGTGCCTTTCCCTCGACTCCGGCCAGCCGGCGGCGGACCAGCCGCACCTGGGTCGAGAGCCGCCGCTGCGCCCAGCTCGCGAGGAAGGCGAAGGCGGCCGCGGCAAACGCTTCCCGGTGCAGCGTCCTCGCGGAGGCGAAGTACGCCGTGAGGACGGGGAATGCGCCCCAGGCTCCTGCGAACCAGAGGTCGCCGTGGAAGGCGCCGCCGAGCAATTCGAGGTTGTAGGCGACGACCAGGAAGGCGCCGGCGGCGACGAACGCCAGCAGCCACCACGTCCTCGAGGCGGCGACGGCGACCCCGATCGCGCAGGCGCCCGCCACCGACAGTGCGGCGAGCGCGACGAGGACGCGGCCCGGAATCGCGGTCGCGAGCGGCCGCCCGTGCAGCTCGTCGAGCGCGTGCGCCCCGATCCCCATCGCGAGCGCGAAGGCGAGCGTCGTCCAGCCGAGCAGCGGCCAGTCCATCCGCGGCGCGAGCGCGGCCCCGATCGCGACGTAGGAAAGGTGCCAGAGGGTGTACGGCGCGTGGACGAGCGTCGCGTAGTCGCGCCAGCCGCCGCGCCGCAGCGCGTAGAACGCCGGCCGCGCGGCGCCGTTCACGCGCGCCGCCCCCAGACGACGATCCCGCCGCCGAGGCTGAGTCGGCGCGCCTGCACGTCCTCCATCCCGGCCTCGCGCCAGAGCTCGAGGAGCTGCCGCTCGGGCCAGCGCTCCCAGAAGCCGCGGATGCTCGGCCCGAGGAAGCGGCCGACCTCGTGCCAGCTCGGCGAGACGAGCCGCCCGGCGAGCGGCAACCCGACCCGGACGTACAGCTCCCACAGCGGTCGCCACGGCCCGTGCGGCACGGCGAACTCGAGCATCGCCACCGTGCCGCCCGGCTGCACCGCCCGGACGAGGCCGCACAGTGTCGCGCCCGGGTCGTCGACGTAGCGGAGCAGGTACGTGAAGGTCAGCGCGTCGAACTCACCCTCCACGGCGAGCTCTTCGGCGCGGCCCTCGCGCAACTCGACGCGTCCGGTCAGGCCCGCCTGCTCGACGCGCCGACGCCCGGACGCGAGCATCTCGGCGCTCTGGTCGACGCCGACGATCGTCCGCGCCGGCACCGCGCGTGCGAGCCCGATCGCGACCGCTGCCGTCCCGGTCGCGACGTCGAGCACGCGTCGCGCGTCCGCCGGAACCCTCGAGACGAGGAAGGCCCGCCAGCGCGGGTCCTGGCCGAAGGAGAGCAGCCGCGCGTAGCGGTCGTAGCTCGGCCCGAGCGGCGCGAACAGCGCGCGGGCGTGCCGGGTCCGCGGCGAGAGCTCCACCAGGAGGCGGACTCTATTCTTGATCCGTGGCGGTGGGCGAGGACGTTGCCAGGATCGCGGCGGCCGCCGCTGCCTTCGCCTCGCCCGGCGAGACCCTCGCGGGGGTGGTCGTCGCCGAGCCGATCGACGAGCGCCGCGTCTACCTCTGCGCCTACGCGTCGGCCGAGGGCCACGCGTGGCTTGCGCTCGACGACGCCGGCCGGCCGCTCGACGAGCGCCGGCTCGTCCGCGAGGCGGCCTCGCTCGCCGCGCTCTGCGAGGTCGCCGAGGAGAGCGCCGGCGGCGGCGGCCTCGACGAGCTGCGGGTGCGGCTCGCCGAGCTCCGCGAGCGCGAGGCCCCGCCCGGGATCGAGGCGGCCGAGGAGGCCGCGGCCGCGCTCGCGCAGACACTCGAGCCCGAGCCCCGCGTGGCCCGGACGCCGTATCTCGACGCGATCGGGATCGCGTCCCGGCGGCTCGAGCAGGCACTCGGCGAGGACGCCCGCTCCCCGTTCGCCGCCGCGATGCAGCAGGCGATGCCCGCCGTCGAGGAGCTCGCCGACGACGTCGAACGGCGCTACAAGGGCCCGCTCGGGTAGCTCGCGAAGCCGGCGCCAGCGATCCCGAGGCGGGACGTCGGGATCGCTCCGTGCTGTTCTGGCTGCGAGACGCGGAGCGTCTCGCAGCTACGCTAGGGCGATGGAAGGTGGAGGCTTCGGATTCCCGTTCGGGGGCGATCCCGAGGACATCATGCGCAGCTTGCGCGAGTTCGCCGAGAAGCAGGCGGAGACGGTGCAGGAGGCGCAGCGCGAGCAGTTCGCGACGCTCACCCTCAACACTGCCGTCGAGCTGACCTCGGCCGCGCTCCAGCAGGTGCAGGTCGAGGGCGGCGTCGAGCAGCAGGCGATCGCGCTGCGAGACGCGATGCGCGTGCTCTTCCCCGAGGCGGTGGCGCTCGTCAGCGCCGCGCGCCAGGGGTTCATGCGCGAGTAGCGGCTACCGCCGTCCGCCCAGGATGCGCCCGAGGCGCCCGAGCACCGTGTCCGCCGGGAGGAGCAGGCCGCGCCCGGCGAGGCCGGTCGTCCGGTCGAGCGCGAGCAGGAACGCGTCGGACAGCTCCGGCTCGCCGCGGAGCGCCCAGAGCGCGCGCCCGTTCGTCCAGGCGCCGTCGCGCGCGCGTCCGACGTCCCACATCGCGACGACGTCGTCGATCCGTCGGACGCGGTGCAGGATCCGGTCGAGCGTCGCGAGCGGGCCGGTCAGATAGGAGGGCTTGAGCCGCTGCTCCACCTGCGCGAGCAGCCCGTTGATCCCGACGTAGTCGCGATGCTCGATCGAGTCGTCGTCGAGGGAGAGCCCGAGCTCCGAGCACGTCGTGACCAGCGCGACCGGCAGGTCGCGGTTGATGTGCGCGTTCATGCCGGCGAGCGCGAACTGGAGCGGCGCCACGCCGCGGCGGCTCCGGCACTCGAACAGCGGGGCCCACGCCCGGGGCGCGGTCGAAGGGTCGCGGCCGAACGCGTCGAGCGCCGTGAAGAAGAGACCGGCGAAGCGCAGGTCGAGGCGCTCGACGAAGCGCGGGTCTCCCGCGGTACCCCCGTGCAGCTCGTGCTCGACCGCCTGGGTGACCTCGCGGTAGAGCCGCGCGAAGCAGACGACGCCGTCGGCGGCGGGAGCCGAAGCCTCGATCTCCTGCAGGCGCGCGACGACGTCGGCGACCGAGCCGAGGGCGCTCTCGCTGGTCGCGCTCACGCTCTCGCGTGCTTCGGGACCGGGACGGCCTTCTTCGCGATGTAGCCCGCGTGGCTGATGCCGAGCATGATCACGAACGCGTCGTCGATGCCGGGCAGGCTCGTCACGACCTTGCCGTCGTCGGCGAGCGCGTGTCCGACGACGATCGCATAGGCGAGCACGAGCACGACGGTGACGAGCAGGAGCTGCAGCTTGCCGAGGTCGACCACGTTCACGAAGCCCCGCTCCTCGCCGCGGACGAGGTCGGTCCAGCGCGACTCGTGGGCCTCGTCGTTCAGCGCGACCCCCTTTCCCTTGACGCGGTGGAGCACGAGCGGTGATGCGATGAGCGACGAGGTGCTCACGCCCATCGCGAGCCAGAGCGGCTCGGGGACGCGCACGGCGAGAGGCTCGACCGCCCCGAGCCCGACGTTCGCGAGCGCCGAGCTCAGATAGGCGGAGAGCACGAGCACGGTCCAGAGGAACATCTGCAGCCTCGACACGCTCAGCTTGTTTCGGTCGTCGACGAAGATCCCGCGCGCGAGCCCCGTGAGGCCGTGGCCGACGACGAGCGCGAAGCCCGTGAAGAGCGCGAGCGTCGCGAGCCAGGCGAGCAGGCGTGCGTGCCGGTAGCCGCCCGTGCCGTCGGCCGCCCAGGGGAGGGCGACGCCGACCACGGCGATCGCGGCGAGGATCGCGACGAGCGCGACCGTGTGCCGCGGCGTCCAGGCGATCTCCCGTTCCTCGAAACTCTGGGCGGCGACCGTGGCCATGGGACGTACCCCCTCGTCGAGCGCCGCAGAGCTGTGGATGAGCGGACGTTACTCGTGCAACGATCTCCCCGCAACAGGCGCGCGTACAATCGCCGCGCCCGTGACGCTGTTCGACCGCGCCATCGTCCGCCTGCTCCCGGCCGTTCCGAAGACGGTCGTCCAGCTCTTCTCGTCCCGGTACATCGCCGGCTCGACGCTCGAAGACGCGGTCGACGCAGTCGGAGCCCTGAACACGGCCGGGAAGATGGCCACGGTCGACGTCCTCGGCGAGGAGATCAGCCGCGCCGAGGAGGCGCGGGCGATCGCGCAGGCGTACCGCGACGTGTTCGCGGCGATCGAGCGATCGGCGCTCGACGCGAACGTCAGCGTCAAGCTGACCGGCCTCGGGCTCGGCCTCTCGTACGACCTCTGCCGCGAGAACCTCGAGGACGTCGTCCGCGCCGCCGCGGGCCACGGAAACTTCGTCCGCATCGACATGGAGGACTCCTCGACGACCGATGACACCCTCCGCCTCTACCGTGAGCTGCGCGAGGCGGGGCACGACAACGTCGGCGTCGTCCTCCAGGCGTACCTGCGCCGCACGCTCGCAGACGTCCGCGCGCTCGCCGACCTTCGCCCGAGCGTGCGCCTCTGCAAGGGGATCTACGTCGAGCCGCCGGCACTCGCCTTCACCGGCTACGAGGCGGTGCGGGCGAACTTCCTCCGCTGCCTCGACGAGCTGCTCGACGCGGGGTGCTACGTCGGAGTCGCGACCCACGACGAGTGGCTGATCGGGGAGTCGCTGCGGCGGATCTCCGATCGGCACCTCGGCTTCGGCGAGTACGAGCTGCAGATGCTGCTCGGCGTGCGCGAGGAGCGGGCCGACGAGCTCGTGGCCGAAGGGCGCCGGCTGCGCGTCTACGTCCCCTTCGGCGAGCAGTGGTACGCCTACTCGCTGCGGCGGCTCCAGGAGAACCCGGCCATGGCGGGGACGGTCGCGCGGGCGACGGCCGGGCGCGTCCTCCGCCCGCTGCGGTCGTGATCTGGGCCGGCGCGGAGGGCTGCCGGGTCACGCTCGCCGACGGGCGGGAGCTGCTCGACCTGAGCGGCGGCTTCGGGGTTGCGGCGCTCGGCCACCGGAACCCCCGCATCCTCGAGGCATGGCGGGCGCAGCGGGTGGTGCACGCGCTCGGCGACCTCGCCGACGCCGAGGTGACGGTGCGGCTGCGCGAGGCCCTGCCCCGGCCGGCGAAGCTCGGGGTCACCGGCGAGGATGCGGTCGAGATCGCGCTCCGGACGGCCCATCTCGCGACCGGCCGCCCCGGGATCGCGGCCTTCGAGGGCGCGTACCACGGGACGGGTCTCCTCGCCCTCGCCGCGACCGGGTTCGAGCGGTTCCGCGAGCCGTTCGCCGCCTGGCTCCCCGGGCCGGTGCACCGCTTCGCCTACGGCGAGGATCCGGGGCCGCTTCCGGCGGACACGGCGTGTGTGATCGTCGAGCCCGTGCAGGGCCGGGCGGGCTCGCGCGTGCCGCCCGCCGGGTTCCTCGAGACGCTGCGCGGCCGCTGCGACGAGGCGGGCGCGCTGCTCGTCGTCGACGCGGTCTACGCGGGCCTGGGGAGGATCGGAGAGATGTGGCCGGGCGAGGAGGTCGCCGACGTGCTCTGCGTCGGCAAGGCGCTCGGCGGCGGCATCCCGCTCTCGGCGGCGCTCTTCGGGCGCGACGGGCTCGAGGAGTTGTGGCAGCTCGGGCCGGAGGACGTCTACACCCATACGCACGTCGGCAATCCGCTCGCCTGCGCGGCCGCCCTCGTCCTGCTCGAAGAGGCGCCGCGACTGCTCGACCGGGTGCGGGCGGCGGGGGAGCGCTTCGAGCGGGAGGGCTGGCACGGCCGCGGGCTGCTCCGCGCGCGGGCCGGCGACGCCGACGAGGCGCTCGCCCGCGGCGTGCTCGTCGTCCCTGCCGGGCTCGACGGCTCGCTGATCCAGGCGACGCCGCCGCTGACGATCTCGGACGCCGAGCTCGACGAGGCGTTCGCGCGGCTCGCCGGTCTCTGACGTCGGCCTATGCCTCGCGGCGCCGCGCGTAGAGCAGGAACGTCGCCGGGATGCGATGGTCGTGGCGGCGGCGCGAGGTGCCGCCCGGATACTCCTCGAGCGCCTCGACGTGGAGGCTCGCCCGGGCCAGCGCGCTCACGACCTGGCCGATCCGCCACAGCCGCTCCGGGGCGGACGGCTCGCGGAAGTAGTCCTCGCGCCAGCGCAGCAGCCCGTCCACGCAGTCGGCGACGGGGTGGTCGTCGAAGACGAGAAGCTCTCCGCGCGGTTGCAGCGCTGCCGCCACCCCGTGCGCCCAGCCGTCGAGGTCGGCCAGGCGCTCGATCACGCCCTCGCCGGAGTAGACGAGGTCGAAGCGCCCCCGCCGCAGCTCGGCCGGCAGCTCCTGCGGCTCGCCCTGCACCCAGAGGATCGTCGGCCAGCGCTCGCGCCCCGCCTCGAGCGCGGCCTCGCGCGGGTCGACGCCCGTGACGACGGCGCCGAGCTCGGCGAGTGCCGCGGTGGCCTCGCCGGTCGCGCACTGCAGGTGCAGCACACGCCGCTTCGTCAGGTCGCCGAGCGTCCGCTGCACGATCGGCGGCAGCGTCACCGGCTCGGCCGCGGCCCGATGCGCGGCGTCCCAGGCGAGGCGGTTGAGGTCGGTCGGCTCCATCAGGCCGGAAGCGAGAAGCCGCCGTCGACCACGAGTGTCTGCCCCCGGATCATCTCGGCGTCGGGCGAGCAGAGGAACGAGACGGTGGCCGCGAGATCCTCCGGCTCGACGAGCCGTCCGGCCGGCGTCCGCTCGACGGAGCGCAGCATCTCCTCCCGGTTCGGGAAGTGCTCCAGCGCGCCCGTCTCGACGACGCCGCCGGAGACCGCGTTGACGCGGATCCCGCGCGGGGCCAGCTCGACCGCGAGGTAGCGGACGATCGACTCGAGCGCCGCCTTCGAGGTGCCGACGAGGACGTAGTTCTCGAGCACGCGCTGCGAGCCGAGGCTGGAGATGGCGACGATCGAGGCGCCCGGATCCATCGCCGGCGCCGTCACCCGGGTGAGCGAGAGCAGCGCCCGCGCGTTCGCGTTCAGCGTCCAGTCCCAGTGCTTGTCCTCCGTCTCGAGCGCCGGGCGGATCACGCCGGTGGCGGCGTTGTGCACGACGACGCGGTACGGCCCCGCCGCGGCGAGCTCCGCGAGCACGCGCTCCGAGGTCACGTTGCCGCGGACGAGCACCGGCTCGGCGCCGGCCGCGCGCACCGCCGCGGCCGCCTCCTCCGCGGCCGCGTCGTTGCGCATGTAGCCGAGCACCGCGCGCGCCGCGCCGTCGGCGACGAGCCGGAGTGCGATCGCCCGGCCGATTCCCCGTGTGCCGCCGGTCACGAGGACCGAGGCTCCTTCGAGGCTCATCGCAGGCCGGGAAGCGGTTCGTCCGCGGGCGCCGAGCTCGGCAACTCGCTCCAGCCCGGACGCGTCCTCGGCTCGCGGGCGCCGTCGAGCGCCTTCGACGACGCGTGGCCGAGCCGGTCGAGCAGGGCCATCCGCTCCCCGGCGTAGACCCGCACGGGATCGTCCTCGGCCAGGTCGGCCACGAGCTCGCGCACCCGTGCGCGCAGCTGGTAGGCGAACTGCGGCGTTGCAGGCCCGACGAGGGCGTCGACGTCGGCGAAGGTCGGCTCGGCCATCGCGGAAACCCTAATGGAATGTAGCTTCGAGGAGTGCGCAGAGGCTCAGCGGTCGACGCGATGCTGCTCGGGACGGTGCTGCTCTGGGCGCTCAACATCACCGTCACGAAGTACATGTTCATCCACGGCTGGTCGCCGCTCGCCTACGGGACGATCCGCTACTTCGCGGCGATCTCGCTCTTCTGGATCTTCACCTACCGGCGCGAGCGCTCCTTCCGGGTCGCGCGCTCCGACGTGAAGCTCGTGCTGCTCGCCGCGCTCTTCATCTTCGTCAACCAGGTCTGCTTCGTGTACGGAGTGAAGCTCGCGAACGCCTCGACGGTGGCGCTCCTGCTCGGCTCGACGCCGGTCTTCATCGGCCTGATCACGATCGCGCTCGGGCTCGAGCAGCTGGCCGGCTCCTTCTGGATCGGCGCCCTGATCACCTTCGCGGGCGTCGGCCTCGTGGCCGCCGGCTCGGGCAGCGGTTTCTCCGGCTCGCTCGGGGGCGACCTGATCGCGCTCTGCACGGCGCTCACGTGGGCGAGCTACACCGTCTCGATCGCCCCGCTGATGCGCCGCTACTCGCCGTACCGGATCAGCGCGCTCGTGCTCGCGGTCGGCTGGGTGCCGCTCGCGCTGCTCGGCGCCGGCCAGGTCGTGCACGAGCAGTTCTCGTTCGGCTGGAAGGTCTGGCTCGGCTTCGGCTATGCGGTCGTCGGGCCGCTCTTCCTGACGAACATCCTCTGGTTCACCGCGATCGACCGCGTCGGTCCCTCTCGCGCCTCGCTGTTCGCGAACCTGCAGCCCTTCTTCGCGGTCTTCTTCGCGCTCGTCCTGCTCTCGGAGACGCTCCACACGCTCGAGCTCGCCGGCGGCGTCCTGATCTTCGCCGGAATCGCGTACGAGCGGCTGTGGCGGAGGGCGCCGAACCGGCTGCCGGGTGTCGAGTGACGCACCTTGACAGCGGATCTTCGGGTCTGCCATAGTCTATTTATCTACTTAACTAGATAAATGACCTCGATCGAATTCCACCTCGACTCGCGCTCCGGCGTCCCGACCTACCTCCAGCTCGTGCAGCAGGTCCGGCACGCCGTCCAGCTCGGGATCCTCCACCCGGGCGACCAGCTCCCGACGGTGAAGGAGGTCGTCACGGGCCTGACGATCAACCCGAACACCGTCCTCAAGGCGTACCGCGCGCTCGAGGCGGACGGGTTCGTCGAGGGCCGGCGGGGCCAGGGGACCTTCGTCACGGCGGACGCGCCGTCGCCGCTCGTGGACGGTGCCGGGGCGCTGCGAGCGCAGCTCGGCGGCTGGTTCGAGCGGGCGCGGGCCGCGGGTCTCGACGACGACGCGATCGCCGCGCTGCTGGCCGAGCAGCTGCGATCGTCGGCGAACGCGGCATGAGCGCCGTCGTCGCGCTCGAGGCGACCGGACTCGGCCGGCAGTACCGCTCCTTCTGGGCGCTGCGGGACTGCACGCTCGAGATCCCGGCCGGCTCCGTCGCGGCACTCGTCGGCCCGAAGGGTGCGGGCAAGACGACGCCCGACGTCGCGCGCGTGCACGAGGTGATCCGCACCAGCCATGCCGAGCGCCAGACGACCCTGCTCGTGCGGGCGAACGGCCACGTGTACGACGCCCGCTGGGAGCTGCACGAGCTGGGCCTCGAGGAGATCGTGCTCGCCTACCTCGAGCAGGGCAAGGGCGGCGGGATCGGGCGACGGCGTCGTGATCTGGCTCAGCTGGCGGTCACCGTCCTCACCGGGCTCGCCGCGGCCGGTGCGCTCAGCCTCGTCTTCACCTGGTACCGGCGGCCGCTCGACGCGGTCTACCAGCCCGCCTCGCGCTTCTGGCTCTTCCAGGGGATCGAGACCGCCCTCTTCGGCGGGGTCGCGCTCGTCCTGATCGCGTTCGCGGCCTGGTGGCTCCACGAGCGCGCCGCGTGAGGCGGCCGCGCGTCTCCGTCCTCCTGCCGGTGCGCGACGAGGAGGAGTTCCTCGCCGAGAGCCTCGACTCGCTCTCGGCGCAGACGCTCGCCGACTTCGAGGTGCTCGTCGTGGACGACGGCTCGCGCGACGGCTCCGCCGCGATCGCCGCTGCGCACGCGCGCGCCGATCCCCGCTTCCGCGTCCTGCGGCAGGAGCCCGCCGGGATGGTCGCCGCCTCGGAACGGGCGCGGGCCGAGGCGCGGGCGCCGCTGCTCGCGCGGATGGACGCCGACGACGTCGCGCTGCCGGAGCGGCTCGAGCTGCAGGTGGCGGCGATCGAGGAGGAGGGCCTCGCCGCCGTCGGCGGCCGGGTCGAGTACTTTCCGGCGCCGACGGACGGGATGCGCGCCTACGCCGACTGGCTGAACGGGCTGACGACCGTGGAGGCGGCGCTGCGAGACCTGTGGGTGGAGTGCCCCCTGCCGGGGCCGGGGCTGACCGCGCGCGCCGAGCTCGTCTCGTACCGCGACCGCGGCTGGCCCGAGGACTACGATCTCGTCCTCCGCATCTGGGCTGCCGGCGGGCGGTTCCGCAACCTCGACCGGCTCGTGCACCGGTGGCGCGACCACCCGGAGCGCCTGACGCGGACGCAGCCCGAGTACTCGCTCGACGCCTTCCGGCACTGCAAGGTGCACTTCCTGCGCGAGACCCTGCTCGCCGGGGGCCGGGCCGCGGTCGTCTGGGGCGCCGGGCCGACCGGGAAGGCCCTTGCGCGCGAGCTGCTCGCGGCCGGGACGCCACTCGCCGCCTTCGTCGAGGTCGACCCGCGCAAGCTGGGGAAGCGGATCCACGGCGCGCCGGTGGTCGGCGTGGAGCAGGCGGCGGCCTTTCCCGGCGCGCTCGGGCTCGGCGCGGTCGCCGGGCCGGAGGGCCGGGCGCGGGTGCGAGAGCTTGCGGCGGCGGTCGGGCTCGTCGAAGGCCGCGACTTCGTCGCGGTCGCCTGACAGGAGCTCAGGCGGCGAGCACTTGGAGCGCGTACGACTCGTCGAGGCAGTCGTTCAGCCGGACGACAACGTCCTCGCCGGGCCGGAAGGCGAACACCTTGAACATCGTCACCGGGCTCGACCAGGCGGGGTTCGCGATCGTGAACTCGACCGCGATCCGATCGCGGTCCTCGAGTGTCCGGCCGAGCGTGAAGCAGCGGCCCTCGGCGTGGTGCGCGCCGAGCCGCTCGACGATCTCGGCTCGACTGCCGCAGCGGGCCGTCTCGCCGCCGCTCGGTATCCCGACCCACTCTGCGTCCGGAGCGAACAGCGCCCGCAGGGCGTCGGGCCGGCCGGTCTCGAGCGCGTCGAAGGCGTCGCGGATCAGCTGCGCCCGACCGGCCACGCCCGCATCATGCCGGACCCCGTTCAGGGGATCCGGTGCCCGGAGGCGGCGATCCGCGCCAGGCCGGCGCCGCTGAACTTCCGCAGCCCGATCGTCGTCCACGCCGTCAGCTTCGCGCCGTGCACGCAGCGCCACGCCTGCTGGCGGGTGCCGTCGTAGGAGTAGAACGCCTTGACGCCCGCCATCTGGAAGCTCTGCTGCATCCCGGCGCGGCAGGTGCCGTGGAAGACGCGCACCTCGAAGACGTAGAGCTTCTTCGGTTCGTTCGCGTTTGCGAACCAGACCCGCAGCGCGCCGGCCGCGAGCTTCCAGTTGCGGTAGCGGTAGGGGAGCACGCCGCGGGCCGGGACGTAGGCGAGCTGCGGCGTCCGCTTCGCGATCTGCGCCTGCACGGCCGCCGGGACGGGGGGCTTCGCCGACGCCGCCGCCCCGGCCGGGACGAGTGCGGAGACGACTGCGGCGGCGGCGATCTTCCTCACGGCACGAACGCTAGCCGACCGCGGCCGGCAGCGTGTGACGGCGAGGTCAAGAAGGGCATAATCGGCCAGTGGGCGACGACTTCATGCCGCTGCTCGGCTGGGACCACGTCGAGTTCTGGGTCGGCAACGCCAAGCAGGCGGCCTTCTTCTACGAGCACGCGCTGGGGTTCGCGCCGACGGCCTACTCCGGCCCGGAGACAGGCGTCCGCGACCGCGCCTCCTACATGCTCGAGCAGGGCGAGATCCGCTTCGTCGTCTCGAGCGCGATCCGCGAGGACCACCCGATCGCGCGCCATCACGTGCGCCACGGCGACGGCGTCCGCGACATCGCGCTCACCGTCCCCGACGCGACCGAGGCCTACCGGCAGGCCGTGCAGCGCGGCGCGCGCGGCGTGCTCGAGCCGGAGCGGGCCGAGGACGAATACGGGACGATCGAGCGCTCCGCCATCGCGACGTACGGCGACACGATCCACACCTTCGTGAACCGCAGCGAGTACGGCGGCCCCTTCCTGCCCGGCTACGTCGCGGTCCCCGGAAACGGTCACGCGGGCGGGGGCGTCGGCCTCACGAACATCGATCACATCGTCGGCAACGTCGAGCTCGGCCGGATGGACGAGTGGGTCGAGTTCTACGAGCGCGTCTTCGGGATGACGAACATCCTCCACTTCGGCGACGAGCAGATCCACACCGAGTACTCGGCCCTGATGTCGAAGGTGATGTCGGACGGCGAGGGGAAGATCAAGTTCCCGATCAACGAGCCCGCCGAGGGCAAGCGCAAGAGCCAGATCGAGGAGTACATCGAGTTCTACAACGGCGCCGGCGCGCAGCACATCGCGATGGCGTCGGGCCACATCCTCGAGACCGTCGAGGCGCTGAAGGAGCGTGGGCTGCTCTTCCTCGACACGCCGGACACCTATTACGAGGAGGCGCGCGGCCGGGTCGGCGAGATCGACGAGGACTACGCCGAGCTCCAGCGGCACAAGATCCTCGTCGATCGCGACGAGGACGGCTACCTGCTCCAGATCTTCACGAAGACGGCGCAGGACCGGCCGACGGTCTTCTTCGAGGTGATCGAGCGACACGGGGCGCGCGGCTTCGGCGACGGCAACTTCAAGGCCCTGTTCGAGGCGATCGAGCGCGAGCAGGCCCTGCGCGGGAACCTGTAGGGACGCGATGGTTCTCGACGGCGTGCGGGCGGCGGGCCGGCAGGCACGCTCTCTCCAGCGTGTCGAGCACCGGCCCTGGCCGCCGCCCGAGGGGTCATGGGCGCTCGGCCAGACCCGGGAGGACCTGCTCTTCGCCCACTGGCGCGTTCCGCTCGAGGAGGTGCGCCACCACGTCCCGCACGAGCTCGAGATCGAGCTCCACGACGGCAGCGCCTGGCTCGGGATCGTCCCCTTCCGCATGAGCGCCGTCCGGGCGCGCGGCGCGCTGCCGGTGCCTGGCGCATCGTCGTTCCTCGAGCTGAACGTGCGCACCTACGTCCGCACCGCCGACGAGAAGCCGGGTGTCTGGTTCTTCAGCCTCGACGCGTCGAGCCGGCTCGCGGTCGAGGTGGCGCGTCGCTCGTACCGGCTGCCGTACTTCCGCGCGCGCATGGCGCTCGACCGGCACGACGGCTGGACCGAGTACGAGTGCACGCGGCTCGGCGAGCGCGGCAAGGTCTTCAGCGGCCGCTACCGCGCCGGCGGGGACGTCTTCCACGCCGAGCCCGGCTCGCTCGAGTGGTTCCTGACCGAGCGCTACTGCCTCTACACGAGCGGCCCTGCCGGAACGCTCCACCGCGCGGAGATCCACCACGACCTCTGGCCGCTGCAGCCCGCCGAGGCCGAGATCGAGCTGACGTCGATCGCGCCGTTCGGCCTCCGCGGGGAGCCGATCTGCCATGTCGCGGGACGGCAGGACGTCGTCGTCTGGCCGCTCGAGCGGCTGCCCGCCTCGTCCTGAGCGGCTGCGTACGCTTCCGCCGTGAGCCCGCAGCGGAGAACCGCGCTGTGGTCGGTGCTCGCCGCCTGCGCCCTGATCGGGCTCAAGCTCGGCACCGGCCTCGCCACCGGCAGCCTCGGCCTCGTCTCCGAGGCGGTGCACTCCGGCACCGACCTGATCGCTGCGCTGCTGACCTTCTTCGCAGTCGGCGTCGCCGTCCGTCCGGCCGATCGCGGCCATCAGTACGGGCACGGCAAGGCGGAGCACCTGGCCGCGCTCGGCGAGGCGTCCTTCCTCGTCCTCGCGAGCTTCGTGATCGTGTGGCGGGCGGTGTCGCGGCTGGCCGGCAGCTCGCACCCGACCGTGCACGCGCGCTGGTACGCGATCGGCGCGATCGTGCTCGTGATCGTGATCGACGTGGCGCGGACGCGCGCGTCGTCGCGGGCGGCGCACCGCTACCGCAGCGCGGCGCTCGCATCGAACGCGCTCCACTTCGGCAGCGACCTCGGCGGCTCTGTCGCCGTCCTCGGCGGGCTCCTGCTCGCCCGGGCCGGCCATCCGAAGGCCGACTCGTTGGCGGCGCTGTTCGTCGCGGTGCTCGTGCTCGGCGCGGCGGCGCGGCTGATGCGGCGGAACGTCGACGTCCTGATGGACCGGGCGCCGGCCGACGCGGCGCGCACGGCTCAGACCGCGATCGCCATGATCGAGCCCGCGGTCGAGCTGCGGCGGCTGCGCATGCGGCAGGCCGCCGGCCGGTACTTCGCCGACGTCGTGATCGGCGTCGAAGCCGGGGCGGCCGTGGGTCAGGGGCACGCCGCCGCCGACGCGGTCGAGCGGGCGGTGCAGGCGGCGCTGCCGGAGGCGGACGTCGTCGTCCACGTCGAGCCGGGCGAGCCGGGGGATGCCGTCCGCGAGCGTGCCCACGCGGCCGCGCTCGGCGTGCCGCGCGTGCGCGAGGTCCACAACGTCAGCGCGGTCGCCCTCGACTCCGGCACCGAGCTCTCCCTCCACCTCAAGCTCCCGGCCGAGCTCTCGCTCGAGGAAGCGCACTCGATCGCCGAGCAGGTCGAGCGCGCGATCCTCGACGGCGTGCCCGAGGTCGCGTCGGTGCAGACGCACCTCGAGCCGCTGACCGAGGATGCGCCCGGGAGCCGGCCGGCGGCGGACGCCGTCGCCCGCGACCGCGACCTCGTCGAGCGGATCGTGCGGGAGGAGACGGGCGCCGGGCCGCGCGAGCTGCGCTTCCTGCACACCGACGTGGGCCTCGTCGCGTTCCTCACGCTCGGTCTGGACGGCGCGACGCCGCTCGCCGAGGCGCACGCCGGAGCGAGCCGCGTCGAGGAGCGGATCCGCCGCGAGCGTCCCGGGATCGCCGACGTGATCGTGCACACCGAGCCGTGAAGCTCTGCATGTTCAGCCCGCGCGACCGCGACCTCGAGCGGGGCTGGCCCGGGCGGATCGAGGACGATCGCGTGATCCAGCTCGCCGCGCAGACGCTGCAGTCGTTCTTCACCGGCGGCGGCGAGGCGCGCGAGCACGCCGAGTACGCGCTCGCGGACGTCGTCCTGCGCGCGCCGGTGCTGCACCCGCCGTCGGTGCGGCTCTTCGGCGCGGACGGCGACTTCGTCTTCGCCAACCCGGCCGCGATCCTCGGGCCGGAGGATCCGGTGCGCCTGCCCGACGGCGCGGAAGAGCTCGTGCCGGCCCTGCGGCGGACCGCGATCGTCGGCGCCGGCGGTGCGGTCGGCGCCGTCACGCTGCTCGTCGAGTGGACGGCGCCCGTGCTCGCGGGAGCGAAGCGGAACGACTTCGCGCTCTCGCTCGGGCCGGTCGCGCTGACACCCGACGAGCTGCCCGGCCCGGACTGGGAGCCGCTGATCGACGTCGCCGCCCGGAACACGAGGCTGCTCCCGGGCGACCTGCTCGCCGGACCGGTGGCGGAGGCGCTGCCGCCGGTGGGGGCGGGAGCGGTCGTCGAGGTGGAACGGGAGCCGTTCGGGCGGCTCCGTGTGGCGGTGCAGGCCGCGTGACGCGGGTCGCTGTGGTCGGGGCGGGGATCATGGGCGTGGCCGCCGCGCGTGCCCTGGCCCTCCGCGGCGCCGAGGTGACGGTGTACGAGCAGTTCGCCCTCGACCACGACCGAGGCTCGAGTCACGGCCGCTCCCGGATCGTCCGGCTCGCCTATCCCGATCCCGGGTGGGTGCGACTCGCCGCCGAGGCGCGCGCGGGCTGGGTCCGCCTCGAGGAGGAGGGCGGGCGAGCGCTGATCGAGCCGTACGGGCTGGTCGAGCTCGCGCCCACGCCCGCGCGGAGCTCCCGAGCGGCGCTCGCCGAGCACGGAGCGGAGCACCGGCTGCTCGACGCCGGGGAGGCTCTCGGGCTCGGCGTCGCCGTCCCGCCCGGCTGGGTCGCGCTCCACGAGCCGGGCGGCGGCATCATCCGCGCCGACCTCGCGCGCGCCGCCCTCCTCGACGCGGCGCTCGCCGGCGGCGCGGCCGTCGCGACCGGCTCGCGCGTCGAGTCGCCGGACGACCTCGACGCCGACGTGGTCGTCGTCACGGCAGGGGCCTGGGTGCGCGACCTCGTGCCGGACCTCGAGGTGCGCGTCACGCGCGAGACCGTCGTCTACTTCGGGCACGAGGGCGCGCCGCTGCCGTCGGTGGTCGAGCTGGACGAGGACGAGGCCGGGCACGCGATGTACGCCCTCCACGACCCGCTCCACGGCGTCAAGGCCGGCGTCCACCACGGCGGCGTGGAGGCGAGCGCCGACGAGCCGGGCGCGCCCGACGAGCGCGTCGTCGCCCGCGTCGCGGCCTGGGTGCGCGAGCGGCTTCCAGGTGTCGCTCCCGATCCCGTCGGCGCCGAGACGTGCCTGTACACGACGACCGCCGACGAGAGCTTCCTGCTCGAGCGGCGCGGCCGCGTCGTGGTCGGCTCCGCGTGTTCCGGCCATGGCTTCAAGTTCGCCCCCGCCGTGGGCGAGCGGCTTGCGGAGCTCGCCCTCGCCTCCTACGTGTCGCCGATCGGCGAGCGTATCAGCTCGCCATCTAGCGACTCGCCGGGAAGCGTATACACTGACCGGACATGGCGAATCCCTTCAACTTCGGCGACCTCGCGCTCGACGAGGGCTTCACCGACCGTGCCGAGGAGCTCGCCGAGCTCGAGGCGGACATGCGGAACGGCCAGAACGTCGTCCTCTTCGCGCCGCGCCGGTACGGCAAGACCTCGCTCGTCTGGCGCGCGAGCCAGGATCTCGCGCAACGGGACGAGGTGCTCGTCGCGCAGGTCGACCTGATGCGGACGACGACGAAGGAGCAGTTCGCGGGCGCGCTGGCCGCCGCCGTCCACGAGCAGGTCGCGACGCCGCTCCTGCGCGCGCGCGACCGCGCCGCCCGGATCTTCGCCGGTCTCAGGATCGCACCGGTGATGACGGTCGACCCGGGCACGGGCGCGCTCGGCTTCACCTTCCGCGCGGGGCATGCCCCCGCGGACGTCGACGCGACGATCGAGCGACTGCTCGAGCTGCCCGCCCAGCTCGCTGCGGAGCGTCGCCGGCGGGTCGCGCTCGTCTTCGACGAGTTCCAGGAAGTCCTCGGCATCGACCCGCACCTGCCGTCCTTGATGCGGTCGGTCTTCCAGGCGCAGCCGGACGTCGCGCACGTCTACCTGGGCAGCAAGCGGAGCATGATGGCGCAGCTCTTCAGCGACGCGAACGAGCCGTTCTGGCGCAGCGCGAAGCAGATCGAGCTCGGCCCGATCGCGCCGGAGGCGTTCGGGCCGTTCATCGTCTCCCGCTTCGCGGCGTCGGGGAAGCGCGCCGGCGCCGCGACCGTCGAACGCGTCCTCGCGACGACGGGCGGCCACCCGTACGCCACCCAGGAGCTCTGCTACGCGCTCTGGGAGGAGACGCCCCGCGGGCGCTCGGCCGGCGAGGCGTCGTTCGTCGCCGCGCTCGACCGGGTCCTCCGCTCCGAGAACGCGCACTTCGCGCTGGCCTGGGATCGCGCGTCCCGCGGGCAACGGCTCGTGCTCCAGGCGCTCGCCGCCGAGCCGCCCTCCGCCGTCACGTCCGGCGAGTACCGGGCTCGCCACGGCCTGCCCGTCTCGTCGTCGTTGCAGAAGGCGCTCGACGTGCTCGTCG
The DNA here is from genome assembly GCA_963746895.1 of uncultured Actinomycetes bacterium. Classification (GTDB taxonomy): domain Bacteria; phylum Actinomycetota; class Thermoleophilia; order Gaiellales; family Gaiellaceae; genus Palsa-739. Next base: position 465,214 of record CAVVDI010000013.1, on the reverse strand, counting down.
AGGACGAGCTCGTGCGCAAGGAGGCGCCGGGGCGGTACCGGATCGCGGAGCCGTTCCTCGCCGAGTGGCTCCGGGCGAACGTGCTCTGAGCGGCGGCGCGCGCCAGTATCCTCCGGGCGATGCCGTTCTACCAGCGGCTCGGCGACGTCCCGCGCAAGCGCCACGTCCAGTTCCGCGAGAACGGGACGCTGCTCACCGAGGAGGTCATGGGCCTCGAGGGCTTCACCGGGAACGAGTCGATCCTCTACCACCTCCACTCTCCCTGCCGGGTGATGGAGCTGGCCGGCTTCGAGCCGATCGAGCGCGCCGAATGGGTGCCCGACCAGCACGCGCACCGCCACTTCAAGACCATCGACACGGAGCCCGGGGGCGACGAGATCACCGGCCGCCGGCTGCTGATGTGGAACCGGGACGTCGAGATCTCGCTCTGCCGGCCGTCCGGCTCGATGGACTACTTCTTCCGCAACGGCGAGGGCGACGAGGTGATCTTCGTCCACGAGGGATCGGGGACGCTGGAGACGATCTTCGGCGACGTGCCCTACCGCGAGGGCGACTACGTCGTCGTGCCGCGCGGGACGACGTACCGCTTCCGCACCGAGGGCCCGCAGCGTCACCTCGTCTTCGAGACGCCGGGGCTGATCGAGATCCCGCGCCGCTACCGCAACCAGTACGGGCAGCTGGTGGAGGGTGCGCCGTACTACCACCGCGACCTGCATCCGCCGACCGAGCTGCGCACCGTCCGCGAGCGCGGCGAGTTCCCGGTCAAGGTCCGCGTCCGCGACGGCTACCAGACCTACGTCGTCGACTACCACCCCTTCGACGTCGTCGGCTGGGACGGCTACCTCTACCCGTGGACGTTCTCGATCCACGACTTCGAGCCGATCACCGGCCGGATCCACCAGCCGCCGCCCTCGCACCAGACGTTCGCGGGGCCGAACTTCGTGATCTGCTCGTTCTGCCCGCGGAAGCTCGACTTCGACCCCGAGGCGGTGCCGATCCCCTACCACCATTCGAACCTGCAGTCGGAGGAGATGATCTACTACGTCTCCGGCAACTTCGGCTCGCGCAAGGGCGTGGAGGTCGGCTCGATCACGCTCCACCCGTCCGGCCTGCCGCACGGGCCGCAGCCCGGGCTCGCGGAGAAGTCGATCGGCGTGAGCGAGACCCACGAGCTCGCGGTCATGTGCGACACCTTCAACCCGCTGCGGCTGACGACCTTCGCGCGCGGCCTCGACGACGGGCGCTACGCCTACTCCTGGTACGAGAACGCGCAGGACGGCGACGCGGCCGCGGGCGAGGACGCCTCGGGCGCCGGGCTCACGTCGCACCTCTAGCGTGCGGCTCGTCCTCGACTGGGACGGCACCGCCACCGAGCGGGACTCCCTCTGGATGGTGCTCGACCGCTTCGGCGACCCCGAGGTCTTCGCGAGCGTCGAGGGGGCGCTGACCGACGGGCGGCTGTCCTTCCGCGAGGTGATGGAGCTCGAGTTCGCGACCGTCACGGCGCCGCTCGAAGAGGTGTGCGGCTTCCTGCTCGAGGCGGTCCGGCTCCGCGCCGGCTTCGCGGAGCTCGCGCGCGAGCGGGAGCCGCTGATCCTCTCGTCCGGCTTCCACGAGCTGATCGAGCCGGTGCTCACGCGCGAGGGAGTCGCCCTCGAGGTGCGCGCGAACCGGCTCGACACCGGACCCGACGGCTGGCGGTTGCTCTGGCGCGACCCCGAGCCGTGCCCGGTCTGCGGCGATCTCTGCAAGCGCCGGACGCTTCCGGACGAGCCGGTCGTCTACGTCGGCGACGGCTACTCCGATCGCTGCGCCGCGCTCCTCTCCGAGCGCCGCTTCGCACGTGCCGGGCTCGCCGACTGGCTCGCGTCGGAGGGCGTCCCGTTCGAGGGCTTCGACGATCTCCACGACGTCGCCGCCGCCCTGCGGCGCGCCGACGAGCGGGTCGGCGGAGCGGTCGTCCCGCACACGCGCAGCAGCGGCCTGGAGTAGGAGTTCGGCACGGCCCGCTCGGGGTCGGCGATCAGCGACTGCAGCGTCCCGACCGCCGTGTCGGCGATCTCGGCGATCGGCTGCTCGACGGTTGTCAGCTGCGGAGCGGTCCAGGTCGTCGCATCGATTCCGTCGAAGCCGACGATCGAGAGCTGGTCGGGTACGCGGATGCCGCGACGCGCGGCCTCGTGCAGCGCGCCGATTGCCATCAGGTCGCTCGAGCACAGCACGGCGGTCGGCGGCCCGGGCCGCTGGAGCAGGTCGGCGAGCGCGCGCCGGCCGCCGTCGACGCTGAAGGGCGCATGCGCGACGAGGCCGTCCGCGTCGAGGCCGGACGCCCGCAGCGCGCTGTCGCGTCCGGTCGCCTTCAGCTGCGTCGGCAGGTAGTGCTCGAGCCCGGCGACGAAGCCGATCCGCTCGTGGCCGAGCTCGACGAGGTGCTGCGTCGCGATCTCTCCCGCGGCGCGCTCGTCGACGCCGACCGAGGGGACGGAGAGCGAGTGCAGCGCCCCGTTCACGAAGACGAGACGCGCGCCCTCGTCGACGAGCTTCGCGTAGTGCCCGTGGTCGCCGCGGAGGTTCGTCATCTCGCAGGCGATGAAGATCATCCCCTGGACGCGCCTGTCGAGCAGCATGTGCACGTAGTCGACCTCGCGGAAGGCGGCCTCGCCGGTGTTGCAGAGGATCGAGGCGAGCCCGTCCGGGGCCGCGCGCGTCTCGATCGCCTGGGCCAAGGCCGGGAAGATCGGGTTCGCAAGCTCCGGGACGAGCACCCCGATCAGGCCGGTCTCCGGACGGCGGCCGGGCGGCACGTAGAGGAGCTCGCGCATCGCCCGCTCGACCCGCTCGCGCGTCTCCGGGCGCACGGGAAGCGCGCCGCTGGCCACGCGCGACGCCGTCGCCACGCTGACCTCGGCTCGCCGCGCGACATCTCGCAAGGTCGTCATGTTCCCGCGGTATGTAACAGGTTTCGTGCGGGCCCGACAACTGTCTCCCGGAATCGCTGCGGACTTTTCCTATAACGGATTGCGGTGTATCCACCTAACTCCGATCCGGGTCTTGACTTTGTCCGCACTGAGGCGTAGCTTCTCGCGCGCTGTTACATGCCGGTTGTACGCGTTTCATGGACGATTCTCCACTCGCCGAGTGGAGTGACGGAGGCGGCGTGGCCGCCGGTCCCGTCGTGCCCCAGGTTCGCGTCGGCGTTCAATCTCGGAGCACAGGAGGGGCAAACATGAAACCGAGAACGCGCATCACCGCGCTTCTCGTTGTCGTCGTCGCCGGGCTGCTCGCGGCGATCGCCGGCAGCGTCCACGCGGCCAAGGCCGCGTCGCCCACGCTGGTGATCTGGACCGACCAGAACCGCAAGGGCGTGATCACCGACCTCGCGAACCAATACGCGAAGAAGAACCCGGGCGTCGCCTTCAAGGTCGTCGTCAAGGACTTCGGCAGCATTCGCGACAACCTCGGCACGGTCGACGTCGGCAACGCGCCCGACCTGATCATGGGCGCGCACGACTGGACCGGCCAGCTAGCCGCCAACGGCCTCGTCGAGCCGATCTACCTCAAGCCGGCCGTCGCGAAGGAGTTCCCGAAGTACACCCTCGACGCGTTCTCGTACGGGACGTCGGTGAAGAAGCTCTACGGCGTGCCGTCCCAGATCGAGAACATCGGCCTCGTCGTCAACACGGGGCTCGTCAAGGTGCCGACGACCTTCGCGCAGCTCGAGCAGGAGGCCCTCGCCTACAAGAAGAAGGCGGCGGGCAACCTCGCGATCGCCGTCCAGCAGAGCTCCGGCGGCGACGCCTACCACATGTACCCGTTCTTCTCCGGCCTCGGCGGCTACATCTTCGGCACCAACAAGGCCGGCAACCTCGTCTCGACCAACGTCGGCGTGGCGAACAAGACGCTCCTGAAGAACGCCTCGCTGATCGCGAAGTGGAACAAGGAGGGCCTGATCAACGCGGCCGTCGACGGCTCGACGGCGCAGAACGCCTTCCTCAAGAAGCAGGCGGCCTTCTGGATCACGGGCCCGTGGAACTCGCAGCTGCTCACGCAGAGCGGCCTCAAGTTCAAGGTCATCCAGATGCCGAAGATCATGTACCCCTCGGTGCCGTTCCTCGGCGTCCAGGGCATGATGGCCACGAAGTACGCGGCGGTTCACGGCGTGGACGCTCTCGCGCAGGACTTCCTGACCAACTACATCGCGCTGCCGCCGGCGCAGTACTACCTGGCGGCCGCGGGCGGGCGCTATCCCGCCAACATCATCGCCGGCAAGCACGTCAACGACCCGGTGCTCGCGGAGTTCGGCGCGGCCGGCAAGGGCGGCGTGCCGATGCCGAACATCCCGCAGATGGCGAGCGTGTGGTCAGACCTCGGCGCTGCGTGGGTGAAGTCGACGAAGGGCGCGGGGGCCGCGAACCCCGTCACCGCCTTCAGGCTGCCGCCCGCTCGATCGCGGACAAGATCGGCTAGCCGAAGACGACAGCTCGTGGGCGCCGCCTCTGCCGGGGCGGCGCCCACGAGCCATCTCGACCGCGAGAGCCCGTGAGCACGACGACCGCACCCCCACCGCCGATTCCGCAACCGCGTGGCGCCGTGACGCCGCGGCTGATGGCGGCCTTCGCCGGGACGACCGGCTACGCGGTCAAGCTCGTGCTCCTCTCGGCCACGAACGCGCTCGCTGCCTGGCGGCGTACGTGCTCGTGACGCACCGCCACTGGATCGCGGTCGCCGTGCTCGCGGCGGCGACGCTCGCGATCGACTACCTCTACCTCGGCCAGAGGACGGTTCCCGCGAAGTTCCTCATCCCGGGCACGATCTTCCTGCTCGGCTTCCAGGTGATCCCGATCATCTACACGGTCGACGTCGCCTTCACGAACTACTCGACCGGTCACGTGATCACGAAGGCGGACGCGATCAAGCAGATCCGCCTGAACTCGCTTCAGCCGCCGGCCAACGGCAAGACCTACACGATGGCGGTGGCTCACGACGCGGGCGGCAAGCTCGTCCTGATCCTCCGGGACGACGCCAACGGCAAGGACTACCTCGGCACGACGTCGATGCTGACGCCCCTGCCCGCCGGGACGGTGAAGGTGAGCGGCGGGCAGATCACCGCCGCGCAGGGCTACACGCTCCTGCACGGGCTCGCCCTCTTCAGCGTCGACAAGCAGCTGCAGACCTTCGTCGTGCCGGTCGGTGAGACCGCCGGCGTGCGGCCGCAGAGCCTCTCGACCGCCGTCGAGCTCGAGCCGACGCTGCGCTACGACGCGAAGCGCGACGTCTTCGTCCAGCTCTCGAACGGCACCGTCTTCAGCGAAAACAGCAAGGGCGAGTACGCGCACGGGACGAACGCGCTCGAGCCGGGCTGGAAGACCGGCATCGGCACGGCCAACTTCTCGCGGATCATCCACGACCCGCTCGTGCGGCAGCCGTTCATCCGGGTGTTCATCTGGACGTTCGTCTTCGCCGCCGGCACCGTCTTCTCGTCGTTCGCGCTCGGGCTCTTCCTCGCGGTCGCGCTCGACAAGAAGGGTCTCCGTTTCCAGCGCGTCTACCGCTCGGTGCTCGTGATCCCGTACGCGATCCCCGGCTTCCTCTCGATCCTCGTCTGGTCGGGTCTCCTCAACGACCAGTTCGGGCTCGTGAACCGCCTCTTCCACACGAACATCCCCTGGCTCTTCGACGCGAACTGGGCGAAGGTCTCGTGCATCCTCGTCAGCGCCTGGCTGACGGTCCCCTACTTCTTCCTCGTCTCGATGGGGGCGCTCCAGTCGATCCCCGAGGAGCTGACCGAGGCGGCGCGCGTCGACGCGGCGGCCCGCTCCAGATCTTCCGGCGCGTGACCCTGCCGCTCCTGCTCGTCGCGGTCGGGCCGCTGCTCGTCTCGTCGTTCGCGTTCAACTTCAACAACTTCAACACGATCTACTTCCTCACGAGCGGCGGGCCGCCGCAGTCGAACTCGTCGATCGCCGGCTCGACCGACATCCTGATCAGCTACACGTACAAGCTCGCGATCGCCGCCGGCAAGGGGCAGGACTTCGCGCTCGCGAGTGCGATGACGATCATCATCTTCTTCATCACCGCCGTGCTCTCGACCATCGGGTTCGCGCGGACGAGAGTGCTGGCGACCGCGGAATGAGCGCAGCCGAGATCGCTGCCGCCAAGCCGGTCGCCGCCGAGGCGAAGGCGCCTCGGCGCCGGCCGAAGCTCGCCGAGACCTGGTGGCGGCACCTCGTCGGCGTCGTCGCCGTGGTGGTCTCCCTCTTCCCGGTCTGGTTCGTCGCCTCGGCCGCCTTCAACCGCGACCAGTCGGTTTCGGGCACGAGCTTCCTGCCGACGCACTTCACGCTCTCGAACTTCAGTCAGATCCTCCACAACAGCGTCAAGGACCCGAGCAGCGGCTCGACAGTCGACGCGCCGTTCCTGCGCTGGGTGCTGAACTCGCTCCTGATCTCGTTCGCCGCTGCGGCGCTGACGGTCTTGCTCGCCGGGCTCTCCGCCTACGCGTTCAGCCGCTTCCGCTTCAAGGGCCGCCGCGTGGGGATCCTCTTCCTGCTCCTGATCCAGATGTTCCCGCAGCTGCTGCTCTTCACGGCGATCTACCTGATTGCGCTCAACGTCGGCGGGATCTTCCCCTTCATGGGGCTGAACTCGCTCGCGATGGTGATCATCGTCTACCTCGGCGGCGCAATGGGGGTGAACACCTGGCTGATGAAGGGCTTCTTCGACACGATCCCCATCGAGCTCGACGAGTCGGCGCGCGTCGACGGCGCGACGCCGGCGCAGATCTTCTGGGGGGTCGTGCTGCCGCTCGCCGCGCCGATCCTCGCGGTAATCGGGCTGATCGCCTTCATCTTCGCGCTGAACGAGTTCGTGATCGCGAGCGCCATCCTGCAGACGACGCACAACTTCACGCTCGCCGTGGGGATGCGCGGGTTCATCGACCAGCAGTACGGGCAGCGCTGGGGGCCGTTCGCCGCGGGCGCCCTCATCGCGGCGATCCCGCCGACGATCCTGTTCATGGCGCTGCAGAAGTGGATTGTCGGCGGGCTGACGCAAGGCGCCGTCAAGGGATGAGCCTGGTGCAGCCGGAGGAGACCGCGGGCGCGACCGCGCTTGCATTGCCGCACCACGACGGCTCGGAGCTGTACGTGCTCGAGCGGCCCGCGGAGGCGGGCGGGACGGCGACGGTGCGGATGCGCGTGCCGGAGGGCGCGGGCGTCGCGCGCGTGCTCCTGCGCACCGTGCGGGACGGCGAGCCGCGGGCGATCGAGGCGCAGCCCGACGAGGCGTCGGACGGCGAGCGCTGGTGGCGCGCCTCGTTCCCGATCACCGGCGAGGCGGCCTGCTATCGATGGCTGCTCGATCGCGGCAACGACGGGTACGCCTGGTTGAACGGGCTCGGCGTCTCCGCCACGGACGTGTCCGACGCCGCCGACTTCGTGCTCCCGCTCGACCCCGGCGGGCCGGACTGGCACCTCGAGTCGGTTGTCTACGAGATCTTCGTCGACCGCTTCTCCCGTTCCGGGGCAGGGCGCGGCGACCTGCCTGAGTGGGCGGTGCCGAGGCCGTGGGACGCCCTGCCGGAGGGCCGGAGCCCGAACACGAGTCGCGAGTGGTTCGGCGGCGACCTGCCCGGGATCGAGCAGCGCCTCGAGCACGTCCGGCGGCTCGGCGCGAACGTTGTCTACCTGACGCCGTTCTTCCCCGCCGGGAGCACCCACCGCTACGACGCGTCGAGCTTCGACCTCGTCGACCCGCTGCTCGGCGGCGAAGGGGCGCTCGATTCGCTGCTCGCCGCGGCGCATGACCGCGGCCTGCGCGTGCTGGGCGACCTGACGCTCAACCACTGCGGGGTCGGCCATGACTGGTTCCGCGACGCGCAGGGGTACGCCAACTCGCCCGAGCGCGGCTTCTTCACGTTCGACGAGGCCCTGCCGCACGGCTACGAGACGTGGCTGGGAGTGCGCTCGCTCCCGAAGCTCAACTGGGCCGACTCGGAGCTGCGCCGGCGGATGCTCGAAGGGGTTGTCCGCCGCTGGGTGCGGCGCGGGCTCGACGGCTGGCGGATCGACGTGGCCAACATGGTCGCGCGCCAGGGCCTCTACGACGCGAACCGCGAGGTCGCCCGCGCGACCCGCGAGGCGCTCGTCGACGAGCGTTCGGACGCGCTCCTGATCGCCGAGCACGGGCACGACTTCCGACCCGACCTGCAGGGCGGCGGCTGGCACGGGGCGATGAACTACTCCGGCTTCCTGCGCCCCGTCTGGTCGTGGCTGCGCCGCGCGCAGCTGCCGCAGGAGCTGAGCCGAGGCTTCTGGGCGCTGCCGGTCGGGCTGCCCGTCCACTCGGGGACCGAGGCGGTGGCCACCATGTCGGCCATGCGCGCCGGCCTGCCCTGGCAGTCGGCCCTCCATTCGTGGACGCTGCTCTCGAGCCACGACGTGGCCCGCTTCCGCACCGTCGCCGGCTCGCGCGAGCGCCAGCTCGTCGGTGTCGGGCTGCAGATGACCTCGCCCGGCGTCCCGATGCTGTTCGCCGGCGACGAGATCGGGCTCGAGGGCGAGTGGGGGGAGGACGCGCGCCGCCCGATGCCGTGGGACCGGGTCGACGCCTGGGACGGCCCGCTTCTCGAGGAGATGCGCCGCTTGATCTCCCTCCGCCGCGCCCACGCCGCCCTCGCCCGCGGCGGGATCCGCTACGTCCACGTCTCCGACGACGCGATCGCATATCTCCGCGAGACGCGGTCGGAGCGCCTGCTCTGTCTGGCGGCCCGAGCGCCGCACGACCCGATCGTCGTGCCCTTCACCGGGCTCGACACGCTCTACGGCGAGGACGCCCGCGACGGCGTGCTGCCCGCCGACGGCCCCGCGTTCCACGTCTGGAGGATCACCGATGGCTGACGTCGTCTTCAACGAGGTCGACAAGGTCTACGACAACGGCTTCCACGCCGTCATCGACCTCTCCCTCGACATCCGGGACGGCGAGTTCCTCGTCCTCGTCGGCCCCTCCGGCTGTGGCAAGACGACCGCGCTGCGCATGGTCGCCGGCCTCGAGGAGATCTCCGGCGGCGAGATCTTCATCGGCGAGCGCGTCGTCAATGCGCTCACGCCGAAGGAGCGCGACGTCGCGATGGTGTTCCAGAACTACGCGCTCTACCCGCATCTCTCGGTGTACGAGAACATCGCCTTCGGGCTACGACTGCGCAAGGAGGCGAAGGACGAGATCCACCGCCGGGTGGCGTGGGCCGCCCACATGCTCGATCTGACGCCCTACCTCAACCGCAAGCCGAAGCAGCTCTCCGGAGGACAGCGCCAGCGCGTCGCGATGGGCCGCGCGATCGTGCGCCAGCCGCAGGTCTTCCTGATGGACGAGCCGCTGTCGAACCTCGACGCGAAGCTGCGCGTGCAGATGCGCGCCGACATCGCGAAGCTCCAGCACGATCTCGCGACGACGACGATCTACGTCACGCACGACCAGGTCGAGGCGATGACGATGGGCGACCGCGTCGCCGTGATGCGGAACGGCCTCCTGCAGCAGGTCGCCGACCCGCAGACGCTCTACGACACGCCGGCGAACCTCTTCGTCGCGGGCTTCATCGGCACGCCGCCGATGAACCTGCTCGAGGCGACCGTCCGCGTCAACGGGGGCGTCTCCCTCGCTCTCGGCGGGACGACGCTCGCGGTGCCGGACGAGGCGCTCGCGTCCTACCCCGGCCTGCGTCGCGCCGACGGCCGCACCGTCGTGGCCGGCATCCGCAGCCAGTTCCTGCACCCGGCGGCCGAGCGGCCCGGCCTGCCGACCTTCGACGGACGCATCGAGCTCGTCGAGGCGCTCGGCGGCGAGTCGATCGTCTACTTCCACGTCGATGCGACCGCGGTGCGCGAGGGCCAGCACGAGGACGAGGACGAGGCCGAGACGCTGGCCGGCGCCGGCGGGGTCACAGCCTCGCGGCCGAACCTGGTCGCCCAGTTCCCGGCCCACGTCCAGATGCGGATCACCGAGCAGGTGCCGGTGGCCGTCGACGTCGCGAGGATGCACTTCTTCGATGCGGAGTCGGGCGAGCCGCTCCACTAGCGCCGCTGCGCTCGCGGTCGGGCTGGCCGTCCTCCTGGCAAGCGCCTCCGCGGGGGGCCGGGACGGGCCGCCGACCGGGGCGACCCTCGCGAGCCTGGCGCAGCCGGGTGCGCCGAGCGGTCTCGCGAGCGACCGCATCTACTTCGTGATGACCGACCGCTACGCCAACGGCGACCCGTCGAACGACACCGGCGGCAAGACGGGAGGCGTGAACGTGACCGGTTACGACCCGACGTCGACCGCCTGGTTCCACGGCGGAGACTTCAAGGGGCTCACCGGCGCCTGCACCAATCCGGTGCACGGGCTCGCCCGGATCAAGGCGCTCGGCTTCAACGCGATCTGGGTGACGCCTCCCGTCGTGAATGAGGTCTCGCAGGGCGACAGCGGCGGCTACCACGGCTACTGGGGGCTCGACTTCACGCGCGTCGACCCGCACCTGGGCACGAACGACGACTTCGCGAACTTCGTCTCCTGCGCCCATGGGCTCGGGATGAAGGTGATCATGGACGTCGTCGTCAACCACACCGGCGACGTGATCCAACTCGAGGGCGGCTCGACCTACGCGGCGGGCTCGTACCGCGACTGCCACGGCCGGACGTTCGACCCGGCGCGGTACGTCGGCACGAAGACCTTCCCCTGCCTGAGCGCGAGGTACATGCCGCACATCCCGTTCCTCCTACCCGGCGGCAAGACCGCGAAGAGCCCCGCGTGGCTGAACAACCCGCTCAACTACCACGACCGGGGCGACATCGACTTCGCCTCGTGCAGCCAGTCCTGCTACGAGCAGGGCGACTTCTACGGACTCGACGACCTCTTCACGGAGAAGCCGAGCGTCGAGCAGGGGCTCGCCTCGATCTACGCCTCCTGGATCACCCGCTACAGGCTCGACGGCTTCCGCGTCGACACGGCGCGCCACGTGAACGCCGGCTTCTTCCGGCTCTGGGTGCCACAGATGCTCGCCGCGGCGCGCGCCGCCGGCGTCCCGGACTTCCAGATCTTCGGCGAGGTGCCGCTCACCGACTCGGTCGAGCTCTCCGCCTACGTGCGCGACCGCGGCCTGCCGAACGTTCTCGACTTCCCGTTCCAGGACGCGGCCGCCGGCTACGCGAGCGGCGCGTCGTCGGCGCTCGCGATCTCGCACCGCCTCGAGGACGACGACTACTTCCGTGGCCCGGACGGGAGCGACCCGGCACCGCCGACCTTCCTCGGCAACCACGACATGGGCCGCGCCGCGCTGATGATCTCGCAGCAGGGCGGCGGTCTCAGCGGCGACGCGCTCCTGCAGCGGCTGCTGCTCGGCTACGACCTGCTGTACCTCCTGCGTGGCGCGCCGGTCGTCTACTACGGCGACGAGGTCGGGATGATCGGCACCGGCGGCGACCAGCAGGCACGCCAGGACATGTTCCCGACGCAGGTGCAGGAGTGGCAGACGCAGCCGCGCGTCGGCTCGCCGCCGATCGCCACGGGCTCCTCCTTCGCCGTCACCGACAACCCGATCGAGTTGCGCCTGCGCAAGCTCGCGGCGCTGCGGGAGGCGAACCCGGCGCTCGCGACCGGCGCGACCCTCGTCCGCTACGCCAAGCGCGGCGTGCTCGCGGTCAGCCGCATCGACTCCGCGACTCACCGGGAGTATCTGGCGCTGTTCGACGACGGCTCCACGCCGGTGACTGTCACCGTGCCGACCTCGACGCCGTCCTCCGCGTGGACGTCGCTGCTCGGGGACAGCGGTACGCCGGCGAGCGACGCGGCCGGGAAGCTGCGGCTCACCGTGCCGTCCGCCGACGCGCTCCTGCTCGAGGCGTCGCAGCCGATCCCGCAGGCGCCCGCGCCACGACCGAAGCTCGTTGTCCGCGGCGACCCCCTCAGCAGTCTGTGGTCGGCGGGCGTCACGGTCGCCGGCTCGGCGCCGGTGAGCGTCGCCTTTGCCGTTCAGCGCGGCTCCGGCTCGTGGACGCGGCTCAGCATCGACGACTCGCCTCCGTACCGTGCCTTCCTCGACCCTGCGCGGTTCGGGAAGGACGAGCCGGTCAAGCTCGTCGCGATCGCCCGCGCGCTCGACGGGAGCACGGCCGTCTCGACGGTCGTCTCGTTCCGCGTGCGCAGGCGCTGACTCTGAGCACGGGGCTGGCCGCCCCGCCGGGCTCGAGCTTTACGGCGTCCTTACACGGGCCAGCGACGCGGCTTACGGGGCCGACCCACGGTGCGCCTGTCCCACTCCATTCCCCCGCACGAGGAGAAACCGACGATGTTCAAGCACCTGCTCCTGGTGGCCCTCGCCGCCCTCGCACTCTCGGCGCCGGCGGCGCTCGCTGCCGGGCCGCAGAGTCCCGGCTCCGGCGACGCCAAGGCCTCCGCGTCCCTGGCCGGCCCGCGGTTGAAGCTCGCGCTGCTGAGGCGCGAGCTGCGCGTCCTCCACCGCTGCGCCGAGCGTGCGCAGTCCGCGCCCACCGGCTCCGACGGCTCGACGCCGGCAGGCCAGCGCCGGCGCTGCACGACGGTGGCCACGCGGCTGCCCGACCAGCTCCAGAAGCTCGACGCGGCGGTCCAGCAGCGGATCGCGAAGATCCAGCAGACCTGCAGCGCGCCGACCGTCTCGACCGGCGACACGGCCAAGGATCCGTGCGCCAACGCCGAGCGGCGCACCCAGCTCCTGCAGACGCTCGACCAGAAGATCCAGCAGCTGATCGCGAAGCTGCAGCAGGCTCCGGCCGCCACGACCACCGGCTGACGTCTCCGCGGTAGCGTCCACCCGTGGGCTTCCTGCGGGTGGACGCGCCGTTCGACCTCGCGCTGACGACTGCGCGCTTCCGCGCCTTCGGGGTCGATCGGGCGAGCCTCTGGCACGAGGGCGGCCTGCACCGCGTCGTCTCGGGTCGCGAGGTGCGGATCGAGGCCGCGCCGGGTGGGGTCGAGGTCGAGCCCCTCGACGCCGAGACGGAGCCGGTTGTCCGCCGACTGCTCGGCCTCGAGTTCGAGCTGGAGCCCTTCTACGCCTGGGCGGCGACGCGGCCGGAGCTCGCCCCGCTCGCGCTCCGCTTCGCCGGCCTCCGGCCGGCCCTCGTCCCCGACCCCTTCGAGGCGCTCGTCGTCTCGATCACGGCGCAGCAGGTCTCGCTCTTCTCGGCCGGCGCGATCCGCAACCGGCTGATCGAGCGCTTCGGCGAGCACGTCGGCCGCGCCTGGTCGTTCCCGTCTCGCGCCACCCTCGCGGCCGCCTCCGAGGCGGAGCTCGTCGCGGTGGGGTTCTCGCGCCGCAAGGCCGAGTACGTCGTCGGGCTCGCCCGCTCCGACCTCGACCTGGCCGCGCTTGCACTCGCTGGCCGACGCCGAGGTGAAGGAGAGGCTCGTCGCGGTGCGCGGTCTCGGCGAGTGGACGGCGGACTGGTTCCTGGCACGGCACCTCGCGCGGCCCCGCGCCTGGCCGGCCGGCGACCTCGCGCTGCGCAAGGTGGTGGCCGCGCTCTATGGTGACGTCGACGTCCGCGCCGCGGGCGACCGCTTCGAACCGTTCCAGAACCTGACTGCGCACTACCTCCTCGCGCAACTCCTCGCACCGTGATCCGCGCCGCCACCGCCGCCGACCTGCCGCTCGTCCGCGAGCTGTGGGAGGAGTTCGAGGCCGAGATCCCGGACGAGCCGTGGCGGCAGGGCGACACCGAGGAGGAGCGCGCCGCGCTGGACGAGGCCGTGCGCTCGGGAATCGTCCTGCTGGCGGAGCGAGACGGCGAGGCCGTCGGGCTCGCGGTCGCCTCGCTGCGCGGCGCACGGCTCGGCTTCCTCGACGTGCTCCACGTGCGTCCGCCTGCGCGCCGCTCCGGAGTCGCGGGCGAGCTGGTGCGCGAGGTCGTCTCGCGCCTGCAGGAGGCGGATGTCGAGATGCTCGAGCTGGAGGTCCTCGCCTCGAATACGGGCGCGCGTGCCGTGTACGAGCGCTGGGGCCTGCGGCCGGTCGAGCTGACCCTCGGCGCCCGGGTCGCCGATCTGGCTGCGCGGCTCGCACCCGCCGCCGGTCCGACCTTCGGCTCGATCCATGTCCAGACCGACGACCTCGGGGCCGTCGAGCGGGCGGCGCAGAAGATGCTGCCGCGGCTGGGCCGCTCCGCCGGCACGAGTGTCAGCGGCCCCCGCAACGGGTGGGTGGCCGTCCACGACGACCTCTGCGATCGCGACCCGGCGCAGCTGCAGCGCCTGGCGAGGGAGCTCTCGTACGCGCTGCCCGCCGTGGCGCTCGCGATCGGGGTCGAGCAGGGCGCGGTCGTCCGCTACAACCTCTACGACCGCGGCGGCGCCGTCGACGAGTACCTCTCCGTCCCCGAGCATTACGGGCCGCTGCCGCCCGGCGACGTCGTCGCGCTCGGCTCCAACCCGACGGTCGTCGCGCGGCTCACCGGCGCCGATGCCCGCCGGGTGCGCGAGGTGGCCCGCACCGCTTCGTCGCCGGCCGAGCTGCCGCAGCCGCTCGAGCTGATCGAGCAGATCGCCGCGGTGATGGGCGTGGCCGAGGCCGGGCACGGCTGGCAGGAGCAGGGCGGGTGAGCCTGACGCTCTACGACGCGCCACGCTGCCCGTACTGCGCGCGGGTCCGGATCGTCCTCGCGGAGAAGGGTGTCGCGTTCGAGGTGGTCGAGGTCGACCTGGGCGACCGGCCCGCCTGGATCTACGAGAAGAACGACACCGGCCGCGTCCCGGTGCTCGAGGAGGACGGGTGGCCGCTGCCGGAGTCGGCCGTGATCATGGAATACCTGGAGGAGCGGTATCCCGAGCCGGCGCTGCTGCCGGCCGACCCCGCCGACCGCGCCGAGGCGAGGCTCCGGATCCATCGCGCCGAGGAGCTGACGAGGCCGTACTACGCGCTCCGTCGCGGCGAGGCGGGGGCGCGCGAGCGGCTGGACGCGGAGCTCGGCCGGCTCGACGCGCTGCTCCAGGGGCGAGCCTGGCTCGGCGGCGCCGGCTACGGGCTCGCGGACGTCGCGCTCGTCCCGTGGCTGCTCCGGGCGCGCGTCGGCATGGGCGTCGACCTCGACCGGTTCTCCGCGCTCGCCCACTGGCTCGGGCGGCTGCTGGAGCGGCCCGCCGTCGCCGCCGAGGCAGAGATCGTGGCGGCTCTGTAGGTTCTGCGGCCGATGAGCGACACCGAGCTTCCGGCCGTCGTCGACGCGGCGTGGCTCGCCGGGCATCTCGGCGAGGACGACCTCGTCGTCGGCGACGTGCGCGGCCCGAACGCGCACATGCGCGGGCACATCCCGGGCTCGCGGCCGCTCGTGCTCGGCTCGCCGCCGCCCGGAGCGGACGACGACTCGGTGCTGGAGCTCGCGCGCGAGGTCGCGCTCCGCCTGCGCCGGCACGGGATCACGGGGCGCGAGCGGCTCGTCCTCGTGGATCGCGGCGACGGCGTCGGCGCCATGCCCGCCGCGCAGATGGCCGAGCTGGCCGGCCACCGGCGCGTCGCGATCCTCGTCGGCGGCATCGCCGGCTGGCAGGGCGAGCTCGCGCAGGGCACGGTCGAGCTGGAGCCGGTGCGCGAGGCCGACCTCGAGCCGAACCCGAAGGCGCTACCGACCCGGAAGGAGCTCGCCGGGCGGCTCGCGGACGAGGAGCTGACGATCCTCGACGTGCGCACGCCCGACGAGTACTCCGGCAGGCGGGGCAACCAGTGCGACCCGCGCCAGGGGCACATCCCCGGCGCGAAGCTCGTGGAGCTCGCCCTGCTCTTCGCCGGCCCCGGCGTGCCGGAGCCGCCCGAGCGAGTGCGCGAGCTCGTCGGCCGCCCCGAGGGGGCCGAGGTCGTCGCGTACTGCCACTCCGGCTCCCGGTCGGCGCTGGCGACGCTCGCGCTCCGCTCGGCAGGCTACGCCGCCCGCAACTACGCGGGCTCGTGGCACGAGTGGAGCCGGCACGAAGAGCTGCCGCTCGAGCGCTAGAGGCGTGATGTGAAATAGGAGCGGTGCCCGGATGCCGCTCCAGGCTCGGCGCGAGGCCGTCTCGTCGGTCTTGCTCAGGCCGCCGGCCTGCGCTGCGTCCGCCGAGCCGCCCTCGCGTGGCCCGAATCGACCGCGAGCGAGCTCGATTTCACGTCAAGCCTCGAGCTCACGCCTCGCCGGCCGGCTTCCACGGCAGCGGCTCGCCGGACGCCCGCATCGCGGCGACCGCCGCTGCGGTCTCGACGACGCCCGCGACCAGTGCGACCCAGAGCCCGTACTTCGTGCCGACTCCGATGCCGCGGTAGCTGGGAAGGGTGACCCAGCGGATGATCACGAGCAGCAGGCCCAGCGCGGAGACGCCCGCGACGACGATCGACGGCCCGATCGGCAGCTCGGGCATCGACACCTCCGAGCGGCGCAGGAACTGGAACACGCCCGCGAGGGTCAGCAGCAGCGTTCCCGCCCAGGCGGTGAAGCCGGCCGACCAGCCGCTCACGGAGACGCCGAAGATTCCCTCGCTGACGCCCCACCAGGGGAGGAAGCCGGCGATGAAGACGACCAGGGCACCGCCGACGATCGCCCGGTCGAGAGTGCTCAAGCGCTTCAGATCGAACTTCACGGCGCACCTCCTGCTGTAAGGCGGCGGCTCAGACCCTCGCCGCGACGTGGACGGATTGCCCTCGGTGAAAACGATCCTGAGAACTTGCGGCGGGCATGTCAAGCCCGGAGGCCGGGCGGAGCCGCGGCGGGACGCTGCGCGGCGGCGGCGAGAAAGGCCCGGCAGAGCGTGCGTCCGACCTCGTTCCAGCGGCCGATCTTCCCGCGAGTCTCCGCCCGCAGGCCTTCCGGGTCGGGCGGCGGGTCGCTCGCATCCGCGAACCAGCTCTCGAGCTGCGGCTCGGTCACCTCGGGGTGGAACTGCACGCCCCAGCAGGTCTCGCCCAGCCGGAAGGCCTGCGTGCAGGCCGCGCTCCGCGCCAGCTCGACTGCGCCGGCGGGGAGGCCGTAGGTGTAGTGGTGCCACTGGAACGCCTCGAAGCGCGCGGGCAGGGAGGAGAGCACCGGGTCGTCCGCGGCCGCCTTCGCCAGCGCCACCTCGTACCAGCCGATCTCCGGCTCCGGCAGCGGCCCCACCCAGGATCCGGCGGCGCGCGCCAGGAGCTGGACGCCGAGGCAGATCCCGAGTGTCGGCACCCGTCGCGCGAGCAGCCGTTGCAGCCAGACCGTCTCGTCGCGGAGCCACGGGTGCCACGCGTCGTGATCGGGATGCATCGCCCCGCCGAAGACGAGCACCGCGTCGTAGAGCTCGAGCGGCCGCGGCGGCGGTGTGTCCCACGCGAAGCTCCACTCGTCCAGCTCGTGACCGGCCTCGGCGACGAGCGGAGCGAACAGCTCGGTGCGCGCCTCGTGGCCGTGGACGACGGAGAGCACGTGCACGCCCGGACTCTACGCAGGGGTCCCGCCGGAGGCCGGGATGCGGTTCACGTCGAGCAGCCGGCGCAGCTGCTGCGCGTTCGTCGCCGCCTGCGAGAGCCGGCGCAGCGGGTTCTCGGGATCCTCCGAGGAGGCGTTGTTGTTGAAGAACGCGAACGCCTGCTCCGACTGCCCGGCGAGCTCGCGCAGCGGGCCTGTCCACTCCGCGAGCTCCTCGTCGTCGTAGAGGTAGTCGAAGCGCTCGGCCGCCGAGCCGCCGCGCCTGTTCCAGGTTCCGAGGTTGCGGCCGTGGAAGCGGACGTACGCGGTCGGCGAGGTCGTCGCGACGACGGTGGGGACGAGGTTCTTCGCGGTGTCGGAGCGCGGCGCGTCGACGGTGACGTACCCGGCTCCGATCCGCTCGAGAAAGGCGAGGCTCTCGTCCCGGTGCTCGTCGTCGAGCCAGGAGCGGTGACGGAACTCGACGAGCATCTCGTCGCCGCCGAGCTGCTCGCGCGCCCACTCGAGGTAGTCGAGCGACGCCTCCTTGAAGACGACGTAGGGCGGCAGCTGGAAGAGGATGCCGCCGAGCTTGCCTGCTCCGCGCAACGGCTCGAGCGCCTCGAGGAAGCGGCGGAAGACCTCGCCGCGCAGCTCCCGCGGCGGCCGGTCGACCCGCCCGCGCTCGTCCACCGGCATCTCGGCCCGCAGGTCCTCGGGAATCGTCTCGGCCCTGACGGGGTGCCGGGTCATCAGCCCGAACGCCTTCACGTGCATCGTGAACCCGGGCGGAGTGCGCTCGGCCCAGCCCTCCACCATGCTCCCGCCCGGCAGCCGGTAATACGTCGAGTCCACCTCGACCGTGTCGAAGTGCTGCGCGTACCAGGCGAGCCGCTCCTTCGCCGGCAGCTTCGGCGGGTAGAACCACTTCGAGAGCGCCTCGTCCGCCCACGAGCACGTGCCGATCCGGATCGTCGCCGCCATGGCCGGAGGATAGGCTCGCTCGATGCCTGCCGAGCGGTTCGAGAGCGCCCTCTGCGAGACGTCGTCGCTCCTGCTCGCAGCCGGACGCGAGGCCGTCCTCGTCGATCCGTGCATCTCGACCGAAGAGGTGGCCCGCATCTCGGCTCGGGTGGACGAGCTCGGCGCCCGGGTCGTCGCCGTGCTCGCGACGCACGCCGACTGGGACCACATCTGCGGCATCGCCGCGTTCCCGGAGGCGGAGGCGGCGATGGGCCCGAGGGCGGCCGCTGCCCGGGTCGCAGAAGGGCGGCCGCGTGGCGCGACCTCGAGCGGGAGGCGCGGCGGACGGGGCGTCGAGGTCGCCGGGCCGCCCCGCGTCGATCGCGTGCTCGCCGCCGGGCCCGAGCATCGGGTCGGGCCGTTCGTCGTCGAGACGCTCGCCCTCCCCGGCCACACCCCGGACGGTGTCGGCTACCGCGTCCGCGAGCTCGACCTGCTCGCCGTCGGCGACCACCTCTCGGGCGATCGAGTTCCCGTTCGCCGATCGACACGGCGGCCTACCGCGCAGCCTCGCCGCGCTGCGTCGACCTGCTCCGCCGCGACCGGCCCGCCCGCGTCGTCCCGGGACACGGTCCCGAGCACACCGCCGCCGAGGCGCCGCGATCGCCGAGGCAGACCTCGACTACCTCTGGCGGCTCCACGGCGGCCGTCGCGGCGCGCTCTACGGCGCGGGCGACGAGGAGGCGCGTGCCGCCGGTCGCGCGGTCGAGCCGCCGCGCGGGCTCTCGGAGGAGGAGGAGATGGGCGCGCGAACGTCGAGGCGCAGCTCCGCGAGCTGGTCCCGCTAGCCGTCGGCCGGCCGCAGCAGCGGCAGCTTCAGCGTCGCCCGGCCGATCGTGATCGTCGCGCCGGCGGGCTCGGCGCCCGCGAAGAGCCCGTCCGCGGACGAGCCGCCGATCGTGACCGTGAGCCGCTTCCCACGCGGCAGCCGCACCACCTCGTCCAGGAGGCGGATCGTCGCTACGCCCGAGGCCTTCCTGATCCGCACCGCCCCGAGTGTCACCGGCGTCGACGAGCCCGCCACGGTGACGGTCGCGACGAGGCGGCTCCAGCTCTGCGCGTTCGCGTAGCGCACGGTGACGGTGCCGGCCCGGAACGTGTCGTGGGGGCCGCCGGTGAGGCGCGCCGAGCGGCTGAGCCGCACCCCGGGGGCGAGCACGCTCGTCCCCGGCAGGGCGACGCTGGCCGCGCGCGTCTCCGGCACGCCCGCGTAGCTCGTGGTCGCGCCGTCCCAGGGTTCGTGCGCGAGCTCGACGCCGCTCTGACCCGGCGTCGGGACGGCGCCCTTCAGGTAGGTGTCGAACCAGGCCACGACCTCGCCGAGGTAGTGCGGCAGCTCCGCGGGCGGGTTCGCCGCGGGCGTGTGCCCGAGGTCGCCGACGTAGAGCTTCTTCGGGCCGCGCAGGGCCCTGTACGCGGCGAGCGCCTGGTCGAGGTCGAAGAGGAAGTCGCGGCGCCCCTGGAGGAGCAGCGTCGGCACGGTCAGCACACGGCAGGGCGGCCCTCGCCGAACGCTGGGCCGCGACGGCAGTCACCGCGGCCGTCACGCTTCCCCCGAGCAGCGCGTCGCGCACGGCCGCCAGCTCCGGGTCCCAACGGTCCGGCGGAACGGCCTGCAGGAGCGCGGCGAGCAGCCCGCTCTTCGGGACACCGGCGGGCGCGAGCGCGACGCCGAGGCTCGTCCAGGAGATCGCCGGGACGATCGCGCGGAACGGCACACCGGCCGCCGCCGCGTTCCAGACGGCTCCGCCGCCCAGCGAGACTCCGAACGCGCCGATCTGCGTGTCCGAGACGTCGGGGCGGGCGGCGAGCCAGGCGAGGAGGTCGCGTGCGTCCTGCGTCTCGCGCGGCCCGTCGAGGCCGAAGCTCCCGCCGGAGGCGCCGAGCCCGCGCGCGTCGCAGGCGAGCGAGGCATAGCCGGCCGGCGCGAACGCGGCGGCCGCGGCCGCCTCCATCGTCGCGTGCGTCTGCCCGAGGCCGTGGAAGAGCAGCAGCCCGGGCCAGCCTCCCTCGGGCGGCGCGCCGTCGGGGAGCACGAGCCCGCAGGCCAGCGGCGTCCCGTCGGAGGCGGCGATCGTCAGCTCCTGCGGCGCGGCGGCCAGGGCGGCGCCGGCCCAGAGGAGAGCGGCGGCGAGCGCGGCGGGGAAAGTCCTGCGCAGACCCACGAGCGCCACGAGCCTAGCGCGGCACTAAGATCGCCGGCATGGACCCGCGCCCCGTCGGCGTCTTCGACTCCGGAGTCGGGGGCCTCACCGTCCTCCACGAGTGCCTCGTCACGATGCCCCACGAGGACTTCGTCTATCTCGGCGATCACGCTCGCCTCCCGTACGGGCCGCGCCCGCTCGCCGAGGTGCGCCGCTTCGCCCGGGAGATCGGCGCCTTCCTGGAGACGCAGGACGTGAAGCTGATCGTCGTCGCCTGCAACACCGCCACCTCGGCGGCGCTGCCGCGGCTGCAGGAGGAGCTGGCCGTGCCGGTCGTCGGCGTGCTCACGCCGGAGGCGCACGCGGCCGTGCAGGCGACCCGCAACCGCCGCATCGGGCTGCTGGCCACCCAGGGCACCGTCGACTCGGGCCGCTACGGCGAGCTCGTGCTCTCGCTCGATGCGGGAGTCTCGCTGCACGCGGTCGCCTGCCCTCGGCTCGTGCCGCTGATCGAGGGCGACGACCCGTACGCCGCCGCGACCGAGCAGGCGGTGCGGGAGTACGCGGCGGCTCTGAAGGAGGCCTGCGTCGACACGGTGATCCTCGGCTGTACGCACTACCCGTTGATCCGGCCGGTGCTCCAACGCGTTTTCGGTCGCGAGGTCACCCTCGTCTTCTCGGCCGAGGAGACGGCGCGCGAGGTCGCGGAGACCCTGGCGCGGAAGGGGATCGAGAACGAGCCCGGGCGCGACGGCGAGTATCGCTTCCTCACGACCGGCGACCCGGGCGCCTTCCGCGAGATGGGCCGCCGCTTCCTCCAGCTCCCGATCGGCGAGGTCGAGGTCGTGACGGTCGCCCGGCTCGAGGAGGCCGCCGGCGTGGGCGTGAAGGAGCCGGCCGGAAGCGGAGCCGCCGGGTTCGGCGGCGGCGGAGCGGCGCGATGACGCGCCAGGACGGCCGCCGCCCCGACCAGCTACGCCCGCTCGAGTTCGAGCCCGACTACCTCGAGCAGCCGCACGGCTCGGTGCTGGTCACCCAGGGCCGGACGAAGGTGCTCTGCACGGCGATGGTCGCGGAGGAGGTGCCGCGCTGGCTGCGCGGCCAGGGTCGCGGCTGGCTCACCGCCGAGTACTCGCTCCTGCCCGCCTCGACCGGCGATCGCGTCCCGCGCGAGGCCTCGCGCGGCAAGCAGCAGGGCCGCACCGTCGAGATCCAGCGCCTGATCGGGCGGGCCGTCCGCGCCGTCGTCGACTTCCAGGCGCTCGGCGAGCGGACGCTGTGGCTCGACTGCGACGTGCTCCAGGCCGACGGGGGCACCCGCTGCGCGGCGATCTGCGGCGCCTACGTCGCGGGCATGCGGGCGCTCTCGCGCTTCGGGCTCTCGCGGGCCTTCCGCGACTCGGTGGCGGCGGTCTCGGTCGGCGTCGTGGGCGGGATGCCGATGCTCGACCTCGACTACTCCGAGGACTCGACGGCGGACACCGACATGAACGTCGTGATGACCGGCGACGGCCGCCTCGTCGAGGTGCAGGCCACCGCCGAGCGCGACCCGTTCGCCCGTGAGACCCTCGACGAGCTGCTCGAGCTGGCGGCCGCCGGGATCCTGGAGATCGGCGGGGTGCAGGCGGAGGCCGTCGACGTGAGCTCCCCTGAGCGCCGCGCCGTCCTCTGCTCACGCAACGCCCACAAGGCGCGCGAGCTGGAGCGGCTGCTCCCGGGCTGGGCGATCGAGCCGCTCGAGCGGGACGACTACCCGGCCGAGACGGGCGAGACCTATCTCGACAACGCGCGCCTGAAGGCAGCGTTCGGGCGCGCGCACGGCGACGGCGCGGCCTGGGTGCTCGCGGAGGACTCGGGGATCGAGGTCGAGGCGCTCGGCGGCCGGCCCGGCGTCCTCTCCGCCCGCTACGCGCCGGAGGGGCCGCCGGCGATCGCGAGGCTCCTCGGCGAGCTGGCGGGCGTCGCGGAGCGGCGCGCCCGCTACGTCTCCGAGCTCGTCGCGATCGCGCCCGGCGGCATCGAGCGCCGCGGCACCGGCGTCCTGGCCGGGCGGATCGCGGCCGAGCCGCGCGGCAGCGAGGGCTTCGGCTACGACCCGGTGTTCGTCCCGGACGGCGAAGGGCGGACGGTGGCGGAGCTGGGAGACGACTGGAAGTCGCGGAACTCGCACCGTGCGCGCGCGGCGCGAGCGCTGCTGGAGACCCTCGATGCGGCGGGCGGCTAGCGTCGCCGCGGCCGGGACGCTGGCGCTGGCCGCGGCCGGCTGCGGCCGCGACGGTACGGTCGAGTCGGTGAGGCGCGAGGGCTCGCCCGGCTAGGGCTCGATCTCGCGCCGGCCCTCTAGGTCTCCCCGCCGCCGCGGCGCTCCTGCCACCACCAGTTCAGCTCGCCGCCGAACACGATCACGTTCGCCATCACGTACAGCCAGAGCAGCAGGATCGCCGGGCTGCCGAGGACGCGCAGGGTCACGTTCACGTCGGCGAAGCGCACGAACACCGGCAGCACCTGGAACGACGCCTCGAGCACGATGGCGGCGAGGATCGCGCCGGGCAGCGCGCGGGCGGTCGTCATCGGCGTGTTCGGCAGCAGGCGGTAGACCGAGAGCAGGAAGACGAACACGCCGGCGAGCGACACGGCGACCGAGAGCAGGTACGCGACGGCGGCCGTCCTCGCGATCCCCGGCAGGTACTGCCGCACCCACTCGACGCCGAGCGCTCCCACGACGAGGCTCGCGAACAGGGTCACGAGCGAGCCCGCCATCAGCGCCGCCGCGATCCCCTTGCCGTGCAGGAAGCGTCGGTTCGGCCGGTCGTAGACGATGTTCAGCGCCGACTCGAGCGCGCTGAAGAGCGACACCGACGACCAGAGCAGACCGACGCCGCCGATGATTCCCAGCGTTGTCGCGTTCGCCTGCACCTTGTGCACGAGGTCGAGGATGTTCGTCAGCGAACTGCCCGGGAACGCGCGCGACAGCTCCTGGACGAAGAAGTCGGAGGCGTCGGCGCGGTGCACGAGCCCGAGCAGCGCGAGCGCGAGGAAGACGAGCGGCACGAACGAGAGGAGCGCGAAGTACGCGACCATCGCCGCCAGATGCGTGCCGCGGTCGGCGAAGAACTTGTGCACGAGTCGCCTGCGCCGGGTCTCCACGGGGCAGAGTGTGCACCCTGGTAGCCTCAGCGTCGCGATGGACGCGGCCCAGGCACTCGCCGATCTCACCGAGATCTCGTCCCAGATCGAGTCCGCCGTTCTCTTCACGGCCGAGGGGGGCGTGCTCGGCTCGACGCTCGACGACGGGGAGGCGGCGGCGGCGCTCGTCCGCGGTGCGGCCGAGCTGCTCGAGGCTGCCGGCTCGTTCCGCAGCGAGGGCGGCCGCGTCAGCCAGCTCGAGGCCTCGACGCCGGACGGCAGCGTCTTCGTCCTGCGCGAGGAGGATCGCGGGATCGTCGCGACGACGGCGGCTCAGCCGACGGTCGGCCTCGTCTTCTACGACCTGAAGAGCTGCCTGCGGAGCGCCGCCGAGGCCGCTCCGAAGCCGAAGCCCAGGCGGCGGCGCGCCGCCCCGAAGAAGGCCCAGGAGGAGGAGAGCGCGGGTGAGGCGTAGGCTGCTCACCCTCGCTGGCTTCGCCTCGGGGGCCTTCGCCGGCACGGTCGTCTACCGCCGCTCGCTCGGGCGCCGCCGCGACCGGCTCGACGTCTACTTCGACGACGGCTCGATGGTCTCGCTCGTCGAGGGCTCGCCCGAGGCCGACCGCCTCCTGCCCATGGCCCGCGAGCTGCTCGCGGCCGCCCGGCGCTGAGGCGTGGACGACGTCGAGCTTCGTGGGGCGCTCCTGGCCGCCGCCTACCTGGAGGGCGACTTCCTCCTCCGCTCGGGGAAGCGGTCGCGCTACTACCTCGACAAGTACCGCTTCGAGACGCGCCCCGATCTGCTCGGCCCGCTCGGCGAGCGGATCGCGGCGACCGTGCGCGCGCACGCCGGTGACGCCGTCCGGCTCGCCGGGCCCGAGCTTGGAGCGGTCGCACTGGCCGCCTCCGCCTCGCTCGCCGGCGGGTTGCCCTTCCTGATCGTGAGGAAGGCGGCGAAGGAGTACGGAACGGGAAAGCGGCTCGAAGGCCCGTACGAGCCCGGGGACTGCGTCTGCCTCGTGGAGGACGTCGTCACCTCCGGAGGGGCCCTGCTCGAGGCGGTCGAGGCGCTCCGCGAGGCGGGTCTCGTCGTGCACACCGCGGTCTGTGTGGTCGATCGCGAGGAGGGCGGAGCGGACGCTCTCGCGCGCCACGCCGTGCGTCTCAGGTCGCTCTTTCGGGCAGGAGAGTTGCTCGCAGAGGCGAAAACCCCCGCAAAACCGCTTGGTTGAGCGGGAAACCCGACCCTGGTAGGGTCGGGTCTGGCTCGACAAGCGACAACGACAGGAGGAGAGCAGTGACGAAGCAGGAGTTCGTGTCGGAGGTGGCCCGGAGGGCCCAGCTCTCGAACCGCGATGCCGGCAAGGCAGTCGACGCGTTTCTCGAGGCGGTCACCGACACCCTCAAGGGTGGCGGCGACGTGGCGTTCACGGGTTTCGGCAAGTTCACCACCCAGCAGCGCGCGGCCCGGATGGGGGTCAACCCTCGCAATCCCAGCGAGAAGGTGCACATCCCCGCGGCGCGGGTCCCGAAGTTCTCCGCCGGCAGCAACCTCAAGTCGGCTGTCAGGCAGTAGCCGAACGACGAGCACGTCTCCTCCGAGGAACGCATCGTGGCCCGGCGAGAGCCGGGCCACGTGCTTGAGGAGGCCGGCGCCGTATCACTCTCGTGACGGTGCTTCGGCATGCCGAAGCACCGTGGTCGACGCACCGTGGTCGGGGGACGTCCGCTGACCGGGGCGCTAGCCTGGAGGCATGGTGCAGCCGGCCCGTGCCGAGAGGGATGTCGAGCCGGACGACGGCAGTCGCCAACTTCGCCGACCGCCTCGCCGAGGCGGTCGAGCGGAAGCGCAGCCAGCTCGTCGTCGGGCTGGATCCGGTCCGGGAGCAGCTTCCGGCGGAGCTCCAGGCCGACGAGCCGGCCGCCTCGTTCGTCCGCTTCTGCCGCGGGATCGTCGACGCCGTCGCGCCCGCCGCCGTCGCCGTCAAGCCGCAGTCGGCGTTCTTCGAGGCGATCGGCCCGGCGGGGGCGCAGGCGTACGCCGAGGTGTGCGACTACGCCCGCGCCGCCGGCCTGCTCGTGATCGCCGACGCCAAGCGCGGGGACATCGGCTCGACCGCGCGCGCCTACGCGGCGGCCTTCGTCGAGCCGCGTGACGGCGAGCCGCCCCTCGCCGACGCGGTCACCGCCAACCCGTACCTGGGCCGCGACTCGCTCGAGCCGTTCCTCGCGGCGTGCCGGCGCGGCGGTGCCGGCGTCTTCTGCCTGGTCAAGACCTCGAACCCGGGCAGCGGCGACGTCCAGGACGTGCGTCTCGCCGACGGGGCGCTGCTGTGGCAGCACGTCGCGCGACTCGTCGACGAGTGGGGCGACGACCTCGTCGGCGGGGCCGGCCTCTCGGCCGTCGGCGCCGTCGTCGGCGCGACCTATCCGCGCGAGGTGGCCGAGGCGCGGAAGCTGCTCCCGCGCGCCGTCCTCCTCCTTCCCGGCGTCGGCGCCCAGGGCGGTCGCCCCGCAGACCTCGCAGCTGCGTTCACCGCGGGCCGGGCGAGCGGGCTCGTCGCGGCGTCGCGGTCCGTCATCTACGCCTACCGCCAGGTCGGCGGCGACTGGCGGGCCGCGGCAGGTGCGGAGGCGGCCCGCCTCGCACGCGAGGTCTGGACGGTCTCGGGGTCGTGACGGTGGCGGTGACGCGCAGGCAGCTCGCCCGCTTCGGCGCACCCGCCGCGTTCCTGCTCGCCGTTACCGTCGCCGTCCTGCTCGTCCGGGCCGGCCTCGACAACGGCGCGGCCGGGGTCCGCTCGAGTACGCTCGGCCCCGTCAGGCCCGCCTCGACTGCGCCCGCCGACACGAAGGCCGCGACGACCGGGCCGGGGACGACGGCTCCCGCAACGGCGAAGCAGTACGTGACCGTCCAGAAGGGTGACACGTTCTTCGCGATCGCGACGAAGGCGGGGATCTCCGTTGCGGACGTCGAGGCGCTGAATCCGGGCGTCAGCTCGAACGCCCTGCACGTCGGACAGAAGATCCGGGTCAAGTAACCTGCCGGGCGATGCGTCGGCTGCTCTGCACCGCCGCCGTCGCGCCGGCCCTGCTCGCGGTCCTCGCCGCCCCGGCCGGCGCTACGCCTCCGGGTACCGCCGCTCCGACGCCGGAGGCGCGGGCCTGGTACGTCGTGAACGGCGCGACCGGCGAGGTGCTCGCGGCGCACGACGCGCGGCTGCGGTTGCCGATCGCAAGTGTCACGAAGCTGATGACGGTGATCGTCGCGCTGCAGCGCCTCGCCCCCGGGGACACGGTGACGGTGGGCAGGCGTGCGGCTCGCGTCGGCGAGTCGCGGATCCCGTTGCGGCCCGGCGAGCGGATCACCGTCCGCGACCTGCTCGCAGGAGCCCTGATCCAGAGCGCCAACGACGCCGCCGACGCGCTCGCCACCGCGGCCGCGGGCGGAGACCAGGACCGCTTCGTCGGCTGGATGAACGACGAGGCCGAGACGCTCGGGCTGCGCGACTCGCACTTCGCCCGGCCGGACGGGCTCGATGCGCCCGGCCATCTCTCGAGTGCCCGCGACGTCTTCGTGCTCGCTCGCCGGGCGATGCAGATCCCCGTCGTGCGGGAGCTCGTCCGCAAGCGGTCGGCGACGATCGAGCACGGCACCGTCGAGGTGCGCACCTGGAACGACCTGCTCGGAGTCTTCCCGGGTCTGATCGGGGTCAAGACCGGGCACACCGATGACGCGGGCTGGTGCGAGGTCGCCGCCGCGAAGCGGCCCGGCTACACGATCTACGCGGTCGTCCTCGGCAGCCCGACACGGGCCTCGCGCAACGCCGGCCTGCGCGGCCTGCTCGCCTGGGGCGTCTCCCGCTATCGGACGGCGACGCTCGTGCGCAGGGCCCGCTACGGGAGCGCGGCGCTCCCCTACGGCCGTCCGGCCGTGCCGCTCGTCGCCCTTCACCCGCTCGTGAAGCTCGTCCACTCCGACCGTCCCCTCGTGCGGAAGGTCGTCGCCGCGTCGACCGTCTCGCTGCCGGTCCGCCGCGGTCAGCGGCTCGGCCGCGTCGAGGTCTGGCAGGACGGGGCGCTGCTCGGGACGCGCCCGCTTGTCGCGGCTCGAGCGGTTGCGAGGCCGGGCGCCGGCGGGCGGCTCCGCTGGTACGCGACCCGGACCGTGCATGATCTGTCGAGGCTCCTGCCGTGATCGTCACCGTCACCCTCAACGCTGCGGTCGACCGCACCCTGACCGTCCCGAACTTCCAGCTCGGGCAGCGTCACCGTGCCAGCCACAGCCTCACGAGCGCCGGCGGCAAGGGGATCAACGTCGCGCGGGCGCTGAAGCGGCTCGAGACGCCTGTCGTCGCGACGGGGCTCGCCGGCGGGCGGACCGGGGACAGGATCGTCGAGGAGCTCGCGAGCGAGGGGATCCTGAGCGACTTCGTCCGGATCACCGACGAGTCCCGCACCTCGATCGCCGTCGTCGACCCCACCGCCGGCTCGCTGACCGAGATCTACGAGTGGGGCCCGGCGGTGCGTCCGGACGAGCTGGAGACGCTGTTCGACAAGCTTCACTACCTCTCGCGCGTCGCCACCTACGTCGTCTTCTCGGGCTCGCTGCCGCGCGACGTCGAGAACGACGTCTACGCCGAGGCGATCCGCGACCTGAACCGGCGGGGCGTCCAGTGCGTGCTCGACTGCGAGGGCGAGCCGCTGCGCCTCGGCGTCGAGGCGGAGCCGTACCTCGTCTCCCCGAACCAGCGCGAGGCGGAGAGCCTGGTCGGCCAGGAGTTCAGCGACGACGAGGACTTCGTGATGGCGCTCGACACGATCGCGGACCTCGGCGCGCGCAACGTCCTGATCACGCAGGAGACGGCCTGCTTCGGGCTCTTCCGCGAGGAGCGGCAGGTGCGCCGCTTTCGCGCGGGGATCGCGCGGATCGAGCCGGTCGCCTCGGTCGGCGCCGGCGACGTCCTGCTCGGCGGCTTCCTCACGGAGCGCTTCAACGAGGAGGCCGTCGACGACTCGCTGCGCCGGGCGGTCGGCTGTGCGGCCGCCTCGGTGCTCGAGCTCGGCGCCGGACGCTTCGACGCCCGCGAGGCCGAGCCGGCTCGCCGGAGGCGTCGAGGTCACGGAGCTCGAGCCGGTCTCCGCCTAGCGCGGGCGCAGGGAGAGCGCGCGGATCCGGCCGACGTCCTTGACGTTCTCCGCCCACGCGAGCCGCGTTCCCTCCAGCGAGAGGCCGATCGGCGTGCGCGGCTGCCTTCAGGAGCTTGTGGGCCCGGTGCGAGGCGAGGTCGATCGCCTCGATCACTCGTCCGACGTGGAAGGCGATGGCCCGGTCGCTCGCCGCGAGCTCGGGGCTCGTCGTGCGCGGGACGGGCACGCTGCCGAGCCGGCGGCCGGTCATCGCGTCGTACCAGCTGACGTGCAGGGTGCGGCCGGAGCGCGCGAGCAGGGCGAGCCTGTGGGCGGAGAGCGAGATCGCGAGCGGCAGTCCGTCCGGCTCGACCCGGGACACCAAGGCCCCTCCGGCCGCCGCGCGCACCTCGATCGGGGCGCGCGCGCTCGTCACCGGCCGACCGGTGTCCGAGACCCCGGTCGCACGGATGTAGGCGATCCGCCCGGCCGCGACCGACACCTGGAGCGCCGGCCTCGTCCCGCGGATCAGCGGGTTGCGGCGCCCGACGATGCGGTACACGCCGCCGCGGACGATCGTCTGCCGGCACGAGCCGCCCGAGAGGCACGCGACCTGGTTCACGTAGCCGACCGTCGCGACCGAGTACAGCAGCGTCTTGCCGTCGCCAGCGATCCCTCCGAGCCACAGCCCCGCGCCGGCCCGGGTGTGTGCGAGCTGGTCGAAGCGCCGCTCGCGCGGCTCTCGCACCTCGGCGCCGACGACGTAGTCGAGGTCGATCGACGCCGCCTCGTGCAGCGTCCAGAGCGCGCCGCCGTCGCCGGCGGCGACCGCGAGCCCGACCGGCATCGCGCCCGACCGTCCAGCGGCAGGTCACGTTGTTCGAGCCGGGCTTCGGCAGGGTGACCTCGACGCCGTGGAGGGAGAGCACGTGCACCGAGTTGCACCGGCCCGGATCCTTCGAGAACCAGGCGAGCAGCTGGCCGTCCTGCGCGAACGACGTGATCGGCCCGTGCGCGTTCCGGTAGAGGGTCTGCACTCCCGGGCCGGACGAGCCGGCGCCGACCGCGGAGAGGATCCCGGCTGCAGCGAGGAGGAGCCGCACCAGGGCCACGGTAGCCCTCGCGTGTTAGGGCTGTGTGTTCAGGTCGCGTCCGCGCAGGCTGGTACCATCGATCGACCTTGAAAGTCCGCTCCGGACACCGCGTTCCCCGACCCAGGCGGCCACTCGGCGTCTGGGTCAGCTGCATCGAGGGGTCTCGTTCGTGACGACCGAGCTCGACGCCGAGGACGTCCGCCGCCTGCTCGATCTCGACCGGAAGTTCTCGCAGGAGGGACTGACCTTCGACGACGTCCTCCTCGTCCCCGCCGAGTCGCGCGTGCTCCCGAACGACGTCTCCACCCGTGCGAGCCTGACCCGCTCGATCGAGCTCGCGATCCCCGTCGTCTCCGCCGCGATGGACACGGTCACCGAGGCGCGGCTGGCGATCGCGCTGGCGCGAGAGGGCGGCATCGGCATTCTCCACCGCAACCTTTCGATCGAGGAGCAGGTGGCCGAGGTGGACAAGGTCAAGCGCTCGGAGTCGGGGATGATCGTCGAGCCCGTCACCCTGCCGCCCGACGCCCTCGTCCGCGAGGCGCTCGAGCTGATGGCGCGCTACAAGGTCTCGGGCGTCCCGATCACCGACGCGGAGGGCGTTCTCGTCGGCATCCTCACGAATCGCGACCTGCGTTTCGAGGGCGACGTCGACCAGCCCGTCTCCGCGCTCATGACCGTTCGCGACCTCGTGACGGCGCCGGTCGGCACGACGCTCGCCGAGGCCGAGGAGATCCTGCACCGCAACAAGATCGAGAAGCTGCCCGTCGTCGACAGCGACGGCCGGCTCCGCGGCCTGATCACGGTCAAGGACATCCAGAAGAAGATCGAGTTCCCGCAGGCGACCAAGGACGAGAAGGGCCGGCTCCGCGTCGGCGCCGCGGTCGGAGTGGGGCCCGACGCGCTCGAGCGGGCGCAGACGCTCGTCGCCGCCGGCGCGGACGTGATCGTCGTCGACACGGCGCACGGCCACTCGCTCGGCGTGGTCGACATGGTCGCGAAGGTCAAGGACGCCGTGACGGTCGACGTGATGGCGGGCAACATCGCGACCGCCGAGGCCGCGCGCGCGCTCATCGACGCGGGCGTGGACGCGATCAAGGTCGGGATCGGGCCCGGCTCGATCTGCACGACGCGAGTTGTCGCCGGCGTCGGCGTCCCGCAGGTCACCGCGATCTACGACGCCGCGAGCGTCGCAGCCGACGAGGGGGTCCCGGTGATCGCGGACGGCGGCATGACCTCGTCGGGCGACATCGCGAAGGCGATCGGCTCGGGCGCGGACGCGGTCATGCTCGGGTCGCTGCTCGCGGGCGTCGAGGAGTCGCCGGGCGACGTGATCCTCGCCCAGGGCGAGCGCTTCAAGGAGTACCGAGGCATGGGCTCGCTCGGCGCGATGAAGGCGCGCTCGTTCTCGAAGGACCGTTACTTCCAGGGCGACGTCGAGGACGTCGAGAAGCTGATCCCCGAGGGGATCGAGGGCCGCACGCGCTACAAGGGCCCGCTCCACCACGTCGTCCACCAACTCGTCGGCGGCCTCCGTCAGGCGATGGGCTACTGCGGCGCCGCCACGATCGAGGAGATGAAGCAGGCTCGCTTCGTCCGGATCACGGGTGCGGGGCTGCGCGAGTCGCACCCGCACGACGTGACGATCACGAAGGAGGCCCCGAACTATCGCCGTTGAGGAGGCCGCCCGGGTGGTCGACTTCCCGGTTCCCGAAGAGCGGCCGGTCCTGGTGGTCGACCTCGGCGGGCAGTACTCGCAACTGATCGCCCGCCGCGTCCGCGAGTGCCGCGTCTACTCCGAGCTCGTCGGCCACTCCATCTCTCCCGAGGCCGTGCAGGCCCGCAACCCGTATGCGCTCGTCCTCAGCGGCGGGCCGGCATCGGTCTACGCGGACGACGCACCGCGTGTCGATCCCGGTCTGTTCGAGCTGGGGATCCCGACGCTCGGCATCTGCTACGGCATGCAGCTGATGGCGCTCGAGCTGGGCGGGCGCGTCGACCGGACCGGGGTGTCGGAGTTCGGCAAGACGAGCCTGCGCGCCGAAGCCGGTGCGCTCTTCCGCGACACGCCCGAGGAGCAGAGCGTCTGGATGTCGCATCGCGACTCCGTCGTCGCGCCGCCCGAGGGGGCGCGCGTCGTCGCCGGCTCGCCGTCGACGCCGATCGCAGCGTTCGAGTCCCCGGAGCGGCGGCTCTACGGGGTGCAGTTCCACCCGGAGGTCGTGCACACGCCACACGGGATGGAGCTGCTCAAGAACTTCCTCTACGACGTGGCGGGCGCGCCGCCGGCGTGGACGCCTGCGACGGTGATCGAGGAGCAGGTCGAGCGGATCCGCGTCCAGGTGGGTTCGGAGCGGGTGCTCTGTGCGCTGTCGGGCGGGGTCGACTCGGCGGTGGCGGCGCTGCTCGTGCACAAGGCGGTCGGCGACCAGCTCACGTGCGTCTTCGTCGACCACGGGATGCTGCGCAAGGACGAGGCCGACCAGGTGGTGGAGACGTTCGGCGAGCACTTCCACGTCCCGCTCGTGCACGTGCAGCGCCCAGCAGCGCTTCCTCGACCTGCTCGACGGGGTCGAGGAGCCGGAGCAGAAGCGGAAGATCATCGGCCGCGAGTTCATCCGGGTCTTCGAGGAGGAGGCGCGCCGGCTCGGCGACGTGCGCTGGCTCGTGCAGGGAACGCTCTACAGCGACGTGATCGAGTCCGGCGGCACCGAGGGCGTGGCGGCGACGATCAAGTCGCATCACAACGTCGGCGGCTTCCCGACGACATGGAGATGAAGCTGGTCGAGCCCCTGCGCCTGCTCTTCAAGGACGAGGTGCGGCGTGTCGGTGAGGAGCTCGGGATGGCGGAGCGGATGGTCTGGCGCCAGCCGTTCCCCGGTCCTGGACTTGCGATCCGCATCATCGGCTCCGTCACCGCCGAGCGGCTCGCGATCCTTCGCGAAGCCGATGCGATCCTCCAGGAGGAGGTGCGCCGCGCGGGCATGTACCGCGACCTCTGGCAGTCGTTCGCGGTCCTCCCTGCGATCCGCTCGGTCGGCGTACAGGGCGACGAGCGCACGTACGGCTACCCCGTCGTGATTCGCGCGGTCACGAGCGACGACGCGATGACCGCCGACTGGGCGCGGCTGCCCTACGACCTGATCGAGATCATCGCGAGCCGGATCGTGAACGAGATCGTCGGCGTGAACCGTGTCGTCCTCGACGTCACCTCGAAGCCGCCCGCGACGATCGAGTGGGAGTAGCGGTGCCTGCGCCGCCCCGCTGACGGCCCAGCACGATCACGTCCTCGAGCACGAGCTGCGTCCGCACGAGTCCGGGTCGGCGTGGCTCGCCGCCGTACGGAACGAGCTTCGCCACTGGACGACCGGCATGCGCGATCACGATCTCCTCGCCCGCTCGTACGCGGCGCAGGAGGTGGGAGAGCAGGTCTCGGGCGTCGCGCGTGTTGTACTCGGCCAGGTGGCGTGGGCTGTCGTCGCCAGGTGGCGTGGGCTGGCGACGCCACCGGAGAACGCGCTGCAACATGCGGATATCGTGCCTCGGTCATGGTGACCCGGGGGTCAGGTGTTCCCGCCGATTTCGTCACACGACTGGCCGCGGCGCGGATCGGCACGACGTACAACCAGTACGCCGACTCGGAGGTACGGCGAGCGCGACTGCGGGGCTACCTCGAGGCGCGGTGGGACGCCGAGGTGGTTCTCGTCGGGGAGGCGCCTGGCCATCGCGGCGCGCGTGTGAGCGGCGTCCCCTTCACCTCGGAACGGCAGCTCAGCGGGCGCGGGCCGGCCGAGGCGACGGCGACCGTCGTCCATCGCACGCTCCGCGAGCTCGGGATCGAAGGCGAGGTCATGCTGTGGAACGTCGTGCCTACCCATCCCGGCACCGCGACCAGCAACCGGCGGCCGACGCTGAGGGAGATAGAGGACGCCCGGCCCTTCCTCGAAGAGCTCGTGCGATCCCGCCGCGCAATCGCCGTCGGCCGGGTCGCCTCCGCGGCGCTCGGTGCTCCGTACGTCCGTCACCCGTCCCACGGCGGAGCGCGCGATTTTGCGGCGGGTCTCCGGCGCACACTCGTCGCGTGAGCCCCGAGGTCCGCCGCAATGCGTTTCTCCTCGCGGGCGGGCTCGTCTGCAACTCCGGGATGTTCCAGCTGGCGGCCGCGCTCAGCTCGCTCACGCTCGTCGCGGTGACGCACGTGACCGGAATTCTCGGGCTCGGGCCGGCGATCTTCCTCGGGGCGGGCGCGGCGGCCGTCGGTCCGGCTGGGCGGCTGATGGATCGGATCGGGCGCATGCCCGTCATCCGCACCGGGTTCGCTGCGGGCGGCGTCGGCTGCGTCGTCGTCGCCGCGGGGTGTCGCCTCTCGTCGGCCGCTCTCGTCGCGCTCGGGCTCGCCCTCGTCGGTGCGTCGGGCGCTGTCGTCCAGCTCTCCCGCGCGGCGGCCGCCGAGATGTTCCCGCCCGAGCGGCGCGCGCGCGGCATCTCGTTCGTCCTGTTCGGCGCCGTCTCCGGCGCGATCTGGGGGCCGGTGCTGTTCGGCCCGCTGTTCGGGAACAGCGACGCGACCGCACATGCGCTCGCCTGGCCATGGCTGCTGGGCGTGCCGTTCATGGTCGCCGGCTTCGCGATCGCGACGCGTGTCCGACCCGACCCGAAGGAGATCGCCCGCACCTATCCGTCGGAGCGCGACGACTTCGCCCCGCCGGCGCCGCTGCGCGAGCTCGTGCTCCGGCCCGGTGTCGCCGCGGCGCTGGTGGCGGCCGTGGCGAGCTTCGCCGTGATGGCGGCGGTGATGAACCTCGCCGGCTACGTCGCCGTGGGCCGCGGCCATCATCAGGGCGACATCTTCCGGATGATCAGCGTCCACATCGTCGGCATGTACGGGCTCGTCCTCGTCGTCGGCGACCTGATCGACCGCTTCGGCCGCCGGCGCGCCCTCTCCGCCGGGCTCCTGTTGATGGCCGCGTCGAACGCCGCCCTCGCGTGGTCGGGAAGCGTCGGGGGCATGAGCCTCGCGCTGCTCGGCCTCGGGCTCGGCTGGAACTTCTCCTACGTCGCCGCGACCACCCAGCTCGTCGCGCTCACCGCCGCCTCGGAGCGAGGCCGGCTGGTCGGCCTCTCCGACCTGCTCTCGAGCCTCGTCGCTGCGGGGCTTGCTCTCGTCGGAGGCCTCACCTACAGCGCGTGGGGCGCGACGACGCTGGCGCTGGCCGCGGCGGCGCTCGCGGCGCTCCCGGCCGTCTGGCTCGCCGCCCGTCCCATGGCGCAGGCGCCGGCCGCGCTCTCTCCTGCGGAGTAGCACCGCGCGTTTTCGCTACAATCCGCCGCCGGCGGACGCCCGTGTCCGCCCGTTCTCTGTATGAAGACCTACAACGCAAAGCCTGGAGAAGTCGCGCGCGAGTGGTATCTCGTCGACGCCGAGGGGCGGACCCTGGGTCGGCTCGCGACGCAGATCGCCGACACGCTGCGCGGCAAGCGCAAGGCGCAGTACACGCCTCACGTCGATACGGGCGACTTCGTCGTCGTCGTGAACGCGGAGAAGATCGCCGTGACGGGCAACAAGCTCGACCAGAAGCGCTACTACCGGCACTCCGGCTATCCGGGCGGTCTCCGCAGCCGGACGCTGCGCGAGCAGCTCGAACGGCGTCCGACCGAGGTGATCCGCACGGCGGTCAAGGGGATGCTCCCCAAGAATCGGCTGGCGCGCCAACAGCTGACGAAGCTCAAGGTGTACGCCGGCCCCGAGCATCCGCATTCCGCCCAGAACCCGCGTCCCCTGAACCTGGAGCACTAGCGTGAGTCAGCTCGCCCAGTACCGCGGCACCGGCAAGCGCAAGACCTCGGTCGCCCGCGTGATCCTTCGTCCCGGCGACGGCGCGACCTGGGTCAACGGCCGCACGATCGAGGAGTATTTCCCGCGTGCGGTGTGGCAGACGATCGCCGTGTCGCCGCTGAAGGTCGCCGGCGTCGAGGGACAGTACGACCTCCGCGTCCGCGTCCACGGCGGCGGGCTCACCGGGCAGGCCGGGGCCGTCCGGCACGGGATCGCCCGCGCTCTCGTCGAGGCGAACCCGGAGCTGCGCGTGCCGCTGAAGCGCGAGGGCTTCCTCACGCGCGACGCGCGCCAGGTCGAGCGCAAGAAGGCCGGCCTGCACAAGGCGCGCAAGGCGCCGCAGTTCTCGAAGCGCTAGCCGGGGCGACTCGGCAGCCGCCCGGGACGCTCGGGCCTGTGAGGAAAACTCCAGCGTTCCGGCGCAAAGCCGGCGCCTCCGTGTGTGTATTTCGCGGATAGCATCGGTCGCGAGGGCGGAGGGAACGCGGACCCCGCCCAGGGTGGGGGTGTGTGCGCTGATCCCCCGGCCGTGGCCGAACCGGGCGGGCTGCGCGGCGAGGCTCGCTAAGGTCCGCGCCCGTGGCGAGGGACTACTTCGGAACCGACGGCGTCCGCGGAGTCGTCGGCGAGCTGATCACGCCGGCGCTCGTCGAGCGGCTCGGCAAGGCTGCGTCGCTCTGGTCGGGAGGCGGGCATGTCTTCGTCGGCCGGGACACGCGCGCCTCCGGGGCGGAGCTCGAGGAGGCCTTCGCCACCGGCGTCGCGTCGGCCGGCGGAGTCGCGGTGCTCGCGGGCGTCGTGCCGACCCCCGCGGTCGCGCTCCTGCGCCTCGACCTCGGGGTCGTCATCTCCGCTTCGCACAACCCGCCCGAGTACAACGGGGTCAAGCTCTTCGACAGCGACGGGCGCAAGCTCAGCGACGCGGCAGAGGAGGAGATCGAGGCGCTCCTCGACGCTCCCGCTCCAGGAGGCGGCGAGATCGACCGCGTCGACGTCGCGGCGGACAGCTACCTCGACCACGTGCTCGAGCGCTTCGCTCCCGACCTGAATGGTCTACGGATCGCCGTCGACTGCGCGAACGGCGCGTACGCCGGCCTCGCGCCTGCGGCCTTCGAGCGCCTCGGCGCACGCGTCGGGACGCTCGGGAACGACCCGGACGGGACGAACATCAACGTCGGCTGCGGCGCCACCGATCTCGCCGCCCTCAGCCAGATGGTGCGCGACGGCGCCTACGACCTCGGTGTGGCCTTCGACGGGGACGGCGACCGCATGCTCGCCGTCGACGAGCGCGGCACGCCGGTGGACGGCGACCAGATCGTCGCCGCGCTCGCCCTCGCCCTCGGCGTCGAGGCGGTCGCAGTCACCGTGATGACGAACCTCGGCTTCCACCGCCTGATGGAGGAGCGCGGGATCCGGGTCCACACCACCGATGTCGGCGATCGCTACGTGCTCGAGGCGCTTCGGCGGGAAGGTGCGCTGCTCGGCGGGGAGCAGTCGGGGCACCTGATCTGGCTCGACGGCCACGTCACCGGGGACGGCCTCGTCGCCGCCCTGCTCCTGTGCGGCGCGCTCGATGGACGGCCGCTCTCGGAGGTCGCCGGCGTGATGCCGCACTTCCCCCAGGTGAAGCGGAATCTCCCGCGCGCGGGACGCGGCCCGCTCCCCGCGAGCCTGCTCGCCGAGGTCGAGGCCATCAACGCCGAGCTCGGCGGGAAGGGCCGCGTGCTCGTTCGCCCGAGCGGCACCGAGCCGGTCGTCCGCGTGCTCGCGGAGGCCGAGAGCGAGCCGGATGCGGAAGACCTCTGTGCTAGGATCGCCGCGCTGGTGACACGAGAGCTCGGCTGACCCGTCCGCGACGCGGCGGACGGTCGAGAGGCCGGGCTCGTCGCGTTTCCGGGGGCGTCTGCGCCCCTGGCGCGGAAAGGAGCGCACCGTGTGCGGGATCATCGGATACGTGGGATCGAGGGAGGCGAAGCCGCTGCTCCTGGAGGGGCTGCGCCGTCTCGAGTACCGCGGCTACGACTCCGCCGGGATCGCGCTGCACGAGCCGGCCGGGCTCGACTACGTTCGCGCGGTCGGCAACCTGCAGAACCTCGTCGAGGCCGCCGAGACGAACGGCTCCATGTCCCGCCACGGGCTCGGCCACACGCGCTGGGCGACGCACGGCGCCGTCACGGAGCAGAACGCGCACCCGCTCTGCGGCTGCGACGCCGCGAAGATCGCGATCGTCCTCAACGGGATCGTCGAGAACTACCGCGAGCTCCGGTCGCAGCTGCTCGCCGAGGGCCACGCCTTCTCCTCGGAGACCGATGCGGAGGTCGTCGTCCACCTGCTCGAGCGGGAGTACGACGGAGACCTCACCGCGGCGCTCTCGCGCATCTACCCCCAGCTCGAGGGTCACTTCTCGATCGTCGCGATCCACCACGACCATCCCGACCTGCTCGCGGGCGTCCGCCGGCAGACGCCGCTCGTCGCGGGGCTCGGCGAGGGCGAGAACTTCCTCGCCTCCTCGCTCTCGGCCTTTCTCACCGAGACGCGCCAGGTCGTCTTCCTCGACGACGGCGAGGTCGTGGAGATCACCCCGGCCGGCGCGCGCTTCTTCCGCGACGGCGCCGAGACCGAGCACGCCGAGGTGAAGGAGATCGACTGGGACGAGGAGAGCGCCGAGAAGGGCGGCTTCGAGACCTTCATGCTCAAGGAGATCTACGAGCAGCCCGACGCCGTCCAGGAGACGATCGGCGACCGCGTCCGGGGCCACGAGCTCGTGCTCGAGGCGCTCGGGATGACCGAGCTGGAGATCCGGAACCTGCGCCGGATCGTGATCGTCGCCTGCGGGACCGCCTACCACGCCGGCGTCGTCGGCCGCTACATCATCGAGGAGTGGGCCCGCGTCCCGGTCGAGCCCGACATCGCCAGCGAGTGGATCTACCGCAACCCGGTCCTCACCAGGGACACGCTCGTGATCGGGATCTCCCAGTCCGGTGAGACCCGCGACACCGTCAATGCGGTGAAGCTCGCCCGCGAGGCCGGCGCTCGCACGCTCGCGATCACGAACCTGATGGGCACGCAGATCACGCGCGAGGTCGACGCGACGCTCTACACCCGCTGCGGCCTCGAGGTCGGCGTCGCAGCCTCGAAGACGTTCACCGCGCAGGTCGCGCTGCTCAGCCTGCTCGCGCTCAAGCTGGCCGAGATCCGGCGCACGCTGCCCCAGGACGAGATCGAGTTCATCCTCGACCGCCTGCACGAGCTGCCCGAGAAGATGCAGCAGTTCCTCGACGGCGAGCACCCGATCGAGGAGATCGCGCAGCGCTTCCACGACGCGCCGTTCTTCCTCTACCTCGGCCGCCACATCGGGCTGCCGGTCGCGCTCGAGGGCGCGCTCAAGCTGAAGGAGATCTCCTACATCCCGGCCGACGCGTACTCGGCCGGCGAGATGAAGCACGGGCCGATCGCGCTGCTCGAGGAGGGCACGCCGGTCGTCGTCGTCGCCACGAACATCCACGTCTACGACAAGGTCGTCTCGAACATCCAGGAGACGCGGGCGCGCGGCGCTCACGTGATCGCGATCGCCACCGACGGCAACGAGGACATCCAGCACCACGCCGACGACGTGATCTACGTGCCGCGGACGCCGGCCTTCCTGCAGGCCGCGCTCGCCGTCATGCCGCTCCAGCTGCTCGCCTACCGGATCGCGCGCCTGCGCGGCCTCAACGTCGACCAGCCGCGCAACCTCGCGAAGACCGTCACGGTCGAGTAGCCGGCGCGTTGGAACTGGGGCGTGTCGGCGTCTGGCTGGGTGCAGTCGGCCTCCTCCCAGCGGCCGAGGAGCGCGAGGCCGCCCGCGAGCTGGAGGAGCTCGGGTACGGCGCGCTCTGGTACGGCGAGGGACCGTTCAACCGCGAGGCGTTCGCCCACGCGGCGATCCTGCTCGGCGCGACCGAGCGCGCGGCCGTCGCGAGCGGGATCGCGAGCATCTGGCTGCGGTCGCCCGTCTCCGCGCGCAACGGCGCACACACGCTGGCCGAGGCGCACCCCGGCCGGTTCGCGCTCGGTCTCGGCGTCAGCCACGCGCCGCTCGTCTCGCAGCTCGGGAAGGAGTACGCGCGCCCGCTGGCCGCGATGCGGACGTACCTGGAGGGGATGCGCGCGACCGAGTACCGCGCACCCGGCCCCGCCGAGCCGGCTCCCGTCCTGATCGGCGCGCTCGGGCCGATGATGATGGAGCTCGCCCGCGACGCTGTCGGACGGCGCGCACCCGTACCTCGTCCCGCCCGAGCACACCGGCCGCGCCCGCGAGATCCTCGGCGCCGGCAAGCTGCTCGCGCCCGAGCAGGCAGTCGTGCTCGAGCGCGACCCGGCCCGGGCCAGGGAGGTCGGCCGCGCCCACGTCGCCCGCTATCTCGAGCTGCCGAACTACCGCAACAACTGGCTCCGCCTCGGCTTCGGCGAGGACGACGTCTCGGGCCGCGGCAGCGACCGGCTGATCGACGCGCTCGTCGCGTGGGGCGACGAGGACGCCGTCCGCTCCCGCGTCGAGGCGCACCTCGCCGCCGGCGCCGACCACGTCTGCGTGCAGGCCGTCGGCCCCGACCCGCTCGGCGACCTGCGCCGGCTCGCGGCCGCGCTCTAGTCCGGCGGGCGGCGCAGCCGCTTCGTCTCGCCCCGGCGCTTCTTCTCCTGGATCCGCCGCTCCCTCGCCGCCGCGCTCGGCTTCGTCGGAACACGGCGGCGCTCCACCCGCAGGGCCCGGCGCAGCGACTCCGCGAGCCGCTCCACGGCGAGCTCGCGGTTGCGCGCCTGGCTCCGCTCGTCCTGGGCGACCGCGCGCAGCACCGGCCCGGCCCTCGCGAGGACACGCCGCTTCTGGGTCGCGCTCAGGGCAGACGACGCCTCGACGTCGAAGACGGCGACGACACGGGTCTCCGACGTCTGTGCGTGCTGGCCTCCCGGCCCGCTCGAGCGCGACACCTGGAGCTCGATCTCCGCCAGGGGAACGGCGACCGAGCGCGTGACCCGAATAGACTCGCTGTGCAATGGCTCCCGCTCCGGCACCGGCAAAGCCGGCACCTTCGCTCTCGACCGGCTCCGTCTAGCCTACGCCGGTGGCCGCGATTCTGCTCGACGTGGACGGGGTGCTGCACGTCTCCGGCGCCCCGATCCCGGGCGCGGCCGATGCGGTGCGCCGCCTGCGCGACTCCGGTCACCGGCTGCGCTTCGTCACCAACACCACGACGCGCTCGAAGGCGCAGCTCGCCGCCGAGCTCGCGAGCCAGGGCATCGAGGTCGACGTGAGCGAGGTGCAGACGACCGCCGACGCCGCGGTCGCCGCCCTCCGCGGCCGCCGCGTCCTCGCGCTCGTCATCCACGCGCTCGTCGGCGACCTCGAGGGCATCGACCTCGTCGGCGAGGGTGCGCAGGCCGTCCTGCTCGGCGGGGCCGACGAGACGCCGGAGACGAACCTCGTCTTCTCCTACATGAACCTCGCGCGCGCGTTCGCCGAGCTGGACCTCGGCGCCGAGCTCTACTGCCTCCACCGCAACCGCTGGTGGCAGACGCAGCGCGGGCCGCTGCTCGACTCGGGCTGCTTCGTCGCCGGACTCGAGTTCGCCGCCGAGACCGAGGCGATCGTGCTCGGGAAGCCGAGCCCGGCCTACTTCGACGCTGCCTGCAAGGCGCTCGACGCGGAGCCCGGCATGACCTGGATGGTCGGCGACGACCTCGAGAGCGACGTGCTCGGCGCGCACGGGGTCGGCATGCGCACCGTCCTCGTCCGCACCGGCAAGTTCCGCCCCGACGAGGTCGAGGCCTCGCGCGTGCAGCCCAACGGGATCGTCTCCTCGATCGCGCACCTCCCCGAGTGGCTGGAGGAGCACCTGTGATCCGCGTCGGCACCGACCTGATCGAGATCGCGCGCGTGCGGCGATCGCTCGAGCGGTACGAGCGCTTCCGCGAGCGCTGCTTCACGCCGGCGGAGCAGGCGTACTGCGACTCGCGGCCCAACCCGGCCGAGAGCTACGCCGGGCGCTTCGCCGCGAAGGAGGCGGTCGGCAAGGCGCTCGGCTTCGGCGTCGCGCGCGCCTTCGCGTGGAAGGAGATCGAGATCGTCGGCCGGCCGAAGCCGACGGTGCTCCTCTCCGGACGCCTGGCCGCGCGGGCCGAGGCGATCGGCGCGGGCGCGATCGATCTCTCGATGACGCACTCGCGCGAGCTGGCGCAGGCGGTCGCCGTCGTCGATGGGTGCGACTGAGCCCCTCTACTCGGCCGCCGAGATGCGCGGCGCCGAGGAGCGCTACCCCGGCTACCCGGACACGATTCCCGAGCTGATGGAACGCGCCGGCGCGGCTGCCGCCCAGCTCGCGCTGTCCCGCTTCCCGGACGCGCGACGCTGGACGCTCGTCTGCGGCGGCGGCTCCAACGGCGGCGACGGGCGCGTGACGGCCCGGCGGCTCGACGAGGCTGGGCGCGAGACGCGGATCGTCGACGCGAAGTCGGGCGACCGCGACCTCGGCGACCCCGACGTGATCGTCGACGCGCTCTTCGGCACCGGATTCTCGGGTGAGCCGCGGCAGGACGCGGCGGCGCTGATCGAGGCGATGAACGCGTCGAGCGCCCCGGTGCTCGCGATCGACCTGCCGTCCGGGGTCGACGCCTCGACGGGCGAGGTCGCGGGCGCCGCCGTGCAGGCGGCGGCAACCGTCACCTTCCACGGCGTCAAGGTCGGGCTCGCGGTCGCGCCGGGCCGCTTCCATGCGGGCGAGGTGCACGTCGCGGACATCGGGCTGGAGCCGGCCGAGACCGAGCACCGCCTCGTGACGCCGGCGATCCTCGTCGACGTGCCGCGCCGCGGCTCCCGCGACAACAAGTACACCTCCGGCCACGTCCTCGTCGTCGGCGGCTCGCGCGGGCTGACCGGAGCGCCGTCGCTGAGCGCCATGGCGGCGATGCGCGCCGACGCCGGCTACGTCACCGTCGCCGCACCCGAGTCGACCCTGCCGGTCTTCGAGCAGCGGCTGCTCGAGGCGGTGAAGCGGCCGCTCCCCGACGCCGGAGGCGAGGCGGGGGAGGGCGCGGCCGACGCCGTGCTCGAACTGGCCGGAAAGGCACATGCGCTCGCGATCGGGCCCGGTCTCGGGCGCGGCGCCGCGGTCAAGGAGCTCGTCCGCCGCGTGCTCGCGGAGGTCGAGCTGCCGGTGGTCGCCGACGCGGACGCGCTCGACGGGCTCGAGCCCGGCGAGTGGCCGGCGCCGCGGGTGCTGACGCCGCACGAGGGCGAGCTCGGTCGGCTGCTCGGACGCGGGTCGGCCGAGATCGCCGCGCACCGGCTCGCCGCGGTGCGGGAGGCGGCCGAGCGCTTCGGCTGCGTCGTCGTGCTCAAGGGCCAGGACTCGCTCGTCGCCGCTCCCGGACAGGGCGTGCTCGTCGTCGCGCTCGGGCTGCCGTCGCTCGCGACCGCGGGCACCGGGGACGTCCTCACCGGGATCGTCGCCGCGTTCCTCGCCAAGGGAATGGAGCCGCAGCGCGCGGCGGCCGCCGCCTGCGCCGCCCAGCAGCGCGCGTCGGTCGAGGCGCCGCAACGCGCGGGTCTCGTCGCGAGCGACCTGATCGACGCGCTCCCGCGCGCACTCGACCGCGAGTGGCGACACTAGAGGCGTGCACCGGAGCGAGCTCACCACCGACCTCGGCGCCGTGCGGCGGAACGCGGGCACGCTGCTCGCCGCGCTCGACGGCTCCGAGCTGTGGGCCGTCGTCAAGGCGAACGGTTACGGCCACGGTGCGCGCGAGGTCGCCGGCGCCGCCCTCGGCGCCGGGGCGACCGGCCTCTGCGTCGCGACCGTCCCCGAGGCCCTCGAGCTGCGCCGCGACCACGCGGACGCGCGGATCGTCGTCATGGGGCCGACGGCGGACGATCGCGAGCTCGCGCGCGCGCGCGACGCCCGCCTCGAGCTCGTCGTCTCCGGCGGCGAGATCCCGGACGGCATCCGCGTCCACCTGAAGCTCGACACCGGGATGGGCCGCTGGGGGCTCTCCGAGCTGCCGCTCCCGCCCGCCCAGGTCGTCGGTCTGATGAGCCACCTCGCCACCGCCGACACCGACGCCGGCTTCGCCGAGTGGCAGATCGAGCGGTTCCGCGAGGCGACCCGCGCATACCCGCACCTGACGCGCCACCTCGCGAACAGCGCCGCCGCCCTCCGCTATCCCTCCGCCCGCTTCGACGCGGCACGATGCGGGATCGCGCTCTACGGCCTCTCGCCCTTCGGCACCGACCCCGCAGAGGACGGGCTGGAGCCCGCGCTCCGCTGGACGAGCCACCTCGCACAGGTGCGGCTGCTCGAGCCGGGCTGGAGCACGGGCTACGGCCGCCGCTTCGTCGCCGAGCGGCCGACGTGGATCGGCATCGTCCCGGTCGGCTACGCGGACGGTTTCCGTCGCGACCTCGCCGGCACCGAGGTGCGCGTCGACGGGGAGCCGCGGCGCGTCGTCGGCACCGTCTCGATGGACGCGTTCGCCGTCGAGCTCGACCGGGAGCTGCCCGTCGGGACCCCGGTCGTGATCGTCGGTGACGGCCTCCGCGTCGAACGGCACGCCGACGTGGCGGACACGATCACCTACGAGCTCGTCTGCGGCATCGCCGCCAATCCAGCGAGGACGAGGCGTGTCGTCCTCGGCTGACCGCTTCGCCCGCACCGCGGAGCGGCTCGCCGCGCGGCAGGACGAGCGCGCGGCGCTGCTCGCAGAACAGGTACGGACGTTCGTCCTCCCGGACGGCGACGAGCGGGCGCTCGACGTCGGCGCCGGCGCCGGTGCGCTCGCGCTCGCTCTCGCGCCGCTCGTCCGCGAGGTCGTCGGCGTCGACCCGGTGCCGGAGCTCCTCGCGCTCGCGCGCGAGCGCGCGACCGGGCTCGCGAACGTGACGTTCGTCGAGGGCGACGGCACCTCGCTCCCGTTCGACGACTTCTCGTTCGACCTCGCCGGGACGCTGCGCACGCTCCACCACGTGCACCGCCCCGAGCTCGTCGTCGCCGAGCTCGTGCGTGTCACCAGGCCCGGCGGCCGCGTCCTCGTCGTCGACCAG
Organism: uncultured Actinomycetes bacterium; assembly: GCA_963746895.1. GTDB lineage: Bacteria > Actinomycetota > Thermoleophilia > Gaiellales > Gaiellaceae > Palsa-739. The sequence continues at coordinate 420,380 of CAVVDI010000013.1, read as the reverse complement.
ATCGCGCCGGCCGACCCGCTCGAGGGAATGACCCTCGACCGCTTCGAGCGCGCCCGCGACCCGGGCCACGAGCGCCTGCTCCCGGACGGCGACTTCCGCCAGCTGTTCGAGGCGAACCAGCTCGTTCTGCTGCGCGACCGGCACGAGAGCGAGCAGCGCGACCTCGACGCGTATCTCGAGCTCGCCGGCTGCGAGGGCGACGCGCGCGAGCGGGCGCGGGCACTCGCGCCCCAGGGCGGCGACGCGGTGCCGGCGGTCGTCGCCTGGTACCTCCTCGAGCGGCGCTGACTCCTGGCGTTTCTCCTGTTCGGGGGTTACAACTCGTCGGTGATCCGGTTCTCCCGCGTCGTCCGGCTCGTGCTCGCGGTCTGCGTCCTCGGCCTGCTGCCGATCAGCGCGGGCGTGTTCGCCGCCTCGAGCGGCGGCGCGGACGGCGACATCGTCTTCGTCGCCGGCGGCGATCTCGCCGTGCGCAGCTCCTCGAGCGGCAGTGCGACCCTGCTCGGCCTCTCCGGTTCGCCGGTCGACCCGTCCTGGTCGCCGGACGGGACGACGCTCGCCTTCAGCAGCGCCGGTTCGATCAGGACGTGCAGCGTGACGTCGTGCAGCGGCTCGGTCGGCGGCGCCCTCGCATCCGGCGCCGAACCCGTCTGGTCGCCCGACGGCGGCTCGATCGCGTACGCGAGCGGCGGCGACGTGTGGACGATGACCTCGTCGGGCGGCAACCAGACGCGACTCACGACGAGCGGTGGCGCCGACCCGAGCTGGTCGCCCTCGTCGACCGGGAAGATCGTCTTCGCGCTCGGAGGCTCGATCTACACGATCGCGGCCTCGACGCCCGGCAGCGGAACGCCGCTCTCGATCTCAGGCCCGAGCGGCGCGCTGTCGCAGCCGGCGTGGTCGCCGGACGGCTCGCAGATCGCGTTCCAGGCGAGCGACGGCTCAAAGGTGCAGATCTGGGTCGTCGCGTCGTCGGGCGGCACCGCCACGAGGGTGACGACGGCGGCCGACGTCGACAAGACGGCGCCGAGCTGGGCCCCGAACGGCGACGGCCTCGTCTTCGCCGAGAGCGGCCAGGGGATCTACAGCGCGATCCAGAGCGGCTCCAGCTGGTCGGCGCCGACGCAGCTCCACTCGGGGGCGAGCGACGCGACGCCCGACTGGCAGACCGTCCCGCCGATCAACATCTCGGCGCCGACGATCACCGGCAGCGGCAGCCCGCAGACCGGCGACCTGCTGACTGCGACGAACGGCACCTGGCAGGGCGCGAGCGCGACCGGCTACTCGTACCAGTGGCAGCGCTGCGACGCGGGCGGCGGCAGCTGCTCCGACATCTCCGGCCAGACGGCGCAGACATACGCCGTCCTCGCGGGCGACATCGGCGCGACGCTCCGGGTCGCCGTGCAGGCCTCGAACGCCGCCGGCACGGCGAGCGCGGTCGCCTCCGCCGCCACCGGCGTCGCCGCCGCCGCGGGCACCGTCACCGCGCCTTCCGTCGCCGCCTACCCGACCGTCGCGCTCTTCGGCACCAGCTCCCAGCTCGTCGTCGGCAGCTCGCTCTCGGCGAGCCGCGGCTCGTGGAGCGGCTCCTTCCCGATCCAGTACGCCTACCAGTGGACGTGGTGCGAGCCGTCGGATCCGCTCAACGGCTCGTGCTTCCCGATCCCGAACGCGACGTCGTCCTTCCTCCTCGTGCCGGAGTCCGTCTACGGCAAGCGGCTGCGGATCCGGATCACGGCGACGAACGGCGGCGGAACGGCCCACGTGTCGTCGGCCGCCACCGACGTCGTCGGGGCGATCGTGCCCCGCCTGCGCAGGACGCCGCCGATCGACGGCACCAACGTCGTCGGCCAGCTGCTCAGGGTCGGCACGGGCACATGGGACGGCGCACCGGTGCCGACGATCGCGTACGAGTGGCGGCGCTGCGACCCGTACGGGACGCCGGAGACGTGCGTGCCGATCCCCGGTGCGACGACGAGCACCTACATCCCGGTTCCGGACGACATCGGCGCCGCGCTCCGCGTCTACCTCACCGGCTCCAACCTCGCCGGCTCGGACACCGAGTACACGAACCACACGTACCCGGTCGTCGACCGCCGGCACTTCGCCCCGAGTGTGCTCGCGCCGCCGGAGATCTCGGGGTCGACCGGGGTCGGGGTGCTGCTGACCGCCACCGACGCCTCCTTCCAGGGCGACGAGCCGATGACGAGCGCCGTGCAGTGGCAGCGCTGCGACGCGACCGGCTCCTCCTGCCGCGCGATCCAGGGCGCCACGACGCTGAAGTACACACCCGCCGCGGCGGACGTCGGTTCGACGTTCCGGGTCGTCGTGACCGCGTCGAACGCGTACGGCAAGGGGGAGTCGACCTCCCCGGTCACCGAGGCCGTGTCGGGCGTGTACCCGCACCGGCCGGGTAGCCGGATCACGGGCACCGCCGCCGCCGACTACCTGATCGGCACGCCGTTCGACGACGTCATCCTCGGCGGCGGCGGCAACGACACGCTCGTCGGCAACGGCGGCTACGACCGGATCGAGGGCGGCGCGGGCAACGACGTGATCACGGTCGCAGGGCCGGGCGGCAGCCGCGTCGACGCCGGGCCGGGCTCCGACACGGTGTACGCGGCGAACGGGGTCGAGGACACCGTCGACTGTGGCAGAGGCCGCGACCGGGCGGTCGTCGACCCGACCGACGTCGTCCACGGCTGCGAGGTCGTGGACACCGTCGGCGGAGCCGCCTCGGGGGGTCTCATCGGCGGCGGCGGGGGACGGCCGGCCCGGGGTCGACCGGCGTCCCCGGCCCGGGCGGCTAGGCCTCGGCCTCGTCGAGGTGCGCGAACGCGTCGCGCAGCTGCGCGCGCTCGTCCGCGAGCGCCGTGAACGACAGCATCAGCCGCCGTTCCCCCTCGGGGCTCAGGCGCAGGTGAGCCACCCGCGCGTCCCGCTCCGACTGCCGGCGCTGGACGAGCCCTGCCTCCTCGGCGCGTCGAACGAGCTCGGTGACGGTGCTCTGCGCGAGCTGGAGCCGGTCGGAGAGCTCGGTCACGGTCGACTGCTCGTCGGCGCCCGGGGCGCCCTTGATCATCATCAGCAGCAGGTGGCGCTGCGGCGTCAGGCCCGACTGGCGGGCGACGCGCTCGCTGCGGCGCAGGAACTGGCGCAGGGCGGCCCGGAACTCCGCGACCGCCATCACGTCCTCGACCGCCGGCTGTTGCTGCCCCGTCATCGGTTCCAGTCGATTCTAGAGCGGCTAGGCCCATGGGCAAGCACCCGTGCGAAGGCGTTCGGCAGCAGCGCCTGCAGAACCCCGGCCGGGGCGTAGTACCAGGGCACCGTCGTCTCGCCCCGGCCGCGCTCCAGCGAGGCGAGCACGTGGGCCGCGACGTCCTCGGGCTCGAGCACGAGCCGCTGCACCGGGCCGGGCAGCCACGACTGCGGAAAGCCCTCGGTCTCGGCGAACCCGGGTTTGACCGTGTGCACGCGGATCCGCTCGCCGCGCAGCTGGGCCGCGGTCGCCCGCGAGAACGCGAGCTGGGCGTGCTTCGACGCCGAGTAGGGCCCGGAGGGCGGGAAGGCGACCACGCCCGCGACGGAGACGACGTTGACGACGTCGGCGGGCGCCGCCGCGCGAAGGCCGGGCAGAAAGGCTCGCAGGCACCAGACCCCGCCGAGGTAGTTGGTGCGCACGACGGCCTCGATCGCATCCGGATCGCCCTCGAGGAAGCCGGAGCGGCCGGGGACTCCGGCGTTGTTGACGAGCACGTGAACGCGCGGGTGCCGCTCGAGCACACGGGCCGCGACGCGGTCCACGGCGGCGCGGTCGGCCACGTCGCACGGCTCCGCCTCGCCGCCGATCTCCTCCGCGAGCTCGCGCAGCCGCTTCTCGCGGCGGGCGAGCAGGACGCACCGCATCCCCCGCTCGGCCAGGCCGCGCGCGACCCGGGCGCCGATGCCCGAGGACGCGCCGGTGACGACGGCCACGCGCTGTTCGCTGCTCATCCGGTGCAGCGTCGCACGCGCAGGGAGGCCCGCGCGACGTGACCGGAGCGGTCGTGGGCGACGGCAGTGAGGACGTGACGGCCCCTCGCCGCCCTATCCGCGCGCCAGCGGGCGGTCCACGTCCGGTCGGCGCGCTTCGAGGCCGTCGCGAGCGGGCGCCCGTCGAGCAGGACGCGGACGCCTCTCACGCCGGTCGCCGCGCTCGCGGCGAGCAGCAGCTTCTGCGTTCCGGCGGCGCAGACGCTCGCGGTGGGCTGCAGCCAGGAGACGGCGGGTCCGCTCGTCACGCGCACGCGGGCCGAGGCGGTGCGGGTGTTCGGCGTGATCGCGGTGCCGCTCGTGTCGACGTTCTTCGCCTCCTCGTAGTCGGACGAGGTGATCCGGAGCGTGAGCGTCCCCCTCGCCAGGGCGGGCGCCGCCTGGGGCAGCGCGAACGTCGCGACGCCGGTCAGCGGGTCGTACGACGAGGCGCCGACGAGCACGCCCCTGTAGCCGATCGCGAGCGAGGAGGCGTCGACGCCCGACTGCGTGTCCGTCGTCCGCACCGCGATCGTCGGGCGTCCGGTCGAGACGTGCGTGGTCAGCAGGCGCACGGTGGGCGGGGTCACGTCGTTCACCCAGGAGCGGAGCACGAAGCGGCCGGCGTAGCTGTGCCCGTCGAAGCGGGCGCGGCCGGAGTCGACGACGACGTAGTAGCGGCCCGCCCTCGGCATCGACGCGCCCGCGGACGAGATCGGGTCGAGGTAGTCGTAGGTGAGCGCGTTCACGTCGACCGGAGTTCCCGCGAAGCCCTGCACCGTGTTCTCGTCGCGCGAGCCGAGGAAGAACGGATCGACGCGGACGCCCGGAGGAGAGGAGAGCACCGACACGCCCGCGTTCGCGACGGGCCGCGTCAGGTCGAGCGAGTACAGAACCTCGCCGCCGTCCTCGTTCATCACCGGGGTGTCCGGCGCGTTGCCGAAGGGCGCGGACGGGAAGCCGTACGCGGAGACGCGGCTCGGCCCGGTCCGCGTGCTGCCCGAGACGCGCGCCGTCAGCGGCAGCACCGGCGCCGAGGCGAGCGCCGGCTTCGAGACGAGGAAGAGGTACGGCACGCGGCGCGTCACGTCCCCCTGGCGGAGCACGACGAAGCCGTAGTCCTCACCCGCCGCCGCGTCGGCCGACACGTGCACCGTCACCGGCAGGTCGGCGCTCCCCTCCGGCGCGAGCGCGACGGTGCCCGGGACCTCGAGCGTCGCCCCCGCCGTCGCGGCCTGCGCGGAGACGGTCACCTCCCAGCTGCCCGCGCCCCCGCCGGCGTCGGCGACCTGGAGCAGCATCGTCTTGCTCGCCGCGCCGCCGCTCGCGGCGACGTCCTCGAACGAGAGCGAGGTCGGAGCCGTGAAGAGGCGCGGGTCGGCCGCCGCCGGGAGCGCGACGAGGCCGCCGCCCTCGAGCGGGACGCCCGCCTCCTGCGTCCGCGCCGTGTCGCCCCACGCGGGCCCCGCGGTGGCGACGAGCGCGGACTTGACCTGTGCGGGCGTCCAGCCCGGATGCAGCTGCAGCAGCAGCGCGGCGGCGCCGGACACGTGCGGCGTGGCCATGGAGGTGCCGTCGAAGACGGCGAAGCGCGACGCGCTCGTGTTCGGCAGCGTCGAGGAGAGGATCTGCCCGCCGGGTGCGGAGACGTCGGGCTTGAGGTCGTGGCCGAACGACGTCGGGCCGCCCGACGAGAAGCTTGTGATCACCCCGCTGCGGCCGGTCTCGAGCTCGAGCGGCTGGTCGCCGACACGGATCGTCGTCCGACCGCCGGTGGCGTCGACGAACGCGCGCAGGTGGTCGCCGTCGAGGTTCGCGATCATCCCGGAGGGGAGCGAGAGCCGGACCGGGATCTGGTTCGCCTCGCCCTCGCGGTTGTCGGAGAGGATCAGCCCGGCGGCACCGGCCGCCCGCACCTGTGCCGCCTTCGTCGTGAAGGGGCAGAGGCCCCGCTGCGCGAGGGCGATCGCGCCGTCGAGCGAGTGCGCCGGCAGCGTCCCCTTGGCCGAGGCGAGGTCGTCTGCAGGCCCGCAGAGGTGCCGTTCGACCGGCCTCCCGTCGGTGCCGGTCAGCGAGCTGACGTCCACGAGGGTCTGGTTGGCGCTGCCCCAGAGCGGAGGCGCCGTGCTGCCTGCGGCGCCGAGGAAGGGGATCCCCTTCAGCGTGGCCGGCGCCCCGGCCGCGACGACGTCGAGCCCGGGCGCGAAGACGTGCGTGTTCGAGACGGCGGCGACCGAGATCGCTTCGGGCGCGGTGCCGGGCGAGCCGACCGAGCCGGCGCCGAACTCGTCGCGGTCGTTCCCCGCGGCGATCACCGGCACGACCCCGGCGGCCGCGACGTTGTGCACCGCCTGGACGAGCGCGTCCGTCGCCGGGTCCGTCTGCGGCCCGCCGCCCGAGAAGTTGATCACGTCCATCCCGTCCGCGACGGCCGCCTCGAACGCCTGCACGATCTCCGGCGTGTCCGCGACGTGTCCGATCGGCGTCGGCACCGTGAAGACGCGGTAGTTGCCGAGCCACGCCCGCGGCGCGACACCGCTCAGTCCGGTCACCAGCGGGTGGTCGGCACCCGCCGGCGCGGTCGTGCCCGAGTCGCCTGCGGCGATCCCGGCGACGTGCGTCCCGTGGAACGAGGAGTTCGGATCGGTCGGCAGGCGTCCGGCCCGGCCCGCGTTCGGGCCGGGGAAGACACGCGCGACGATCACCTTCGGCGTCGTCGCCGACGTGTCGCCCTTCGGGAAGCCGGCCGGATACGTGAAGCCCGTCGGGTCGAAGAACGGGTTCGTCTGGTCGAGGCCGTCGTCGACGACGGCGATCTTCATCCCGCTGCCGTCGGCGCCGAGCTCCTTGCGGATCGTGTCCGCGCCGATCACCCCGGGCGAGCGGTCGAGCGCGAGGGTGTAGCGGAGGCTGGGGAAGACGTGCGTGAACTCGCGCTGCCGCAGCAGCTCGGGCAGCCGCGACGCGGGCAGGTCGACGGTGACGGCATCGAGCAGGATCCGGAACCGCTCCTGGATGCGGGCCCGCGGGATCGCCGCGCGCAGCTGCGCCACCGCGCGCGCCTGGGCGGTCGCGACCTGCGCGAGGTAGGCGCGCGACGCTCTGCTGTGGACGGCGAGCTTCCGCCGGCCGCCGACCGCGGAGAGGCCGCGGCCGTACCGCTCGGCGAGCGGTGGCAGCGCGAGCTGCGCGATCATCCGCACGCGGGCGCCGCCGGCGGGCTGCAGGCGGATCGCGCCGGGGCGGACGCGCGGGAGTCCGTCGTGCCGCACCGGAACCAGCGTGGCCGCAGCAGGCAGGGCGCCCGAGAGCGCCGCGGCGCAGGCAAGGAGCGGGATCGCGCGGCGCAAGGCGGGTTCAGGCTAGCCGCTGCACGCTAGGATCGCGCGCATGGCCGGAGCCTTCGACGGTAAGCGCGCACTCGTCCTCGGCGTCGCGAACAAGCGCTCGATCGCCTGGGCCATCGCGCAACAGCTCGCGGCCGGGGGCGCGCGACTCGCCTTCACCTACCAGGGCGAACGGATCGAGAAGGCGGTTCGCGAGCTCGCCGGCTCGGTCGGCGCCGAGCTGATCACGGAGTGCGACGTCCGCTCGGACGAGGACGTGGCCCGGGTCTTCGGCGAGGTCGGCGAGACCTTCGGCGGCGAGCTGGACATCCTCGTTCACTCGGTCGCCTTCGCCGCGGCGGAGGATCTCGAGGGCCGCTTCACCGACACGCCGCGCGACCGCTTCTGGATGGCGATCGACATCAGCGCCTACTCGCTCGTCGCGTGCGCCCGTGCGGCCGAGCCGCTGATGGAGAGAGCCGGCGGCGGCTCGATCGTGACCATGACCTACCTCGGGGGCGAGCGCGCCGTGCCGCACTACAACGTGATGGGGGTCGCGAAGGCGACGCTCGACTCGTGCGTGAAGTACCTCGCCTGGGATCTCGGCGCGAAGAACATCCGCGTGAACGCGATCTCCGCCGGCCCCGTGCGCACGCTCGCCGCGCGCTCGATCGCCGGCTTCACGACGATGGAGGACATCGTCGAGGAGCGCGCCCCGTTGCGCCGTCACATCTCGGCCGACGACGTTGGCGCCGCCGCAGCGTACGTCCTCGGCGAGGGCGCGCGGAACGTCACGGGCACGACGCTCTACGTGGACAGCGGCTACCACGCGATGGGCATGTAGGGCAGCCCGCGCGCGGCCCACCCCCGCCCGCGACACCAACTCGTAGCTCTTCCGCGACGGTGCTTCGGCTTGCCGAAGCACCGTCGTGCCCGTCGTGAGGCCAGGCGCCATGCCGAAGCGGGCTGGCGGCCGCCGTGATGGTGCTTCGGCTTGCCGAAGCACCATCACGGGAGCGCGTCGTCTTCGTGTCGCGGCCTAGCCGCCGCTGATCGCCGCGATCACGTCGACGCGCGAGCGCGCGTCGAGCCGGGCGTCGAGGTCGGCCCGCTCCTTGTCGACGTAGACGTGGATGTGCCGGCGCAGCGCCGGGCCTTCCCCGACCAGGCGGTCGCGGAGGCCCGGCCACCGCTCCTCGAGCCGGTCGATCGCCTCGCCGACGGTGGCCGCCTCGACCTCGAGACGGCGCGGCAGCCCCGCGAACAGCGGGGTCAGCGTCGTGGGGAGGTGGACGTCGGGCATCACTCGACGACGGCGACCTCGACCGACGAGATCGCCGGCAGGTAGTCGGCGATCTGCGTCCAGCCCTCGCCCTCGTCGGCGCTCGCGAACACCTGCCCCGTGCTGGTGCCGAAGTAGAGGCCCGGCACCTCGCGGGAGTCGATCGCCATCGCCTGGCGGAGCACGCCGAGGTGCGCCCCCTGCTGGGGCAGCCCGTTCGTGAGCGCCCGCCAGGACGAGCCGCCGTCGCTCGTCCGCCACACCGCCGCCCTCCCGTCGGGCATGACGCGGCCGTGGCCCGGGTCGAGCGGGATCACGTAGAAGATGTCGCGGTCGTGCGGATGCACGGCGGCGGCGAAGCCGAACTCGCTCGGCAGGCCCTCCGTGATCTCGTTCCAGGTGTGGCCCTCGTCGTCCGAGCGGTGCATGCCGACGTGGTTCTGCTGGTACATCCGCGTCCCGTCGGAAGGCGAGCGCACGAGCTTGTGGACGCAGAAGCCGACCTCCTCGTGCGGACGCGGCCAGTCGGCGCGCAGCCCGCGGTTCCGCGGCGTCCACGTCGCCCCGCCGTCCGCGGTCTCGAAGGCGCCGATCCCCTGCACGATCGCCCAGAAGCGGTCGGCTGTCGCCGCCGTCCGTGACGAAGCCCGAGATGCCGAGATGCCCCGGCGGCTGGTTCGCAGGATCGTCCCAGGCGTCGCTCCCGGGCTGGCCGGCGAGCGTCGAGAGGAGCGACCAGGTCTCGCCGCCGTCCCGGCTCTCGAAGATGCCGGGCGCTTCGACGCCGGCGAGCACGCGGTCGCCCGCGACCGCGAGCGTCGAGACCTTCGACAGCTTGCGGCCGCCGCCGTCGTCGTCGTAGCCGAGCCCCTCGCTCGAGAGCTCCCAGCTCTCGCCGAGGTCGCGGCTGCGCCAGACGGCGGAGCCGTGCCACTCGCTCGCCGCCGCCGCGTAGATCGAGCCCGATCCCGCGTCGTGGACGGCGTGGTAGACGGGCCAGCCCTCGCAGTAGGGGCCGCGCAGCGTCCAGTCGCGCCGGTCGGCGTCGCTCTCCAGGACGAAGGCGCCCTTGCGGGTTCCGATCAGCAGCAGCGTTCGTGACATCGCGCTCTCCTCCGGTTGAGGGACTCTCGGAAGTCTCGCCGATCGGCGAGGGTCTCGGAAGAGACGGTGCGGCCGCCCGGAACTCATCGCTCCCGGGCGGCCGCGTGCTCTCGTTCAGCTGAACGGCTTCGTCAGCATGTCCGCGACGACGAGCAGCAGCACGCCGGCGTCGACGCGGGCGACGACGAGGATGCGCTTGATCGCGGCCTGCGTCTCGGCCGCGGCCGGCCCCTTCTCGTCGAGCAGCGCCGCCACGCGCCTCGCGAGCGGCGCGAGGACGGCGACGCCGGTGGTGAAGGTCGCGGCGTAGCCGACGAGGCCGGCGTCGATCCAGAAGGCGCCCCAGCCCAGGTGCTGGTTGAGCACCATCGTGATCCCCATCGCCAGGACGACGAGGCCCGCCGGAGCGAAGACCTTCTCGCCGACGAACACGGCCTGCCGCGCGATCGTCGCCAGCTCGTCGGGGCTGCCGGAGCGCTCGGCCCGCACCGCCAGGACGGTGAGCAGGAGCCCGCCGCCGACCCAGAAGACGGCGACGCCGACATGGATCAGCTTGAACAGGGCGAACCAGTGGGAGCTCACGTCCGTCGCGTTGAAGGCGAAGACGATGCCGACGACGGCGACCGCGAGCCCGACCGCGACGGTGACGTTGTTGGAGGCGCTGCGACTCGCAGGCGCCTCGACGGATGGTGTCGTGTCCATGGCGGCGCAGTAAACGCGATCCGGCGGACGGCTACGACGTCAGGGCCTGTGCGGCCCCGAGCAGGACGTCGAAGTCGGGCAGCTCCGAGGTCTCGTACTCCCACGCGCCGCGGACGACGCCGTCGGCGGCGATCAGGAAGACGGTGCGCCGGGAGACGTTCTTCATCCCGTTGTGCTCGAACGCGACGCCGAAGCCGAGGGTCGCCTCGGCGTTCCAGTCGGAGAGCAGCGGGAAGTTCAGGTCGAGCGCCTGCGTCCAGGCGACGTGCGTGTACGGCGAGTCGCGGGAGACCGCGTAGGGCTGCACGCCCGTCTCGCGGAAGCGCTCGCTCCTGTCACGCAGGAGCTCGAGCTCGCTCGTTCAGGTCGACGACCAGTCGAAGAGGTAGAAGACGAGCAGGATCGGGCCGCCGCCGAGGAGGTCGTCGAGCGTCGCCCGCTCGCGCGGGGTCGTCCAGACCGCGGCGTCACCGGGCACCCTCTCGCCGACCCCGAGCACGGGCCCAGTCTACGCGGGTGCGGGCCGGGGCTGCTCGGGTGCGACCTCGGTCAGATCGGCGATCTCGTGCACGACCTCGACGATGTCGCGGTTCGCGTTGAAGACGTGCAGCTGCCGGTCGGCGCCGCTGCCGCGCCCGAGGATCTCCTTCACGCCCGCCAGCTCGTCGCCCGTGCCGAGGTCGCGCGCGTGCGGCTCGAGCGCCTTCAGCGTCCGCCGCACGAGCGTCGCAACGGGGAGCCGGTTCCGTCGCCCCGTGTGCAGGTCCATGATCGGCGCGGAGAGCCCGTAGCGGGCGGCGAGCCACTTGTTCTCGGTCGTGAGGATGCGGTGGAACGACGGCACCTCCTCGCCCGCGTCGAAGCGCTCCGCGTAGTGCTTGACCAGCGCCTGGCAGTAGGCGGTGATCGCGATCACGTCGTCGAGCCGCGTCACCGCGTCGCAGATCCGGATCTCGATCGTGCCGAGCCGCGGGTGCAGGCGGATGTCCCACCAGATGTGGGTGTAGTCCTGGATGCAGCCCGTCCGCTCCAGCTGGTGCACGACCCCGGCGTAGTCGGCGTAGTCGCGGAAGCGCGGCGGGGGGCCCGAGCGCGGGAACGCCGCGAAGACCATGTGACGCGACGAGCGGAGCCCGGTCGGCTCGCCGCGCCAGAACGGCGAGCTGGCGGAGAGTGCGACGAGCTCCGGCAGATGCACGATCAGCGCGTTCACCACCTGGATCGCCTTCTCCGGGTCGTCGATCGCGACGTGCACGTGCATCCCGAAGATCAGCTCGCGGCGCGCGATGTACTGCATCTGGTCGACGAGCGCCCGGTAGCGGTCCTTGGCCGTGATCCGCTGCCGTTCGAAGAGCGAGAACGGATGCGTTCCGGCCGAGCCGACGCGGAGCCCCTTCTCCCGTGCGACGTCGCAGACGAAGCTGCGGATGCGCAGCAGCTGCGCGCGCACCTCCGCCGGCGTGTGGCAGACGGGCGTCGCCACCTCGAGCACGGATTGCATCAGCTCGGAGTTGATCCGCGGCTCGAGCTCGTGGCCGGCGACCGCGGCCAGAACCGTGTCGATGTGCTGGACGAGGTCGAAGGTCTCCGCGTCGAGGAGCATGTACTCCTCCTCGACTCCGAGCGTGTACGCGTCGCTCTGTCCGAACGCATGGTCGAGAACGCTCCCGCCCGGCGGGAAGCCAGAGCCCTTGCCGGTGATCGAGGCGGGGAAGAGTTCGTCGGTCATGCCCTGACGATTATCCCCGCCGCGAGCCTCACGGGCTCGGGGCGGACGTGGGCAGCACGGCGTCGACCTCGATCTCGACGAGCCAGCGCGGGTCGAGCAGCCCGACGACGATGCCGGTGCAGGCGGGGCGCACGCCGCCGAATGCCTCGCCGTGTGCGCGGAGGATCTCGGGCGCGTACGACGCGTCGGTCATCAGCAGACGCGTGCGGACGACGTCGCCGAGCCCGCCGCCCGCCTCCTCGAGCGCGGCCGCGACGATCTCGAGGCAGCGGTGCGCCTGGCCGTACGGGTCGGCCGGCGGGTCGGCGTCGCCGGGCATGATCGGCGCGGTGCCGGCGACGAAGACGCGGCCGCCGGCGACGACGGCCCGGCTGTAGCCGCCGCGCCGCTCCCAGTCCGAGCCCGATCCGATCGCCCGGCGATCCACGGCGCCTAGTATCGCGGCGTGGAGGCGCTGAGCGCGATCGACGGGTGGGGAGCCGGCGTCGCCGCCGCCGGCGTCGCCCGCGCCGGGGGCGTCGTCGCGACGCACGGGCCTCGCGGGCGGGAGCTGGGCTGGGCCTCGGTGACGAAGCTGCTCACCGGCCTCGCGCTGCTCGTCGCGGTCGAGGAGGGGGCGGTCGAGCTCGACGAGCCCGCAGGCCCGCCCGGCTCGACGCTCCGGCACCTGCTCGCGCACGCCTCGGGGCTTCCTCCGGACGAGGGGCCGCCGCTGATGGCGCCCGGGCGGCGCCGGATCTACTCGAACGCCGGCATCGAGCAGGCGGCCGGGCTCCTCGGCGCGCGCGCCGGGATGCCCTTCGCCGACTACTTCGCGGCTGCCGTCGTGGCTCCGCTCGGGCTCGCCGGGCGGCTCGTCGGCTCGCCGGCCCACGGGTACCGCGGCCCGCTCGACGACCTGCTCGCGCTCGGCCGCGAGCTGCTCGCGCCGACGCTCGTCGCCGCCGGGACGCTGGCGGAGGCGACCGCGGTGCAGTTCCCGGGCCTCGCCGGCGTGCTCCCGGGCTGGGGCCGGATGGATCCGAACGACTGGGGCCTCGCCTTCGAGCTGCGCGACGGCAAGTCGCCGCACTGGACGGGCGTCCGCGAACTCGGCGCGGACGTTCGGGCACTTCGGCGCGAGCGGCACGTATCCTCTGGGTCGACCCGGCGGCCGGGCTCGCCTGCGGCGTCCTCACGAACCGGCCCTTCGGCGACTGGGCGACGCGGGCCTGGCCTGCGTTCGCCGACGCGGTGCTCGCCGAGGCCCAGTCAGGCCTCTAGTCGTCGGCGAAGAGCGGGCGCAGGATCTCGTCGAACGTCTCGCGGTCGCAGCTCGCGACCACCGCGGGCGTCACCGCCGACACCGTCGCGGTGCGGGGCATGTGCATCGCGAGCGCGACCTCGCCGAAGTAGTCGCCCGGACGGAGCATCGTCCGCTCGCCGATCCCCTGCTGGGTGACGCTCAGCATGCCCGCGAAGAGGACGTAGAAGCGGTCGCCCGGCTCGCCCTCGCGCACGATCACGGTGCCCGGGCGCGACCTCTTCCCGTTCCATCAGCTTCGCGAGCCGTGCCAGCGTCTCGCCGGGCAGGCCGGCGAGCAGCGTGACCCGGCCGAGCTCGTGCGAGGTGGCGGACGAGCGGGGCGGATGCGCGCACCCAGTGTGGCTGAAACCGACGCCGCGCAGTCGGCGGCCGCCCCGCGCGCGAGCCCGCTGGGTCTCCGGGTCCCCCAAGTTGAGCCGATCGGCCCATGGCGGCCGGCTGCGATCGTGCCGATCATTGGCGCCATGAGCGAACGCGGCTTCCATCGCATCGAGGACGACATCGCCGACAGCTGGGTCGAGGACTGGGCCGGGGCCGGCGTCGCCGAGATCGAGGAGTATCTCGGCAAGCACGCCGACTTCCTGCGGTTCCTCGAAAGCCGGGAGCAGCCCGCCTAGCGCCGTCGGGAGGAGGGCAGAGGCCGGTCTTGCCCGGCCCCTGCCGAAGCTCACTCGCCGAGCCCCAGGGAGCGCTCGAGCATGCCCTTCGGCATCGCGCCGACGGCCGAGGCCTTCGGGGCGCCGTTCTCGAAGAGCAGCATGTTCGGGATCGACTGGATGCCGTAGCGCATCGCGAGATCCTGGTTCTCGTCGATGTTGACCTTGACGAGCTTGATCTGGCGCTCGTCCGCGATCTTCTCGAGCACGGGTGCGACCGCGTGGCACGGGCCGCACCACTCGGCCCAGAAGTCGACGAGCACGGGCTCGCCGGCCTGGAGCACCTCCGAATCGAAGGTCGCGTCGGTGACGTCGGTTGCCATCGTTTCCTTCCTTCCGGTGACGAACGGGAGAGTCGGTACGCGATCTCCCTCTGGTGAGAACGGCTGGCCCTAGACTTGCCTTCCCGATGGGCGAGCAGATCTTCCAGCCTCTGCCGGACAAACCCGACCATCCCGGCCTCGAGGAGGAGGTGCTCGCGCGCTGGGAGCGGGAGAGCACCTTCGAGCGGCTGCGCGAGCAGAACCGCGGCGGCCCGACCTTCTCCTTCGTCGACGGGCCGGTCACCGCGAACAAGGGGCTCGGCGTCCACCACGCCTGGGGCCGGACGCTGAAGGACGTGTTCCAGCGCTACAAGGCGCTGCGCGGCCACGAGCAGCGCTACCAGAACGGCTTCGACTGCCAGGGGCTCTGGATCGAGGTCGGCGTCGAGCACGAGCTCGGGCTCAACTCGAAGCGCGAGATCGAGGAGTACGGGCTCGAGGAGTTCGCGCGCAGGTGCCGTGAGGCGGTCGTCCGTTCGGCCGAGCAGATCTGGACGGGCTCGAAGCGGCTCGGGATGTGGATGGACTGGGGCCGCGACTACTTCACGTTCAGCGACACGAACATCGAGTACGTCTGGCGGATGCTGAAGACCGTCCACGAGCGCGACTGGCTCTACACCGGCCACCGCGCGACGGAGTGGTGCCCGCGCTGCGGCACCTCGATCTCGCAGCACGAGTTGATCGGCTCCTACGTCGACCGCGCCGACCCCTCGCTATACGTCCGCTTCCCGCTCCTCGAACGGCCGGGCGAGTTCGTCGTCGTCTGGACGACGACGCCGTGGACGCTGCCCGCGAACGTCGCCGCCGCCGTCAACCCGGAGGCCGAGTACGGTCGTCGCGCCAACGGCGAGTGGGTCGCCGCCGCCCGCCACCCGGACGAGCGCTTCGAGGAGACGAAGCGGGGCGCCGAGCTCGTCGGCTGGCGCTACCGCGGCCCGTTCGACGAGCTCGCCCCGGGCGCTTCGGTCGAGCACCGCGTGATCCCCTGGGCCGACGTCTCGCTCGACGACGGCACCGGCGTCGTCCACATCGCCCCCGGCTGCGGCGCGGAGGACTTCGAGCTCTCGCGCGAGCACGGCCTCCCGGTGCTCGGCCCGGTCGACGAGTCCGGGCGCTTCACCGACGACTACGGCTGGCTGCACGGCCTCTCCACCGTCGAGGCGGCGGAGCAGATCATCGGCGACCTCTCCGAGAAGGGCATCCTCGTCGAGTCGGGCCTGCACGAGCACCGCTATCCCGAGTGCTGGCGCTGCCACACGCCGCTGATCTTCCGCCTCGCCGACGACTGGTTCATCTCCGTCCGCGACCTGCGGCAGCCGATGCGCGACGCGAACGCGACCGTCGGGTGGACGCCCGAGTACATGGGCAAGCGCATGGACGACTGGCTCGTGAACATGGGCGACTGGAACATCTCCCGCCGCCGCTACTACGGGCTGCCGCTGCCCTTCTACCCCTGCCGGTGCGGGCACCTGAACGTGATCGGGTCGCGGCGCGAGCTCGAGGAGCGGGCCGTCGCGGGGCTCGACCAGCTCGAGGAGCTGCGCCGCCCCTGGATCGACCGCGTCCCCGTGCGCTGCGAGCAGTGCGGCGAGCCGGTGGAGCGGATCGCGGAGGTGGGCGACGTCTGGCTCGACGCCGGCATCGTCCCCTTCTCGACGCTCGGCTGGCAGAGCGGGGAGTGGGTGCCCGAGGGCTACGGCACCGGCGCGGCGAAGGGGCTGACGACCGCCGACCTGCCCGACCACGCCTACTGGGAGCGCTGGTTCCCGGCCGACTGGGTCTCGGAGATGCGCGAGCAGATCCGGCTCTGGTTCTATTCGCAGCTCTTCATGTCGGTCGTGCTCGTCGGCCGGGCTCCGTTCCGGCGCGTGCTCGGCTACGAGAAGATGCTCGACGAGACCGGCCGCGAGATGCACGGCTCCTGGGGGAACACGATCTCGGCCGACGAGGCGTTCGCGCGGATGGGCGCCGATGTCATGCGCTGGCAGTACTGCGCCCAGCCGCCCGACCGGAACCTCCTCTTCGGCTTCGGCCCGGCCGACGAGAGCAAGCGCAAGCTCCTGACCCTCTGGCACACGGTCAAGTTCTTCGTCGACTACGCGAACGTCGCCGGCTTCCGGCCGTCGTGGGACGCGCTCGAGCCGGCGGGCGACCTGAAGCCGCTCGACCGCTGGCTCGTCGAGCGCACCCGCGCGTTCGTCGCCGAGGCGACCGCGGGCTACGAGGCGTGGCTGACCGTCGACGTGATGCGCGCCTTCGAGGAGTACCTCGACGATCTCTCCAACTGGTATGTCCGCCGTTCGCGACGCCGCTTCTGGGACGGCGAGGAGGAGGCTCTGCGCACGCTCTGGTACGCGCTCGTGCAGACCCTGCGGGTGCTCGCGCCGATCCTCCCGTTCCTGACCGACCACCTCTGGCGGAACCTCGTCCGAGACGGGGCCGACTCCGTGCACCTCGCCGGCTGGCCCGCGGAGGCGGAGCCCGACCGCGAGTTGCTCGGCGAGATCGGCGCCGTGAGGCGCGTCGTCGAGCTCGGCCGGCAGGCGCGCTCCACATCCGGCATGAAGCTGCGCCAGCCCCTGCGGCGGCTCGTCGTCGAGGGCGTGTCGCGCGCGGAGGCATACGCGGGCGAGATCGCCGACGAGCTGCGCGTGAAGGAGGTCGAGTTCGGCCACGTCGAGGCGGTGGAGCTGCACGTGAAGCCGCACCTGCCCGTGCTCGGGCCGAAGCTCGGCAAGGAGCTCGGCGCGGTGCGCGCGGCGCTCCAGGCCGGCGAGTTCGAGGAGCTCGAGGGCGGCCGCTTCCGTGTCCTCGGCCACGAGCTCGAGCCGGAGGAGGTGCTCGTCGAGCGCGGCGGGCGCGACGGCTGGGCGGTCGCCTCGGCCGACGGGGCGACGGTCGCGCTCGAGCTGGCGCTCGACGACGAGCTGAAGCTCGAGGCCGACGCGTACGACCTGATCCACCGCGTGAACTCGCTGCGCAAGGAGCAGGGCTTCGAGCTGACAGACCGGATCGTGCTCACGGTGCCCGGGTCGCAGCGCGCTCTCGTCGAGCGGCACGGCGACTGGATCGCCGCCGAGGTGCTCGCGACCGAGATCCGCGTCGGCGACGCGCTCGCGGTCGAGAGGATCTAGTAGGCCGCGGCGGCGGCGATCTCGCCGGCGAGACCGGCGTTCTCCGCCACGAGAGCCTTGTTCGCCTGCTGGGTGCGGCCGCCGCTCTCGCGATGGAGGGAGGAGAGGACGTAGGGGGTCAGCGCCTGGCCGGAGACGCGCTCGTCGCGCGCGGCGCGCAGCGCCTGCTCGATCAGCGGCTCGACGTCGTCGAGCGGGTCGTCCGGCGCGCGCCCGAGCAGCAGCCCGCCGCCGCCGAGCCCCAGTGCGCGTCCGCCACGCGCGCCGCCTCGCCCGCCGACTCGACCCGCGCCGACACCGGCGGCCCGCCCGCGGCGGCGTAGAAGAGCGGCAGCGTGTCGACCCGGTATCCGAGGACGGGCACGCCGAGCGACTCGAGCAGCTCCGCGGTCGCGGGCACGTCGAGCAGGGACTTGACCCCGGCGGACACGACGAGCGCCGGGGTCCGCGCCAGCTGCGCGAGGTCGGCGGAGACGTCGGGCGGGTCCGGGAAGCCGCGGTGGACGCCGCCGAGGCCGCCGGTCGCCATGAAGCGGATGCCTGCGGCCCGCGCGGCCGCGAGCGTCCCTCCGACCGTGGTCGCGCCGACTGCCCCCTGCACGACCGCGGCGCCGAGGTCGCGCGGCCCGACCTTGCGCGCGCCGGCGTCGAACCGCGCCAGCTCCTCCTCGTCGAGTCCGATCCGCAGCTCGCCGTCGAGGACGCCGATCGTCGCCGGCACGGCGCCGGCCGCCCGTACCCGTCGCTCCGACTCGCGCCCGACCTCGACGCCCTCGCCGGGCGGGAAGCCGTGCGCGACGAGGGTCGTCTCGAGCGCGACCACCGCGCCGCCCGCGGCGAGCGCCTCGCGCACCTCCTCGGCGATCCGGATCACGCCGGCCGCTCCATCTCGACGAAGCGGCTCAGCTCCTCGCCGCGCACGACCTCGCGGAACCCGGCGCGCCGGTAGGCGGCGAGCGCCCTCTCGTTCCACGTCGCGACCCAGAGCCGGAAGCGGCGCGGCCGCCACTCGCGCCGCGCGTATTCCAGTCCGCACCGGATGAACGGCTGCGCGAGGCCGCGGCCCGTCAGGTCGGGCCGCATCCCGAGACCGAGCCGGACCTCGGCGTCCTGGCGCACGAAGTTGAAGAATCCGACGAGCTCGCCGGCGTCGTCGACGACCGCGCGCAGCTGCTCGCGCTGCGCGGGGTTCGCGAACAGCTCCACGCGCCGCGGGTCGCGGGAGGTGTCGTACCACTCGTAGGGGAACTCGTAGCGCCAGCCGGCGATCGCCGCCGCCTGGTCGTCCGTCATCGCCTCGACCCTCACGGCAGCGACCCTACTCGGGAGACGCAGCGGGCCGCGGCCTCGAGTCCGCGGCGCGCCGCCTGCTCGAGCGAGCCGCCGAGCAGGAAGCCGGCGGCGAGCGCGTCGCCCGCGCCCGTCGTGTCCACGACCTCCCCCTCGACGGGCGCGAGGTCGAGCCGCGCGTCGGCGGTCATGACGGTGCAGCCGCGCGGGCCGCGCTTCAGCACGCCGGTCGGCGCGGTCAGGTACGCGCCTCCGAGCAGCTGCCACTCCGCCTCGGTTGCGAAGAGGACGTCGGGCGCGAGCTCGTCGAGCAGCTCGCGGAAGCGGACCGGCCCGTAGCGGCGGATCTCCGTCCAGGCGGCGACGTCGACCGAGACCGTTGCGCCTCGCTCCCGCGCCAGCCGCGCCGCGAGCAGCGCGGCGCCGTCGATCGGCTCCCGCAGCAGGGCGTAGCCGGAGAGGTGGAGCACGTCGCAGTCGAACCAGGCCCCCTCGAGCTCCTCGGGGGCGAGGTTCGGCGCGACGCCGCGATCGGACGCCATCGAGCGCTCGCCGTCCTCGACCACCGAGACGACGACGCCGGTGGCGCCCTCGGCGACGGGGCCGACCAGCTCGACGCCGTGTGCGGCCAGCTCGCGCGTCACCAGCTCTCCGGCCGCGTCGTCGCCGCGCTTCGCGACGCAGCGGGCGCTCGCGCCCAGCGCCGACGCCCAGGCTGCGACGTTCGCCGCCTGCCCGCCGGCGCCCGCCCGCGTCATGGCCCGCACGTCGGCGCCGCGCTCGAGCGGCTGCTCGACCCGGGCGATCACGTCGAGCATCAGGTCGCCGAGCGTCACGATGCGGAGGGGCGTCACTGGCACAATCGAACCATGAGCGTAGGCTCGACGGAGCTCGACCGAGAGTGGAGGCGCCGGCTCGGCCGGTGCGGGTAGCGGAATGGACGGCGACGACAAGCACGGCAGGGCGCGCTCCTTCCTGCTCGGCGGTGTCGTGGGCGCGTCGGCTGCGCTCGCGGCCGCCCGGCGCCGCGCCGCCAGGCGCCGCCGTGAGCGGCGGCTGCAGACGCCGGCCGGCCTGGCCGCGTTCGAGGGCGCGCCGTGCTTCCACGAGGAGCCGAGCGACCCCGAACAGGACGATCCCTGAGCCGCCGCACCGCTGCGAGGCGATACCATCGCGCCTCCGCAGTGTGCAGAATCGCGTAACACCTGCCCGGGCCGGGGCGCATCGTCTCGGAAGTCCTCTCCCGACCCCGACCACTGGAGGTAGCTCGATGTCCGACCGCAAGACCATCGCCGTCGTCGGCGCCACCGGCGCCCAGGGCGGCGGGCTCGTCCGCGCGATCGCCGCGCATCCGGACGGCCCCTTCACTGCGCGTGCGCTCACCCGTGACCCGAGCAGCGAGGCCGCGCAGGCGCTGGCCGCGCTTCCGAACGTCGAGGTCGTCCAGGCGGACACCGACGACGAGGCCAGCGTCGAGCGCGCGTTCGCGGACGCCCACGGCGCGTTCTGCGTCACCTTCTTCTGGGCCGACATGTCGGCCGAGCACGAGCTGGTGCAGGCGCAGAACATGGCGACGGCGGCGAAGGCGGCCGGCGTCCATCACGTCATCTGGTCGACGCTCGAGGACACGCGGCGCTGGGTCACCGACGACCGGATGCCGACCCTGCAGGGCAAGTACAAGGTGCCCCACTTCGACGGCAAGGAGGACGCGGACGCGTGCTTCCGCGAGGCGGGGGTGCCGACGACCTTCCTGCGCACCGCCTTCTACTGGGAGAACTTCATCTACTTCGGGGCCGGCCCGTCGCGGGGTGAGGACGGGGTGCTCACCTTGTCCTTCCCGATGGGGGAGTCCCGGCTCCCGGCCATGGCCGCCGAGGACATCGGCAAGACGGCGTACGCGATCTTCGCGAAGGGCGACGAGCTGATCGGCAAGACGATCTCGATCGCCGGCGAGCACCTGACCGGGGCCCAGCTGGCCGAGAAGATGGGCCGCGCCTTCGGCGAGGAGGTGCGCTTCGCCGACATCGACCCCGACGTCTACCGCGGCTTCGGCTTCCCGGCCGCCGAAGAGATGGGGAACATGTTCCAGTTCAAGCGCGACTTCGAGGCGGAGTACGTCGGCCCGCGCGACCTCGACTACGCCCGCACGCTCAACCCCGAGCTGCAGGACTTCGACACCTGGCTGGCGGCGAACGCCGGCAAGATCCCGCTGGGGTAGGCGAAGGAGCCGGCCGTCGCCTCGGCGGGAGACGGCGCGTCGGGCGGCGCCGAACACGCCCCAGGCCGGAAGCAGCTCACAGACGGGGTCGCCGGCGCCCAGCTCGTCGGCGTGCATCCGCACGCCGCAAGTCTGCCTAGACGCCGCGGGCGAGGCCGCGCGGCTGCTGCTGCTCGCGCCGCTCCGGCGTGAGCGTCGGCAGCCAGGCGAGCCAGCGCGGCATGTACCAGTTCCACTCGCCGAGCAGCTTCATCGCCGCCGGCAGGCAGACGCCGCGGATCACGGTCGCGTCGATCAGCACCGCGAGGCCGAGCCCGACGCCGAGCTGCTTCATCATGATCATCCGCAGCGTCCCGAAGATCGCGAAGACGGCGACCATGATGATCGCGGCGCTCGTCACCGTCCCGGCCGTCCGCCGGATCCCGCGCGAGACCGCCTCCTCGGTCGAGAGGCCGCGGTCGCGCAGCTCCTTGATCCGGCTGAGGATGAAGACGTGGTAGTCCATCGAGAGGCCGAAGAGGACGACGAACAGGAACATCGGCAACCAGGACGTGATCGACTCGTTCGAGGTGAAGCCGAGCACCCCCTCGGCCCAGTGGTACTGGAAGATCAGCACGAGCAGCCCGTAGGCGGCGCCGACCGAGAGCAGGTTGAGCGCGATCGCGGTCAGCGGGATCACGACCGAGCGGAAGGTCATCAGCAGGAGCAGGAAGGCGAGGCCGAGCACGAACGCGATCACGAACGGCATCCGGTCCTTCATCCGCTGGTTGAAGTCGTGGGTTCCGGCCGTCTCGCCGGTGACCGCGTACTGGATGCCGACGACGCGGCCCAGCGTGCTCGGAAGGACGTCGTTCCGCAGCGTCGCGAGCGCGGCGAGGGACGCCGCGTCGTCGCCGTTGCCGGCGATCGGGATCCGCACGTCGGCGACGGTGTGGTCGCGGCTCGTCACGATCACGACCGGCTCGAAGAACCGCCCGCTCGCGACCGCCGCCTCGCGCGCGCGCTGGATCGCGCCCTGGACGCCGGCGGCGCGCACGTCGGCTGCCCGGACGACGATGTCGGCCGGGGTCGGCGCGCCCGGGAACGCCTGGATCAGGTCGTTGTAGGTGCGGACGATCGGGAGCTCCTTCGGCATGTCGGTGAAGCCCGGGAGCTTCGTGTGCATCCAGAGAAGCGGCGTCGTCGCACCGAGCAGCGCCGCGCCGGCGACGAGCAGCCAGAGCCGCGGCCGGCGCAGCACGCGGTCGAGCACGAAGCCCCAGAACCGCGACTCGCCGGCGGCGTGCTTGCGGCGCCCGAAGTAGGGGACGCGCCCGCGGTCGACCCGGTCGCCGAGCTTCGCCATCGCGGCCGGAAGCACCGAGAGCGAGCCGAGCAGCGCGCAGAGGACGACGATCATCGTCCCGAAGGCCATCCCCGTGAAGATCCTGTTCCCGGCGATGAACATCCCGGCCATCGCGATCAGCACCGTCGCGCCCGAGATCAGCACCGCCTGCCCGGACGTGGCGGCCGCTCGGTTCAGCGCCGCCCGCGGCTCGGCTCCCTCGGCGCGCTCCTCGCGCTCGCGGCGCAGGTAGAAGAGCGAGTAGTCGATGCCGACCGCCATGCCGATCAGAAGGATCACGGCCGACACCGACTGCCAGTCCGCGCTGTAGACGTGCGTGACGAGCCCGAAGATCCCGAGCGAGGCGAGCACCGCCGAGAAGGCGAGCAGCACCGGCAGCCCGGCGGCGACCAACGCGCCGAACGCCGCGAGCAGGATCACGAGGGTGAGCGGGATCGTCAGACGCTCCGCGTTCGCGAAGTCCTTCGTGAAGGTCTTGCCGATCTCGTAGTTCGCGCTGGCCGTGCCGACCTCGCGCACGCTGAGGCTCCCGTTCGACGCCTGCACGCCGGCGATCGCGTCGATGATCGGCTCGATCTTGTCGACCGCCTTGTTCGGGTCGCCGCGGACGTCGAACTGGACGAGCACGGAATGGCCGTCGCGCGAGATCTGGCCGCCGCCGCCCTCCTTGAGCAGCGGGTTCTGGATGTTCACCGCGTCCGGCTGGCCCGCGAGCGTCTGCACGACGCCGGCGATCGCCGACTGGAACCCGGGATCGCGGTAGGTCTGCGTGCTGCTCTGGAGCAGGACGCTCTCGCCGGCCGGCTGCACCATTCCGGCCTGCTCGAGCATCCGCACCGCGGTCGCGGCCTCGCCCGAGGCGAAGTCGGAGTCCTTCATCTGCCTGTGCCCGGCGAGGTTCCCGGCGGCCGTCGCGACGGCCGCGAAGACGAGCCAGCCGAAGAGGGCCTTCTTCCAGTTGCGTGCGCTCCATGCTCCGGCGCGGGCGGCGAGGTTGGTCGTGGGCATCGAAGACCGTTTCGCCCTCGGGGCGGGCCGTCCCATCCGTCTCGGCGCGGATCGCGATTGCGGCGGACTACGGGGCGGGCTGCCGCGCCGATCTCCCGGCCGCCGGCACGGGGCGCGACGCGCCGGACTCGACGACGAGCGAGCGGCCCGGCCATCGAGCGCTTCGACCGGGCCGACGCCTCGCGGACGCGCGCGAGCCGCGGCGTCGGGCTCGGCTCTCGATCGTCGCCGAGGTCGGGCGCGCACACTGCGGCGAGGTCTCCGCTGCCCGGGCCGGGACGAGGGCGCCACCCTGCTCGCCGCGTAGCCGCGCCCGGTCGTCGGCACGGCGCGAAACGGCCTGGCCAGGCCGTTTCGCCGATCCTGGTACCGTCTGCGACCCCGATGCCCATCTACGAGTACCGCTGCCCGGAGGGCCATCGCTTCGAGCGCTTCCAGTCGATGACCGCCCCCGCACCGGAGAGGTGCGACGTCTGCGAGGCGGCTCCGGTCGAGCTCGTGCTCTACCCGATCGCGATCCACTACAAGGGATCGGGGTTCTACACGACCGACTACGGCAAGGGCAAGAACGCGAAGAAGGAGGGCGCGGGCTCGTCCGAGTCCTCCTCGTCGAAGGGCGACGGCTCGTCCTCCTCCGGCTCCCCGGAGAAGAAGGCCGCTCCGAGCGGCGACTGAGCGCCTACTTCGACGAGGCGCTGCCGACGGTGCACCCGGGCGCATAGAGGTTGCCCGGCGTGGGCGGCTGCGGCGCCGAGTTGCCGAGCACCGTCTGGATCACCTGGAAGTTCTCCTGCGTGCCCACGATGTAGGCGCCGCCGCCGATGTTCGTCGGGCTGCCGCCCAGCCGGCAGTGGAGCGTGTTCGCCGACGAGGCGCGGAACTTGACCCAGGCGAGCTGCATGAACTGCCAGGTCGAGAGGTCGGTGGCGATCGGCGCCAGCAGCTTGGAGCCGTCGAACGGGAGCCGGAAGAAGGTCGAGGCGCTCGCGAGCTTGCTCATCGTCGCCTGCATGACCTGCTGCTGGTTCTGTCCGCGCTGGACATCCGTCCACGAGGGGTCGAGCCGGTTCTCGCGGATGCGCGAGTAGATCAGCGCCCGGTGCCCGTCCATGTGCTGGACGCCCTTGTCGAAGCGCCAGCCCTGCCAGGAGCCGCACTTCGACGCGGGGAAGGGGCAGTCGAAGGCGTTCGAGAGGATCTTCTCGGGCACGTTCACGTCGATCCCGCCGACCGCGTCGATCAGCTCCTGGAATGCGCCGAAGTCGACGACGACGACGTGGTTGACCTGGAGGGCGCTCCCGAACAGCTGGTCGACGGTGCGAATCGCGAGCTTCGGCCCCCCGATCTGCATCGCCGCGTTGATCTTCTGGTCGCCGTAGCCCGGGATCGAGGCGCGCAGGTCGCGGGGGATCGAGAGGTAGATCAGCCGGTGTCGCCCGGGGTCGGTGCGGAGCAGCATCATCGAGTCGGAGTGCTGGTCGGTATTGCGGCCGCTCCGGCTGTCGCCCGAATGGTCGGTGCCGAGCAAGAGGATGTTCGTCGGTGAGGAGAGGATCAGCCCTCCGGGTGCGAGCGCGTCGGTCGTGCCCTGCGGCAGGCGCTGGTGCGCGGCGCTGACGCCGCTCGAGACGCGCGCGTAGCCGAGTGCGCCCCACACGACGAGGAGCAGGAGGATCACGGCGATCGTGAGTGGCACGATCCGCCGCCAGCCCCAGCGGCGCCGGCGCCGCCGCTCGACGATCTTGCGGGGCCCGCCGCCGTCCGAGCGGGCCGAGCGCCCCTCCTCACGGCCCTCGAGCGGCACCGTTCCCTTCGAGCGGCCGCCACGGTAGACCTTGTAGGGCTTCTCTCCGGCGGCGGCCATCGGGAGGGGTACGGTAGCGGTTGCGAGTGGCCGGCCAACACGCGATCGGGGTCGATCTCGGCGGGACGAAGATCCTCGCCGGCGTCGTCGCCCGCGACGGCGGCGTCGTCCGTCGCCACGAGCGGGCGACGCCGCAGGACTCGCAGGAGCACGTCCTCGCCGAGCTCGAGGCGGCGGTCGCAGAGCTGCTCGACGACTCCGTCTGCGCCGTCGGCTTCGGCGCTCCGTCGCCGATCGACCAGAGGCGCGGCGTCGTCGTCCAGTGCGTGAACGTCCCGCTCGTCGACGCGCCGGTCCGCGACCACATGCACGGACGCTTCGGCCTTCCGGTCGGGCTCGACAACGACGCGAACGCGGCCGCGATCGGCGAGTGGCGTGCGGGCGCGGGGCAGGGTGTCGACGACATCGTCATGCTGACGCTCGGGACCGGCCTCGGCGGCGGGGTGATCGCGGGCGGCAGGCCCTTCCGCGGTGCGAACGGCGCCGGCGTCGAGCTCGGTCACGTGGTGATCGTCCACGACGGCCGGCCCTGCCAGGGCAGCTGCACCGGCCGCGGCCATCTCGAGCCGTACGTGACCGGGACGGCGGCCGGGATCGCGGCTCGTGAGGCGTTCGGCCCCTCTGCGGACGCCCACCGGCTCGTGCGGCTTGCAAGCGAGGGCGACGCGACCGCGAGGGAGATCCTGGCCGAGATCGGCCGCTATCTCGGCTCCGGCATGGGCTCGTTCGCGAACACGTTCGGGCCGGAGCTGATGGTGATCGGAGGCGGCTTCGGCGTCGCCGCCTGGGAGCACCTGCTGCCGAGCGCGCTCGAGGTGATGCGAAGAGAGGCGCTGCCGCCGATGCGCGACACGGTCCGCGTCGAGCCGGCGAGGCTCGGCACCGCCGCGGGCCTGATCGGGGCCGCCTTCGTCGGCTTCGAGGCCCTCGACGCGGGCTAGCGCGATGCCGCTCGCCGTCTGCGCCACGCCGATCGGGAACCTCGAGGACGTGACCCTGCGCGTGCTGGCCGAGCTGGCCGCCGCCGACGTCGTGCTCTGCGAGGACACGCGGCACACGCGCGGGCTGCTGCAGCGCCATGGGATCGCGGCGGCGCTCGTCTCCTATCACGAGCACAACGAGGCGCGGCGGACGACCGAGCTGCTGCCGCGGCTCCAGGCGGGGGAGAGGCTCGCGCTCGTCTCCGACGCGGGTCTGCCGGGCGTTTCGGACCCGGGCGGCCGGCTCGTGCGTGCCGCGCTCGAGGCGGGGGTGGAGGTGACCGTGCTGCCGGGCCCGTCGGCCGTCGAGACCGCGCTCGTCGCGTCCGGCCTCGTCGCCGAGCAGTACCGCTTCCTCGGCTTCCTGCCGCGGGGCGAGAAGGCGCTCGCGGCGCTCTGGGAGGAGCTTCGCGCCTGGCCGTTCCCCGCGGTCGCGTTCGAGTCGCCGCAGCGGCTCCCGGCCACCCTGCGCTCGCTCGCCGCGGCTGCGCCCGAGCGCGAGGCGGCCGTCTGCCGGGAGCTGACGAAGCGCTTCGAGGAGGTCGCGCGAGGGACGGCGAAGGAGCTCGCGGAGCGCTTCCGGCGATCCGCCGAAGGGGGAGATCACGCTCGTGCTCGGGCCCGGCGCGGCGAGCAGCAGGCGGGCGAGGAGACCGGCGGTCGCGGCGGTGGCGGAGCTCGTCGAGGCCGGCGTTGCCGCGGAGGCAGCGCCGCCGAGATCGTGTCGCGTCTCACGGGGATCTCGCGCAACCGCCTCTACGCCGGATCGCTGTAGTCTGATTTGACAACAGCCGATCGCGCTGCTACCGTCGCACCTTCGCTGTATTCGATACAGACAACAAAGGCGGTGACTCACGCGATGCGACGGCTGCTTCCGCTCGTCCTCTTCCTCGTCCTGTGGGTGCCGGTCGCGCATGCCTGGACGTGGCCGGTCGACGGCGCGGTCGTCCAGGGCTTCGCGTACGACCCCGCGCACCCGTACGCGGGTGGACAGCACCGCGGCGTCGACATCGCCGCGTCGGCGGCCGGGATCCCGGTCCTGGCGCCTGCGTCTGGGACGGTGACGTATGCAGGCTCGATCGGCTCGAACGGCGACACGGTCACGATCGAGACCGCGGACGCGCTCGACGTCACGCTCACGCATCTCGGCTCGATCGCCGTCGCGAAGGACGACACGGTCGCCGAGGGCGCGACGATCGGCACCGTCGGCCCGACCGGGACGCCCACGGTCGACGGGCCGTACGTCCATCTCGGGATCCGGCTCGCCGCCGATCCGAACAGCTACCTCGACCCGCTCTCCTTGCTGCCGGTGGCGACCACCACGCCCGCCGCCGATCCGCCCGCGGCGGAACCGGCTCCGGCCGATCCCGCACCGGCCGATCCTCCGGTCGACGCGACGCCTCCGGCTCCGGCCGACCCCGCTCCGGCCGACCCCGCTCCGGCCGACCCCGCTCCGGCCGACCCTGCGCCGGCCGACTC
The DNA here is from genome assembly GCA_963746895.1 of uncultured Actinomycetes bacterium. GTDB lineage: Bacteria > Actinomycetota > Thermoleophilia > Gaiellales > Gaiellaceae > Palsa-739. Next base: position 392,620 of record CAVVDI010000013.1, on the reverse strand, counting down.
CGCTCCGGCCGACCCTGCGCCGGCCGAACCTTCCGTCGACGCGGCGCCTCCGGCCGATCCGGTGCCTGCGGCTCCGGCCGATCCGCCTGCCGATGCGGTCCCGTCGGCTGCCGCCGATCCCCCGCCGACGCCGGCGCCTGCGACCGCGGTACAGCCCGCTGCACCGGTCGCAACGGCGCAGCCTGCCGCTCTCGCGGCTCCGAGCGCCCAGCCGGCCCCCGCTCCGGTTGCGACGACGACCCCGGCGGAGCCGACCGTGCCCGACCTCCGCTGCCCGCGGAGCCGTCCGGCTGGCTCGCGCCCGAGGCGGCGCCCGCGCCAGCGCTGCCGCGGCCGCACGCGACGCGGACACGGCCGAGCTCGCGCGTGAGCGCTCGCGCCGCGCGGTCGGCGGCGCCGCCCGCACTGGTCGCGTCCGCGACGCCGGACGCGGCGGTCGAGTCGACACCGGTCGCTCGCGCCGCGCCGCGCTTGCCGAAGGAGATCGGCCCGGCGCTCCCGCAGAGGACGCGCCGGCCGCTGCCCGCGCCGCGCACGGTGTCCCACGTGCGTCCGGTCGCGGCTGCGTCACCGTCCCGGTCGCGTCGAGGCGGGCCGCCGCTTGGTCTGCTCGCGCTCGCGGCCGCCTCGGCGCTGCTTGTGGCGGCGGGACTCCTGGGGGCGGCTCGTATGATCTGGAGCCCGTCCTCGAGCCCCGAAGGAGCAGTCGCGCGTGTCGCAGACGCCGCAGAAGATCCTCGTCGCGCCCGCGTGGCCGTACGCGAGCGGGCCGCGTCACCTCGGCCACGTGGCCGGCTTCGCGGTGCCGGCGGACGTCTTCGCGCGCTACCACCGCCTGACGGGGAACCAGGTGCTGATGGTCAGCGGGACGGACGAGCACGGGACGCCGGTGATGGTGGCCGCGGACAAGAACGGCGTCTCGCCGCGTGAGCTCGCCGACCGGAACAACGCGCTCATCCGCGAGGACCTGCGCAACCTCGGCATCTCGTACGACCTGTTCACCCGCACGAGCACGCGCAACCACTATCGCGTCACCCAGGACATCTTCCGCACGCTCCACGAGCACGGCGCGCTCGTCGAGCAGACGACGCTGGGTGCGTTCTCCGCCGCCACCGGCCGGACGCTGCCCGACCGCTACATCGAGGGCACCTGCCCGATCTGCGGCTACTCCGAGGCGCGCGGCGACCAGTGCGACAACTGCGGCAACCAGCTCGACCCGGTCGACCTGATCGAGCCGCGCTCGATCATCGACGGCTCGACGCCCGAGTTCCGCGAGACGACGCACCTCTTCCTCGACCTGCCGGCGTTCGCCGACCGGCTGGAGGCGTGGCTGTCGACGCAGGAGGGCTGGCGCCCGAACGTCAAGAACTTCTCGCTCGGCCTCGTCCGCGAGTTGAAGCCACGGGCGATGACGCGCGACATCGACTGGGGCGTCCCGGTGCCGGTCGACGGCTATCCCGAGGAGACGAAGCGGATCTACGTCTGGTTCGACGCGGTCATCGGCTACCTCTCGGCGAGCGTCGAGTGGGCCTGCAGCCGCGGCACGCCCGACGCCTGGCGCGAGTGGTGGCAGAACCCCGACGCCGGCCACTTCTACTTCATGGGCAAGGACAACATCGTCTTCCACTCGGTGATCTGGCCGGCGATGCTGCTCGGCTACGGCGGCGGCGGCGAGCTCGGCGACGGCCGGGGCGACCTGCACCTGCCCACGAACGTCGTCGCGAGCGAGTACCTGACGACGGAGGGCAAGAAGGCGTCCACGAGCCGCAACGTCGCGATCTGGGTCGCCGATTTCCTCAGCCGCTACGACCCGGATCCGCTCCGCTACTACCTGACCGCCGCCGGGCCGGAGACGCAGGACACCGACTTCACGTGGGACGAGTTCGTCCGCCGCAACAACGACGAGCTGCTCGCGAACTGGGGCAACCTCGTAAACCGGACGCTCGTGAACGCGCACCGGAACTTCGGCGCGGTGCCGCCGCGCGGCGAGCTGAGCGAGCGCGACCGCGCCGTCCTCGACGGCGTCACGAGCGCGTTCGGGGAAGTGGGGGCCTTGATCGAGCAGGCGCGCTTCCGGGCCGCGGTGCAAGCGGCGATGAAGTGGAGCGGCGTCGTCAACCAGTACCTCGCCGACGAGGCGCCCTGGTCGCTCGTCAAGACTGACCGCGACCGTGCCGGCACCGTGCTCAACGTCGCGCTCGCCTGCGTCGACTCGCTCAAGACCCTGTTCGCGCCTTTCCTGCCCTTCACCTCGCAGCTCGTCCACGAGCTGCTCGGCTACGAGGGCGAGCTCGCCGGGCCGCTCCACTTCGAGACGGTGAGCGAGGACGACGGCTCGACGCACGAGGTGCTGACCGGCGCCCACGAGCGCGGGGTCGGCACCTGGGCGCCGAGCGAGCCGCCGGTCGGCCAGACCCTGCAGGAGCCGCGGCCGCTCTACCGCAAGCTCGCGCCCGAGACGGCGGCGGAAGAGCTGGCTCGCCTCGGGCTGTGATCGACACGCACGCGCACCTCGACGCGCTCGACGACCCGGACGCGGTCGTCGCGCGGGCACGCGAGGCGGGCGTGACGCGGATCCTCACCGTCGGCACCGATCTTCCCGGCTGTCGGCGCGCCCTCGAGCTGAGCGAGCGCCACGACGGGGTGTCCGCGATCCTCGGCATCCACCCGCACGAGTCGGCGAACGCCGGCGAGGCCGACCTCGAGGAGCTGCGCCGCCTGCACGCGCACCCGAAGGCGGTCGCGGTCGGCGAGATCGGGCTCGACTGGTTCCGCGACTATGCGCCGCCCGAGGCGCAGCGGCGGCTGTTCGCCGCCCAGCTGGAGCTGGCCGGCGAGCTCGGCAAGCCGGTCGTGATCCACACGCGCGCCGCCGACGACGACACGCGTGCCGCGCTGCTCGGCTTCGACGGGACTGTCGTCCTCCACTGCTTCAGCTCGCCGCACCTCTTGCCGACGGCGCTCGAGCGCGGCTGGTACGTGTCGTTCGCCGGCAACGCGAGCTTCCCGAAGGCGACCGACCTCCGCCTCGCCGCGACGCAGGTCCCCGCCGAGCGCATCCTCGCCGAGACCGACTCCCCCTATCTCGCTCCCCAGCCCGTCCGCGGCCGGACGAACGAGCCCGCGTACGTCATGCACACGCTTGCCGCGCTCGCCGCCGCCCGCGGCGAGGAGCCGGCCGAGCTGGCGGCGCGAATCGACCGCAACGCCGCCGAGTGCTTCGGGCTGCCGGCATGACCGCCTTCGCGAAGAAGAGCCTCGGCCAGCACTTCCTCGTCGACCAGAACGTGCTCGGCGTGATCGGTCGGCTCGCCGAGCTGGCGCCGGGCGACGTCGTGCTCGAGATCGGCCCCGGCCGCGGCGTGCTCACGCGCTATCTCGCCGGCCGCGTCGCCCGCGTGCATGCCGTCGAGCTCGACGCGTCGCTCCAGCCGCACCTGCTGGACGCCGGCTCGAACGTCGAGCTCCACCTCGGCGACGCGCTCCGGCTCGACCTCCCTGCGCTCGCTCCCGACGCCACGAAGCTCGTCGCCAACCTGCCCTACAACATCGCGACGCCGCTGCTCGTCGAGAGCCTCGACGGACTGCCGGGAATCGCTCTCTGGTGCGTGATGGTGCAGCGAGAGGTCGCCGACCGGCTCTTCGCCGCGCCGGCGACGAAGGCGTACGGCGCAGTCTCGGTGCTGGTCCAGCTCGCCGCCGAGCGCACCGGCTTCCACGCCGTGTCGCGGACGGTCTTCCGGCCGCGCCCGAACGTCGACTCGGCGCTCGTGGCGTTCCGTCGACGAGGCCTGCCCCCGGATTACGCGCGAGTGAAGGAGGTCGTCACCGCCGCCTTCGCGCATCGTCGCAAGACGCTGCCGAACTCGCTCGCGCTGGCCGGTCTCGCTTCGCGCGAGCGAGCCGCCGAGGCGCTCGCCGCGATCGGTCGTCCGGCCGAGACCCGTGCGGAGGCGCTCGAGCCGCCGGAGTTCGTCGAGCTCGCCGAGGCGCTCGGATGAGGGCGCCCGCTCCGGCGAAGATCAACCTCGCCCTCGTCGTCGGCCCCGTGCGGGCCGACGGCAAGCACGACCTGGTGACCGTCTACCAGCGCCTCGGGCTCGTCGACCGGATCGAGCTCGAGCCGGCGCCGCGGCTGCGGGTCGACGGCTTCGAGGCCGACACGCTCGTCCGGGGCGCGCTCGAGGCCCTCGCGCGGCGGACGCGCGTCGACCCCGGCTGGCGCGTCCGGATCGAGAAGGAGATCCCGGTCGCCGCGGGCCTCGGCGGCGGCAGCTCCGACGCGGCCGCCGCGCTCCGGCTCGCGAACGAGACGCTGCCGGAGCCTCTGCCGCGCGGGGAGCTGCTCCGGATCGCCGCCTCGCTCGGCGCCGACGTGCCCTTCTTCCTCGCGGACGGGCCGCAGCTCGGCTCCGGCGACGGCAGCGAGCTGGAGCCGCTGGACCTGCCGCAGGACTTCTGGGTCGTGCTCCTGCTGCCCCGCGGCGCGAGGAAGCCGTCGACCGCGTCGGTGTACGCCGCCTTCGACGCGCGCGGGGCCGCCGAGGGCTGGGAGGAGCGGCGTCGGGCGCTCCTCGACGGCCTCGCCGCCGTCGAGCGGCCCGAGGACCTCGCGTCGCTCCCGCCGAACGATCTCGCGAGCTCGCCGCTCGCCGCCGAGCTGCTCGCCGCCGGCGCCTTCCGCGCCGACGTCACGGGCGCGGGGCCGGCGCTGTACGGGCTCTTCCTCGAGCGCGCGGCGGCCACGGCGGCGCGCTCGTCCCTGCGCCGGCTCGGGCGCACCTGGGTCGCGGCTCCTGCGTGGTACGGTTGACGCGTGCTGGGCGACGGCTCGCACGTGATCGACCACGGGACGAGCCGCAGCGGCCGCTGGCTCCGGGCCCGCCGCACCCGCATCGCGTTCTGGATCGCCGCCGTCGAGGCCGTCGCCGTCGCCTTCTCGGCGGACATCTCGAAGTGGACGGTGTTCGCGCTGGCCGTGCTCGCGGTCGCCGTGTACATGTTCGCCGGACGCGACTCGCGCTCCGACTCGTTCCGGCAGAGCTCCTGGATCTTCGCCGCCTCGCAGCTGCTCGCGGTGCTGGCGGCGATCCTCGCCTTCGTGCTCTTCTGGACCGCGATCGTCGCGGTCGTCGTGTTCGCGCTCGTCGCTCTCTTCTTCGTCTTCAACGACCGACGGTAGACTGCCGTTCTCCCTGGGGCGTGGCCAAGTGGTAAGGCAACGGGTTTTGGTCCCGTGATCCCAGGTTCGAATCCTGGCGCCCCAGCCATCTTCTGAACCCATGGCGGACGAGCTCGCAGCAGTCGTGATGGCCGGTGGCCTCGGTACGCGCATGAGGAGCGCGACGCCGAAGCACCTGCATCCGCTGCTGGGCAGGCGGATGGTCGACTGGGTGCTCGACGCCGCCCGGGAGTCCGGTGCCGAGCGGGTCGTGGTCGTCGCCTCGCCGTCCACGCGCGACCTGTTCGACGGGGTCGAGGTCGCGGTGCAGGAGCAGCCGCTCGGCACCGGCGACGCGGTCCGCGCGGCACGTCCCGCCCTCGAGGGCTTCGCCGGCGACGTGCTCGTCCTCAACGGCGACGTGCCGGCACTGAGGGGCGGGACCCTGCGGGCGTTCGCCGAGACGCACCGCGCCGCGGCGGCTGCGGCCACCGTCCTCTCCTTCGAGCCGGAGGACGTCCGCGCCTACGGCCGCATCGTCCGGGACGGCGACGGCCGCCTGGCCCGCATCGTCGAGGCCGGCGACGCCTCGCCGGACGAGCTCGCGCTCGGCGAGGTCAACTCCGGGATCTACCTCTTCCGTGCGGAGAAGCTCTGGCCCGCGCTCGAGCGGCTGCGGCCGCACAACGCGCAGGGCGAGCTGTATCTGACCGACACGCTCGGGCTCCTCGTCGGCGACGGAGAGGTCTGCGTCGCCCATGTCGCGGCCGATCCGTTCGAGGTCGAGGGGATCAACACGCGGGTCGAGCTCGCCGCAGCTGCAGCCGCGCTCCGCGACCGCCTCAACGAGGCGCACATGCTCGCCGGCGTGACGATCGTCGACCCCGCGTCGACCTGGATCGAGGCCGGCGTCGAGATCGAGCCCGACGTGACCATCCATCCCTTCACGGTCATCCGTGGCGACGTCCGGATCGCGAGCGGCGCCGAGATCGGCCCCTTCGCCTATGTTCGCCCGGCGACGGTCGTCGGCGAGGGAGCGAAGGTCGGGACGTTCGTCGAGGTGAAGAAGGCGACGATCGGGGCGGGTGCGAAGGTGCCGCACCTCTCCTACATCGGCGACGCCGACATCGGCGAGGGCGCGAACGTCGCGGCCGGCAACATCACCGCGAACTTCAAGCACGAGCCCGGCGTCCCGAAGGCGAGGACGAAGATCGGCCGCAACGTCAGAACCGGTGTCGACAATGTCTTCGATGCGCCCGTGGAAATTGGCGACGACGCTTGGATTGCGCCTGGTGCCGTCATCACCGATGATGTGCCTCCCGGGTCGCTTGCCGGGTTTGCGCCTCGGCAGGTCACGAAGGAAGGGTGGGTCTACGAGAAGCATGGAGAGCCTGACGGCGACTGAGCTGGCGCTGCCCGGCCTGGAGAGGGGGATCGTGACGGAGCCTTCGCAGGGTCACTGGATCGAGCGCGGACCCCAGAAGCGCCTGATGGTCTTCGCGGGCCGCTCGCACCCCGATCTCGCGCGCGAAATCGCCGAGAAGCTCGGGCGTCGAGCTCGGGGACGTCGAGCTGGAGACCTTCGCGAACGGGGAGACGTACTGCCGCTACCTCGAGTCGATCCGCGGCGCCGACGTGTTCATCGTCCAGACGGGCGTCCAGCACGTCGACCGCAACCTGATGGAGATGCTGCAGATGATCCAGGCGGCGAAGCTCGCCTCCGCGAAGCGGATCACGGCGGTGCTGCCGCTCTTCCCGTATGCCCGCCAGGACCGCAAGGCGAAGCCGCGCGAGCCGATCTCGGCGCGCCTCGTCGCCGACATGATCCAGCTCGCGGGTGCCGACCGCGTGCTGACGATGGACCTCCACGCCGGGCAGATCCAGGGCTTCTTCACGATCCCGGTCGACCACATGACGGCCTCGCCGCTCTTCGCGCGCCATTTCCGCGACCTCGGCCTGACCGGCCCGGAGATCGTCTCGGTGGCGCCCGACGAGGGGCGCGCCAAGGTGGCCGTCCGCTTCGCGAACATGATCGAGGCGGACTTCGCGATCATGCACAAGACCCGCCCCTCGCGCGACACGGCCGAGATCACGGAGGTGACCGGCCGCGTCCGCGACAAGATCGCGATCGTCGGCGACGACGTGATCATGACCGGCGGCACCCTGATCGCGAACGTCCACGCGCTCCGCGACGCGGGCGCGAAGAGCGTCTGGGTCTACGCGACCCACGGCGTCTTCTGCGGCAACGCGCTGGAGAAGTTCCACGACGCGCCGATCGACGGCATCGTCGTCACCGACACGGTCCCGATCGACCAGCTCGCGGCGCCGGCCAACCTGACCGTTCTCCCGGTCGCCGGGCTGCTGGCGGAGACGATCATGAACGTCTTCGCCGACGACTCCGTCTCCGCCATCTTCGGCGGCGAGAACCAGCTCTTCTGATATGGAGGCGTTCTTGTCAAGGGTCCAGGCCGTATCGCCTAGTCGCTGACGGGGTGTTCTTGCTGTTCGGGTGGGCGTCGGGTGTTGCGACGACGTCGCTCGCTGTCAGTCTGATGATGCGGGGGTTGGCTACCCGAGTGTCCTGCTTGCGTGGCTGGCGTGCGCTGTCTAGGAGCGGGCGTGACCGTTGTGGTGGTTGCCCATAGAAGAGTCGCGCGTGCCGGCAGTGTGTGGCCCGGCGCCCGCCCGAGCAGGCGGTTGTGTGCAAGGTCTATTCGGCCACGGCGGCGGCCCAAAGGAAGCAGGCGAGTTCGCGGGCGACGGCGACGGTGGTGAGGTTGCCGGGTTTGCCGCGTGCGCGCAGGCGGTGGTAGAGGCGGTGCAAGCGTCGTTGGGCGCGGTGGGCGATCTGGAGGATGTGGTCGGGTTGGCCGGCGCGGCGGGCGGCGATCGTCGGTCCTTCGCTGGGTCGGGGCAGGTAGTGCCAGGCGGCCTCGACGAGCTGTCGGCGTGCGTAGCCGGAGCCGGTCTTGGTGATCGCGCCCTGGCGGCGGCTCTCGCCGGACTGGTCGAGCGAGGGCACAAGGCCGAGCCAGCCGGTCAGCTTTGCCGGCCTGGGGAAGCGGTGGAAGCCGCCGATCTCGAGGGCGAGCACGAACGCGGTCAGGGTGTCGATGCCGCGGAAGCAGCGCAGCCGGCTCACGGTTTGCGCCCAGTCGCCCTCGAAGGCGAGCCGCGAGAGCCGCTCGTCGAGTGCCTGCTTGCGCGCGATCAGGCCGTCGACGGCGGCGAGGCAGTCGAGGTAGGCGAGCTCGGTCGCGGGCTCGTCGAAGCGCTGCTGGGCGAGCCAGCGCCGATGCGTCTTCGTCCAGGCGCTGCCGTCGTAGACGCGGCCGTGCAAGAGCAGCAGCTTCGAGACGCGGTGACGGCAGCGCATCAGGTCGCCACGCACCTGCTCTCGGGCACGGGCCAGATGCCGGGCAGCCTCGAAGGATGCCGGCGGCACCGCGACCGCTTTCAGCTGGCCGGCGAGCAAAAGCCGCGCGAGCAGCTCGGCGTCCTTGCGGTCGGTCTTGATCCGGTCGCCCGGCGCTCGCGGCGTCTTCGACGGCGCGATCACGTCGATCTGCAGCCCGGCGGCTTCGGCTGCACGGTAGAGCGCGAACCCGGTCGGGCCTGCCTCGTAGCAAGCCCGCAGCGGCTGCGCCAGCGCCTGCAGCCACTCGACCACCTCGCCGCTGCCGCCGCCGAAGCGCGCGCGCCGCAACTCGCCGCTCGCGACGTCGATCGCCGCCGCGTGCGTCGAGCGCGCGTGGACATCAAGGCCCAGGTACGTCATCGTTTCCAGCATGGCCGGACCTCCTTCGTCTGGGGTCAGCCGGAGCCAGCCTCCGGCCAGACAAACCCCCGAACGCACGAAGTGTCCGGCCTTCAACAGCCCGCGGCTACTCAGACTCCATAGGGTCTAGCCCGAGGGGCGGGCATGCGGCCCGGAGCCACGTCTGCAGTGCGAGCACGTGTGGAATAGTCCGTCTATGAGCCTGACCAGCATGCTCTTCAAGGCCGCGAGGATGAGCGCGACCGGCCGGGCCGTCCGTCGCGGCCCGAGCGCGTACGGGAAACGCCTCGTCCGCAAGCGGATCGGCCGCGCGTGGGGCCGCTCCGGGATTCCGCGCCGGCCGAGATAGCCCTCTCGCCGACCGCCGCCGCGCGCGGGAGGCCGGGCCGCGCCGTGTGCGGTTCGGGGACTGCACCCATGGCCTCCGGGCCGCCCGCCCGACGGCGAGGCGCGGCGCCGTCAGGCGGCTCCGCTGCCCTCGAGCCGTCGAGCGACCAGCCGCTCCGCCGCCGCGGCCGGGGTGATCCCGGCCTCGTCGGCCTCGCGGAAGAGGTCGCGCAGCGTGGCGCCGATGCCGGCGAGCCCGTCGCTCGAGCCGCTCGTCGTCCCAGCCCTCGTCCTCGACGCCGACAAGCTGCACGACCCCGCCCGCGTTGATCACGTAGTCGGGCGCGTAGAGGATGCCGCGCTCGCGCAGCCGCTCGGCGTCCGCGGGCTCCCCGAGCTGGTTGTTCGCGGAGCCCGCGACGACCCGGCAGCGGAGCCGCGGGATCGTCTCGGCGTTCAGTGTCCCGCCGACTGCGCACGGTGCGTAGACGTCGCACTCCAGCTCGGCGGCCTCGTCCGGCGGAACCGTCGCGAGCCCGGTCGAGCGGGCCCGCGCGTCGTCGACGTCGCTGACGCGGACGTCGGCTCCCTCGGCCGAGAGCGCTCGCGCGAGCCGAGCGCCGACGGCGCCGCAGCCCTGGACCAGCACGCTTCGGCCCTGCAGCTCCGGCGAGTCGAAGGCGCGCTCGAGGCCGGCCCGGATCCCGTGCAGGACGCCGCGGGCGGTGCCGAGCCCGCTGTCCCCGCCCCGCCCGCTCGTCCCGTAGACCCAGGGGCAGCGCTCCGCGACGACGTCGAGGTCGGCGGGGGAGACGTTCATGTCCCCTGCGGTGCGAAACGAGCCTCCGAGCGAGGCCACCAGATCGCCGTAGCGGAGCAGGAGCCGCCGCCGCGTCTCGCCCTCCGGGAGCGACCGCACCGCGAGCACCGCCTTGCCGCCGCCGCGCGGCACGTTGGCGGCGGCCATCTTCTGCGTCATCGCGCGAGACAGCCGCATCGCGTCGGCGAGACCCGCCGCCGGCGTCTCGTAGGCCCGCATCCGCGTGCCGCCTCCCGCCGGCCCGAGTGCCGTCGAGTGGATGCACACGAACATCCACGCGCCGCTCTCCTCGTCGTGCCGGACGACCGCGTGCTCGCCGTCCCACGCGGCCAGCAGGTCCTCGAAGCCCACCTGCCAAGCCTATGCCACCCGCGCCGGCGACTCCGAGCAGCGCCGGTGCGCGGCGAGCACGAAGCAGGGCGGCCGCCGAACCGGGCCGGTTCGCTACACTCCGCCGCCGGAATGGCCGGAGAGCGGACAAAGCTCGTCGTCGCCGCCCGCGAGAAGCTCGGCTCGGCCGAGTCGCGGCGGTTGCGACGCCAGGGGATCGTGCCGGGTGTGCTCTACGGGAGCGGCGGCACGAGCCGATCACGATCGGCATCGCCGAGCGCGAGCTGCGCCGCGCACTGACCGGAGCCGGCGGCCTGCACTCGATCCTCGACGTCCAGATCGACGGCACCGGCACGTCGCATGCGTCGATCCTCAAGGAGTACCAGGTCGATCCCGTCAGGGGCGGCGTCACGCACGTCGACCTGCAGGAAGTCCGGCTCGATCAGCCGATCACGGCCTCGGTCACCGTCCAGCTGGTCGGTGGCGACGACGCGCCCGGCGTGCGCGAGGGCGGTGTGCTCTCGCAGCCGCTGCGCGAGATCAACGTCGAGGCCCTGCCGCTCGAGGTGCCGGAGCATCTGGACCTGGACGTCTCCGGCATGGCGACGGGCGACACGCTGCGCATCGCCGACGTCGAGGTGCCCGAGGGCGTCACGTTCCTCGACGACCCCGAGACGGTGATCGCCACCGTCACCGCCCCGACCCGCGAGGTCGAGCCGGAGGTGCCCGAGGGCGAGGAGGGCGAGGCCCTCGAAGGCGAGGAGGCCGCGGAGGGCGCGGCGCCCGAGGGCGAGTCGGACGGGGACTCGGCCGGCGATCAGGGCTCCGACGAGGGCTAGGCTCACCCGGTGCGCCTCTGGCCGCGCCGTCAGGGCTCGTCGCTCGACCTGCTCGTGGTGGGCCTCGGCAACCCCGGACGCGAGTACGCCCGGAACCGGCACAACGTCGGGGCGATGGTCGTGGACGAGCTGGCGCGCCGTCACGGCGGCTCCTGGCGGGGAAAGTTCTCCGGCCGGCTGGCCGAGATCCGGCTCGAGGGGCACAAGCTCGCCCTGCTGAAGCCGGAGACGTACATGAACGAGTCGGGTCGCTCCGTCGGCGCGGCGGTGGCGTTCTTCAAGGTCGCCCCCGAGGCGGTGCTCGTCGTCCACGACGAGAGCGACCTGGAGGCCGGGCGGCTCCAGCTCCGCCTCGGCGGCGGGCTCGCCGGCCACAACGGGCTGCGTTCGCTCGCGCAGCACCTGAGGACGCAGGAGTTCCTCCGCCTGCGCGTCGGGGTCGGTCGCCCAGAGCGCGGCGACCCGCGCCCGCTCGCCGACTGGGTGCTCGCCGACTTCGAGCCGCACGAGGATGCCGACGGCCTCGTCGCACGCGCCGCCGACGCGGTCGAGACGCTCGACGCCGAGGGCGTCGAGCGCGCCCAGGCGCAGGTGAACGGCCGCTGACGCCTCCGCGATTGACCGCCGCGGAGCAACGCGCTAACGATCCTCCCTCGTCGGTCGAACGAGGAGGTGGAATGTCCAGGATCGTTGTTCTCGTCGCGGCGGCGGCAGCAGCCGTCGCGGTGATCGCGGCGCCCGCGTCGGCGCACACGCTCGGCCTGCCCCAGTACAGCGTCAGCGGCATCGAGACGGGCGTGCCCCAGGGTGGGGTCAGCCCGTTCGCCGGGGTCGCCTCCAGCTCCCGCGGCCCGGCCGTCTGGAGCGCGAACGTCCCGCACGACCCGCTCGACGGGTGCATCGACGCGGGGAGCGGCGCCTGCAGCACCATCAGGGCCGGTGGGAGCTTCTCGCTCTCGGGGCTCTTTCTCAGGGTGCAGGGAACCTTCGACGACGGCGGCACGATCGCGCTCGTCTCCGGCGATCCGCTGAACTGCGGGTCGAGAACGTCCGTCTACGAGATCGACGGCGACGTGACCCTCACGCGGGGCGGCAGCGGCACCGAGCGCTTCCACGCGACGCTCACGCACTACCAGGCGGAGCTTCTGGGCAGCTGCATCCCGTACTTCGCCACCGTGACGGGCACGTTCGGGTAAACGCCCGCGGCTAGCATGGCAGGCGGCGGGACCGGGAGGTTCCGCCGCCTGTCATGGACCGTCCGGTACTCCACACCTTCGTCCGCGAGCTCGTCGAGCTCGACCGGCTCGTCGAGCTGGCCGAGTCGCTGCCGGCGCGCGCCCGCGTCTCGGAGCCCGCGCTGCCGGTGCTCCTCGCCGCGCTCCACGAGCGGCTCGAGCGGCCGCTCGTCTGCCTCCTCGCCGAGGACGCGGACGCGCGCGACGCGGCCGAGGCCGCCGCCTGGTTCCTCGGCGAGGACGCGGTCGGGCTGCTGCCGAGCCGTGGCGTCGCCTGGGAGTCGGGACTCGAGCCCCCGCCGCACCTGGTCGGCGAGCGTGCGCGGGCGCTGCACGTGCTCGCCCGCGGCGGGCTCGTCTGCGCGTCGGCGCGGGCGCTCTCCGAGGGGCTCCCGCCCGCGACGGCGCGGCCGGAGCCGGTCGAGCTGCGCCCCGGGCTCGAGCCGGGTGTCGACGGGCTCGCCGCGTCGCTCGCCTTCGCCGGCTACGAGCGGGTGGAGCGGGTCGACGGCCGCGGCCAGTTCGCGGTGCGCGGCGGGCTCGTCGACGTCTTCCCGACCACCGGACGCGAGCCGTTCCGCGTCGAGTTCTTCGGCGACGAGATCGAGTCCGTCCGCGCGTTCTCGCCCTTCACCCAGCGGGCGCTCCACCCCGTCTCCGAGGCGACCCTCTACCCGGCGGCGGAGCGACGTGCCGATCTCGTCGAGCTCTCGCTCGCCGACGAGGACGAGCCGCCGCGGGCCCCCGACGACCTCGTGCCCGTCCTCGACGACGCGCCCGACCTCGTCTTTCGGCCCGACGACGTGCGCCGTGTCTGGGAGGAGGACGGGGTCGCGCATCCGCCCTCGCTCGCGGGCGCGGCCGAGCTGGACACGTTTCCGCAGGGCCAGCCGCTCTCCTTCGAGGCGCAGCGGCCCGCGATCGCGGCGCGAGGGCTCGCCGAGGCCGAGAACGAGCTCTCCGCCTTCGTCCGTTCCGGCCAGCGCGTCGTCGTGGCCTTTCCCCACCGCGGCGAGGCGTTGCGCACCCAGAACCTCCTGCGCAAGGTCTCGGCCCGGCTGCTCGAGCCGGGCGACGCCCTGCCGAGCCGAGCCCGAGGTCATGTTCGTCGTGTCGCCCGCCCGCCGCGGCTTCGTCTGGCGCGAGCTCGGGCTCGTGCTGCTGCCCGACCACCAGGTCTTCCGCCGCCGGGCGCCGCGCGAGCGCCGCCTCGGCGGCCGGGCGCTGCAGTCGTTCGCCGACCTCCGCACCGGCGACTACGTCGTCCACGAGGATCACGGCGTCGGCAAGCTCCTCGGCTTCGAGACGAAGGAGGTCGCGGGTGTCACGCGCGACTACCTGCTGCTCGCCTTCCGCGGCGAGGACCGGCTCTACGTCCCCCACGAGCAGCTCGGCAAGGTCTCGCGCTACGTCGGCGCCGACGCCGGCTCGCCCGCGCTCTCGAAGCTCGGCGGCAAGGCGTGGCAGCTGCTCAAGTCGCGTGCCCGCGAGTCGGTGCAGGAGCTCGCGACCGAGCTGATCCAGCTCTACGCGCAGCGCCAGACCCAGGAGGGCGTCGCCTACGACCTCTCGCACGAGTGGCTGCCCCGGCTCGAGGCCTCGTTCCCGTATCGCGAGACGCCCGACCAGGAGGCGGCGATCGAGGCCGTCAAGGAGGATCTCGAGGCGCCGCGGCCGATGGATCGGCTCGTCTGCGGGGACGTCGGCTTCGGCAAGACCGAGGTCGCCGTCCGCGCCGCCTTCGCCGTCGCCGTCAACGGCCGGCAGGTGCTGATGCTTGCGCCGACGACGATCCTGGCCGAGCAGCACTGGAACACGTTCAGGGAGCGCTTCCGCGACTTCCCGCTCCGGGTCGAGATGGTCTCGCGCTTCCGCGCTCCGAGGGAGGTCAAGCAGGTCCTCGCCGACTTCGCCGCGGGCAAGGTCGACGTCCTGATCGGCACCCACCGCGTGCTCAGCCGGGACGTGATCCCGAAGGAGCTCGGCCTGGTGATCCTCGACGAGGAGCAGCGCTTCGGCGTGAAGCAGAAGGAGCTGCTCAAGTCGCTGCGGCTCGAGGTCGACGTGCTCACGCTCTCGGCGACGCCGATCCCGCGCACGCTCCACCTCTCCCTCGCCGGCATGCGCGACATCTCGATCATCGAGACGCCGCCCGAGGGCCGCCTGCCGATCCGCACCACCGTCGGCGAGTACGACGAGGAGCTCGTCAAGCTCGCGCTCGAGCGGGAGGCCGAGCGCGACGGCCAGGCGTTCTTCCTCCACAACCGCGTCGAGACGATCGAGGAGCGCGCCGAGCAGCTCCGCCAGCTCTGCCCCGACCTGCGCTTCCTCGTCGCCCACGGGCAGATGCGCGAGAAGGAGCTGGAGGAGAGGATGCACGCCTTCCTCCGCGGCGACGCGGACGTGCTCGTCTCGACGACGATCATCGAGTCCGGGATCGACATCCCGCAGGCGAACACGCTGGTCGTCGAGCGCGCCGACACGCTCGGCCTCTCGCAGCTCTACCAGATCCGCGGCCGCGTCGGACGCTCCGACGCGACGGCGCACGCGTATCTCTTCTACCCCGAGGCGCGGGAGCTGACCGCGGAGGCGCGGGCGCGGCTCGCCACCCTCGCCGACCACACCGAGCTCGGCGCCGGCTTCGCGATCGCGATGCGCGACCTGGAGATCCGCGGCGCCGGCCAGCTGCTCGGGGCCGAGCAGTCCGGCCACGTCGCCGCCGTCGGCTTCGAGCTCTACGTCGAGCTGCTGAACGAGGCGGTCGCCGAGCTGCAGGGCCAGAAGCGCGTCGCCGCCCGGCCGGTGCGCGTCGACGCCCGCATCGACGCCTACGTGCCGGGCGCCTACGTCGACTCGGAGGCGCTGCGGATCGACGTCCACCGCCGGCTCGCGCTCGCCGAGACCGAGGACGAGCTGCGCGAGCTGCAGGCTCGCTCGAGGATCGCTTCGGCCCGCTGCCGGAGCCGGTCGGAAACCTGTTCGCGATCCAGGAGGCGAAGGTCAAGGTCGCCCGGCTCGGAGCCGACTACCTCGTGTTCCAGCAGGGCAAGGCGACCGTCGGCCGGCTCGTGCTCGGGTCGGGCGAGCTGCGCGAGCTCCGCGACCGGCTCAAGACGGCGATCTACACCGTCGCCAAGCAGGAGGTGAGCCTGCGCGGCCAGGACGGATTCGCCCAGGCGGTCGGCCTGGTCGATGCTATCTTGGACGCGCGCCAGGCGGCCTGAGGTTTCCCGATCTCCCTCGCCCGGTCTTGTTGCGACTCCGACCTCACTGGATGGACATGAAGACGCTTCGCTTCCTGCCGTTGCCCCTCCTCCTCGCAGTCGGCCTGCTCGTTGCCGGGTGCGGCGGTGGCTCGACGAAGAGCGTGCCGCAGAACGCGGTCGCCGTCGTCGGCTCCGACACGATCACGAAGACGCAGTACAACGACCTGCTCGCGTCGGCAAAGCGGACGTACAAGGCGCGGAAGACGGCCTTTCCGAAGGTCGGCACGTCGGCGTACAAGTCCCTCTCCGAGCAGGCCGTGAGCTACCTCGTGCAGGAGTCGGAGCTGGAGCAGAAGGCGACGGACCTCGGCGTGTCCGTCACCGACAAGGACGTGCAGGCGCGGATCGACCAGATCAAGCAGCAGTACTTCTCCGGGAACCAGAAGAAGTACGAGGCGCAGCTCAAGGCGCAGGGCCTGACCGAGGCGCAGCTCAGGCAGGACCTGCACTCGCAGATCCTCTCCGAGAAGCTCTACAACAAGGTCACCGCCGACGTGAAGGTCGCCGACAAGGACATCACCGCGTACTACAACTCGCACAAGAGCACGTACGTGACGCCGAAGACGCGCCAGGTCGCGCACATCCTCGTGAGCAGCAAGAGCAAGGCTCAGGACATCGAGAAGCAGCTGAAGAACGGGGCCGACTTCGCGGCGCTGGCGAAGAAGTACTCGAAGGACACCGGCTCGGCGAAGTCGGGCGGCAAGCTCTGCGTCGCGCACGGCACGTCCACCGCCGACGGCAGCTGCAGCGCGACCGTGGCCCCCTTCGACAAGGCGTCGTTCTCGCTCTCGACCGGCGCGATATCGGCGCCCGTGCACTCGCAGTACGGCTGGCACATCATCAAGGCCATCGGCCCGGTGAAGCCGTCGACGACGACGCCGCTCTCGCAGGTCAAGGCGACGATCCGGCAGAGCCTGCTGACGACGAAGAAGACGAAGGCGATGACGACCTGGGTCGACCAGCTGAAGAAGGACTTCTCCTCGAAGGTCGCCTATCAGTCGGGCTACACGCCGGCGACGACGGCGACCACGAGCACCGCCGCCACGACGGGCTGACGTGGAGGGCCTCGCGGCGGCCCTGGTCGAGCTCCAGGAGCTGACGGCGCGGCTGCGCCGCGACTGCCCCTGGGACCGGGAGCAGACCGTCCGCACGATCGTGCCGCACACGGTCGAGGAGGCCTACGAGGTCGCCGATGCGGCGCTGGCCGGCGACGACGGCAAGCTGCTCGACGAGCTCGGCGACCTCCTCTTCCAGGTCTACTTCCTCGCCCTGCTCCTGCAGGAGCGCGGGGCGGGCGACCTCGAGCAGGCGGCGCGGCTGATCCACGAGAAGCTCGTGCGCCGGCACCCGCACGTGTTCGGCGACGCCGAGGCACGGACCGCGGGAGCGGTGCGCGGCCGCTGGGAGCAGATCAAGGTCGAGCAGGAGGGTCGCGAGGGGATCTTCCACGACGTTCCCGAGTCGCTGCCGGGGCTGCTCTACGCCCGCAAGCTGCAGCGGCGCGCCGCGGCCGTGCGCTTCGACTACCCCGACGCGCGGTCGGCAGTCGTCGACCTCGACGCCGAGCTGGCCGAGCTGAAGCACGAGCTGGGGCGCGGAGTGCCGCCGGTCGAGACGGAGCCCGACCGTCGCCAGGCGGAGGAGCTCGGCGATCTGCTCTTCGCCGCGGTCAACGTCGCCCGCCGCATCAACGTCGATCCCGAGCTCGAGCTGCGGCGGGCCGCGGCACGATTCCGCGAGCGGGTGGAAGTTGCGGAGGCCCTCGCGGCCGGCGATGGACAGAATTGGGGCGAGCTGCCGCTCGAGCGGCAGGACCACTACTTTCGATCTCGCCAAGGAGAGCGTCGAATGAGCCGCATCGCCCGCGTCCACGCCCGCCAGATCCTCGATTCCCGCGGCAACCCCACCGTCGAGGTGGACGTCGTTCTCGAATCGGGCGCGTCCGGACGGGCTGCCGTCCCCTCCGGCGCCTCCACCGGCGTCCACGAGGCGGTCGAGCTGCGGGACGGCGGCGACGCCTACGGCGGCAAGGCGGTCGGCAGGGCGGTCGCGAACGTCGACGGCGAGATCGCGGAAGCCGTGACCGGCCTGGACGCCGACGACCAGGAGGCGCTCGACCGGCGGCTGATCGAGCTCGACGGCACGCCGAACAAGGGCCGGCTCGGCGCGAACGCGGTCCTCGGCGTCTCGCTCGCGAGCGCGAAGGCCGCTGCGGCCGAGGCCGGCCAGTCGCTCTTCCGGCACCTCGGCGGCGTGGACGCGACGACGCTCCCGGTGCCGATGATGAACGTGATCAACGGCGGGGTGCACGCGGCGAACTCGATCGACCTGCAGGAGTTCATGGTCGTCCCCGTCGGCGCCGGGAGCTTCGCCGAGGCGCTGCGAATCGGCGCCGAGACCTACCACGCGCTGCAGAAGGTGCTGTCCTCGCGCGGCCTCGCCACCGCCGTCGGCGACGAGGGCGGCTTCGCTCCCGACCTGCCGTCGAGCGAGGATGCGATCCAGGCGATCCTCGACGCCGCCGAGCAGGCGGGGCACGGCGAGCGGGTCGCGATCGCGCTCGATCCGGCCTCGAGCGAGTTCTTCTCGGACGGCGCCTACCGCTTCGAAGGGCGCATCGCGCAACCCGCCGAGATGGCCGACTTCTACGCCGGGCTCGTCGACCGCTTCCCGATCGTCTCGATCGAGGACGGCAACGCCGAGGACGACTGGGACGGCTGGCAGCTCGCGACCGAGCGCCTGGGCGAGCGGATCCAGCTCGTCGGCGACGACATCTTCGTCACCAACCCGGAGCGGCTGCAGCAGGGGATCGACCGGGGCGTCGCCAACTCGATCCTGGTCAAGGTGAACCAGATCGGGACGCTCACCGAGACGGTCGCGGCCGTGCGGCTCGCGCACGAGAACGGGTACTCCGCGGTCATGTCGCACCGCTCCGGCGAGACCGAGGACGCGACGATCGCCGACCTCGCCGTCGCGCTCGGCACCGGCCAGATCAAGACCGGGGCGCCCGCGCGCTCCGACCGGGTGGCGAAGTACAACCAGCTGCTGCGGATCGAGGAGGAGCTGGGCGGCAGGGCGCGCTATCCCGGCCGCGACGCTTTCCCCCGCGCGCGCGCCTAGTGTTCCGCCCGTGTCCTGCCCGGGGCCGGCGCTCCGCTGCGGTCGGCCGCCGCTAGGCTGGGCGCGTGGCGCTGGATCGCCGGACGAAGATCGTGGCGACGCTCGGACCCGCGTCCGATTCGCCCGAGCGCCTTCGCGCCCTCGTCGCAGCCGGTGTCGACGCCGTCCGCTTCAACCTCTCGCACGGCTCGCACGCCGAGCACTCCGAGCGCGCCTGGCTCGTCCGCGAGATCGCGGCCGAGGCCGGTCGCCCGGTTGCGCTGATCGCGGACCTCCAGGGGCCGAAGCTGCGCATCGGCGAAGCTTCCCGATCCGGTCGTGCTCGCGAAGGGAGAGCACATCACGGTCTGCGCCGAGGAGATGGCCGTCGACGGTGAGCTCCCGATCGCTCCGGCCGTGATCGGCGAGGTCCTCGCGCCGGGGCACGACGTCCTGATCGACGACGGGCTCGTTCGGCTTCGCGTCGACGACGTCGAGCAGGGCCGTGCTCGCTGCGCCGTGCTGGTGGGCGGCCGGATCACGTCGCACAAGGGCGTCAACCTGCCCGGCGTCCCGATCCCGATCCCGTCGCTGACCCGCAAGGACGCCGTCGATCTCGAGTGGGCGCTCGAGACCGGGGTCGACTTCGTGGCCCTCTCGTTCGTCCGCTCCCCGGCCGACGTCCGCGACCTGCGCGCCCTCATCGAGCAGGCCGGGTCGCATGCGCACGTGATCGCCAAGATCGAGAAGGCGGAGGCGGTCGACGTGCTCGACGAGGTGCTCGCCGAGACCGATGCCGTGATGGTGGCGCGCGGCGATCTCGGGGTCGAGATCGGCCCGGCCCTCGTGCCGCTCGTGCAGAAGCGGATCATCCAGAAGGCGCTCGAGCGCGGGAAGCCGGTGATCACGGCGACCCAGATGCTCGAGTCGATGGTGCACTCGGCCGAGCCCACGCGGGCCGAGGCGAGCGACGTGGCGAACGCGATCCTCGACGGCACCTCGGCCGTGATGCTCTCCGGCGAGACGGCCATCGGCGAGTACCCGGTGGAGGCCGTCGCGTACATGGACCGGATCGCCTGCGCGGTCGAGCCGAGCATGGACTACCGGCACGAGCTGCCGGAGGCCGAGCAGAACCCGACGATCGGCCTCGCGATGTCGAATGCGGCCTGCGACCTCGCCGAGGCCCTCCGAGCGGGGGCGATCCTCGTGCCGACGTTCACCGGCCGCACGGCGAGCGCGGTGGCGCGGCTGCGCCCGCGCCGGCCGATCGTCGCGCTCACGCACGTCGACTGGGCCATGCGCCAGCTGGCGCTCGAGTGGGGCGTCACGCCGCTGCTGATCCCGCAGGCGGACGACGTCGACGCGCTGTGGCAGTACGCGATCGACGCGGCCCGCGCCGCCGGGCTCGTCGAGGTGGGGGATCGCGTCGTGATCACCGCCGGCACCGCGGTGAACATCCCGGGCTCGACCAACGTGATCAAGGTCGACGTCGCGTAGGGCTTTGCCGCTCCGCGCCGGCCCGTGGATGTCCTCGTGCGTGAGCCCGCCGGCGCCGACGCCGGCGAGGAACCGATCCGGTCGGGCCGCGGAGGACGCCGCCGCGGCGCCGCGAACTCGAAGACGTGCCTGCGCGGAGAGGTCGTCGTCACCTGCGTCGAGCCGGCGGTCGCGGAGCGATCGCCCGCCGCTGGCTCGCCGTCGGCGTGCTCGTCCTCGTCGCGCTCCTCTACTACCGACCGATGCGGGCGTACCTCGACGCGCGCGGACAGCGCGCGCAGCAGGCCGCCACGGTGCAGCGGCTGCTGGACGAGCGGGCGACGCTGCAGCGGCGGGTGCAGGCGTCCTCCTCGCTGCCGATGCTCGCGCGCGAGGCGCGCGCGCTCGGCTTCGTCCGCAAGGGCGAGCATCTGTTCATCGTCAAGAACGTGCACCAGTGGCGGAAGCGCCAACGCGTGAGCAATGCTCCGCGCAGTGGCGGCTGACCGGGAGAGCGACAGGCGGCTCGTCGCGGAGCAGCTCGGCCGCGAGCCTCGCGCCTTCCGCCGCGTCGTCGTCCGCTGCCCCTTCGGCGCCCCGGCGGTGACCGAGCAGAACCCCTACGGCGCCGAGGGAGAGCCCTTCCCGACCACCTACTACGTCACCTGCCGGCATCTCGTCGCCGCGATCTCGCGCCTCGAGGCGTCCGGCGGGGTCGAGCGGTGGACGTCCGCGGCCCGGGCCGACCCTGCGCTGGCTGCGAGCCTCGCCCGGGCGGACGAGGAGCAGCGGCGGGTTCGCCGCGAGCTCGCCGCCGGCTCGACCGGGCGCGACGGCGGCGCCTCGCTCGACCTCGGAGTGGGTGGCGCGAGCCGCGGCGGCAGCCTCAAGTGCCTGCACGCGCACGCCGCGTTCGCGCTCGCCCGGCCCGGCTACGTGCTGGGGGAGCGGATCGTGGCCGAGCTCGATCCGCTCTGGCCGGAACGCTGCTGTGCGCCGATTACCCTGCCCGCGTGACGGCATCGCTCGAGATCGTCCGCCAGGAGTGGGAGGAGGGCAGCCGCCGCTTCGAGGCCGCGCGGGACGACCGTGGGCGGTACGAGCGGCTGCTCGCCCAGGTCGACGTCGTCGGCGACGAGCTCCGCAAGCGGGTCGGCCAGACGTACACCCTCACCGAGCTCGCCGCCGCCTACGGCGACGCGGAGCGCTGGGCGCGGAGCCTCGTCGAGGAGCGGACGCCGTTTCCGGGCTGGCCGCGCGACCTCGCCACGGTCCTCGCCGCCGCGTTCCACGCCTATCAGCGCGGAGCGGTGGACTACCTCACGTGAGCGCGCGGTCCGACCCGGCCGGCCCGTCGCGCCGCCGCGGGCCCCGCAGGGTGCTCCTCTGGCTGCTCGCGGTCGCCGTGGCGGCCGGGCTGTTCGCGGTCGGCGTCGCGGTCGGCGAAGCGCTCCACGACAATCCGCGTCCAGGGCTGACCACGACGAGCGTCACGACCGTCGAGCCCTAGCCCCGGTTCCATGGTGTAAAAAGCGTCAGCTTTGGCCAAGTTTCCCCCGATGCCCTCTCGCGAGGGCAACGTGCGCGGCGATCCAGAGTGGCTGACCCTCGGCCAGGCCGCGCGCTACCTCGGCGTCGCCCAGAGCACGATTCGCAAATGGTCTGACCAGGGCAGCGTGCCCACCTTCTACACGCCCGGCGGGCACCGCCGCTACCGTCGCGGCGACCTGGAGACGTTCCTCGTCCGCTCTCGGCCCCGGTCGGGCGCAGAGCGGCCGCCTGGTGCTGCTCGTCGACGACGACGACCGCCTCCGAGAGCTCGTCCGCGTCGACGCTCGAGCTCGAGGGGTACACCGTCCGGGAGGCCGGCAGCGCCGAGGAGGGGATGACCGCGGTCGAGGAGAGCAAGCCCGACCTGATCCTCCTCGACGTGATGATGCCGCACGTCGACGGCTGGGAGATGCTGCGCCGGATCCAGGAGCTCCACGGCGCCGGCGCGATTCCGGTGGTGATGTTCAGCGGCGCGGCCGACGACGAGGCGCAGCGTCAGGCCGCGTCGAGCGGGGCGAGCGGCTTCGTCGGCAAGCCGTTCGACCTCCAGCAGCTGATCGGTCGGACGAAGGAGATCGTGCCCGTCTAGCGCCGCGCGAGGAAGCGTGTGCTCCTCGTGCGGAAGACCGCGCTTTCCGGTCCGCGCTGCTTCCGTCTCCAGCGCGACGAGCGGGTCAGCTCTCGTCGCTTCGCAGGAGGCCCGCGATGATCAGGGCGAGCGCGGCGGCGAGGCTCACGTAGAGGCCGACGCCGCGGCTCGTGGCCGCGAAGTACACGTCCGGCACGGAGAGCAGGCGGATCAGGACGAAGATCGTCGCGAGCGCGCCGAAGGCGATCAGGACGAGGCGCTCCGGCACCGAGGCGGGCAGCGCGATCCCGGCCTCGCGCAGCGCCTCGAGGATCAGCGTCGCGAGCCCGATGAAGAAGACGAGCTTTCCGAGCGGGCCGGTGTGCCAGCCCGTGACGGCGTAGGTGAGGCCGTCCGCCTGCGTCCCCGCGTACCAGTCCGTGAAGGCTGAGATCGCGAGCACGAGCCCCGCGACCCAGGCGATCCGCTCTCCCCAGTCGGCGGAGACGGGAGGGCGCGCGGCCGGGCGCGGCGGCGGCCGCAGCTGCGGGTCGGAGCGGTAGGGCGGGAGGGGCTCGGGCGTCTGCACGGCTCTCAGTATGGGGAAAGCGCCGGAGCGACGTGACGTGGAACGGGGCTGCGGCTGCGCCGGCGGCGGCTCCGGAGTGCGGGCCATCGCGTGCTGCCGCCCGGTCCTCCGGTCGCCGCGCTACAAGCCGAAGAGGTGCTGGATCTCGTGCCAGCTGCCGACGACGAACGCCGCGGCCAGCGCGATCAGCACCGCGAGTGCGATGTAGAAGCGGTAGTGGGCGAGACGGCTCTCCTGCCGCTGCAGGACGCGCCGCTGCCGCCGCGCCCGGTGGTGTCGGTAGCGGAGCTCGATGTACGCGGGGTCGATCGGCGGGTCGTCGTCCGCGACCGCGGGCGCCTGGGGAGCGGGCTGGGCCACCCCACGATCGTAGACCGCCGGCCGCGAGGGTGCGTCGCTGTCGCGATACTTCAGGGACGTGAGCATCGTCGCGATCGACAACGCGGGCCGGTCGTCGTGATCCGAAGGACGGCCTGATCCAGGCCCGCGGCGGCGCGCTCGAGTGGCTCGTGCTCGCGGCGGGAGCGGGCTCGACCGCGACCGAGATCTCGGCCTCGCGCCTGCTCGCGCCGTACTTCGGCTCCTCCACCGTCGTCTGGGCGAACGTGATCGGGCTCGTGCTCGCGGCGCTCTCGCTCGGGTACTGGTTCGGCGGCCGTGTCGCCGACCGGCATCCGCGCCCGCGCGTGCTCGGCGGGATCGTCGTCGGCGCCGGCGCGCTCGTCGCGGTCGTGCCCTTCGCCGCGCAGCCGCTGCTCGACCTGACCGTCCGCGGCCTCGATCGGGTCTCGGCCGGTGCCGTCGTCGGCTCCTTCCTCGCCTCGCTCCTCCTGTTCGCTCCGCCGGTCGTGCTGCTCGGGATGGCGGCGCCGTTCGCGATCCGGCTTGCGGTGGCGGACGTCGCCGGCGCGGGCGCGGTCGCCGGCCGCCTCTACGCGCTCTCGACGCTCGGGAGCATCGCCGGGGTGTTCGTGCCCGCGCTCGTGACGATCCCGCTCGTCGGCACGCAGCGGACGCTCGTGGGCACCGCGGCGGTGGTCGCGCTCGGCGGCGCGCTCCAGCTGCGCTCGCGCTGGCTGCTCGCTCCGCTGGCGCTCGCCGCCGTGCTCGCGGTGCCGACCGGGGTCGTCAAGGCGACGCCCGGCCTGCTCTACGAGGCCGAGTCCCGGTACCAGTACGTGCAGGTCGTCCAGAACGGGCCCGAGCGCGACCTCTACCTGAACGAGGGAATCGTCAAGCACTCGGTGTGGCGGCCGGACACCGTCCTCACCGGGGACGAATGGGACATGTTCCTCGCCGTGCCGCCGCTGCTCGGGCACCGTCTGCGCCGCGTCGCGATTCTCGGCAACGCGGGCGGCACGACGGCGCGCTCGCTCGCGCGCTTCTACCCCGGCACGCCGATCGACGGCGTCGAGATCGACCCCGCGGTGACGGTGGCCGCGCGCCGCTTCATGGGTCTCGGCTCCATCCCGGGGCTCGACGTGATCACCGCCGACGCGCGACCGTTCCTGCGCCGCACGAAGGAACGCTACGACCTGATCGTCGTCGATGCCTACCGGCAGCCGTACGTGCCCTTCTACCTCGCCACGCAGGAGTTCTTCCGTCTCGCGCGGGCGCGGCTGCGGCCGGGCGGCATCCTCGCGCTCAACATCGCGACCGTGCCCGGCGACCACCGGCTCGCGCAGGGAGTCGCCGGGACGCTGCGGACGGTCTTCCCGCAGGTGCTCGCGTGGCAGGCGCTCCGCCTGAACCAGCTCGTGCTCGGCGTCGACCGGCCGCTCTCCCGGCGGGCGCTGGACAGCGCCGTCGGGCGCACGCCGGCGCGCATCCGCTCGCTCACGCGCCTGCTCGCCGCCACGCGCACCCGGTCGCCGCGAGCGCCGATCCGTGGACGGACGACCGGGCCCCGGTCGAATGGGTGACCGACCGGATGATCCTCGACTTCGCCGTGCGCGGCGACTCGCGCGACGAGCAGTTGCTGCCGACGGCCCCGTAGCCTGTTCGAGCGGGCGATTTTCCCGCTCGCAAACCGTGTCCGTCGCTATCATCGGCACGACCCGGGCCTGCCGGGGGACACCGCTGAGAAACGCCGCCCTCATCCTCTGTCTCGCACTCGTCTTCGCGCTCGGCGCCGGCGTCTCCGCGGCGCGCGCCGACGACGTCGCGCCGACGGCTCCGGCGATCGCCGCGGCGGGCGTCACGATCGGCCCGGTCGCCGTCGGCGGGATGACCCTCGAGCAGGCGACCGCGGCCGTTCTGCAGCGGTACCTGAGCCCGGTCGCGGTACGCGTCGCGGGCACGCGGGTCACCGTCTCGCCGCGCCGCTTCGGGATCAAGGCGCCCGTCGCCGCCGCGGTTCAGCGGGCCCTCGCGGCCGCCCCCGGGGCCGCCGTCCCGCTGCGCGCGAGCCTGGACGTGGGGAAGCTGTCGGGCTGGGTGAGCTCGCTCGCGAAGCGCCGGGGCCGTGCTCCCGTCCCGTCGCGGCTCCTCCTCCGCCACCAGGAGCCCGTGATCACGAAGGGCCGCGCGGGCCTCGCCGTCAGGGAGTTCCCGACGCTCATGCGCGTCCGTAACGCCGTCCGCAGCGGCGAGCGCAAGGCGATCGTCGCTCCGACCAGGCGCCTGAAGCCGTCGCTCGACCCGGGCCAGGGGCCGGTGATCGTGATCCGCCGCGGCTCGAACCGGCTCTCCCTCTACCACGGGGCGAGGCTCGTCCGCACCTTCGCCGTCGCGACCGGCCAGGCGGCGTACCCGACGCCGCTCGGACGCTTCCGGATCGTGGTCAAGTGGGAGAACCCGACCTGGTACCCGCCGACCCAGGACGCCTGGGCCAAGGGGCTGAAGCCGGTGCCGCCCGGCCCGGCCAACCCGCTCGGGACGCGCTGGATGGGGATCAGCTCGCCCGGCGTGGGCATCCACGGCACCGACGAGCCGGCCTCGATCGGCTACTCGGTCTCGCACGGCTGCATCCGGATGCAGGTGCCGTCGGCGGAGTGGCTGTTCGACCACGTGACGGTGGGGACGCCCGTCTTCATCGTCGCGAAGTAGCGAGTAGGGTTGGTCTCGTGCCGGCGCGGCTGAAGCTCGGGGCGCAGGCGCTCGCGGTCGCCGGTGTCGCCGCACTCCTCACCGTGCTCGTCTGGCGGCTCACCCACCAGACGCCGCCGCCGAAGGTCGGCCAGCCCGCGCCCGCCTTCTCGCTCGGCCGGCTCGACCGGAAGGGGACGCTCTCGCTCGCCTCGCTGCGCGGCAAGACCGTCGTGCTCAACTTCTGGGCTTCCTGGTGCGGTCCGTGCAAGCGCGAGGCGCCGGCGCTCGAGCAGCTCTGGCGGGACTACCGCGGCAAGGACGTCGTCGTCCTCGGCGTCGACAGCAACGACCTCTCGGGCGACGCTCGGCGCTTCCTGAGCGCGCACCGGATCACCTACCCGGTCGTCAGCGACCCGAACGGGCTCGTCGCCGCCAACCGGTACGGGATCGCCGCGCTGCCGGTCACCTACGTGATCGACTCGCGCGGCCGCGTCGTCGGAGGCGAGGTGCTGGGGCCGATCAGCGAGAAGGCCTACGCGGACACCTTCCACCGCAACTTCGAGGCGGCGCTGGGCTCGTGACCGCACGGCTGAAGCTCGTCGGCCAGGCCGCAGCGCTCGCGCTCGTCGCCGGCCTGCTCGCCCTGCTCGTGTGGAAGCTCACGCACCAGCAGCACGCGCCGCGCGTCGGGGCGGCCGCGCCCACGTTCACCCTGCGCCGCCTCGACGGCGGAGGGACCGTCTCCCTCGCCTCGCTGCGGGGCAAGCCGGTCGTGCTCAACTTCTGGGCGTCCTGGTGCATCCCGTGCAAGACCGAGGCGAAGGCGCTCGAGCAGGCGTGGTCGCAGTACCGGAACCGCGTCGCCTTCATCGGGGTCGATTTCCACGACGTCACCGGCGACGCGAGGCGCTTCGTCGCCGCGCACGAGCTGAGCTTTCCGATGGTGCAGGACGGCTCCGGCGACGTGACCGGGAGCTACGGGATCACGCAGGTGCCCGAGACCTACGTGCTCGACCGGCAGGGCCACGTGGTGCTCCACCTGGCGGGGCCGGTCACCGACCCGGCCTTCGCGGGCGAGTTCCGGCGCAGCCTCCGGCAGGCGGCGCAGTCGTGATCGCCCGTGCGCTCGCCGTGGCGGCGGTCGCGCTCGTGCTCGCCGGCCCGGCGGCCGCCGCGTGCAGCCGGCCGAAGACCTCTCTCGGCTACCTCGAGGGGCAGGTCATGTGCCCGACGTGCCACACGACTCTCGACCAGTCGGATGCGCCGGCGGCGCGCCGGATCGAGGCGTTCATCCAGAAGCGGATCGACCAGTGCGCGACTGCGGACGAGATCAGGTCGGAGCTGGTCGCGAACTTCGGCGCCGGCATCCTCGCGGCGCCCCCGCGGAAGGGCTTCGACCTGCTCGCGTGGTGGCTGCCGATCGGCGGCGTGCTCGCCGGTGCGGCGCTGCTCGGCCTCGGGGTCTGGCGCTGGAGCCGGACACGCGCCGACGAGGAGGAGCCGCCCGCCGGGCCGGCCCTCGACCCGGACGAGGAGCGCCGGCTGGACGAGCTGCTGGCCCGGCTCGACTGATGGGCGCTCGTCTCGCCGTCTCCTTCGCAGCCGGCTTCGCGTCCGTGATCACTCCCTGCGTGCTTCCGCTCGTCCCGGGCTACCTGTCGGCGCTCTCGAGCGTCGAGGCGGAACGGCTCGGCGAGCGCGGGAACACCCGCCGCGTGCTCGCGTCGAGCATGCCGTTCATCCTCGGCTTCACGGCCGTCTTCGTCCTGCTCGGAGCAGGCGCGGCCGCGATAGGCGGCGTGCTCTCGGGGACGGCGCAGACCGACGTCGCAGGCTTCGTCCTCGTCGTCCTCGGGCTCGCCTTCGTCGGCCTGCTGCCCGTCCCGGAGCGGGTGCTGGCGCCGGGCCTGCTGCAGGGGGCGCGCCGCCGCGGCTCGGGCGCGTTGCTCGGCGGAGCGTTCGCGGTCTGCGCCGCCCCGTGCATCGGCACGGTGCTCGCTGCGGTGCTCGTGCTGGCGAGCGACACCGGGACGGTGCTGAAGGGAGCGGTGCTGCTCGCCGCCTACGCGCTCGGACTCGGCGTCGCCTTCCTGCTCGCGGGCATCGCCTTCGCCCGCGCGATGGGCGCCTTCCGCTGGCTGCGCGACCGCTACGCGCTGATCCAGGTCGCGAGCGGGCTGACCCTCGTCGCCCTCGGGCTGCTCCTCTTCTTCCATCGCGACTGGTGGCTCCACGTCGCCCTCAATCGCGCGCTCGTCGACCTCGGCCTGGCGAAGCCCTAGAGTCGCGGCGGCTCGAGGTCGAGCGAGCCCTCCGCGACCTGCTTCCGCGCCCGCCCGACCTGGTTCGAGCACGTCGGCGACGTCGACGCCGCGGTGCGCAGGCGCGTACGGGTCGAGGCGGCGCGCCGCCTTCTCCAGCTGGCTTGCGGTCGCGACGGGCTTGCCGCGACCGGCCTGGTACCAGGCGACGGCCACGTGGACGAGCCCCTGGAGGAAGTCGCGCTCGTCCGGGCCCGCCGCGCGCCAGGCCAGCTCGAGCTCCTCGTGCGCCTCGAAGAAGCGTCCTGCGCGGACGTGTTCGAGCCCGAGCTTGTACGGGTCGGTCACGGCGTTCTAACCTTCGCACGTGGCCACGATCCTGCTCTGTGGGGTCGACCTGTTCATGCGAGGCAAGCTCGAGGGACTGCTTCCCGGGCACAAGCTGATCACGGTCGAGCACACGGATGACCCTCAGCTGGTGATCGCAGACATCTCCCGGATCGATCCGATGGAGGTGGCGGACGCCTATCCGGACATCCCGATCGTCGGCTTCACGAACCACACCGACACCGCCGGCCTGCGTGCCGCGCACACGGCCGGGTTCGACCAGGTGATCGTCAAGTCGGCCCTCGTGGAACGCGCCGAGGACATCGTGCGGGAGCTCGTTCCCGCCGACGACGGATGACCGAAACTCAGCTCCGGTCGGTCATCTACACTCGGCGCCAAT
Organism: uncultured Actinomycetes bacterium; assembly: GCA_963746895.1. Classification (GTDB taxonomy): domain Bacteria; phylum Actinomycetota; class Thermoleophilia; order Gaiellales; family Gaiellaceae; genus Palsa-739. The sequence goes on along the minus strand of CAVVDI010000013.1, from coordinate 363,563 downwards.
GACCTACATCATCGCCGAACCCTGCATCGACATCAAAGACCGCTCCTGCGTGGACGTCTGCCCCGTGGACTGCATCCACGAGGCTGACCGGATCCTCGTCATCGATCCGGAGGAGTGCATCGACTGCGGCGCCTGCGAGCCCGAGTGCCCGGTCGAGGCGATCTTCCCGGAGGACGCGCTCCCGGACAAATGGAACGCGTTCGTCGAGATCAACTACGCGTACCCGAAGGGCATGGAGACCGTCAACCAGCTCACGCAGACGTACGCGGACGAGAACAACGTCCAGAACGAGCCGATCGAATAGCGGTGCGTCGATCGGGGCCGGGTAGGCTGGCCTCGTGAGGCCGAAGACCCTGGATCACGTCGCCTACTGGATCGCGGACCGGGACGCGGTCGCGGATTTCGTCACCGCGCATCTCGGGATGCACGTGATCGACCGCACCGACGCGTTCACGCTCGTCGGCGCGGACGCGCGCCGCGGCAAGTTGACGCTGTTCGCCGCGCGGGGGCCCCGCGAGCGGGGCGCGCTCGAGCACGTGGCGTTCCGGGTCTCCGACCTGGAGGCCGCGCTCGCCGAGCTCCCGCACGGGCTCGAGGTCGAGCGGCGGCGGGAGGGGGAGGCGTACTTCGAGCTCGGCGAGGGCGTGGCGCTCGGGCTGGTCGAGGCCGGTACCGACCTCGACTACGACCTCGACCACGTCGCGCTCCGTTCGGCCGATCCGCAGGCGACCGCGTCCGAGTACGCGTCGCTCGGGTTCTCCGCTGCGGCGGCCGGGCCGTCCGGCTGCCCGCGGGTCGAGGTGGGCGGCGCCTGGGTCGAGTTCCATCCAGGCGAGCCGGGCGTGCCGGACGCGCCGCTCCTGAACCACATCGCCGTGCTCGTCGACTCCGCGGAGGAGCACATCGCCGCGGCCCGCGACCTCGGGATCGAGGTCGACGACGTCGTCGACGCACCGAACACGCTTGCGGTGTTCCTGCGCGGCCCCGAGCAGGTGCGGATCGAGTACGTCGAGCACAAGCCGACGTTCTCGCTGACCTAGTGGCGTCGATCACGGTCGCGGGCGCCGGGATGGCCGGGCTCGTGGCCGCGGCCCGGCTGCGGCAGCTCGGGCGAGATACCGCGCCTGCTCGAGAAGGGGACGCGGGCGGGCGGCTCGATGCTCCTCTCCAGCTGCGTGCCCTGGCGGCACCGCGCGTGGGAGGACTTCCGCGCCGAATGCCCTGACGGCGACGAGCGGCTGCAGCGCCTCGTCTGGGAACGGCTCGACGACGGCCTCGCCTGGCTCGACTCGCTCGGGGCGGAGCCGGTCTGGCGCGACACCGAGAATCCGCTCACGACCGGTCGGCGCTACGACCCGCGCGCGCTGACGGCGCTGCTGGCGCGGGACGTCGAGCTCGGAGAGCCCGCTCCGGGACGACGCCGAGCCGCCGCTCGTGCTCGCGACCGGCGGCTTCCCGGTGCGGCTGGCGCGCGAGCGCGGGCTGCTGCTCCGCGCGAACCCGTGGAGCGACGGTGCCGGGCTCGACTTCGCGAGCGCCCGCGGAGCCGCGCTCACGGCGGGCATGGACGAGTTCTACGGCCGGGTGATGCCCGCGCCGCCGGCGCGGATCCGCGAGGAGGACTTCGTCCCGCTCGCCCAGCTCTACGGCCGCGAGGCCCGCATCCTGGACGAGGAGGGGGAGGACGTGACGCCGCCGTCGGTCTCCTGGCACGAGAGCGAGCTGGCCCAGTCGATCGGCCGCAGCGCCTGGTACGTCGTCGAGCGGACGAACGAGCGGATCGAGGCGGCGCGCGCCGCCGGCGGCACCGTGCTCGAGCGCGAGGACGGGACGCTCGCCGTTCACGTCGCCGCGGCGGTGACGCACACGATCGGGGGCCTGCGGGTGGACGAGCAGGCGCGCGTCCTCGGGGTCGACGGCGCTCCGCTCGAGGGGATCTGGGCGGCCGGCGTCGACGTCGGCGGGATCGCCACCGGCGGGTACGCGAGCGGGCTTGCGCAAGCACTGGTGCTCGGTCTCGCAGCCGCCGAGTCGGCTGCGGCCGGCTAGCCGAGGTAGGCGCAGGTGCGCCGGTCGCCCGGCAGGGGCGAGGGCGCGACCTTCGTCACGCTGCAGCGCCACCCCGTCGAGATCGACCTCGCTCCCGAGCGCGGGAGGCTCGCCCTCGCGCTCGACGAGCTCGTAGCCGGACGTCGTGCGCACGAAGAGAACGTGACCCTCGCTCATGGTGCCGGACGTTACTCGCTCCGCGCGTACCCGGGCAGCACGAGCGTCATCGTCGTGCCGTCCTCGCCGTGCTCGACCGAGAGGGTCGCGCCGAGCGTGCGTGCGCGCTCGTCGAGAACCTCGATCGAGCGCTTCCGTCGCTCGCTGGGAGCGTCGTCCCGGATCACGACCGCGGTGTGGCCGCGCTCCGGGCTCGTCACCCGGACGGAGAACGTGCTCGGCGGGCCGCGCCGGATGGCGCCCTCGAGCGCCTCGCGGACGATCTGGTAGAGCGCGGCCTGGGTGCGCTCGCCGAGCGTCTCCGCGTCGACGACGTCGACCTCCGCCTGGATCCCGTGCTCGATCCCGCGCGACTGCGCCAGCGCGTGCACGGCCGTTCCGAAGCCGTGGTCGCGCAGGACGACCGGCTCGAGGTTGAAGGACAGGTCGCGCAGCTCGCCGATGGTGCTCCGCGTCCGCTCCAGCGCCTTGCCCAGCACCTCTCGCGCCTGCTCGGCGAGGCCGCGGTCGATGAAGTCGAGCGCCGCGTCGAGCATCAGCGCGACGCCGGAGAGCGACTGGACGGGCCCGTCGTGGAGGAAGAGCGCGATCCGGCGCCGCTCGTCCTGCTCGGCGCCGAGCACCTGCTCGGTCAGCTCGCGGTGCGCGTCGTCGCTCACCGGTGCGGCACTAGTCGATGATCGCCTCGCGCAGCGCGATCGCGACCGCGTGCGTGCGCGTGTCGGCCTCGAGCTTCGCGAGGATGTGCCGCACGTGGCTCTTCACGGTCTCCTGGCTGATGAAGAGCTTCGACGCGACGTCCGCGTTCGACATCCCGTCCGCGAGCAGCTGGAGGATCTCGCGCTCGCGTGCGGTGAGCATGTCGTCCTTGTCCCGGCCGGTCAAGAAGGCGGGCATCAGGGCCGGGTCGACGTAGCCCTCGCCGGAGGCGACCTTCTCGATCGCCCGCAGCAGCGTCTCGTGCGGCGCCTCCTTGAGCACGTAGCCCTTTGCGCCGGACTCGAGGCCGCGGCTGAGCAGGCTGCGCTCGCTGTAGGCGGTGAAGATGAGGACGGCGCTGTCGGGCACCCGCTCCGTCAGCTCCTTCGTCGCCTCGAGCCCATCCATCCCGGGCATGCGCACGTCCATGATCACGACGTCGGGACGGCGGCGCTCGGCGAGCGCGACGGCGCTCTCGCCGTCGGCCGCCTCGCCGATCACGCGGATGTGCGGCGCCCGGCTGAGCGACAGGCGCAGCCCTTCACGCACGACCTCGTGGTCGTCGACGATGAGACAGGTGATCTCCGAGGTGTCCAACCCGGTCGCTGGATGATACGCGTGTTTGCCGGAAGTCACATGGCGAGTTGCAGCTGCTGCGGGCCTTCGGAGGGTTCGAGGCGGACGCGGCGGCGGTCGCCGATCGCGTGCTCGCGCGCCAGCGCGCGCACGCGGTGGCGTACCGGAGCCGCCTGGCCGGCGGGCAGGTAGGCGCGGCGTCGGTACAGGCGCTCGTAGTCCGACAGCAGCTCCGGCCAGTCCCGCTCGAGCGCTGCGAGAAAGTGCTCGCGCGTTCCCGGCCGCAGGTGGAGCAGGTTCGCCCAGATCCCCGTGGCGCCTGCGGCGCGGGCTGCCCGCACGACCTCGGCGAGCAGCTCGGGGCGGTCGCTCAGCCCCGGGAGGATCGGCGCCATCCCGACGTTCGCTCTGATCCCGGCCTCGACGAGCGTCGTCAGGGCCCCGAGCCGCCGGTGTGGCGGAGCAGTGCCCGGCTCCGTCCGGCGCCAGATCTCGTCGTCGAGGGTCGGGACCGAGAAGGTGACGGACACGTCCGCCCGAGCTGCCGCGGCCGCGAGCACGTCGACGTCGCGGACGACGAGCGGGCCGCGAGTGATGATCGAGAACGGGGTCGCCGCCTCGGTGAGCGCTTCGATGCAGGAGCGCGTCAGCCGGTAGCGGCCCTCGGCCGGCTGGTACGGGTCGGTGGCGGCTCCGATCGCGACCGCCCCCCGCTCCCGGACGAGCCGCGCGAGCTCGCGCCGCAGCACGTCCGCCACGTTCGTCTTCACGCGGATGCTCGAGCCGTAGCGGTCGTCCCACGGCCGGTCGGCGCGTGCCTCGAAGGCCCGGACGTAGCAGAACGTGCAACGGTGGGCGCAGCCCATGTACGGGTTGAGCGACCACTCGAACGGCATCCCGCGCACACGGTTGAGCGCGGAGCGGCACGGCTCTTCGCGATACTCGACTCGCATCCCCGTGGAGAACCATAGCGAACACATGTTCGTTCCGGTCGAGCTGGAGCCGGGAATCCTTCGTCTCACGCTGCCGCTGCCGACCGGCCCGAAGCACGTCCACTGCTACCTGCTCCGCGGCGAGGAGGGGTGGACGCTCGTCGACACGGGTCTCGGCATGCCGGAGACGCCGTGGTCCGAGATCGCCGCGGGGCTCGACGCGCCGATCGTGCGCATCTTCGTCACGCACATGCACCCCGACCACGTGGGGGGCGCCGAAGCGGCCGCCGCCGCGACCGGCGCTCCCGTCCTCCAGGGGAGGCTCGACTACGAGCAGTGCGAGCGAGTCTGGGGCTCGAGGGACTGGCCGCGCCGGATCGCCGACTGGTTCCTCCGCCACGGCGTCCCGCCCGGGACGGCGGAGGAGCTGATCGAGTCGGGGCACGTCTTCGCCGACTTCGTCCGCTTCGCCTGGAACCCGCAGCCGGTCGATCCCGGCGAGCAGGTGGGGGAGTGGCGCGTGCTCGCGACGCCCGGACACGCGGACGGCCATCTCGCCCTGCTGCGGAGGGACGGCGTCCTGATCGCGGGCGACCACGTCCTGACCCCGATCACGCCGGCGATCGGCCTCTACCCCGAGAGCCGGCCCGACCCGCTCGGCGACTACGTCGCCTCGCTCGGTCTCGTCGAGCAGCTGGCGCCGCGGGTCGCGTACGGGGGGCACGGCGAGCCGGTGCGGTCGCCGGCGGAGCGCGCGCGGGAGATCGTCGCGCACCACGAGCGCCGCCTCGACGACGCCGAGGGCTCGCTCGACGCCGAGCCCCGCAGCGGCTTCGAGCTCTCGCACGCGCTCTTCGGCCGCGAGCTGCCGCCGATCCAGCGACGCTTCGCCGTCGCGGAGACGCTCTCCCACCTCGAGCGCCTCGTCGTCCTCGGCCGCGCCCTTCGGCGTGAGGACGGCCGAGGGGTCGCCTATACTGGCCGGTAGCTGGTGGACGAACTCCCGCCTAGTACCTGCGCCCCGGAGGTCGGGGCGTGACTCTTCTCCTCGAGCTGATCGGCGTTGGGCTCCTGATCCTGCTCAACGCGTTCTTCGTCGCGGCCGAGTACGGCCTCGTCACCGCGCGGCGCACCCGGATCCTCGAGCTGCACCACCAGGGGAACCGACGCGCGCGCGACGTGATGCGGATCACCGGCGATCCGGGGCGGTTCATCGCCGCGATGCAGCTGGGCGTCACGCTCACCTCGCTGGGCATCGGCGCGCTCGGCGAGCACACGCTCTCCCAGGAGTTCGACAAGTGGATGGCGACGGTGCTCGCGATCGTCATCGCGTATGCGATCCTCACCTTCTTCCACGTGGTCGTCGGCGAGCTCGTGCCGAAGGGCGCCGCGCTCGACCATGCGGAGCGGACCGCGCTTCTCGTCTCGGCGCCGGTGCGCGCGTTCTTCACGATCTTCCGGCCCGCGATCTGGCTGCTGCGCCGCTCGACCGAGCTGATCCTCCGCCTGCTCGGGCTCGAGCCGCCGGGCGCCGAGCGCGACGTGCACTCGGAGGCCGAGCTGCGGATGCTCCTCTCGCGCTCGTCGCAGGAGGGAGCGATCGAGGAGGGCGAGCGGGAGATGATCGACAAGGTCTTCGTCTTCGGCGACAAGGACGTCGCCGACGTGATGGTGGCCCGACCCGACGTCGCCGCCGTCTCGATCGACCTCCCGCCCGAGGAGGCGCTCGCGGTCGTCCTCGACTCGCCCTACACCCGCTATCCCGTCTACCGCGATTCGCTCGACGACATCGTCGGCGTCCTGCACGTGCGCGACCTCTTCACCGCGATCCACGACCGCGGGCTCGCCGGCGTCGACCTCGAGGGGCTGCTCCGCACGGCCTACGTCGTCCCCGAGACGAAGGACCTCGCGGCGCTGTTGCAGGAGTTCCGGCACACGAACAACCACTTCGCGGTGGTCGTCGACGAGTACGGGGCGATGGTCGGGATCGCGACCCTCGAGGACCTGCTGGAGGAGATCGTGGGGGAGATCGAGGACGAGTTCGACGTTCCCGAGGAGCCGATCGAGCAGGTCGACGAGGACACGTACCGGGTCGACGGGATGTTCCCGATCGAGGAGTTCAACTCGCGCTTCGGCACCGATCTGCCGGACGAGGACTTCCACACCGTCGCCGGCTTCGTCTTCGGGCAGCTCGGCCGGGCGCCGGAGCCGGGCGACGACGTCGGCTACGACGGGATGCGCTTCGACGTGCTCGAGGTCGAGGGCAACCGGATCGAGCGGCTCGTGGTCACGTTCATCGAGCGTCCGCAGCCGCGCGAAGTGCACGAGTACGTCGACGACGAGCTCGAGTAGCGTCCGGCGGCCGCCCGGGCCGGATTCGTCGGCGCGCCCGGCTGGCAGCGGGAGCCGGTGCGTCGTACGATCGGGCGGTGACCGAGGGAGATGCCACCGCGCCGCGCGAGCCGCCGCGTCGGCGCCCGGGCCTCCTCGACGGGCTCGTCGGCTTCGAGCTCCTGCTCTACGGCGCCGTCGCCGTCCTGCTCGCGGTCGCTGCGGTGCTCGTGCTCGTGGGAACCGTGCACGAGCTCGCGAACGCGATCTCGGCGGGGAAGGGCGCCGTCGACACGGGCGTGACCGTCCTCGACCGGATCCTGCTCACGCTGATCATCGCGGAGCTGGTCTACACGCTCCGCTTCGTGCTGCGGACGCACGAGATCGCCGTCGAGCCGTTCCTCTTCATCGGGATGATCGCGGTGGTGCGGCGGATCCTGATCGTCACGGCGCAGTTCGAGCGGCTGCCCGCCGGCGGGCGCCCGCTCACGAATCTCCTGCTGGAGCTGGGGCTCCTCGGCTTCCTCGCGCTCGCACTCGCCGTTGCGGTCTGGCTCGTGCGCAGCCGCCGCGCGGCCACGTGACGCCGCGCTAGGCGCCGAGCGCGAGCGGGTCGATCCGGCCGTTCTCGATCGTCCAGCCGGCGAGCTCGTCGCGGGCGACGCAGTAGATCAGGTACGGCTTGCCCTGCCAGAGGCCGACGTTCTCGACGTCCGTCCGCGACGGGCGCGGCGGGGACGAGAGGTGCGAGTGGACGACCGCCAGCTCGTAGCCGTCGTCTTCGAGGAACCAGAGCTCCGGGTCGACCTCGAGCTCGAAGCGGTACGGAGACGCTGCGGCGTTGCGGCCGCGCTCGTAGCGCTCGGCGACGCCGTCCCGGACGACGAGCAGGCCGCAGCTCTCGTTCGGCTGCTCCTCCCGCGCGTGGTCGGCGAGCTCGGCGCGGACCGCCGCCGGGACTACCACCAGAGCGTGCGCTCCATCGACTCCGAGACGTTCTCGGCGCCCCAGAAGTCGGCGGAGAGGTACTTCCAGCCCCCGTCGGCCAGCACGCAGACGACGACGCCTTCCTCCAGCTCGGCGGCGAGCCGGCGCGCGACGTGCACGACGGCGCCGGCCGACACACCGGCGAAGAGACCCTCCCGGTCGAGCAGGTCGCGCAACGAGGCGATCGCGTCCTCGTTCGAGACGAGCACCTTCCGGTCGAGCTTCGAGACGTCGAGGATCGGCGGCACGTAGCCGTCGTCGAGCGAGCGGAGGCCCATCACCGGGTCGCCGGGCAGCGGCTCGGCAGCTGCGACGACGATGTCGGGGAAGCTCTCGCGCAGCCGCTCGCCGGTGCCCATCAGCGTCCCGCCGGTGCCGAGCCCGGCGACGAGCACGTCGACGCGGTCGAGCGCCTCGGCGATCTCGGCCCCGGTGCCCTCGTAGTGGGCGCGCGGGTTCGCCTCGTTCGCGTACTGGAAGGGCATGAAGAAGCGCGGCTCCCGCTCCGCCAGCTCGAGCGCGAGCCGGACGGCGCCGTTCGAGCCCTGGTCGGCCGGCGAGTCGACGATCGTCGCGCCGTAGAGCCGCAGCAGCCGCCGCCGCTCCTCGGTCGCGTTCGCCGGCATCACGCAGGTCAGCGGGTAGCCCTTCAGCTTCGCGATCAGCGCGAGCGAGATGCCGGTGTTGCCGCTCGTCGGCTCGAGCAGCTCACGCCCGGGCTCGAGCTCGCCGGACGCCTCGGCGGTCTCGATCATCGCCTTCGCGACGCGGTCCTTGATCGAGCCGGTCGGGTTCTGGCCCTCGAGCTTCGCGTACAGCCGCACCGAAGGCTTCGGCGACAGGCGGGGCAGCTCGACGAGCGGCGTATGGCCGATGAGGTCGAGCAGCGAGCCTGTGACCGCGACCCTAGACACCGCCGGCCATCGCCGGGAGCAGGATCACCGTCGCACCCGAGGGCACCGCCGTCTCGATCCCGTCGAGCGTGCGCACGTCCTCGCCCTCGACGTAGACGTTCACGAACGGCGCGAGCTCGTCGTCCTCGATCAGCTGGCTGCGCAGGCCGGGAAAGCGCGCGGTCAGGTCGTCGAGCAGCTCGCGGACGGTGCCGCCCTCGGCGGTCACCTGGCGCTCGCCACCGACCTCGGGCCGCAGCGTGGGCGGGATTCTCACGGTCGTCAGGCTCATGCGTGCGCGGGCCTTCCGGTGTCGGACTTGACCCCGGCGCAGAACTCGACGTAGTCGACGTACTCGGTGATGGTCGGGCTCTCGCCGCACACGGGGCAGGTCGGGTCGCGCCGCAGCGTCACCTCGTTGAACTCGGTCGAGAGCGCGTCGAAGAGCAGCAGCCGCCCGGCGAGCGAGTCGCCGATGCCGAGGCAGAGCTTGAGCGCCTCGGAGGCCTGCAACGAGCCGACGATTCCCGGCAGCACGCCGAGCACGCCGCCCTCGGCACAGCTCGGCGCCAGCTCCGGCGGCGGCGGCTGCGGGAAGAGGCAGCGGTAGCAGGGGCCTTCGTGGGGCTTGAAGACGGTGACCTGGCCCTCGAAGCGGTAGATCGAGCCGTGCACGAGCGGGATGTCGTGCCAGACCGCGGCATCGTTCACGAGGTAGCGCGTCGGGAAGTTGTCGGCGCCGTCGACGATCACGTCCCAGCCGTCGCCGAGGATGCGGTCCACGTTCTCGGAGGTCAGCCGCTCCAGGTACGGGATCACCTCGACGTCCGGGTTGAGGGCCTCGATCGTCCGCTTCGCCGACTCGGCCTTCCACTCGCCGAGGGTCTGCAGCGAGTGCGCGATCTGGCGCTGGAGGTTCGACTCGTCGACACGGTCGTCGTCGACGATGCCGATCCGGCCGATGCCGGCCGCGGCCAGGTAGAGCGCCGCCGGGGAGCCGAGGCCGCCCGCTCCGATCAGGAGCACGCGCGAGTCGAGCAGCTTCAGCTGCCCCTCCTCGCCGACCTCCGGGATCAGCAGGTGGCGGCTGTAGCGCTGGCGCTTCGCCGCGTCGAGCGACTGCGGGTGCTGGACGTCGCCGCCGTTGCGCTTCCAGTCGGTGAACCCGCCGGCGAGCGAGCTGACGCCCTCGTAGCCGAGGCTCGGCGAGCGTCTTCGCCGCGAACGCCGAGCGGGAGCCGCCGGCGCAGTAGAGGACGAGCGGACGCGCGCGATCCGGCGCCACCTGGTCGATACGCGATTCGAGGTGGCCGCGCGGGACGTGGACGGCGCCGGGGATGTGACCCTCGGCCCACTCGTCCCGCTCGCGCACGTCGACGAGGAGCGGCGCATCGTCCGCCTCGAGGAGCATCCGCGCCGCGGCGGCGTCGACCTCCTCGATCTCGGACTTCACCTGCTGAAGCAGTTCGCGATAGGTGGGCATGACTTTCCGGAATATAGCGACGACCGGGAGGTCTGCGCGGGTCCCGGGCCGCGCCGCTACCCTCGCCGCGTGGGCCCCAGGGCACGAGTTCTCGCGATCGTCGGGCTCGCGGCGGCGGCGGCGGTCGCCGCGCTCGTCGGGGCGACGCTCCTGCAGACCCGCGGCGAGAGCACCGTCCCCTCCGGCGCCGTCTCCAAGCCTCGTACCGGGATGCCGCCGCTCGAGCTCGACTTCGGCGTCCGCGCCGACGCGGAGGCGCGCGCCCTCGCGCAGGCGCAGGCCGCCTACCGCAAGGGCAAGCTCGCGCAGGCCGAGGCCGTCTTCGCCCGCTACCACTCGCTCGAGGCGCAGATCGGCGCCGCCTTCGCCGGCTGGAAGCGGGGCGGCGGCCTCGACGCCGTCAAGAAGCTCGTCGCCGCCAACCCCGGGAGCGCGCTCGCGGAGCTGCACCTCGGCTGGGCCTACTACTGGGCGGGCCGCAACGCCGACGCGCTCGCGGCCTGGGAGAAGACGGCGAGGCTCCAGCCCGACACGCCGTACGCCGTCGACGCGCTCGACGCGCTCCATCCCTCGCTGCAGATCCCGGGGCTGCCGCCGATCGTGGCGACCCTCGCCCTCCCCCACGACGAGGCGTCGCTCCCCGCCGCCCGCCAGCTGGCCCTGCTGCGGTCGCGGTCGGCGAAGCCGGGCGCCGCCGCCGCCGACAAGCTCCTCTACGGCCTGGCGCTCTGGAACCTGCGCCGGCCGATCTCGGCCGAGCGGCAGTTCCGCGCCGCGGCGAAGCTCGCGCCGCACGATCCGCTCGCGCTCACCGCGGCGGCGGTGGGCGCCTTCTCGAAGGCGAATCCGGTGCGGGCCTTCGGGAAGCTCGGCCCGCTCACCGGGGTCTTCCCGAGGTCGCCGGTCGTCCGCTTCCACCTCGGCCTGCTGCTGCTCTGGAACGCCGAGCCGAAGAAGGCCGCCGCGCAGCTCCGGCTCGCCGTTGCGGACGGGCCGCAGACGGTCTACGCGAAAAGCGCGAGGGAGCTGCTCTCGAGCCTCAGCAACAATGGGACCAAGTAAGGAGAATATGAGCCGATCGGCCTATGGCGCCATGTCCGGCGCGCATGGCACAGTGCGGCATCTTCAGCGTTGTGAAACCTGATGCAAGAAGGTTGGCGGAGTATCCGCCGGGGGAGGCAGGAGCGTGACGACAGGGGTTCAGCAGGAGGGCGCGCGTGAGCTTGCCGCGATCCTGGAGACGGTCGAGGCGCGGACGCTGCTCGAGGCCGCCCAGGCGGCGGGCTCGGTCAGCACCGACGACATCGCGCTCGCGCTCGACGAGCTCGATCTCGACGTGGCGCAGATCGAGGACGTCTATCGCGCGCTCGAGGAGCTGCAGGTCGAAGTCGTCGCTGCCGGCGCGCCCTCGGCGGACGAGAAGGAGGAGCAGCGGGTCGAGGAGGTCGCCCGCGAGGTCTCGACCGACGCGCTCCAGCTGTTCCTCAAGGACATCGGCAAGGTCGACCTGCTGACAGCGGCGCAGGAGGTCGAGCTCGCGAAGAGGATCGAGCGCGGCGATCATGGAGCGAAGCAGGAGATGGTCGAGGCGAACCTGCGGCTCGTGGTCTCGATCGCGAAGCGCTACCGCAATCAGGGACTGCCGTTCCTCGATCTGATCCAGGAGGGCACGATCGGCCTCGTTCGCGCAGCCGAGAAGTTCGACTACCGCAAGGGCTTCAAGTTCTCGACCTACGCGACCTGGTGGATCCGCCAGGCGGTCGCCCGCGCGCTCGCCGACAAGGCGCGCACGATCCGGATGCCCGTCCACGTCGTCGAGAAGCTGAACAAGATCGTCCGCTCCGAGCGGAAGCTGCGAGCCGAGCTCTGCCGCGAGCCGACGCCCGACGAGGTCGCGCGCGACCTCGACCTGCCGGTCGACGAGGTGGAGCAGATCATGCGCAGCGCGCAGGCTCCGGTCTCGCTGGAGAAGCCGGTCGGCGACGAGGAGGAGTCCGAGTTCGGGCATTTCCTCACCGACGAGAACGCGCCGCTCCCCGACGAGGCCGCCGACACGACGCTCCGCAAGGAGACGCTCCGCAAGATCCTCTCGACGCTCTCGCACCGCGAGCGCCGCGTCCTCGAGCTCCGGTACGGGCTCGACGGCGAGCACCCGCGCACGCTCGACGAGGTCGGCCGGACGTTCAACGTCACCCGCGAGCGGATCCGCCAGATCGAGAACCAGAGCCTCAAGAAGCTGCGGGCGCTGGCCGACTCGCACGCCCTCAAGGACGTCGCCTAGAGGAACGGAGCTCCGCACCCCGGAGAGCGCGGTCTCCGGGGTGCTCCCTGCCGAGGGCCTGTCCGGGGCGCTCCCGGCAGCCGGCACCATGGTGCGGTCAGAGCACGAAGGCCTCCAGCGAGCGCGCGATCCCGGCCGCGTCGAGGCCGTGGGCGGCCCGGTGCTCCGCGCCGGCGCCGTAGTGGCGGAACTCCACCTTCGGAACGCCGAGCGCGAGCAGACGGTGCGGGCGGTCGGGCAGCGCCGCCGAGATCTCGGCGGACGAGGTGCCGGCGAGATACGGCTCGACGAGGACGAGCGCGTCGCCGTCGCCGAGCGCCTCGCGCAGCTCCGTGCGCGGGAAGGGCCGGACCGTGGCGAGATAGGCGAGCGAGACGTCGAGCTCGGCCGTCGCCTCGAGGGTGGGGGCGAGGGTCGGACCGATCGCGAGCACGAGCGGCGCCCCGGCCGTTCCCCGGCGCAGGAGCGTGAAGCTGCCGCCGTCGACGCGCGCGTGGTTCTCCTCCTCCGAGAGCCGGATGTAGACGCGGTCGTCGCGGCGCAGCGCCTCGCGGAAGAGGTGCTCCAGCTCGTCGACGTGGCCGGGCACGTGGATCGTCCAGCCCGGCAGCGCGGCCAGCGCGGCCACGTCCTCCGGGGCCTGGTGCGTCCGGCCCTCGCGGGCGGCGTCGTACGAGGCGCCGGTGCTGACGAGGATCGCGCCGAGGTCGTTGTGACCGAGGTCGAGCTTGATCTGCTCGTACGGCCGCTCGACGAGAAACGGGGCGTACGAGTGCGCGATCGGGCGGCGTCCCTCGAGTGCCAGGCCGGCGGTGACGCCGATCAGCAGCTGCTCGCGGATCCCGACGTTGACGTGCCGCGGGTGCGGGCCGATCGGCGTGGATCCGATCTCGGCCGTCACGGCCACGACGCGCTCGTCCGCGTCGAGCGCCTCGCGCACGAGCTCGTAGAAGCGAGGCCGCATCATCGGATGACCTCCGCCACGGCGACGTGCGGCGCGTCCCCGCGCCGTCCGGTCAGGGCCTGTTCGAGGGCGTCGTGGTCGCGGCCGTCGACCGTCGCGGCGGTCCACCCCTCGGCCTCGAAGCGCGGCCCGATCCCGCCCGGCCAGCCGCGCGTCGACGAGCGGTTGTCGATCACGATCGCGGTCAGCGAGCCGAGCCCCTCGCGGCCGGCGAACTGAACGGCCTCCCAGTTCGAGCCCTCCTCGAGCTCCGCATCGCCGACGAGGCAGTAGACGCGGCGGCCGGTGAGCGCGACGCCGGCTGCGATCGGCAGGCCGTGGCCGAGCGAGCCGCTCGAGAGCTCCACGCCGGGGGCGAGCACGCGGTCCGGGTGGTTCCCGAGCTGCGAGTCGAACTCGCCGAAGCCCTCGAGCGTCTCGATCGGGAGCAATCCCTTGGCGGCGAGCACCGCGTAGTAGGCGGCCGGGCCGTGGCCCTTGGAGAGGAGAAAGCGGTCGTCGTCGCGGAGCACCCGGTCGTAGAGGACCCAGATCGCGTCGAGGGTCGAGAGCGAGCTCCAGTCGTGCTTCTCGTCGCCGGTCAGCCGCTTCAGCAGCTCCGGCAGATCGTCGTGGCCGAGTGAGGTGAGAGTCGTCATGGTCTCACCGTAGAACTTCAACTATGGTTGAAGTCAAGTGATGACCATCGGCGAGCTCTCCCGGCGCAGCGGCGTCTCGACGTCGGCCCTTCGCTTCTACGAGCGGAAGGGTCTGATCGAGTCGATCCGCAGCGAGGGCAATCACCGCCGGTACGAGCCGGTGACGCTGCGGCGGGTCGCGTTCGTCCAGGCGGGCGGCGCGGCCGGGATCCCGCTCGGCGAGCTGCGTGCGGCACTCGACTCTCTTCCGCGCGGAAAGGCGCCGACGAAGCGCGACTGGGAGCGCCTGTCCCGGCGCTGGCGGCGCGAGCTCGACGAGCGGATCGAGACGCTGCAGGCGCTGCGCGGCCGCCTGACGACGTGCATCGGCTGCGGCTGCCTCTCCCTCCGCGCCTGTTCGCTGCTCAACCCCGGCGACGAGGCCGGTTCCCTCGGCGGCGGCGCCCGCTACCTGCATAAGGTGTCGCCTCGTGGAGGAGGTCTGGCGTAGCGAGCTCGCCGAGTTCATCGCGATCCCGAGCGTGAGCGCGGATCCGGCGCACCGCGAGGACGTGAAGCGCGCCGGCGAGTGGGTCTGCGAGTTCATCCGCCGCATCGGCGGCACGGCCGAGCTGACGCCGTTCGGCGAGAAGGAGCTCGCGCTCGGGGAGATCCCGGCCTCGGTCGACCCGGCGAACGCGCCGACCGTCCTCGTCTACAACCACTTCGACGTCCAGCCGCCGGCGCCGCTCGAGCTCTGGGAGTCGGAGCCGTTCGAGCTCGACGTCCGCGGCGAGTGGGCCTACGGACGGGGCATCACCGACGACAAGGGCCAGCTCTGGATCATGCTGCGCGCGGCGCAGCAGCTCGTCGAGGCGGGCGCGCTGCCGGTCAACCTCCGCTTCACGTGCGACGGCGAGGAGGAGATCGGCGGGCAGACGATCGTCGACTTCCTCGCGCAGGACGAGCGCGGCGCGGACGCGGCGATCATCTACGACGGCGGCATGCTGCGCCGCGACGTCCCCGTGTTCGAGCTCGCCACGCGGGGGCTGATCGCCTTCGACGTCTCCGTCCGCACCGGCGAGCGCGACCTCCATTCCGGCATGTACGGCGGGGCGGCGCTGAACGCCATCCACGTGCTGATGCGCTGCTTCGAGGCGGTGCTGGCGGGGCCTGACGGGCGCCTGCCCGAGCCGCTGCGGCAGGGGATCGCGCCGCCGACGCACGAGGAGCTCGCCGCCTGGGCGCAGCTGCCCCCGGGCGCCGACGAGATGCGGAACCAGGGTGCGCGGCCGCTGGACGGCCGGGCCGAGGAGGAGTTCTACGTCCGCACCTGGGCGGAGCCCTCCGCCGACGTGAACGGGATCCTCGGCGGCAAGCCGGGTCTGCGCAACACGACCCTCTCCGTCGCCGCCTCGGGCGAGTTCACCATCCGGCTGGCGCCGGGGCAGGACGTCGACACGATCGGCGCCGCCGCGGAGCGGATCGTCCGCGAGGCGGCGCCGGCCGGCGCCGAGATCGACGTCCGCCGGGCCGGCGCCGCGCCGGGGCTCGTCCGCCCGGACGCTCCGGCGATCCGGCTCGGCCTCGACGCCTTCGAGAGGGCGCTCGGCACGCGGCCGCTGCTCACGCGCACCGGCGGGACGCTTCCGATCATGCCGGCGCTCGCCGAGAAGGGGATCGACACCGTGCTCACCGGCTTCGGCCTGCCCGAGTCGAACGTCCACTCGCCGAACGAGCGGTTCCTGGTCGCGTACTTCGCGCAGGGCATCGCGTCGGCGGCCGAGCTCTACACGGCGCTGGGCTCGCTGCCGCGCTAGTCGTCAGCTCTGGGAGACGGCGATCGCGCCGTGCTCGCAGTCGAGCCAGGAGTGGCCGAACTCGCGCATCGCGTCGATGATCGGCAGCAGCGACTCGCCCTTGTCGGTCAGGCTGTACTCGACCCGCGGCGGCGCCTCGGCGTAGCTCTGCCGCTCGAGGATCCCCTCGCCCTCGAGCGCGCGCAGCCTCTCGGCGAGCGTTCGGGGGCTGATGCCGTGACAGGAGCGCTCGAGCTCGGAGAAGCGGCGCGGGCCCTCGGAGAGATCGTGGACGAGGAGCGCCGTCCACTTCGCGCCGATGATCTCGGCACACGCGGCCACGGCGCAGGTGCTCGGATCGTGGATCGGCTTCATCGTCCGGCTCATGTCCGAAGTGTACCCCCGTGTCCAGTCGAGCCATGCCCGGGGTCAGACCCCGACGTGGCCGACCCCGACGTGGCCGCAGGAGCCGTGTCCAGCCGCAGCGGGCATCCGTGCGCACGCGGATGGGGAGCTCGGATCGCGGGCCGAATGTGACAGGAGCCACGAGGAGGGACCGATGAACACCACACTCACCATCGTCGCGATCGTGCTCGTCCTCGCCGTGCTGGCGGTTACGGCTTGGGCGTTGCTGGTCGCGCCGTTCGTCGTGCCCTGGCGGCACGCGAAGCAGCACCCGCGGCTGCACTGAGGGAGCGCTAGTCCCAGGGCGGCGCGCCGTGCACCCAGCGGCCGCCGAGCATGGTCGCGACCACCCGCACCTCCGGGAGCTCCCCGGGGGCGCACGCGAACGGATCGCGGTCGAGCACGACCAGGTCGGCGAGCCGGCCCGGGAGGAGCGTGCCGCGGGCGCGCTCGTCGTGCGAGAGCCAGGAGGGCGCCACGCAGACGGCGTGCAGCGCCTGCTCGAGCGTCAGTCGCTGCTCCTCCCGCCAGTGGCCGAGCACCGCGGCGGCGACGCCCGCCCACGGGTCGAGCTCCTCGATCGGGGCATCGGAGCCGTTCACGACCCGGGCGCCCGCGTCGAGCAGGGAGCGGAACGAGAAGGCGCCGTCGAGCCGGTAGGGCCAGAACCGGCGGGCGAGCTGCTCGTCGGAGGGCGCGTGCGTGAACTGCACGGACGCGGCGACGCCGAGCTCGCCGAAGCGCGGGACGTCCTCCCCCGCGAGGCACTGCGCGTGCTCGATCCGCTGCCGCAGCCCGCGGGGCTGCCACAGCTCGCGCGTCCGCTCGAACGCGTCGAGCGCGGCGCGGTTGGCGGCGTCGCCGATCGCGTGCACGCCCACCGGCCAGCCGAGCTCGGCGGCCTCGCGCACGATCCGCTGCAGCTCCTCCCCGCTCGTGATCACGACGCCGCTGCCGTCGAGCATCCACGCTGTCCGCGAGCCGAGCGTGCCGTCCATGAAGACCTTCAGGTAGCCGACGCGGAGCAGCGGCGAGCCGACCCCGGAGCGGAGTGCGAGCGCCCGCAGCTCGGTGAGCCGCTCGGCCGGGACCGACTGCCAGACGCGCAGGGTCAGCGCGCCCTGCTCCTCGAGCGACTGCCAGAGGCCGACGGCGCCGAGCCAGCCGTCCTTGTCGTGGACGCACGTCACTCCGCGCTCGTTCGCGAGGCGGATGCCGGCTCGCATCGCGTCGAGGTATTCGTCGGCGGGAGCGGTGGCATGCCGCTCCTTGAAGCGCCAGGCCGCCTCCTCGTAGAGCACGCCGGTCGGCTCCCCGCGCTCGTCGCGGACGACGACTCCGCCCGGGCACTCGAGGTCGCCGCCTGCGAGAGCGAGCGCGACCGAGTTGAGCCAGAGGGCGTGGTAGTCCTTGGAGATCATCATCACCGGCCGGCCGGGCTCGACCTCGTCGAGCGCCTGCCGCGTCGGCGGGCCGTCCGGCCAGTCGGAGTCGCGCCAGCCGTGCCCGCGCACCCAGGAGCCCGCCTGCCCTGCGGCGCGGATCCGGTCGAGAGCGTCCGCCTGCGAGGCGCAGCCGTCGAGCCTCACCTCGCGCTGCGCGAGCGCCCAGGTCGGAAAGTGGACGTGCGAGTCGGTGAAGCCGGGGAGGACGCAGCGGCCGCCGAGATCGACCGTCTCCGGGCTGGCGAGCGCCGTCTCGTGCACACCGACGCCGCCCGCGATCCGGTCGCCGGCGATCGCGAGCGCGCGCGAGGTCGGGAGCGACGGATCGAGCGTGCGGATCGTGCCGTTGCGGAGGATCATGTGCTCGAGCCTACTGCGAGAGGAGCACTGCGATGTTCGACCACGTCGGCCTCAACGTCCGCGACTACGCCGCTTCCCGCGCCTTCTACGAGCAGGCGCTGGCGCCGCTCGGCTATCGGGTCGTGATGGCCTTCGACGAGTGGCAGGTCGCCGGCTTCGGCACGGACGACAAGCCGGAGTTCTGGGTCTCCCGGCGGGAGCCGTACACCACCGGCACGCACGTCGCCTTCGCATGCTCCGATCGCGCCGCCGTCGATGCCTTCCACGCCGCGGCGCTCTCCGCAGGCG
Source organism: uncultured Actinomycetes bacterium (assembly GCA_963746895.1). GTDB lineage: Bacteria > Actinomycetota > Thermoleophilia > Gaiellales > Gaiellaceae > Palsa-739. Next base: position 345,277 of record CAVVDI010000013.1, on the reverse strand, counting down.
GCACCGACAACGGCGCGCCCGGGCTGCGCGAGCACTATCACCCGACGTACTACGGAGCGTTCGCCCTCGACCCCGACGGCAACAACGTCGAGGCCGTCTGTCATCGCGCGGTCTGAGAGGAGAGCAGCGCCGCCGGCCTCAGGCCGGCGGCGCCGGGCACTCGCGTGGGAGCGCCCGTCACGAGACGACGATCCTCAACTCGAGGACGTCGCCCGCAGAGCGGTATGCGCACAGGGGCGGCCGCGTAGAATCGCCGCGTGCCCTGGGACGTCCTCGACGCCGAGCAGCGTGAGTTGCGGGATCTGGTGCGTGCGTTGGCGCGGGAGCGGATCGGGCCGCGGGCGGCGGAGATCGACGCGTCGCACGAGTTTCCGTGGGACATCGTCGAGCTGTACCGCGAGAACGACATCTTCGGGTTGTTCTTCGGCGAGGAGTTCGGTGGGCTCGGCACCGGGGCGTTGCTCTCGCTGGTGGCGATCGAGGAGGTGGCGAAGGTCTGCGCGACCTCGGCGTTGCTGCTGGCGGTGCAGGAGCTGGGCTCGCTGGGGTTGAAGCTGGCGGGTTCGGAGGAGCAGCGGCAGCGGTGGCTGCCTCGGCTGGCGTCGGGGGAGTGGCTGGCGGCGTATGCGTTGACGGAGTCGGGGTCGGGGTCGGATTCGGCGGCGATGCGGACGACGGCGCGCCGCGAGGGCGGCGAGTACGTCCTGGACGGCTCGAAGCGGTTCATCACCAACGCGGGGGTTGCGAGCCTGTACACGGTGTTCGCGAAGACCGACCCGGACGCGGGCCATGCGGGGATCTCGGCGTTCGTGGTCGAGGCGGAGACGCCGGGGTTCGCGGTGGCGCAGGCTGGAGCCGAAGATGGGGATCTCGGGCTCGACGACGGGCGAGCTGACCTTCGACTCTGCCGGGTGCCGGCGGGGAACCTGCTCGGCTCGGAGGGGGAGGGGTTCCGGATCGCGATGCGGATCCTCGATCGTTCGCGGCCGGGGGTGGCGGCGCAGGCGCTGGGGATCGCGCAGGGCGCGACCGATTATGCGCTCGAGTACGCGAAGACCAGGGAGACGATGGGCCGCCCGATCGGCCAGCATCAGTTGATCCAGGCGAAGCTGGCGGACATGGAGACCGAGTGCGAGGCGGCGCGGGGGCTGCTCTACCGGTTCGGGCGGATGCTCGACGCGGGGGTGGACGGGCCCGAGCTGACGAAGGCCTCGGCGATGGCGAAGCTGAAGTGCGGCGACGTGGCGATGGCGGTGACCACCGAGGCGGTGCAGATCCTCGGCGGCTACGGCTACATCCGCGAGTATCCGGTCGAGCGGTTCATGCGCGACGCGAAGATCACCCAGATCTACGAGGGCACCCAGGAGATCCAGCGGATCGTGATCGCCCGCGAGATGCTCAAGGAGAGCCGGGCCTTGGCACCGGCCGGGGGCTAGCCGGCCCCGCTGCGCCTTTGCTAGTATTTGAGCACTCAAGTAACCGGAGAACACGATGAGACTCGAAGGCATCCACCACGTGACCTGCATCACCGGCGACGCGCCGCGGAACGTCGACTTCTATACGCGCGTGCTCGGGCTGCGGCTGGTGAAGAAGTCGGTCAACCAGGACGATCCGACCGTCTACCACCTCTTCTACGCGGACGAGCAGGGAAGCGCCGGCTCGGATATCACCTTCTTCGAGTACCCGGGCGCCGGGCCCGGCCGCGCCGGGGCTGGCATGGTGCACACCGTCGTCTGGCGGGTCGGCTCCGCCGGGGCGCTCGACTTCTGGGCCGACCGCGTCGGCGCCGACGGCCGTCCCGTCGCGCGCGAGGGCGAGTCGCTCCGCTTCGCCGACCCGGAGGGGCTGCTGCACGAGCTCGTCGTCGCGCACGTCCCCGACCAGCCGCTGGTGGCGGACCACCCGGAGATCCCGCGCGAGCACGCGCTGCAGGGCTTCGAGGGCGTCCGCGCCTTCGCTCGCGATCCCGGCCTGCGCACGAAGCCGTTCGTCGAGGCGATCGGGTTCGAGGAGACGGGTGAGCACGTCTGGGAGACCCGCGACGGCGGCCGCGGCGGCTGGATCGCCTACGAGCCCGCGCCCGAGGAGGGCGGCACCCCCGGCGCCGGCACGGTTCACCACGTCGCCTGGGCGTCGACCATGGACGACCACGAGGCCTGGCAGCGGCGGGTCGCCGAGGCCGGCGGGCGGCCGACCCAGATCATCGACCGCTTCTGGTTCCGTTCGATCTACTTCCGGGAGCCGAGCGGCGTGCTCTTCGAGATCGCGACCCTCGGACCGGGCTTCGACACCGACGAGGACCCGGCGCATCTGGGCGAGAAGCTGATCCTGCCGCCCGACTTCGAGCACCTGCGCGAGCAGGTCGAGCCTCGACTGACGCCGCTGCCCGATCCGCGCGCCGGCTGGGCCAAGGCGTGAGCCTGCAGGCTCTCGAGCGCCCCGCGGCGGGAGAGCCGGCCGGGGCGCTCGTGCTCCTGCACGGGCGCGGCGCCGACGAGCATGACCTGCACCCGCTGCTCGACGAGCTCGACCCGGAGCGGCGCCTGCACGGCTACACGCCGCGGGCGCCGCTGTCGCTCCAGCCCGGCGGAGCGCACTGGTACCTGGTGCCCCGGGTCGGCTTCCCCGACCCGGCGACGTTCGCCGAGGGTTTCGGCGCGCTCGCCCGGTGGTTCGACGAGCTGCCGTTCCCGGCCGACCGGATCGTGCTCGGCGGCTTCTCGCAGGGCGCCGTCATGAGCTACGCCCTCGGACTCGGGCTGGGGCGGCCGCGGCCGGGCGCCCTCCTTGCGCTCAGCGGCTTCGTCCCGGTCGTCGAGGGCTGGGAGCCCGATCTCGCGCCGCCGTTCCCGCCGCTCGCGATCGCGCACGGCGCGCAGGATCCCGTGATCCCGGTCGAGTTCGGCCGTCGAGCGCGGGCCTTGCTCGAGGATGCGGGCGCCGAGCCGCTCTACCGCGAGTTCCGCGGCGCGCACTGGATCGACCCCGGCGTGCTGGCGGAGCTGCGCGACCTCGTCGGCGCCGCCGCCGTCGACTCGTAGCGCGACCTTCAGCCGCCGGGGCGCGGAAGCGAGGACGTGTCGACGACCTCGAAGTCTGCGCCGGTGAGGCGGCCGAGCGAGTGCAGGTCGTCGTTCGACCAGTGCGTGTTCGGAGCGCCGCTCACGTACCAGGGCGAGCCGTTGTCGGCCAGGATCATCCCGTACCGCCGCAGCGCCGTCAGGACGACCCGCGATTGCTTCGGAAAGGACGAGATGTCCACGCTCGCCTTCAATCGCACGCGCAGCCCCATTGGCGGCAGCGCGGGATCCGTCGAGCCCGATGCGAAATGCCGCGCCGGGTAGACGTACGCCCGGCGGGTGCGCGGCGCCGTGAAGCGGAGCGCGTGGTCGATGACGCCGCGCGCGACCTCGTCGTAGCGGGCGAGGCCCGGGAAGATCGGCAGCCCCGCCGCGTCGGCCGACGTCCAGCCCGCCCGGCGCAGGTGGTTCGAGCGGAGGTTCCAGACCGCGCCGGACCCGGCCGTCCAGCCGCCGGCCTGCCGGCGGAGCGCGAACAGCTCGTAGAGGCGGCAGGCGTCGCGGTCGAGCAGGATCGCGTGCCGGTCGCCGGCCGAGCCGGGGCCGCCCTCGATGTGGACGGTCGCCGGAATCGGGTAGCGGACGCGGTCGGACTCGTCGGCGTACTCGAACGAGACCTTCGTACGCGGCGTCCGCTTCGACACGACGTCGAAGGGGATGCCGATCGGGCCTCCGTCCCACAGCCCGGAGCCGAAGTCGGCGTGCGCGTGCGCGTCGAGCCCGATCGAAGCGATCAGCTGCGCCGAGTCGGCCGCGACGGGCAGCCGGTCGATCCGCTGGTTCCACGCGTTCGTCGCCGGAAGGACCGGGCAGCGTTTCGCGTTCGGGAGCCGCAGCGCCTGCGCCGAGGCGCCTGCGAGCGCGAGCATCGCGGCGAGGGCTCCAACCGTGGCGGCGAGGCGGCGCACCACTCTCCATCGTGCCCGACCGCTCTGCTGCCCGCGTCCCCCGGGAGCGGTACCGCCTACGCGGCCGCGGCGGCCTCGCGCAGCGTCCGCGCAGGGAGCGCCACCGTCACGCGGGTGCCCTCGCCCTCGCGGCTCTCGAACGAGATGGTGCCGCCGTGTTCCTCGACGATCGCACGCGCGATCACGAGTCCGAGCCCGGTGCCGGGGATCGCGCGACGGGTCGCGGTCGAGGCGCGGAAGAAGCGGGAAAAGAGCTGGCCCTGCTCGTCGGCGGGCACACCGACACCGGTGTCGGCGACGCCCAGGCGGATCCCATCGCCGTCGGGCTCGCAGGAGACGGTGACCGAGCCGCCGGGGTCGGTGAACTTGATCGCGTTGGAGACGAGGTTGTCCAGAACCTGTCCGAGCCGCTGCGCGTCGCCCGAGATGGGGCCGCACGGAGCGGCGTCCAGCACGAGCTCGATGCCCTTCTCGCCGGCGGCCGGGCCCGCCTCGCCGACCGCTGCGGCCGCGATCTCGGCCGGCTCGATCTCGACGACGTTCAGCTCGAGCCGGTGCGCCTCGATCTGCGCGACGAGCAGCAGGTCCTCGACGATCCGCTGCAGGCGGCCGGTGGACCGGCGGATCACCGTCAGGTAGGTGCGGCCGGTCTCGCTGAGCGACTGCTCTTCGTCGGCAAGCATCTCGAGGAAGCCGGAGATCGAGGTCAGCGGCGTGCGCAGCTCGTGCGAGACCGCCGCCACGAACGCGTCGCGGAGCCGCTCCAGGTCGCGGTCGGCCGTCACCTCGCGCAGCGTCCAGATCCTGCTCGCGAATCCGCCGTCCGGGCCGCTCACCGGCGCGGTGTACAGGCGGAAGACGCGGCCGCTTCCGGTCAGCTCGAACTCGTCGATGCTCACGGCGTCGGGCTCCTCCGCGAGCGCGAGCCTCCGCTCCCGGTAGCGCTCGGGCTCGGTCGTCCGGTCGGCGATCGAGACCAGCCGCTCGGGCATCGTCCCCTGGCCCGGCATCCCCAGCTCGGCGCTGAACCGGCGCAGCGGCGCATTCGAGATCAGAAGGCGCCCGTCCGGATCGGTGAGGCAGATCCCGTCCGGGGTGGAGTCGATCAGCGCCCGCTGGAGTGCGGTGACGCCGCGCGTCTCGCGCTCGCTCGCCGCAAGGCGGCCGCCGCCGACCCCCGATGCGACGCCGACGCCGACGAGCGCGACCGCGCGCACGGCGAGCGCGACGCCGCCGCTCGGGCCGCCGGAGATCACCGTCGCGGCGACGTACAGGCCCATCGCGCCCGCGCCCCCGAGGACGCCGCCGGCGATGCCCAGATCGGCTCCGAGCAGACCGACCCAGGGAACGAGGGCGATCGCCCCGATCCGGCCCGCGTCGTCGACGCCCAGCATGGCTCCGAAGGTGGCGATGATTCCTGCAACGGCGAGCCCTGCCACGGCAAGGCGGCGACGGGTGAAGCCCGATGGGGTGGTCGGCCTCTTCATGGTCGCGAGCGGCGGATCCTCAGCCGCGCAGCGGGCGGAATCAGACGGCGACGAGCCTCTCGAGCACGTCCGTCACCGCTCCTCCTCGTCCGTCCGCTCCGGCTCCGGTGCCTCGTCGAACGAGAGCACCTTGACGAAGATGAAGGCCGCCGCCAGGAGGCCGAGCAAGACCGGCGAGCGCAGGAACTGGAGCACGAGGATCGCGTGCGGGATCCGCAGCTCCTCGGTACCCACGATGTCGCGGAGCTTCGGATGCCAGATGTCGGGTGCCGTGCGGTTGTCGCCCTGGACGACGAAGCCGGTTCGCTCGTTGCCGCCGACGATGCGGTGGATCACCTGCGCGCCCGCCATCAGGTCGCCCTTCGGGACGCGGTAGGCGATCACCTCGCCCACGTGGTAGTGCGCCTCGCTCCGCACGAGCACGAGGTCGCCGGTGTGGTAGCGAGGGAGCATGCTCGTCCCGTCGACGAGCACCCAGCCCGCGCGGCCGCCGAGCGACTGCGGCATCAGGAACCACATCCAGCCGAGCACGGCGAGGATCGTGAGCACGGAGGCACCGACCCGCTTCCGGTTCTCGAGCGCCGTGCGCAGCCGCTGCACGGGCAATGCGTCCGGCGCGAGCGAGAGCGGGGTTCGCCGCCGCTGTCCGGAGAGTGCCCGCCTCGGCGGTGCGCGAGAGCTGCATGCGCTACTTCTCCACCGTCAGCGCGAGGGAGGGCCGGGTGGACGCGGTGCCGTTCTCGGAGGATGCGACGGTCGTCGTGCTGTTGCCGGAGCCCGCCGTCTCGACGAGCTCCCAGCCCCAGAAGGCGCCGGCCTTGATCGCGTTGTCGAGGTCGTGGGTCACGGAGAGGGTCTTGACGCCGAGACTCGTCTGGAAGCTCGTGCTGGCGCCGGGGTCGATCGTGAGCCCGCCGAGACCGTTCCAGGTGAGGCTCTCGTCCCAGCTCGTGTAGACGGGGTAGACCGAGATCGTGTGGTTGGTCGTCGGTCGCGGCCGTCACGTCGAGGGTGAGCGTCGCGCTGTCTGCCCCACCGGTCCTCGGCACGCCGCAGCCGCTGATGTCGAAGCGGATGAACGCGTAACGCGCTCGCTGCCGCTGTTGTTCCGGATCTTGAGCGTGGTCGCGTTGCCGTTGTTCTGGTTCGGGCTCGAGCGGTTGACCCAGGTGTCGTAGGTCGTCGACCCGCAGGTCGCCTTGGTCAGGCTCTGGGTGCTCGCGAACAGGTGCCCCGAGGTGAGTGGCAGGCTCGCCGCGTAGGCGACGCCCGCGAAGGCGAGCGCGCCGGCCGGGAGCAGCGCGGTCAGCCGGAGCGGGGTGAGGCGGAGGCGGCGCATCTCAGCCCGTCAGTCCGAAGGCGTAGCCGTAGAGGGAGGTGGCGGGGACGCTGCCGCCGAAGCTCGTGAAGGTGGCGGTGCAGCCGCCGGTGCAGGCGCCGATCACCGTCGAGGCGCTGCCGAGGCTGCCGCGCGTCTGGTTGCGGAGCGTGACGGCGAGCGTCTGCCCGGAGCACGACTGCGGGATCCCGGAGACCACGACCTGCGTCACGTTGCCGCTGTTGTCGACGGTGCGGGTGGCGGAGAGCGACGTGACCCCACACGGCGTGACGGCCGCGTTGCCGGCGCCGAGCGTCTTCGACGTCAGCCCGAGGCTCGCGGCGGCCGCGATGGCGGCGAATGCCGCCCAGATCGCGAGTGTCGTGCCGAGAATGGTGGAGATCCGCTTCACGTCGTTCGTTCCTCCGTGGGGAAGGCTCGAGCGGGGCGCCTGCCGCCAGGCGCCCCGCTCGTCGTCGGGCCGGTACGGGACCGGCGCTCAGCCGTTGATCGCGACGGAGAGGCCCTGGACGGCGCTCGCGTCGACGTGCGTGCTGGCCGGGACGGTGAGGGCGACGCTCGTGCCCGTGCCCGTGTTGCCGGTGACCTCGCCGAGCTGCGCGTTGCTCGCCCCGTTGAGGCTGACGCTGATCGGCAGGCTGTTGCAGGCCGCGGTCAGGCCGCCGACGACCACCGACGCGACCTTGTAGCTGCCGAGCGTCGAGTCGTAGGCGATCGTGTAGCTCGCGTTCGTCTGCGCGGACTGGCAGCTTGCGACCGCCGCGTTGCCGGCGCTCAGCTTGTTGCTCGAGACGCCGAGGCTGGCCGCGAAGCCGTACACGGAGGCGAAGACGGTGATCGCCGCGATCGCCGCGAAGAGCATCCTCCGCCTCATCAAACCCCTGAGTGCCTTGCTCATGTCGAAACTCCTCTGGTCTGTTTCGTACCGGCCGGACGCCTTGCCCGGTGACCAGAGATTGCGAAAACGAAGCGATGAAATCGAGAGCAGCCCGCGTATGGGTTCCGTATGACCGGGCGTTCCCCCGAAAGGGGGAGGGAAGGGCGAGCGCGCTGTCCACTGGCGGCCTTCATCGACGGCCGGCGGTGCGCCGCCGACCCCGGCCCGAGGGTCGCCGCGAGCCGCTTCCGCTCGACCTGCATCCTCCGGATCGGGGATGGCTAGAGCTCGACGGCCGGGTAGCGGCGGCGCACCGCGTCGACGAAGGCGGCCACGCGCTCGGCGAGCTCCGGGATCGGCCAGCTCGAGCACGTTCTCGGCGTTCTCCTCGCCGGAGTGCGAGAGGTTGAAGCTGCCGATGAAGACGACGTCGTCCGCCACGGTGACCTTCGCGTGCATGTAGTCGTGGACGGTGCCGGGGCCGTACGGCGTCGAGCGCTTGCCGGAGAAGGGAGCGCGGGCGAAGGTGGCGCGGAGCAGCGGGCCCTTCCAGTCGACGTTGCCGTTCTCGTGCCACTGCTGCAGCACCTCGCGCACCTGGGTCGCGTCGACGACGCCCGCGAGGTCGACCTTGCCGTCGGAGGCGACCTGCGCGAGCGTTCCCAGCACCGGGCCGGAGCTGATCACCGGCGAGGCGATCCGCACCCGGCGGCGGGCCGAGCCGATCGCCTTGGCGATCCGGTGCGCGAGCTTCTCGCCGCGCCCGGGACAGAACCAGGCACGGGTCGGCGTGGCGCCGATCCGCAGAGGCGCCGTATCGACCTTGCCGGTGCGGCCCACGTCGCGCGTGCTCCAGAGCTGCTCGAAGTCCTCGCGGTAGCGGGCGGCGAGCTCGGCCGAGTCGGCCGTGACGATCACGTTCTCCTCGCGCGTCCAGGAGTCGGCCGTCCAGTTCGTGGAGCCCGTCCACACCGACGCCGCGTCGCGGACGACGTATTTGTGGTGCATCAGGTCGGGGACGCCGGGGATCGCGGCGGTCGGGAACGGGAGCGCCTCGACGATGTCGGGAATCGTCTGCGGGGGCGGCGGGACGGGAACCGCCTGCGCGTGGTCGACGTTGTAGGCGAGCCGGATCGCCACGCCGCGGGCCGCGGCGTCGGCGAGCGCGCCGTCGGACGATCCCCTCGAGGGGCGGCGGCAGGTGGACGTCGTAGATCGCGATCTCGAGCGTCTCCCGTGCCGCGGCGAGGAACGCGGCGAGCGCGTGTGCCGTCTCCTCGGCCGGCTGGCCGCCGTCGCTGAGGGTGCGGAGCTCGATCGCCAAGTAACAGAGTGTTACTTGTTCGTGGCGGCGCGGAGCGAGGCCTTGTGGGCGCGCTTCGCGGCCTGGTACTCGACGAGCGCTTGCGGGGAGTCGACGTCGCCGAGCATCCGGTGGTCGGGGACGAGCGGCTCCGCGGCGGCGACCCCGAAGCGGCGGGCGAGCACCGAGGCGAGCGCCTTGACCTTCATCTCGCCGAAGCCGGGCAGCGCGCCGATGCGGCGACGGAGGTCGTCGGTGCCGTCCGCCTGCGTCCAGATCCGCTCCGCGCGGCCCTCGTACTCCTCGGCCACCGCGGCGGCGAGATCCTGCACGCGTGCGGCCATCGCGCCCGGAAAGCGGTGGATCGCCGGCTTCTCGCGGAACAGCTCCTCGAGCCGGGCCGGATCGGTGGCCGCGATCAGCCCCGGATCGAGCGTGCCGAGGCGCTGCGCGAGCCGCAGCGGACCGGCGAACGCCTGCTGGACGGTGATCTGCTGGTCGAGCGCGAAGCCGACGAGCAGCGCGAAGGGATCCTCGGCGAGCAGCTTGCATGCCGCCTCGTCGTCGGTGAACCAGAGAGCGTCCGGCATCGTCGCGATCCTACTCGGCGCCATGCCCTCCGGACATGTCGGGGTCTGACCCCGGGACATGTCGGGGTCTGACCCCGGACGTGTCCGCAGCGGCCGGGCAGGCCTCGGACGGCCCCGACTGGCGCGGAACACACGTTCGGAGCTACGCTCGGCGGATGGAGCCGCTCTCGGTCTTCAGCCCGGCGACCCGGGCGTGGTTCGAGCGCACGTTCGATGCACCGACGCCGGCGCAGGCGATGGGCTGGCCGGCGATCGCGAGCGGCGCGCACACGCTGATCCAGGCGCCGACCGGCTCCGGGAAGACGCTCGCCGCCTTCCTCTACGCGATCGACCGCCTGACTCCGGCCCCGGGCGAGGGGCTGCGCGTGCTCTACGTCTCGCCGCTGAAGGCGCTCAACTACGACGTCGAGCGGAACCTGCGCGGCCCGCTCGCCGGCCTCCGCTCCGAGCTCTCCGTGGCCGTCCGCACGGGCGACACCTCGCAGAAGGAACGCGCCGCGATGCTGCGCCGACGCGCCCGACATCCTGATCACGACGCCCGAGTCGCTGTTCCTGATGCTGACGTCGCAGGCGCGCGAGATCCTCCGCTCGGTCGACACGCTGATCCTCGACGAGGTGCACGCCGTCGCCGGGACGAAGCGCGGAGCGCATCTCGCGCTCTCGGTCGAGCGCCTCGCCGCGCTCCGCGGGGACGCGCCGCTGCAGCGGATCGCGCTGTCGGCGACGCAGCGCCCGCTCGAGGAGATCGGCCGCTTCGTCTCGGGCGGCCTCCCGATCGAGCTCGTCGACGCGGGCGTCGCGAAGGAGCTCGACCTGGAAGTCGTGGTTCCGGTCGACGACATGCGCGAGCCGGGCGCGGGGCGCGAGGACGGCTTCGACGCGCGCTCGATCTGGCCGTCGATCTACCCGGCGCTGCTCGAGCTCGTGCGCGCGCACCGCTCGACGATCGTCTTCGTCAACAACCGCCGCCTCGCCGAGCGGCTCGCGCTGCGGCTGAACGAGTTGGCGGAGGACGAGATCGCCCGTGCCCACCACGGCTCGCTCGCCCGCGAGCAGCGGACGGTGATCGAGGAGGAACTGAAGGCCGGGCGGATCCCGTGTCTCGTCGCGACGTCCTCGCTCGAGCTCGGGATCGACATGGGCGCCGTCGACCTCGTGATCCAGGTCGAGTCGCCGAAGTCCGTCGCCCGCGGGCTGCAGCGCATCGGCCGCGCCGGCCACTCGCTCGGCGAGGTCTCGCGCGGCCGCATCTTCCCGAAGTTCCGCGCCGACCTGCTCGAGTCGGCCGTCGTCGCGCAGCGGATGCGGGAGGGCGCGATCGAGGAGACGCAGATCCCGCGCAACCCGCTCGACGTGCTCGCGCAGCAGATCGTGGCGATCTGCGCCGACGCGGAGATCGAGGTCTCGGCGCTCCACGCGCTCGTCCGTCGCGCCTATCCCTTCGCCGACCTCTCGCGCGCGCAGCTCGAGAACGTGCTCGACATGCTCGCGGGGCGGTACCCGTCGGACGAGTTCGCGGAGCTGCGGCCGCGGATCGTCTGGGACCGGACGGCCGGGGTGATCCGCGGCCGACCGGGTGCGCGCCGGCTCGCGGTCACGAACGCGGGCACGATCCCCGACCGCGGGCTCTTCGGCGTCTTCGTCGTCGGCGACGGCGGCCGGGTCGGGGAGCTCGACGAGGAGATGGTCTACGAGGCGCGCGCCGGCCAGGTGATCATGCTCGGCGCGTCGTCGTGGCGGATCGAGGAGATCACGCGCGACCGCGTCCTCGTCTCGCCCGCGCCGGGCGTGCCCGGAGCCGTGCCGTTCTGGAAGGGCGAGGGCGTCGGCCGCCCCTACGAGCTGGGCGAGGCGATCGGCCGCTTCTCGCGCGAGCTGCTCGCGTCGCGCGAGCCGCGCGTCGCCGGGCTCGACCCCCGTGCGGAGGCGAACCTGATCGCCTTCCTGCGCGAGCAGGAGCGGCACACCGGTGCGGTTCCGTCCGACCGCACGGTCGTCGTCGAGCGGTTCCGCGACGAGATCGGGGACTGGCGCGTCTGCATCCTCACGCCGTTCGGGGCGCGTGTGCACGCGCCCTGGGCGATGGCGGTCGGGGCGCGGCTCCGCGAGTCGCTCGGGATCGAGGTGCAGTCGATCTGGTCGGACGACGGGATCGCGTTCCACCTCCCGGACGCCGACGCGCCCCCGGCGACGGAGCTGTTGCTGCTCGGCCCGGACGAGCTGGACGAGCTCGTGCTGGCGGAGCTCGGGCAGACGGCGCTCTTCGGCGCGCGCTTCCGCGAGAACGCGGCGCGGGCGCTTCTGATCCCCCGCCGCCGTCCAGGCGAGCGCACGCCGCTCTGGCAGCAGCGGCTGAAGGCGCAGGGCCTGCTCCAGGTGGCGCGCAAGTTCGCCGAGCTTCCCGATCGTCCTCGAGACGTACCGCGAGTGCCTGCAGGACGTGTTCGACCTGCCGGCGCTGAAGCGCCTGCTGCAGCGAGCTGAGCGCGCGGGAGATCGACCTCGTCGAGGTCGAGACCGCCTCGGCCTCGCCCTTCGCCTCGTCGCTTCTCTTCGACTACATCGCGACGTACATGTACGAGGACGACACGCCGCCGGCGGAGCGGCGTGCGCAGGCGCTCTCGCTCGACCGCGACCTGCTGCGGGAGCTGCTCGGCCAGGAGGAGCTGCGCGAGCTGATCGACCGCGACGCGCTGGCGGAGGTGGAGGCGTCGCTGCGGCCGTTCCCGCGCGATCCGGAGCACCTCTACGACGTGCTGCGGCTGCGCGGCGATCTGCGCGCGGGCGAGTTCGACGAGGCGCACGCCGCGATCCTCGAGGCGGAGCGGCGCGCGATCCTGAATCCGGATCGCCGGCGAGGAGCGGCTCGCGGCCTCCGAGGACGCCGGGCGCTACCGCGACGCGCTCGGCGCGATGCCGCCCTCCGGGCTCCCGGAGGTCTTCCTCGAGGCGGTGCCCGACGCGCTCGAGTCGCTCGTGCGCCGCTTCGCCCGCGGTCGCGGGCCGTTCACGAGTGACGAGGCGAGCACCTGGTTCGGCCTGGACGTGGAGTCGATCCTCCGCGGGCTGGAGAGCGCCGACGCGCTCGTCCGCGGCGAGCTGCGGCCCGGCGGGAGCGAGCGCGAGTGGTGTGATCCGGAGGTGCTGCGGCGACTGCGCCGCGCGTCGCTGGCGGCGCTTCGGCGCGAGGTCGAGCCCGCGGAGCAGGCGGCGCTGGGACGATTCCTCCCCAGCCTGGCACGGGATCGACCGGCGCGCCTCGCTGCCCGAGGCGCTGATCCCGCTGCAAGGGCTCGCGCTCCCGGTGTCGCTCTGGGAGTCCGGAGGTGCTGCCGAGACGCGTGCCCTCGTTCCGGCCGGAGCAGCTCGATCAGCTGTGCGCCTCCGGCGAGCTCGTGTGGGTCGGCGCGGGGCTCGATCGCGTGGCGGTCTTCTTCCGGGACGACGCGGCCGTGCTCGGGCGGCCGTCCGCGGCGCCGCGGACGGAGGGCGAGGCGCACGACGCGCTCCGCGCCGCGCTCGCCGGCGGAGCGCTCTTCTGGAGCGACCTGCTGGCGGCCACCGGGGTTGAGGACGGGCTCGCGCTTCCGGCGCTCTGGGATCTCGTGTGGGCCGGCGAGGCGACGAACGACGCGTGGGCGCCGCTGCGTGCGGAGCGGCGCTACCAGGCGCCGCGGCCCGACCGCCGGGTCCGGCGCTTCTCGACGGGCGCGCGCCCGGCGCGCAGTCCGCGACACAGGGGCGCTGGTCGCTCGCCCCGGCGCTCTTCGCCGAGGGCGAGCCCGACCGGCGTGCGCTCGCGGAGCTCTTGCTCGAGCGGCACGGCATCGTCACGCGGGACTCGGTCCGCGGCGAGGGCATCCCCGGCGGCTACAGCGCGGTGTACTCCGAGCTTCGTGCGCTCGAGACGCTCGGCACCTGCCGCCGTGGCTACTTCGTCGAGGGGCTCGGAGGCGCGCAGTTCGCGCTCGGCGGCGCGGTCGAGCGGCTGCGCGAGCTGCGGCCGCGCGACGGGGAGGAGGCGGAGCCGCTCGTGCTCGCCGCGGCGGATCCCGCGCAGCCGTACGGCGCCGGGCTCCCCTGGCCGAAGCGCTCGGGCGGCCGGGCCGCCCGCGTGGCGGGCGCCCACGTCGTGCTCCTCGGCGGCGAGCCGGCGCTGTTCGTCGAACGCGGCGGCCGCTCGCTCGTGCCCCTGCGCGAGCCCGACCCGGAGTGGCTGCGCCCGGCGCTCGCGGCGCTCGTGGCGTTCGTCAAGCGCGGCGGAGCGAGGCGGCTGGCGGTCGAGCGTTTCGACGGCGAGCCGGTGGGCGAGACGGTCGTGATGCCGCTGCTCGTCGAGGCGGGCTTCCTCGCCGGGCCGCGCAGGGCCGTGCTGCGAGCATAAAGTCCACGGCATGAGCGACCACAACACCGCAGTGATCGAGGAGTTCCGCGCCAACGGGGGCCGGGTCGGCGGCCACTGGGAGGGGCGCGACCTGCTTCTGCTCACGACGACCGGCCGCAGGAGTGGCCGCAAGCACACGACGCCGATGGTCTTCACGCGCGACGGCGACCGGCTGCTCGTCTACGCGTCGAAGGCGGGCGCGCCCGAGCATCCCGACTGGTACCTCAACCTCGTCGCGAGCTCCGCGGTCACGGTCGAGGTGGGGACGGAGCGCTACGCGGCGACCGCCGTCCCGCTCGAGGGCGAGGAGCGCGACCGCCGCTTCGCCGAGCAGGCCGCGCGCAACGCCGTCTTCGCCGAGTACGCCGCGAAGACCGAGCGCGTCATCCCGGTCGTCGCGCTCGAGCGCGCCTCGACCGGGAAGCGGACCCGAGCGGGCGCGAGCGGCGGCTCGAGCCGGCTCACGCCGGAACGAGCCGGTAGCCCTCGCCGCGCACCGTGAGGAGCCGTTCCGGCCGGGTCGGGTCGCGCTCGATCTTCCGGCGCAGGTTCGAGATGTGCACCTCGCAGGCGTGCTCGTCGCCGACGTGCTCGCTCGCCCACAGATGCTGCATCAGCTCGCGCCGCGAGACGACGGACTCCGACCGCTCGGCGAGCAACGAGAGGACCTTGAACTCCGACAGGGTGAGATGGACGCGCTCGCCGTCGACGGCCACCTCGGAGCGGCCGAGGTCGATCTGGAGGCCGCCGAGCCGCCGCACCGTCGCGCCGCCGTTCGCGCGGTCGAGCTCGCGGCGACGGAGGATCGCCCGTACGCGGCTGAGAAGCTCGGCGCTCGAGAACGGCTTCGTGACGTAGTCGTCCGCGCCGAGCTCGAGGCCGAGCACCCGGTCCGCCTCGGCGTCCCGCGCCGTGAGCATCAGGATCGGGACGTCGCTCTCCGCGCGCAGCGCCCGGCAGACGTCGGTGCCGGAGAGGCCGGGCAGCATCACGTCGAGGATCACGATCTCGTAGCGCCCGCTCCTGCCGGCCTCGAGCGCGCCGTGCCCGTCCCGCTCCTCGTCCACCTCGAAGCCTTCGCGGCGCAGCGTGAAGGCGACGACGTCGCGGACGCCGGGGTCGTCGTCGACGAGCAGGATCCGATCCGCCCGCGTCACGCCGACACCTGCTCCCGTACCCGGGCGCCTTCGAGGACGATCCGGACGAGCGTGCCCTCTCCGGGCGACGAGTCGAGCTCGACGCGCCCGCCGAGCGTCCGCACCGACTCGCGCACGATCGCGAGCCCGAGCCCGAAGCCCTCGGCGTCCCGCTCGCCCCGGTAGAAGCGGTCGAAGACGTGGCGCTGGATCTCGGCGCTGATCCCCGGTCCGGTGTCCTCGACCTCGAGTGCCACGGTCGTGCCCTCGCCCAGGCCGCGCAGGACGACGTGGCCGCGCGAGGTGTGCTTGGCCGCGTTCTCGGCCAGGTTCCGCAGCGCCTGCTCGAGCAGGTCGCGATTCACCCGTGCCGCCAGGGCGTCGGGGCACTCGACCTCGACGGTCACCTCGTCGCGCGGGCGCAGCTCGTCGGCGATCTCGCGCAGCAGAAGCGCCAGCGACGACCGGCTCGACGCGGGGCTGCTCCTGGCCCGAGTGCGCTCGCGCCAGGGTCAGCATCGCCCGCGCCAGCCGTGCGAGCCGCCGCGCCTCGCGTTCGATGTGGGTGAGGAAGCGGTCTCGCTGGTCCGGGTCGTCCTTCGCGCCCGCCTGCAGGACCTCGACCGCGCCGATGATCGTCGTCAGGGGCGTCCGCAGCTCGTGTGCGGCGTTCGAGACGAACTCGCGCTCCGCCAGCTCCCGCCGCTCCTGCTCGGTCAGGTCGTCGATCACGAGCAGCGCCCACTCGATCTCGGGCTGAGCCGGGATGCCGACGAGCCCGTACGCGTGTTCCGCGTCCGGAGAGACGTGAACCTGCAGCGGCGCCGGGTGCTCCTCGAACAGGCTCTGCGCGAATTCGCGGAGCGCGAAACCCTGCCATGGCTCCGGGAGCTCGTCGCCCTCGGCGAGCCGGCCGCCGAGCAGGCGCCGCGCCTCGGCGTTCGCGAAGTGGACGACGAGATCCTCGTCGATCGTCAGCACGCCCTCGTGCAGCCGCTCGAGCAGCATCCTCAGGCGGTCGCGCTCGACCTCGAGCCGTCGGAAGGAGCGGCGCAGCTGGCGTCGCATCCGGTCGAAGCTCTGCGCGAGCGCTCCGAACTCGTCGCGGAAGCGGTACCCGAGCGGCGTCTCGAAGTCGCCGAGCGCGAGCGCCTCCGCCGCCGCGCTCAGCCGTCGCAGCCGCAGGGCGATCAGCTGGGCGAGCAGGAGCCCGACGAGCACGCCGATCACCCCGGCGATGACGCCCGCGCGCAGCGCCTGGTCGCTGACGATGGCGATCGCGGCCGCAAGGTCCGGCCGGTCGCTGAGCGCGACCAGCGCCTTCGTCCTGCCGGTCGCCAGCGGCAGCCCGGCGACGACCGTCCGGCCGTCGGAGGTGCTCGTCACGTCGCGATGTCCGGCGAGAGCGTCCCGGAGAACCGCGGCGGTCTGGCCCGGCAGCGGGGTGGGCTTGGCCCGCGCGGCGGCGTGGGCGACGAGCTTCCCGGTTCCGTCGTACAGGAAGAGATCGAGGTTCGTCCGGCGCGCGACCTCGGGGAGGCTCGTGCCGAGCGTGCGCTGGTCGACCGCCACGCGCAGCTGCCTCGCTGCGAGCACCGCGTTTCCGGCGGCGAGCTGCTCGGCGCGGCTGCGGAACTTCTGCTCCGAGCGGGAGGAGAACTGCGAGACGACGATCGCGGTCGACGTCGCCGCGACGACCGCGAAGGCCGCCCCCAGCCACCAGCGCACGCCGATGAAGGGCCGGCTCATGCCGAAATCCTAGGCCGCCGGCGTCCTCCGGCCGGGAAGTGCCCGACGACGCCGCCCTCCAGCCCGAAGGAGGACGGACACCGCCGTCGTAGGAGGTCCGTTGCGATGCGGTCACCGCACCTCCACGACACCCTGCGGCGCTTCTGCCTCGGCGCCTTCGCCGTCTTCACGCGCGACCTCGAGAGCGGGGTCGACCTCCCCTTCGCCTTCGAGGAGCACGGCACCTACGGGCGCCCGACCCTCTACGAGTACCGCCCGCTCGTCCGCGGCTTCGTCGAGGCTCGAACCGAGCGGCTGTTCGAGCGCCGCGACGTCCGCGACGCGGTCGACGACCTCCTGCGCGAGCCTGCGGCTCGGATCTACGCGCATGCACGCGAGGGCGAGATCCGCGACGAGGCGCGCGCGCTCTACCGGAGCGTGCTCGTGCCGCTGCTCGTCCGCACGGCCGAGGGCTGCGGCGGCTTCGACTGGGACGACTCCGCCTTCGCGCGCGCGTACGCCGAGCTCGAGGACTCGCTCTACGGCGAGGGCCATGCCTACGCCGCCGTCGCGCCGCTCGTCGGCATCTCCGTCGGTGCGCAGATCGACCTCGGCGACGGCATCCGCGTCCGCATCGCCGCCACCGGGGAGATCGCCGCGATGTGGCCGGAGGCGGCGGGCCTGCTGCCGCGCGGCTTCGGCCGCGAGCCCGACCGGCTCTGCGTGCTCGAGCTCGAGCGCCCGCTCGCGAAGCAGGCGGACGAGGCGCCCGACGCGCCCGGCGAGCTCGCGGACGCCGTCACGGCCGTCCGGCTCGCGACCGCGGCTCCGCTCGCCGCAGGCCCCGTGCTCTTCGAGCGGCTCGACTGGCGTCCGTACGGGATCCGGCCGGTGCTTCCGATCGCGGCCACGCCGCCTCCCGGCGAGCCGACCCGGCTCGATCCCTTCCGCGCCACCGTCGCCGCCGACCTGCGTGTCCGCCTCGCCGCGGCGGACGACGACGCGAAGCTCGGCGACGCCCTCGACCGCTGGGAGCTCGCGCTCTTCCAGTCGGATCCGTTCCGCGGCGAGCAGCTGCGCCACGCACTCGACGCGGCGCTCGGCGAGGGCGACGGCGCGTGGGCCGCCGCGATGCGCGGCGCCGCCCTGCTCGGCGCCACCCCCGAGGAGCGGGCCGACCTCGCCGGCGGGCTCCGCGAGCCCAGCTCGGAGCTGGTTCGCCGGCTGCTGGTCGAGGTGCTCCTGCACGGCGAGCGCGGTCGCCTCGTCCGCGAGCTGGACGAGACGCTGCTCGCGCTCAGGGCGAGGCCGGCGAGCGTCGCCGAGCTGCACGCGCGCGCGAGCTAGCCGCAACGGTCCCGTCACCTTCGGACGCCTATCCTCGAAGCGTGGAGGAAGCATGCGCGGTGCTGGCCCGGCTGGAGCGGATCGAGTCGCTGCAGCGGGCGGGGGCGCCGGCGCCCGAGCTGCTCCTCGAGCTGCGCCGCCTCGCCGACGAGGCGGCCGTCTGGGCCGAGCGCGAGGGCGATCCGCGTGCTCGTGCCGCGGCTGCCGCGCTCGCCGCGCGTGCGATAGTCCGCGCGTGACGCTCGCCCACTGGGACACGGTCGAGAAGCGACGCCGCGACCACGGCCGGGTCGCGGGCCTCTGGACGTACCTCGGCGAGGCGGCCGGGAGCGTCGGCGTCGGCGTCCGCCGGATCGAGCTCGAGCCGGGGGAGGTGTCGACGCCCGCGCACACCCACGTCGACGGCGAGGAGATCTTCTTCGTGCTCGAGGGCTCCGGCCTCTCCTGGCAGGACGGCGTCACGCATGCGATCCGCGCCGGCGACTGCCTCGTCCATCCGGCCGGCGGCGCGGCGCACACCCTGCGGGCCGGGAGCGACGGCCTCGACGTGCTCGCGTTCGGGCCGCGGCCGCGGCCCGGCGCCACCCTGCTCCCGAACCAGCAGACCGCCTGGCTCGGCCCGACGTGGGTGGAGCCGGTCGGCGCCGGCGAGCATCCGTTCACCCGCGAGCCGGAGCTCGAATGGCCCGAGCCCTCGGCGCGGCCCGCGTCGATCGCCAACGTCGACGAGGTCGCGGGCGAGGAGGACGAGCAGGGCGCGTGGAAGCCGCTCGCGCGGGAGGCGGGCGCGGTCCGCAGCGGGCTCAACTGGTGCCACCTGCGGGCGGGCCGGGAAGGCGCGCCGCCGCACGCCCACTCCGCCGAGGAGGAGCTCTTCGTCGTGCTCGACGGCGAGGGGATCCTCGAGCTCTGGGCGCCGCCCGACCCGGCCGAGCCGCGCCAGACGGCCCCGCGCGAGACGCACGAGCTGCGGCGTGGCCACGTCGTCTCGCGGCCGCCGGGGACGCGCGTCCCGCACACGCTCCGGTCGGCGGCCGCAGCCTCGCTCACCTACCTGGCGTACGGCACTCGCGACCCGAACGACGTCTGCTACTACCCCCGCTCGAACAAGGTCTTCCTGCGCGGGGTCGGCCTGATCGCCCGCCTCGAGCCGCTCGAGTACGGCGACGGCGAGCCGGGCTGAATCCGTCCGCGGGCGCTCACCGGACCGGCTGCCCTGCGGCCCGATGCCCAGGCCGACGGGCACCCTTCAGAGTGACGCAGCGCCGCACCCTCGTCGCCGATAGCACCGTTGGACTCGCGGTGCGCAGCCTCTTCACCAATCGCAAGGCGCAGATCGTCCTCAACGGCGGGTTCGGACTCGTGCTGCTCGCCGTCGCGATCGTCAGCGTCCGCCACTTCGTCCGGAACGGCTGGCCGCTCCACCATGCCGACCCGGTGCTCGTCTCCGGCGCCGCGATCCTCTTCCTGGTCGCCTATGCGTTCAAGGCGTGGGGCTGGCAGCGGCTGTTCCAGGCCGGCGACCGCCCGGCCGCGGGCGCGCTCGCTGTCGCCGGCGGCGCGGCGTGTGTCGGCGGGATCGCGCTCCCCGGACGGTTCGACGACGTGATCCGCGTCGCGGTCGTCCGCCGCTACCCGGGCACGAAGGCGGGGCTCGGGACGATCGGGTTGAGCCTGATCGTGCTCGGGATGCTCGACAACGCCGCCCTGACGCCGCTCGCGTCGGTCGCCGCGGCGGACGCGCGCTCCTGGGGCGTGCGGGCCGGCTTCGCGCTCGTCGCCGCCGCCGGGGTCGCCGCGGCCGTCGTCGTCGCGTTGCTGCCGAGGATCGTCGGCTGGCGGCGCGTGACTCGCTCCCGGTTCGGGCGCTGGCTCGGCTCGCAGGCGCAGTGCACGAAGGAAGCCTGGGCGGCCTGGCTTCTGATCTCGGTCTCGTGGACGCTCCGCGGCACGGCCGTCTTCCTGCTCCTGAACGCGCTCGCGCTGCCCGGATCGTTCGCCCTCGCCCTGGCCTTCCTCTGCGCCTCCGCCGCGTCGGCCGCGCTCCCGATCGCGCCCGCGGGCGCCGCCACCCAGGCCGGCGCCGGCGCGGCCGTCCTCGCGCTGAGCGGCGTCGCGACCCCGCAGGCGATCGCGTTCTCGGTCGCCGCGCAGGCGCTCGTGATCGTCACCGGCGCCGCCGTCGTGCTCCTGATCGCCGCCTGGCACGTCGGGCTTCGGGTCAACTCCCGGTTGGCGCGCACCGCTCCCGCCGCCTAGCCGCCGCCCGGCGCCGGCCCGCTCGCGACGAAGTCGCGGTTGCGGACGAGCGCGAACGCGAGGATCGCCCCGGCGAAGAGGAGAATGGCGGCGACGAGCAGGATCTCGTTCAGCCCCGCGATGAACGCCTGTTTCGCGATCGCCGCCGCCTGGCCACGCACCTGTCGGGGCACCGCCTGCAGCGCCTGCTTCGTCGCGCCGGACGCGACCGCGGCGGCGAACCGGTCGACCTGGCCGCCCGGCACCTTCGCGGCGAGCTCCGAGTGGATCCGGTGCTGGAAGATCGCTCCGAGCGCGGCGATCCCGGTCGCGATCCCGACTTGGCGGAAGGTGTTGTTGATCCCGGACGCCATCCCCGCCCGGCGGGGCTCGACGACGCCGACCGCGGTCGAGGCGAGCGGTGCGTTCACCATGCCGACGCCGGCGCCGCCGACGAGGAAGCCGGCGAGGAGGGTCGTCCAGCCGGAGCTCGTCGTGATCCCCCACATCAGCAGTAGCGCGCCGCCCGTGAGCGCGAGCCCGAGCCCCAGCAGCATCCGCACGGGGAGTCGCGACGAGAGCCGGCCGGAGATCGGCGCGACGACGAAGGCGAGCAGCGAGAGCGGCAGGAAGCGCACGCCGGCGGCGATCGGCGAGTAGTCGAGCACGTTCTGCAGGTAGAGGGTCAGATAGAGGAACTGCGAGAACATTCCGGCCGAGATCGTGAAGGCGGCGATCTGCGCGCCGGTGAAGGTCGGAACGCGGAAGAGCGAGAAGTCGAACATCGGCGACTCCTGGCGCGCCTCGACGACCCCGAAGAGGACGAGCAGCGCCACGGCGCCGGCGAACAGGACGATGGTGCGGCCCGTCGTCCAGCCCCAGTCGCCGCCGCGGAGCAGCGCGAGGACGAGCGCGAACAACCCGCCGGTGAGCGTCGCGAAGCCGGGGAGGTCGAAGCCGCCGTGCTCCTCGTCGCGCGACTCGCGAAGCTCGCGGATCGCGCCTGCGACGCACGCGACCCCGATCGGGAGGTTGACGAAGAAGATCCAGCGCCAGCCCAGCCACTCGGTCAGCGCGCCGCCGACGAGCGGCCCCACCGCCACCGCCGCCCCGACCGTCGCTCCCCAGATGCCGAAGGCGCTGCCGCGCTCGCGGCCGTGGAACTCCTGCGAGACGATCGCCAGCGACACCGCGAACATGACCGCCCCGCCGACCCCCTGCAGGCCGCGGGCGAGAATCAGGAACAGGGGCGTCGTCGCGGCGCCGCACAGCGCGGAGCCGATCGTGAAGAGCGCCACGCCGCCCACGAACACCTTCTTCCGGCCGACGAGGTCGCCGAGCGTCCCCGCGTTCAGCATCGCAACCGCGAGCGCCAAGGCGTAGGCGTCGACGACCCACTGCAGCTCGGTGAAAGAGGTGTGCAGCTGCCGCTGGACGTCCGGGAGCGCGACGTTGACTACCGTGATGTCGAGCAGGAGCATGAAGATGGCGACGCAGACCACGATGAGGACGCGCCATTTCCGCTCCACCGGCGAGAAGCTAGTTGAGAAGGACTCTGCTAGGTTGCTGCGAAAGGTGAGCGACCATGGCGCTCACGCGGTTGCTACCGCGCCCGCATGCGCGGGCGGCGACGGATAGGGGTCCCGCAGTGGCCAGGGTCATCGCCTTCGCGAACCAGAAGGGCGGCGTCGCCAAGACGACGACCACGCTGAATCTCGGGGTCGCGCTCGCCGAGCAGGGCAAGCGTGTGCTGGCGGTCGACCTCGACCCGCAGGGCAACCTGACGATGTCGCAGGGCTGGAACCCGGACGAGATCGACCGCTCGATGTTCGACGTGCTCGTCCACAAGCTCCCGATCACGGAGATCGTGCGGACGCACGAGATCGACGTCGCCGTGTCGTCGATCGACCTCGCCGGCGCCGAGCTGGCGCTCTCCTCGATGATCGGCCGCGAGCGCGCGCTCGAGAAGGCGCTGGCGCCGGTGCGCGAGAGCTACGACTTCGTCCTCATCGACACGCCGCCGTCGCTCGGCCTGCTCACGATCAACGCGCTCGTCGCCGCGAGCGGCGTGATCGTGCCGGTCCAGTGCGAGTACCTCTCCCTGCGCGGGCTCGTGCAGCTCGAGAACACGCTCTCGATGATCCGCGAGAACCTGAACCCGGTGGTGTCGATCCAGGGGATCCTGCCGACGATGTTCGACCGGCGGCTCCTCCACTCGCGCGAGGCGGTCGAGATCCTGAAGGAGAACTTCGGCGACCTCGTCCTGAACACGCGCATCCGCAAGACCGTCCGCTACGCCGAGGCGCCCGTGAAGGGGCAGTCGGTGTTGAAGTACGACCCGAGCGGCGAGGCGGCCGACATGTACCGCGACCTGGCGAAGGAGGTCCTCGATGGCGCGTCGGCGCGCCAGCATGCGTGAGGGCCCGCTCGCGGAGCTCTTCCGGGCGACCGAGGCCGCGCAGCGGCAGGCCGAGCAGCGCGCGGAGGGGGAGGAGCCGCCCGCGGAGGACGCGGCCGCGCCGCCTGCGGCGGCCGAGCCGGAGGAGCGGACAGTCGAGCACGTCCCGAGCTGGGAGGAGTCGGTCGCCGCCGAGACGCCCGCCGAGCCCGACCCGCTGCCCGAGCCCCCGGAGGCCGAGGCTCCGTCGTCACCGGAGCCGGAGCCGCCGCCCCCGCCCCGGGCTCGCAAGGCGCCGCCGCCGCCCCGCCGCAAGGAGCGGCCCGTGGAGCAGGCGCCCGTCGCGCGCTACGTCGACCCGCTGCCGGAGTCGCCGGCGCGCCTGAACCGCGCCCCGCGCGCCGACAGCGGCGCCTATCTCGCCGTGATCAAGGTCGTCGGCGTCGGCGGGGCAGGCATCAACGCGGTCAACCGGATGATCGACGCCGGCATCGGTCAGGTCGAGTTCATCGCGGTCAACACCGACATCCAGGCGCTGCACATGAGCGACGCCGTCGTGAAGATCCACATCGGCCGCGAGCTGACCCAGGGCCTCGGCTCCGGCGCCGACCCGGAGGTGGGACGGCGCGCGGCGGAGGAGGGCTACGACCAGCTCAAGCAGGCGCTTCGCGGCTCGGACATGGTGTTCGTCGCGGCCGGCGAGGGCGGCGGCACCGGCTCCGGTGCGGCCCCCGTCGTCGCGAAGATCGCCCGCGAGCTGGGCGCGCTGACCGTCGGGATCGTGACCACGCCGTTCAAGTTCGAGGGGACGAAGCGCAGGGCCCAGGCCGACCAGGGCGTCGCGCAGCTCCGCTCCGCGTGCGACACGACGATCGTGATCCCGAACGACCGGCTGCTCGAGGTGCTCGACAAGACGACCTCGATGCTCGACGCGTTCAAGGTCGCCGACGACGTGCTCCGGCAGGGCGTGCAGGGGATCTGCGACCTGATCACGATGCCCGGCCTGATCAACCTCGACTTCGCCGACGTGCGCACGATCATGTCCAACTCCGACACGGCCCTGATGGGCATCGGCTTCGCCTCGAGCGGCGAGAACCGCGCCAAGGAGGCAGCCGAGCGGGCGCTGCGCTCGCCGCTGATCGACGCGGAGATCACCGGCGCCAGCGGCATCCTGCTCTCGATCGCCGGCGGCGACGACCTCTCGCTGGTCGAGGTGAACGAGGCGGCCGAGGTGATCCGCGCCGCCGCCACCGACGAGACGAACATCATCTTCGGCGCGACCGTCGACGAGCGGCTGACCGGCCAGGTCTGGGTGACGGTCGTCGCCACCGGGATCGGCGGCGGCCGCCGCGCGTCGCTCCGCGCCTGGCCCGGCGCCGGCGCGCCCGCGAGCCCGCGGCCGCTCGGAGGCGACGGCGACCTCGAGGTCCCGTCCTTCCTGCGCGGTTGAGCGAGCTGCGATGGACACGTTCCTGACGATCGCGTCGAAGCGCGACACGCGCAGGTACTCCGACGAGCCGGTCGCCGACGAGGTGCGCCGCCGGATCCTCGACGCCGGCCGCGTCTCCGGGAGCTCCCGCAACACGCAGCGCTGGCGGTTCGTCGTCCCGTCCGCCGACGTGCAGCAGCGGCTCGCGGACGTCGTCTACGCGCCGGCCAACGTGCGCGGTGCGGCCCTCGTCGTCGCGATCGTCGGCGAGGCGGGCGGCTTCGACGTCGGCCGCTGCGCCCAGAACATGATGCTCGCCGCCTGGAACGAGGGGATCGCCTCCTGCCCGAACGGGATCCGCGACGCCGAGGTCGCGGCCCGGATCTGCGGCGGCGAGGTGAAGACGATCCTCTCCTTCGGTCGCCCCGACCGCCCGCGCGACCCCTCGCGCCGGAGCGCCGACGAGTGGTCGGCCCGCGCCGACCGCCTGCCGCTCGACGAGCTCGTCCGCGAGGTCTAGCGCCCGAGCGTGCACTCGGGCGCCTCGCCCGCGAGCGTGTCGAGCACGTGCGCGGTGTCGACGCTGAAGGCGAGCCGCACGATGCGGGCCGAGAGCGTCCGCAGCCGCAGCATCCCGTCCGCCCCGCGGCCGAGGCAGCCGTCGGATGCGCGCCAGTAGGGCGACCAGCGGACGGCGATCCGGTAGGTGCCGCCGCGCGAGACCCGCAGCCGCAGCGTCTCCGCCGTCAGCGCGAGCAGCCTCGGCTCGCCGGGGCCGGTCAGGATCGGCCGCGGGTGCGGCACGCGGTAGATGGTCACGAACCCGCTGCTGAAGACGGGCCGGAGCGGGCCGCGCGGGTTCGTCACGAGCTTCGCCTCGGCCCGGGCGCTGTAGTCCGGCGGCGCAGCGGTGAGCACCACGTATTCGACTCCGAGCGAGCGCAGCCAGCGCAGGTACGCCGTGGCGGTCGGCCTCCGGTAGAGGACGGCGTTCACCGGGAAGTCGTCCTGGCGGAACCAGCCGCGGGCGAGCGGGATCTCGGAGTCGGCGAGGTAGGCGCTCGGCCAGTGGTCGGCCGTGTCGACCGCCTCGACCCGGTACCCCGGCCGCAGGTGCGCCCGCAGGTAGCCGATCGCCGCCGGCCAGGTCGAGCTCCTCGCGGTCACGTCCGCCTGGCCGTTGCGGTAGCTCGTGACGAGCGGGCTCACGTTCCACGAGACCGCGAGCGCGACGAACGCGATCCCCACCGGCAGCGGCCGCCAGGCGCGCAGGGAGAAGACGAGCACGGTCAGCGGCAGCGCCGCGTAGCGCAGCCGCGCCACGTTCTCGCCGAGCTCCGAGGGCACGAGGTACGCCGCGACGATCGCGACGAGATAGACGGCGAAGACGAAGCGCAGGATGCGGGCGCTCGGCACCCGCCAGGTGAACAGCAGCCCGGCGGCGCAGAACACGACCGCTGCCGCCAGCTCGGAGAGCGGGAACTGGAAGCGGCCGCCGTCCGGGAACACGCGCCAGAGCAGCGCCTCGGTCGCCGCCGCCGCCGCGACGGCCGCGACCGGGACGACGTTCCGCGGCAGGGCGGCGCGATCGGCCAGCGCAGCGCCGGTCAGCACGATCGCCAGCAGCAGGAAGGCGAGCGGGCTGGCGGCGAGCGAGAGCAGCGTCAGCGCCGCGAAGCGCCAGCGCCGCCCCGCCTGCAGGGCCCAGATCGCGAGCAGCGCGAGGGCGACGCCGAGCGCGAAGGGAAAGGCCGCCGAGAGGACGATCCCGCCCCAGACGACGGCGAACGTCCGGCTCGACCAGCGCGACGTCGGGCCCCACTCCCGGCCGAGCACGACCGCGAAGGCGAGCGCCGCGAGCGCGATCGTCGCCACCGCGAGCAGGCGGATCCCGAGCAGGGCCGCGAGCGGGTAGTAGAGGACGCTGTAGGTGACGAAGCTGTAGCGCCCGGCGTACCAGAAGTTGTTCCAGAGCGCGAAGCCGTGGTCGAGGAAGAGCGTCCGCTGGTAGGCATGCGCGGCGAGGTCGGTCCCGGGCGGGCCGAGCCAGGCGAGGAGCGCGGCGACGAGGGCCGCGGCGGCCGCGGAGAGGAGAGCCTCGCGCGCGAGCGTGTGACGCCCGTACACGCCTGCGAGCCTACTCCTGCGGCCGTGCCCGCTGGACGGCGGCCGGCAAGGCGGCTCGGAGGCGCCGCAGGACCGGGACCGTCAGCCCGCGCCGGACGAGCCCGCCCTCGACGGCGAGCAGCGACGCGAGCCCGGCGATCGCGACTGCGCCGGGCGAGTCGTTGACGAGCAGCGAGGTGCCGAGCGCCGCGAGCAGCGCGATCACGATCGCCGCGTCGGCCCGCGAGCGGGCGAGGCGGAGCGCGATCGCCGCGACGACGAGCGCGCCCAGACCCGGGAAGAGCAGCCACCACTGCTCGAGCATGCGGGTGTAGGAGAGCGGGACCCGGTGCGCGGCGACCTGGACGAGCCCCTGGACGCCGCCGTGGAGGGCGCCGCGCAGGTGGTTGGGTCCGCGCGAGGCCGCGTCGAGGTCGAGCAGTGCGAACGCCGCGAGCAGCGCGACGCCGAGCAGCGGGACGACCGAGCGCCAGCTCCGGGCCCACATCCCCGCCGCGAGCACGGCGAAGCCGACGCCGACGACGAGCGCGCCGCCGCCGTCCGCGCCGAGCCGGTTCTCGGCGATCGTCGCGAGCGCGAGCAGCGCGACCCCCGCGAAGGAGACCGGCCCGAGCCGTCCTCCGAGCAGCCGTGCGCCGAGCAGCGCGGGCGCGAGCAGCAGCGACTCGATCAGGTTGGAGACGCCGAAGAAGCGGCTCGTCAGCTCCGGGCCCATCGGCGCGAGCGAGAGCGCGGGCGGATAGGCCGCCAGCGCCGCGGCGTAGGCGGCGACCACCGCCACGAGCGCGCCGCCGAGACCGAGGCGGGAGCGGAGGAGCACCGGGCCGAGCAGGCCCGCGGCGACGAGCGAGAGCCCGAGCAGGACGACGTTGGCGACCGGGTGGCTGCCGCCGACCCAGCCGATCAGCAGGTTCGCGGTCAGCGCCCCGGCGATCGCGGCCGGCGCCCCCGCCGGGAAGAAGAGCGCGAACATCACGAGCAGCGAGAGGACGAGCACCGAGCCGGCCATCGTCGACCCGCGCGAGGCCAGGATCCGTCGCTCGAGGTGCGCGAGCGACCCCGGCGCGTCCGCGGCCGGTTGCGAGCGCAGACGGTTCTCCGTCCGGAGGGCCGTCCGCGCGATGTCCGCCATCGAGACGAGCCCCGGCACCCGCGTCAGCCTCGAGACCAGCAGCCCGCGGTAGCCGGGCCCGAGCACGGCGACCCCGTAGCGGCGCGTGTTCGGGATCGTCTGCTGCGGCGGCAGCTCGAGCACGATCGCAGGCCCGTGAGGCGGCGGCGCCGATGCGTGGACGACCCGGATCAGGATCGAGTCGGTCGGCCGTGCAAGTCGCGCGTTGTAGAGGATCCCGCGCACCATTCCCGCGAACGCGTCGGCCGCGCTCGTCCGCGGGCCTGCGTTCGGGACGAGCAGTCCGATCGCCGCGCCGCGCCGAGACAGCAGCTGCAGGTCGCTCGCGGCGAGCCGGGGGACGACGACGACCCGGTACGTCTGCCGGTGGTGGCCGGTGAACTCCGACTGCGTGGCCGCGCGCGCACTGCCTGCGGCGGCCAGCGCGATCGCGCAGGCGGCCGGTGCCGCGAGGCGCGTCATGCCGCGCAGACGGTACCGCGCCCGGCGCTCGGCTAGACGAGCGGGATCAGCACCGTCGCGCTGAGCGCGCCCGCCACGGCGAGCGACGCACTGGCCCCCGCGGCGACCAGCGCGAGCCGCCGCATGCCCGGGGTCGGGTACGGCGCGAGCCAGACGAGGCTGCCGAGGCCGAAGGCGATGCCGACGGTCGTCTCGACCGCCTGGAAGGCGATTCCGGCCGCGAGACCCTGCGTGAAGGAGATCCCGTGCGCCTGGAACGCCATCGCGACGGCGCCGCTCGCGACCCCGACGTTGCCCGGCGTGAGCGGGACGAGCCCCGCGACCTCGAGCGCCGGCACGATCACGAACGCCGCCGCGAGCGGGCTTCCGATTCCGAGCGCGAGGCCGATCGCGGCGGCGGCGGCGACGCGGGCGCCGACCGCGAGCGCGAGCCAGCCGACCAGGCGGAGCCCCGAAGCCGGGTCGCGGCCGAGCGCGCGGAAGGCGTCGAGGAGGTGCGCCGCCCGGCTGCCGGCCTCGTGACGGCGCACGCGCGCCGCGATCGCGACGGCAGCCGCCGCGAGGGCGAGCAGGACGAGCACCGGCCAGAGGGGCAAGGCTCCCATCGCCGCTCCGATCAGCACGAGCGCCGCGAGGACGACGGCCCTCGCCGCCCCGAGCGCCGCGAACGCTCCGCCGGTGCGCCAGAGCCGGTCGTCGCGGCCGAGCGCACGCGAGAAGAGCCCGAAGCGGACGGCGTCGCCGGCCCGCGCCGGGGCGAAGGTGTTGACGAGCGAGCCGGCCCCGTAGCGCGCGGCCGCGTCGGCGAGGCCGACCTGTCCGCCGCAGAGCCCGATCGCGCTCCGCCACGACCAGGCCGAGGCGAGCACCGCGAGTGCGAAGAAGGCGCCGCTGGTCCACAGCCACGACGGGCTGGCGCTGCCGAGCGCGTCGAGGGCGTCCGCGACCCGGGCGCCGAGCAGTTGCGGCGTCAGCACCACGACGGCGAGCACGACGAGCACGCCGACGGCCGTCGCGAGGCCGCGTCTCCCGACGCGCCGCCCGATCTCCTGCACGGCAGCCCGCATGGCACCACAGTCTCCAGGATCTCCGTGAGAACATCGTGATTGCGCCCGAAGTAGGCTCCGTTCCATGCGTGGTGCGATCGCTGCGGGGCACCCGCTCACCGCCCAGGCGGGAGCCCGTGTGCTCCGCGAGGGCGGGAACGCGGTCGACGCCTGCGTGGCGGCGGGCCTCGTCTCCTGGGTGTGCGAGAGCCCTCTGACCGGGCCGGGCGGCGGTGGGTTCATGCTCGTGCACGACACGCGCGACGGCCGCACCCGGCTGCTCGACTTCTTCGTCGCCGTGCCGCGCGAGCGGACCGGGGCGGGGGAGCTGCTCGAGCTCGCGGTCGACTTCGACGGCGACACGCAGCAGCTCTTCCGGACGGGCGCGGCCGCGGTCGCGGTGCCCGGGACCGCGCTCGGCCTCTGCGAGGCGCACAGGCGCTTCGGCAGCCGCCCGTGGGCCGAGCTCGTGGCGCCCGCCGCCGCGCTCGCGCGCGAGGGCGTCGTGCTGACGGCGGCGCAGGGCTACCTGCACGCGATCCTCGACCCGCTGCTCCGGCACTCGGCCGAGGGGGACGCGATGTACGGCCCGGGACGGGCGCTCGCCGCCGGCGAGCGGTTCGCGGTGCCGGAGCTGGCCGAGACGCTCGATCGGTTCGCCGCCGAGGGCGAGGCCGCCTTCCGGAGCGGCGAGCTCGCGGAGCGGATCGTCGCGCACGTGCGGGCGGGCGGCGGCGCGCTCACGCTCGCCGACCTCGCGGCCTATCGGGTCGTCCGGCGGCGCCCGCTGGCGGTCGCTCACCGCGGCCACGAGCTGCGGACGAACCCTCCTCCCTCGAGCGGGGGGATCCTCGTCGCGCTCGGCCTGCAGGCCCTCGGCGGCGGGTCGCCGTCCCCCCTCGCGGTCGCGCGGGCGATGGAGGCGCAGGAGGAGGCCCGCAGCCCCGCCTTCCTGCGCGCGCTGCATCGCGGCGGCGCGGCGAGGAGCGTGCTCTCCGGGACGACGCACATCTCGGTCGTCGACGCGCGCGGGGACGCGGCCAGCCTCTCGGCCTCGCTCGGCTCGGGCAGCGGCGTCGTCGTCCCCGGCACGGGCGTCCACCTGAACAACATGCTCGGCGAGGCCGACCTGACCGGGCGCCTGCGCCCGGGTGAGCGGCTGACCTCGATGATGGCCCCGTCGCTCGTGCTGCGCGAGGGCCGGCCGCGGCTCGTCGTCGGCTCCGCCGGCAGCGCCCGGCTCCGCGGAGCGATCCTGCAGGTCGTGGAGAACGTCGTCGGCGGCGGGATGGACGTGGGCAGGGCGGTGGAGGCGCCGCGCATCCACGTGGAGGACGGCCTCGCGCACTGCGAGGATCGCGGCGTGGCCGACCTCCTCGAGGGCGCGGGCTACGCGGTCGTCCGCTGGCGCGGGCGCAACCTCTTCTTCGGCGGCGTCGGCGCGGTCGAGCTGCGCGGGGACGGGATCCTCGCGGCTGCCGGCGACCCGCGCCGGGGCGGCGCCGGGGTGGTCGTGCGGTGAGCCACCGGATCCGCCCGGCGGAGCCAGGCGACGCGGAGCAGCTGACGCGGCTCGCCGAGGCGGTGAGCGCGGAGCCGGAGGGGTGGCTGATCTCGACCGGCGGCGAGTGGCGCAGCGTCGGCGAGGAGCGGCGCTACCTGAAGGCGCTCCGTCGCTACCCCCACGCGGCGGTGATCGTCGCCGAGCGCGAGGACGGCGCGCTCGTCGGACGGCTCTCGGTCGCGCGCGACACGCACCCTGCGAGCGCCCACGTCGCCGACCTCGGCCTGATGGTCGCCGCCGACGCGCGTCGGCAGGGCGTCGGCTCGACGCTGCTGGAGGCGGCCGTCGACTGGGCGCGCGGCGCCGGGATCCGGAAGCTCGAGCTCCACGTCTTCCCCTGGAACGAGGCGGCGATCACGCTGTACGAGAAGTTCGGCTTCGAGCGCGAGGGCTACCGGAAGGCGCACTACAGCCGCGGCAGCGAGGAGGTCGATGCGATCCTGATGGCCTACCGGGTCGACGCGGCGCGGAGCCGGCCGAGCAGCCTCGGGCCGCCCTCGTAGTCGACGCCCCGGGCGTGACGCGGCAGATCGTGGTCCGCTACAACGGGACGATGGCCGACCGGGTCGCACTCGTCACCGGCGCGAATACGGGCATCGGGCTCGCGATCGCGGAGCGGCTCATCGCCGACGGGTACGCGCTCGGCTACGCGACCGTCGACGCCGCGAAGCGCGACGAGGGCCCGCTGGACGAGCTCCACGCCCGCTACGGCGACCGGGTCCACCGCGTCGCGGGCGACCTCTCCGACCCGGCCGTGGCCGAGCGGCTCGTCGCGGAGGTGGTCTCCGCACACGGCCGGCTCGACGTGCTCGTCAACAACGCGGGCCTCTCGACGGCGAAGCCCTTCCTCGAGCTCACCGTCGGCGACTTCGACCGTACCTTCGACCTCGACGTCCGCGGCAGCTTCCTGCTCGCCCAGGCGGCAGCCCGGCGGATGCTCGACGGGGGCGGCTCGATCGTGAACATCACCTCCGTCCACGAGCACGTCCCGCGGCCGAACTTCGCCGTCTACGCCGCCGCGAAGGCCGCGCTCGGGATGCTCACGCGCGGGCTCGCGCTCGAGCTCGCCGCGCACGGGATCCGCGTCAACTCGGTCGCGCCCGGCGTGATCGCAACGCCGCGCAACGAGGCGGACGCCGAGAAGCTCGACCCCGAGGTGCCGCTCGGCCGGCCCGGACGCCCCGAGGAGGTCGCCGGGCTCGTCGCCTGGCTCTGCTCCGCCGAGGCCGCCTACGTCACCGGCTCGAGCTACGTGATCGACGGCGGCATGATCCAGCAGGTCGTCACGATCCCCGCGTGAAGAGCCGCGCTCCGCACGCGGCGGGACGGCGCTCGTCTCCGCGGATTGCGGAGTGCCCGTCCAGCGGGAGGCCGAGTAAGCATCGACCTCCCTTGGCTGAAGCGCCGTTCGTCCATCTCCACGTCCACTCCGAGTTCTCGATCCTCGACGGGGCGTGCCGCATTCCCGAGCTTGCGAAGCGGGCGGCGGAGCTGGAGATGCCGGCGGTCGCGCTCACCGACCACGGCTCGCTCGCCGGCGCCGTCGACCTCTACAAGGCCGCCGCCGAGGAGGGCGTCAAGCCGGTGCTCGGCTGCGAGGTGTACGTCGCCGACGACCGGCACGCGCAGCAGAAGGGCTACGCGCACCTGACCCTGCTCGCCGAGACGACCGAGGGCTACGGGAACCTGATCAAGCTCTCGTCGCTCGGCTACCTCGAGGGCTACTACTACAAGCCGCGCGTCGACTGGGAGCTGCTGCAGCGGCACGGCCGCGGCCTCATCGCGCTCTCCGGCTGCCTCTCGGGGCGCGTCTCGAAGGCGCTCGAGGAGAACCGCGACGGCGACGCCGAGGCCGAGCTCGACCGGCTCGAGCAGATCTTCGGTCGCGACCAGGTCTACGTCGAGATGCAGAACGCGCACCTCGACGTCCAGCAGCGGATCAACCCGCTCCTCGTCGGGCTCGCGGCCACGCGCGGGCTGCCGCTCGTCGCGACCGGCGACGTCCACTACCTCCGCCACGAGGACGCGCGCGCCCACGAGGCGCTGCTCTGCATCCAGTCGGGCGACTCGCTCAAGAACCCGAACCACTGGAAGTTCGCGACCGACCACTTCTACTTCAAGACGCCC
The DNA here is from genome assembly GCA_963746895.1 of uncultured Actinomycetes bacterium. Lineage (GTDB taxonomy): Bacteria > Actinomycetota > Thermoleophilia > Gaiellales > Gaiellaceae > Palsa-739. The sequence goes on along the minus strand of CAVVDI010000013.1, from coordinate 312,575 downwards.
GAGGAGATGGCGCTCGACTTCCCCGGCCAGGAGGCGGCGCTGCGGCGCACCCTCGAGGTCGCCGAGCGCTGCCACGTCGAGATCGCGCTCGACCGGATCCTCCTGCCGACGTTCCCGACGCCCGACGGCCGCGACGCGTTCGAGTACCTCGTCGAGCTGTGCGACAAGGGTGTCGAGCGCCGCTACGGGCAGGTCACGCCGGAGCTGCGCGAGCGCCTCCAGTTCGAGCTGAAGACGATCAAGGAGATGGGGTTCTCCGACTACTTCCTGATCGTCGCCGACTTCGTCGCCTTCGCGAAGCGGAACGGTGTCAGCGTCGGCCCGGGCCGCGGCTCGGCGGCGGGCAGCCTCGTCGCGTACTGCCTCGACATCACGGACATCGACCCGATCCGCTACGACCTGCTCTTCGAGCGCTTCCTCAACCCGGGCCGCAAGTCGATGCCCGACATGGACATCGACTTCGCCGTCGAGGGCCGTGAGCGCGTGATCAACTACGTGCGCGAGAAGTACGGCCGCGACCGGGTGGCGCAGATCATCACCTTCGGGACGATGGCCGCCCGGGCCGCCGTCCGCGACGCGGGGCGCGTGCTCGAGGTGCCCTACGGCGTCGTCGACAAGATCGCGAAGCTGATCCCGGAGGGCCCGGGCCAGACGCTCGACGACTGCCTCAAGTCCGGCTCCGAGCTCCGGCAGGCCTACGACGGCGACCCCGTCGCGCGCGAGATCGTCGACCTCGCCAAGCCGCTCGAAGGCCTGACCCGCCAGGACGGCATCCACGCCGCCGCGGTGGTGATCGGCGCCGAGCCGCTGACGAACGTCGTCCCGCTCCAGCAGAAGGGCCCGGACCAGGAGGTCGTCACCCAGTTCTCCGGCACCGTCGTCGAGGCGCTCGGGCTGCTGAAGATGGACTTCCTCGGCCTGCGCAACCTCGACGTGATCGACAAGGCGGTCGAGCTCGTCCCCGGCCTCGACATCACGACGATCCCGCTCGACGACCGCCGCACCTACGAGATGCTGGCCCGCGGCGAGTCGACCGGCGTCTTCCAGTTCGAGTCGTCCGGGATGCGCGAGGCGCTCCGCCAGATCAGGCCGACGGTCTTCGAGGACGTGATCGCCCTCGTCGCGCTCTACCGGCCGGGCCCGATGGCGTACATCCCGGTCTACGCGCGCCGCAAGAACGGCCAGGAGGCGGTGAGCTACCCGGACGAGCGGCTGAAGCCGATCACGAGCTCCACGTACGGCATCTGCATCTACCAGGAGCAGTACATGGAGATCGCCAAGCGGCTGGCCGGCTTCAGCCCCGCCGAGGCCGACGACCTGCGGAAGGCGATCGGCAAGAAGATCCACTCGCTGATGGCGTCCCTCAAGAGCAAGTTCCTCGAGGGCTGCGCGGCGAGCGGGACGGCGGCGTCGGTCTCGAGCCAGCTCTGGGCGGACATGGAGCAGGCGCAGGACTACTCGTTCAACAAGTCGCATGCCGCCGGCTACGCGCTGATCTCCTACCGCACGGCCTGGCTCCGCGCGAACCACCCGAAGGAGTACATGGCCGCGCTGATCTCCTCGGTCATGAACACGAAGGACAAGGTGCCGTTCTACGTCAACGCCTGCGACGAGCTCGGGATCGAGGTGCTGCCGCCGGACGTGAACGAGTCGCAGGTCGACTTCGCGGTCGTCGAGGGCAAGATCCGCTTCGGCCTCAACGCGGTCAAGAACGTCGGCGAGGGCGCATGCAGAGCGATCGTCGCCGCGCGCGCCGAGGGCGGGTCGTTCACCTCGATCTGGGACTTCACCGAGCGCGTCGATCCGGCGGTCGCGAACAAGCGGGCGCTCGAGTCGCTCGTCAAGTGCGGCGCCCTCGACTCGACCGGCGCGCCGCGCAAGGGGATGCTCGACCTCCTCGAGCAGGCGCTCTCGTGGGGCCAGAAGCAGCAGGCCGACCGGCTGCTCGGCCAGTCCTCGATCTTCGACCTCGGCGAGGCCGACACCGGCAGCGAGAAGACGCGCCACCATCCCGCGATCGCGCCCGAGGAGTACGAGAAGAGCGACCTGCTGAAGATGGAGAAGGAGAGCCTCGGCCTCTACGTCTCCGAGCATCCGCTGAGCGCGATCCGCGACCAGCTGCGGCGCAAGACCGACTGCGTGCTCGCGGAGCTCGAGAAGCGCCGCGACGGCGAGACCGTCGTCGTCGGCGGGATCGTCGCCTCACTGAAGCAGATGACGACCAAGAAGGGCGATCCGATGGCGTTCGTCGGCCTCGAGGACGTGACCGGCTCGGTCGAGGTCGTCGCGTTCAACTCGACGTACGCGGCTGCGCGCGAGCTCTTCGTGTCCGACGCGGTGCTGATCGTGAAGGGCCGCGTCGACCACAAGCAGCAGGGCGAGACGAAGCTCGTCGCGCTCGAGGTGTCCCCGTTCGAGGCGATCCCCGTGCGGCACGAGGTGCGGCTGAAGGTCGATGCGCGGCGCGCGCCGGCCGGCGTGATCCGCGAGCTGGCGCACGTCGTCCGCGACTTCCCGGGGGAGGCGCCGGTGTACGTCGACCTCGTCACGAGCCTCGGCCCGAAGCTGCTCGAGCTCGGGCCCGAGTACCGGGTCGATCCGGCCCCGGACTTCTTCGCCGAGGTGCGCCACCTCCTCGGCGAGGCCGCTGTCCAGTAGCGACAACAGCGCGACGGACCCGTCGGAAGCGGCCACGTCCGGGGTCAGACCCCGACATGGCGGCCGCGGACACGTACCCGCAGGCGTGCGCGTGGGTTCGCGCGGCCGCGCGACGGCGGCCCGCTACCGTGACGCGGCATGGCTCTCCGCGAGGACATCCGCAACGTCGCGATCGTCGCCCACGTCGACCACGGCAAGACGACGCTCGTCGATGCGCTGCTCTGGCAGGCCGGCTCCTTCCGCGAGAACCAGGACGTCGGCGAACGGGTGATGGACTCGATGGATCTGGAGCGCGAGAAGGGGATCACGATCCTCGCGAAGAACACCGCCGTCCGGCTCGCGAACGGCGTCAAGCTGAACATCGTCGACACGCCCGGGCACGCCGACTTCGGCGGCGAGGTCGAGCGCGGGCTGACGATGGTCGACGGCGTCCTCCTGCTCGTCGACGCGAGCGAGGGGCCGCTGCCGCAGACCCGATTCGTCCTGCGCAAGGCGCTGCAGGCGCAGCTGCCGGTCGTGCTCGTCGTGAACAAGATCGACCGCGACGACGCCCGGCCGAGGGAGGTCGTCGACGAGGTGTACGAGCTCTTCCTCGACCTCGACGCCGACGAGACCCAGATCGAGTTCCCGATCGTCTACTGCAACGCGCGCGCGGGACGGGCCGGCCACTCGCCCGACGACCTCGCCGCCGATCTGGCGCCGCTCGTCGAGACGCTGCTCGCGACGGTGCCGCCCCCGGAGCACGACCCCGAGCATCCGCTCCAGGCGCTCGTCACCAACCTCGACGCGTCGCCGTACGTCGGCCGGCTCGCGCTCTGCCGCATCCGCCACGGCACCCTCCGCAAGGGCGCGCAGATCGCCTGGTGTCGCGCCGACGGAACGATCGAGCGGGCCAAGGTGACGGAGCTCTACGTCACGGACGCACTCGACCGCGTCCCGGCCGACGAGGCGGGAGCGGGGGAGATCGTCGCGATCGCCGGCCTGCCCGAGGTGACGATCGGCGAGACGATCGCCGATCCCGACGACCCGCGCCCGCTGCCGGTGAGCACGGTCGACGAGCCGTCGCTCTCGATCACGATCGGGATCAACACCTCGCCGCTCGCCGGCACCGAGGGCGACCGGCTCACCGCGTCGATGGTCAAGCAGCGGCTCGACCAGGAGCTGGTCGGCAACGTCTCGCTGCGCGTGCTCCCGACGTCCCGTCCGGACGCCTGGGAGGTGCAGGGCCGCGGCGAGCTCCAGCTCGCGGTGCTCGTCGAGCTGATGCGCCGCGAGGGCTTCGAGCTCACCGTCGGGAAGCCCGAGGTGCTGACGCGGGAGCTCGGCGGCAAGCGGCACGAGCCGGTCGAGCGGGTCGCCATCGACGTCCCCGAGGAGTACGTCGGCGTGGTCACCCAGCTCCTCGCCCTGCGCAAGGGGCGGATCGAGAACATGGTCAACCACGGCACCGGCTGGGCGCGGATGGAGTACCTCGTCCCGGCGCGCGGCCTGATCGGGTTCCGCACCGAGTTCCTGACCGAGACGCGGGGCACCGGGATGCTCCACCACGTCTTCGAGGGCTGGGAGCCGTGGCACGGCGAGCTGCGCCACCGGCCGACCGGCAGCCTCGTGGCCGACCGCCGCGGCCAGGCGACCGGCTTCGCGATCCTCAACCTGCAGGAGCGCGGCACCCTCTTCGTCAAGCCGGGCGACGACGTCTACGAGGGGATGATCGTCGGCGAGAACTCACGTGTCGACGACCTCGACGTCAACGCGACGAAGGAGAAGAAGCTGACGAACATGCGCTCCTCCACCGCCGAGGAGCTCGTCCGCCTGATCCCGCCCTCGGCCGCTCTCGCTCGAGCAGGCGCTCGAGGAGCTGCGCGACGACGAGTGCGTCGAGGTGACCCCCGTGTCGATCCGCCTGCGCAAGGTCGAGCTCTCGGCGCAGAAGCGCCAGACCGCCGCCTCCCGGGCGAAGCGGGCCGCCGCCGGCGTCGCGTAGCCCGACGGTCGGGGCTTCCCGGGATCCGAGAGAGAAGCTACGGTGGAACCAGGATCCCCCTGAAAGGGGTGAACCGATCGGGGCGTCTTCCCGAATGGTAAGGCGAGCGAGAATCACGGAGATGCGGATGACTGCAGTTCACGAGATCGTCGAGACGGAGCTGGAACGGGTCGAGCGCTGGCGCGCCGAGGCCCTGGAGCGCGCCGGCTACGAGCACGACGACGCCGTCGAGCTGGCATCCCGCATCGACATCGACCTGCACCAGGCGCTCGGCCTCCTCGAGCGCGGCTGTCCGGCCGAGCTCGCGGTTCAAATCCTCCGCTAGCGTCTCCACCCGGCACAATGGGCGCAGTGAGCGCCCTCCTTGCCTCGATCCCGTCTCCCGCGCGGGGCGTCTTCGAGCTCGGCCCCTTCACGCTGCACATGTACGGCGTGATGCTGCTGCTCGGGATCGCCGGCTGCGCCTGGCTCACCGGTCGCCGCTGGGTGAGCTGGGGCGGCGACTGGGATCTGATCTACCGGGTCGCGCTCTGGGGCGTCGTCGCCGGGATCGTCGGCGCCCGCCTCTACCACGACCTGACGAGCTGGAACCAGGACCAGGCGATCCACGACCACTGGTGGGGCGTCTTCGCCGTCTGGCAGGGCGGGCTCGGCATCTGGGGGGCGATTCCGTTCGGCGTCCTCGCGGGCGCCTGGGTCGTCCGCCGCTCCGGCAACAGCGTCCGCCTGATGATGGACGCGGTCGCGCCCGGGCTCCTGCTCGCGCAGGGAATCGGCCGCTGGGGCAACTACTGGAACCAGGAGCTCTACGGACGGCCGACCTCGCTCCCGTGGGCGCTGAAGATCGACGCCGCCCACCAGGGCGGGATCCTGCCGAAGTACCAGCACGACCCGGCCGGCTACTACACCCCGACCTTCCTCTACGAGTTCACCTGGGACGTGCTCGGCGTCGCCGTCCTGCTCTGGGTCGACCGCCGCTTCAACCTGCGCCGGCCGGCGCTCTTCGCGCTCTACGTCGCCTGGTACACGACCTTCCGCACCTACGAGGAGGTGCTGCGCATCGACCCGTCCAACTACCTGGCGGGGATGCGGATCAACTTCTGGGTCTCGCTCGGCGTCTGGATCTGCGCGCTGGCCTTCTTCGTCTGGTGGCAGTTCCTCCGCTCGGCCTCGCCGCGCCGGCACGAGCCCCGGCCGCGCGCCGTGCCGACTGGCCCGAAGATGGCGGTGCCGAAGGGCCGCGTGCGGTAGCGGTGTCGCCGCACGGCACGTAGAGTCGCGGCCAGGTGATCGCCGGAGGACCGCCGAGGACTCGGCCTGGAGGAGCTTCGCTCTCATCTGATCGCCGTCACGACGTCCCGGGCCTGGAGCCGACCCCCTCCAGCCGCTGCCTCGGCGCCGCCGGCGGGCTCGCGGCATGAAGCACTACGACGTCGCCGTGATCGGCGCCGGGCCCTCCGGGGCGCTCACGGCGTACAGGCTCGCGGAGCGAGGAGCGTCGGTCGTGCTGCTCGACCGTGCCCGCTTCCCGCGCGACAAGCCGTGCGGTGGCGGCGTGACCGCGCGCGCCGCCCGCCTGCTGCCGTTCGGCCTCGACCCGATCGTCGAGGATCGTGTCGACCGGGTTCGGCTCAGGCTCGGCTACCGCTCGTCCTTCGACCGTGTCGCCTCGGAGCCGCTCGTGCTGATGACGCGCCGTCGGCGCCTCGACGCGTTCCTCGTCGAGCGCGCGGTCGACGCCGGGGTGGAGTTCCGCGACGGCGTCAAGGTGTCGCCGCCGGAGCAGCGCGACTCGGGCGTCGTCGTCCGGACGGACGCGGGTGACCTGAGCGCCGACGTTCGCGGTCGGCGCCGACGGCGCGAACGGCGTCACGGCGGCCGCGGTCGCGACACCCGTGCGGCGTCACCAGTGCGTCGCGCTCGAGGGCAACGTCCCCTATGGCGTCGTGGAACGACGCGCCCATCGGGGCCGCCTCGTTCTCGAGCTCGGGACCGTGCCCGGGCGGCTACGGGTGGATCTTCCCCAAGGACGATCACGTCAACGTCGGCGTCTGCGGTTGGAGCACGGAGGGGCCGGGACTGCGCGGCCGCCTCCGGCGCCTGCTCGCGGAGCACGGGATTCCCGAGTCGGCCGTCCGCGACCTGCGCGGCCACCGGGTGCCGCTGCGGGCCACGGATGCCGCCGTCTCCTCGGGCCGCGTGCTGCTCGTCGGCGACGCGGCCGGCCTCGCCGACCCGCTCACCGGCGACGGCCTCTACGAGGCGTTCCTCAGCGCCGGCGAGGCGGCCGCCGCCGTCGGGAGCCGGCTCGACGGGCGGGCCGGCTCGTTCGCCGCCTACGACGCGGCGCTGCTCGCGCGGACCGGCGCGCTCTGCGCCGCCTCCTGGGACTGGAAGCTCGCCTACGACCGCTTCCCGCGCACGAGCTTCGCCGTCACGCGGCTGCCGTTCGCCTGGCCGGTCGTCCAGGCCCTGCTCCGCGGCGACCTCGTCGATCCGTCCAGGTCCCGGGGCCTCGGTGCGGCGCCGCTCGCGCTCCTCGGCCTGCTCGGCCGGGCAGCGAAGGCTCCCGGCGCCGCCTACCGCCGCGAGGCGGCGCGAGCCGTCGGCGCGCACGCGCGCATCGGCGCTTCGAGCGAGCCGCGTCCGGTAGCACCACTACCGTTCCGGCCGTGATCGTCCGTGAGCTCGATCTCGACCTCGACGCGTTCGAAGGCCCCTTCGACCTGCTGCTCACGCTCGTCCTCAAGGAGGAGCTCGACCTCCGCGACGTCGACATCGCCGCGATCGTGCTCGCCTTCCTCGAGCGCCTCGCGCAGCGCGAGGAGCTCGACCTCGAGGCCTGCGGCGAGTTCCTCGTCCTGATCTCCGCGCTGCTCGAGCTGAAGGCGCGCGGCCTCTTCCCCGAGGAGGCGGCCGAGCTGGCCGAGCTGGAGCCGGAGGCGGCCGCCGAGGAGCTCGCGCGGCGGCTCGCCGAGTACCGGAGGATGAAGGAGGCGGCCGGCTGGCTGCGCGACCGGCTGGCGAGCGAGGGCGACCGCTACTTCCGGGTCGGCCCGGCTCCGCTCGCTCCGAAGGTCGAGACGCCGCTGGCGCCGCAGGAGCCCGAGCGGCTCGCCGCGGCGCTGCGCCTGCTCGCGGCCGAGCCGCCGCAGGTGTCGCTCGCGCACATGGCGCTCCGCTTCCCGCCCGTCGGCCGGTTTCTCGAGCGCTTCCGCGCCGTGCTGCGGCGGCGCGCCCGCTTCGACTTCGACGCCGAGGTGCGCGGGCTCGACCGGGTCGAGCAGGCGGTCGCCTTCCTCGCCCTGCTCGACCTCCGTCGCGCGGGCGAGATCACCATCGACCAGGCCGCCCCGTTCGCCCCGATCCGGGTCGCTCGGAGCCTGGAGGAGAACCGAGCCCGAGACGAAAGGACCGTGACGTGGACCGCCCGCTCCGCCTGATCACCGCGAACCCGCTCGACCGGCTTGCGCGCACGCTCGAGGCGCTGCTCGTCGTCGCGTCGTCGCCGCTCCCGCTCCAGGAGCTCGCGGACGCCGCGGACGACGACCCGGAGCGCGTCGAGTCGGCGCTGCGCCTGCTCGGCGAGCGCTACGCCGAGGGGCGCAGCGGGATCGTGCTCGAGCACGTCGCCGGCGGCTGGGCGCTGCGCGCCGCTCGCGAGGCGACGGAGGCCTGCGCCCGCCTGTTCGAGCGGCCGGCGCAGCGGAACCTCTCGCAGGCGGCGCTCGAGACGCTCGCGATCGTCGCCTACCTCGGCCCCTGCTCGAGGCCCGACGTCGCCCGGATCCGCGGCGTCGCCGCCGACTCCGCCGTCGCGAACCTGCTCGAGCGCGGCCTGATCGCCGAGGCGGGCCGCGACGCGTCCTCCGGCGGTGCGATCCGCTACCGGACCACGCCGCTCTTCGAGCGGGTGTTCGGCCTCGACAGCCTCTCCCAGCTGCCCCGCCTCGGCGACGTCGGCGCCGACGCCGCGGAGATCCGCGATCGCCTGCACGCCGTCGCCGAGAAGCGTTCCGCCTGACGAGCCCCGCGTGTCGCGTTCGGCGGCGTGACGTTCAGCCGCCGCGAGCGACGAGCACCGCTCGGTCGCTCAGAGGTGGTGGATGATCGCCTCCGCCTCGACGCGTGTGAAGGCGCGGAGGGTCTCGGTCTGCTCGGCTCCGTGACGCTGGAGGCGGCTCACGATCTCGAACGCGACCTCGTCGTTCGGGGCCTCGAACACCTCGACGACGTCGTAGCGGCCGAGCGTCACCCAAACGCCGATCAGTGTTCCGCCGGCCTCCGCGATCTCGCGCTCGCCCTCCTCGATCCGGTCGCGCCAGGCCGGGAGCCCCATCCGCCCTTGCGACGTCCAGCGGATGAGCGAGACGTAGTGCGGCCATGTGGCGATCCTTACATGCGGCGGGCGCTCCGTGCGGAGTTTCGCGCAGGGACGATCCGCGCCGGGCCCGATGCGGCGGCCGCGGGCGGCCGCGACGATCCCGGCATGCTGGAGCTGTTCCAGACCGAATGGTGCCGCGGCTCGCAGCGCGTGCGGCAGCGGCTGACCGAGCTGGGGATCGACTTCGTCGCACGCCAGGTGCCCGAGGACGCTGCCGAGCGGAACGCGCTCGAGTTCCACACCGGCGTCCGCTCGGTGCCGGTCCTGATGTTCGAGGACGGCGTCGTGCTCGTCGGCACGGAGCGGATCGTCGACTACCTCGACAACCTGCCCGTCCGGTCCGACGCGCCCGCCCATGCGGAGAAGGCGCGCCGTTCGCTCTGCAAGCACTGCGCCGAAGTAGCCTCCAGCGACGAATGCGACTCAACGCTCACCTCGCCCGGGCCGGCGTCGCCTCGCGTCGCGGCGCCGACGAGCTGATCAAGGCCGGCCGCGTCCGCGTCAACGGCGAGCCGGGGCAGCTGAACACCTTCGTCGTCGCGACCGACCGTGTCGAGGTCGACGGACGCGAGGTCACGAGGCAGCGGCTCGCGCACGTGCTCCTCCACAAGCCGGCGGGCGTCGTGACGACCGCCCGCGACCCGCGAGGCCGGCCGACCGTCGTCGAGCTCGTCCCGGGCGAGCCGCGCGTCGTGCCCGTCGGGCGTCTCGACGCAGACACGACCGGGGCGCTCCTGCTGACCAACGACGGCGGCCTCGCGCACCGGCTCGCCCATCCGCGCTACGGCGTCGAGAAGACCTACGAGGCAGAGGTCGAGGGCGACCCGGACGACGAGGCGCTCCGCCGGCTCCGCGAGGGCGTCGAGCTCGACGACGGCCGCACCGCGCCTGCCCGCGCCCGCCGGCTCGGTCCAGGCCGCGTCGAGCTCGTGCTGCACGAGGGTCGCACGCACCAGGTGAAGCGCATGCTCGCCGCGGTCGGGCACCCGGTCGTCCGCCTGCACCGCAGCGGCTACGCCGGGCTGACGCTCGCCGGGCTCGAGCCCGGCGCCTGGCGCGAGCTCGAGCCGGCCGAGGTGGAGCTCGCTACGGGCTCCGCTCGAGCGGGGCTCCGTCATCGGCGTGACCTGCGCGGTGTCGGAGTCGTCGCCGAGGCACGGCGGCCCGGCACGGCGGGGCGGCCGGTGCGCTACAGGCCGCGGGGCCGGGCGGCGCCGAAGAGCCGGCCGGCCGCCGAACGGGCGAAGCCCATCGAGTCGTACATCGAGTTCAGCGTCGGCTCCGCGGCCCGCCGTGCCTTCTCGGCGCCGACCGCGAGCAGCCGCTGCAGCTCGCGCTCGTCCGCGCGCAGAGCCTCGAAGCGCTCCCGGATCGGGGTCAGCAGCTCGACGACCGACTCGCCGACCGCCTCCTTGAACGTGCCGTAGCCGGCGTCCGCGAACCGCGACTCGAGCGCGGCGATCGGCTCGCCCGTGGCGACGCTCATGATCTCGAGCAGGTTCGAGATCCCGGCTTTCGCCTCCGGGGCGTAGCGCACCTCGCGCTCGGAGTCCGTGACCGCGGACTTGAACTTCTTGCGGATCGCGTCGGGCGTGTCGGTGACGTAGACCGCGCCCTGCTCGCTCGAGAGCGTCGTCGACATCTTCTTCGTCGGCTCCTGCAGGTCCATCACGCGCCCGCCGACCTCCGGGAAGACGCCCTCCGGCAGACGGAACGTCTCGCCGAAGCGGTGGTTGAAGCGCTGAGCGACGTCCCGCGTCAGCTCGAGGTGCTGCCGCTGGTCGTCCCCGATCGGGACGAGGTCGGTCTGGTAGAGGAGGATGTCGCCGGCCATCAGGACCGGATACGTGAAGAGGGCGGCCGAGACGAACTCCTGTGCCTCCGCCTTCTCCTTGAACTGCGTCATCCGGCCGAGCTGGCCGTAGCTCGTCACCGCCGCGAGCAGCCAGGCCGCCTCGGCGTGCGCGGTCACGTGGCTCTGGCAGAAGACGGTCGAGCGGTCGGCATCGAGTCCGGTCGCGAAGAGCATTGCCGCCAGGTCGAGGGTCGACTCGCGCAGCTCGCGCGGGTCGTATTCGACCGAGATCGAGTGCAGGTCGACGATGCAGAAGAAGGCGTCGCCGCGCTCCTGCGTCTCGACGTACTGGCGGAAGCCGCCGCTGTAGTTGCCGAGCGTCTTCCTGCCGGTCGGCTGGATCCCGGAGAAGACGCGGGGCAGGGTGTCGCTCGCCATCGTCCGTGCATTCTGCCCGCACAACGCGTCGGTCCCTCGGAGAACGCGCATCTACACTGGCGGCAATGGCCGTGACCGGGGCACCAGAGCTGCTGATCGTGATGGGCGCGCACGCGACGCCCGAGCAGGTGGACGAGGTCGTCGCCCGCCTCGAGGAGGCGGGCTGCGCCGCCCTGGTCACGCCGGGGCGCGAGGCGACGGTGATCGGCGCGATCGGCGAGCGCGAGCTGCTCGCCGCGCTGCCGCTGGAGGGCTACGCCGGGGTCGAGCAGGTGCTGCCGATCCTGAAGCCGTACAAGCTCGTCTCGCGCGAGCTCTCGCCCGACCCGACCGTGATCGAGGTGCGAGGGCGCCGCATCGGCGACGGCTACTTCGGCTTCATCGCCGGTCCGTGCACGGTCGAGACGCGCCAGCAGACGCTCGAGACGGCGCGCGCGGTCGCCGCCGAGGGCGTGACGATGCTGCGCGGCGGCGCCTTCAAGCCGCGCACCTCGCCGTACGCCTTCCAGGGGCTCGGCGACGAGGCGCTCGAGATCCTGCAGGAGGCCCGCGCCGAGACCGGGCTGCCCCTCGTCACCGAGCTGATGGACCCGCGCCACGTCGAGGCGGTGGTCGAGGCGGCCGACGTGATCCAGATCGGCGCCCGCAACATGTCGAACTTCTCGCTCCTCTCCGAGGTCGGCCGCGCGCCGAAGCCGGTGCTGTTGAAGCGTGGGCTCTCGTCGACCGTCGAGGACCTGCTGATGGCCGCCGAGTACATCGTCAAGGAGGGCAACTCCGAGGTGATCCTCTGCGAGCGCGGGATCAAGACCTTCGAGACGTCGACGCGCTTCACGCTCGACATCGGCGCGATCCCGGTGCTGAAGCAGGAGACCCACCTGCCGGTGATCGTCGACCCGTCGCACCCGGCCGGGCGCCGCGACCTCGTGCTTCCGCTGGCCCGCGCGGCGGTCGCCGCCGGCGCCGACGGGATCATCGTCGAGGTGCACCCGCATCCGGAGGAGGCGCTGTGCGACGCCGCGCAGCAGATCCCCACCGCCGACTTCCACGACTTCGCGGACGAGATCCGCGCGCTCGCGTCCCTGATGGGGCGCACGATCGGGTAGGTGCCGCGCCCGTGAGGATCGAGCCGGCGGCGGCGCTCGCCCTGCCCCGGCAGGTGCTGCGCACTTCCCGGGGGCCCCGATGAGGATCGAGCCGGCCGTCGCGCTCGTCGGGCACGTCGCCCTGCCCCAGAAAGTGCTGCGCACTTCCCGGGGGCCCCGATGAGGATCGAGCCGGCCGTCGCGCTCGTCGGGCACGTCGCGGTGCCCGGGGACAAGTCGATCTCGCACCGCGCGGTCCTGCTCGGCGCGCTCGGAGAGGGCGAGACGCGGGTCCGCCGCTTCGGCCGCTCCGGCGACACCTGGGCCACGGTCGAGGCGGTGCGGATCCTCGGGGCCGGGGTGGAGGAGGTGTCGGAGGACGAGCTCGCCGTGCACGGCGTCGGCCTGCGCGGGCTGCGCGCGGGGAGCGTGGACTGCGCGAACGCCGGCACGCTGATGCGGCTGCTGACCGGGATCGTCGCGGGCCAGGAGGGCGAATTCGTCCTCACCGGCGACGCGTCGCTCTCGGCGCGGCCGATGGAGCGGATCGCGGAGCCGCTGCGCCTGATGGGCGCGCGGGTCGCGACGACCGACGGGCACGCGCCCCTGACGATCACGGGGTCGTCCCGGCTGCGCGGGATCGACTACGAGCTGCCGGTCGCGAGCGCGCAGGTGAAGTCGGCGACGCTCCTCGCCGGCCTGAACGCCGACGGCGCGACGACCGTCGTCGAGCGCGTGCCGACCCGCGACCACACCGAGCTGATGCTCGCGGCGGCCGGCGTGCGCGTGGAGCGCCGCGTCACGTCCGTCACCGTCCAGCCGGCGGGCGCGCTGCGGCTCGGCGAGGTCGACGTCCCCGGCGACTTCTCCTCGGCGGCGCCGCTGCTCGTTGCGGCCGCCCTCGTCCCGGGCAGCGACCTCACCGTCCACGACCTCGGCGTCAACCCGCGCCGCACCGGTCTGCTCGACGTGCTCGAGCGGATGGGCGCGCGCGTCTCCGTCTTCGAGCGCCGCCGCTCGGCCGGCGAGCCGGTCGCCTCGGTGCACGTCCAGCCGGGTGAGCTCGTCGCCACCAGGGTCGCTCCCGGCGAGGTGCCGGGGCTCGTCGACGAGCTGCCGCTCGTGGCGCTGCTCGGCTCGCACGCACGCGGCGAGACGGTGGTCGCGGGCGCGGCGGAGCTGCGCGTGAAGGAGAGCGACCGGATCGAGGCGGTCACCGATGGACTGCGCGCGCTCGGGGCCCGCGTCCACTCCCGCGAGGACGGCTGGACGGTCACCGGTGTCCCGGCCCGGCTCCGCGGCGGGCGGCTCGACGCGCGCGGCGACCACCGGATCGCGATGCTCGGGGCCGTCGCAGGGCTCGCCTCGATCGAAGGAGTGGAGATCGAGGGCGCCGAGACGACCGCTGTAAGCTTCCCCGGTTTCTTCGAGCTGCTGGAGTCGGTGACGAGACGATGACGCTTCCCCACGAGATGCTGCGCGTTTCCCGGAGGCCCCGGGGATGATCGTGGCGATCGACGGGCCCGCCGGAGCGGGCAAGAGCACGGTGGCGCGCGCCCTGGCGGTGCGCCTCGGCTTCCGCTACCTCGACACCGGCGCGATGTACCGGGCGCTCACCTGGCTCGCGATGCTCCAGGGGCTCGATCTCGGCGACGGCGAGTCTCTGGCCGAGCTCGCCCGCGCGGAGCCGGTCGCCTTCGACGACGACGACCGCGTGTGGATCGGCGGCACCGACGTCACCGCCTCGATCCGGGAGACGCGAATCGACCGGATGGTGCCGGTCGTCGCCCGCCATCCCGGCGTGCGCGAGGTGATGCGCGCGCGCCAGCGCCAGCTCGGGCGGGAGGGCGACGTCGTGATCGAGGGACGGGACATCGGCACCGTCGTCGCGCCGGACGCGCGGGTGAAGGTGTACCTCGTCGCCGACCGGGAGGTTCGCGCGCAGCGGCGGATCTCGGAGCGGCCGGGAATCGGCGCCGACGCGCTCGCGACCGACCTGCGGGCGCGCGACGAGAGCGACGCCGCGCGCATGCAGCCGGCCGAGGACGCGGTCGAGATCGACACGACGAACCTCGAGGTCGAGGACGTCGTCGAGCAGATCGAGGCGCTCGTCCGCGAGCGAACGGCGGCGTAGGCGTGAACAGGGTCGACGTCGCCTGGGCGATCGGGCGGCCCGCGATGGGTGGGCCGACGGCGCTCGCGACGCGCTTCCGCAGCTACGGCCGCGAGCGGGTGCCGCGGACGGGCGGGCTCGTCGTCGCGTTCAACCACTTCCACTGGATCGACATCCCCGCCTTCGGCTGGTCGTCGCCGCGGACGCTCTACTTCCTCGCGAAGGCGGAGGCGCACGCGGTGCCGCTGCTCGGCGCGTACATCAGGCTCTTCGGGTCGTTCTCGGTGCGGCGTGGCGAGTCCGACCGCGAGGCCGTGCGGCGGATGCGCGAGGTCGTGCGCGGCGGCGAGGCGCTCGGGGTCTTCGCCGAGGGGACGCGCCAGAAGACCGGGGTGCCCGGGAAGGTCCAGCCCGGCGCCGCGATGGTGGCCCTGCAGGAGGACGTCCCGGTCGTCTGCGCCGCGATCCACGGCTCGCAGTCGTGGCGGATCGGCAACCTCGCGCCGGTCTCGATCGCGTGGGGGGAGCCGATGCGCTTCGAGGGGCTGCCGAAGAGCGCGAAGGGGTACCGCGAGGCGTCGGCGCTGATCGAGGAGGAGCTGCACCGGCAGTGGGCCTGGCTGCGCGACCTGCACGACGCGGGCCGCCCCCGCGACGCGGAGCCGCCGCGGCTGCCGGGAGGAGCCGCGCCCGTGACGCTTCCCTGACGGGCGCGTGACGGTGCCTCGGCATGCCGAGGCACCGGGTGGGTGCGACGGGCCGTAGTCTTCGCCCGCGATGAGCGACGACGAGGACATCGACCCGGTCGAGACGCCGCCGCCGCTGCTCGGCACGGTGGCGATCATCGGCTTCCCGAACGTCGGCAAGTCGACCCTCGTCAACCGCCTGACGGAGTCGCGCGCCGCAGTCGTGCACGAGACGCCGGGCGTCACCCGCGACCGCAAGGAGCTCGTCTGCGAGTGGGCCGGAAGGCGCTTCCTGCTGATCGACACGGGCGGCGTCGACGTCGCCGACCCGGCGCCGATCACCCGCTCGATCGCCGGCCAGGCGCGCGAGGCGGTCGCGCAGGCCGACCTCGTTCTCTTCGTCGTCGACGCCCGCCAGGGCGTGACCCCGGGCGACGAGGAGGTGGCGCAGATCCTCCGCGAGGCGCGCAAGCCCGTGATCGTGCTCGCGAACAAGATCGACGACCCGCGCCAGGAGCCGCTCGTGCTCGAGCTGCACCGACTCGGCCTCGGCGACCCGGTGCCGGTGTCGGCTCTGCACGGCACGGGCACGGGCGACCTGCTCGACGTCGTCGTCGCGCGCCTGGAGGAGCTCGCACCCGGCTGAGCGGCCAGAGTTGCCGGCCGACGCGATCCGGGTCGCGGTCCTCGGCCGCCCGAACGTCGGCAAGTCGAGCCTCGTCAACGCGCTCCTCGGCCGCGAGCGCGTGATCGTGAGCGAGATCCCCGGAACGACGCGCGATTCGATCGACACCGTGCTCGAGCGCAACGGGCGCACCTTCGTCCTCGTCGACACGGCCGGCCTGCGCCGCAAGCGCCGCCACCGGCAGGGGATCGACTACTACTCGGAGCTCCGCGCGCTCGAGGCGGCGGAGCGCGCCGACGTCGCGCTCGTTCTCGTCGACGCGTCGGAGGGCGTCGTCGAAGCAGGACATCGCGGTCGCGGACGTCGCGCGCAAGGCCGACTGCTCGACGCTCGTCGTGCTCTCGAAGTGGGACGCGACCTCGATCGGCGTCGACGAGATCCGCGGCCTCCTGCGCCGCCGCCTCCGCCAGCGACCGCCGTTCGTCGCCGTCTCCGCCCACACCGGCCGCGGTCTCGACCGGCTGCTCGACGGCGTGGCCGACCTCTTCGACCGGCACACGGCGCGCGTTCCGACCGGCGAGCTGAATCGCGCGCTCGCCGTCCTGCGCGCCGCCCGGCAGCCGCCGTCCGGACGCCGCGGCAAGCGGCTGAACCTGCTCTACGGCTCGCAGATCCGCGTCCGCCCGCCGCGCTTCCGCCTCTGGGTCAACGATCCCGGCCTCGTCACGCGCGACTACGGCTACTGGGTCGAGAACGAGCTCCGCGACACGTTCGGGCTCGACGGCGTCCCGGTGTCGATCGACTTCGTGCGCCGCTCCTGACGCATAGGCTGCCGGCGTGCGGTTTCTCGTCGTCGGCGCGGGCTCGTGGGGGACGGCGTTCACGCGGGTGCTCCTCGATCGCGGCCACGAGGTCGTGCTCGCCTGCCACACGCCGGAGCAGGCGGAGGCGATCGCCCGCACCGGCTGGAACCCGCGTTCCCTGCAGAGCGTCGACCTGCGCGCCGTCGAGGCGGTGCCGCTCGCGGCCGCGCCCGCCGACGTCGACGTCGCGGTGCTCGCGGTGCCGAGCCGCGCCTTCGCCGACGTCGTCCGCGCGCTGCCGGGCGCCGCTCCCGTGCTGAGCCTCGCGAAGGGTCTCGACCCCGCCACCGGCGAGCGCCTCTCCACCCGCGTGCAGGGCCGTTCCGTCGCCGTCCTCTCCGGCCCGAACATGGCGGAGGAGATCGCCGAGGGCCTGCCGACGGCGGCGGTCGTCGCGAGCGAGGACGGCTTTCTCGCCGGCCAGCTCCAGCACGCGCTCAACTCGACGCTCTTCCGCGCCTACGTCAACCCCGACCTGGTCGGCGTGGAGCTGTGCGCCGCGGCGAAGAACGTGATCGCGCTCGCGGCCGGAGGGGTCGACGGCCTGCGCCTCGGCGACAACGCCAAGGCTGCCGTGATCTCGCGAGGGCTGGCCGAGATGACGAGGCTCGGCGAGGCGGCGGGTGCGCGTCCCGAGACGTTCGCCGGGCTCGCGGGCATGGGGGATCTCGTCGTCACCTGCTGGAGCCGCTACGGCCGGAACCGGCACGCCGGCGAGCTGATCGCCCAGGGCCTGACCCCCGACCAGGCGGTGGCGGAGATCGGCCAGACCGTCGAGGGCCTGACGACCGCACCTGTGCTCCGCGACCTCGCACGCCGGCTCGGCGTCGAATTGCCGATCACCGACGGTGTCTGCGCGGTACTCTCAGGACGGGATCTCACCGAGCTCGTCTCGGGCCTGATGGGCCGAGAGCCGACAGAGGAGTAAGCCATGCGCACCAGATCGATCCTCGCGGCAGGCTTCGCGGCAGCCGTCGCCCTCGCGGCCGCGGGCTGCGGGGGCTCCGCCTCCGGCGCCGGCAGCGCCACCGGCGCCGCCGCCTCCGTCGTTCCCGCCGACACCGCCGCCTTCCTCGCGGTCGACACCGATCTCCGGTCGGGGCAGTGGCGCGCGCTCGACTCCCTCTTCCGGAAGCTTCCCCAGCACGACGCGCTGCTGACGCAGCTTCGGCAGAGCTTCGAGCAGCACTCGAAGCTGAGCTGGGCGAACGACGTGGAGCCCGCGCTCGGCCCCGAGCTCGACGTCGCCGTGCTCCCCGCCGCGAGCGGTGGGAAGCCCCAGGCGGTCGCGCTCACCCAGCCCGCCGACGCGGCGAAGCTCGACGCGCTGCTCGCCAAGCTCGGCGGCTCCAAGCCGCTGACGGCGCAGGTGGGCGGCTGGACGGCGATCTCGGAGAGCAAGGACGCGCTCGCGGCCGTCACGTCGGCGACGCAGCATCTCGCCGACTCGAGCGTCTACCAGGAGGCGACCGGCACGCTCGGAGGCGACGCGCTCGTCACCGCGTACGCGAACGGGGCCGAGGCGCGGCAGGTCGTCTCCGCGCTCGGCGGCACCTATCCCGAGCCGACCGGAAGCAGCTCGTCTGGGCCTCGGCCGACGTCGTCGCCGCGGGCGGCGGCCTCAGGGTCACCGGCCACACCCGCAGCGAGGGCGGGACGGTGGCGCAGCCCTACGCGTCGCAGCTCGTCGCCTCGATCCCGAGCGGCGTGCTCGCCGTGGCGGACTTCCAGGCGCCCTCCGGAACCGGCTCCGTCGCGGCCCCGTCGTCGCCGCTCGGCGGGGCGCTGCAGTCGCTCGGCAAGGCGCTCGGCGGCGAGACGGCCGTCTACGTGAGCCCGGGCGCCCCGATCCCGGCGCTGACGCTCGTGACGCGCTCCTCCGACCCGCAGGGCGTGCTCGACGCGCTCCATTCCGCGCTCGCGGGCCTCGGCAGCGCGGCCGGCCCGGCGAAGAAGACCGGTTCCTTCGACCTGGGCGCCCTGCTCGGCGCGCTCCGGCTCTCGCACGCCGTGGTCGGCCGGGACCTCGTCGTCTCGACCTCGCAGCAGGCGGTCGACGCGTTCACGGGCGGCGGCCAGAAGCTCGGGGCCGACGGCACCTTCCGTGAGGCGCAGTCCGCCGCGGGCATGCCGGCGAAGACGACGGGCTTCGTCTACGTGAACCTGAAGGACGCGCTCCCGGCCGTCCAGGGGCTCGCCTCGCTCGCGGGCGCGTCGCTGCCGACCGCCGATCTGAGCGCGCTGCGGACGCTCACCGCCTACGGCAGCGGCGAGAGCGGCGGAATCGCGAGCTTCACGGCCTACCTGGAAGTGCAGTAGGAAACAGCCCTGGAGGTGCAGGGGCGGGCGTCGGTTCGTCCGCTAGCCTGCGAGGCATGTCCACGCACGCGTTCTCGTTCACGTCCGAGTCGGTCACCGAGGGCCATCCGGACAAGATCGCCGATCAGATCTCGGATTCCGTCCTCGATGCGGTCCTGCGCGACGACCCGTACGGGCGTGTCGCCTGCGAGACGCTGATCACGACCGGCCTCGTCGTCGTCGCGGGCGAGATCACGACCAAGACGTACGTCGACATCCCGCGGCTCGTCCGCGACCGCGTACGCGAGATCGGCTACACGCGCGCGAAGTTCGGCTTCGACGCCGACACGTGCGGTGTCGTCGTCGCGATCGACGAGCAGTCGCCGGATATCGCGCAGGGCGTCGACGCGTCGTTCGAGAACCAGCACGGGGACCAGGATCCGCTCGACCTGCTGGGCGCCGGCGATCAGGGGATGATGTTCGGGTACGCGTCGAACGAGACGGACGAGCTGATGCCGCTGCCGATCATGCTCGCGCACCGGCTGGTCAAACGGCTCGCAGAGGTGCGCAAGGCCGATGTGCTCCCGTACCTGCGCCCCGACGGGAAGTCGCAGGTGACGGTGCGCTACGAGGTGGACGAGCACGGCCGCCAGCGTCCGGTGGAGATCGAGCGGGTGCTGGTCTCGACACAGCATCGCGACGGTCTCGACGTCGAGACGCTGCTCAAGCCCGACCTCGTCGAGCACGTGCTCGAGCCGATCCTGCCGAAGGATCTCTACGACGGCCGGCGCCTCGAGCACGACAAGGACTTCTTCTACTGCAACCCGACCGGCAAGTTCGTGATCGGCGGTCCGATGGGCGACTCGGGCCTGACCGGGCGCAAGATCATCGTCGACACCTACGGCGGCTCGGCTCCGCACGGTGGCGGCGCCTTCTCGGGGAAGGACCCGACGAAGGTCGACCGCTCGGCTGCGTACGCGGCGCGCTACGTGGCGAAGAACCTCGTCGCGGCGGGGCTCGCGGAGCGCTGCCAGATCCAGGTCGCCTACGCGATCGGGGTCGCGCATCCGATGTCGATCCTCGTCGAGACGTTCGGCACCGAGGCGGTTCCCGTGGCGACGATCGAGCGGCTGGTGCGCGAGCACTTCGACCTGCGACCGGCCGCGATCCTCCGCGATCTCGACCTGCGGCGCCCGATCTACGCGAAGACGGCCGCCTACGGCCACTTCGGCCGTGACGACGGCGACTTCACCTGGGAGCGGACCGACAAGGCCGACGCGCTGCGCGAGGCGGCCGGCCTCCCCGTCCCCGCGACCGTCTAGCCCGGCTTGACGAACAGCCCGGCGGCGGCCTTCTCGGACACCGAGCGGGTCCCGTCCGCGAGGCGGACGACGAACTGGTCGGCCGACGGGTCAGCGCTCTCGACCACGACCTTCGTTCCGGGGACGAGCTCCTGGTCGTAGAACCAGTGCAGGAGCTCGCCGTCGTGCTCCGCGAGCCGCACGATCGTCGCGCTGTCGCCGGGGACGAGCGCGGCGAGCGGCGCGAGGCCGACGTTCTCCGCCTGCTCGACGTCCGGGTCGACCGGCCAGCCGTGGGGGCAGCGGTCGGGATGGCCGAGCTTCACGTCGATCCGCTCGATCATCTCGTCGGTGAACGTGTCGCCGAGCTGGTCGGCGCGCTCGTGCGCCTCGGCGCCGGTGTAGCCCATGAAGTCGGTGAGCAGCCGCTCGATGATCCGGTGCTTGCGGACGACCCGCTCGGCACGCGCGCGGCCGGTCTCCGTGAGCAGCGCCTCCTTGCGCGCGCCGCGTTCGATCAGCCCCTCCGCCTCGAGCCGCTTCAGCATCTCGCCGGCGGACGCCCGTGAGACGCCGAGCATCTCGGCGACCCGGGAGGCGAGCGGCGGCGAGCCGGCTCCCCGCGGCGTGTACTCGCCGATCGGAAACGCGAGGAAGTAGATCGTCTCCAGGTACTCGTCGACGGAGTGGCCTTGCGCCATGCCGCTATATTGCCGGGTCCTCGATCGTGTAAGGGCCGCCTTACACGGGAGTCGCAGCCACACACATGTCGACAGGTCACATCCTCCTGCTGGGCGCGATCGCCGGTTCGACGATCTTCCTCGGCCTGCCGGTCGGGCGCATGCGCGTCGGCCCGGCGGCCAGGGCGGCGCTGAGCGCGCTCGCGACCGGGATCCTGCTCTTCCTGCTCTGGGACGTCCTTTCGCAGGCCGTCGACCCGATCGACGACGGCGCTGCAGGCTCGGCACTGGGGCCGCTTCTCGTGGCTGTCCGCGCTCGGAGTCGGCGGCTTCGCGCTCGGCCTGATGGGACTCGTCCACTACTCGGAGTGGATGAAGGGCCGCTCGCGGCGGCGCGCCACGACGCTCGTCGGTCCCGGCGCCGCGGCCCTCGACGAGTTCGCGAACCGCACCCGGCTCGACGACCTGACGCCCGGCAAGCAGCTGGCGCTCCTGATCGCGATCGGGATCGGCGTCCACAACTTCGGCGAGGGGCTCGCGATCGGCCAGGCGGCCGCGGCGGGGGAGATCAGCCTCGCGGTCACCCTGATCATCGGCTTCGGGCTGCACAACACGACGGAGGGCTTCGGGATCTGCGGTCCGATCAGCGGCGAGGGGACGCAGCCGAGCTGGGGCTTCCTCGCGCTGATGGGCCTGATCGGCGGCGGCCCGACCTTCGTCGGCACCGTGATCGGGCAGGCATGGTCGAGCGAGGCGATGTCGGTGGTCTTCTTCGCCGTCGCCGCCGGCTCGATCCTCTACGTCGTCCAGGAGCTGTTCGCGGTCAACCGCACGTACGGCCGCACCCTGCTCGTGACCTGGCTCGTCGTCGCCGGGCTCGTGCTCGGCTTCGCCACCGACTTCGTCGTCACGGCGGCCGGCGTCTAGCCCGTCTCCGTCCTGGACCGGGCCGTACCGACCGGCCCTCGTCGGCCTCGTCCTCGCCCACACCCCCACCCAGGGCGGGGTCGCTGTCCCTCCGCCCTCGGGACCGACGATACCGGTCGACCGGTTGCCGCTCCGTGCCGGTTGGGTGCCGAGCGGTGGGAGGCTTCGTCACCGCACGCGAGGGAGGTCCGCGACGATCACGGCCAGATCGGCCCGGACGTGATCGGCGCGCGCCTCGAACCCGAGCTCGGCCAGCCACGCGACCTGGTCGGCGGCCGTATCCGGAAGGTCCATCTCCCAGTCGACGCGGACCGGCCCGTTCTCGCCCGGGCGCGGCACGACGAGGTCGGCGAGCACGAACCGGCCCCCGGGTTGCAGCACGCCGGCCACCCGCCGGAAGAGGCCGCGCTTGCCCGCCGCGCCGAGGTGGTGGACGGCGAGCGCCGAGACGGCCAGGTCGAACGGGCCTGCGGGGAGCGGCTCCTCGAGCCGGGCGAGTCGCAGCTCCGCCCCGGGCAGCCGCTCGCGGGCGCGGGCGAGCATCTCGGCGTTCCCGTCCAGGCCGACCCACCGCGCCTCCGGGTGCCGCGCCAGCACGCGCAGCGCGGTCTCCCCGGTGCCGGTGCCGAGCTCGAGCACCGTCCTCGCCTCGATGCCCTCGGTCGCCGCGGCCGCGGCCTCCTGCAGCTCCTCGTAGCCCGGAATCTCCTCGAGCATGTCGGCGAGATACGTGTCGGGGTTCCACTGCCAGTCCGCCACGGCGCCAACCGTACCCCCGAGTACGCTCGCCGGGTGCCCCGCCTGGCCTCCGTCTACCCGCTCGTCACCGCACGCGCCGTCGCGCGGCCGTTCACCTACGAGGTGCCCGACGGGGTGGAGAAGGGCGCCGTCGTGCAGGTGCGCTTCGGCAACTCACGTCCGCGCGGCGTGGTCACGGAGGTCGGCGTCGAGGCGCCCGAGGGGGTCGAGCCGGCGCCCGTCGAGCGCGTCGCCGAGACCGTCTCCCCGGCGCTCGTCGACCTCGCGCTCTGGGTCGCCGAGTACTACGGCTCGACGCCGGCGCGGGCGCTCTCGCTCGTCGCGCCGCAGCAGGCGAAGCGCCGGGGCGAGCGGCGCGCGGTGACCGCGCGCGACTCGCTCGCTGCGGAGCCGGCCCCGGAGCGGCTCTCCGAGCCGCAGGAGCGCGCCCTCGCCCGGATCGAGGAGCTGCTCGGCTCGGCTGGAAGCTCCGGCGGCCGGCCGGAGGACAGGCCCGCCTTCGGCAGGCCGGGCGGCGGCGGCAACGTCCTGCTCAGCGGCGCAACCGGCAGCGGCAAGACGGAGGTCTACATCCGCGCCTGCGAGGCGGCGCTCGCCCGCGGGCGGGCGCGATCGTGCTCGTCCCCGAGATCGCGCTCACCCCGCAGGCGCTCGGCCGCTTCGTCGCCCGCTTCGGCGACCGCGTCGCCGTCCTCCACTCCGCGCTCAGCGACGCCGAGCGGCGCGACGAGCGGGAGCGGATCGCGACCGGGGAGGCCCCCGTCGTCGTCGGCGCCCGCTCCGCCGTCTTCGCGCCGCTTCCTGCACTCGGCGTGATCTGCGTGGACGAGGAGCACGACGGCTCGTACAAGCAGGAGTCCGACCCGCGCTACGACGCGCGGACCGTCGCGGCGAAGCGCGCCGCGCTCGAGGGAGCCGTGGCCGTCTTCGGCTCCGCGACGCCCCGGCCCGAGTCGTGGCAGGCGCTCGAGCGGCTCGAGCTCGGCGGCCGGATCGCCGCGCCGCTCCCGACCGTCCGCATCGTCGACCTCCGCCGCGAGGCGGGCTACCCGCTCTCGGCGCCGCTGCTCGCCGAGCTCGGGGCGCTCGCCGAGCGGGGCGGCAAGGCGATCCTGCTCCTCAACCGGCGCGGGCTGGCGCCCGCGCTCCACTGCCGCGCCTGCGGCGGCACCCGTCGCTGCCGCAACTGCGACGTGGCGCTCACGCTGCATGGCGACTCGACGCTGCGCTGCCACCACTGCGGGGCATCCGAGCGCGTGGGGGAGACGTGCCCGGCCTGCGGGTCGGCCGACCTCGCACGGATCGGCGCGGGCACGCAGCGGCTCGAGCGGGAGCTCGAGAAGCGCGTTCCCGAGCTGGAGCGGATCCGGCTCGACGCCGACGCGGTCGAGAAGCCCGGGCAGCTCCGCGATGCGCTCGAGCGCTTCTCCCGCGCCGAACGCGCCGTGCTCGTCGGCACCCAGATGGTGGCGAAGGGGCACCACTTCCCGGGCGTCGAGCTGGCCGCCGTCGTCGACGCCGACACCGGCCTGGGCCTGCCCGACTTCCGCGCCGAGGAGCGCACCTTCCAGCTGCTGACCCAGCTGGCCGGGCGCAGCGGCCGCGACGCGCCCGGGCGCGTGCTCGTCCAGACCTTCCAGCCGGAGTCCCGTGCGATCGTGCACGCCGCCCGCCACGACGTCGCCGGCTTCCTCGCCGGCGAGCTCGAGCGGCGGCGGCTGCTCGGCTACCCGCCCTTCCGTCACCTCGTCCGGATCGTCGTCTCCGGCCCCGAGCTCGACGACGCGACCCGTGCGCTCGAGGAGCTGAAGGCCGGGCTCGCCGGGCACGAGCTGCTCGGGCCGGCGCCGCTGCTCCGTCTCCGGAACCGGCAGCGCGCCCAGCTCGTGGGCAAGACCGAGCGGCCGCGCGCGCTCGCCGGCCGCGCCGCCTCGCTCCTCGCCGCCGCGGCGCCGGCCATGCGCCGGGCCGGGCTCACCGCGGTCGTCGACGTCGATCCGCAGTCGCTCTAGCGCGAGGCGGCGGCGCGTTCGGCCGGGAAGCGCGCGAGGATCCACTCCTGGTCGAGCGGCTGCAGCTCGTAGGAGCTGCCGTTGATCCGGACGAAGTCTCGCGTCCGCGGGTCCATCGGCAGCCTCGCCTCGGCCGGGAACCAGCGGTTGTGGCGCTCGATCAGCTCGTTCACCTGCGCGAAGCTCCAGCGCCGCGCCTGCTCGCGCCACGCCTCCGCGAACGCCGTCGGGTCCCCGACCTCGGCCGCGAGCGCGCGCCACGCCTCCTCGAGCTGCTCCTCGTGCTGCGCGACCGCGTCCTCGATCGCGCGCAGCCGGCGCATCCAGAGCGTCGGCCCGCCGAGCGCGCGGATCGCAGAGTCGGCGTCGGGGCGGAAGTTCCGCAGCCGCTGGCGGAGCGGCTGCCCCTTGACCGGGCTCGACTCGAGGTCGGCCTCGAGCAGCTCGCGCTCCCGGCGCTCGCGAGGCGTCTCCGGCCGCGTCGCGCCCTGGTTCATGATCTCCTTCAGCGTCCTCGGATCCATGTTTCCAGGGTAGTGTGGGCGTGATGTCCGAGATCGAGGAACCGATCGTCGACGAGGAGCTCGACGCGGAGCGCGAGGCGCGCCGGCGGCTCGCGCTCGCCCAGATCCGCCAGTACCCGGACGCGGCGCTGCGAATGCAGGCGCGCCCCGTGGTGGAGTTCGACGACGACCTGCACGCGCTCGTCGAGCGGATGACGGCGCTGATGCACGACGCCGTCGGCGCGGGTCTCGCGGCCACGCAGGTCGGCGTGCTCCAGCGGCTCTTCGTCTTCCAGGCGGCGCAGGACGAGGTCGTCGTGATCTGCAACCCGGTGATCGAGGAGCGGGGGGCGGAGACTGCGGTCGACGACGAGGGGTGCCTGTCGATCCAGGGGGTCGTGCTCCCGATCGAGCGGTCGACGACGATCACGATCGGCGGGCTCGACGAGCACGGGGAGCCCGTCCGCCACGAGCTCGAGGAGCCGCATGCGCGGATCGCCCAGCACGAGACCGACCACCTCGACGGCGTCCTGATCCTCGACCGGACGACGCCCGAGGCGCGGCGAGAGGCGCTTTCCCTGCTGCGCCCGCGCATCGTCCTCTCCTGACGTGGCCGCGCGGCGGATCGCCGTCGCCGCGACCGCGCCCTTCGGCGCCGACGTGCTCGCGCGCCTCGCGGCCGAGCACGACGTCGTCCAGCTGCTGACCCGCCCCGACCGGCCGCGCGGCCGCGGCCGCCGGCTCGGCGCCACGCCCGCGAGGGAGACCGCGGAGCGGCTCGGGATCCCCGTCGCGCAGCCGGCGCGCCTCGACGGGGGCGTCGAGCTCGCAGCCGACACCGTCGTCGTCTGCGCCTACGGGCTCCTGATCCCGCCGTCGCTGCTCGCGCGCGGGCTCTGGCTCAACGTCCATCCGTCGCTCCTGCCGCGCTGGCGCGGCGCCGCCCCGGTCGAGCGCGCGCTCATGGCCGGCGACACCGAGACCGGCGTGACCATCCACGAGACGGTCGAGGCGCTCGACGCCGGGCCGATCGCCGCGCAGGAGGCGTTCCCGATCGGGGCCGACGACGACGCGGGCGCCGTCTACGCACGCGCAGCCGAGATCGCGGCGCGTCTGCTCGGCGGCGTGCTCGCTCGGCCCGAGCCCGCCCTCGTCCCGCAGCCGGAGGAGGGTTCGACCTACGCGGAGAAGATCGGCCCCGCCGACCGCGAGCTCGACCTCGCGACGCCCGCGCAGGACGCGGTGAACCGCGTGCGCGCGCTCTCGCCGCACATCGGCGCGCGGGCGGTCGTCGACGGCGTCCCGCTCCTCGTCTGGCGCGCCCGCGTCGGCGAGGACGGCTCGCTCGAGCTGCTCGAGGTGCAGCCCGAGGGCCGCCGGCGCATGAGCTGGGACGAGTACCTGCGCGGCCGCCGCCCATGACCGTCTCCCCGGCGCGTCGCGCCGCCTACGAGGTGCTGCTCCGCGTCTTCGAGCAGGACGCGTACGCCGACCGCGCCTTCCGCACCGCGGCCGAGGGGCTGGACGAGCGGGAGCGCGCCTTCGCGCAGCGGCTCGCCTACGGGTCGGTGCAGCGCGTGCGGACGCTCGACCACGCGATCGAGGCGCTCGGGAAGCGGCCGGTGCGCAAGCTCGACCCGCAGGTCCGCGCGGCGCTGCGGCTCGGGGCCTACCAGCTCGGCTACACCGACACCGCTCCGCACGCGGCCGCCAACGAGTCGGTCGAGCTCGTCCGCCGCGCCCGGCTCGAGCGCGCCGTCCCCTTCACGAACGCGATCATGCGTCGCCTCGCCGAAGGGATCGAGCCGCTGCTCGAGGCGCTGCC
The DNA here is from genome assembly GCA_963746895.1 of uncultured Actinomycetes bacterium. Lineage (GTDB taxonomy): Bacteria > Actinomycetota > Thermoleophilia > Gaiellales > Gaiellaceae > Palsa-739. The sequence continues at coordinate 285,639 of CAVVDI010000013.1, read as the reverse complement.
GGCCGGGCCGCTGAAGGAGTCGTACCCCGACTGGATCCACGAGACGTTCGTCCGCGCGCTCGGAGGGGACGGCGCGCTCGCCCTGATGCGCGCCATGAACGAGCCGCTCGAGACGGTGGTGCGCCTCGTCCGCGGCGAGCCGCCGCTCGGCGCGGCGCCCACCGACGTGCCGGGCGCGTTCCGCGTCGAGCGCGTCGACGGGCTCGCGGTCGGCGAGGGGCGGATCTGGCCGCAGAGCCGCGGCTCCCAGCTCGCCGGCCTCTGCGTCGGCGCGCGGGAGGGCGAGCGCGTCCTCGACCTCTGCGCCGCGCCCGGCGGCAAGACGGCGCAGCTGTGCGGGGACGTGACCGCCGTCGAGATCGACCCCGGCCGGGCGCGCGAGCTGCGGGCGAACCTGGCGACGCTCGGCCGCGAGGACGTGACGGTCGTCGAGGCCGACGGGACGGCGCTGCCCGCGGAGCTCGCGGGCTTCGACCGCGCGCTCGTCGACGCACCCTGCTCCGGTCTCGGCGTGCTCGCGCAGAGGCCCGACCTGCGCTGGCGCGCGCGGCCGCTGCCCGAGCTGCAGACCGCCCTGCTGCGGGCCGCGGCCGAGCGCGTGCGCCCGGGCGGCACGATCCTCTACTCGGTCTGCACCCTCAACCTGGACGAGTGCGAGGCGGTCGTCGACGCGAGCGGCCTGCGCGTCGTGCCGCTCGGCGAGGAGTGGCCCTCGTTTCGCCACCCCTCGCGGCCGGAGTTCCTGCTCACGCTTCCACACGTCCACGGCACGAGCGGCTTCTTCGTCGCCCGTCTCGCCCGCGACTGAGGCGGAGGACGGCGTACCATCGCCAGCGGCATGGCCTGGCAGGAGTGGATCCGCACCGCCGAGATCGAACCCTCCCTCTACGCGGCCGACTTCTCGCGGCTCGGGGAACAGGTCGACGTGCTCATGCGCGCCGGCGTCCGCGTCTTCCACTTCGACGTCGGCGACGGCCACTTCGTGGAGCCGATCACGATCGGCCCGGTCGTCCTCCAGGCGATCGCGCCGCTCGTGCACGCCCGCGACGGGGCGATCGACTGCCACCTGATGGTCGACAACCCCGTGCGGCACTTCCCGCAGATCGCGCACGCCGGCGGCGACAGCGTCACCTTCCACCACGAGGTCGTCGACGACGTCCCCGCCACCATCGCCGCCGCACGCGAGCACGGCCTCCAGGTCGGCGTCGCCTTCAACCCGGAGACCGAGCCCGAGGCCGTCGCGGCCGTCGCGGAGGACGCCGACCTCGTCCTCTGCATGAGCATCCACCCCGGCTACAGCGGCCAGGCCTTCATGCCGGAGGCGCTCGACCGGATCCGCCGGCTGCGCGTCGCCCTCCACCCGGGCGTCCACGTCCAGGTCGACGGCGGGATCGGCGCCGACAACGTCCGGGCCGTGCACCGCGCGGGCGCGTCGCTGCTCGTCGCGGGCTCCGCGATCTTCGGCCGCGAGGACCTCACGCGCGCCTACCGCCGCCTCGCCGACGCGCTCGCGTGAACGAGTTCGGAGCGCGCGCTGGAGCTCGCGGAGCGCGGGCGCGGCCGGGTCGGCGACCACCCGCTCGTCGGCGCCGTGGTCGTCCGGGACGGCGAGGTCGTCGGGCAGGGCTGGTACGAGTACGACCTCGTGCGCCATGCCGAGGTCGCGGCGCTCGAGCAGGCGGGCGAGAGAGCGCGCGGGGCGACCCTCTACGTCACGCTCGAGCCCTGCTCTCACCACGGGCGGACGCCGCCGTGCGCCGATGCCGTCGTCGAGGCCGGGATAGCGCGGGTCGTCGTGGGCGCGCTCGACCCCAACCCGCAGGTCGACGGGCGCGGGGTCGCGCGCCTCCGCGAGGCCGGGGTCGACGTGGAGCTGCTCGACAGCCCGGAGGCGCGCCGCCAGAACGAGGCCTGGCGCACCTGGAAGGCGCTCGGACGGCCGTTCGTCACCTACAAGGTCGCCGCCACCCTCGACGGGCGCGTCGCCGTCCCCGGTCGCCGCTGGGTCTCGGGCGAGGAGTCGCGCCGCCTCGTCCACGAGCTTCGCGCCGCCTCGGACGCGGTCGCGGTCGGGTCGGGCACGGTTCGTGCGGACGCGCCGCGCCTCGATGCGCGCGGCGTCGGCGCGGCGCGCCAGCCGCGGCGGATCGTCTTCGGGCGCAGCCCGCTCCCGGAGGGCTCCGAGCTCGAGCTGCGCAGCGGGCCCATCGAGGACGAGCTGCGTGCGCTCGCAGCCGAGGGCGTCCAGTCGCTCCTCCTCGAGGGAGGCCCGACGCTCGCCACGGCGTTCCTCGACGCCGGACTCGTGGACAGGCTGCTCGTCTTCGTCGCGCCCGTCCTCGCCGGCGCCGGCCCGCGCCTGCTCGGCGACCTGACGGCACCCGTGCCGCTCTCACGCCTCGAGGTGCGCCGCGTCGGGGCCGACGTGCTCCTCGAGGCGCTCGTTCACGACCTCTGAGGCTCGAGCAGCCCGTGCTCGAGCAGGCGCCGCACCGTCGGAACGGCGCCGACCGGATCGACGTCGGCCGCGAGCGCCGCGGCGCGCACCGTCTCCTCCGGCGTCAGCTCGAAGAGGAGAGGCAGCACCTCGGGCTCGATCTCGGCGACGAGGCCGACGCCCTCGCCGAGCGACATCGTCACGCCCGCCACCTCGTACGCGTCGCCGAAGACGAGCCTCTGGTCGAGGCGGTGCCCCCTGACGAGTCCGAGCCGCTCGTCGAGCAGTTCCGCGTCGTCGCCGAGCCGCGCCAGGCGGTCGGCCGCCTCGAACAGCCGCACGATGTGCCCGCCCGCGGAGCCGGCCGCCGGACGGGTCGCCGCGAATCCGTGCACCCACCCGGGCCCCTCGCGACCGCGCAGGACGACCGCCCCGATCCCGACCGCCGCCACGCCCTCCCGCTCGTAGTAGTCGAGCCAGCGCCCGACCGCGCGCCCGTACGCCGCCGGGTCGCCGCGCAGCGGCTCGTTCCAGCGGGACGCGTAGTGCAACGGCTCGATCGCGCCGTGCATGAGGAGCAGCGCGTCGCAGTCGAGCCCCTCGACCCATTCCGCGAGCGGCTCCCAGCGCTCCTGCGGACTGCGGCAGATCCAGTTGCAGAGCACCGTCGCGAAGCCGCCGGGGCGAAGGTGCGCTGCCGCGCCGCGCACGACCTCGCGGCAGATCGCGTCCCCCGGGAGCGCACTGTCGCGGAAGACGAACTCGGTGTCGGGCGAGACGACGAACGGGGGATTCGCGACGATCAGGTCGAAGGTCTCGCCCGCCACCGGCTCGAAGAGGCTGCCCTCGCGCAGGTCGAGGGAGACGCCGTTGAGGCGCGCCGACAGCTCGGCCAGCTCGAGCGCGTGCGGGTTGACGTCGGTCGCGACGACGCTCGCGGCGTGCGCGGCCGCCAGGAGCGCCTCGACGCCGGAGCCGGTGCCGAGGTCGAGGGCGCGCTCGACCGGGCGGCGCACGGTCAGGGTCGCGAGCGTCCGCGAGGCCGCGTTGACGCCGGTGACCGCGTCCGCCTGCTCGATCCCGCGGTCGTGCGCGACCAGCAGGCCGCGGAACGGCGACAGCCGGACCCGTGCGCGCGCCCGGCCTCCGTCCACCTCGAGCAGCCCCGCCGCGACGAGCTCCCCGGCCGGCACCGGCAGCGTCGCCGCGTCGACCTGCTCGCCGAGCACGAACGCCCGCACGAGCGGCGCGCGCGGATCGTCGGCCCGGTAGCGGTCGAGCACGAGCGGCACGTCCTCACCGCTCCACGCCGCGCCGACGAGCTCGGCGAGCGCGAGCTCGTTCAGGCCGGCCTGTCTCAGCTTCGCTCCCAGATCGTGCATGCATCTGCATCCTGCACGGTGGACGCTGGTGGCAAAAGGTGCTTAGCTCGCACCTTCCGCAACATCCCGAAGGGGGAGAGATGGGAAGGAAGGTTCGCGCGGCGAAGGCGAGCCTCGTTGCCGCGTTCATGGCAGCGGGCGGAGCAGCGGCGGCGAAGACGGTCGCGGCCGCGCCGCCTTCCGGCGCCCAGACGAGCTCGGGGACGGTCAACTGGGGCGATCCGCTGGTCCGCTTCCTCAAGCTGGACGGGTTCCCGGACTCCATGAAGATCGACAACGTGTCGCCGCTCAACCAGTACTACAAGGAGGCGCTGATCTCGGACGCGTCCGAGATGTACCTGAAGTACGAGGAGCCGACCAGCGGTCTGCTCGCTCTCTACGTCAAGGACCACCCGAGCCTCACCGGCGTCCTGATCGGGCTCGAGCAGTGGAACAAGGACCAGAACACGGAGGCGCTCGTCGCATACCTGAAGGTCGAGGGTCTGATGGACGCGTACTTCAAGTTCGAGGACTTCTTCGGCGGGCTGCAGGCGGTCGGCCGCGACGAGAAGACCAGCGCTCTCGACTACTTCTTCAAGCTGACCGGCATCCGATCCCTGCCGGCCGTGCAGGACAGCGCCGGCGCGTCCGGCTGAGCGACCGAACGTGACGAGGGCGGCCGGAGCCGCCCTCGTCGTCGTCCGCAGGGAGTCGCTGCTGCGGACTCGCACCCGGTTGCCCGGGCGCCGTCCTTCGCGAGGCGCACCTCCGCCTGCTTGCCTGAGGGTGCCTGTCCGCGTGCGCTGGCGTCTGTAGGGGGCCGCGCGGAACCGCGTACGGGAAAGCCGAAGCTACGCTTGCTCCCATGTTCACGGGGATCGTGCGCGAGCTCGGGACGGTCGCCCGGATCGCCGGGGGCGAGGGCGGGATCCGGCTCGAGCTCGACGCGCCCGAGACGGCTGCGGCGGCCGGCGTGGGCGACTCCGTCGCGCTCGCCGGCGTGTGCCTGACCGTCGTCGCGGTCGGCGGCGGCCGCCTCTCCTTCGACGTCGTGCCGGAGACGCTCGGCCGTACGGCGCTCGCCCGGCTCGCGGCCGGCGACCGGATCAACGTCGAGCCTGCGCTCCGTGCCGGCGAGCAGCTCGGCGGCCACGTCGTGCAGGGCCACGTCGACGGCGTCGGCACGGTCCGTTCCTGCGAGCCCGAGGGCGAGGGCCGCCGCCTCCGGGTCGACGCGCCCGCCGGGCTTCTGCGCTACTGCGTCGAGAAGGGCTCGATCGCCGTCGACGGCGTCTCGCTCACCGTCGCCCTCCTCCACGACGACGGCTTCGCGGTCGCGCTGATCCCGCACACGCTCGCCGTCACCACGCTCGGCGACGCTCGCGCCCGGCGACCCGGTCAACCTCGAGGTCGACGTGCTCGCGAAGTACGTCGAGCGGCTCCTCGACGCTAGGTTGGAGGGGTGAGCGCGCTACCCAGGCCGAGAGCCCGTTCGCCGCGATCGAGGCGGCGATCGAGGACGTCCGCAACGGCAGGATCGTGGTCGTCGTCGACGACCCCGACCGCGAGAACGAGGGCGACCTCGTCGTCGCCGCCCAGTTCGCGACGCCCGAGGTGGTCAACTTCATGGCCACGCACGCGCGTGGGCTGATCTGCCTCTGCCTGACCGAGGAGCGCTGCGACGAGCTGGGCCTGCCGCCGATGACGCTGCGCAACGAGGCCCGCCTCGGCACCGCGTTCACCGTCTCGGTCGAGGCGCGGGAAGGCGTCACGACCGGCATCTCGGCCGCCGATCGCGCCCACACGATCCAGGTCGCGATCGACCCGGTCTCCACGCCGCACGATCTCGTCCAGCCGGGGCACGTCTTCCCGCTGCGCGCCCGCGACGGCGGCGTGCTCCGCCGCTCCGGTCAGACCGAGGCCTCGGTCGACCTCGCGCGCCTCGCCGGCCTGATCCCGGCGGGCGTCGTCTGCGAGATCATGAACGAGGACGGGACGATGGCGCGCGTCCCCGACCTCGTCCCGTACTGCGAGCGGCACGGGCTGAAGATGGTCACCGTCGCCGACCTGATCGAGTACCGGCGCCGGACGGAGAAGCTCGTCGAGCGCGACGTCTCCGTCCGTCTGCCCACCGTCTACGGCGAGTTCCAGGCGGTCGCCTTCCACGAGACGCTCACCGGCAAGCACCATGTCGCCCTCGTCCACGGCGACGTCGGGAGCGCCGCCGACGTGCTCGTCCGCGTCCACTCCGAGTGCCTGACCGGCGACGTCTTCCACTCGCTCCGCTGCGACTGCGGCGAGCAGCTCGACGCGGCGCTGCGCCTGATCGCCGCAGAGGGGCGCGGCGTCCTCCTCTACATGGCGCAGGAGGGCCGCGGGATCGGCCTGCTCAGCAAGCTCAAGGCCTACGAGCTGCAGGAGCAGGGGCTCGACACCGTCGACGCGAACCTCGCGCTCGGCTTCGCCGCCGACGAGCGCGAGTGGGGGATCGGCAACCAGATCCTCGCCGAGCTCGGCCTGACGACGATCAGGCTGCTCACCAACAACCCGAAGAAGGTCTCCGGCCTGGGCGCCTACGGCCTCCAGGTGACGGAGCAGGTGCCGATCGAGATCCCGCCGCACGCCGAGAACCTGCGGTATCTGACCGCCAAGCGGGATAAGCTCGGTCACAGGTTGCATCACCAGAACCTGAAGTTCGAGGCCGAGTCGTTCGAGGCGGAGGGCGAGTGAGCAGCGGAGGATTCTGGCCGGGCGAGCCGCCGGCCGCCGAGGAGGAGCCCGGGTCGGATCTCGCGGCCGCGGACGGCCCCGGCCGTCGACCCGAACCCGAGCCCGACCCCGAACCCGAGCCCAGGCACCTGCTCGAGCCCGGGCCCGTCGCGCCGCCGGATGACTCGATGCGCGTCCCGGAGCAGGGTTTCCGGGCCGCCGCTCCGGAGCAGCCGGCAGAGCTCGAGCCGCCGGCAGAGCTCGAGCCGCCGGCAGAGCTCGATCCATTCGCCGAGCCCGAGGCGCCGGCCGAGCAGGAGGCACCGGAGGAGCCTGCGGCCCTCCTCGCCCCGGAGCCCGCTCCCGGGCCGGACGAGGAGCCGCAGACCGGCGAACAGGCGGAGCTTCCCGCCGCCGGCCATGTTCCGGGAGAGCTCGACGTCCCCGACGACGTCGCCGTGCTCGAGGGGACGCCCGCCGGCTCGGGCCGCAGCGTCGGCATCGTCGTCTCCCGCTTCAACGGCGAGGTGACGAACCGCATGCTCGAGTCGGCCCTCGACGAGCTCGACCGCGCCGGCGTCGCGCGCGACCGGATCACGGTGATGCCGGTGCCCGGCGCCTTCGAGCTGCCGCTCGGGGCGATGGCGCTCGCCAAGACGCGCCGCTTCGCGTGCATCGTCGCCCTCGGGTGCGTGATCCGCGGCGAGACGGCGCACTTCGACTACGTCGCCGGCGAGGCCGCGTCCGGCCTGCAGCTGGCCGGCCTCGAGACGGGCGTCCCCGTCGCCTTCGGGGTGCTCACCGTGGACACGCCCGAGCAGGCCGACGCCCGTACGGGCCGCGCCGCCGACGCCGTCCGCTCCGCCCTCGAGATGGCGGACATCTTCCATCAGCTCCGGGCCCAGGCCAAGTAGCCGGGCCGGTTTCGGCTACACTCCGCCGCCGATGTCCAAGGTCTGCGCAGTCTGCGGCAAGGGTCCCGGCTTCGGGAATCACCGGAGCCACTCGATGGTCGCCACGAAGCGGCGCTTCAACCCGAACCTGCAGCGCGTCCGCGTGCTCCTGAACGGCAAGGCGCAGCGCGCGTACGTCTGCACGCGCTGCCTCAAGGCCGGCAAGGTCGCGAAGGCCGTCTAGGCCGGGAGGGCCCGCCCTCCGGCCGATGAGTTCCCGCCCTCGTGGGCGTCGTATCGTGCGATCACCACGAGAGGAGACGACATGCCCAGGATCACGCAGCTCGGGAGGGTGATGGTGCCGGTGTCCGACCAGGATGCGGGCATCGCCTTCTACACGGAGAGGCTCGGCTTCTCGGTCGCCGCGGACGTCCCTTTCGGCGACGGCGAGCGCTGGGTCGAGGTCGCGCCGCCCGGCGGCGGGGCGGCGCTGGCGCTCGTTCCCGGGCGCGGCGACTACCAGCCCGGCCGCATGACCGGGGTCGCGCTCGAGTCGGCCGACGCGCGCGCCGACCACGAGGAGCTGAAGGCGAGCGGCGTCGACGTCGACGACGAGCTGATGGGCGGCGACGGCACCGTGCCGTTCCTCTTCTTCTTCCGCGACCACGAGGGCAACACGCTGATGGTCGTCCAGGCGCCGTAACGCCCCGCCCTTGGGCATTCTGGGGCGCTACCGGGACTGGCGGGTCGACCGGCTGACCGACCGGATGGCGCGACGGCCGCACGGTCGCCGGGCACGCGCGACGTACGGCGCCGACGACGTGCACTCCTTCCTCTGGGAGTCCGTGCTGGAGGGGCTGGCCCTGCGGGGCGACGACCGCCTGCTCGACGCCGGCTGCGGCGGCGGCGCCTTCCTCCGCCACGTGCTCGCGACCGTGGGCTGCGAGGCGACGGGGCTCGACCACAGCCGTGACATGGTGCGCGTCGCGTCGGCGAAGACCAGGGGCGCCCGGATCGTCAGGGCGGACGTCGCCGCGACGCCGTTCGCCGACGGCGAGTTCACCGCCGTCTCGAGCCTCGTCGCGTTCTTCCACTTCCCCGACGGGCTCGCCGCGCTGCGGGAGCTGCGGCGCGTGCTCGACCCGGATCGGGGCCGGATCGCCGTCCTCACCGCCTCCCCGGAGTCGAAGGGGACGCCCGCGGCGCCGTACCCGCTCGCCGACCGCAGCCGCTTCTTCACGGACGCGGAGCTCGTCGCGCTCGCGCTCGAGGCCGGCTTCGCGACCGCCCGGATCGCGCACCGCGAGGAGTGGTCGCAGCTGCTCGTCGCGCAACCATAGTCCGCCCTCGGTGGTCAAATACCGCCGATGGAAGCCGGGTCCGCGCTCTCGTCCCCGCTCGGGCGGATCACGATCGCGAGCGACGCGATCGCGCACATCGTCGGGGAGACCGCCCTCGAGTGCTACGGGGTCGTGGGCATGGTCCCGCGCAACCCCGTCAAGCGGCCGGTGCGCCGGCTGCTCGGCCGCGACCGCACGCAGGGGATCGAGGTCGGCCGCGACGGCGACGACGTGACCATCGACCTGCGCGTCGTCGTCGAGTACGGGCTCAACCTCGCCGAGGTCGCCTCGACGATCCGCAACCGGGTCGCCTACGAGGTGGAGCGGCTGACGGGCCTGCCGGTGCGCGCGGTCGAGGTGCACATCGAGGACGTCCGGAGGAGCGAGTGACGCGCCCGGTTCAGGCTTCCCGAGAGGCAGACGTGCCGGCGGGAGCGCGCGACGACGGCGGCGGCGTAGGCTCGACGGAGCCGCCCGGGAGCGGAGGTGTCGGCTCGGCCGGCGCCGGAGCGGGTATCCGGAGGAGCGAGTGACGCGCCCGGTTCAGGCTTCCCGAGAGGCGGACGTGCCGGCGGGGGCGCGCGACGACGGCGGCGGCGTAGGCTCGACGGAGCCGCGCGGGAGCGGAGGTGCCGGCTCGGCCGGCGCCGGAGCGGGGACCGTAGGCTCGACGGAGCCGCCCGGGAGCGGAGGTGCCGGCTCGGCCGGCGCCGGAGCGGGGATCCGGAGGAGCGAGTGAGTGCGGCGGCCCGCGACCTCGAGACGGTTCAGGCCGTCGTCGGAGCGGCCCTCTCGTCGCTCGAGGCGAGCCGCGACCGGATCGACGACCTCAACGTCTACCCGGTCCCGGACGGCGACACCGGGACGAACCTGACGATGACCGTTCGTGCCGTCGCCCAGGCGGTCGAGGAGTCGCACGCGTCCGACCGCCACTCGCTCGCCCGCGACGTCGCCCGCGGCGCGCTGATGGGCGCGCGCGGCAATTCGGGCGTGATCCTCTCGCAGATCGTGCGCGGCGCGGTCGAGGTGCTCGCGCAGTCCTCGAACGGGATCGAGCCGCAGCTCGCCGCCGAGGCGCTGCGCGGCGCGGCCGACGCCGCCTACCGCGCCGTGCGCCGGCCGGTCGAGGGGACGATGCTCTCGGTGATCCGCGAGCTCGCCGAGGAGGCGGAGCGGCGGGCGGAAGACGACTCCGGGCTCGGCGAGCTGCTCGTCGACCTCGTCCGCCGCGGCGAGGACGCGGTCGCGCGCACGCCCGAGCAGCTCGACATCCTGCGCGAGGCCGGCGTCGTCGACGCCGGCGGGGCGGGCCTGCTCGAGCTCGTGCGCGGCGTCGCCTCGGCGGTGAGCGGCGAGGCCCTGCCCGAGGCGCCGCCGGCGGCGGAGGAGGGGCTCACCGTCGAGGCGATCCACCAGGAGCTCTCGCGCTACCGCTACTGCACCGTCTTCCTCGTCGAGGGGGAGGCTCTCGACCGCGACCGGCTCGAGCGCGAGCTCGAGGCGCTCGGCGACTCGCTGCTCGTGGTCGGGGACGAGACGGCGCTCAAGGTGCACGTCCACACCGACGACCCCGGCGCCGCGCTCTCGCTCGGGACCGCCGTCGGAACGATCGACCGGATCGAGATCGCGAACATGCATCGCCAGACCGAGCAGCGCGAGCAGCGGCTGCTCGCCGTCGTCCCCGATCCCGAGCCGGTCGAGCGGGCGCGCACCGGCGTCGTCGCCGTGGTCGCCGGCGACGGGAACCGCCGCCTGTTCGAGAGCCTCGCCGCGCCCGTCGGGCCGATCCGGGTCGTCGAGGGCGGGTCAGACGATGAACCCGTCCACCGCCGATCTCGTCGCCGCCGTGCAGGCGCTCGACGCGGACGAGGCGGTCCTGCTCCCGAACAACTCGAACGTGCTGCTCGCCGCCGAGCAGGCGGCGCTCCACGCCGGCAGGCCGGTCGAGGTCGTGCCGTCCGATTCGATTCCGGCCGGCCTCGCCGCGATGCTCGCGTTCGACGGCTCCCACGACTCCACCGGGAACGCGGCGGAGATGCGCGAGGCGGTCGCGGCGGTCGCGGCGGGCGAGGTGACGGTCGCGTCGCGCGACGTGCGCCTGAACGGCGTCTCGATTCGCGAGGGCGAGTGGCTCGGCCTCGCCGACGGCGATCCCGTGGCGGGAGGCGCCGACTTCGTCGAGGTCGCCGCCGCCGTCGTGGAGCGGCTGTGCGCCGAGCCGCGCGGCCTGCTCACGCTTCTCACCGGCGAGGACCCGCCCGCGCTCGACGGGCTGCTCGAGTGGATCGCGGCCGCCCACCCGGAGCTCGAGGTCGACGTCCAGGACGGCGGCCAGCCGCACTACCCGCTGCTGCTCGCGGCGGAATAGGGTTCAGCGGGTGTCGCGGCCCGTGCGGATCGTGCTCGTCGAGGACAGCGAGGTGTTCCGGGAGGCGCTCGAGCTGCTGCTCGGCATGCGTCCCGAGGTCGCGATCGTCGCCGCGGTCGGCGACGGGGGCGACGCGGTGGCCGCGGTGCAGGCCCATGCCCCGGACGTCGTGCTGATGGACTACCGGCTGCCGGGGCTGGACGGCGTCCAGGCCACGGCCGCCGTGCTGAAGGCCGTTCCCGGGGTGGCGGTCGTGGCCCTGACCGCGTCGGCGAGCCCGCGGGAGATCGAGGCGCTGCTCGCGGCGGGCGCGACCGCCTGCCTCACCAAGGACCGCGAGCTGGACGAGATCGTCGCAGCGATCGTCGACGCGGCGGCGGCGCGATGAGGCTGACGGCCGAGAACACGGCGATCGTCCTCGACTCGACCGCGGACTTCCCGGACGCCGCCGAGCGCTTCCCGAACTGGCGTGTGGTGCCGCTCTACGTGACGTTCGGCGACTCGAGCTACCGCGACGGCGTCGACCTGACCGCGGCCGAGTTCTACGCGAAGCTGCCGGAGGCGAGCGAGCTGCCCACGACCTCGCAGCCGACGCCCGCCGACTTCCTCGCCTGCTACGAGGAGCTCGGCGGCCACGAGCGGATCCTCTCGATCCACATCGCCTCGGAGCTCTCCGGCACGGTCCAGAGCGCCGGCACCGCCGCCGCCGAGCTCGGCGACGGGCGCGTCCGCACGATCGACTCGGGGACGGCGTCGGCGTCGATCACGATGCTCGCGCTCGCGATCCAGCGCCGGCTCGAGGCCGGGACGAGCGACGAGGAGGTCGACGCGCTCGTCGAGCGCTACCGGAGGGAGCGCGGCCTGCTCTTCACCGTCGACACGCTCGAGTACCTCGCCCGCGGCGGCCGGATCGGACGCGCCCGGGCCTTCGCCGGGACGCTGATGAACGTGAAGCCGGTGCTCGCGATCGTCGACGGCGAGGTCGTGCCGGTGAAGCGGGTCCGCGGCAACCGGCGCGCCGTCCAGGCGTTCGCCGACGCGTTCGACGAGCGCTCGCGCGACGACCCGGCGCTGCGGGTCGGGATCGCCCACGCCGACGCGCCGGAGCGGGCCGAGGAGCTCCGCAAGATGGTGCGCCATCTGCGCCCGCAGGCGACGATCGAGACGGTCACCGTCCTCGGCGCCGTGATCGGCGCCCACGGCGGCCCCGGGACGGTCGGCTTCTTCTGGTTCGCGGACGCGGCGGACGACTAGAGGTCTCTAGTCGTCGCTGCCCCCGTCGTGGACGGGGCCGGTCGTCGGCCGGATCGTCCACTGCGGCGCCGGCGGCAGGTGCTTCGCCGGGTTGAGCTTGCCCACGGGGTCGTTCTGCGCGGACGCGCTGCCGAGCAGGAGCAGGTTGAGCGCGACCGCCGCGGCGGCGGCGGCCGCGATCAGGAGGAGGGCGAGCAGGCGGCGCGGGATCACGCCGCGCACGCTAGCGCCTCCTCGGCGAGGGTGCGGCGCAGCGCCGCGGCCTCGGCTGGACGGTTCGCGAGCAGTCCGGCGCGGGTCCGACCGTCGGCGCCGAGGTAGAGGACGGAGAACGAGTCGCCGTCGCCCTCGAGCCGGTGGGCGTCCTCCGGCTGCGGCGTACCGACCACCTGCAGCCGCAGGCCGAACTGATCCGACCAGACGTAGTGCGGCGGAGTGGGGGCCACCGGCAGGCCGAGGATGCGGCGCGCGGCGGCGGCGCCGTCCAGCGCGGCGGAGGTCCAGTGGCCCGGTCCGACGACGTCGCCCGCCGGGTGGACGTGTCCGGCGGGCCGCTCCGGGAGCAGCTCGCGCGCGGGCTCGACCCCGACGCCGACGAGGACGGCGTCGGCGCGGAGCTCCGATCCGTCGCTGAGCAGCACCGAGTCGACGCGTCCGGACGCGTCGGCCCGGAAGGAGGCGAGACCGGTGCGGAGGCGCACGTCGACGCCGTGCTCGCGCCAGCGCTCGGCGAGCAGGCGGCCGACCGGGTTGCCGAGGATCCGGGCGACCGGCGCCGGGGCGGCCTCGACGATCGTCACCTCGGCGCCGAGCGACCTGGCCGTCGACGCGACCTCGGCGCCGACGAAGCCGCCGCCGATCACCACGAGGCGCGCCCCGGGGACGAGCTCCTCGCGGAGCGCGAGGGCGTCCGCGAGCGTGCGCAGCTCGTGGACGCCCGCGGGGGCCTCGAGCGGGAGTCGCCGCGGCCGCGCGCCGGTCGCGACCACGAGGTGGTCGAACCGGAGCTCCTCGCCGGTGGAGGTCGTCGCGATACGCGCGTCGGGGTCGACGCCGACGATGCGCCGGCCGAGCACGAGCTCGATGTCGCGTCCGCTCCAGAACTCGGGCTTGCGGAGCAGGAGCGACTGCTCGTCGCGCGTGCCGGCCAGGAACTCCTTCGAGAGCGCGGGGCGCTCGTACGGCGCGACCGGCTCCTCGCCGACGAGGAGCACGCGGCCTTCGAACCCCTCGGCGCGGAGCGTCTCGGCCGTGCGGGCGCCGGCGAGGCCGGCCCCGGCGATCACGACCGTGGGGCGGGTCATACCGCCTGCTCCTCGAAGGCGCTGATCGCGCCCATCGGGCACGACGAGGCGGCGTCGAGCACCGCGGGGTCGGCGGAGGAGCCGAGGCGGAGCGAGACGAGGCCGCCGTCGTCCACCTCGAAGATCTCCGGGGCGAGCTCGGCGCACGAGCCGAACCCGCTGCAGAGCGAGCGGTCGATCACGATCCGGTACATCACGTACTCCTTTCGGGAACCGGTGCGGGGGTCGGGATGGGACGGGGAGCGGCTCGGGTGGGGCGGGTGAGCGCGCGCCACACCGTCGCGAAGGCGACTGCGCCCACCGCCCCGAGGTAGAGCGACCGCGCCCAGGGCTGCGAGGAGTCCGTCCCGGCCAGCAGGCCGTGGAACGTCCCGAGCAGGAAGAGCGCGTAGGTGGCCCAGTGCAGGCGGCGCCAGTTGCGCTGGCCGATCCGCCGCCGCAGCGAGAAGGACACGATCACGAGCGCCATCAGCTCCGCCGCGAGCACGCCCAGCGCCACCGGGACGGGCCGGTAGGGCGAGGCGCCGGGCACGAACAGGCCCGCCAGCGGCATCTTCACCGTCTGGTCGAGCGTCAGCGCCGCGCCGTGGAGGACGAGCATGCCCAGGCCGAGCAGCGAGAGGAAGCGGTGCACGTCCATCACCGAGCCGGCCTTCAGCGCGCGGCCGAGGGGGCGGGACTTGAGCACGAGCCCGGCGAGCACCGACGCCGTCAGCAGGACGTAGGCGCTGAGCCCGCTCGCGCGGGCGAGGAGCCAGAAGGTCGGGTCGGTCTTCACGCCAGCCCCCCGGCGAGGAGCGTGCGGCCGTCCGCGGTGACGAGCACGGCGGGGATGCCGGCCTCGTCGGCCTCGGCTCCTGCGCGCTCCGAGCCGACGAGGAAGAGCGCCTTCGCGGCGACCTCGGCCTCGATCGCGTCGGCCGCGACGACCGTGATCCGGACGAGATCCGTCTCCGACGGCCGCCCGGTGGCCGGGTCGATCAGGTGGTGGAGCTCACGGCCGTCACGGCGCCAGCGGCGGCGGTCGCGACCGGACGTCGCGAGCGCGCTGCTGCCCGAGAGCTGGAGCGTGAGCGGCTCGCCGGCGGTCTCGATCCCGACCGGCCAGGCGCCGTCGCGGGTGGCGATGTCGCCGCCCGCGTTGACGAGGCAGGGGCCGGCCGTCGCGAGGATCTCGGCCGCGCGCTCGGAGGCGTACCCCTTGCCGATGCCGCCGAGGTCGATCCGCGTTCCGGCCTCGAGCTCGATCCGGTTGCCGCTCACGTGGACCCCGGTCGGCCCGCGCCGCCCGGCGTCGGCGGGCGTCCGGCCGTTCGCGCCGTCCGCCTCGGCCTCGACGAGCTCGAACGAGCGGTCGTAGCCGGCGGCCACGAGCGCGTCGTGCAGGGTCGGGTCGAAGCGGCCGCCCGTGCGCTCGCGGGCAGCGAGCGCGAGCTCGACGACGCGGACGAGGTCGGGCCCGGCGTCGAGCTCTCCGGCCGCGTTCAGGCGCGACAGCTCGGAGTCCTCGCGGAAGCGCGAGAGCAGCGCCTCGAGCCGGTGGAACTCCTGCTCGGCCGCGTCGAGCGCCCGCCCGGCCTCGTCGGCCTCGACGAGCAGCTCGATCTCGGTCCCCATCGCGCGGAAGGTGTGGCGTTCCATTCAGGACGTCCTCGTGATCGTGAGCGGCGGCAGGTTGACCACCCTCACGGGAGAAGACGCCGCGGGCGCGGCGGAACTTGTGCTCGCGGCCGAGGCCGGCTGGAGCGAGCTGGTCTTCGCGGCGGCGATCCGGGCCTGCCGCAACTTGAGCTCGGCGTGGTAGGTCGCCCAGCGCTGTGCGACGACGGCCTTCACGAGCTTCGCCTCCCGGCGGAGCTGCGCCTCGCGCGCCGACAGCGCCTTCAGGCGGGGGTCCGCGGCGGCGGTGGCGCCCCACGGACGGGCTGCGACCGTCGCCCAGGCGAGAAAGAAGACGAGGAGGGCGAGCGCGAGCGCGTAGATGCGGCCGGTGTGGCTAGTCATCGCCGCCGCCTCCGCCCTGCTCGGAGCCGCCGTCGTCGCCGTGGTGGGTGTGCTTGACGACGACGATCGGGGGCGGCCGGTGGTAGACGACGCGCTGCTGCGCGGCGGCTGCCGGCGCCGTCTGGACCGGCGTCGTCGCCTTGATCTTCGGCACCGTGGGCAGTGCCGGGGTCCGCGCCCCGAGCGCCCGGGTGAGCTGGCGCTCGTAGGCGGCCAGCTGCCGGGTCTTCGCGGCGACGGTCGCGTCGGCGGCCCGGTGGGAGGCCGCCCCGAGCCCGGTCGTGCGGACGACGGCGATGCCGCCGAGCACGACCGCGGCAGCCACCAGGGCGGCGACGGCTGTGGCGTGGAGCTTGTTCACGATGCACCTCCTGTGGACGACGCGGCCACCGTACGAGGGGTCGGGTCAACGCCGGGTATGGAGAGGGCCAGGTTCGGTGAGCCGACGGCCAAGATTCGGCAAAGACGGCCGCCGAGGCGATGCCGGCTCGGGCGGGCGGATCCGGCCGCGCGGAGGTTCACTCCTTCGAGTGACCCGAACGAGCGCAAGTTTCGCGCCGCTCCCGCCGTCTTAGGGAGGACGACGCGCCGCCGGTCGTCGCCATCCGCAGACGGAGGTTCACTCGATGGGCAGACTGCAAGCGATCTCGATCTCGATCCTGGTGGGGGCAGTGGCTGCGGGCGGGGCAGCTGCCGCGTTCAGGACGGTGCACCTCGGCCAGGCCACGGCGGCCGCGGCGAAGCCGGCGCGTCTCCCCTCCTCGGTGATCGCGGCGCGGCGGGCGAAGCTCGCGACGTGGAGCACGTCGCTCGAGCGGGCGCGGGCGGCGAAGCCGCCGGCGCTGCCGAAGCTCCCGGCGTTCCCGCACGTGGCGATGCCGGCGATGCCCGTCCTGCAGGCGCCCGTCACGGCCGCCGCGGCCGCGCCGAAGGTGCGCCACGTGATCGAGCACCGCGTGATCACGCTGCCGCCGAAGCACGTCGTCCAGCCCGCGCCGGCGACGACGACGCCCGAGGAGCAGGTCACCTACGTGCAGGCGCCTCCCATCGTCCAGTACCAGCAGGCGGCGCCGGCGCCCGCACCGGCGGCCGGGACGACGACGACCGCGAGCGCGCACCACGAGGACGACTCGGAGGACAACGGCGACCACGGCGATCACAGCGGTCGGAGCGGCACCGGCGGGACGAGCGGAACCGATGCCGGCCGGACCGGGCAGGGCGGGGACGACTAGATGAAGAGTCCCGCCCTCCGCATCACCGTCGTCGGGGCGACGCTCCTCGCCTTCGCCGTGCTCTGGTCGTCGATCGCGGCGAAGCCCTGGACGGCTGCGAGCGCTCCCGCCAAGCCGGACGTCGACCCGCGTCTCGTCGCGCTCAACCGCTGGGAGCGGCAGCTGCGCGGCGAGGCGGCGCTGGTCAAGCGCACCGTCGACAAGCGGTGGGCGGCCTACCGGAAGCGCCTGAGCGCGCGGGAGGCCGCGATCGCGGCGGCGAAGCGGCGTTACGCGCAGCAGGTCGCAGCCGCCCGGGCGGCGCAGGCGCGCATCGCCGCGCTGCAGCAGGCCGCCCTCGCCTCCAGCGGCACCGCTCCCGCCCGGCAGAAGACGGTGACGACGTACACGGTCAGCCGCGTCTCCTCCGCGCCGGTCGTCACGCAGGCGGCGGCAGCGCCTGCCGCGGCGCCCACGACGAAGGTCGTCACCCTGCCGCCCCAGGTGCAGGTCGTGACGCTGCCGCCGGCGAGCGCGCCCGCGCCCGTGACGAAGTCGACGAGCTCGAAGCCGTGAGCGGGGTGCCGGCGTGAAGAGCGACCCGACCTTCTGGATCCTCGCCCGGGCCAGCGGGATCGTCGCCTACGGGCTGCTCACGTGCGCGACCCTCGCCGGGCTCGTCCTCAAGTCGCGCGCGCTCGCGCCCCGCGTGAAGCCGGCCTCGATCACCGACGTGCACCGCTTCCTGGCGCTGCTCTCGCTCGGCGCCGTCGCGGTGCACGGCTTCGCGCTCGCCTCCGACAAGACGGTCGCGATCGACTGGCTCGGCCTGCTCGTGCCGGGACGCATCGCCTACCGGCCGGTCTGGACCGGCGTGGGCGTCGTCGCGGCCGAGCTGACGGTGCTGATCTACGCGTCGTTCTCGCTCCGGAAGGTGATCCGGGTGCGGAACTGGCGCCGGCTCCACTGGCTCACGTACCTCGTGTTCGCGGGCGTGACGCTGCACGGCGTGCTCGCGGGCTCCGATGCGGGCCGGCCGTGGATGCGCGACGTCTATCTCGCCGCGGTCGGCTCGGTCGTCTTCGCCACCTCGTATCGCGTGCTCACGCGCGCCGCGAAGCGGCCGAGGGCCGGCGCCCGCCCTGCGCTCGCCGGCGAGCGGCGCCCCGCGCGCGCCGCGGCCGCGGCCGGGCGAAGCTCGTCGGCCGGGTAGCGCCGCCGTTCGGGAAAATGCCGATTCCACGTGCGAATCGGCACCCCACCATCAGCGGCATGAGGATCCTTCTCGTCGAGGACGAGGACTCGATCGCGGAGCCGCTCGCGGACGGTCTGCGTCGGGAGGGCTTCGACGTCGTCCGCGCGGCCACGGGAGCCGCCGCCCTCGAGGCCGCCCCGGCCGACCTCGTGCTCCTCGACCTGCGCCTCCCGGACCTCGACGGGCTCGACGTCTGCCGGCGCCTGCGGGAGCGCTCCGGGGTGCCGATCATCGTCGTCACCGCGCGGGGCGAGGAGGCCGACCGGGTCGTGGGGCTCGAGCTCGGCGCAGACGACTACGTCGTCAAGCCGTTCGGGCTGCGCGAGCTGATCGCCCGCATCCGAGCCGTGACGCGCCGTACCGGCGCGCGGGGCGCCGCCGGCGAGCCGCTCCGCGTCGGCGCGCTCGCGGTGGACGAGCGCGCCCGCCGCGCCACCCTCGACGGGCGCGACCTCGAGCTGACGCCGAAGGAGTTCGACCTCCTCGCCGCCCTGGCCCGCGACCCGGGCGCAGCCGTCAGCCGCCGCCGGCTGCTCGAGGAGGTCTGGGAGACGACCTGGTACGGCTCCTCGAAGACGATCGACGTCCACGTCGCGGCCCTCCGCCGCAAGCTCGGCGACCCGGGCTGGATCGAGACCGTCCGCGGCGTCGGCTTCCGGCTCCGCGACGCGTGACCCGGCGCCTGCTCCTCGGGTACCTCGGGGTGACGCTGTTCGTCCTGCTCAGCCTCGAGCTCCCGCTCGGCGTCCAGAACCAGCGCACGGAGCGGCGCGACCTCCAGGCCAAGGTCGCCCACGACGCGACGGTGATCGCGGCCGACGCCGAGGACGCCGTCCAGGCGCCGACCGCGACGCAGCTGAAAGCGCTCGCGAGCCTCGCCTACGCCTACCAGAGCCGCACGGGCGGGCGGGTCGTGATCGTCAACGCGCAGGGGCTCGCCCTGATCGACACGAGCGCCCGGGTCGCAGGCGTCGAGGACTTCGCGTCGCGGCCGGAGATCAAGACGGCGCTCGACGGCCGGTACGCCTCCGGCGTCCGCACCTCGGCGACGCTCCACCAGCGGCTGCTCTACGTCGCCGTGCCGATCTCGTCCGGAAGCCGCGTCCACGGCGCCGTCCGCATCACCTACCCGCTGTCGACCGTCGACGCCCGGATCCTCCACTACTGGCTGATCCTCGCCGCGATCGCGGCGGTCGTCCTGCTCGGCGCCGCGCTCGTCGGGATCCGGCTCGCCCGCTTCGTCACGCGGCCGCTCGCCGGGCTCGAGACGGCGGCCGCCGCGGTCGGGGAGGGCCGGCTGGACGTGCGCGCCCCGGAGCGCGAGGGGCCGCCCGAGGTGCGCTCGCTCGCCGCGGTCTTCAACGAGACGGTCGTCAAGGTCGGGCAGCTGCTCCGCTCGCAGCAGGAGTTCGTCGAGGACGCCTCGCACGAGCTCCGGACGCCGCTCACGGCGCTGCGCCTCCGCCTGGAGAGCCTCGAGCGATCGGTGTCCGCAGCGGATCGCCGCGACCTCGACGCCGCCCTGCTCGAGGTGGAGCGGCTGGCGCACCTGGTCGAGAGCCTGCTCGCGCTCGCCCGGGCCGACGCCGGAGCGGTGCCGCCCACGCGCGTCGACGCCGCGGCCGTCGTGCGCGAGCGGCTCGCCACGTGGCAGGCGCTCGCCGACGAGCGCGGGGTGGAGCTCGCCTCGGAGCTCGACGAGGCCGAGCTCGTGCGGGCCGGAGCCGACCGGCTCGCCCAGGTGCTCGACAACCTCGTCGCGAACGCGCTCGAGGTCGCTCCGGCCGGCTCCACGGTGACCGTCTCGGCGCGTCGCGCGCAGTCGTGGCTCGAGCTCCACGTCCGCGACCGGGGGCCCGGGATGAGCGCCGAGCAGCGCGCCCGCGCGTTCGACCGCTTCTGGCGCGCGGGCACGGGCGGGGGCGGCTCCGGTCTCGGCCTGGCGATCGTGCGCAAGCTCGTCGAGGCGGACGAGGGCGAGGTCGAGCTCGCGGAGGCGCCGGGCGGCGGCCTCGACGCGATCGTCCGGCTCCGCCGCGGCTGACCTTTACGGAACCTTGTCCGAGCCTTCGCCCGCCGCTGGCGCGGCGACGGCGTAGAACCGTGGTCGTGAACCCACGTACTCCCGGAGGTCCGATCATGCCCACCCGTCGTCATGCGCTCTCGCTCGCCGCCGTCCTCGCGGCCACCGTCCTCACCGGAGGCGCCGCGATCCTCGGCCTCACCCATTCGTCCCTGCAGCCCGGTGTCCAGGCGGCGCCGGCGGCCGTCGTCCAGCAGGCGCCCGTGAGCGCGCCGCAGCACTGGGAGGAGGGCGACCGATGACGCGCATCTGGACCGTCGTCCTCTCCGTCTGGGCGATGCTCGCGATCGTCGCGGTGCTCGCCTGGCAGTCGCGGCCGGCGGTGTCGCTGCCGCAGGCCGCCGCACAGACGCTGGTCGTGAAGGGCGCAGGCGGCAAGCAGCAGCTCGTCACCGTCCAGCCCGGCGCCCTCGGCGCTCCCCACGCGACGACCTCGACCTCGGGCGTGGTGCGGCCATGAGCGGGCGTCTCGAGCGTCTCGAGTGGCGCGCCGTCGGCACGACCTGCGCCGCAGCCGTCACCGCGCCGTCCCGCGCCTCCCGCCTCGTCCGCGCCGCGCTCGCCGCCGCCCGCGCCGAGGTCGCCGCCTGCGAGGCGGAGCTCTCGCGCTTCGACCCGGCGAGCGACCTGTCGCGGCTGAACGCCGCGGGCGGCGCGTGGACGATGGTCGGCCCGCGCCTGCTCGAGGCGCTCCGGCTCGCCCTGCGGGCGCGCGAGGAGACGGCCGGGCGCTTCGACCCGACCGTGCTCCCGGCGCTCGTCGCGGCCGGGTACGACCGCTCGTTCGAGCAGCTCGAGGAGCGTCCCGCGTCGCCCGCCACCGGCTGGCGCGCCGGAGCCGCCGTCGAGCTGGACGAGGCGGCGGGGCGGGCGCGGCTCCAGCCGGCCGCCGCGGTCGATCTGGGCGGCATCGGCAAGGGCTACGCCGCGACCCGCGCGCTCGACGCGATGTTCGAGGCCTGGCCCACGCTGCCGGGCGCCCTCGTCGACCTCGGCGGCGACATCGCCGTCCGGGGCGGGACTCCCGAGGGCGGGCCGTGGCGGATCGCGATCGCCGACCCGCGCCGGCCGGGAGCCGCTGCGGGCACGCTGCTCCTCCACGGCGGCGGCGTCGCCACCTCTGGGCGCGACGTGCGCCGCTTCGGCCCGGGTCGGTCGCTGCACCATCTGATCGACCCGGCGACCGGCGAGCCCGCCCGTCCCGGCCCGCTCGCCGTGACCGTCGTCGCGCCGGGCGCCGCCGAGGCGGAGGCCCACGCGACGGCGCTCGCGATCTCCGGCCCCGAGGCCGCAGCCGCCCACGTCGCCGCGCACCCGCGCCTCTCGGCGCTCTACGTCCCGCAGGCGGGGCCCGTCGTCCCGCTGGGGCGCCCGCCGCTCGCGCAGGCGCGCGTCCTCGTGAGGGCCGCCTGATGGCGAACCTTCCGATCGCCTGGCTCGTCGCGCGCAGCGCCGGCCTCGTCGCCTTCGGGCTGCTGACGCTCTCGGTCTGGCTCGGCCTGGCGATGAGCACCCGCCTGCTCGGGCCGAAGCGGCAGAAGCCGCTGCTCGGGCTGCACCGGACACTGGCGTGGACCGGTCTCTCGATGATCGGCCTGCACGCGGGCGCGCTCCTGTTCGACCCCGTCCTGCACTTCAACGCGCTCTCCGTGCTCGTGCCCGGCACGGCCGGCTGGAAGCCCGGGTCGGTCGCGATGGGCGTCGTCGCCGCCTGGCTGAGCCTGATGCTGGCGGCGTCGTTCAAGGCCCGGAAGTGGATCGGCCAGAAGGGCTGGCGGCGGCTGCACTACGCGAGCTTCGCCGCCTTCTGGCTCTCGCTCGGGCACGCGCTGCTCGTCGGCACCGACCTGAAGGGTCTCGGCGGCCCCCTGACGGCGCTGCTCGCGGCCGGGCCGGTCCTCTGGCTCAGTTCTACCGCCTGCTCGTCCCCCGCACGGCGCCGCGGCCGCCCGCCGCGGCGCCCGCCGCGGGCGCTCCGCTGCGGCCCGCGGCCGCGCCCGCGGCGGGATGACGTCCGCCCCGGTGGGGATACTCCCTCCGCCGCGTGGGGCAGACGATGACACTCGCCCGTCGACAGACGGTCTTCGCAGGCCTGGACCAGCCCCGGGCGTGGCCGATGACCCCGCGGGCGCCCCGGCCGGAGCGGCTCGACGCCCCGCTCGAGACTCTCCCCGGCGTCGGCGCGACGCTGCGGCGGAGGCTCGCGAGCCTGGGGCTCGAGACCGTCCTCGACGTGCTCGAGCACCGGCCGCGGCGCTACGAGTCGGCCGCGGACGAGGTGGCGATCGCGGCGCTGCGCCAGGACGAGGAGGTCGTGATCGCCGGCGAGGTGCTGAACGTCGAGAAGCGCCCGCTGCGCGGCCGGCGCACCCGGGTCGCCGCCCGGATCTTCGACGGCACCGCGCCGATCACCGCCTCGTGGTTCAACCAGCCGTGGCTCGCCGACCAGCTGAAGCCCGGCCTGCACGTGCGCCTGCGCGGGAAGCTCGGGCGCTTCGGGTTCGACGTCAAGTCGTACGACCTCGGCGAGGCGCGTGCGACCGCCGACTTCGCGCCGGTCTACCCGGCTGCCGAGGAGATCGCCCCCAAGACCGTGCGCCGCGTCGTCGAGGCGGCGCTCTCGCGGGCGCTCGACGTTCCCGACCCGCTGCCGGCCGAGCTGCGCCAGCGCGAGCGACTGCCGCTGAAGCGCGACGCGCTCGCCGCCGTGCACCGGCCGCGGAGCGAGGACGAGGCGGAGCGCGGCCGCAGCCGCCTCGCGTTCGACGAGCTGCTCGTGCTCCAGATCGGGGTCGCGCGCAGGACGGCCGAGCGCGAGCGCCGCCTCGCCGCCGGACTCGGCGAGCCGGGCGAGCTGATCCGCCGCTACCGCCGGGCGCTTCCGTTCGCGCTCACGCCCTACCAGGAGCAGGCGATCCGCGAGCTCGACGCAGACCTCGTCCGCACCGTGCCCATGCAGAGGCTGCTCCAGGGCGACGTCGGCTCGGGCAAGACCGTGGTCGCCCTCTACGCGCTGCTCCGCGCCGTCGAGAGCGGCCGCCAGGGCGCGCTGATGGCGCCGACCGAGACGCTCGCCGAGCAGCACTTCCTCACGATCGCCGACCTCTGCCTCGAGCTCGGCGTCACCTGCGCCCTGCTCACGAGCGCCTCCGGGAAGCGAGACCGGGAGACCGCGGTGCACGCCGATGTCGTCGTCGGCACCCACGCGCTCATCCAGGAGGGCGTCGAGCTGCGCGACCTCGCCGTCGCCGTCGTCGACGAGCAGCACCGCTTCGGGGTCGAGCAGCGCACCGCCCTCGCGCAGGGGCGGGCGCCGCACGTCCTCCACATGACCGCCACGCCGATCCCGCGCACGCTGGCGCTCACCGTCTACGGCGACCTCGCCGTCTCCGAGATCGCGAAGCCGCCCGCCTCGCGGAAGCCGATCGTGACCAGCTGGGTCGCCGACGACCGCACCTCGGAGGCGTACACGCGCCTGACGCGGCTGCTGCGCGAGGGGCGGCAGGCCTATGTCGTCTGCCCGCTGATCGAGGCGTCCGAGACCTCGCTCGCGCGCGCCGCCGAGGAGGAGGCGGAGCGCCTGCGCGGCGGCGAGCTGCGCGACTTCCGCGTCGGCTGCCTGCACGGACGCCTGAAGCCGGCCGAGCGCCGGGACGTGATGGGCCGCTTCAAGGCGGGGGAGCTCGACGTGCTCGTCGCGACCACCGTGATCGAGGTCGGCGTCGACGTCCCGAACGCGACCGTGATGATCGTCCAGGAGGCGGACCGCTTCGGTCTCGCGCAGCTCCACCAGCTGCGCGGCCGCGTCGGCCGCGGCGCCGAGCAGTCGTACTGCCTGCTCGTCTCGCGCGCCCGGGGCGAGCTGGCCGAGTCGGCGCAGGCGCGGCTGCAGGCGCTCTGCGACACGACCGACGGCTTCGAGCTCGCCGAGGTCGACCTCGACCTGCGCGGCGGCGGCGCGCTGCTCGGGAAGCGGCAATCCGGGCTCTCGGACCTCCGCTTCGCGAACGTCCGCCGCGACCGGCAGCTGCTCGAGCGGGCGAGAGCGGCGGCGCCCGAGGTCCGGCCGGGGCCGCTGCAGGACCTCGTCGAGGAGCTGTTCGCCGAGATCGAGCCGGAGGCGCTCGCGTGAGGTGGCTGCTCCGGCTGCTGCGGAGGAGGCGCCCGCCGCCGCCGCCACCCGACGACCCGGACCGCTACCTGCGGATCTACCGCGAGACGCTCGCGGAGATGCAGGAGCTGCGCCGCGCGGCGTAGGCTCGGAGCCATGCCGCTTCCCACCCTGCTCGTGATCGACGTCCAGCGTGCGTTCGACGACCCCTCCTGGCCCGAGCGCAACAACCCCGGGGCCGAGGCCCGCGTCGCCGAGCTGCTCGCCGCCTGGCGCGCCGCGGGCGCGCCGCTCGTGCACGTCCGGCACGAGAGCGCCGAGCCCGACGGGCTCTTCCGCCGCGGCAGCGAGTCGTTCGAGTTCAAGCCCGAGGCCTCGCCGCTGCCGGGCGAGCCGGTGGTCGAGAAGCTCGTCAACAGCGCCTTCATCGGCACCGGCCTCGAGCAGCGGCTGCGCGACGCCGGCGCCGAGACGGTCGTGATCGCCGGGCTGACCACCGACCACTGCTGTTCGACCTCCGCGCGCATGGCCGGCAACCTCGGCTTCGAGACCTGGTTCGTCGCCGACGCGACCGCGACTCATGCCCGCGGCGAGTTCGACGCCGAGACGATGCACCGCACGGCGCTCGCGAGCATCGACGGCGAGTTCTGCGAGGTCATGGACGCCGACGAGGCGATCCGCCGTCTCGGAGACGGCGCGTAGACGAGACCGGCCGCCGCGGAGCGCCACGGACGCGCGACCTCCTCCTCGACGCGATCCTAAGCTTGTCCCGGATGCGGGTCATCGCCGGCAGCCGCAAGGGCCACACCATCGCCGCGCCGCGCGGCTTCGAGACGCGCCCCACATCCGACCGCGTGCGCGAGAACGTGTTCAACCTCGTCGGCCCGCTCGACGGCGCGTCGGTGCTCGACCTCTACGCCGGGTCGGGCGCGCTCGGGATCGAGGCGCTCTCCCGCGGCGCGGCCCGCGCCGTCTTCGTCGAACGCGACCCGGAGGCGGTGCGCACCATCGAGCGCAACCTCGACGCGCTGCGCCTGACCGGCGCGCGGGTCGTGCACGGCGACGCGGTCGCGACGCTCTCCCGGGAGGCGGCAGCGGGCAGGAAGTACGATCTCGTGCTGGTCGACCCCCCGTACGACATGGCCACGAACCTCCAGCCGCAGCTCGCCCGCCACCTGCCTTCCGTGCTCGCCGAGGACGGCCTGCTCGTGCTGGAGACCGACGCGCGGGTCGAGCCCGAGCTGCCGCTGCCGCTGCGGACGAGCCGGAAGTACGGATCCACCCGGATCACCCTCTACGAGGGCAGCGCATGATCACGGCCATCTGCCCGGGGTCGTACGACCCGGTGACGAACGGCCACCTCGAGGTGATCGCCCGGGCGGCGGGGATCTTCGACCGCGTCGTCGTCGGCGTCGTCGGCCAACCGCACCACAAGGAGCCGATGTTCACGATCGAGGAGCGGGTCGCGTTCCTCCACGCTGCGCTCGGGGAGCTGCAGAACGTGGAGATCGACGTCTTCCGCGAGCTGGTCGTCGAGTTCGCCCACCGGTGGGAGGCGAAGGCGATCGTGAAGGGTCTCCGCGTGATCTCCGACTTCGAATGGGAGTTCCAGATGAACCAGCTCAACCGCCATCTCGCTCCGGACGTCGAGACCGTCTACGTGATGGCGAGCCCGCAGGTGAGCTTCGTCTCGTCGAGCGGCGTGAAGGAGATCGCGGCCTTCGGCGGCGACGTCTCGGAGCTCGTGCCGGAACCGGTCGCGCGCCGTTTCAAGGAGCTCTTTCCGAACGGCCGTCCGGGCACGCCCGAGCGGCCCGGCGAGTAGGCGGAGGCTCCCGCGCGGCGCTCGCCGACGACGGGGTTACACTTCGAGCTCATGGACGTCCTCGTTCTGATCGACAAGCTCGACGACCTCGTGCACAACGCGAAGGCCGTCCCCCTCACGGATCAGGTGCGCATCGACCGCGAGGAGATCTACGACATCCTCGACCAGATGCGCGCGACGATCCCCGAGGAGATCAAGCAGGCCCGCTGGATCGTGAAGGAGCGCCAGGAGATGCTCGCCGAGGCGAAGCGCGAGGTCGACCGGCTGCTCGCCGAGGCGCGCGAGCAGGCCGTCCGCGAGGCCTCGCAGACGGAGATCGTCAAGATCGCCGAGCGCCAGGCCGAGGACATCGTCGACGACGCCCGCCGGCAGGCGCGCGAGATGCGGCTCGAGATGGAGGACTGGGCCGACAACAACCTCGCCTCGCTCGAGGTCAACCTCGAGCGCTTCCTCACCGCGGTCAAGCGCGGCCGGGAGCGTCTGCACGAGCGCTCGCAGGAGACGGTTGTCGCAGGCATCGGCCCGAACGGCGACGTCGCCGACGGCGACATCGCGGGCTACTAGCGGCTCGATTTCACATCAAGCCTCTGGCGGCCGCTACCGGATCCCGGTGTCGATCGAGAAGTCGACGCGGCGCGTGCTGCCGCTGACGACGCGCACGGTTCGGGGACGCATCGCGAGGCCGACCCGCGGCTTCCGCGCGAGCTCGACGACGTAGACGCCCGGCGCGAGCCGCACGGCGTAGCGCCCGCGGGCACCCACGTGGACGCGCGCCGCCAGACGGCCGCCTCGCTCGAACAGGAGGACGGCGCCGGCCGCCGGCTCCGAGCAGGGCGTCCCGATCGTGCACACGGGCGTGGTCGGGCCGCGGCTGACGGCGCCGTGCAGCCCGCCGGCGGCGAGCAGGAGGGCGAGGACGAAGGGCACCGCCTCAGTGTGGTCCGCTCCGCACGCTCGCGCCAGCCCCGACGCCGAGAGCGCGGTAGGCTCGCCCGGTGGACGAACGCGCCGTCTGCGCCACCTGCGGGACGCAGTTCGCGGAGCCGGATCCCGGGCGCTGTCCGGTCTGCGAGGACCCGCGGCAGTACCTGCCGCCGGGCGGCCAGGCCTGGACGACGCTCGCCGAGCTGCGCGCCGGCCGCCGCAACCGGATCCGCGACGACGCCGGCTTCACCGGCATCGGCACCGAGCCGTCGTTCGCGATCGGGCAGCGCGCGCTCCTCGTCCCCTGGCGGGGCTCGAACCTCCTCTGGGAGTGCATCTCCCTGCTCGACGACGAGACCGCGGCCGAGGTCGAGCGCCGCGGCGGCCTCGCCGCCATCGCGATCTCGCACCCGCACTACTACTCGTCCATGGTCGAGTGGGCCGACCGCTTCGCCTGCCCGGTCGTCCTCCACGCCGACGACGCCGAGTGGGTGATGCGCCCGTCGGCGCGGATCGAGCACTGGCACGGCCGGACGAAGGAGCTCGGCGAAGGTCTGACGCTCGTCCGCTGCGGCGGCCACTTCGCCGGCGGCCAGGTGCTCCACCACGCCGGGCGGCGGGCGCTCCTCTCCGGCGACATCGTCCAGGTGATCCCGGACCGTGCCCGGGTGAGCTTCATGTACAGCTACCCGAACCTGATCCCGCTGGGCGAGGCCGCCGTCAGGGGGATCGTGGACGCGCTCGAGCCGTTCCCGTTCGACACGATCCACGGCGCCTGGTGGGACCGGCTCGTGCCCGCGGACGGGAGCGAGGTCGTCCGCCGCTCCGCCGAGCGCTACGTCGCGGCGCTCCGCGGCGACTATCCGTGACCGAAGCGCACCTCCGGCAGCACGCGCCGTAGCCAGCCCGGCAGCGCCCAGGCCCAGCGGCCGAAGACGCGGAGCAGCGTCGGGATCAGGATGAGCCGCACCACCATCGCGTCGAGGAGCACGGCGATGCCGAGGAT
The DNA here is from genome assembly GCA_963746895.1 of uncultured Actinomycetes bacterium. Classification (GTDB taxonomy): domain Bacteria; phylum Actinomycetota; class Thermoleophilia; order Gaiellales; family Gaiellaceae; genus Palsa-739. The sequence continues at coordinate 257,554 of CAVVDI010000013.1, read as the reverse complement.
CACGCCCATCTCCTTCGGCGGCAGCGGCCCGGAGAGCGCGAACGTGAAGAAGACGGCCACCATCACGGCCGCCGCGGCAAAGATCACGCGCCCCGAGTGGGCGAGGCCGCCGATCGCCGCGTCCTCGGGGTCGCCCGAGCGGTCGTAGTGCTCCTTCGCCGACGAGAGCAGGAACACCGTGTAGTCCATCGAGATCGCGAAGATCATCGCGAAGAAGAACACGGGCGCCCATGCGTCGAGGAAGCCCTGCGGCTCGAAGCCGAGCAGCCCCGCGCCGTGGCCGCCCTGGAAGACGATCCGGGCGACGCCGAACGCGGCCCCGGTCGCGAGCAGGTTCGTGAGCACTCCGAGGGCGGCCAGCAGCGGCGCCTGCAGCGCGACGAGCAGGAGCAGGAAGCCGAGCGCGAGCACGATCCCGATGACGAGCCACGTCTTCGCGGCGAGCGCGCGCTCGAGGTCGTGGTTCTCGGCCGCTGCGCCGCCGACGAGCGCCGCCGGCGGCAGCGCCGAGCGGAGCCGGTCGATCGTCCTTCCGACGGTCGGGCTCGACGGGTCGGTCTTCGGCGTCGCCTGCACGAGCGCGAGGCCGCCGGCGCCGGTCTGCGGCGGCGAGACGGCCGCGATTCCGGGGTCGCGGCGCGCCACCGCGGCCGCGGCGGCGGCCTGCGGCTGCGGCACGACGATCTGCAGCGACCCCGGCGCGCCCGTCCCGAAGGCCTGCTGCACCTGCGTGTAGCCGACGCGCGAGGGGTCGCCGGAGGGGACGACCTTGATCGAGGGCATGCCGGTCTTCAGCCCGAGCACCGGCAGCGCGAGCAGCACGAGCAGCAGCGTCGCGGCCGGCCCGAAGAGATGCGGATGGCGCCATAGCCTCGACCCCCAGCGGGCGAATGCGGCCGAGCGATGCTCGCCCGAGTGCGCCCAGCGGAGCGAGAGCGAGTCGACGCGCGGCCCGAGCTTCGCGAGCACGGCGGGGAGCAGCGTGAGCGTCGCGAGCAGGACGAAGACGACGCTGAGCATGATTCCGAGGCTCATCGAGCGGAAGGCCGGGCTCGGCACGAGCATCACCGCCGAGAGCGAGACGAGCACCGTCAGCCCGGAGAAGAGGACGGCCTTCCCGGCCGTGTCCATCGTCACCGCGACCGCCTCGCGCGCCGGGAGCCGCGAGCCGAAGTACGCGCCCCGGAAGCGGTTGACGACGAAGAGCGCATAGTCGATCCCGAGGGCGAGCGCGAACATGAGAGCGAAGTTCATCGCCCAGATGGAGATCTCGAAGCCGTGGGTCAGGATGGCGAGCAGCCCCGCCGAGGCGAGCAGCCCGAGGATCGTGAGCATGAGCGGCAGCCCGGCGGCGACGAGGGCGCCGAAGGCCAGCACGAGGATGCCGAGGGTCACCGGCCAGGAGTAGAGCTCCGACTTCATCATCGCCTTGCGGTTCGCCGTGTTGAAGTCGCTCCACATCCCCGAGGCGCCGGTGAGCGAGACGGAGACGCCGCCGCCCGCGGCCGCGGCGAGGTCCGGGCCGAGCCGCTCGGCGGCGGCCACCATCGCGGTCGGGTCGCCGCCGGCGCCGCCGAGGACGAGCGCCGTGTGCCCGTCCTTCGAGATGCCCGTCCCCGGAGCGGGCCGCACGACGCGCGAGACGCGCCGGTCGCCGCGGAGGATCTGCTCGACCTTGGCGACGGCGGCGCGGAAGGCCGGGTCGCCCGTCCGCAGGGTCGGCGAGTGCACGACGACCGTCAGGGCCGAGCTCGAGAGCCCGCCGAAGTCGCGCTGGACGAGCGCCCGCGCCCGAACCGACTCGGAGCCGTTCGCCTGCCAGCCGGCGCCCGAGAGCGCCGTCTCGACCTTCGGGGCGAACGCGCCGAGGACGAGCGCGAGCGCGACCCACGCGAGCGCGACCGCGCGGACGTGGTCGGCCGTCCAGGCGCCGAGCCTCCCGATCGGTCCGACTGCCCCGGCCGGAGCCGGGGCGCGGTAGAGCCCCGGCGGCGTCCTCCGCGTGCTCCATCGCTACACCACCTTCCCGTTTCGAGGCTCGAGGGGGAGCCCGGCCCGGCGCCAGGCGTGCATGCCGCCCTTCAAGTTCAGCACCTCGAAGCCGGCGCCGCGCAGGCTCGCCGTCGCGCTGCGCGAACGCGAGCCGGTGCGGCAGACGGCGACGTAGGTGCGGTGTGACGGCAGCTCGTGCGTCCGCTCGGCCAGCGTCGAGAGCGGGATGTTCTTCGAGCCGGGGACGTGTCCGGCCTTCCACTCGCGCCGCTCCCGGACGTCGAGGACGACCGCCTCCCGCTGCGAGGCCCGCTCGTGCGCGTCCGCGGCGGAGATCGAGGGCGGGAAGAGGAACGAGAGGAGCCCCATCACGCGACCCCGCCGGTCGCCGGCTCGAGCGGCAGCTCGCTCGCGTGCCAGGTGAGAAGGCCGCCGGCGAGGTTGACGACGTCGTAGCCGAGGTCGCGGAGGGGCGCGACGACCGAGCCGCTGCGCGCGCCGCTGCGGCAGACCGCGACGATCCGCTTGCCGCGCGGGAGCTCGTGCAGCCGCGCCGCGAGCTGGTCGAGGGGGATGTGGAGGGCGTCGCGGATGTGGCCGTGGCGCCACTCGTGCGTCTCCCGGACGTCGAGTGCGAGGGCGTCGCCCGCCTCCAGCAGCGGCTTCGCCTCGCGCGGATGGATCTCCCAGCTCATGTGCCCCGCTCCTCCTTCGCCAGTCGGATGCCGTGCGTTTCGAGGTCGGCGACGCCGTCGCGCAGGTGGATGACGTTCGCCACCCCGGCCCGTCGCAGCACCGAGGCCGCGAGCCCCGAGCGGTTGCCCGCGCCGCACGCCACGGCGACGGACGCGCCGTTCGCCGCCGCGCGCACGCGCTCCAGCTCCTGCTCGCGCAGCAGCTGGTACGGGACGAGCAGCGAGCCCGGGACGTGCCCCTCGGCCCACTCGTCCGGGTCGCGCACGTCGAGGACGAGGATCTCGCCCCGGCGGAGCCGCTCGGCGAGCTCCTCCGCGGCCACCGACTCGACCGACTCGAGCGGCAGCCCCGCCTCGCCCCACGCGTCGACGCCGCCGGCGAGGATCCCGAGCACGCGGCGGAAGCCGACCGCCTCCAGGCGGCGCGCCATCACACGGGCGTCCGCGTCCGTCGCTGCCGCCACGACGACCGCGGCCTCGGGGTCGGCTGCGGCGGCGGCGCGGCTGCCGACCGCGGCCCGCACCATCGTCGCGTTGACGGAGCCGGGTACGTGCGCCGCCGCCCACTCCTCGGGCGCCCGGCCGTCCACGAGCACGGCTCCGTCGTCCAGCAGCCCGCGCACCTGCGCCGGCGGGAGCTCCTCGAGCTCGGCCGCCTCGGTCAGGAGCGGGCCGCTGTTGAGCGCGACGATCCGGCGGAAGTTCGGCGGCTGCGGCTTCAGCGTCCGCGTCAGCCGCTCCACGAGCTCCTCCTCGTCCTCGACGGCGAGCAGCGGGTTGAAGCGCCGTTCGAAGCCGATGGTCGAGGCGGGCGCCTCGCTCATCGCGGCGCTGCCGCAGAGCGAGCCGCCGAGGTGGCCCGGCAGGACCTGGACGTGGTCGGGCAGCTCGAGCAGCCGGCGCAGCGACGCGTGCAGGACGCGCGCGCCCTCGGCCGCCTCGACCGCGAGGTCCGGTCGCGCGACGTCGCCGACGAAGAGCGAGTCGCCGGTCAGCACCGCCCAGGGCTCCTCGCCGCGCGAGGCGTCGTGGATCACGTAGGCCGTGTGCTCCGGCCGGTGGCCGGGCGTCGCGAGGGCCTCGATCCGGACGCGGCCGAGCACGACCGAGTCTCCGTCGGCGAGCACCTGGTGCTCGTACTCGAGCCCGGGGGTGGCCGAGACGTGGATCGTCGCGCCGGTGGCGGCGGCGAGCCGGCCGCGGCCCGACACGTGGTCGGCGTGGTTGTGCGTCTCGAGCACGTGTCGGATCTCGAAGCCGTTGTCGGCGGCGAGCTCGAGGTACTCGTCGATCTCCCATTTCGGGTCGACGACCGCGCCGACCCCGTCGTCGGCGATCACGTAGGACGCGCAGCCGAGGTCGGCGTGCAGGACCTGCCGGAAGAACATCAGGCGCTCCAGACCTTCTCGACGGCGCGCGCGACCTTCGCGCGGATCTCGTCCGCGACCCGGGTGAGCTCCGGATTGCCGACGGTGCCGAGCAGCGCCGCCGGGTCGACGGCGGAGACGTGCGTCGCGCCGCCGCGCTCGTAGACGACGACGTTGCAGGGGAGGAGGGTGCCGAGCTCGGGCTCGAGGGCGAGCGCCCGGTGGGCGTAGGGCGGATTGCAGGCGCCGAGGATCAGGTACGGCTCGGTCTCCTCGCCGAGCTTCTCGCGGAGCGTCGCCTGGACGTCGATCTCCGTGAGGACGCCGAAGCCCTCCTCCTTCAGCGTCTCGCGGGCGCGGGCGACGGCGGCGGCGAAGGGGAGCGAGGTCGTGCCGGACAGGGTGTAGGAGGCGGTCGTGGTCATGCTCAGATCCTTTCGTATTTGACCAACGAGTAAAACAACGCTAGCATGGCATGTCAAATGGCCGTGCCGACCACCCTCGTCGACCGGGCCGCGGAGCGGTTCCGCCTCCTGTCCGACCCGACGCGCCTGCGCCTCCTGAACGAGCTCGACCAGCACGACGAGCTGCCCGTGACGGAGCTGGCCGAGCGCGCGCAGGTGGGTCTCTCCAACACCTCGAAGCACCTGCACCAGCTGGAGCGCGAGGGGATCGTCGCGAAGCGGCGCGAGGGAACGACGATCCACTACCGGATCGCCGACCCGAGCGTCCAGGAGCTGTGCGACATCGTCTGCTCCGGGCTGCGGCGGCGCTTCGCGGAGCTCGCCGCGCAGGGCTAGATGCACGCGGCGGCGCTGCTCGCGCTTCCGTTCGGGCTCGCCATCGGGCTCTCGCTCGGGCTCGTCGGCGGCGGCGGCTCGATCCTCGCGGTCCCGGTGCTCGTCTACGTGCTGGGCGAGCCGGTGAAGGCCGCGACGACGGAGTCGCTCCTGATCGTCGGGGCGACGGCGCTGCTCGGCTCGCTCGACCACGCGCGGGCGGGGCGCGTCCGCTGGCGGATCGCGCTCGCCTTCGGCGGCGCGGGCGCCTTCGGCTCGCTCGCCGGCACCGCGCTCAACCGGCTCGTCGGCTCCCGGGCGCTCCTCCTCGCCTTCGCGCTGCTGCTGCTCGTCGCGGCGGCGGCGATGGTGCGCGGCCGCGGCGAGCCGCTGCGCCCGGAGGTCGAGCCGCGCGGCCGGCACCTCTGGCTGCGGATCGTCCCGGCCGGGCTCGCCACGGGCGTCCTCACCGGCTTCTTCGGCGTCGGCGGCGGGTTCGTCGTCGTGCCCGCGTTGACCCTCCTGCTGGCGGTGCCGCTCCGGGCGGCCGTGGGGACGTCGCTCGCCGTGATCTCGATCACGAGCGCCGCCGCGCTCGCGGCCCATCTCTCCAGCGGCAGGATCGACTGGGCCGTCGCCTCGGCGTTCACCGCCGCCGCGGTCGTGGGCGCCGTCGCCGGCTCGCGCGCGGGCAGCCGGATCCGCGTGCACCGCCTCGCCGGAGGCTTCGCCGCGCTCGTCGTCGCCCTCGCCGTGTTCCTGATCGCCAAGAACGTGGCTGCCTTCCTCTGACGTTAGCCTTGGACGGATGCGCGCGCGGAGGATGCTGGAGTGGCTGGCCACGCTGACGGTTGCGGGGCTCGTGATCGTCGCCGTCGAGGCGGAGATCGCGCAGCCGTTCCGGGTGCCGACCTCCTCGATGGAGCCGACGCTCACCTGCGCGAAGCCGGGCGAAGGATGCACCGGCACCTTCAACGACCGCGTCCTCGTCGCGCGGATCGTCTATCGCTTCCGCGACCCGCGCCGCGGCGAGATCGCGGTCTTCCACGCCCCGGCGGCGGCGGCCCGATTCTGCTCGGAGGGCGGCGTCTACCTGAAGCGCGTCATCGGCCTGCCCGGCGAGGTCGTCAGCGAGCGGAACGGCTACGTCTACGTGGACGGGCGCAAGCTGACCGAGCCGTACGTCGAGCCGTCCGAGCGCGACTCGAAGACCGAGACGTGGCCGCGGCTCGGCCCGGGCGAGTACTTCATGCTCGGCGACAACCGGGCCGGCTCGTGCGACTCGCGGATCTGGGGCCCGGTCGCGCGCTCGGCGTTCATCGGGCCTGTCGTCGCGACGTACTGGCCGCCGACCCACTGGGGCGACCCGTAGCCCCGCCGCTCGTCGTCGGCGCCGAGCATCCGGGCGGGCTCGACGAACGCCTCCGGCGCCGGCCGAGGCGGCGGAGCGCCGACGGCCGGCACGCTACCGTGAGGCCATGACGACGTTCGACCTCCGCTCCATCTCGCTGCGCAGCGGCGAGCAGCACCGCGAGACGGTCGAGGTCGAGCTCGAGCCGCTGCTCCTCGGCGGCCAGACGTACGACCACGAGCCCGAGCCGGTCCCCGCCGAGCTGACCGTCACGAAGGCGTCCAGCGGCACGCTCTTCGAGCTCGCCTTCGGCGTCTCGCTCCGCGGCCCCTGCTTCCGCTGCCTCGAGGACGCCGAGCTCGCGCTCTCGCTGCACGGTCGCGAGTACCAGGCCACGAGCCCCGGGGACGACGACGAGCTCCGAACCGAGTACGTCGCCGACGACCGGCTCGACCTCTCGGCCTGGGCCCGTGACGCCGTCGCGCTCGAGCTCCCGGAGAAGATCCTCTGCCGGCCGGACTGCGCAGGCCTCTGCCCGGTCTGCGGCAAGGACCTGAACGACGACCCGCATGAGCACGCGGAGGAGGCGAGCGACTCGCGCTGGGCGGCGCTCCGGTCGCTCCGCGAGGCGGACTGACGACCGGTCGACCGCCGGCCTGTCGCCGTCGCGCTCGCGGCGGGCGGCTCGCGCGGAGGACGCGTCCCGGATCCGCGGCGTCGCCGGGTTGCGCTCGGGGTGATCGCGGCGCGGCGCTCCGGTCGTCTCGCTATAGTGGCCGCCGGTCATGGCCGTCCCGAAGCGGAAAACCTCGAAGTCCCGGCGTGACAAGCGCCGCGCGACCCACGCGATCAGCGCGCCGAAGGTGAACGTCTGCCCGCAGTGCGGCCAGGCGAAGCGTCCGCACCGCGTCTGCCCGACCTGCGGCACGTACAGGGGCCGCGAGGTCGAGCCGCTGCGCCTCCAGGCCCCGTAACGGCATGGCCAGGGTGGCCGTCGACGCGATGGGCGGCGACCGCGGCCCGTCGGAGATCGTCGCCGGAGCCCTCGCAGCGAGCGACGACACGGTGACGCCGATCCTCTTCGGCCCGGCCGCGCTCGAGACGCACGGGCTCGAGCTCCACGACGCGCCCGACGTGATCGCGATGCACGACAAGCCCACGGACGCCGTGCGTGCGAAGCCCGACAGCTCGCTCGTCTCCGCCGTCCGCGCGGTCGCGGAAGGCGAGGCCGACGCCGTCGTCTCGGCGGGGAACACCGGCGCGATGCTCGCCGCCGGCCTGCTGGAGCTGCGCCGGCTCCCCGGCGTCCTCCGGCCGGCGATCGCGGTGCCGATTCCGGCCGAGCGCGGCCCGTCCGTCCTGGTCGACGCGGGCGCGAACGCCGACGCGCGGCCCGAGCACCTGCTCCAGTTCGCGACGATGGGCGCCGTGTTCGCGGAGGAGATCCTCGGCGTGCGCAACCCGGAGGTGCGTCTGCTCTCGATCGGCGAGGAGCCGGAGAAGGGCAACCAGCTCACGCTCGACGCGCACGAGCTGCTCGCCGCGAGCGACCTCAACTTCGCCGGGAACACCGAGGGCCGCGACCTGCTCGCCGGCGTCGCGGACGTCGTCGTCACCGACGGCTTCACCGGCAACGTGGCGCTGAAGACGATCGAGGGGACGATCCGCACGCTGCTCGAGGGCCTCCGCGCGGAGATCACCGCCACTCCGCGCGGGAAGCTCGGCGGGTTGCTGATCCGGCCCGCCTCCCGACGGCTCCGCCACCGCCTCGACCCCGACACCTACGGCGGCGCGTACCTGCTCGGCCTGCGCGGCCTCGCGGTGATCGCCCACGGCAACTCCTCGCGCACCGCGATCGAGAACGCGATCCGGCTCGCGGCCCGCGGCGTCGAGCACGACGTCGTCGGCAGGCTCGCTGCCCGTCTTCCCCAGCGGGCCGAGGTTGTATGATCGGCCGGATTTTCGGGCCCCAACGGACAAACGAGGTGACATGGCAGCGTCGCGCGAGGAAGTCTTCGAGCGAGTCAAGGAAGTCTTGACCGAGCAGCTCGGGATCGAAGAGAGCGATATCACGGACGAGGCGTCGTTCCAGGAGGATCTCGACGCGGACTCGCTCGATCTCGTCGAGCTGATCATGGAGCTCGAGGATCAGTTCGGGATCAAGATCTCGGACGAGGACGCCCAGAAGATCCAGACCGTCGGTCAGGCCGTCGACTACGTCTCGTCGCACCAGTAGCGGCGAGGCGTCGCGCCGCGAGCTCGCGCAGCTGATCGAGGCGCTGCCGCCCGCCACGGGCGGCCATCGCGTTCACGCACGCCTCGTGGGCGAACGAGCGGACGTCGTCGTATGAGCGGCTCGAGTTCCTCGGAGACAGCGTGCTCGAGCTGGCGGTTGCTCATGCCCTCTACGACCGGCACCCGGACTTCTCCGAGGGACGGCTCGCCAAGGTCCGCTCGCACGTCGTCTCGCGCGCCAGCTGCGCGGTTGTGGCGCGCGAGCTCGATCTCGGCGCCGTGTTCGCCGCGCACGCGCCCGAGCTGCCCGCGGACGAGCTGGAACGGCTCGCCCGCAACCGCAACGTGCTCGCGGCGCTGCTCGAGGCGGTGCTCGGCGCGCTCTTCCTCGAGCACGGCTTCGCCGCGATCGAGTGCGCCGTCGTCGACGCGTTCTCCGAGCGGATCGAGTACGCGCTCACCGGCCACGTCGACCACAAGACGGAGCTGCAGGAGGTGCTCGCCCGCAGCGGCCGGCAAGTGACGTACGTCGTCGTCTCCGCGGACGGCCCGCCGCACGAGCGCACCTTCACGTGCGCCGCCGAGGTGGCCGGCGAGCAGCTCGGCACCGGAACCGGCGCCTCGAAGAAGGCCGCCGAGCAGGAGGCGGCCCAGCAGGTGCTGCAGCGGCTCGCCGCCGACCTCTAGACCGCCGCGTGTGGCATGCTGGCCGCCCGATGGCCACCCGCCGCCCCTCGAGCTCCGAGCTGCGCCCGCGCCGCCTCGAGCCGGAGCGCGGCAGTAGGCCTCGCCTTGGCGGTCGGCGCGGAGCGGGCCTGGAGCGAGCTGTTCGCCGCGCGCACGCGCAACGGCGCCGGCGACGGGATCGCCGCCATCCTCGGCCTCGTCGCCGACTCCGAGCTGATCTCGTTCGCCGGCGGGCTGCCCGACCCGTCGACGTTTCCGGCCGAGCGGGCCGCCGAGCTGCTGCGCGAGCTGGCGGCCGCGGGCGACGCCTCCGCGTTCCAGTACGCGCCGACGCAGGGTCTGGCGGGAACGCGGGACGTCCTCGCGGCGCGGCTCGAGTCGCTGCAGGGGCGCCGGCCGGACGAGTCGGAGCTGCTCGTCACGAGCGGCGGCATCGAGGCGCTCGAGCTCGTCGGGAAGTCGTTCCTCGACGCCGGCGACACCGCCGTCGTCGAGGCGCCGACGTATCTCGGGGCGATCATGGCCTTCCGCAGCTTCGAGGCGGAGGTCGCCGGCATAGGGGTGGACGGCGAGGGCCTGCGGGTGGACGAGCTGGAGGCGCGGCTCGCCGACGGGCTGCGGCCGAAGCTCCTCTACACGATCCCCGATCACCAGAACCCGGCCGGGGTCTCGCTCACGGCGGAGCGTCGCCGGGCTCTCGTCGAGCTCGCCCGCCGGTACGGCTTCCTGATCGTCGAGGACGTCGCCTACCGCGAGCTCGGGTTCGGCGGCGAGGAGCCGCCGAGCCTCTGGAGCCTCGGGCCCGACGTGGTCGTGCAGGCGGGCACGACGTCGAAGACGTTCTTCCCGGGCGTCCGCCTCGGCTGGGCGGTCGGGCCGGCCGAGGTCGTGGCGCAGCTCGTCTCGGCGAAGCAGAACACCGACCAGTGCGCGGGCGCGCTCGGTCAGCGGCTCTTCGAGGAGACGTGTCCGCCGCGGCTGGCTCGACGAGCAGCTCGAGCGCTCGCGCGTGCTCTACGCGCGTCGCTGCCGGCGACTGCTGGCGGCGCTCGAGCGAGAGCTGCAGGAGGGGGTCGAGTGGACGCGGCCGCAGGGCGGCTTCTTCTCGTGGCTGACGCTGCCGGTCGAGGCCGCGGAGCTGGCGGGGCGTGCGGCTGCTGCGGGGGTCGCCGTCGTGCCGGGCGCGCTCTTCTTCCCCGACGGCCGCGGCCGGCGGAACCTGCGCCTCTCCTTCAGCGGCGTCGACGACGACCTGATCGACGTCGGGATCGCCCGGCTGGCCGCGCTGCTCTAGGGCCGTCCGCAACCGGCGCTAGGCTCGGCCCCGCGTGCATCTTCGTGCCGTCAAGCTGCGTGGGTTCAAGTCCTTCCCGGATCCGGTGGAGGTTCGCCTCGAGCCGGGAGTCGGCGTCATCGTCGGGCCGAACGGCTCCGGCAAGTCGAACGTCTCCGACGCCATCCGCTGGGCCGCCGGCTCGCTCAGCCCGAGCGAGCTCCGCGCCGAGAAGCCCGACGACGTCCTCTTCGCCGGCTCGGCCGGCCGCGGCCCGGCCGACTTCTGCGAGGTCGAGCTGCTCTTCGACAACGCCGACCACACGATCCCGGTCGAGTACGCCGAGCTCTCGATAGCGCGGCGCCTCCACCGCGGCGGCGAGGGGCAGTACCTCGTCAACCGGACGCCGGTGCGCCGGCTCGACCTCGTCGAGCTGCTCGCCGACCTCGGCCTCGGGCAGGGCATGCACTCGATCATCGGCCAGGGCAAGGTCGAGGCGATCCTCGCCTCGAAGCCCGAGGAGCGGCGCGCGCTGATCGAGGAGGCGGCCGGGCTCGGGCGCTTCAAGGCGCGCCGGCACCGCGCCGAGCTGAAGCTCGCCCGCGTCGCCGTGCAGGTGGAGCGGGCGCGCGACCTCGAGGACGAGGTGAAGAAGCGGCTGCGGCCGCTGGCGCTCCAGGCGACGGCGGCCGAGCGCGCGGAGAAGCTCCGCCACGAGATCGCTCGACTCCGGGCCCGGGTCGCGCAGCTCGACCTGGAGCGCCTCGACGAGCGGCTCGCCGAGGCGGGCGAGCGGCGGATCGCGGCGGGGCTCGTCCGGCGGGCGGCCGAGGAGCGGCTCGAGGCCGTGCTCGAGGAGCGCGGCCGGGCCGAGGAGGAGCTCGCCGACGCGGCCGGGAAGCGGGAGCAGGCGATGCAGGTGCTCTACCGCCTCCGCAGCGCCGCCGAGCGCGTCGGGATCCGGCGCGAGTCGGCGGCCGGGCTGCTGGAACAGGTTCGCGGCGAGCTGGCGGCTGCGGAGGCGGATGCCGGCCATCCGGGCGTCGAGGTCGCGGAGCTCGAGCACGCGTCGCGCGAGGCCGCCGAGGCGGCTCGCGTGGCCGCGGTCGAGCGTGAGACGCGCGCCGAGCGGGCGCGGCAGGCGCTCGTGCGGCTGCTCGCCGCCGAGCGGGCAGCGCGCACGGATGCGCAGGCGCGACTCGACGAGGTGCTGGCCGAGCGGCGGGCGATCGAGGCCGAGCTCACCGGCGCAGCCGGCGAGCGCGAGGCGGCGCTCTCGGTGTCGTACGAGCTCCGCTCGCGCGCCGCCGGCCTCGCGGTCCAGCACGAGTCGGCCGGGCGGCTGGCGGTGCGGTTGCGGATGGAGCTCGCCGAGGCGGAGGCGGACGCGGCGCGAGGCGGCCCGTCGCCGCAGCAGCTCGAGCAGCAGGCGCTGCTCGACAGGGCGGCCGCGCGCGAGGCGGCGCACGAGCGCGACACGCTCGCCGAGCGCGCGCTCACGGCTGCCGAGCGGCTCGCGACGCTGGAGCGCTCGCTCGCCGAGCGCGAGGGCATCCCCCCGGCGGCGCGCGCGTTCGCGGAGGAGGGCCGGCGGCTCGCGCTGTCGGCGCTCGAGGTCGAGCCGGGAGCCGAGCGCGCCGTGGCTGCCGCGCTCGGTCCGCGCGCGTCCGCGCTCCTCGCCGACGACGCCCGCAGCGGCCTCGCCCTGCTCGAGCGGGCCGCCGCGATGGGGCTCGGCTCGCTGCGGGTCCTCGCCGGGTGCGATCCCCGCGACCTCGTCGCCGAGCTGCCGGTGGTCGAGAAGGACGAGCTGCTCTCGGCGACGGTGGCCTCGGTCACGCTCGACGGCTTCGGCTTCGACCCGCGCACGGGGGAGCTGTGGTTCGCGGGCGAGACCGCCGAGGCGGTGCTGCTCGAGCTCGACGCCCGCCGCCGGTCGCTCGCCGACGAGGCGAGGTCGCTGGGCGAGCAGGCGCAGTTCGCCGAGCGGAAGGCCGACGAGGCGGACGAGCGGGCCGAGACGACCGAACGGGCCTTCGCCGCGGTCGCGCCCCGGCTCCGCATTCGCCGGGCCGACCTGTCGACCTTGCATGCGCTGGCCGCCGGGGCGCAGCGCCTCGAGCGCGCGCTCGGCGGTCTCGACGCGGAGGTGGAGCGGATCGAGGCGCCGCTCCGCGCGCGCGGCGAGGCCGGCGCCGAGCGCACGGCCGGGCTGGGTGCGTCGCTGCGGGCGATCGGCGAGCGGGAAGGAGCCCTGAGGCGCGAGGTCGCCGGCGCCGCCGAGGGAGCCGCCGCGGCCGAGCGGGATCTCGTCCGCCTCGGCGGCGCCGACGCCGAGGGCGCCGGCGAGGGCGACGTCCACGCGCTGCGCGCCGAGGCGCGCGAGCTGGTCGCCGCCGCGGAGGCCGCAGCGACCGAGGCGAGATCCACGGGCGAGCTGGCCCGGGACGCGGAGTCGGCGCGGATCGATGCGGCGGTCCGCGCGGGCCGCCGTCGTGCCCGTCCGCACGAGCTTGCGCGCGTGGTCGCGGGCGCGGAGCGCCTGGACGACGTGCTCGCCGCTGCGGCCGTCGCGGCGGCGCGGTTCGAGTCGCCGCTGCGCGCGCGGGTCGACGCGGGCGGCACGCGCACCGGCGAGCTCGGCGAGCAGCTGCGCCGGCTCGGCGCCGCCGAGGTCGAGCTGCGGCAGCAGCTCTCCGCGGCCGGTGAGGCGGCATCCGCGATCGACGTGGAGCTGGCGCGGATCGAGGGCGAGGCCGACGAGGCGCGCCGCCGGCTCGAGCACGCGCGGCTGGAAGCGGCGGCGACGGAGCCGCCGGCGCCGGCCGGCGACTCGGCCGAGGGCGACGACCGGGACGAGCTCGCCGAGACGGTGGAGCGTCTGGAGCGCCGGCGCGAGGCGCTCGGTCAGGTGAACCCGCTCGCGAAGGAGGAGTACGAGGCGGAGAAGGAGCGCCTCGACGAGCTCGCCTCGCAGCGCGCCGACCTCGAGGCGAGCCTCGCCGAGCTCGAGAAGCTCCGGGCCGAGCTGACCGAGACCGTCGAGCGCCGCTTCGCCGAGACCTTCGACGCCGTGCAGCGCAACTTCCAAGAGGTGGCCGCGACGCTCTTCCCGGGCGGCGAGGGGCGCCTCCGCCTGACCGAGGCGGAGGACGAGGAGTCGCAGCCCGGGGACGCCGAACGCGGCCCGGGCGCCGCCGCTTCCAGCCAGGGCATCGAGGTCGAGCTCCGCCCCGCCGGCAAGAAGGTGCAGCGGCTCTCGCTGCTCTCCGGCGGGGAGAAGGCGCTCGGCGCGATCTCGTTCCTGTTCGCGCTCTTCCTCGCACGGCCGTGCCCGTTCTACCTCCTCGACGAGGTCGAGGCCGCCCTCGACGACGCGAACATCGGCCGCTTCGTCGAGCTGCTGCGCCGCTACTCCGACCGCGCCCAGTTCGTCGTGATCACGCACCAGAAGCGGACGATGGAGGCGGCGGACATCCTCTACGGCGTCACCATGGGCGGCGACGGCGTCTCCCAGATCGTCTCGCGGCGTCTGCCGCGCGACGAGGCGGAGGCGGTCAGCGCGGCGTAGGCTCCCGGGCGTGAAGCACGACCACGCCACGAAGGTCCCGCGCAAGCTCTACGAGCGCGAGCTCGAGCGCCTCCAGGCGGAGCTCGTGAAGCTGAAGGAGTGGGTGCGGACGGAGGGCGAGCGGCTCGTCGTCGTCTTCGAGGGCCGCGACGCCGCAGGCAAGGGCGGCGTGATCAAGCGGATCACCGAGTACCTCAACCCGCGCGTGGCGCGGATCGTCGCTCTGCCCGCGCCGACCGAGCGCGAGCGCGGCGAGTGGTACTTCCAGCGCTACATCGCCCAGCTGCCGGCCGCGGGCGAGATCGCGATCTTCGACCGGAGCTGGTACAACCGGGCCGGCGTCGAGCACGTGATGGGCTTCTGCACGCCGGACGAGTACCGCCGCTTCCTCGCGCAGTGCCCGATCTTCGAGCGGCTGCTCGTCGAGGACGGAATCCGGCTCGTCAAGTACTGGTTCTCGGTGTCCGACGAGGAGCAGGAGCGGCGCTTCCGCTCGCGGCTCGAGGATCCGCTGCGCAGCTGGAAGCTCTCGCCGATGGACCTGGACTCGCGCGCCCGCTGGGTCGAGTACTCGAAGGCGAAGGACGAGATGTTCGTCCACACCGACATTCCCGGAGGCGCCCTGGTACGTCGTCGAGGGCGACGACAAGCGGCGGGCCCGGCTCAACTGCATCGCGCACCTGCTCTCGATCGTCCCGTACGAGGACGTGCTCGAGCCGCCGCTCGAGCTGCCGCCACGGCCTCCCGAGAGCGACTACGAGCGCCCGCCGCGCGACCTCTTCCACTACGTGCCCGACCACGCGGCGACGCTGCTCGGCCTCTAGCCGAAGTCGACCTCCTCGGTCGCGACCGTCCCGGCCGTCCGGCCCGGCGCGGTCTGGTACGTCCAGTACAGGTTCGTGTGCGCGATGACCTGGTCGGGCGGCGGCGCCCCCCATGCCGTCTGGTCCTCCGTCGTGTGGGCGTCGCGGACGAGGGTCGCGTCGTACCCCCTGGCCAGCGCGCCGTGGAGCGTCGAGCGGACGCAGGCATCGGTCTGCGCGCCGACGACGACGAGTCGCCCGACGCCGAGGCCGGACAGCACGGTCTCGAGCGTGGTGTCCTCGAACGAGTCGCCGTAGGTCTTCTCGACGAGCGGCTCGGCGGCGTCCGGAGTCAGCTCGGGGACGATCCGCCACTCGTCGCTTCCCCTCGCGAGCTGCTCGTCGGAGTGCTGAACCCAGACGACCGGGACCCGTTCCCGCCGCGCCTTCTCGACGAGGCTGCCGACGTTCGCGACGACGGCGTCGCGCTGGTGGGCCCCCTCGACGACGCCCTTCTGCACGTCGACGACGAGGAGTGCGGTGTTCGGCCGGTTCTCGAGTGTGGTCATGGCCTCCCCTTGTTCGCGCTGGATTCGTGTCTCCGTGAACGGTAGTCGCGCCGGCTGGAGAGCGGGCCGGTGGCGCGGTCGAGTCGGCAGGCGTAGGCTCGGCGCGTGCTCCACGACCCGGCCGCGTTCGAGCCGCTCACCGAGCAGCAGTGGGACGAGGCGCGCGTCCGCGAGGCGATCCGCGCGATCGTCGCCGACGCCGACGACGCCTACGATCCGGACGGTCTGTGGCCCGCGCACGCCTGGGACGGCTGGCAGGCGGCCCTGCCGCTGAAGAACCTCTACGTCGGCGCGAGCGGCGTCGTCTGGGCGCTGCATGCGCTGCGCGGTCACGCCGGGTCGCGGCTCGACCTCGCCGCCGCGGCCGTACGGTCCCTCGAGCGCTGGCGGGCCGAGCCGGATTTCATGGCCGAGGAGGTGCTCCCGGCCCCTCCGGAGTCCGGTCTGCTCACGGGCGAGAGCGGCCCGCTGCTCGTCGCCTGGCGGCTGACGGAGGCACGGCAGTACGCCGACGACCTGCTCGACCGCGTCCGCGCGAACGTCGCCAACGAGGCCGAGGATGTGATGTGGGGTGCGCCGGGGACGCTGCTCGCCGCCGCCGCGATGCGTGACTGGACCGGCGAGGAGCGCTGGGCGGAGGCGGCGCGCACGACAGCCGCCGCCCTCGCGTCCCGCCGTGACGAGAAGGGCCTCTGGACGCAGCGGCTCTGGGGCGAGGAGTTCAAGGGCCTCGGCGCCCCGCACGGCCTCGTCGGGAACGTCCGGGCGCTCCTGCACGTCGAGGAGCCGCGAAACGAGGAGCTGAAGCGGCAGACCGCCGCGCTCCTGGCCGAGCGTGCGATCCGGGAGGACGGGCTGGCGAACTGGACGAGCGAGCCGAAGCTCCAGTGGTGCCAGGGCTCCCCCGGAATCGTGATCGCGGCCTGGGACTACCTCGACGAGGGGCTCGTGCTCGCCGGCGCGGAGCTCATCTGGCGGGCGGGTGCGCACGGCGACGAGAAGGGCCACGGCATCTGCCACGGCACCTCGGGCAACGGCTGGGCGCTGCTGAAGGCGTTCGCGCGCACCGGCGACGAGGTCTGGCTGGAGCGGGCGCGCCGCTTCGCCGTGCACGCGCTCGCCCAGGCCGACCGGCTCGCGGCTGCGGACGGCCGCCGGCGCTACTCGCTCTTCACGGGCGACGTCGGCACCGCGCTCTTCGCCGCCGCCTGCCTCGACGCCGACGCGCGCTACCCGGTGCTCGACGGGTTCGACGCCAGAACATGTGTTATAGGACGCAAGTAACACTGTGTTACTAGGCTGGGCGGATGGCGAGAAGCTGGGGAGAGCTGCTCGGCGAGGCGGACGCCGCGCCGGAGCCCGAGGAGCAGCGCGGCGGGATGTTCTCGCGTTTGCGCGACTCGCTCTCGAAGTCGCGCCGCGCCCTCACCGGCGAGCTTGCGGCGGCCGCCTTCGATCCCGGCAACGCGCTGGACTGGGAGCGCCTCGAGGAGGCGCTGATCATGGGCGACGTCGGCGTGCGCGCGACGGCCGAGCTCGTGCGGCGCCTCGAGCTGCGCGGCGACCTCGGCGAGCGCCTCGCTCCGGCGCTCGCCGAGGAGATCGCGACCCTCTTCGGCGAGCCGCCGACGCTCGATCTCGGGCACGCGCCTGCCGTCCTGCTCGTCGTCGGCGTGAACGGCACCGGCAAGACGACGACGATCGGCAAGCTCGCGGCGGCCCTCTCCCGGCACGGACGCTCGGTCGTCGTCGCGGCGGCGGACACCTTCCGCGCCGCGGCGGAGGAGCAGCTCGAGATCTGGGCGCAGCGTGCGGGCGCGGACTTCGTCGGCTCGGAGCGGGGCGCCGACCCGGCCGCGGTCGCCTACGACGGGATCCAGGCGGCGCAGGCGCGCGGCCGCGACGTCGTGATCGTCGACACGGCGGGCCGCCTGCACACGCAGGCGAACCTGATGGAGGAGCTGGCGAAGGTGCGGCGCGTGATCGCCGGCAGGCTCGACGGCGCGCCCCACGAGACGCTGCTCGTCGTCGACGCGACCACCGGCCAGAACGGCGTGCAGCAGGCCCGGCTCTTCGGCGAGGCGGTGGGTGTCACGGGCGTCGTCCTGACGAAGCTCGACGGCTCGGCGAAGGGCGGCGTCGCGATCCCGATCGCGTACGAGCTCGGACTGCCGGTGAAGCTGATCGGCGTCGGCGAGCAGCTCGACGACCTGCGGCCGTTCGACCCGCAGGACTACGCGCGCGCGCTCGTCGCCGGCTAGGCCTGCGTCAGGGTGACGCCGTAGAAGCCCACGCGGCCGGGGTTCGACACCTCGACGTCCGCGTGGAAGCGCACCTCGACCGCGTAGCTGCCGGCCCCCACCTCCGCGCTGAGCTGCCCGAGGGCCTTCTCCATCGCCTCGTTGAAGCCGCGGTGATGGTCGCGTCCGTGGCTCGCCTTGACCTTCCCGGTCGTCGACTTCCCGTCTGCCATCTCGCCTCCTCGCGTCGGTTGGCGCGACCCTACCGCGCAGGCGGGCGCTCGACCAGCGGGCCGGCGCCGGGGGCCGGCGCTCCGGCACCCTTTCGCTCGCGGAGCTCGGACGCGGCGCGGGCCGCGGTCTCCGCCTCGGCCGTTCGTCCGGTGGCGGCGAGGACGGCCGCGAGGCCGTCGAGCGCGTCGGCGTGCGCCGTCAGCGCGTCCGTCAGCGCGGCGAGGTCGACCGCCTCGCGGGCGAGGGTGAGTGCCGTCTCCGTCGAGCCCCGCGCGGCCTCGACCTGGGCGAGCGCGCCGCGCCAGAGCATCTGGGAGAAGACGTCCTCCGGCGCAGCGGCGTCGCGGGCGGCGGCGGCCGTCGCCGCCGCTTCGTCGTGGCGTCCCTGCGCGGCGAGCGCCGCGGCGAGCAACCCCAGCTGGACGGGCTCGCTCGCATCGCCTGCCAGCAGCTCGAGGCCCGCGCGGAGCCGCCGCTCCGCCGCTGCCGGATCGCCGGCGAGCAGGTCGATCTGCGCGCAGATCTGCCCGAGCCCGGCGATGGACATCCGCAGGCCGAGATCGTCGTAGATCCGTTCGGCCTCGGCGCAGCACGCGCGGGCGACGGCGAGCTCGCCCCCGAGCGCCCGTAGTCCGCCGATCGCCGCGAGGACGTTGGCGCGCAGCGTGGCGTTGGCCTCCCCGGCCTCCGTCAGAAGCTCCTCGCAGCGGGCGAGCGCCTCGTCCACCGGCGTCGGCCCCCAGAGGAGCGCCGTGCAGAGGACGTCCGCCGCCCGCGAGGCATCCTGGCGCTCGTCGCAGAGGCGTGCGTGATGGAGCGCTCGCTCGGCGGCGGCCTCGGCGGCGGCGTAGCTCGCGCGCACCGATTCTGCGAGTGAGATACGGCGCCAGGCCTGCGCGAGGCCGCGCTCGTCCTCGAGCTCGGAGAACACCTCGACCGCCCGGGCCGCCGTCTCGAGGAAGGCGAGCAGCCCGTGCGGGCCGTCGACGCCGCGCATCCCGGCGGCGTCGAGCCTCGCGTACCACTCCTCGGCACGGTCGCCGGCCGCCGCCGCCTCCGCGGCGACCGCGTCCACCTCCGCGATCGCGCGGGCGGTCTCCCCGGTGTTCCAGAGGGCGTGGGCGAGTCGCCGGCGCAGCTCCAGCCGGTCGTCCGTCTCGACCTCCAGGGCGAGTGCGCGGCCGAGCAGGCTGCGCGCGGCGGGCGCGTCGCCTCGGGCATCGGCGCGGCGGCCGGCGCGCGCGAGGAGTACGTGGGCCCGTTCGGCGAGCGCGCGCGTCCGCTCGTCCGCGGCCGTGAGCTCGCGGCGCAGGTGGTGCGCCTGTTCGAGGTGGTAGCCGAGGATCTCGTCGAGCTCCTCCGAACCGCCGGCGGACGCGGTGAGCCAGTCGACGAGCCGCTCGTGGTGGTCGGCCCGCCTGCCCTTCGGCGCCGACGCGTAGGCGGCGTCCCGGATGAGGACGTGGCGGAAGCGAAACCCGTCCTCGCCGGGGATCGCCGACGGAGCAGGTTCGACGAGCTCGCGGCGGACGAGGCCGAGCAGCGTCGCGCCCAGGCCCGCCTCCGCCTCGGGGCCCAGCGCGTTCACCGCTCCGGGCCAGAACTCGCGGCCGACGACGGACGCGCGCTCGAGGACCTCACGCTCGTGGGCGTCGAGGCGGTCGAGGCGGGCCGCGATCAGCGCCTGGGTCGTAGGCGGCAGCGGCAGCTCCTCCGGCTCGCCGCCGCCCTCCGCCAGCATCGCCACGAGCTGCTCGACGTAGAGCGGGTTGCCCTGCGCGGCGGCGGCGATCCGCTCTCGCAGCGCGGGGGAGAGCTCCAGGTCGGCGGCCAGCCCGTCGAGGAGGGCGGCCGACTCGGCGGCCGAGAGCGGCGCGAGCCTGACGAGTGAGCCCTCCCAGCGCGGCCGCTGCTCGAGCAGGTCGTGCCGCGCGAGGCAGAGGAGCAGGATCCGCGCGTCCCGGCTCCAGCGGCTGACGTACTCGACGAGGTCGAGCAGCGTCGGCTCGGCCCAGTGGAGGTCCTCGAGGCGGACGACGAGCGGCCGCTCGCGCGCAAGGGCCTCGAGCAGGCGCCGGACAGCCCAGAAGAGCTCCTCCGGCGCCCGCGACTCGCCGCCTGTGAGGCCGTCCAGGCGCTCGAGGATCAGCGCCGCGTCGGGCTCGCCGGCGACGGCCTCGGCCACCGCGTCGTCGCCGCCGAGCGAGCGGATCAACTCGATCAGGGGCCAGAGCGTGATCCCGTCTCCGTACGGGAGGCAGCGGCCCGTGACGACGGCCGCCCGATCGGCCACGGCGGCGACGAGCTCCGTCGCCAGCCGGGACTTGCCGCTGCCGGCGGGGCCGACCACCGTGACGAGCCGGCAGGCGCCGCCGGCGGCCGCGTCGAGCTCGGCGCGGAGCGAGGCGAGCTCGGCGTCGCGGCCCACGAGCGGGGTATCGGTGCGGCGCGCGAACGGCTCCGCGCCCTCGATCGCACCGAGGACGCGCCACGCCTCGACGGGCGCGCGTTTCCCCCTGGCCGCGATCGCGTCGACCGGCTCGAGCCTGGTCGCGTGCGCGACGAGCCGGCGCGTGACCGCCCCGATCAGGATCTCGCCTTCGCCGGCGGCCTCCTCCAGGCGCTTCGCGGTGTTGACGGCGTCGCCGGTGACGAGGGTCGTGGCGGCGTCGCCGGTGACGACCTCCCCGGTGTTGACGCCGACCCGGATGCCGAGCCCGGCCCCGAGGGCCGTGGCCGCCGCCTGCATCTCCACCGCGGCCCGGACGGCGCGGAGCGCGTCGTCCTCGTGCAGCTGCGGGACGCCGAAGACGGCCATGACGGCGTCGCCGATGAACTTCTCGACGGTGCCGCCGTGCCGCTCGACCGCCGTGCGCATCGCCTCGTACCAGGCGCCCATCAGCTCGCGCAGCGGCTCGGGATCGAGCTGCTCCCCGAGCGCGGTCGAGCCCGCGAGGTCGCAGAACACGACGGTGACGGTCTTCCGCACGGCGGCGGCGGAAACCATGCGCCAAGTGTGACACGCGCCGCAAAGCGCCTCCCGGCTGTCGTGGTGCGCGGCGAGGACGGGGTCGGCGTCCGTCTCCACCGATCGAGAGTCCGGCCGGGCCGCGTCTTCCTGTCCCTACACTGGTGAGCCGTGTTCGACACGCTCTCCGACAAGCTCCAGCACGCTCTCGGCGACCTCCGCGGGCGCGGCACGCTCGACGACGAGGCCGTCTCGCGCGCGATGCGGGAGGTCCGCCTCGCGCTGCTCGAGGCCGACGTCAACTTCGACGTCGTGCGCGGGTTCGTGGCGCAGGTGCGCGAGCGCGCGGTCGGCGGGGACGTCCGCAAGAGCCTGACGCCGGGGCAGCAGGTCGTGAAGATCGTCCACGAGGAGCTGACGGCGCTGATGGGCGACGGCGACTCGCGCCTCGCCTTCTCGCCGCGGCCGCCGACGACGATTCTGCTCGCCGGCCTCCAGGGCTCGGGAAAGACCACGGCGGCGGGCAAGCTCGCGCTGCTGCTGCAGAAGGACGGGAAGAAGCCCGCGCTCGTCGCGGCCGACCTGCAGCGGCCCGCGGCGATCGACCAGCTGATCCAGCTCGGCGGCCAGGTCGGGGTCCCCGTCTACGCGGACGAGCGCGCCGACCCGGTCAAGGCCGTTCGCGACGGGCTCGACCGCGCCCGCGAGGAGGGCCGCGACGTCGTGATCCTCGACACCGCCGGCCGGCTGCACGTCGACGAGGCGCTGATGGAGGAGCTCGCCGCCATCCGCCGCGAGGCGAAGCCGACGAACGTGCTGCTCGTCCTCGACGCGATGACCGGCCAGGAGGCCGTCAACGTCGCGAAGGCATTCCAGGAGCGGATCGACTTCGACGGCGTCCTGATGACGAAGCTCGACGGCGACGCGCGCGGCGGCGCTGCGCTCTCGGTCCGTGCGGTCACCGGCCGGCCGATCAAGCTCGCCTCGGTCGGCGAGAAGCTCGACGCGCTGGAGTGGTTCCACGCCGATCGGATGGCGTCGCGGATCCTCGGCATGGGCGACGTCCTGACGCTGATCGAGCGCGCCGAGGCGGCGATCGAGGAGGAGGAGAAGGACGAGCTCGAGCAGCGGATGATGAAGGGCGAGTTCTCCTTCGACGACTTCCTGAAGAGCTACAAGATGCTGCGCCGGATGGGGCCGCTGCAGGGCGTCCTGAAGCTGATCCCCGGCTTCGGCAAGCAGCTCGAGGGCCTCGATCAGGTCGACGAGCGGCAGCTCGGCCGGGTCGAGGCGATCATCCTCTCGATGACCCCGCACGAGCGGCGGGTCCCGCACGTGATCGACGGCTCCCGCCGCAAGCGGATCGCCGCCGGCTCGGGCACGACCGTGCAGGAGGTCAACCAGCTGATCGAGGCGCGCAAGCAGATGGCGAAGATGATGAAGATGATGGGGTCCGGCAAGATGCCGCAGATCCCGGGGATGCCGGCGATGCCGGGGAACGGCATGCCCGTGCAGGGGGCGCCGCGCCCGAGCGCGACGCGCAAGTCGAAGTCCAAACGGAAGAGGAAAGCGAGAAAGTAGGCAGATGGCAGTCAAGCTGAGGCTGACGCGGGTCGGGTCGAAGAAGAACCCGATCTACCGCGTCGTCGCCGCCGACTCGCGCTCGCCGCGCGACGGCAAGTTCATCGAGATCGTGGGCCGCTACAACCCGCAGCACGATCCGTCCCTGATCGAGTTCGACGAGGAGAAGGTGCGCGGCTGGCTCGCGAAAGGCGCGCTCCCGACCGACTCGGTCGCGAAGCTGCTCAAGGTCAAGGGCATCCGGTAGTGGCCGAGCTGCTCGCCGAGCTCGCGCGTCGGCTCGTGGACGAGCCGGCCGCGGTGCGCGTCGAGCAGGTCGACGAGGACGACGGCTCGCTTCTGCTGCGCCTGCACGTCGCCGAGGGCGACGTCGGCAAGGTGATCGGGCGGCAGGGGCGTCTGGCCCGCTCGCTGCGGACGCTCGTCCGCGCCGGCGGGGTCGCGGCCGGGCGGCGGCTGCAGCTCGAGATCGTCGGCTAGGGCGCGCCGGTGATCGCGACGCTCTACGACGTGCACGGGAACCTCGCGGCGCTCGAGGCCGTGCTCGCGGAGATCCCGGACGAGGCGACGATCGTCGTCGGCGGCGACGTCTGCGCGGGCGGCGAGCAGCCGGCCGAGACGCTCGAGCGGCTGCGCGCGCTCGGCGACCGGGTTCGCTGGCTGCGCGGCAACACCGACCGCGAGCTGATGCCCGGGGAGCCGGGCCTCGCGCCTCCGGGCGTGCTCGAGCCGGCGCGGGCGGCCCTGAGCGACGAGCAGATCGCCTTCCTGCACGGGCTCCCCGAGACGGTGCGGATCGGCGACACGCTCTTCTGCCACGCCTCGCCCCGGAACGACCTCGATGTCTTCACCGAGCGCACGGAGGAGGGGCGGATCGCGTTCCTGTTCGAGGACGTCGACGCGGCAGTCGTCGTCTGCGGGCACACGCACACCCAGTTCGAGCGGAAGGTCGCCGGCGTGCGGGTCGTCAACTCGGGCAGCGTCGGCAGCCCGTACGAGGACGAGCCGGGCGCGTACTGGCTGCTCGACCTCGTTCCCCGGCGCACGCCCTACGCGGGAGCGGCCGCGCCGCAGAAGGGCCGCGAGGAGGCGGTTGCGCTCTTCACCGAACGTGGCCTCTGAGCTCGTCCCGGTCGGCCGGGTGGGCCGCCCGCACGGGCTCGACGGCTCCTTCTTCGTCGAGCGCGCGAGCGAGCGGGAGGGGACGTTCGCGCGCGCTGCGACCCTCTACGCGGGCGGCGAGCCGGCCGAGATCGTCGCCTCGAAGCGCGGTGCCGGCGGCCGGCCGGTGATCCGGCTCGACCGGCGCGTCGAGCGCGGCACGATGCTCGCGGTTCCGCGCGAGACGCTGCCGGAGCTCGCCGGGGACGGAGAGTTCTACGTCTTCGAGCTCGTCGGTCTGGCGGTCGAGGACGAGGCCGGGCGGCTGCTCGGGCGCGTCCGCGACGTGCTGGAGTACCCTGCGAACGACGTGCTGGAGCTCGACTCGGGCGCGTCTCTGCCGCTCGTGGGCGCGTGCGTGCGGCAGGTCGACCTGGCGGCCGGGCGGATCGTGGTCGCGCCAGGCTTCGCCGAGCCCGAATAGCGTCCACTCCAACAGTCCCCTTGCGCATCGACGTCTTCACCCTCGTCCCGCACGCCTTCGCCTGGCTGACCGAGCAGCGGCCGCTCGCCGCGGTGCTGGGCGGGGAGCTGGAGCTTCGCCTCTTCAACTACCGCGAGACGACGCCGCTGCGGGCCGGGCAGGTCGACGACGAGCCGTACGGCGGCGGCGCCGGGATGCTGCTCCGCGTCGACGTCGTCGCCGCGGCGCTGGAGGCCGCCTACGGCGAGGCGCCGCAGCAGCCGGTGATCGCTCTGACGCCGAAAGGGCGGCCGTTGACGCAGGCGGTCGTGGAGGAGTTCGCAGCGCTGCCTGCGCTGACCGTCCTCTCGTCCCGCTTCGAGGGCTTCGACGAGCGGGTCGTCGAGCATCTCGCGAGCGACGCCGTCTCGATCGGCTCGTACGTGCTCTCGAACGGCGACCTGCCCGCGATGGTGCTCCTGGACGCCGTCGCGCGGCGGCTGCCCGGTGCGCTCGCGGAGGGCTCTGGAGAGCTCGAGAGCTTCTCCGCGGAGCTCGGCGGCGGCCTGGAGTACCCGCACTACACGCGGCCGGCGGAGTTCCGCGGCTGGGGCGTCCCGGACGTGCTGCTCTCGGGCGACCACGCGCGGATCGACGCCTGGCGCCGCGCGATGGTGACGGCCCGGTGAGAGACCCGCTCGGCCGCCTGCTGCCCGGGCTCCCGCGCGGCGTCCGTGTCGTGCTCGACTGGGTGCTGACGATCGCCGGGGCGATCCTGATCGTGCTCGCGATCAAGCAGTGGGTCGTCAACCCGTACCGGATTCCCTCCTCCTCGATGGAGCCGACGCTGCACTGCGCCCACCCGGCGCCCGGCTGCGAGGCGAACTACAGCGACCGTGTGCTCGCGAACCGCTTCATCTACCGCTTCCGCGACCCGAAGCGCGGCGAGATCATCGTCTTCAAGACGCCGCCGGAGGCCGCGGTCAAGTGCGGCGAGGGCGGCACCTTCGTCAAGCGCCTGATCGGGCTGCCCGGCGAGACGCTCAAGGAGGATCAGAGCGGCTACATCTGGGTGCAGCCGAAGGACTCGAAGGAGTGGTACAGGCTGAAGGAGCCGTACATCCAGCAGAGCCGGCGTCTCGCCGACGCCTCCCACTTCGGCGGCCGCTGGACCGTGCCGCCCGGCGAGTACTTCTTCATGGGCGACAACCGAGGCGAGTCGTGCGACTCGCGCGAGTGGGGCGCCGTGCCGCGCGCGAACCTGATCGGCGAGGTGTTCTTCGTCTACTGGCCGCCGAATCGCATCGGGTTTCGCTGACGCCCGCGGGAGGTGCTGTAGGCCCCCTGCGCCCGGAGCTCCGCCTCGTGGGAGCAGGCGGAGCCTTGCCGGCAGAGTTCCGCTACCCTTCGCCGTCGGCCCGGCGGGCCGCCTTCCCATGAGCAACGTCATCCAGGATCTCGAGCGCGCCCAGCTGCGCACGGTGCCCCGCTTCAAGGCGGGCGACACGGTCCGCGTGCACTTCCAGGTGATCGAGGGGCAGCGCCGGCGCGTCCAGGTCTTCGAGGGGATCGTGCTCAAGCGGCAGGGGGCCGGCGTGCGCGAGACGTTCACCGTCCGCAAGCAGTCGTTCGGCGTCGGCGTCGAGCGGACCTTCCCGCTCCACTCGCCGAAGATCGAGCGGATCGAGGTCGCGGCGATCGGCGACGTGAACCGCGCGAAGCTCTACTACCTCCGCGGTCGCGTCGGCAAGCGCGCCCGCATCCGCGAGAAGCGCTACGGCTCTGGCTCGGAGCTGCCGGCCAGCATGACGTCGACGCTCGCGGCGAGCGAGGCGGCGCCCGAGGAAGCCGAAGGAGGCCGATCTCGAGGCGCAGGCTCCCGAGGCCGAGGCCGAGCAGGCCGGCGCCGAGACGCCCGCCGCAGAGCCGGTGGTCGACGAGCCCGCCGCCGAGGAGCCCGACGCCGAGGCCGAGGCGCCCGCGGCGGACGAGCCCGAGCCCGCACCGGCCGCCGAGTAGCGGCTTCCTCGCAGCTCCGTCACGCCGAGGTCCATCGGCCGGGCGCCGCGCTATCCTCGCCGGACGTGAAGCGGACCGGCCAGAAGCTGCTCGGGTTCGACCGTCGGCTCGGCGCCCGCTTCGTCGCGGGCGCGGACGAGGCGGGGCGCGGCTCGCTCGCAGGCCCGCTCGTCGTCGCCGGCGTCCTGCTCGACTACGGGTCGCTGCGCGAGCATCGCGTGCGTCCGCTCGCCTACCTGAACGACTCGAAGCAGTGCTCGGAGGAGCGGCGGGAGGAGCTCTTCGGGGCGGTGGTCGCATGCGCGGAGCGGGTGGCGGTGCGCGTGATCCCCCCCGGCGACATCGACCGCAACGGGCTGCACCGGTCGAACCTGGCCGGTCTGCGGGCGATGCTCGCGGCGCTGACCCCGCCGGCCGAGGTGTGCCTCGTCGACGGCTTCCGGCTCGGCCCGGGCGCGCCCGAGCACACGGCGGTCGTCGACGGGGACGAGAAGAGTGCGGCGATCGCCGCGGCCTCGATCGTCGCCAAGGTGACCCGCGATCGGCTGATGCGCCGCCTCGACGCGCTCTACCCCGCCTACGGCTTCGCGCAGCACGTCGGCTACATCACGCCCGGCCACTCGGCGGTCGTCCGCGAGCGCGGGCCGTCGGCGGTGCACCGGCTGAGCTTCCAGGCCCTCTGCTACGGGCGCGACGAGGCCGCCGCGTAGGGGCGCGGCCGCCGAGCGGCGCGCCGTCCGCTGGTACCGCCTGCGCGGCTGGCGGATCCTCGGCGCGAACGTCTGGGCGGGCGGCAACGAGATCGACGTGGTCGTCCGGCGCGGACGCGTCCTGCGCTTCGTCGAGGTGAAGGAGAAGCGCGGCGCCGGGTTCGGCGACCCGCTGGAGATGGTGACCGCCGAGAAGCAGCGCCGTGTGCGCCGCGCTGCCGAGGCCTGGCTTGCGGTGCGGCCCGAGCTGGCGGAGCTGCGCGTCGGCTTCGACGTCGTCGCGGTGCGGGACGGGAGGGTGGAGCGGCTCTCGGAGGCGTTCTGAGCCGGGCGTCGAAGACCGCTTCTCGTGGCGGTCACGCAGGACGAGCTGTACGCGGCGCTGGACCTGGAGCTCTCGTGGTCGGAGAGCGCCCTCCCGGAACGCGTGCGCACGAAGCACGTCCACCGGCTGCACCCGTACCACGGCAAGTTCATCCCGCAGCTCGTCGAAGTGCTGCTCGACCGCTACCTCGAGCCGGGCGGGCACGTCCTCGATCCGTTCGCCGGCTCCGGGACGACGCTCGTGCAGGCGCTCGAGTCGGGACACGACGCGACCGGCGTCGAGCTGGCCGCGTTCAACTGCCTGCTCGTCCGGGTGAAGACCGCGCAGTACGACGTCGGCGCGCTCGGCGCGGAGCTTCGCGACGTCTGCGCGCGGCTCGACTCGCTCGAGCTCGGTCGCGTGGCTCCTCCACGAGAGCCCTATCTGCGCGAGTGGTACG
Source organism: uncultured Actinomycetes bacterium (assembly GCA_963746895.1). GTDB lineage: Bacteria > Actinomycetota > Thermoleophilia > Gaiellales > Gaiellaceae > Palsa-739. The sequence continues at coordinate 230,152 of CAVVDI010000013.1, read as the reverse complement.
CGCCGAGGGCAGCCGCGGAGCTGCTCGCCTTCCGCGACCTCGTCGAGGATTCGCGGCACCGGGATGTGCTGCGGGTGATCCTCTCGCGGGCGGCGCGCTCGGCGCGCAGGGCCGCGCACTTCGACCTCGAGGCGCCGCGGGCGGCGCAGACGGGGGAGTACTGGTGCCACAAGCACCGCCGGATGTGCCGGCCGGTCGAGTCGGCGGTCTCCTTCCTGCGGCGGTACACGCTCGACACGCTGCGGCGCATCGAGGAGTTCGCAGCGGTTCGCGACTCCGAGCGGGAGGGGCGGGTGCTTCACGCGGACGCGCGGGTCGTCGAGTACGAGGCGACGTTCGACGGGATCCTCACCTCGCCGCCCTATCCGGGACTGATCGACTACCACGAGCAGCACCGCTACGCCTACGAGCTGCTCGGTCTCGCCGACCGGCGTGAGCTGGAGATCGGCGCAGCGGCGTCCGGCACGGCGAAGGAGGCGCTCGAGCGGTACCGCGCCGACGTCGCCGCGGTGCTGGCGAACGCCGTTCCGTCGCTGCGTCCCGGACGCGCCGGTGCTCGTCGTTGTCAACGACCGGCGGGATCTCTACCCCGATATCCTCGCCCGGGCGGGCCTGAGCCTGGAGCGCCGCCTGCGCCGGCACGTGAACCGCCGAACCGGCCGCCGGGCGGGCGAGTACTACGAGGACGTCCTCGTCGCCCGGCCCGTCTGAGCCGGATCGCCGCGCCCTCGCAGGCCGGGTCGAAGGAGGCCGTTTCCCCACACCCCCGCCCAGGGTGGGGTCGTCGTCCCTCCGCCCTCGGAATCGACGATACCGCCGGCTGCGTGACCGCGAGGTCGCAACTCCTGGACGGAACGGGATCGACTTCGTCGCGCGAGCGGCGCGGAGCCGCGAGGGACGTATGACGTCGGCGCGCGTAGCGTCGAGGCGTGCTCGCACGCGCCTTCACCCATGCGCTCGTCGGGCTCGAGCCCCGCCGGGTCGAGGTCGAAGCGCACATCCAGAACGGTGTCCCGGCCTTCACGATCGTGGGGCTCGCCGACCGTGCCTGCCAGGAGGCGCGCGAGCGAGTCCGCAGCGGAATCCTGTCGGCGGAGCTCGAGTTCCCCGGCCGACGCGTCACCGTCAACCTGGCGCCCGCGGAGCTGCGGAAGGAGGGGTCCGGGTTCGACCTCCCGATCGCTCTCGCCGTCCTCGCGGCCTCCCGGCAGGTGCCGCACGCCGAGCTCGAACGGCATGCGGCTGTGGGCGAGCTCGCCCTGGACGGAAGGCTCCGCCGGGTCGGCGGTGTCCTGGCGGTGGCGGAAGGGGCGCGGCGGATGGGGCTCGAGCGGCTGCTCTGCCCGCGGGAGTGCGCGGCGGAGGCGACGCTGGCCGGCATCGAGCCGGTGCCGGTCCGGCATCTCGCGGACGCGGTCGCATACCTGCGCGGCGAGCTGGCGCCGGATCCTCCGCCTCGCACCTCGGTTCCAGGAGCGGCCGCCGCCCGCCGACCTCGCCGACGTGCGCGGGCAGGAACGCGCGCGCCGCGCCCTCGAGCTGGCTGCCGCCGGCGGGCACAACCTTCTCTTCGGCGGGCCGCCGGGGACGGGGAAGACGATGCTCGGTCGCCGTCTCCCGGGGATCCTGCCTCCGCTCGATCCGGATGCGGCGCTCGAGGTGACCCGGATCCACTCGGTCGCCGGACTGCTGCCGCCCGAGCATCCGCTGATCGCGGAGCCGCCGTTTCGAGCGCCGCACCACAGCGCTTCGACGGCCGCGATCGTCGGCGGTGGGCCGGGGCTGCGGCCGGGAGAGGCCAGCCTCGCCCATCGCGGTGTTCTCCTTCTCGACGAGCTGGCGGAGTTCGCCCGGCCGTCGCTCGAGGCGCTGCGACAGCCGCTCGAGGACGGCTTCGTCTCGGTCGCGCGCGCCGCCGGCCGCGTCGTCTTCCCTGCGCGCTTCCAGCTCGTGGGGACGATGAACCTCTGGGCGTGCGCCAATACTTCGGAGTCTTCGTTTGCAGGGAAATCGTCCTCTCCGAAGGCATAGACGACGTGTGCGCGGGCGTAGGAGACGCGGTGCGCGTACCAGAAGGAGCCGTCGGGGCGCGTTCGTCGCTCGTATCGATAGAGCGGACGGCCAGTCTCGTCGCGATCGGCGGTGATGGTGATGCTGCGGACGAGTTGTTGGATGATGGTCTGCTTGTCTGCGGGGCTGGGATTGTCGAGACGGTCTGTGAGTCGTTGAAGGAGTTGTTCGAGGTTGCGGCGGCTGGCGGCGCGCAGGGTCAGCTCTTCAGACCAGGTGGATAGACGGGCGAGGTTGTCTTCGACCCTGGCGAGTTCTGTGCGCAGCTCGGCCACGCGGCGATCGATGTCCTCAAGGGTCAGTCCTGCGGTCTCGCCGCGAATGGCCTTCGGGAAGAGGTCGAGCCAGCTCTCGACTTCTTTGGCGAGCGCGCTGTGTCTCTGTTGCAGAGCTCGTTCTTGTTCTTGTCGACGGGTGACGGCGTCGGCGTGCTCGTCGTGGTGGGTGTCGAAGTCGCTGAGGACCAGGTTCGGTTGGGAGAGGAAGCGGACGATGTCGTTCCAGATCAGCGGCTCGAGCGTGTCGGCTCGGACGCTCGGGTTGTCGCAGGAGGTTCCGCGTTCGTTTGCACGGCCGGTTCCCGTGCACGAGTAGCGGCAGACGGTGCCGTGCTGGACGGTTTGATCGAACGCGCCGCTGTAGGCGTGGCCGCAGGCTCCGCAGCGGATCTTGCCTTTGAGGGGGTAGTCGTAGCGTTGGCCGCGGGCATGCCGCTTCTTCTGTTCAGCCAGACGCACGAGCGCTTGCTCGTAGCGTTCGCGGCTGACGACGGCTGGTACGGAGCCGGTGATCAGAGCGCGAGTCTTCGCCGAGCGCTTTCCGTAGACGCGCTCGCCCGCGTAGAAGGAGCTGCTGAGGATCCTCTTGACGGTGAAGCCCTGCCAGCGGTTGCTGGTGCGGCGTGTGCGCTTGCCTCGTTCGCGGGCGGCTGGGGGTCGGCGCTCATCCTGGTTGGGCGGGTGGATGCCGATCTCGTTCAGGCGCTGCTGGATCGCGTAGAGGCTGAGATGCTCGTCGACGAGCCACGCGTACATTTCGCGGACGACGGCGGCCTCGGGCTCGTGGATCGTGAAGAAGCCGTCGGTGGAAACGCGGTAGCCGTAGGGAACGATGCCGCCGGTGTAGCGGCCCTCGCTGGCGATTCGGGAGATGCCCTCGTGCGCTCGCTTGGCAAGTCGGCGAACCTCGGCGGCGCTGAGCACGCCCTGAATGCCGAGCATGACGAAGTCATCGAGATCGTCCGGACGGTAGGTGCGTTCAGGAGTGGCGATCGCGACTGCGTGTTCTTGGCAGGCGCGAATGATGCGGCCGAGGTCTTCGAGCGTCGTGTCGCGCGTGAGCCGGCTCTGTTCGATGACGAGAACCGTGTCGACCTGATCGGCGACGATCATGGCGAGCAGCCGAGTCATTCCCGGCCGAGCCTCGATCGTGCGGCCGCTGATACCGAGGTCCTCGATGACGGTGTACTTCCAGCCCCGCTCGGCGGCGAGCTGAGGCAGCCGATCCTGTTGCTCCCGGAGGCGTGCGCGTTCGACCTGCTCCTCGGTGGAGACACGGATATAGATCGCGCAGCGGATGCGTTTCGAGTCTTTGGCTGGAGCGGTGGTCATCGGCTGGTCTGGTTGGGCGGGTCGAAGGGTGGGACGCTCAGCAAGGCATAGATGCGCCGCAGACGGATCTCGAGGTCGTCGACAGGATCATAGGACCGGACGAGGCGGAGGGTCGGCGTCGGAGCGGTGGGAGGGCTCTCTGGGAGCTTCGCGGCGGGAGCGGCGAGGCGGCTGGCGGCGGGTTGGCGATGCGGACCGAGGTGCCCGGGTCGGCGGGAGCGGGGTGCCCGGTTCGCTGCTTTCGCTGTGGCGCCCCACGGGTCGGGCTCCTGTCTTGCGAAGCTTCGCCTCGCCGCTGGTCGTCGGCGCGACCGGTCACGCCTCCTCCCGGAGCGGCGGCGAGGGACAGGCTGCGATGCAGGGCGAGAGCGGATCGCGATCCTCGTAGGCCGGCGTGAGCTGACGCGTCGTGCGGGCAAGGAGGTTGAGATAGCTGAGTCGATCGTCGGCGACCTCGACTGAAATGTCGCCTTCGCAGTAGGTGAGGACGGCCCGCTCTGGGTCGTTTCGCCAGCCGATCAGGTAGGGCCAGTCGCCCCACTCGGGCACCGGCTGCCAGCTGGCGGGGAGGGCGGCCATGAAGTCGTAGCCGTCGCCGCCGGACGCGGCGGCGGAGCCGGCGTGGAAGTGCGAGTCGGGGCGGCGTTCGCTGCGCCAGGCCGACTGCATGCCGGGCCGGCAGAACAGGGCGATCATCCCGGCGGCGGTCGCGGGAAGCATCAGGAACCTCCTTCAACGAGGCTTCGGCCGGCTCGAGCGGGCGACGCTCGAACCCGGCGAGGGAGTAAGGCGACGAGGCGCGGCGGGCTCAGCGCCGCGGTGGGCGGCGGTGGCGCCAGTGGGCGTGCGAGCCGTAGCCGCTGATCTCGTCGGCAGTGGGCGAGCTGGCGGGGGCGTGCTCGCCGTGGCGCTGCACGGTCGCCTGGCGGTCGTCTGCGATCTCGAACCGCGGCGAGCGGTGCTCGCTCGCTTGAGCTGGTCGATCAGCCGGCTGGCCTGCAGGCGGCTGGTCGGGCGGGATGAAGCTGACGCCGCGCTCGTAGGCGAGCTGCTTGATGAAGGCGAGCTGGCGATGGGTGGCAGGATCGGTGGCGGCCATGCGCGTGTCCTCCTTGCGGGCGGGTGCCGGATCGAGTCGCGCGCCGCGGCCCGCGCCGAGCCCGCCGTCACGCGCCCCAACAGGGGCGCGGCAACCCGTCAGGGTTGACGGCGGCCGGGCGCGGGCCGCATCCTCGGCGCGCGACTCCGGCACCCGCCCAGGAGGGACACGGCCGCCCCGGCCATCTAGCCGAAACCGGTCGCGTCGGCTTGACTCGAGCGGTGCGCTTCTTCGGCGTCGTCGACCTCTGGCTGGCCGAGGCGGTCGAGCTCTTCGCCCGCGAGGCGGACGCCGAGCGGATGCTGGCCGAGCTGCTCGCCGACGAGCCCGACTGGCAGGACCTGTTCCGGATCGAGCCGATCGAGCTCGAGGTCAGCCTCAACTGACCGGGACCGCGGGTCAGTAGAGGATCTGCCAGGCGAGCTCGGGCGGGCAGCCGTGCTGGAGGAGCTCGCAGGCGTGGTGGAGGTCGATGTCGTGGCGGGCGGCGAGCAGGAGGGCTTCCTGTTCGGGCCAGCCGGCTTGCTGGAGCTGCTGGAAGCGCCACTCGTCGACGCTCAGCTCGACGACGAGGCGGTCGGTTCGGTGTGGAGCTGGCTGCTCACTGGTGGTCTCCTTCGATCGAGAGTGCGGCGAGGATCTGGTCGGCGGCGGTGAGGGCGGTGGCGTGGCCGTGGCGGATCAGGTCGTTGGTGCCCTCGGAGAGCAGGCTGGTGATCTCGCCGGGGACGGCGTAGATCGGGCGGCCGATCTCCATCGCCAGGTCGACGGTGATCAGGGCGCCGCTTCGGTTGCGGGCCTCGACGACGACGACCAGTCTGGCTGAGGGCGGCGATGATCCGGTTGCGGGCCGGGAAACGCCAGGGGGCGGGCTCGACCCCGGCGCTGGTACTCGGAGACGATCCCGCCCTGGGCGGCGATGCGGCGGGCGAGCTCGGCGTGGGCGGCTGGGGTAGTCGCGGTCGATGCCGCAGCCGAGCACCGCGACCGTGAGCCCGCCGGCCTCGAGGGCGCCGCGGTGCGCCTTCGCCATCGACGCCGCGGGCAAGGCCGGAGACGACGGTGACGCCGGCGGCGGCAAGCTCGCGGGCGAGGCTGCGGGCGACCTGGGCGCCGTAGCCCGAGCAGGCGCGGGCACCGACGATCGCGACCGTCGGCCGGCCGAGCGCCTCGACGACACTGGTCGCCGCGGCTGTAGAGCTGGTCCGTCGGGCGGGTCGGGGAGCTCGCCGAGGCGGCGGTCCCAGACGCGCCCGTATGTGCTGGTGGTGGAAGCCATCGCTTCTGCCTCCTTCGTCGAAGAGAAGGCGCAGGCCGGGCGAACCCGGCCTGCGCCTGGTCGGGTCAGGCCGCCTCTCGCGTCGGTCTCGTCGCCGGGCTGGCGCTTGGCGGCGAGGTGGCGGGGCAGCACGGGCTTGGCCAGCCGCTCGAGCAGGGCCGGGATCTCGCTGCTCGGCCCGTCGTCGTAGCTGCCGGGCGTCTCCCAGTAGACGCGCTTGGACTGCGGCAGCGCCTCCTCGTCGGCGGCGTGGGCGGCGACGAGCGCCTGGAGGAGGCGGCCGATCACCTGCTCGGGGGTGCGGGCGCGGCCGATCTGGGCGTAGAGCTGCTCGGCGGCCTCGAAGGCCTCCGGGTAGCGGCGCTTCTCGACCGCCTTCCCGCGCTGCTCGACCTGCTCGACGATCTGCCAGTCCTCGCGGACGTAGCGCAGGCCGCGGCCGGCGAGCTTCTCGGCCTGCCGCTCGAGCACGAGCAGCGCCAGCAGCTTCGCGAGCGGCGTGGTGAGCTTGGGTGCGTCGTAGCGGAGCTGCAGCTTGCGGCCGAGCTCGAAGTTGGCGGCGGTCGCGGCCTCCTTCTGCCTCGTTGCGCTGCTGGCGCTCCTGGCGGCGCCGCTCCTTCTCCGCCTCCAGCGACACCGGCTGCTGGTCGCCTCCGGCGGGCCGGTCGTTGCCGGCTGCGGTGCGGCGGCGTTCGGCTTCCTGTTCGAGCTGGTCGAGTTGGAGGCGGACGCGGTCGGCGATGAAGGCCGGGTCGGTGATGTAGGCGTGGGCGAAGAAGCGGTCGCGCTTGAGCTCGAGCAGGCAGCCGTAGCCGCGGGCCGCGTCTGCCTCCTCGTCGCGGAAGACGAAGCCGACGCGACCCGTACTCGGCCTCGAGCGCCTGCACACGCTCGGCGATGTCGTCGCAGCCCTCGGGGAGGGGGAGGTCGTCGAGGCGGTAGTGCTGGTAGCTGGAGACGGCGAGCGCGACCGGCTGCGGGTCGGGCCAGTCGTGGTCGCCGAGGCAGCCGATCAGCCGCTCCGGCCGCTCCTCCAGGTCGGCCAGCTCGGCGTGGCCGTCGGCGACCAGCTGCACGCAGCAGACCGCGACCGGCTCGCTCACCTTCGCGATCTGGATCAGCAGCTTCGCCAACCGGGCCGGGATCACGCCGGCCGCGACCTGCTGCTGGACCGGCTCGGGCAGCTGGAGCAGGCGGAGGCGCTCGTTGACGTACGCCGGTCGACTTGCTGACCCGCTCGGCCAGCTGCTTCTTCGTCAGCCGCCCGGAGGTGAGGATGGTCTGGAAGGCGTGTGCTTCCTCGACCGGGTTGAGGTCGCGGCGGTGCAGGTTCTCGTCGACGGCCAGCTCGATCGCCGCCTCCGCGCCTTCGCGGACGGTGACCGGAACCTCGCTGAGCTTCGCGAGCTTGGCGGCGCGGTAGCGGCGCTCGCCGGCGACCAACGTGTAGCCGCCCTCCTCGCGCGGAGTGACGACGAGCGGCTGCAGCACGCCGTGCTGCTCGATCGAGGCGGTGAGCTCGGCGAGCGCCTGCTCGTCGAAGCAGCGGCGCGGGTTGGCGCCCTCGGCGATGTGGATCTCGCGCAGCGGCAGCATGCGCAGCTCCTGGCTGGTGGTGGTGCATGACCCTCCTTGGGGTCGGGGCGCCCGGCCCGGTGGGAGAGGGCCGGGCGCCCGGTTCCGCCGCGTCCCGCTCTGGTGGCGGGCGCGGCCTGTGCGCTCGGCCGATCCGCGCGCCGCGAACAGCCGCCCTGTCACGCACCCCGGCGGGGTGCGGGAACCGCCCGCAGGGCGGTTGACAGGCGGTGTCGCGGCCGCAGGCTCGACGCGCACAGGACCCACGCCCGCACAGCGGACAGCAGGGGAACCGTGAGCGCGAGTGGAGCCCCGGCCGTTTCCGGCCGGGGCTCCGGTGCTGCGGGCTGCGTGCGGGTTAGGCCTGGGCGGGTTCGAGTTCGGGCTGCTGGTCGGCTTCGACCTGGACGCCGATCTTGCGGGCGTCGAGGAACTCGATGTTGTCGGCGACGACGTAGTGGCGCTGCCGCTTGGAGCCGTCCTCGGTCTGCCACTGGTCGTGGGCGATCCGGCCGGTCACCGAGACGCGGCGGCCCTTCTCGAGGTGGGCGTCGCAGGCTTCGGCGAGCTTGTTCCAGGCCTCGACGTCGATGAAGACCGGGGTGGCGTCGCGGTTGAAGCCGGGGACGGCGAGCCGCATCCGGCAGACGCTCTTGCCGGTCGGGGTGGTGTCGGCGTTGGGGTCGGCGGTGAGGCGGCCGATCAGCTGGACGGTGTTCATGCTGGTCTCCTTTCGAGACGGTTGGACTTGTGACGAGGGAGCGGAAGCCGGCCGTCCCGTCCGGGCGTGCAGGGAGCTAAGGGGGTGCCCCCACCCGCAGGGCGCCCCGCAAGGGGCGCATCCCGAATCAGGGATGTGGGGGAGCGACCGTGCACGTCGCGGCGGGCGGCGGGCACAGTGATCGAGGACACAAAGGCCGACTGGCACGAAAGGAGAGACCAGCGGCGTGAAGCACCGGCCACGGTCGACTCGCCCAACCAAGGCTGGACGCGGACCGGGTGAGAGCTAGGACTGGGTGAGGCTGTCGGTGCTGGGGGCGGGCGCGATCTGCAGCTTCATCGCCTGGCCGGAGCCGATCGCGAAGCACTGCCCGACCCGGAGGCGGCGGACCTCGTTGGGGTCGACGGAGAACTCGTGCTCGACCCGGGTGGAGCCGAGGCCGGTGTAGGCGTCGCCTTCGAGTTGGCGGGTGGTGAAGTTGACGCGGCGGGTGCCGGCGACCGAGACGAGCTGTTCCGGCATCGGGGTCGCGTGCAGGAGGATCGTCTGCACCGAGCCGATGATCCGGGCGGCGGCCTGCGGTGAGCCCATGCCTTCGGCGAGCTGGGGGCAGAGGACGGTCGCGACCCCGAAGCCGCGGGTGCGCTCGACGACGTCGACGAGGCCCTGTCCGGCTTCGGCGATCGCCGAGAACTCGTCCACGATCAGCAGCACGCGCTGTTGGCGTGGTTTGCGGCCGGCGGCCCACTGGGTGAAGTCCTCGACCAGGAAGCGGGCGAGGTAGCCGGCCTCGTACTTGAGCCGCAGCCCGTCGAGGAGGAAGTAGGCGGTGTCGATCTCGTCCAGGGCGGTGTCGCCGTCGAGGGCGGCGCCGACGGTGGTGAAGAAGGCGGCGTAGCGGGCGCGGATCCCGGCCAGATGCTCGAGCTCGAGCGCGCGCACCTCGGCGAGCGCCTCCTGGTTGCCGGCGTGCGCCTTGAGGAGCGGGCCGCGTTGGAGGCGGGCGAGCAGCTCGCTTGGAGTTGCGGGGTGGCCCTTGTGGGGTGTCGCAGGCGAGGCGGATGGTGTTGACGGCGAGGTCGCGGTAGTAGGCGCCGCCGCCCTCGTGGGCGAAGTCGATCAGCTGCAGGAGCCGGCCGGCGATCTCGGGGCCGCTTCCCTGCCAGCCCTGGTAGGGCTGGTCGGGGAAGCGCCAGACCTGGCGGCCGGCGTGGCGCATCAGGGCGCTGAAGCGGTCCTTGGTCTCGCGGTCGCCTTTGGCGTCGATGTAGACGATCGTCCAGTCGCTGCACCGGGCGAGCGAGTAGGCGATCCGGAGCGCGGTCTCGGTCTTGCCCGAGCCGGTCGCACCGGCGACGAGCAGGTGGTGCGAGAGCCGCGCCATGGGGAGCCGGACGCGTCCGCGCCGCTCGGGGAGCAGCGGGTCGCCGCCGAGCCGGTAGCCGAGAAACATCCCCTCGCCCGAGGGCGGCTCGCCGGCGGTCTTCGCCTTGCGCGCGAGCCGCTGCTCGACCCGGACGGCTCGCCGTCGCTCCTTCGCATCGGCCGGGTCGGAGAGCCCGGCCGGCGGTGCGCGCGATCACGGCGAGGGCGAGCAGCGGCGCGAGCGAGAGGCTGGCAAGCCAGGCCGGCCAGAGCTCGGGCCAGGCCGCCTTCAGGGCGCTGCCGGGGTGGGCGGCGATCGCAGGCGTGCACGGCCGTGAGCGCCGCTTCGAGGTGGGCGGGGATGAACCGGCGCAGCAGGAAGGTGCCGGCGGCGGCGGGGAGCGCGGCCGCCCAGAGCCAGCGCTGGCCGCGGCTGCGCGCGTAGCCGGCGAGCAGGGCGGTGGCGATGAGCGTGAACGGGCCGAGCGCGACCGCGGCCACGCGCCGTGAGCGCCAGCTCGAGCCCGCTCTCGCCGCTCTGGGCTGAGCGTGTCGGTGCGCTCATCGGCGCGGCAGCTCGGCGGCGAGCGGCGGGAAGCGGTGGACGCGGACGTTCGCAAGCGGCGCCTCGGCCGCGAGCAGCGAGAGCGCCGGGAGGAGCGGTTCGGCGGCGAAGTACCAGACCTCCTCGTGGCCGACGCTGAGCTCTTCGACGATCGTCTGCCAGCGGGCGCGGCTCTTCTGGGTCAGCTCGACCTCGACCGCCACCTGGCCGTCCGGGCGGGCGAGGAGCGCGTCCGGGAGATGGACGCTCGCCCCGGGGCGGCGGCGGGCGGCCTGTGCGAGCGCGCGCTCGCACTGCCAGTCGCCGAGCCGGAGCTCCTGCTCGAGCAGCAGCCGCAGCTCGCTGACCGCCTCGATGTGGGCGGCGAGGGCGGCGTTCGGACGCCAGAGCCGGTAGGGCGAGCCGGCGATCTCCGATCCCTGCCGGGTCAGCCAGAGCAGCGAGGGGCCGCGGCTTCTCAGCTTTCTGCTCTCGACCCAGCCGGCCGCCCGCCAGCGGTCGCGCAGCCAGCGCCCGGTCCGCTGGCTTCGTCCGATCAGCCGTGCGAGCTGGTCGACGCTGATCGCGTACTGCTCCCCGACCAGACGCAGCAGCTCCTCGTCTCGGTCCGATGGCCTGACGCTGCCCGCATCGGCCCGCCGCTTCCGCAGCCGGCCACGAACCTCGCTCTCTCTGACAGTGGACGAGCTCACCTCTCTCCCTTCCGTAGTCCTTGGCAGTTGTTCTTGGTCTTGGTCTTGTTCTGCTTGCTCTTCTCTTGCTGGGTTCTCTCGTTCTGGGTGTTGGCGCCCCCGCTCCCGCTCACGCAGTTGGCTTGTGCGCTGCCCGGTTCCTGACCTCCGGCATGACGCCGTAGGCGGAAGGCAGGAGGTCAGGAACGAGACGCCATCGGCGGCGAGAGGGCAGCGCACCCGGAAACCCGCATGGCTAGGCGGGAGCGGGGGCGCCGCGTCGCCGCGTGAGTGTTGGCATGCGGGCTGGCAGGACGACCCAGCCCGGATGCCAACCTGTATGCCAGGTCGGTTCGGTCGGCGACGAGGCCGGAACGCAGCCCCAGGCTTGCTAAGAGATCACCTCTGATCTCTTTTGACCGCAAGGGCGTGATAAGGATCAAGATTGAGTCGTTACGAACGCAAGCAGTGTGCTACAGTAGATCAAAATCGAGCTGTAGAGATGAATCAGACGTGGTACGGATCAGGAGTGATACGCAATGCTGATCAGTGGTCAGTTGACGGATGAGGCGGTGCTGGAGGAGCTGGGGCGACGGATCGCGCGGGCGCGCTTGGAGCGGAATGTCGGTCAGGCCGATCTGGCCGCCGAGGCGGGGGTCGGGGTGGCGACGCTCAAGCGGCTCGAGGCCGGCCATTCGGTTGCCTCGACGAGCTTGATCCGGGTGCTGCGCGCGCTTGGGCTGTTGGAGGGGCTCGAGCGGTTGGTGCCGGAGCCGCTGCCGAGCCCGATCGAGCAGCTAGCGCTGCGCGGCCGGCGCCGTAAGCGGGCCGGCCGTCCCCGCAGCGACACGCGGCGAGGCGGAAGCGAGCGGCGGGGAGGTCTGGCGCTGGGGCGATGAGGACGACGCGGCGTGACGGTCGCCGCGGTCAACCTCTGGGGCCGCCAGATCGGTGCCGTCTCACTCGATGAGGGCGAGGAGGCGGCGGTCTTCCAGTACACGCCTCAGTTCGCCGGTAGCGGGATCGAGGTGGCGCCGCTTTCGATGCCGCTGCGTCCCGAGCCGTACAGCTTCCCGGCGTTGAACCCGGTCAGCTTCCACGGCCTGCCGGGCCTGCTCGCCGACTCGCTCCCGGACCGGTTCGGGAACGCGCTGATCGACGCCTGGCTTGCCCGCCAGGGCCGCTCGCCGGAGAGCTTCGACTCGGTCGAGCGGCTCTGCTACATCGGCCGCCGCGGCATGGGCGCGCTCGAGTTCCAGCCCGAGCAGGGGCCGCGCGAGCGGACGAGCAAGGACATCTCGGTCGACGCCCTGGTCGAGCTCGCCTCCGAAGTCCTGAGCGAGCGCGAGGCGCTCACGGGCTCGTTCGCCGCCGACGAGCGGGCCGACGCGATGCGCGACATCCTGCTGGTCGGCACCTCGGCCGGCGGCGCGCGCGCGAAGGCGGTGATCGCCTGGAACCCGGCCACGAACGCCGTCCGCTCGGGCCAGATCGACGCCGGCCCGGGCTTCGAGTACTGGCTGCTCAAGTTCGACGGCGTCCGCGGCAACCGCGACAAGGAGCTCGACGACCCGCAGGGCTACGGCGCGATCGAGTACGCCTACTCGCTGATGGCCGCGCGCGGCCGGGATCACGATGAGCGAGTGCCGGCTGCTGGAAGAGCACGGCCGCCGCCACTTCATGACCCGCCGCTTCGACCGCACCCCGGACGGCGACAAGCTGCACCTGCAGTCGCTGGGCGCGCTCGCCCACTTCGACTTCAACCTCGCCGGCGGCTACGGCTACGAGCAGGCGCTGCAGGCGATCCGCACGCTCGAGCTCGGGATCGACGACGGTCGAGCAGCAGTTCCGGCGGATGGCCTTCAACGTCGTCGCGCGAAACCAGGACGACCACGTCAAGAACATCGCCTTCCTGATGGACCGCGCCGGCCGCTGGCAGCTCGCACCCGCCTTCGATGTCACCTACGCCTACCGGCCGAGCGGCCCCTGGACCGGCCAGCACCAGATGACCGTCAACGGCAAGCGAGACAACTTCACCCGCGCCGACTTCGACGCCTGCGCGCGCAGCGCGGTGATGAAGCGCGGCCGCGCCGAGACGATCCTCGACGAGGTCCGGGAGGCGGTCGGCCGCTGGCGCGAGTTCGCCGCCCAGGCGAAGGTCAGCGAGCGCGACAGCGACCGGATCGAGCGCACACACCGGCTCCGCTTCCCGGCCGAGTGATCGCGATCATCCAGGAGCGGGCCGCGTCGCGCCGAGATAGTCGGGCCAGCGGTAGGGCTCGACGCGGACGAAGGCGCCGGTGTGGGGTGCGTCGATCATCTCGCCGCCTGCGACGACGATGCCGACGTGGTCGACGTGGGCGGGGTCGGTGCCGAAGAAGACGAGGTCGCCTGGCTCGAGCGGTCGCCCGGCCGGGAGGGCGGGGCCGGCGTCGTACTGGGCTTGCGCGACGCGGGGGAGCTGGATGCCGGCTGCCTGGTAGGCGGCCTGGACGAGCCCGGAGCAGTCGAAGCCGCCCTCGCCGCTGCCGCCCCAGAGATACGGGGTTCCGAGCTGCGCCTCGGCGTAGGCGACCGCGACAGCCGCAGCGGCTGACTCTCCGTCCGCGGTCGTTCCTGGGAGTGGGGCCGCCGCCGCGGCGCCGGTCGGTGCCGACTCGCCGCCGAGGGCGGCGGCGATGAACAGCACCGGCAAGAGAAGGAGGAGCGTTGCGGCGGCGGCGAGGGTGCGGGTCAGCCGGTGGCCGAGGCGAGCTCGGCCGGGTCGCTTGTCGCCCAGCCGTGTTCTGTGGGGCTGGCGGTGATCTGGAGGGGGAAGCGGTTGTCGCCGATCAGGAAGAGGCCGTGCCCGGTCGGGCAGGCGAGCAGGTAGCGGGCTTCGCTGTCGGTGAGCCGGAAGGCGTGCTGGATGCGGTCGATCGCTTGTGGGGCTTGGCGGAGGAGGATGTGGCTGGAGGCGTTGGCGACGATCGATTGGCCGAGTTCGGTTGCGAGCAGGTCGCCGGCGTCCTGGGTGATCGTGGTCAGGGCGCACCAGCGCTTGCGGGCGGACTTGGCGAGCCGGTGCAGGAAGGCGGCGCCGGCGGGCTCGCGCATCAGCAGCCAGGCCTCGTCGACCAGGACGCAGCGCTTGCGCAGCGGCCCGTCGAGGGCGCGCCAGATCGCGTCAAGGCAGAGGAGCAGGGCGGCGGGCTTGAGCCGTTCCGGGAGGCCACGCAGCGAGAAGCAGACGAGCTGGCCGTCGGGGCAAACCGTGGTCGGGCCGTTGAAGAGGCGGGCGTGGGAGCCGCTCGTGTAGGGGGTGAGGTGTTCGGCGAGCCGTTTGCCTGCGGTGTTGTGCTGGGCGAGCCGTTCAGCGAGGTCGGAGAGCAGCGGCGTGCCGGGGTGGCTGGTGTAGGTGGCGTGGGCGGTCTGGTCGAGGGCGGCGAGCTCGGCGGCGCTGCGGCGGCCGGTGAGCGTCTCGACCAGCTCGGCGAGGAAGACGACCCGGTCGCTGATCGTCGTCCGGCTGGTGGTCGGGGAGGTCGAGCGGGTTGAGGGTGACCGCGTGCTCGCCGGCGAGCGGGAGGTAGGCGCCGCCGACGGCCTGGCAGAGGCGGCGGTATTCGTCTTCGGGGTCGAGGATGAAGACCTGGACGCCCTGGTAGAGCAGGCGGAGTGCTTCGAGCTTGGCGAGGTAGGACTTGCCGGCGCCGGTCTGGGCGAGGACGACGCTGTTGTAGTTCGGGCGGGCGAAGCGGTCGTAGACGACCGGGGCGCCGGTGTCGGTGAGCCCGTAGAAGCAGCCCTCGTCTTCGAGGGGCGGCTCGGCGGCGGCGAACGGAAACGAGGCGGCGAGGGCCTGGGTGTCGAAGGTGCGACGCAGCCGCAGCCGGTCGAGCGCGAGGGGCAGGCTGGTCAGCCAGGCGTCGTGGGCGCGGAAGCTGAGCGGCGTGCAGGCGAGAAGCTGGGAGGCACAGAGCGCGCGCACGCGCTCGCTCCCCTGCTGGAGTTCGTGCTCGCTGTTGGTGGTGAGGGTGAGGTGGAGGCCGGCGCGGTGGAGGCGGCTCTCGCCGCGGGCGAGCCGGCCGGCGAGCTCGGCGGCGTCCTCGGCGGCGGCTGCGACCTGGAGGTTGGCGAGGCTGCCCCGCTCCTGCTCGAGCCGCCGGGTCGACTCGAAGCGGGCGCGCTGCCGCTGCAGCCGCTGCGCGGCCAGCTCGACCGGGAACGGCTCCACCTGCAGCGAGACGTCGAGCTCGGGCAGGGAGGCGAGCAGGCGGGCGAGCCAGCCGTGGCCGACCTCGCGCGGATAGCCAGTGACCGCGAACGTCCGCTGCCAGCGCTCACCGAGCTGGACGCCGGTCGGTGTGGAGGCGGAGGGCGGGAGGGCCGAGCAGCCCCTGCTCCGCGCCTGCCTCGGTTGCGGTCGGTTCAGTCGCGGTCGGCTGGCGGGTGCGCAGGGTTGGCATGGATCACTCCTTCCAGGTGGGAGCCGGCCGGCGGGCCGGGCGGGTCGAGCGCGACGGCGAGCAGCGCGGCCGCCTGCTCGCCGTCGAGGACGCGCAGCTGGACGTGGGCGCCGGCGAGGAGCTGGGTGGCCTCGGCGGCCTGGCGGCTGAGTGCCGCCTGGGCAAGCTCGGGCTCCCTTTCGCGGCTGGCGAGGACGAGCACGATCCGCCGCCGCACGAGCCTCGCCGTGCCGGCGAGGTCGCGGAGGAAGTCGGCGTGGTCGCGGCGCGGCGGCGGCCAGCTCGCCAGGGAGGACGGCGGCGTGCCGGTCGAGCTGGTCGGCGTGGGGGTCGAGGCTCGCGGGTTCGCTTCGGACGAGGAGCTGGAAGGGCTCGTTGCGGCTGTCGAGGAAGCGGGCGAAGCAGTCGACGAACGCCTGCTGTTCGAGCGGGCTGCGCAGCTCGAAGCTTGCCCCGCCGGCTTCGAGGAGCAGCCGGTGCGAGCCGTCGCTGAGCTGGACGACGCCGCTGCGGAGGATCCGCCGGATCGGCAGGTCGAGCGGCACCGCGCCCGGCAGGCCGGCGGGGAGGCCGTCGGGGGCGAGCAGGCGGAGCTTGGGTGCGTGGAGGTGGCGGGCGGCGGCGAGCGCGAGCTGGTCGCCGCTCATCCCTTGATGGCGGCCGAGCGTCAGCAGCAGCCCGACGGCGGCGACGATGACGGCGGCGGCGAGCGCGACGGGGGTGGGGAGGAGCGGGGCGAGTAGGAGGTAGCTGCCGTAGCCGGCGATGCCGGTGGCGGCGAGGAGGAGGAGCTGGCGGGCGGTGAGGCCGAAGGCGAGCGTGTCGGCGAGCTCGACGTCGGCGGGAACCTTGACTGCGCCCATCTCAGATCACCGTCCGGAGCAGGCGGGAGGCGGCGTAGACCTTGGCCAGGCGGACCGTGGTGGAGGCGCCGCGGCCGCCGAAGGCGAGCTGCCTGGCCCAGAAGGGGATCTTCACCAGCACGAAGAGCAGGCAGAGGCAGAGCAGCATGTTGACGACGCTGCCCGTGACCGTCAGCCCCAGACCAGCGCTGCCGGCGGGGGCGAAGAAGACGCGGACGGCGGCGGCGAGGACGAGCGCCTGCGAGACCTGAACAGCCAGGCAGGCGGCGATCGCTTTCCACCAGAGCTGGGCGAGCGACTCGGTCTGCGGAAAGAGATGGCAGAGCAGGAGCAGCGGGGCGGCGCAGACGAGCAGGACGACGATCGCGGTGCGCAGCAGGTAGAGGACGACGAGGACGACGGCGGCGACCGCGCAGGCGAGCCCGAGCAGGGTGAGGAAGATGCCGCCGCCTGAGAGCGCGTCGGCGACCAGGGAGTGGAGCGAGGCGGTGGAGGCGGCGGCGCTGGCGCCGTCACCGAGAAACGCTTGGGCGAGCGCGTTCGCGATCGCGATCAGCTGGCCGCTGATGGAGAGGCTGGTGTTGATCACGACGGCCGTGAAGAAGAGCCGCCTGACGAGGTCCTTGAGGGCGTACTGGCTCTGCAGGCTGTCGTTGCTCATCGCGACTCCGGCGCCGACGAGGAGGAAGAGGACGAGTAGGGCGTCGGCGGCGATCAGGCTGATCTGCCACAACCCCGCCAGCTGCGCGTTCCCCGACAGGGCGGGGGTGGAGAGGACGGTGTTTCCGACCAGGTCGAGCATCGGTGTCAAGGCGTCGAGGACGAGGCTCTTGAACCAGTCGTTGATCGCCTGCCGCACGCGGCCGGGGAGATCCCAGAAGGCGGGATGGCTCGCCTGGTCGCCGCCGACCGTGGTCGTGGGTGTCGGCGTCGTCGACGTCGCTGGCGGCGGCCCGACCTGGACACCTGGCCCGGGCGTCGTCGCGGCTGCCGTGGCGGGGGTCGAGTGAGCCGGTGGGGAGGCAGCCGCCGCTGAGGCGCTGAGCAGCAGGAGGACCGCGACTGCGGCGAGGGCGACCGCGACTGCGAAGGAGCGGCGGCTCATCCGCCGACGATCTTCTGGATGATCGTGACGATCACCGGCGCGAAGAGGGCGAAGGCGTAGCCCATGCCGGCGCTGGAGATGGCGCTCTTGGCCTTCTCGAGCCGGACCGGGTCGCCGCCCGCCATCACGTAGCGGGCGCCGCCGACGATCAGGAACACGGTCGCCAGCCCGGCCAGCAGGCCGGTCAGCCAGAGCTTGAGGTTGTCGATGACGCTGGTGAGGTCGCCGGCTGCGAGCGCGTCCGGGGCGGCGACGAAGAAGACGACCGCCGCGTAGGCGCAGGCGGCGGCGAGCGTGCTCCGTCGCATCAGAAACCCTCCTTGAGGTCGAGGCGAGTGCGCCCGCTGCCGCCGCGAGGGGCGCGGCGGCAGACGGGCGCTTGCGGGTGGCGCCCGGGTGGGCGTCCACTAGCTGTAAGGAGCTTTTCGCCGCGGTTTCGGACATTTGCCTGCACATGGCGGTGCTGCCGCAGCCGCAGCTCGGCCCGCTGGCGGCGCTTGAGAAGCGCCTGGTAGGGGACGCAGGCCTCGGCGGCGAGCTGGCAGAGGGGCACGTCCTGGAAGCGGCTGCGCAGGATCAGGGCGGCGTCGCGCCGCGAGATAACGCCCGCCTGCACGGCATCGACGACGGCCCGGATGCCGCTCTGTCGGCGTCGTCGCAGGCGCGCCTGCGCTGCGGCCGTCTGCCGCGGGGCTGGCAGGACGACGGGCGCGGGCGGCTGGGTGTGGGTCGGCCAGTGATTACGGCTGAGCTCGCGGGTCGCCTCGTGCCAGACGTCGAGGACGAGGTTGGCCGCGACCGCGCGGGGGCGGGAGGCGAGCGGATAGGTGCGGATCGCCGTCCAGGCGTGGAAGAGCAAGAGCTCCCAGAGCTCCTCTTGGGAGACGCGTCGGCGGCGGGCGAGGCGCTGCGTCTGCGCCTTCAGCGCCGGCAGTAGCGCCTGCAGCAGCAGCCGGGCGGCCGCAGGGTCTGCGGCCGCGAGCGCGAGCAACGCGAGCAGCTGCTCGTCGCTCTCGCGTGCCGGTGTTGCGTGCAGGTAACGCAGCAGCTGGCACGGGCCTTGGAAGCGGCGCAGCGGCGGATGCAGGGTCCGCCAGCGAGCGAACGCCGCCGCAAGGTCTGCGTGGGCGAGTGGCAGCCATTCGCGTTCGAGCTGATCGACGACGACGACGGTGGGGCGGGCGGGTGCGGGCATCGCGACCTCCAGGGGATGACGGCCGCGACCATGCCCGCGAGCGCTCGCCACTTACTGCCTGGCGAGCTGCCCAGGCGTCGGCTGTTGCCAAGAGTGATTGAGGAGCGGACTTTCGGGGAACTCGGCCCGGTACAAGGGCACGTCGACTCGTCGCACGGTGGGAGGTGGCAGTCGATGGGCAGTTCGCGGGCAGTGGTTGGGCAGTTGCTGGGCAGTGCCCTCGGCTACCTGGTGAGCCGATGAACCAGCCCTTGCCCAAGCTGCGCCTTCGTCGCCCGCGCACGACCGCCCCGGCCGGAGTCGGCCGCCGCGGCTGGCGGCACCGCAACCTCTGAACGGCGGGACGCGGTCACCCGCGGGCGTGCTGCGGCGGCTGGCGCAGCCGCTGCCGCTGATCGGGCTGGTGTTGATCGTGATCGCCGCCGGCGGCTACCTGACGATCGCCGCCGGTTCACGCACCCGACGCAGCGAAGTCGTGCTCGCCGCCCGGAGCCTGCCCGCCGGCAGCCGCCTCACCCGCCGCGACCTGCGGCTCGCCAAGCTCGGTGGCGACCGGCCCTGCTCGCGCAACTCGTCCCCGCGACCGCCGAGTCGTCGCTGCTCGGCCGCAGGCTCGCGGCGCCGGTCGTGGCGGGGTTGCCGCTCGGCCGCGGCGACCTGGCCGCTCCGGGCGGCGGCCCGGCGGCGTTCACGCTGACCGTGCCGGCGCTGCACGCGCTCGGCGGCAACCTCGCGGTCGGCGACCGGGTGAGCGTGCTCGCCACCTTCACCAGCCAGAGCGGGCTGGCGAGCACGCGCGTGATCGCCCGCCACCTGACCGTCCTCAGCGTCGGCCAGCCACCAGCCGGGATCGACCAGGCCTCGGCGACGGTGCGCGATCACGGTCGCCCTGAGCGACCCGTCGCTGGCGAGCGAGCTGGCGCTGGCGAACAGCGTCGGCAAGATCGACCTGCTCCGCGACGGCAGCAACGCCACCGCCCCGATCCCGAGCGCGACGGTCGGCAAGACAGGAGCAGCCCCGTGAGCGGGCAGCGGCCCAGCGTCGTGCTGGCGCTCAGCCCGATTGTCGAGCAGCAGCTCGCGCCGCTGCTCTTCGGCGCCGACGCAGCCGTCACCGTGACCGCAAGCCTGCTCGAGCTCGCCGCGCTCGAGCGCACCCTCGACGACCTCGACACCCCGCCGGGCGCGCTGCTCGTCTCCGCCGACCTGGCCGACCTCAGCCCCGGGCTGCTCGCCCAGGCCCGCAGCCAGGGGCTGCGGCTGATCGGGATCGCCGCCGACGCGCACGAGCGCGCCCTGCTCCAGGAGCTGCCGCTCGACCGGATCCTGCTTGTGCCGATCGAGGCCGGCGCGCTCGAGGACGCCGTCGCGGCGCCGACGCAACTGAGCAGCCGACCCCGGTCGAGCGGCCTGCGCGGCGGGAGCGGGGCCGGGACAGGGAAGGGACGGTTGTCGCGGTGGTCGGGGGCCGCGGCGCGCCCGGGGCGAGCGAGCTTGCCTGCTCGCTGGCCGCGCTCGCCGCCCGCCAGTGGCAGACGCTGCTGGTCGAACTCGACCTGCTCGGCGGCGGACTGGCGCTTCGCCTCGGCGCCGACCCGGGACAGGGCTCGCTGCTCGCGCTCGCGCGCGCGACCCGAAGCGGCGAGCCCGCGCTCGGCGAGCTGCTCGACCGCTGGCTCGTCACCCGGCCCGGCTGGCCGCCCGTCCTGCTCGCACCGCCCGACCCGGCGGCCGTGATCGACGAGCTCGACCAGCCGGGCGCGATCCGCGCCGCCCTGGACGCGCTCGCCCACCACTACCCGCTCGTCGTCGCTGACGTCGGCTGGCTCCTCGACCAGCCGGGCGAGACAGGCCCGGTCGAGCGCTGCCACCGCGAAGCCGTCCTCAGCGCCGACGCCGTCCTGCTCGTGCTCGGCGCCCGTGAGGCGCAGCTGGACGCCGGGCTGGCACAGCTCGATCTGCTGCTCGAGACGCTCGGCCATCCCGCGTGAGCGGATCCGGGTCGTCTGCACCGGCCTCGCCGGCCCCGGCGCTGTGCCGCGCGCACAGCTCGAGCAGACGCTGACGATCGCGCTGCGCGAACGCGAGCTCGCCACCGACGCCCTCATCCCCTGGGATCCACGGGCGCTCGGCAAAGCCACTCGCACCGGACTCCCGCTCGCGGCCGCCCGTCCTGGCGGCGGCTACGCGCACGCGCTGGCCCGGCTGCTCGCCTCGCTCTTCCTGCCCGACGCGCCGATCGCCCGCCGACGAAAGCGACTGCTCGCCCTCCCGACCCGAACAGCAGCGCCGCCAGAAGCCGGCGGCGAAAAGGCTGCGGCTGAGGAGGAGGAGGTGGCATTGCCGTGGCGGAGCTGAGCGCCCGCGAGCTCGTCCGCACCCGCGTCGAGCACACCCTCGCAAGCGAACAGGTCAACCTCGCCAGCAGCAGCGGCCGCGACCGCGCCGGCGAGGTGATCGAGCAGGTGCTGCGCGGCTACCAGGCAGAGGCGCTCGCCGGCGACGGTGACGCCTCCAACGAACTCCTCGAAGCTTTGAGGCGGGAGCTGCGCGACGATCTGATCGGCCTGGGCGCGATCGCCGAACGGATGCTCTCCGACCCCGACGCCCAGGAGTGGATGGTCAACGCCCCCACCCGCGTCTTCCGCGACACCGGGGAACGGCTCGAACGCGTCCCCGACCTCGTCTTCACCGACGACCGCCAAGTCCGCGCCTTCCTCGACCGCCTGCTCGAACAGGTCGAAGGCAAACGCCTCGACCGGATCACACCGCGGATCGAGGCCCGCCTCCCCGACGGGTCCCGGCTGACCGCCGCGATCCCGCCCGTCTCCTCGAACGGGCACGTCGATCTGCTCGATCCGCCGCTTCCGCCTCAAGGCCAACACCCTCACCGACCTCGTCGCACTCGACTTCCTCTCCGAGCAGGCCGCCGAGTTCCTCGCCGCCGCCGTCCGCGCCGGCAAGAACATCGTCGTCGCCGGCCGCGTCTCCAGCGGCAAGACCACCCTCCTCAACGCCCTCGGCCGAGCCGTCCCCGCCTCCGAGCGGTTCGTCGTCTGCGAATCCTCCGCCGAACTCCAGCTACCGCAGGTGCTCGCCAACTGCGTCGGCTACGAAGCCCGCCCCGGCAACAACGACGGCCTCCCTGCGGTCACCCTCGAAGACCTCGTCTCCGACGCCCTGCGCATGAACCCCGACCGGATCATCGTCGGCGAATGCCGCGGCCCCGAAACGATGGCCACCCTCTGGGCCTTCGCCAGCGGCCACGCCGGCATGACCTCCGTCCACGGCGAATCCGCCGAACACGCCCTCCGAAACCTCACCCGCTTCGCCCTCACCTCCGGCCACCGCATCGACTCAAGCCAAGCACTCGACTGGCTCCGCGAGATCGACCTGATCGTCCACTGCGACCGCCCCCGCACCTACCAAGACGGCGAACGCAGCTACCTCCCGCGCCGCGTCGACCAGATCGTCGAACTCACCGGCATCGAAGGCAACCGACCCACGCTGAACCCGCTCTTCGAAGGCGCCGGCCCCAACCTCGCCTACCTGCACAGCGGTCCCGCCTTCCTTCCCGAACTCCAGGACGCGGGCTTCGAGGCATGAGCGCGAAGAGGGCAGCCCTGCTGGTCGCGGCCGCGACGGTGATCGCCGCGATCAGTGCTGGCTGCGGGAGCAGCAGGGGCTGGCAAGCGGCACGAGCACCTCGGCTGCGAGCGAAGCACGCGACTCGGTGCAGGCGAGCACAGCCGCTCTGAAGAACCGCGCGTGCGGACGGCCATCGCCGCGAACCTGCAGCTGTCGCTCTACGTGCTCTGGCACAACCGCATCCCTGACTGGGCGACACGCTCGACGCGCGGCCCCGCCTTAGACGCGCTGCGTAGCGCCGCCGCAACGAGACGGCGAGCAGGGGATTCAGATCAAGAACCTCTCTGGTAGACAGGCGATCGTCTCGATCACGCTCGCGTCGTCATATGCGACGGCAAGCGCGGTCGTTCGAGACCACCGTCGGGTCGCTCCCGTACAAGGCAGGACGCCGCCTCGGAAAGGCGATCACCGGGACGGAACGCTCGCGCGTCCAGCTCCACCGACTCGGTGACTCGCGCCACTTCATCGTGTGGCAGGTCACGCCGATCCGATGAAACGCGCGGCGACCCTGATCGTTGTCGTCTCGCTTGTTTCCGCGGCATCCGCGAGTGCCGGAAGGCAGGGGCGGATCCAGGTGTTGCCGTACTCGCAGCAGTACGGGCCATCACGTGCAAGAGCCGGAGCCCGCATCGAGCTCGGTGACGCGAGATCGGGCCG
The DNA here is from genome assembly GCA_963746895.1 of uncultured Actinomycetes bacterium. Classification (GTDB taxonomy): domain Bacteria; phylum Actinomycetota; class Thermoleophilia; order Gaiellales; family Gaiellaceae; genus Palsa-739. The sequence continues at coordinate 207,281 of CAVVDI010000013.1, read as the reverse complement.
CCCTCGCGGTCCATCGGGACTCGACGGGGAAGGCCGCGGCTCGATGTCGGCCATGGCTCGTCGCCGGAGACCGGAGGCGTGGCGACTGGATCACCGCCCATCGAGCGGCCGGTGTATCCGTCGCTGCCGGCGGACTCGCCGCTGCTGAAGAAAATGAAGCCCACTGGGCCGGGATCGTTCTGGTACCGGGACGGGGCGGGGCGCGTCTGCGAGTACGCGCCGAGCACGACCGGGGTCTGCGTCACGGTCACCGGCGGCCAGACGACGACAGCCGGCTGCGCCTGCTCTGGCGCCGGTCGCGGTCGCCGAGCACGCAGCAGAGCGGCTTGCGCTCAGCGCCGGGCAGATCAAGACGAGTCCGTCCGGGACGGGGCTGACCGGGGCGGCGTCGTGGTTTTGGCTCGACCCGGCGCCGACGACGGAGCGGCTTTCGGTGTCGCTGGGCGGGGAGGCGGTGACGGTGACGGCGGTGCCGAAGGTCGAGCTGGGAGTTCGGCGACGGGACGAGCCTCGATGCTGGGCCAGGGGTCCCGTACCAGGCGGGGCCGGCGCCGGCGGACGCGGTCACCCACGTTTACGGGACGCGGTGCCTGGCCGGCGATCAGGGCCACGACCCGTACGTGCTCTCCGGCTGCGGCAGCCAGGGGTATCGGCTGGCCGCGTCGGTGAGCTGGCAGATCAGCTATCAGGCCGCCGGGCCGGTAGCCGCCAGCGGCACCCTCGCTTCGCGGACGACGACGAGCTCGGTCGCCTACCAGGTGAGCGAGGCGCGCGCGTTCCTGGTTGGGGGCGGTGGCGGATGATCGGAGCGCTGCTCGCGCTCTGCTTGTTGAGCGGGCTGGTCCTGCTCGTGCTCGGGCTCGCCGATCGGACCGGCGCGGCGCGCTCGCCGCACGGGCGGGTGAGCTTTGGGGGCGTGGACGGGAGGCGGGCTTCCTCGCGCCGCGATTCCTGGCCGCCACTATCGCCGCAGGCCTCGTTGGCCTGGGAGTGGGGTGGGTACTGACCTCGATCCCGGTGCTGGCGATCCTGGGCGGTTTCGTGGGCGGTTACGCACCGCTGGTCTGGCAGCGGCGGCGCAGCGAACAGGCAAGGCGGGGGAGAGAGCGCGCCTGGCCGGCCGCGCTCGCGCAGCTCGCCGACGCACTCGAGGCCGGGCTCGCCTTCCCGGCCGCGGTCGCCCTGCTCGGCGAGAGCGGCCCGCAGCCGCTGCGGCCCGACTTCACGCGCATGCACGCCCGGCTCCGCAGCGACGGCCTGGCGGCCGCGCTCGACCAGCTGGCCGCGGGCCGCGAGCGCACCGCTGGCACGGTGGCGCTGCTGTTGCGGGCGGGCCTGGTCGAGCTGCCGGCGGGCGGGCTTGCGCCGCTGCTGCGCGACCTTGCGCTGATGCTCGGCGAACGCTTCGAGGCGCGGGAGAAGGCGCGCTCGAAAGCGGCCAGCCTGCAGCTGGAAGCCGGGATCCTCGCCCTCAGCCCGATCGTGCTCCTGCTCCTGGTCGGGACGGCCTCGCCGAGCTATCTGGCCGCCTACAAGACCGCCGCCGGAACCGCGGTCGCGGTCGCGGGAGGGACAGCGATCTTCGGCTGCTACCTGCTGATGCGCCGCCTTGGCCGCATCCCCGAACCACAACGCAAAGGCCCGGCCAGGTGAACGCGACCCTGCTGCTCTCCAGCCTCTCCCTGGTCGCCGGCGGTCTGCTGCTCGCGGTCGGACTGCTGGCGCCGCAGCGGGCGCCGCTCGCCGAGCGGCTCGCCAGCCTCGAGCGCGGACGGGTCGGCTCGCGCAACGGCTCCCGGCCAGGCCCGCAACCGCCGGTCCTCGCGCGTGTGTGGGCCGTCTACGAGCGCGAGCTTCGCTGTGCGGGCGGCGAGAAGACGCTGCGTCGGCTGTTGCAGGAGAAGCTGCTGGTCGGCTTCGCGGCGCCGTTTGTTGTCGCCGTCCCGTATGCGGCCGCGCTCGGCCGCTTCCCCTCACCGCTGCTGCTCTGTCTGCTCGCGGTCGGGGGGTTCTTCCTGCCTGAGCTGCTGCTGCGCCAGGAGATCAAACGACGCCGCGAGCAGTTGTTCCTCGACCTGCCGGAGCTGATCTCGGTGCTCGCCCTCGGCCTCGGGGCCGGGCAGTCGCTGCGGCGGGCGCTCGAGCTCGCGGCCCGCGACTGCGGAGGGCCACTCCGACAGGAGCTGGAACGGGCGCTGACGCTTGCGCCGCCGTCGCCAGGACCTGAGCGAGCGCGACGCGCTCGTCCAGGTCGCCCGCGAGAGCGGCGAGCCGGCGTTCGCTCGTTTCGCCGAGCTGCTGGCGGCCAAGGAGAGCCCCTACCTCGACTTCCTGCGCCAGCAGGCACGCGAGACCCGGGCCGAGCAGAGCCGCTACCTCGAACGGTCGGCCGAGCGCGCCTACCTGGCCATGCACGCCCCGGTCGCGCCGCTGCTGGCCGTGCTCGTGCTGCTGCTGGCGTACGGGTTCTTGCACTTCCTCGCCCAGACCACCTGAACCGTCTCTGAAAGGGGGAACGACGATGCTCGACACGCTCTGGAACCGGCTCCTGACCCGGCTTGTGCGGGAGGAGCGCGGCGACGGGATCATCAGCTGGGTCGTGCTCGCGGTCGGCCTCGCCGCCGCGGCCGCGACGGTGATCGCGCTGCTTCGGCCGGCGATCACCAGCGCCGCCCAGTCGATCGTCAACATGATCTCCGGCGGCTGACCCGAGCCGCCGGTGGCCGGACGGCTCGCAGCCAAGGTCGTGGACGAGCGCGGGGATGCCCTGATCGAAGGGCTGCTCGCGCTCGCCCTCGTCCTGCTCACGGTCGCCTTCACCGGCCAGGCGATCGCCTACGTCCACGCCCGCAACATCGCCGAAGCGGCCGCGCAGGACGGCGCCAGCAGTGCCGCGAGCGGCGGCTTGCAAGCGGGAGTCGACCGGGCCGAGCAGATCCTCGCCGCGGCCGGCGGCGCCGGCAGCAACCTCCACGCCAGCGCCGAGACCGGGGCGGGTGAGGTGACGGTGAGCGTCGAGGGGGTACCGCCGCGGTTGTTCTCGCTGCCGCTGCTGCTGCCGACGATCCACGCCAGTGCCAGCGTCCCGGTCGAGCAGTACCCGGCCGACGAGCAGGCGGCGACACCATGACCCGGCTCGGGGAGAGGCTCAGCCGGGAGGAGGGGCAGGGGATCGTGCAGGCGCTGCTGCTCCTGGTCGGGGTGCTGCTGCCGCTGATGTTCCTGGTCGCGCTCTTCGGCCGGATCGAACAAGGACGGCTCGCCGCCGAACAGACCGCCCGCGACGCCGTCCGCGCCGCCAGCCAAGCCCCATCGCAAGCCGCGGCCGAGCAGGCGGCAAACGAGGCGCTCGCCCGCGCGCAGCAGCAAACCGGGCTGCCGCTCCGCCTCGAGCTGCAGGGAGAGCTGCAACGCGGCGCCACCCTCACTGCCAGCAGCAGCGTCGAGGTCTCGCTCGCCGCGCTGCCGTTCTTCGGCCAGCTGGGAACGATCACCATCCACGGCCAGGCCAGGGCACCCGTCGACCAGTACCGAAGCCTCGACCCCAACAGCACGGCCGCGCCATGACCAGGCTGCGACGCACGCCTACGGAGCGAGTCTGGCTCGGTGCTGATCGCGGGCCTGCTGCTCTCGCTCGCGCTGCTGATGCTGCTCGGCGCCGCCGTCGACATCGGCCACGCCTTCATCGTCCGCCGCGACCTGACCGCCCAGGCCGACGCCGCCGCCCTGGCCGGCAGCCAGGCCCTGAACATCGAGGCGCTCCACCAGGGCCAGCTCGCACTCGACCCCCAACAAGCCCAGAGCGCCGCCCTGCAGGCGATCAGCCCGTTGCCGGGACTGCAGGCGAGCGCAGCCGCCAGCGGCGGCGGCGTCACCGTCCGCCTGCAGGAGCAGGTGCCGACCGTCCTGCTGCGACTCGTCGGCATCAGCACTCTCTCGATCGCGGCGCAGGCGACCGCGGCGCCACGAACACCATGAGGCCGACCACTCTGATCGCGGCGGCGAGCGGCGGACTGTTCGCCGGCATCGCCTTCGCCGAAGGGTCGGCCGGGCTGGCGCTCGTGCGTCTGGCGGTGTTCGGGGCCGCGGTCGGCGCTCTGGCTCTGGTCGATCTGCGCGAGCAGCGGATCCCGAACCGGATCGTCCTCCCGGCCGCCTGTGTCTGCGCGCTGCTCGCAGGCCCGGCCGCCCTGCGGGCGGGGCTGCCGGCGCTCGCGGTCGTCGGCGGGCTGCTCGTGCTGGCGTTGGCGCGACCGGCGGCGCTCGGGATGGGCGACGTCAAGGAGGCGCTGCTGGTCGCGGTCGCGCTCGGCACGCTGGCTGCGACGGCGTTGCTCGTTGGGCTGATCCTCGCCGCGGCCGCCGCGGTTGTCCTGACGCTGCGGCGCGGCCGGGCCGCACTCGAGGCTGCGCTACCGCTCGCCCCGTTCCTCGCCGCCGGCGCCGCGCTCGCGCTGCTGAGATGAGAGGACTCGCCTCCCGCATCCTCGCCGCCGCCTGGGTCGCGATCCTGATCGGAGCCTGCTGGCTGCTCTGGGAGAGCCGGCCGCCGCTCGCGCCGATCCGCGACGGCGGCCTCGCGCGCCTGCTCGGGCTCGTCGCCTGGGTCGGCGGCTTGTTGCTCGTGACCGGGCTGCTCGTCCGGCTCCTTGCGCGGGAACCGCGGCGGACAGTCGGGTCGTTGCCGATCCGCAACCTGCGCAGACACGGCAGCCGCTGGCCCGGCCGGCCGGTCGGCGGTTACGCGGACCGCGCGTTCCCGTTGATCCCAAGCGGGGCCCCGCTGCCCGTCGCCGAGCCGAGCGTCGAGGCAACGCGGCCGGTTCCGGCGAGGGGCGAGCGGAGGCCGCAGGGGCTGGAGGAGCCGACAGCGCAGGCGGTGATCTCGCTGCTCGGCCCGCCGGCTGTGTCGGCGGGGCGGAGGCGCGGGCGGGGTCTGCGCGGCGGGACGCGCGAGCTGCTCTGCTACCTGGCGCTGCGTCCCGGTGGGGCGCAGCGCGACCAGATCACCGACGCGCTCTGGCCGCGGCTGACCCCAGAGCAGGCGCGCAAGCGGCTCTGGCGGGCCGCCGCCGACGCCCGCGCGCAGCTCGGCGAGTCATCCCTTTACCGCGACGGCGAGCACTACGAGCTCAACCGGGAAGAGGTGAGCGTCGACCTCGACCGGCTCGACCAGGCGCTCGGCGAGCTCGCCGGCGCCGAGCACGACCTCGGCCAGCTGGGGCTGCTGGAGCAGACGTTGGCGCTCTTCACGGGCGAGCCGCTGGCCGGCAGCGACTTCCCTTGGGCTGAGAACGAGCAGCGACGTCTGCACGCGATTCGCCTCGACCTGTTCGAGCGCACCGGGCGAGCGCTGCTCGCGGGCGGCGACGCTGCGGGCGCGCTCTCCCGCGCCGAGGAGGGGCTCGCGAGCGAGCCGTACAACGAGAAGCTCGCGCGACTGGCGATGCGGGCCGAAGCGACACTCGGACTACGGATGGCGGTGATCGGCCGCTACGAGAGGCTGAGCGGGATTCTCGAGGAGCAGCTCGGCCTGCAGCCACACCTCGAGACGCGGCGGCTCTACCGGCAGCTGCTCGGCCAGGACCACGAGCAAGAGCCACTGCCGACGCGGGGCGGGTGACAAACGGGGCCAGAAAAGCCAAGTCCCGCGAACCCGAAGGCCCACGGGACTTGACGGGGCGAGCGTCCCAGGTCCGGCGGCGCCTGTCAAGCGGCTGGCGCGGACAGGGTTCTCAGCGGGGCTCGCGCAGCAGCTTGCGTGCGAGCGCGTGTGCCCGCGGCGGCAGCGGGCCGGCGTGGTGGTCGAGCACGATCCGGGCCAGCTCTTCGGCGGGGTCGTCTTCGCCGGTCTCGAGCCAGTAGGCGGAGACGCCGAGCCTGACGGCGAGCGTGCGCAGGCAGCGGACGCTCGGTCGGCGGTCGTTTGCCTCGAGCCGGCTGATGTAGGCGTAGGAGACGCCGTCGCCGGCGAGGGAGCGCTGGCTGAGGCCGAGCGCGAGCCGGCGCTCGCGGATCCGTTCGCCGACCGAGGACGGCTGCCGGCCGGCGCTGTCGCCGCTCACCGCTGCCTCGCCTCGAGCGCAGCGGCGGGCGCGGACCTGTCGACGACCGTGCCTGCCGAGCCGGCGGGCGCCCCGTCGTCGGACTGGCGCTCAGCGTGGAGGGCGCGCTCGATCGTGCGCGCGATCTCGTCGATCGTGCCGGCGAGCAGCTGGATGCGCTCGAGGGCGGTGCTCGGGGTTCCAGCCGGCGAGGTAGGGGACGCTCTCGCTGCTGGTGTCGAGGCCGGCGCCGGCGCAGACGATGCAGGCGACGCTCTCGACGATCAGCTCGGCCTCCGGGCGGCTGAAGCGCTGGTAGTCGATCCCGTGCGCGTGCGCGAGCTCGTGCACGAGCGTGGTCACCTGCCCGTTCGCGGGCAGGGCGGTGTCGATGACGATGCGCTGCTCGCGGGCGGAGCAGTAGCCGGCGCGGCCGTCGAGCGGCTCGTAGCCGACGGTGTAGCCGAGCGAGGCGGCGTGCTGCTCGAGCGGGGCGAGCAGGTGTGCGTGGCTGTCGCCGCTGACGGGCTGGCCGGGCGGGTCGAGCGGTGCCGGTTCGACGTCGGGGAGCGGCTCGGTCTGGGAGACGTCGAAGACGCAGGCGAGCTTGAACCCGACCAGCCGCTCGGTGTTCTCGTCGTCGCTCGGTTCGGCGTCGTCGTCGCGGCGGCGGTAGCGGACGGGGGCGAAGATGCGGATCGCGTTCTCGCCCTTGCGGACGCAGCGGCCGAGCTCGAGCCAGGCGCGGAAGCCGGCGACGTGGGTCGCGTGCGGGCACTGGAACGCGATCAGCAGCGTGTTGCGGAGCGAGTAGCGGTGGAAGCGCGAGCGGGTGCGCAGCCAGCGCTGCCAGCCCTCGCTCGTGAGCAGGGCGCTTGTCGCCTGGCGGAGCTGGTCGAGCTGGGCGCGGCGGCGAGCGTCGCGCTGCTCGGGCGTGAGCGGAGCGCGGTGAACGTGTGGACATCTCGTCCTCCTTCGGGTCGGCCTGCGTGATGCGGCCGCGAAGCCCGGAGGACGAGACGCGCGCGGGCGGGGTTCCCCCTGGATTCCGAAGCCGCCGTAGGCGGCCGCGCCAAGCGCGGGAATCGAGGGGTGCCGGCGCGCGGCGAGGAACCGGGCAGAATCGCGGCGGCCACGCAGGCCGAGTTCAGCGTCGCCAGTCAGCTGCTTCTGGGCGCGAGGCAGACGGCGGACGCTACAAGGTTTGGCCGCGTCCGCGGTCGATGCGAGGATGTATAGACATGGGTCAGCAGGCTGACACGAGCACGCAGCGCATCCCGAGTCGCAAGGTGCTTCGCGCGCTCGTGCTTTCGTCTCTGGAAGACCAGGGTTGGACCGTAAGCGGTGCGCGGCCGGAGCCACCCTCCATTACCACGAAGGATGAACTTCGGGCGCTCCATGCGCCGTCCGTGGCGCATCGGCTAGAGCGAGCAGAGGGCGAGTTGAAGCGGTACGAGGAGAAGCTTCTGACCTGCTTCGCCTCGGGTCATGAGGTGGATCCGCGCCGCATCGACCCCGTGATCGTTCCGGTCGCCCGTGGCTCGCATGAGGAGCGCCTGTTCCGCTACGCCTCGCTGCACTGGAGCATTCCAGTCTCGTCGGGCTACGGCCGACGCCTTCGCTTCCTGGTGATAGACGAGCAGAACGACAAACTGATCGGGCTGGTTGGGCTCGGTGATCCCGTCTTCAACCTCGGCGTACGTGACCGCTGGATCGGTTGGGACACCGAAGCGCGGCGGCAACGCCTACAACAAGTCATGGACGCCTTCGTTATTGGCGCTGTTCCGCCGTACTCGCAGCTGCTGATGGGCAAGTTCGTCGGGATGTTGCTGACAAGCCGCGAAGTTCATCGCGCCTTCTCGGCGAAGTACGGTGAGCACACATCTCGGATCTCGAAGCGACAGCTTGCCGACCGGCTCGCCCTAATCACCACGACCTCCGCGCTGGGTCGATCGTCGATTTACAACAGGCTTCGGTTTCGTGGGTGCCCGCTTTTCATCAGTGCTGGCTTCACCGAAGGCTACGGCGAGTTCCACTTCACGAACGGCGTCTACGGTGCGATGTCCCGCTACGCGCAGGCGGTCTGCATCCCAACCGAGCGCAATCCGCTGTGGGGCGGGGGCGACGGCTTTCGCAACCGGCGTGAGGTGATCAGAAAATCGCTGATGTCGGTCGGTCTGACTAGTGAGCTCGTCTACCACGGCATCAAGCGAGAGTTCTTCCTGGTCCCAACAGCCTCGAACGCCATCGAGTATCTGCGTGGCGAGCACAAGCGGCTGCGACCTACCTCCTACTGGAGCAGCCAGCTGTTTGCCGAGTTTCGCGAGCGCTGGCTGTTGCCACGTGCGGAACGGGACAAGCGGTACCTGGATTTTGACCGCGATTCCCTGCGACTCTGGTCCTGAATATGTCGGGAGTTCAGATCAGCGAGGGCTATGCCCGGCTTCCGGAAGACCTTCTGCGGGATCTTCTCAACGGGGCAGGCGACATGATCACGCAGGTCGCCGCTCTCCTTGGCCCTGCCATCGACAACAAGACAAAGCTGCGTCAGGCGCTGCACGATCTAGGCCTTGTTCGCGTCTACTCGACTGTCGAGCCGCAGTCGGTGGCAGGGGTCGACGGAGGATTCGCGGTTGAGCGAACAGCTGCCGTGGATGTCGTCTTGAGCGTGGCTGTTGGCGTCGAGGGTCTGTCGACGACAACGACGACATGGGAGAGCACGCAGTACGAGTGGTGGTCACGGGTTGGGAAGCACGACATCGACGTCGAGCGGCTTGCGCGAGGAACGATGGTCGCTCAGGAGTTGGCAATCATCGCCAACGCACCGCATGGACTCCGCATTCTTGACGGCTCCCACCTAACGCTCGTGATTCAGCTGAACTCGGCACTGACGGCCTTCTCACCGGAGCTGCGACAGGAAGCGCGGAAGACTTGGGATCGGCTGAAGACGGCGGACGCACTCAGCGAGACGGCGAGCAGTCAGACGATCATCGCGATGCCGAAGTACGATTCCTCGCGCGAGATCTGCGACCGTCTCGCGGATCACCTTGGGCAGGAACTCCCGGGCGACGACAAGTACCTGCTCGGTGTGCTCTTGGAACCCGGCGAGCTCCTGATCCCGCAACAGGTTGCGGTCGAGCCGTGGGCCAGCCTGCACTTCGACGCCCGCGACAAGACGGATGAAGACATCCGTGACGCGTTCGAGGCGGCCATTGCGCCGCTGCGCGAACGCAAGGTCGCCTTCACGTATTTCAAGCCTGACGAGTTCTCGCCCGCCTTCCGGATCGAAGTGAAACAGGGCGTCGACGAGGCGGCGCTCGACACGATCTGTTCGACGATCGCCGGTCAGATCACTGGCCCCTTTGTGCGTGAGCCGTATCCGCAGTACTTGGCTGACGTGATGGCCAAGTCGGTTGGTCTTGGCCTCGGCGCGCTCAAGACGGCTGTGCAGCTCGGCCTAAGCGACCTCGGGAGGCCGGAGATCGCGGAACTGCTTGTTCAGTCCTATAGGACGGAGGGGGTCTGACTTGGCCTTTGACGAAAGCGCCGTCGGCAACGTGGGTTCGCCGAGCACGACGAGCAAGGTCACCGTTGACATCCTCGAGCCGGCTTCGGCTTCACCGCTGCGTGGCGAACTTGTGTACCTCGCTCACCCACTCGACGATCAGTGCCTCATCGCGATCGGCACCGTCACGGAGATCCTGACGATGAACCGTTGGCATGAGGACCCGAACATGCGCGGCGTCCTCAAGCGATACGGGAGCCTGCCGCACCTGAGCGGTGTCGGTGACGTGCGGACGGCCGATGTCACGGTGCAGGCTGCCTACCTTGCCGCCGATCCAGATCCGGCGAAAGGCGACCCTCCGACGGAGAGCGCCGGCTCGCTCAGCATGTCGCCCACGACGGGCGCGACGGTGTCTCGCGTCACAGATGAGTTCCTTACGAACCTTCTTCGCCGTCACGGCGACCAGATCACGTATCTGGGTCGCATCTACAGAACGGATGTGCGAATGCCGGTGATCGTCCGCCACTTCGGCTCTGTGGATGCCGGCGGATCGGGTGAGGCCTACCACACGGGGATCTTTGGAATGACCGGGAGCGGCAAGTCGGTGTTGGCCGCGTATCTGATGGCGGCGCAGCTCCGGCACCCGGAAGCTTGGGGTCTTCGTGATCGATCCACAAGGGCAGTTCACGACCGAAGAAGGTCTTCCCTTCTCACTACAGGAGTGGGCTGAGAAGCAAGGGCGCGAGGTCCTCACCTTCAGCATCGCTCGCGACCTGAGGTTGCAACAAAACGCGTTCCTGCTCGGCGACCTACTCGGGGAGACGAGGTTCTTCAAGGACGTGCTTACGATCCGCGGTGAAGATCCACGCGAGTCGGCGGTGGCCGAGTTCACCCGCGTGCTTCAGGGCATCACTCACTGGGATAACAAGAAGTCAGATGACCTTCTGCGCGACGCGCTAACGGTGCTCGCGGGCGACGCTCAGGCACTGCAGCGGATTTACGCATCACAGCCTCCGCGAGCGCGGCTCTTGGGAGCGATGCAATCGATCCTGGCCGACGCGACGCAGTTCCAGATCGCGCTGGACGAGTTTGGGCCGCTCCATTCGCTCTTCACCTCTCAAGGGCCTGGCGGAGGGACACGAACGTCTCTTCAAGCGATCGTCGATAAGGCCCTCGACCCGAACCAAACCCGGCCCCTAGTGATCATCGACTTCTCAGGTGCCGACGCCGGAGGCGAACTCCTCGAATCTGCTCGCGTGAAGGCGGCACTGTTGCGCATCGTCTGCAGCGTCCTTAACCGCAGAGCCGAGGAGCAATTCAAGGCCGGGAAGCGGCTGAACATGCTTGTCGTGTTCGACGAGGCCCATCGGTTCGCATCGGAGTCGCCGGAGTTCGACACACAGCGCGAGCTTGCCGAGCGTCTGGTCGACTACGTGCGCACGACCCGCAAGTACGGTCTCGGCTGGATGTTCATCACGCAGGAGGTCGGCTCCCTCCGGCGTGGCATTTACACCCAGCTTCGCGTCCGCTGCTTCGGCTACGGGCTTACCTCAGGCACTGAGCTCCAGCGACTGCGTGAAACGATCGGGGACCCGTCCTCGCTCGATCTTTACCGCACGTTCGTTGACCCACAGGCGATGAAGCCCGCCCAATATCCGTTCATGCTGACGGGGCCGATCTCGCCGCTGTCCTTCACAGGAGCGCCTGTCTTCTTGTCAGTCTTCACTTCGTTCGACGAGTTCCAGGCTGCGAACGAGAAGAACGGGCCATAGCGCCGTTGGCGGCTGATCGTCTCTACGAAGCGGTCCAGGACGGAATCGCGCGGGCCGCAGCTGAGGGGCCGCCAGAGGCGGTGCTGCGCGCCGCTGTTGAGCCAGCTCTTGAGGAAGCACTCCGCGAGCGGGGTGCGCGCGCAAGACGACGGGCCGAGGTTCACCTAGCCGTTCCGGCTGAGGAGTCAGCCGCTCTCCTTGATGCGCCGCTTAGTTCTCGTGGTCGTCTCGACGCGATCTTCAACCGCTTTGTGATCGAGTTCGAGCCGCCGGGATCGCTGCGTCCGTCTGTCGCGCATTCACACACCCAGCACGCTGTCTCTCAGGTGCAGCAATACCTACGCGGCGTCTCCGAGGAAGACAAGCTTCCGCTCGACCGCCTGGCTGGCTGTGCGTTCGATGGGACCTGGATCGTCTACGTCACGGCTGAACAAGAAGCGTGGAACGTTCAGGCGCCAATTCGTGCCGATCCCGCATCACTGCAGGCTCTGGTCGATACGCTCGAATCGCTCGCAGCGGGGCGCGGACTCACCGCAGAGAACCTGGCCGAGGACTTCGGGCGGACGAGCGAGGTCGCAGCGGCGACGGTCAAGGCGCTTTCGGACGTCTTGATCACCGGCGGCTCGCCTAGGACTCAAGCGCTCTTCGAGCAGTGGCAGATCGACATCGGCAGCGCGTCAGGCTTTGGGTCGACCCACGATCTCCCGGAATGGCAAGACCTCTGCGTCGATCTGGGGGTATCAGGCGACGAACGCGATGCGAGACATGTCCTCTTCGCCCTGCAGACCTACTTCGCACTCGTGTCACGCCTCTTCGCTCTTGTCGTGCTTGAAGGGGCGACCGGCGAACCGCTTCTCTCGACTCTCCGTCGACCACGCGACCTCTGGTCGGGCCTCGCGCAACTCGAAGCGGGCGAGCTGACGGCACAGACCAGGGCGCGGAACGTCATCGAGCCGGGGATCTTCTCCTGGTACGTCAGCGAGCGTAAGCCAGATCTTCTTGAGGTCCTCAACCATCTCCTGCAGGCCGTCGAGGAGTACTCGGCTGAAGTGGTTGAGATCACACCGACGGCGGCGCGTGATGTGTTCCGAGCGCTGTACCAGAGGCTCGTTCCGCGAACCATCCGCCACAGACTAGGCGAGTTCTATACGCCTGCATGGCTCGCGGCTTACGTCGTGAACCTGATCGACACGGAGGACAAGCCGCTCGGACTTGACTCTCGGGTGCTCGACCCGGCATGCGGCTCAGGGACATTCCTCGTCGAGATCATCTCGCGCCTTCTTCAGCGCGGCGCAGCCGACGATCCTGAAGCGGCGCTCGCCAAGATCACCCGTAACGTCGTTGGCTTCGACTTGAGTCCACTTGCTGTCCAGGCCGCGCGGGTCAACTACCTGCTCGCCATCGCTCCGCTCGTTCGGCGCGGCACCGAGCCAGTGATTCTGCCTGTCTTCCTCGCCGACTCGGTCTCGCCACCGCGGCAGGGAGGGATCCTTGAAGGCGATGTCTTGCGTTTCCGTAGCGCCGAGGGCGAGTGGCATGTGCCGCGGCCCATCGCCGACGAGCGCGTGCTCGCTGAGGTTGGCGAAGCCTTCCTCGATGCGGCGGAGCGGCGGGAAGGGTCGGATGCCGCGCTGGCGTTTCTGCAGGCACGGGTTTCCGGGCTGCCCTGGGGTAGGGATCAGTTTGATGAGCAGCTCGCCGCTCTATACACAAAGCTCGCCGACCTGCATCAGAACGAGCGCGACGGGATGTGGTGGAACCTCATCTCGAACTCGTTGGCTCCGACGTTCGAGGAGCCATTCGATTACGTCGTCGGCAACCCGCCGTGGGTCTCGTGGGAGACGTTGCCCGAGCTTTACCGTCGAGAGAACGAGGATCTATGGCAGCTCTACGCCTTGCATCCGGACGTGCCGCACGGGAGGCGGCAGCGAAGCGAACGGGTGCCTCTCGACCTATCGATGCTGTTCGTGGCGCGTTGCGTCCATCGCTACCTCGTTGAAGGTGGGCGGCTCGCCTTTCTGATCACGTCATCCGTCTTTCAGTCAGAACTGGCCGGCCGCGGCTTTCGTCGGCGGACTCTCCCCGCTGAGTCGCAGTACGCGTTTGTGAAGATCGAGGATCTCAGCCGTCTGCGCGTCTTCGAGGATGCCGCCAACCGTACGAGCATCCTCGTGGCGGAGCGGGCGCCATCTGCCGGGTCGCTGCAGATCCCAGCGCGTCTCTGGCAAGGAGGGGCAGCGGCGACGATCCCGCCTCACTCATCGCTTGAGGCGGCGCTAAGGCTCGTCGTTCGGACTGATCTCGGCGCGGAACCCGCTGATCCGCGGGATGGCCGCTCGCCGCTCTTGCTCATGCCCGAGGGTGCTCTCGTCGCCAGTCGCCCGTTGCGCCAGGCTTCTCCGTATCTCGCGGTGGTGCGGAACGGCATTCACACACGGGGCGGGAACGGGATCCTCTTCGTAGACGTCCTACAGCGCGGCAACGGTCTTGTCCGGATCCGCAACGATCCCGGGCGCGGACGCGTGCGTAACCTGCACCAGTTCGAGGCGGATGTCGAGGAGAACGCGGTGAAGCAACTAGTTCGCGGTGAAGACGTGGCACCTGGCGCAGTCAATCCAGTTCTAGGCGTGTTGCTGTTCCACGATGTCGACCACGTGAGCTCTCCACTCAACGAGCAGGAAGCTGCCGCGAAGTACCCGCTCGCGCTTGAGTTCGCCCGATCGTTCCGCGACCTTCTGCAAAGCCGGCGACGCTTCAGGAATTTCGATCCCACGGGCTCCGGGTGGCTAGGGATCTACTCTGTCACGACCGCTGCCCTCGCCGAACACAAGGTGCTAGTACGAGAAATCGCCTCGGATCTCGTAGCGGCGGCTGTGTCCGGCAGCCACATCATCCCCGACCACAAGCTCTACGTGATCCCGTGCGCGAGCACTGGGGAAGCGACGCGTCTTGCGACCGTGCTGAACAGCGACGTCGTTCGGGCGGTGGTGAGGGCGTTCTCGATTAGCACGTCTCTAACAGGATCGTTCCTCAGGTACGTGGGCGTTCGAGATCTCGCTGACTACCCCGACGACGACGGCAGCGACGACTGGTTAGCGGGTGCGCTCAGGCTTACAGTCGATCAACTGCGCGTCCTGAGAGAGACGCTGGCGGAGAGCCCTGTCTGAGGAAGTCACGCACGAGCTGCCAGTTCTCGATGTAGCTCGTAGCGTCGGGGATCGACTGGACGAACACCTTCCCCCAGCGGGCCGCGGAACCTTGCGCCTGCTGAAGGTGATCGGCGCGAGTGGCTTTCAGTAGGCCGGACGAACTACTGCTTTCTCTGCTGTGCGTCGGTGATCGCGAGACGAAGGAGCCTGTTCAACAGCCAGAGCAGGCTGAGGGTGCGCAAGAGCGCGAGAGCGAGCACCCCGGCGGCGGCCGTTTCGAGCAAGCGGCGGCCCTGTGGAGACGCGTCCGCGACGATGAGTGCCGTCGTGATGATCGTGGCGAGGGCGTAGCCTCCGATCGCCCCCATCAACACCTTCCGCACATAGGGGAAGTCGCTGGTGGTGCTGAGGAGATCGAGCCCTTTGCCGGGGCCGAGCGTTAGGAAGATCGCAACGGCGGTGATTGCGAAGCCGAGCATCACCGCGTTGGTGCTCGCGAGAGACAGGTAGAGCGTCTCGCGGGTGCCTTTGTCTAGCCGTCCCAGTAGCTGGGGCCTCGCTGCTCCGTAGACCACACCTCCGTAGGCGGCCACAACAACACCGACCCCGATGTAGTGGTACCCGATGAAGGCTTCGCGGAAGGGACGCAGCTTGAGCTTCACGGCTCCGCGACGATAGTCCCAGCAGCAAGCTCGGCCCTCACCTGGGTGTGAGCCTCGACGATCGCGGCGTAGGCGGCATCCTTGTCGAGGGCGCGGTGTCGAGGAGATTCGCGCTCGATCTCTCGTGACAGAACGACTCGCTCCTTGAGCACGTCGAACCACTCCAGAGCGCCTTCCTCGCTGCGTCCGTAGACCTGGGCGGTTTCGAGGAGATGGCCGACCTCGTCAGGGCCGTCCCCGCGGAGGTCGTTGAAGAACGCCTTCACCTTCTGTGTGAACCCGGCGTCGTCACGTTCCGACGACAGGGTGAGATCCATGTACTTGCCGGCGCTGAAAACCTCGGCGGCGTCGAACCCGCCGCCGAGGCCGGTCTGCCGATTTTGGAGTGCAGCCGCGGCGCTTGGTTCAACCTTCAATCGGAGTAGGCGGATGTCCTGCATGTTGAGGATGGCGTCGATCACATCGCGGCGAACCAGTTGTTTCAGTCGGAGGTCGTGATCGCAGCGCTCGCGGAGGAATGTCGGGAGAAGCGAAATGCGGGGGCCGTAGTGGTTGTACTCCGAGCCGATTACGTCGTCGTCAAAGAGAACGACGTGGATCGATTCCGCTAGGCCTCTTTCCGGATCAAGGTCGAGCTCTTCGAACGCTCCGGCCTCCTCCGTCTCGGGAAGGTTGCGACGGCGTACTCGGTAGAAACGGAACCGTTGGGGTGCGGTGTTCTGATCGCCAACCGCGCAAAGGTACTGCTCGTCCCCTTCGTCGAGATGGAATTCGGCCGTGCCCGAGAGCGCATGAATCGCGGCGATGAGCGCGGTGCGATCGAGCGTAAACTCGGGATCGCCGTCTCGTGCGAAGACCTTGTGGAAGTAGATCTTCCGTCGCGCGAGACTCGGATCGGCAGGGATAGGCGGCATCGTTCGTCGAGTCTGTCACGGCAATATGACTCAAGACAAACGCGGTACCAGCGCGAGCCCGGACGGTCGCATCAGCCGATGTTGTCCGTGGAGGCGAGCAGCGGACGCTCCTCGTGGGTGCTGAGGTCGGCTCTCGTGTCGCCTTCCGAGACCTTCGTGGCAGTGATGAGCCAGCTCTGCTGGTCGATCAGCTCCGAGAGGGCGACCTCCGTCGCCAAGGCGAGGTCATGCGAGGCGCCGGTGTAGAAGAGACCGACCGTCGCCTGGACGAAGCCGCGCCCGGTTCGCGTGACTTCGTTGACGTCGGTGAACTGGCCGCTGCTCTGCTTAAGCGTCAGGGCGATGAGCACACGGGCCGTCTCGCTGGGCGCGATGATCGGCGGCGAGATGCGTACCGGGTAGGCCGTGCGCGTGAGGAGTGCGACGCGCTGGACGAAGGCGACTCCTACGCCGATGTTCCGTACGCAGAAGGAGAGGTAGAGCATGTCGTCGCGTTCCTCGTAGTGCACGGCGAGCGGGCGCACCGGGACCGCGTAGTCGCCCGGGTAGGTGACGGGCTCTAGATCACGCAGCGTGCGGTCGAGTTCGCTCACCTTCGTTATCTCGGCGGGGGCGATGGCGGCCACGAGAACCGGCCGCACGCTGGACGCGAGCGCCGCAGCCGAGAGCTCGGCTTGACGCTGCGTCGCCTCGGCCTGGACACGCACGGCCTGCGTCTGCTCGCCGAGCGCCGCCGTCTGCCTCTCGACGGCCTCGACCTCGCGGGCCTGGAGCTTGATCGCGTCGCGGGACTCGCGGACGGCGCCCCACGTAGACCACGCGAGCACGCTCGTCCCGGCGGCGAGCGTCAGCGTGCCAATCGCGACCAACGCATCCCATCCCCACGCCCACGATGAAGCGGCAAGCACCCCCTCGCGATACGGGGCGACGCGGACACGTCTCCGGAGGCGCGAGCGCGAGATCGACGACCATGACGCCGGCGTAGAGGTCGTCGGCTGCGAGCGACCACTCCGCCATTCCCGGGTTGCTCGGATCCTCGAGCCAGCGACGGCTCATCTGGCGCAGCCGCGACGGGGTCAGGCGCGGGATGGCCCCAGGCCTCAGTGTCCCCTTCACCTCGAGCGCAAGCACGGTCTCGTCTGGCGCGAGCAGGAGCAGATCGACGCCATGCACGCCCGGCGTGGCGATCTGCCAGAACAAGCGGTAGCCATGCTCGTCGAGTAGAAGCTGGGCGACCGACTCAGCCACCTCACCGGTGACTCGAGCGAGGCCACCGGGCCGCCGCCCGCGCTCGGTGCCCGCGAGGTCGAGCGAGCGGACGCTCGCGAAGCCGGCATCAGCTGCGCTGGACTCGTCGAGGCAGGTTGCGATCAGTTCCTCGCTGATAGAGAACGGCGTTGCGGTTCGCAGCGCGCGTCGAAGCGTGAGAATCGACTCCGGTGGCACCGTGCAAATGATCGCGTCGCGAGACGCGATCTGTGCGCGAGAAGTCGTGGTTCTGTCAAGCCGGCGCTTCGTTGACCGCGTTGGACTTGGGTCGCTCGACGCTGCTTCAGCGGCGCTCCGGCGTGACCCGGAGCACGGCGAGCCGCTCGAGCTCGGCGACCGTGTCTTCGGCGCGCTCGTGGTCGTGCGCGGTCACCGCCGGCTCGAGCTCTGTGAACGGAACGCCTTGGTCGCGCGATTTCTGGCGCATCCACGTCGCGTGCGAGACCTCGGCCAGCCGCTCGACGAGCTCCTCCCGGATCACGACTGCGCTACGCGGCCTTGGGCTTGCGGCCCCGGCGCGCCTGCTTCGTTCCCTTGTCTGCCATGTCTGCGACCTCGTCAGCGTTGACGTCGAGAACAATCTGGCCACGCCGTGCGTCGGCATACCTGATGGTCACGGTGGCTGCGTTCTTCTCGTCGATCGCCTTACCGGTGAGGTCCGAGACGTAGATCGTCTTCCGCGCCATTTCGTTGCTCCTTGTTCGCGGGATTGAACGACGAACGAGTCTAGGCGCTGACACACATCCTCGTGATGGTGGCCTGACGGGAGCCGGCGCCGGCGCGTAGTGACGCGCGGTGGTGAGACGACTTGGCTGGGCGTCTGTGGAGGCTTGGGTGACCCCCTCCGTCTACCAACTGACGGCTTCCAGCGTAGGTCTGCTTGTCGCGTCCCCGGTCGCCGGGTCAGAATCGAATGGCTGGATTCATCGGGGCGACGGGAGGTGCTTCTGTGGTGAGGATCATCCTGGCCGTGGGGATCACGGCCGTGGTCTGCTTCGGAGTGAGCGCTGAGCTGGGCCTGGGAGGGCGATCAAGCACCGTGATCACGGTCTCGCCCGGCCAGAGCTTCGCCCTGCGCGGGATCGGCTGGAGTTGCGACTACAGCGGGAGCGGCAAGAAGCTCAGCTTGTCATGCATGCCGACACACCTCGGGTCAGCGGATCCGGGTGATCCGGATGTGTCGATCCAGAAGGGGCGCGTCCTCGTGTTTGGAGGGTCGAGGCCAAAGCTCGACAGCCTGGCGACGCCGACGTGTTGCCTGCGCATCTGGTCCTTCACCGCGAAATCGAAGACCATCAGGGTGAGCCAGCCATCGGACATCGATCTCGCGGCTGGCAACAGCATCAGCGTGCCGAGTCTGGATCTCGAATGCAGGGTTCTCAAGTCTGATCCTGACCACCACGACCCGGGTGCCGTCTTTGCCTGCTTCCGCCAGAGTGTGGCCGGGAAGAAGCCGTCGAGTGCGGACATGGAAGCGACCCGTTTCCACATGCGTGTTGCCGAATCCGGTGCGAATGTGTGGGCGGACAGCGTCTCGCGCGACCCCTAGATGCGCGCGTCGTCGCCGACGATCCGACCACCCGGCAGACCACGTGTGGCTCTGCGAGGCGTCGAGCGGCTCCGGCAGCGGCTCCGAAGTTCAGCGGACCGCCAGTCTCGGGAGTTGGAGAGGAAGCTCTGTCGAGCCGAGAACGGCTTAGGGGCAGAAGGCCGGGAGCCTTTGGCACATGCCTCTATTCGGTCGCTAGCAATCGTCGCCGCCACGCGCGAAACTGACTCCCTGTGAAACCCGTCTGCGAGGAGTGCGGCCGCGTGAGCATCGGCGCTGCGGCCAGGTGGAAAGTTGATCTCGTCGACGTCTACGGCAACGGCGTCGAGTTCGCCTTCTACTGCCCCGATTGCGCTGAGCGCGAGTTCGGGCAGAGCGTGCGCGAGCGTCAGGCGGGCCGCTCGGTATGAAGCCCGCGCTCGTCAAACTCGTGCTGCTCGTCTGCCTGACGATCGCGCTCGCGCTGCCGACGCTCGGTATCGCGGCGCCGCCGCCGGGCGCGACTGCGCAGTGCCGGGACGGCAGCTACAGCTACTCGCAGCACCATTCCGGCACCTGCTCGCATCACGGCGGCGTCGCAGTCTGGCTCGACGGGAGCTCCTCCTCGTTGTCCGCCGGCACCGGCGGCAGCAGTGCCTCCAGCTCGCAGTCCTGCGGCGTCGAGCGCTGGACCGTGAAGACGTTGCAGGACAGGCCGAAGCTGCTGAAGACGCGCCGTACCACCATCCACTTGCTCGTCAGCCGTGCGGCGCCGCATCCGCTGCCGACGACGCGGCTGCCTTTCGAGCGCCACCGCTATGTCGTCATCGCCGCGGTTACCCTCATCCGCCCCGAAGAGGACGGCGACCTCCACCTCGTGCTGCAGGCGGGCGGAGACCAGATGATCGCCGAGTCGCCTTCGCCGAGTTGCGACGCGAAGGCATCGCCGCTCTACCGGCGCCTGATGACGTCGGCCCGGTCGCGCATCCGCCTCTGCGCCCGCGCCCGCATCACCGGCGTCGCCTTCTTCGACTTCGACCACGGCCAGACTGGGGTCGCCCGCAACGCAATCGAGCTGCACCCGATCCTCGGCTTCAGCTGCCTGCACGGCTGAGCAACTCTAGGATGGATCTTGAGTGCGCGGCCGTACTGGGTGCGGAGCACGCTGGGATTCAAGAAGGCCGCGAAGCAGCCTGGGGGCGAGTCAGAGCAACTCGAAGAGCTGGTGAGACTGGTCCAGAGTATGCTGCGCACGCCTGTCCCTGCGGCGCGCGCGGCGACCCTGCGGTCGAGTGCACGTGCTCGGCACAGCGGCTCGCCCGTTACCGGGACAAGCTCTCGCGGGCGCTACTCGACCGCTTCGACCTCGTGGTCGCGGTGCCGCGTGCTCGCGCGGTCGAGCTGGCGTGCGGCGGCGGTGAGCACTCCGCAGCCGTGCGTGAGCGCGTCGTGGCGGCCCGGGGGGTGCTCGCACGAGTGTCGCCGCCGCGGGTCGCGGAGGCCGACGAGCTGCTCTCTCGCGCGGTCGAGCGGCTGCCGCTCTCGGGGCGCGGCCGGGCCCGCGTCGCCCGGGTCGCGCGGACGATTGCCGCGCTGGCCGGTTCCGAGACCGTGCTCGCCGAGCACGTCGCCGAGGCGCTCGCCTATCGCTCGCCGCAGGAGCTGGCCGCATGAGCGAGCTCGCTCTCGCGCTCTTCGCGTCGGAGACGGGCACGCACCTGATCCGTCCGCCGCACGGCGCGCGCTGGCGGGCGCACCTGGGCCGCTTCGACGAGCGTGCCCAGCTCGAGCGACTCGCCGCCGGCGGGCTTCGGTTCCTCGCCCGCTCGGATGATGGCTTCCCACCGCTGCTGCGCTCGATCCATGACCCGCCGCCGGGGCTCTTCCTCCGCGGCGGCGGAGAGCCGCTGCTGCTGGCGCGCCTCGCCGTCGCGATCGTCGGCGCCCGCGCCTGCTCCGGGTACGGTGCCGCCGTCGCGCGCAGCCTCGGCCGCGACCTGGCCGCCGCGGGGCTCGTCGTCGTCAGCGGTCTCGCCCGCGGTGTCGACGCCGAGGCGCACCGCGGGGCGCTCGAGGCGGGCGGGACGACCGTCGCGGTGCTCGGCTGCGGCATCGACCGTGACTACCCGGCCGCCCATGCCGAGCTCGCACGGCGCGTGGCGGAGTCGGGGCTGATCGTCTCCGAGTACGCGCCCGGCGTCGAGCCGGCTCCCTGGCGCTTCCCCGCCCGGAATCGCATCGTCGCAGGGCTCAGCGGCGCGACCGTCGTCGTCGAGGCCCGCGAGCGCAGCGGGGCCCTGATCACCGCCGACCTGGCGCTCGAGGAGGGCCGTGAGGTGTTCGCCGTGCCGGGAGAGATCACGTCCTCGCTCTCGGCCGGGGCGAATGCGCTGCTCAGGCTCGGGGCGACGCCGCTCACCGCCGCCGCCGACGTCCTCGCGGCGTACGGGCTCGACCCTCCGGCGCGGCGACGCGAGCTCGACGGGGCCGGCCGGCGAACTGCTCGAGATCCTGCGGCGGGCGCCGGCCGGGGCGGACGAGCTGGCACGAAGCACCGGCCTCGACGCGGGGGAGGTCGCACGGGCGCTCGTCGAGCTCGAGCTGGCCGGCCTGGCGGCGCAGGCCGACGGCGTCTTCCGTCCCGCAGCTCCGTGAGCGGCAGGCGCGCTTCCGCCGGTGGGTTTCCGCAGCTCGCCGCGGACACGGTCCCCGAGCGCTGCCCGGGAATTCCGACTAGCATCGCCCCGGCTTGACCACTCCGTACTGGCTCGAAGACGAGGTTCCCGTCCGTCCGCAGCCGCGGCACGAGGGCCGTGTCGACGTCGCCGTCGTCGGCGCGGGCGTCACCGGCTGCTCGGCCGCGCTGCGACTGGCCGAGGGCGGGCTGCGCGTCCGCGTGCACGACGCCCGCCGCGTGGCCGAGGGTGCGAGCGGCCGCAACGGCGGCTTCGCCCTGACCGGAGGCGCGGCGCTCTACGACGTCGCGCGCGAGACGTACGGCGCCGAGCAGGCGCGCGAGCTCTGGCGCTGGACGGAGCGGGCGCTCGCGCGCATGGAGGCGATCGGCGGCGACGCGCTCCGCCGCACCGGCAGCTACCGGCTCGCGACCGACGTGGAGGAGCGCGACCAGATCCGCCGGGAATACGAGTCGCTGCACGAGGACGGGTTCGACGCCGAGTGGCTCGACGAGGTGCCCGGGCCTGCCGGCGGGCGCTTCCTCGGCGCCGTTCACCACCCGCAGGACGCCACCATCCAGCCCGCCCGCTTCGTTCGCCGGCTCGCCGCCCGTGCGGCGACGGCCGGAGTCGAGATCCGCGAGCACGACGAGGTGACGGACGTCGGTGCGCTCGATGCAGACCGCGTCGTCGTCGCGACCGACGGCTACGGGCACGGCCTCGTCGCGGAGATCGCCGACCTGATCTGGCCGGCACGCGGGCAGGTGATCGCCACGGCGCCGCTCGGCCGCGAGGTCTTCGACCGGCCCCACTACGCGCGCCAGGGCTTCGACTACTGGCAGCAGCTCGACGACGGACGCCTCGTGCTCGGCGGCTTCCGCGACGTGTCGATCATGGACGAGCTGACCGACGTCGAGGAGACGACGCCGCAGATCCAGGAGTCGCTCGAGCGCTTCGCAACGGAGCTCGTCGGCGGGCGGCCGACCGTGACGCACCGCTGGGCCGGCATCTTCGGGCTGACGCAGGACTTCCTGCCGCTCGTCGGCCCGGTGCCCGGCCGCGACGGCGTCCTGGTCGCCGGCGGCTACTCGGGTCACGGCAACATCCCGGGGTTCGCGTGCGGCGAGCTCGTTGCCGACGCCATCCTCGGCGAGACCTCGTCGCCGCTGCTCGAGCTGCTCGACCCGGCGCGCTTCTCGGACTAGAGCGGGACGTCCGGGAGGTCGAGCTCGTCCCGGCGCTCGAGCGCGGCCAGTGCGACGGCGAGGTCCTGGAGTGCGAGTCCGGTCGAGTCGAACGCGGTGATCTCGTCCGGCGTGGTGCGCCCGTTCGCGTCTCCGGCGAGCACGTCGCCGAGCTGCGTCACGTCCTCGCGTCGAAGTGCGCCGGTGTCGACCGCGGCCGCACACTCCCCGCCGTGGCTCGCCTGCTCCCAGTCGTCGCAGAAGACGTGGATGCGGGCCAGCTCGGCGACGGCGATCTCCGCCTTGCCCGGGCCGTCCGCGCCCATCAGGCTCACGTGCTGCCCCGGGCGGAGCGAGCCTTCCGGGAGCAGCACCTCGCGGCCGGGGGTGACGGTGACGAGCAGATCGGCGGCCAGCGCCTCCTCGCGCGAAGCTGCTCGTTCCGCCCGCGCGCTGCGCGACCGCCGCCGCTCGCGCCTCGTCGAGATCCCAGACGAGCGGCGCCCGGCCGCGCGCCGCGAACGTGAGCGCGGCCGCCTCGCCGTTCACGCCGGCGCCGACGACCGCTGCGGTCGCCGCATCCGCACGGCCGAGCGTCTCTGCCGCGAGGACCGCGGCGGCGCCGGTGCGCACCGCGGTGATCGCTGCGGCGTCGAGCAGCGCGACGAGGCGCCCGTCCTCCGCCGAGGAGAGGAGCACGAGCCCGGAGACGGTCGGCAGGCCCCGCTGCGGGTTGCCGGGGAACGAGGTGACCCACTTGAGCAGGGCGTAGCCGCCACCGAGTGCCGGCATGGATCGGAAGTCGCCGGCGGGATAGGCGGGGACGTACGTCTTCGGCGGCATCACCCACTCGCCGCGGGCGAACGCGACGAACGCGTCCCGGACGGCCTCCACCGCGCGCCCGGGAGGAACGGCGGCGCGGACGTGCTCGGCGGTGAACAGCGGAACCACGGATGATCAGCCTAGCCCGGCCGGTAGGGTCGGCACGATGGGGATGTCCGACTACGTGCGAGGCCTGCGGGAGAAGGTGGGAACGGACCTCCTCTTCATGCCGTCGACCCACTGCGTGATCCGCGACGAGGCCGGCCGGCTGCTCCTCGTCCGGCACGTCGAGGGCCGCTGGATGCTCCCGGGCGGCGCGATCGAGCCGGGGGAGACTCCCGCCGACGCCGCGCGGCGCGAGTGCTGGGAGGAGGCGAGCGTGCTCGTCGATCCGCTGCGGATCCTCGGTGTCTACGGCGGCCCCGAGTACGGCGTCACCTATGCGAACGGCGACCGCACGCGCTGGGTCGTGACGATCTTCGAGGCGCGGATCGCCTCCGGGGAACCGCGGCCGGGCGACGACGAGACGCAGGACGTCGGCTGGTTCGCCCCCGGCGAGCTGGACGGGCTCGAGCTTTCCGCGGCAACGCGTCTGACGCTCGACTCGGCGCTCGGCGGAGTCTCGTTCCGGGAGGCGGAATGGCTGCCCGGCTGAGCGATGTGGCCGTGCGGATCGAGGGCCTTCACGTCGTCCGTGGCGGCAAGGTCGTGTTGCCGGGCCTCAGCTGCGAGGTCGCGACCGGCTCCGTCACCGGGCTGCTCGGCCCGAGCGGGAGCGGCAAGTCGACGCTGATCCGTGCCGTGGTCGGCGTCCAGCGCGTCGCCGGCGGGACGGTCGACGTGCTCGGGGAGCCCGCCGGCTCGCGCGGCCTGCGTGCGCGGGTCGGGTACATGACCCAGGCTCCGTCGGTCTACGGCGACCTGACCGCGCGCGAGAACCTCCGCTTCTTCGCTCGGGTGCTGGGGGCGCGCGAGGGGGCGGTGGAGCGCGCCCTCGACGCCGTCTCGCTGCTCGATCATGCCGACCGGGTCGTCGACCGGCTCTCGGGCGGCCAGCGCGCCCGCGTCTCGCTCGCGACCGCGCTCCTCGGGGAGCCCGACCTGCTCGTCCTGGACGAGCCGACCGTCGGGCTCGACCCGGTGCTCCGCCGCGACCTCTGGCAGCTCTTCCACGGGCTCGCGGGCGGGGGGCGGACGCTGCTCGTCTCCAGTCACGTGATGGACGAGGCCGACCGCTGCGACGCGCTGCTCCTGCTGCGCGAGGGACGGCTGCTCGCCGCTGCGACGCCCGCCGAGCTGCGGAAGCGGACGGGAGCCGAGCAGCTCGACGAGGCCTTCCTGCGCCTGGTCGACGAGGCCGCGGAGGTCACGGCGTGAGCCTGCGCGTGACCGGCGCCGTCGCCGCGCGCGTGCTCGCGCAGTTGAGGCGCGATCCGCGGACGCTCGCGATGATCGTCGGCGTGCCGTGCCTGCTCGAGGCCTTGCTCGAGCAGCTCTTCGCAGGCCGGTCGCAGGTCTTCCAGCACGTCGGGGCGCCGCTGCTCGGGCTGTTCCCGTTCGTGACCATGTTCCTGGTCACCTCGATCACGATGCTGCGCGAGCGCACCTCGGGGACGCTCGAGCGGCTGATGACGCTGCCGCTCGCGAAGCTCGACCTCCTGGCCGGCTACGGGATCGCCTTCGCGGCCGTCGCGGTCGTGCAGGCGGGAGTCGTCTCGGCGCTGACGTTCGGCCTCCTCGGTCTGGACGTCGCCGGGCCGCGCCCGCTCGTGGTCGCGCTCGCGGTCGCGAACGCGGTGCTCGGGACGGCGCTCGGTCTGTTCGTGAGCGCGTTCGCGGAGACCGAGTTCCAGGCCGTGCAGTTCATGCCCGCGATCGTCTTCCCGCAGATCCTGCTCTGCGGGCTCTTCGTCGGCCGCGACGCGATGGCGGGCTGGCTGCGCGGGATCTCGGACGCGATGCCCTTGACCTACGCCTACGACGCGCTTGCGCACACCGCGGCGAACACGATCGGCGGCCGCTTCACGGTCGACGTCGTCGTCGTCTGCGGCTGCATCCTGCTGGCGCTCGCTCTCGGCGCCGCGACACTCCGCCGCCGCACCCCCTGACCGGCTCGGACACCTCCCGGGCGGACACGCCCCGACCGCGCCCACAGACCCCCACCCAAGGGCGGGGCCGTGGTCCCTCCGCCCTCGTCTTCGAGCGTATCCGTGAAACCGTGCCGGCGAGGACGCGGCTCCGTCGTGGCTCGAGCGCCGTCTGGTTCGCCGCCCGGCGACGGCGGTGTGACCTGCCGGCCGTGCGGGTTGCGCCGGGAAGGCGGGTCGCTAACGGGTGAGCGTCAGGCTGCTGTGCTCGCGCGCGCGGATCCCGACCGCCTGGAGCACCTCGCGCGTCCAGGAGCGAGCGTGCTCGAGCTCGCCGTCCTCGAGCGGGCCGGTCGTGCCCTCCACGAGGAAGCTCGCCGGCGGCACGACGAGCCAGGCGCCGCGTCGCCGCAGCAGCCCACCGAGCCGCACGGCGGCCGAGCCCGTGACGATGCGCGCGCCGTGGACGCGCGTGTCGAAGGCCGCGACCCGGATCCCGTCGAGCGACCGCTCGCCGAGACACGAGAGGGCCTCCTTGATCGGGGCGCTCATCCCGTGCTTGTGGGTCGGCCCTCCGATCACGAGCAGGTCGACGTCGCGCATCGTCTCCGCGCAGTCGGTGACGTCCGCGATCGAGGCGAGCCGTGTCGGCAGCGCCTCCTGCAGCGCGAGAGCGATCGCCTCGGCGACGCGCTCCGTGTTGCCGTATCTCGAGTCGTACAGGACGAGTGCGTTCATGCCGCCAGCGTCCGTCCGCGGCTGGCTCCGCCGCATCGGTGGAACCACGGAACGGCGGCGCGGTGAGCTCCCTAGAGAGCCTTGACGTCCTGGATCAGCTTGGTGATCGACTCCTTGGCGTCGCCGAAGAGCATCACCGTCTTGGGGTTGTAGAAGAGCGGGTTCTCGATCCCCGCGAAGCCCGGGTTCATCGAACGCTTCAGCACGACGACCGCCTGCGAGTCGTCGACGTTCAGGATCGGCATGCCGTAGATCGGGCTGCCCTGGTTCGAGCGCGCGTCCGGATTGACGACGTCGTTCGCGCCGACGACGACCGCGACGTCGGTGCGGCCGAACTCCGGGTTCGCGTCGTCCATCTCCTTCAGCTGCGGATAGGGGACGTTCGCCTCGGCGAGGAGCACGTTCATGTGTCCCGGCATCCGCCCGGCGACCGGATGGATCGCGTAGGTGACCTCGACGCCCTTCGCCTCGAGCAGCTCGGCGAGCTGACGCACGTCGTGCTGCGCCTGCGCCACCGCGAGCCCGTAGCCGGGGACGAAGACGACCTTGTGCGCGTACGCGAGCATGATCGCGACGTCCTCGGCGCTCGCGCTCCGTACGGTGCCGCCCGCCGCCGCGCCGTCGCCGCCGGAGTCGGTGGCGACGATCTGCCCGAACGCGCCGAAGAGGACGTTCGCGATCGAGCGGTTCATCGCCTTGCCCATCAGCATCGTCAGCAGGGTGCCGGACGCGCCGACGAGCATGCCGCTGACGATCAGGACGTTGTTCTCGAGCTCGAAGCCGCCGACGGCCACGGCGAGGCCGGTGAAGGCGTTCAGGAGCGAGATCACGACCGGCATGTCGGCGCCGCCGATCGGCAGCACGAAGAGGACGCCGAACAGGGCGGCCCCGCCGACGATCGCCCAGAGCAGCCACTCCTGCTGGACGCCGGCGACGAGCACGACGCCGAGGGCGACGAGCCCGGCGAGCAGTGCCAGGTTGACGATCTTCTGGCCGGGATAGGTGATCGGCCGGCCCTGGATCAGCTCCTGCAGCTTCGCGAAGGCGATCATCGAACCGGAGAACGAGATCGCGCCGATCAGCCCGGAGAGCGCGATCGCGGCGCCGATGTCGAGTTGCGGCCGTCCCGGCTCGGGGAGGATCCGGTGCAGCTCCGCGAGCGAGATCAGCGCCGCCGCGCCGCCGCCGACGCCGTTGAACAGCGCCACCATCTGCGGCATCGCGGTCATCTTGACCTTGCGCGCCGCGACGGCGCCGAAGCCGCCGCCGATCAGCATGCCGAGGGCGAGCGCCCACCAGCTCGTGCCGCCGGTCTTGATCCAGGTGACGACGATCGCCAGGAGCATGCCGACCGCGCCGATCTGGTTCCCGCGCCGCGCATGCGCCGGGTTCGAGAGGTAGCGCAGCGCGAGGATGAAGGTGACGATCGTGACCAGGTAGAGCAGGTTCGAGACGTTGTACGTCACGAGGACGCGTCGCCCTTGCCGTTCGTCGACGGGTCGACGCGCTTCGCCGGCTCACGACCCTTGAACATCTCGAGCATCCGGTCGGTGACGACGAAGCCGCCGACGACGTTCGCCGAGCCGAGCACCACCGCGAGGAAGCCGACGATCCAGGTGAACGGCCCCTTGTGGCCGAGCCCGAGCACGAGCATCGCGCCGACGACGACGATCCCGTGGATCGCGTTCGTGCCGGACATCAGCGGCGTGTGCAGCAGCGTCGGCACCTTCGAGATCACCTCGAAGCCGAGGAAGATCGCGATCACGAGGATCGTCACCTCGAACACCAGCAACGTCCCATGGCTCATGCCGCCACCTCCTGCTTGCCCGCCACGCATGCGCCGGCGGTGATCTCGTCGGACCAGTCCAGCGTCAGCTCGCCCTCCGGCGCCAGGTGCAGCAGCAGCGCCTGCACGTTGCGCGAGTAGAGCGTCGACGCGTGGTAGGGCATCGTGCCAGGCAGGTTCGTCAGGCCGACGAGGGTGACGCCCTCGCGCTCGACGACCTCGCCCGGCTCGGTCAGCTCGCAGTTGCCGCCGGTCTCGGCGGCGAGGTCGACGATCACGGAGCCGGGCCGCATCGCCTCCACCGCGGAGGCCGGGATGATCTTCGGCGCCGGCCGCCCGGGCACTGCGGCGGTGGTGATCACGACGTCGAACTCCGAGATCCGCGCCTCGAGCGCCTCCTGCTGCGCCTTCATCTCCTCCGGGGTCAGCTCGCGGGCGTAGCCGCCCTCGGCCTCCGCGCCGCCGACGCCGAGATCGAGCCAGTTGGCGCCGAGGCTCTGGATCTGCTCGCGGACGGCAGGCCGGACGTCGAAGCCGGTGACGACGGCGCCGAGGCGGCGTGCGGTCGCGATCGCCTGAAGGCCGGCGACGCCCGCGCCGATCACGAGCACCTTCGCCGGCGGCACGGTGCCGGCCGCGGTCATCATCATCGGGAAGAAGCGGGGCAGGCGCTCGGCGGCGAGCAGCGCGGCCTTGTACCCGCCGACGTTCGCCTGCGAGGAGAGCGCGTCCATCGACTGCGCGCGGCTGATGCGCGGGATCGACTCCATCGCGAAGGCGACGACGCCGCGCCCGGCGAGCGCCTCGACGCCCTCCCGGTCGGAGAGCGGCTCGAGGAAGCCGATCAGCAGCTGCCCGTCGCGGAGCTTCCCGAGCTCGTCGGCGGACGGCTTGCGCACCTTGACGACGACGTCCGCGCCCCACGGGTCGCCGATCGTGGCGCCCGCCGCGGTGTACGCGTCGTCGGGGAAGGAGGCGGCCGCTCCGGCGCCCGCCTCGACGACGACCTGGAACCCGGCGGCGGCGAGCTTCCCCGCCGTCTCCGGGACGAGCGCAACCCGGCGCTCGTCATGCGTCGTCTCGCGCGCGACTCCGACCTTCATCGCCGACAACTCTAAGCACACGCGTCGGCGGGGCGGTGCGTGATCTTCCGCAGTCGCGCTGCAGGGATGTGCTGAGGCGCCCGTACACTCGACGGGCGTGGTGCACTTCATCACGACTCACGGGCTGCCGCTCCTCTTCGTCGTCGTGATGCTGGAGTCGTTCGGCTTGCCGCTGCCCGGGGAGACTGCGCTGATCGCGTTCGCCGTCCTCGCGGCGGAGGGGCACTACTCGATCGTCTGGGTGGTCGTGCTCGCCGCGGCCGGGGCGATCCTCGGGGACAACCTCGGCTACTGGCTGCTCGGCCGGCTCGGGGGCCGCGCCCTGTTCCGGCGCTGGCGCTGGCTGCGCCGCTACTCGGAGCGGGTCCTGCCCGTCGCCGAGACGCTGATGCGCCGCCACGGCGGCAAGACCGTGTTCTTCGGCCGCTTCGTCACGGTGCTCCGCTACACGGCCGCCTGGGTCGCCGGCCTCGGCCGGATGCCGTGGTGGCGCTTCCTCTTCTGGAACGCCGCCGGCGGGATCGCGTGGGCGACCCTCGTCGGCCTGCTCGCGTACTACGCCGGGCAGGCGGCCGCGGACGCGATCAAGCGCTACGGGCTCTACGCCGCGATCGGCGTCGTCCTCCTGGTCGTCGTCGGAGCGATCGCCGTTCACCTCGGCCGCCGCCGCCTCGAGGAGCGGATGTAGGTGCGGCTCGCGGTCGCGCTCGCGCTGCTCGCGCTCGCCGCGGGGTGCGGGGGGGCGGCTGCGGCGCCCACGACGGCTGCGGAGGCGGCGACGCCCGCGCAGATCGCGACGATCCCGCACTTCACCCACGTCCTCGTCGTCGTCTTCGAGAACCGCAGCGCGATCGAGGTCACGGGCAGCCCCGACGCCCGGACCTTCCGCGCGCTCGGCCGCCGCTACGCGACGCTGACCGGCTACACCGGTGTCGCCCACCCGAGCCTGCCCAACTACCTCGCGCTCGTCTCGGGGTCGACACAGGGGATCGCGAGCGACTGCACCGACTGCGTCGTCGCCGCGCGGAGCCTCGCGGACACGCTCGCCGCCGCCGGCCGGACCTGGAAGACGTACGCCGAGGGCTTGCCGCACGCCGGCTTCACGGGCGCCTCCGCCGGACGCTACGCGAAGAAGCACGTCCCGTTCCTCTTCTTCCGCGACGTCCTCCGCTCGCCCGTGCGGCGCCGCGACGTCGTTCCCCTCACCCGGCTCGCCACCGACGTCGCGCAGCGGCGGCTCCCCGACTACGCGCTCGTCGTCCCCGACCTCTGCCACGACATGCACGACTGCTCGGTCGCGACGGGCGACGCCTGGCTGCGGCGGCACGTCTCGCCCCTGCTGCGGTCGCCGGCCCTCGAAGGGCGGCGTCGTCTTCGTCGTCTTCGACGAGGGCACCACGGACGAGGGCGGCGGCGGCACCGTCGAGGCGCTCGCGCTCGGCGGCACCGTGCGCCCCGGCGCCGTCTTCGCCGAACCGACCGACCACTACGGCCTGTTGCGGACGATCGAGGAGGCCTGGGGGCTGCCGCTGCTCGGACGCTCGGCGGGCGCGACTCCGATCACCGGAATCTGGAGGTAGGAATCCACCAGGCTGCGGGGAATCTCGTCCGCGGATGCTGGCCTCGATCTCCAGGGCGCTCGAGCAGCGCGACCAGACCTACGGGCACGGCGCTCGTGTCGCCGCGCTGGCCGAGCCGATCGCGGTGCGGCTGGGTTGGGACCGCGAGCGGATCCGCTCGCTCCGCTACGCCGCGCCGCTGCACGACGTCGGCAAGGTCAAGGTGCGGCGCGAGGTGCTCGGAAAGCCGGGCCCGCTGACGCTCGACGAGGTGGCCGAGATCCGGCGCCACCCCCGGGCCGGCGCGGAGCTGATCACGTCGATCCGCAGCGCTCGGCACGCGCTCCCGTACGTGCTCTTCCACCACGAGTGCTGGGACGGCAGCGGCTATCCGGCCGGTCTCAGGGGCCGCTCGATCCCGCTCGAGGCGCGGATCCTCTCGGTCGCCGACGCCTTCGACGCGATGATCTCGCCGCGCCCGTACAGGCGGCCGCTCTCCCACGACTACGCGATCGACGAGATCGTCCGCTGCGCCGGCACCCAGTTCGACCCGGTGATCGCCGAGCTGTTCGTCGACGCCTGGGCCGAGGGCTGGGACACCTGGGGCGTCGCCTGATCCTCGCGAGGTGCTGCGCACCTCGCTCGGCGGGACGGTGCTCCGCGTGCCGAAGAGCGCGGTCTCCGGCACGCTCGGCGCTGAGAGCTTGTGTAGCTCGTCGTGCAGCGCGCCTCGGTCGTGAGCGGCCCGTCGCGGGCTTCGCCCGGGCCGGCGGCGCTCCCCTCGGCGCGGCCGTAACGTCGGCTGCGCCTCCCGTTACGGCTGCGCTGCGCGATTCGACCTGCAGGGGACCTGGTCGTAGCGAAACACTTGCCCAGTTCGAGGGTGGCGGTGCCGCGAGTCGCTGCTCTTGGCCGTCTCGTGACTCCCCACCCTGACGCCGGGCCTGCGAGCCCCTCGAGCCGCGCCGCGATCGGGCCGGAGCGGAAGGCCGGAGGACTTCCGCGGAGGCCGACCTCAGCGCGCGGGCACCGCGGAGCGCCGCCCGCGCGCGACTCCACCGCAACCTTTGCCGAGATCGCTACAGCAAGCCTTCAGCGCGGAGCGAGCGGGAAACCGCGCTCTCCCGCTCGGGGAGCACCGTCTCGCTGGCCGAGCGGCAGCGTCGGTCAGAGCGTCGACCAGACCTCGAGCTTCGCGCGGGTGCGCGAGATCACCTCGTCGGTGAACTCGCTCGTGCCGAGGTCGCCGCCGAGGTCGGCGGTCCGGGAGCCGTGCGCGACGGCGTCGAGGCACGCCTCGCGGATCGCCCGGCCGGCCCGCTGGCCGTCGTCGCCGGAGTGGGAGAGGAGTGCGGCTCCGGCGAGGATCATCGCCATCGGGTTCGCGACGTTCTTCCCCTCGAGCGACGGCGCCGTGCCGTGCGCGGCCTCCGCCATGATCGCGGCCGGCTCGAAGTCGGCTCCGAACGCGACCAGCAGCGACTCCGAGCCGGCGATCGAGCCGAAGAGCGGCAGCACGAGATCGGAGAGGATGTCGCCGTCGCGGTTCAGGGCGGGGATGACGAGCGGCTCGCCGGTGCTCGAGAGCAGAAGTGCGAACGTCGCATCGATCAGTTGCGGCTCGTAGGCGACCTCGGGATGCCGTGCGGCCGCGGCGTCCATCTCCTCTTTCAGCATCCCCTCGTAGGTCGGGCTCACCGTGTACTTCGGGCCGCCGAACACCTTGGCGCTGCTCCGCTCGGCCTGCCGGAACGCGAACTCGGCCACTGCATGGCAGATCCGGCGCTCGATCCGCTCGGTGCGGAACGCGACCTCGTCGTCGCCCTCGCCCTCCCGCCACTCGTGCGCGCCGTAGGCGTCGCCGACCGCCATCCGGACGATCGAGATCGGCGCGTGCACGCCGCCGAGCGGCGCCACCCCCGGAATGCGGCGTCCGGTGCGGACGATCACCCGCCCGCCGATCTCCTCGCGGAGGATCCGGTTCGGCGAGCCGACGTCGCCGCGCACCTCCGGCGTGACCGTCGCCGCCTTCAGGCCGAGGCCGTGCTCTCGGATCGCGGCCGCCGCCTCGTAGACGACGCCGTTCGAGGTCTCGCGGCGGCGCTCGAGCGAGAGGTCGAAGCGGGCGAAGTCGAGCTCGATCCCGACGACGTCCGGCGCGAGCACGCGCAGCGACGCCTCCAGGAGCTCCTGGCCCGTCTGGTCGCCCTCCAGGACGACGATCGTCCGGTCGTCGCGCATCCCGCGCCGGATGGTAGTGGCCCGTGCGCGGACGGCAGTCGCGGACCGGCGACCGCGGACCAGAACTCCACGCGCTCGCAGAAGTCGCCTGCGTGATACGCCAGGCGGCGAACCAGCGCGGGAATGCGCCGGCCGGTTACCTGATCTCCGACGTCTCGTTCGCGGTATCTCGATCGGAGAACGATCGATGCTTTCCGAACGAGCAGACGACGATCGGCCTGCTCGCCGCATGGCGTATTCGAAGCGCGCGCTCGACTGGATAGTCGCGAGCAATTTCCGATACGCTTTTTCCGGATCGGACCACCCAGAGAAGGAGGAAAGCGTGGCGCGCAAGACAGTGCTCGTTTGCGACAATTGCGGGAAAGAGGTCGACGAGGGGCGGGGGGCCGTCATGCGGCTCGCGTACTCGGACGCACGCCGGGGCGCGAAGCAGGCGGATCTCTGCGACGTCTGCGCCGGCCAGATGCCGGGGCAGCCGGCGGCGCGCCGCGGGCGCCGGCCGAAGTCGGTCGCGGGCGCGTAGAGGCGGTGCGCGCGAGGGGGCCGTCGCCGCCCCCTCGCGTCGCGTTTCCCGCTCTTTGCGGGGAGCGCGCCGGTCGGGGCCGAGGGCCGTCGGCACCCCGCTCTACGATGGAGCGGTGCCGCTGCGCCTGATCGTGGGGCCCGCCAACGCGGGCAAGGTCGAGCTGCTGCTCGGCCGCTTTCTCGACTCGCTCGAGCGCGAGCCGGTGCTCATCGTGCCGAACCGGTCGGACGTCGAGCGCGTCGAGCGCGAGCTGCTCGCGATGCGCCCGGCGCTGCTCGGAGGCGGCATCGGCACGTTCGACGACCTCTTCGAGCAGATCGCACACGGCGGCGCGGAGTCTCGCCCGCTCCTCTCCGCCGCTCAGCGGGCGCTGCTCGTCCGGCGCGTGATCGCCGGGGCGGCGCTCGACGGCCTCTCCGCGTCGGCGCGCTTCGGCGGCTTCGCCGAGTCGCTCCAGCAGGCGCTCGGCGAGCTCGAGTCGGGGCTGCTCGACCCCGGGCAGCTCGACGGCGATCTCGCCTCGCTCTACGGCGCCTACCGGGACGAGCTCGACCGGCTCGGGTACTGGGACCGCGACCTGCTGCGCCGCCGCGCCGCCGAGCGGCTCCAGTCCGACCTCTCCTCCTGGCAGGGCGCGCCGGTGCTCGCGTACGGCTTCGAGGACCTGACCGGGGCCGAGTGGGCGCTGCTGGAGGCGCTCGCCGCCCGGACCGAGGTGACCGTGTCCCTCCCCTACGAGCCCGGCCGGCCGGCGTTCGCATCGCTGCAGCGCACTGCCGAGGACCTCGCCCGGCTCGCCGGCGGCGCGATCGAGGAGCTGCCGCCCCGCTATCGCGAGTTCGCACATCCGGCCCTCGCGCACCTGGAGCGGGGCCTGTTCGCCGACGAGCACCGCGAGCCGGAGCCGATCGACGGCGCCGTCCGGTTCTTCGAGGGCGCCGGCGCGCGGGGTGCGCTCGAGCTCGTCGGAGAGGAGCTGCTCGCGCTGATCCGCGGCGGCGTCGCCCCCGAGGCGATCGGCCTCGTCTACCCGAGCGGCGAGCGCTGGCGCGGCCCGCTCGAGACGGTGCTCGGCACGCTCGGCGTCCCCTACGCCGTCGACGGCGACCTGCGGCTTGCTCAGACGCCGTTCGGCCAGGCGCTCACCGTGCTGCTCCGCTTCGCCTGGGCGGACGGTACGCGGGGCGACCTCTTCGGCTTCCTCCGCTCGCCGTTCTCGGGGCTCGAGCGCCGCGCCGTCGACTTCGTCGAGGGCCGGCTGCGCGGCCGCGCCGTACAGGCGCCGGAGCGCGTCGTCGAGGAGGCGGAGCGCCTGCGCGGCGCGTCGCTTCCCGCGCTCGCCGAGCTGCGAGAGGCGGACGATCCGGTCGAGGCCGTCCGCGAGCTCGCCGACAGGATGCTCCGCAACGGCCACGGCCTCGAGGCGCCGCCGGCGGACGGGGCTTCCCGGCTCGACCTGCGCGCCCACGAGGCGCTGACCCGCCTGCTCGGCGAGCTCTCGCACTGGCGCTCGCTGACCGGGGAGTTGACGCGCGAGGACGTGCTCGCTGCGATCGAGCGCCAGACGCTGCGCCCCTGGCGCGGGGACGAGCCCGGCCGCGTCTCCGTCGTCGACCTGCTCCGCGCCCGTACCCGCCGCTTCGACGTCGTCTTCGTGCTCGGCCTGGAGGAGGGGAGCCTGCCCCGGCGAGGGCACGCCTCGCCCTTCCTCGGGGACGACGCCCGCCGCGTCCTCGACGAGCGCGGCTCCCGCCT
Organism: uncultured Actinomycetes bacterium; assembly: GCA_963746895.1. Classification (GTDB taxonomy): domain Bacteria; phylum Actinomycetota; class Thermoleophilia; order Gaiellales; family Gaiellaceae; genus Palsa-739. The sequence continues at coordinate 171,962 of CAVVDI010000013.1, read as the reverse complement.
GCAGCGGCCCGACCCGGTCGCGCGCGACCGCTACCTCTTCTACACCGCCTGCACCCGCGCCTCGCAGCGGCTCTACCTCGTGCGGGAGGCCGCCACCGACGACGGCAGCCCGCGGGAGCCGAGCCCGTTCTGGGAGGAGGTGCAGGCCGTCTTCGACCCGGAGGACGTCCGCCGCTGGACGCGCCGGCGCCCGCTCTCCGTCGCTCACCTGGACGCTCGACGACGCGCCGACCGAGCGGGAGCGCCTGCGGGCGCTCGCCGGGCTCGCCGCGCAGGACACCGACGCGGCCGGGGCGCTCGCGCGGGCGAACGGCTGGGAGCGGCGCCTCGACCGGGCCGTCCACGCGTTCCGGCGCCCGACGCGGATCACGAACCCTCTGGTGCTCGAGCAGCTCGCCTCGCGCACGACCTTCAACGTCACCGAGCTGGAGCGGTTCGCCGACTGCTCCTCCGCCTGGTTCGTCGACCGCTTCGTCTCTCCGCGCACGATCGACGCCGAGGTCGACGCGAAGCTCCGCGGCTCGGTCGCGCACAGCGCGCTCTACAAGTTCTTCTCGCGCGTCCCGGCGGAGCTCGGGGTCGAGAAGCTCGAGCCGCCCCACTGCGCGGAGGCGACCGGACTGATGCGCGCGTGCCTCGACGAGGCGATCGCCGGCGTGCGCATGGACATGACCGAGATGCAGGCGGCCGAGCTCGATCAGACGCTCTGGCGCGACCTCGAGGTGGCGGTGCAGGAGGAGTGCGAGTCGGACCTGTCGCTCGTCCCTCGCCGCTTCGAGGTGCTCTTCGGCGGCGAGCGTGCCGCGACCGAGCTGCAGCGGGGGCTCGACCTCGGCGACGGTCTCTCGCTCTCGGGGAAGATCGACCGGATCGACGTCGATCCGTTCGGGGCGCGCGGGATCGTCCAGGACTACAAGTCGGGCAAGCACGCGCACTCCGCGCGCGAGATCGAGAGCGAGCTGCGGCTGCAGATCCCGCTCTACATGCTCGTCCTCCGCGACCTCGTCGGCCTCGAGCCCCTCGGCGGCCTCTATCGACCGCTCGCCGGCGAGCGGAAGCCGCGAGGGATCGTGCGCGCGACCGAAGCCGAGACCCTCCCCGGGTACGCGAAGAACGACTATCTCGACGAGGAGCAGTTCTGGGCCCAGGTCGAGAAGGCGCGCGAGACCGCGGGCGGGCTCGCGCAGCGGATACGGGCGGGCGACGTCCGCCACGACCCGAAGGGCGGCGACTGCCCGGCGTGGTGCGACCTCTGGCCGATGTGCCGGAAGGAGCGGCCGTGAACGAGCAGCAGCTCGCGGCGGTCGAGGCCAGCGGCGAGGTCTTCGTCTCGGCGGGAGCCGGTACCGGGAAGACGGCGGTGCTCGTCGAGCGCTTCGTGCGCGCCGTCTGCGACCGCGGCCTCGACGTCGACTCGATCCTCGTCATCACCTATACGCGCCGGGCCGCAGGCGAGCTGCGGACGCGGATCCGGGCCGCGCTCGCCGAACGCGGCCGCCACGACCTCGCGCGCGAGCTCGACGGCGCCTGGATCTCGACCATCCACGGCTTCTGCAGCCGGCTGCTGAAGGCGTATCCGTTCGCGGCCGGGCTCGATCCGCGCTTCCGCGAGCTCGACGACAGCCAGGGCGCCGTGATCCGCGGCGAGGCGTTCCGGCAGGCGCTCTCGGAGTTCTGCGCCGGTGGAGCCTTCGCCGGCGACGGAGCGGAGCATCTCCGGCTGCTCGCGACCTACGGTGCGGAGGGCCTGCGGCGGATGCTCACCGGCGTCTACGAGACGCTCCGCTCCGCCGGGCGGCCGCTCGACCTCGCCGTCGCCGACCGGCCGGAGCTCGGGGAGCGCGTCGAGGAGCTGCGCGAGGCCGCGCGCTCCCTCGCGGAGGACGCCTCCGCGACCGACACGCAGCGGCGCATGTCGTCCGAGCTGCTCGAGCTGCTCGGATCCGGCGTGGGCTCGACCGAGCCGGCGGGGAGCGCAGGCGCCGGCTCCGCCGCCGCGGGAACGGGAAACGGCGGGCGGCCCGACCGGCTGATGGACCTCGCCGGCTACAGGGTGCGCGGCGAGCGCGCGGCGACGTACTCCGAGGCTCTGGCCGCGGTCGAGCAGGCCGCGCTCGACGAGGCGGCGGCGCGCGACCGGGCGCTGCTGCAGGAGCTGCTCCAGGCGTTCGCGGCGGCGTACGCCGAGGCGAAGGCGCGCGAGTCGGCGCTCGACTTCGAGGATCTGCAGTTGGCGGCGCGCGACCTGCTTCGCGACGACGACGAGATCCGCGAGCGCGAGCGGCTCCGCTTCCGCTCGATCATGGTCGACGAGTTCCAGGACACGAACCGGCTGCAGACGGAGCTCGTCGACCTGCTGCGAGGCCCGGACACCGAGATCTTCTTCGTCGGCGACGAGTTCCAGTCGATCTACGGCTTCCGCCACGCCGACGTCGGGGTCTTCCGCGAGCGGCGCGCGGCCGCGGCCCAGCTGCTGCCGCTGACCCGGAACTACCGCTCGCGCCCCGAGGTGCTGGCGGCGATCAACCACCTCTTCGGCTCGCACTTCGGCGACGAGTTCCAGGAGCTGGCGGCGGCGGCGGAGTTCCCGGATCCGGTCTTCGGCCGCCCGGTCGAGCTGCTCGTCACCGACAAGGCGAGCTACGCCGAGACGGGCGTCCACTGGCGGCGCGCCGAGGCCCGGGCGGTGGCGCGGCGCGTGCGCGAGCTGGTCGACGCCGGGGCGGCGAGCGCGGGCGAGATCGTGCTGCTCTTCGCCGCCGGCACCGACGCGGAATGGTACGAGGACGAGTTGCGCAAGGCGGGGTTGCCGACCTACCGCGCGACGGGGAAGGGCTACTTCGGCCAGCAGCAGGTCGTCGACATGCTCTCCTACCTGCGCCTGCTGCAGAACCGCTACGACGACCAGGCGCTGGTGGCGGTGCTCGCCTCGCCGTTCGTCGGGCTCTCGAACGACGGGCTCGCGCTCGTGCGGCGCGCGGCGTCGAAGCGGCCGCTCTTCTCCGGAATCGAGCGGACGGCGCCTGCGGGCCTCGGCCGGCGCGACGAGCGGCTGCTGCGTGCGTTCCGGCAGCGCTTCGACCGGCTCGTCGCGGCGATGCCGCGGCTCTCGCTCGAGCGGCTCTGCGAGCGGATCGTCAGCGAGCACGACTACGACCTCGCCGTGCTCGCGCAGTGGGACGGCCGGCGCCGCTACGCCAACATGCGCAAGCTGGCGCGGCTCGCGCGCTCGTACGAGGAGCTGCGCGGCCCCGACGTCGAGGGGTTCGTCCGCTTCGTCGCCGAGCAGGAGGCGGTCGGCGCGCGCGAGCTCGAGGCGGTCGCGGAGGAGGAGGGAGCCGACGCCGTGCGGCTGCTCACGATCCACGCGGCGAAGGGGCTCGAGTTCAAGGTCGTGATCGTCGCCGACGCCGGGCGCGACAGGGCGCCGCCCTCGCCGGACGAGATCCTCGCGCTCTCCGACGGGCGCTTCGGCTTCCGCGTCGCCGACCCGTACACGACGAAGCGGCGGGGCGCCTTCGACTACGAGGCGGTCAGGGAGACCCGGCGCGCGGAGGAGGCGGCGGAGCGGCTGCGCCTCTACTACGTGGCGATGACCCGTGCGAAGGAGCGGCTGATCGTCTCCGGCTCGATCGATCGCGGCACCGAGCGCGACGCGACGACGCCGATCGGCTGGGTGCTCGCCCGGCTCGGTGCGGACGCGGAGCTCGACGCGGCCGGCGACGCGCCGCTCGAGCTGGAGCGGGGCGACGCGCGGCTCGTCGTCCGCGTGGATCGACACCGCGCCGAGGCGTGGGCCGACGCCGAGGAGCAGGCCGCCGCCGACGAGCCCGAGCCGGGGCAGCTCGCGCTCTTCTCGGCGCCGGAGGACGTTGCCGGGCCGGCGCTCGCGCCCGAGCTGCCATCGCTCGTCGCACCGCCGAAGCCGCCGCTCCACCGGGTGCGCCGCCTCTCGTTCACGGCGCTCTCGACGTTCGAGCAATGCTCCTACAAGTACTTTGCGCTGCGCGTCGCGGGGATGTCGGAGCGTCGCGCGGCCGCGCCGCCCGGCGGCGAGGGCGGCCTGCGCGCGACCGAGATCGGGGATGCGGTGCACCGGCTGCTCGAGCAGACGGATCTCGGCGCGCCCGCGGTGCCCGACCTCGAGCAGGTACGGACGTGGTATCCGGCGGTGAGCGACGAGGAGCTGCAGCGGATCCGCGGCTTCGTCGCGTCCTACTGCGAGTCGGCGTTCGCGGCGCGCGTCGCGGCGCTGGCGCCGGTCGAGAAGGAGCGGCACTTCACGTTCGAGCACGACGGCGTGCTCCTGCACGGCTACCTCGACGTGCTCCGCCTCGCCGGGCCGCACGCGCTCGTCGTCGACTACAAGACGAACCTGATCGGCGAGTCCTCGCCGGAGGAGATCGTCGACGCCGACTACCGGCTGCAGCGGCTCGTCTACGCGCTGGCGTGCTTCCGCGCCGGGGCGGAGGAGGTCGAGGTGGCGTACCACTTCCTCGAGCGCCCGGACGCGGTCGTCGAGACGTCGTTCGCCCGCGAGCACGTGCCGATGCTCGAGGCGGAGCTCTCCGAGGCGATCGCCAGGATCCAGGCTGGCGAGTTCCGCGCGACGCCGAGCGACTTCGCCTGCAGCGGCTGCCCGGCGCTCGACCTCGTCTGCGCCGGCCCCCGCCTCCGGGGCGGCGGCGACCGCGGCGGTGCGCCGTCCCTGAGCGCCGTCGGCTAGCGTCGCCGCGTGGCACGGAGCTACGTCGGCGAGGCGCGCAGGCGCGTCGGCCCGAAGAAGCAGCGGATCGGGCCGATCGTGGAGCGGCTGGCGGAGGAGCACGCCGACGCGGCGATCGCGCTCCGTTTCCGCACCCCGCTCGAGCTGCTCGTCTCGGTGATGCTCTCGGCGCAGACGACCGACGTGAACGTCAACAGGGTCACGCCTGCGCTGTTCGCGACGTACCGGCGGCCCGAGGACTACCTCGCCGTGCCGCAGGAGCAGCTCGAGCGCGAGATCTACGCGACCGGGTTCTACCGGCAGAAGGCGAAGTCGCTGCGCGGAACGATGCGGATGCTGCTGGACGAGTTCGACGGCGAGGTGCCACGCACGCTGCCGGAGCTCGTCCGGCTCCCCGGCGTCGCCCGCAAGACGGCGAACGTGGTCGCCGCCGAGCTCGGCCACGCGCAGGGTGTCGTCGTCGACACGCATGTGCGCCGCCTCTCGCAGCGGCTCGGCCTCACGAGGCAGGACGACCCGGTGAAGATCGAGCGCGACCTCGTCCGCCTCGTCCCGCGCGAGGACTGGGCGCGCTTCCCGCACCTGCTGATCTGGCACGGCCGCCGCGTCTGCGACGCTCGCCGTCCCCGCTGCGAGGACTGCGTCCTCCTCGACCTCTGCCCGGCCGCGCGTGTCTGAGCCGGCCCGGAGCTTCGACGCCGCCGCGGCGGAGTACGAGCGGCACCGGCCCGAGTACCCGCGGGAGGCGCTGCTCTGGGCCGCGGAGCGCCTCGACCTTCCGCCGGGTCGGCGGGTGCTCGACCTCGGCGCCGGGACCGGGAAGCTGACGCGCGGCCTGCTCGCGCTCGGCCTCGAGCCGGTCGCGGTCGAGCCCGGCCCGCCGATGCTGGCCCAGCTGCGCGCCGCGCTCCCCGGCGTCGAGGCTCACGAGGGGAGCGCGGAGTCGATCCCGCTGCCCGAGGCGAGCGTCGAAGGCGCCTTCGCCGGCCAGGCGTACCACTGGTTCGACCCCACGCGGGCGGTTCCCGAGCTGCACCGCGTGCTGCGGCCGGGCGGCGGCCTCGCGCTGCTCTGGAACTGGGGCGACGACCGGCATCCGCTCCAGGCGCGGATCGGCGAGATCGTCGGCCGCAAGGACAACCGATTCGTGCACGACGCTCCCGATCCGCGCTGCTTCGAGCTGCTGGACGAGTCGGTCGTCGAGAGCGTGACCGTCGCCACGCCCGCGTCGCTCGTCGCCCGCTTCGCGACCACGAGCATGCTGCTGACGGCCGACGCGGACAGGCGCGAGGAGATGCTCGGCCGGCTCGGCGAGGCTGCGCGGAGCCTGGGGGAGCGGTTCGACCTCCCGCAGCTCACCTACGTCTACGCCTACCGGCGCGTCAGTTGAGCGACGGGTCCTCGGGCATCCGCGCCACGAGCTCGTAGACGCCGCCCTTGCGGCGCAGGACGTCGCGCCAGAGCTCGTCCGGGTCGTCGGTGAACGCGTCGTCGGGGAGCGCCGGCTCGAGGATCCAGTCGTCGCGCTCGAGCTCGCTCTCGAGCTGGCCCGCGTCCCAGCCCGCGTACCCGGCGAAGACGCGCCGGCGCGTCGTGGCCGGCACGACGTCCTCCGGCTCCTCGAGCGACGGGAAGCCGAGCGCCCCGAAGAGCGGCACCGCCGCTTCGCCGGGGTCGACGAACTCGCCGAGCACGAGCACCGCGTCGGGCTGCACCGGCCCGCCGACCCAGACCTGCTCGCCGTCGTCGACGAGCGGCTCCAGCACCGGCACCACCTCCGCGACCTCGACCGGGGAGCGACGGTTGAGCACGAGCCCGGCCGCGCCGTCCTCGGTGTGCTCGGTCACGAGCACCACGGTGCGCCGGAAGTTCGGGTCGAGCAGGGAGGGCGAGGCGATCAGCAGCTGTCCACGCATGGAGTCCACGTCCCTATTGTTGCCGTCGCGGCGGGGTCCCAGAGGTTTGATGTGAAATCGATCCGGGCACCGCTCCTGTTTCACAGCACGCCTCTAGTCGGCGCTCGAACGGTAGGAGACGATGTGCACCCGTTCGAGGGTCAACATCCCCTCCGAGACCATCTCGTCGAGCAGCGGCACCACCCGGTCGATCCGCTCCGGCGTGTCCACGATCTCGATCACGACGGGCAGGTCCTCGGAGAGTCGGAGGATGCGCGAGGTATGGAGGTGCGAGTCGGCGCCGAACCCCTCGATGCCGCGGATCACCGTCGCTCCGGCGAGCCCCTCGGCGCGCACCCGCTCGACGATCGCCTGGTAGAGCGGCTTCCCGTGCCAGGTGTCCGACTCGCCGATGAACAGGCGCAGCAGCTTCCCCTCGCCCTGGATCTTCACAGCGCCCTCCCCGCCACGACTCCCAGGTACACGGCGCCGAGCCCGGCGGCGAGGCTGCCGAGCGCGTTCGCCGCGGCGATCCCGATCGCGCCGTCCTCGACCAGCCGGTAGGTCTCGAACGACAGCGTCGAGAACGTCGTGTAGGCGCCGAGGAAGCCGATCGTCACCGCGCCGCGCAGCCACGGCGCCGTCGTCAGCTGCTCCGTGAGGACCGTGAAGAGGAAGCCGAGCACGAAGGCGCCGCTGACGTTCACCGAGAAGGTGCCCCACGGGAACGCGCCGTTGCTGCGCCGCGAGACGAGCCCCTCGAGGCCGTAGCGCGCCAGCGCTCCGGCGGCTCCGGCGACGGCGATGGCGACAACTGTGCGCAACGGCGGGCTCCTTTCCTCACAGGAGCCATCAGCCGATCGGCGGTCGGGGCGAGCTCCATCGCCCGGGCTCCCGCGGGCGCCCGGCGGAAGCGTATCGTGCGCACGCAGGGAGCCTACGGCGACAGGAGACCGTATGCCGGAGATCGAGCTGGAGAGCGAGCGGTTCGAGGCCGAGATCCTCGATCCGCGGCGCGGGTTCGAGCGCGTCCGCATGCCTGTCGAGATCCGCCGCGACCCGCTGACCGGACGGACGAGCCGTCTGCTGCCGCCCGGGAGCCTGCCGGCGCCCGCCGGCGTCGACGTCGTCGGAGCTCGCCGAGCGGAGCCGGCCCGACTGCCCGTTCTGCCCGGAGCGGATCGAGCAGGTGACGCCATGCTTCCCGCCCGAGCTCTGGCCCGAGGGGCGGATCCGCTGCGGTGCAGCCGTGCTCTTCCCGAACCTCGTGCCCTACGCGAAGTGGAGTGCGGTCTCGGTCTACTCGCCTGTACGGCACGCGATCGCGCTCGGCGAGCTCGACGCAGGCGCGCTCGCCGACAACCTGGGCGCGCAGGTCGCGTTCGCCCGGGCGGTGGCGGCACACGATCCGGCCGCCGGCTGGTTCTCGGTGAATGCCAACCAGGCGCCGCCGTCCGGCAGCTCGATCTTCCACCCGCACCTGCAGGGCAGCGCCCACCCGCGGCCGACGACGGCGCAGCGGGCCTACGCCGCCGTCGACCCCGTGGCCTACCGGGTCTACATCGAGCGCGAGCGCGGCGGCGAGCGGTGGCTCGGCTCGACCGGGACGCTCGAGTGGCTGGCCGGCTTCGCGCCGGGCGGTCAGGCCGAGGTGCTCGCGCTCGATGCGTCCGGCGTCCCGCTCCAGGCGCTGGGGGGCGAGGCGGTCGCGGAGTACGCCGACGGGATCGCCCGCGTGCTCGGCCTCTACGCGGAGCTCGGCTACGGGAGCTTCAACATGGCGATCTACGGGATCCCGCCCGACCGCAGCGGGGTGCCGCAGCTGCTCAGGCTCGTCGCTCGCTCCACGATCGGCCCGCTGCAGCGCTCCGACGTCATGTGGAGCGAGCTTCTCCACGGCGAGACCGTCGTCGACCTCGCGCCGGAGGCCCTCGCCGAGCGGGGCAGGCGCCGCTTCAGCCGTGGGCCGGGGTGAGCGCGACGAGCAGCCCGCCGTCGTCGTCGTAGGCGGGGAAGACGTCCGCGGTGATGCGCTTGACCTGGCCGCCGCGGGTGCGCAGCTCGAGCTGCTCGCCGAGGCGGCGGACACCCCACTCGAGCGCCAGCTTCACCGGGTTCTTCTCCTCCTCGAAGCCGCTCAGGCCGAAGGCGGAGACGACGTCGGCGCCGAGCACGTCCGCCTCGCTCCAGCCGCTCAGCTCGAAGACGCCGCGACCGAGCGCGAGGATCCGGCCCTCGCGGTCGCAGGTGACGAGCCCCGTCGTCGGCGCCGGGTAGTAGTCGTCCATCAGCTCGAAGAGGAAGCCGAAGCCACAGCGGTGGCACGCCACGGCCTCGTCGAAGAGCCCCTCCTTGCCGTCGATGTCGACGGAGCGCTCCTTGCAGTTCGGGCAGATGTAGTGCGGCACGCGTCCAGGCTAGCGACGGGGGCGGGCGTCGACGCGCGCCACCCAGGCGTGGAGCGGCGAGTCGGCGGCGAGGGGCTGGTGCTCGACGAGGATCCGGTGGAAGAGCTCGTCGTCGCCGGCCGGCAGGCCGAGCGAGGCGTACTTGAGGAACGGGAACGCGGTGACGTCCGCGACGCCGAACTCGCCGAACAGGAAGGGCCGGCCGGCGAGCAGCGACTCCAGCCGGCCGAGCGCCGTCCGCATGCGGGCTCCGAGCCGCGCCACGTGCGCGGCGTCCGGCTGCGGCTTCTCCAGCTCGAGGGCGATCAGGTTCGGCGCCGGCTTCCAGAGCAGGTTGAACCAGTCGAGGAACGTCTCCACCTCCGCGCGCCGCGCCGGGTCGCGCGGGTAGAGCGGCGGCTCGGGGAAGCGCGCCTCCAGGTGGGCGAGGATCCGCGGCGAGTCGGAGATGACCGCCGTCCCGTCGACGAGCACCGGCACGAGCTCCTGCCCGCTCGCGGCCACGACGGGGGAGCGGTCGGCCGGGTCGACGTCGACCCACTCGATCGCGAGCCCCTTGTGCCCGGCGGCGAGCGCCACGCGCTCGACGTTGGTCGAGAACGGGATCCGGTAGCAGCGCAGCGCCACTCCGCTCGATCCTAGATCCAGCGGGCGCGCCTGAACCACCACAGCTGGGCGATCGTCGTCGCGACGATCAGGCCCCACGACCAGCCGTACCCCCAGGCCCAGCGGAGCTCGGGGATGTCGACGAAGTTCTGGCCGTAGAGGCCGACGATGAAGGTGGGGAGCAGCAGCAGCGAGGCCACGACGGTGAGACGCTTCATCACCTCGTTCTGGTCGTTCGCGATCTTCGACTGGTGGTAGTCGCGGACGCTCGCGAGCAGGTCGCGCGAGAGCTCGAGGCCGTCGAAGGCGCGCAGGAACTTGTCGTAGGCGGAGTTGAACGCGACCTCGACCTCGCGCGGGAACACCTCGGGGCCCTGCTCGACCTCGACGATGTCGTCGGTGACGCGGCGGACGGCGTCGCGCATCGGTGCAAGCGTGCGCCGGATGTGCAGCAGGTCGTGGCGGAGCGAGGAGATCCGCTGCCGCGTGAGCTCCGCGGGCTGGTCCTCCACCTTGTCCTCGAGCTCGTCGATCTCCTCGTCGAGCGCGTCGACGAGGTCGAGGTAGCGCTCCGCGATCTCGTCGACGAGCCGGTACGCGAGCATGCCGGCCGAGTCGTCCGGCTTCGCCGTCTTGCGGACGACCTCCACGTCGCACGGCGGCCTGCCTCCCGGCGGCGTCTTGCGGACGGTCAGGAGCAGGTCGTGGGTGAGGACGAGGTCGATCTCCTGGTAGAAGACCGAGTCGTCGTCGGGCTGCGCGACGGCGACGAGGAAGACGCCGAAGACGTAGGCGCCGTGGCCCACCAGCGTCGGCCGCGGCTCGTCCTCGTGCTCGGGCGGCGCGAGCAGGCGCTCGAGCGCGGTCTCCTCGAGCTCGCTCGGCGCGTGCGCGCGCAGCTCCTCCGGTGTCGGGTCGAGCAGGTCGAGCCATGTCGCGCCCATCGGGCGCGGGTTCGACGTGCCCTGCGCTACACCTGCGCCGACTCGGCCTCGGGCCGCGGCGCGGTGGGGGATGTCCCGCTGTGCCCCTCCGCCGCGGCGAGGTAGTGCTCCGCGTCGAGCGCGGCCATGCAGCCGCTCCCGGCGGCGGTGATCGCCTGCCGGTAGACGTGATCCTGGACGTCGCCGGCCGCGAACACGCCCGGCACGTTCGTCTCGCTCGTTCCCGGCTTCGTGACGAGGTAGCCCGCCTCGTCGTGGTCGAGCTGTTCGAGGAAGAGCGTCGTGTTCGGGTCGTGCCCGATGGCGACGAAGAAGCCGTCGGCGCGAAGGTCGCGTGTCTCGCCGCTCACCGTGTCGCGGACGCGGAGGCCCTCGACGGTCGTCTCGCCGAGCACCTCCTCGGGGACGGCGTTGGTCACGAACTCGACCTTCGGGTTCGAGCGGGCTCGGTCGAGCATGATCTGCGAGGCGCGGAACTCGTCGCGCCGGTGGACGACCGTCACCTTCGAGGCGTAGCGGGTCAGGAACGACGCCTCCTCCATCGCCGAGTCGCCGCCGCCGACGACGATCAGGTCCTTGTCGCGGAAGAAGGCGCCGTCGCAGGTGGCGCAGGCGGAGACACCGCGGCCCTGGAGCCGCTGCTCGCCCTCGATCCCGAGCCAGCGCGCGCTCGCGCCGGTCGCCACGATCACCGAGTGCGCCCGGTACTCCTCGTCCTCGACCCAGATCCGGAAGGGGCGCTCGGAGAAGTCGACCCGCGTGACGTCGTCGGTGACGAAGTCCGTGCCGAACCGCTCGGCCTGGCGCCGGAACTCGGCCATCATCTCCGGCCCCATCACCCCGTCCGGGTAGCCGGGATAGTTCTCGACGTCGCTCGTGATCATCAGCTGGCCGCCCCAGTTGAAGCCCTCGATCACGAGCGGCCGCAGGTTGGCCCTGGCCGCGTAGAGGGCCGCGGTGTAGCCGGCGGGGCCGCCGCCGACGATGATCACGTCGCGTACGTCGTTGCTCATATCGATCCTTTCGGGAATGTCCTCTCGTATTAAACGAATCTGGCCGGAGGGACGTTCCCGGGTGCCGTCCGCGGAGGCATAGAATCACCGGTGGAGCGGGAGAGGCAGGGCGTGGCGGGATCGATCACCTGGGAGCAGCTGCGCGATCTCGCTGCGTTCCGGACCGAGCAGGGATGCGCGATCAGCCTCTACCTCGGGCTGGACCCGCGCGACGTGCCGACGGCCGGCGACCTGTCGGCGCGCACGCGCGCGGTGCTCTCGCACGCCGAGCACCAGTTCGAGGAGCGGCGGAACACGCTCTCGCACGACGAGCGGGCCGCGCTGAAGGCCGACCTGGAGCGGCTGGCCGGCTGGTTCGAGACCGAGTTCTCGCGCGACGGCTCCCGCGGCGTCGCGGTCTTCTCGGCCGGCCTCGACAATCTCTTCACGACGTTGCTCCTGCCCTGGCCGGTTCAGGACGATGCGCGGCTCGGGCTCGCAGCTCTACCTGGCGCCGCTCGTCCGGCTGGTCGGCCGCGGCGACGGAGCGCTCGTCGCGTACGTCGGCCGCGAGCGGGGCGACGTCTACCGGCTGCGCGGCGGCCGCCTCGTCGCCCTCGCCGACGAGTCGACCGAGGTTCCCGGCCGGCACGACCAGGGCGGCCGGTCGCAGGCGCGCTACGAGCGCCACATCGAGACGATCGTCGACCGGCACCTGCGCGAGGTCGCGGACGCACTCGACGAGTCCGTCCGCCGCCTGCGCGGCATCCGCGTCGTCCTCGTCGGTTCCGAGGACACGCGCTCGGGGTTCGAGGAGCTGCTCTCGACCGAGGTGCGCTCGTGCCTCGTCGGCTGGGCCTCCGCCGAGGCGCACGCGGAGCCGCCGCAACTGCTCGCCGCCGCGGAGCCGGTGCTCGAGGAGTGGCGCGCGGGCCACGAGGAGCGGCTGCTCGGTCGCTGGCGCGAGGAGGCGGCGAAGAGCGGCCGCGCGGCGACGGGTTGGGAGGAGACGCTCGAGGCCGCCTCGGACGGGCGGGTCGAGCTGCTGCTCGTCCAGGACGGCGTCGACGAGTCGGCCTACCAGTGCCCGGCCTGCGGACGCGCCCGGATGGCGGGCGGCAGGTGCGCGCTCGACGGGACGACGATGGAGCGGCTCGAGGCGGGGCTCGACGTCGCCGTCCACCAGACCCTGAAGCATGGCGGCACCGTCGAGGTGATCGGCGAGGCCCGTCGGGCCCTCGAGCCGGTCGGCGGCGTCGCCGCCCTTCTGCGCTTCTAGGCGGGGCTAGGCCGCGTCGGCTTCGGCCGGCGGCAGCGCCGCCTGCTCACCCTGCCGTGCGCCGAGCTCGACCGTCTGCGGCGGCTGGGTCGAGCGCTCGATCCCCTCGAGCTCCGGCAGCTCCTTCTTCGGGCGCACGCCGTGCTCGGTCAGCTTCCGCGCCTGCGGGAGCACGCGGCGCTCGAGCGAGCCGACCGACTGGTTGTAGGCCTTGACGGCGCCGTCGAGCCGCTTGCCGAGTGCGACGAAGTGCTCGGTCATCACGGTCAGGCGCTCGTACAGCTCCTGTCCGAGCCGGTTGACCTCGCGCGCGCTGTCGGCGACCTTCTCCTCGTTCAGACCGCCGCGATCGTGCGTAGCAGCGCGATCAGCATCATCGGGCTGGCGAGGACCACGCGCTCGTTCCCGCCCGTCGCGAGCAGCGTCGGGTCGGCCTCGACCGCCGTCCGGAAGAACCCCTCGCCGGGGAGGTACATGACGACGAAGTCCGGCGTGCCCTCCAGCTGGTCCCAGTAGCTCTTCGCGCTCAGCTGGCGCACGTGCTCGCGGACGTGGCGAGCGTAGTCGGCGAGGAGCGCGGGGCGCTGCTCCTCGGGCGCGTCGAGCGAGTCGAGGAGCGCCTTCAGCGGCGTCTTCGCGTCGACGACGACGCAGCGGCCGCCGGGGAGGCGGACGACGAGGTCGGGTCGGAAGGCGCGTCCGTCGGCGACGGTGTGCACCTCCTCGTCGAAGTCGCAGTAGGCGAGCATGCCCGCGGTCTCGACGGTGTTCCGCAGCTGCATCTGGCCCCAGGCTCCGCGCACCTCGGAGGAGCGGAGCGCGGTCGCCAGGCGAGCGGTCTCGGCCCGGACCTGCTCGCTCGACTGCGCGAGCGTCTGGACCGGTTCCGCAGGGCGCCGTAGTCCTGGCGGCGCGACCGCTCGAGCTCCTCCACGCCCTTGCTCACGCCGGTGAGCGCCTCGCGCAGCGGCTGCACGAGTTGCTGGATCGCCTGCTCCTTCTGCCCGAGACGACCGGAGGCGAGCTCGAGGAACGACTCCGTGTTCTTGCGAAGCGCGTCGGCGGCCAGCGCGTCGAACCGGTCGGCGAAGCCGCGCTCCGCCTGCTCGAGCAGGGCGACCTTCTCGCCTGCGCGGGCGCGCTCGTGCTCGAGCTCGAGCCGCACGGCTGCCGTCTCGCCGGCGTTGCGGGCCCGCGCGAGCAGCCACGCTGCTGCGGCGCCGAGGGCGAGGCCGAGCAGGAGTGCGAGGAGTGGGGCGGTCATGGGCCGACGAACGTTAGACCCGCCGTCGGATGGATCGGCCCGCCGGGCTCGCGACTCGGCACGAAAATACCGGCTCCGACGAACCCGTGAGTCCATCGGAACCGGCTCAGCGAGCCTACTGCGGGCCGGCGCGGCCGGTCAAGCCGGAAAAGCGCGCTCTTTGCGGACTTCCGGCCGGCGCGCTACGCGGAGCGCGCTGTCGATCGCCGTCGTGACGTCGCTCAGCGTCGGCGCGTTGCCCGGCGCCGTCACGTCCTTCGGGGTCGTGCCGTTCTTGCCGACGAGGATCGTCGGGGTGCCCTGGACGCTGTCGGTCTGGGCGAGTGCGTCGACGTCGTTCGCGATGCTCTTCACCTGCGACGAGTTCCGGTCGGCGAACAGCTTGCGCACGTCCAGTCCCGGGACGCTCGCCGCGGTCTGCGCGATCATCGTGTCGTCGAGCCAGCCGGTGTTCTCCTGCCCCTGGTTCAGGTAGAGCAGCTCGGCGAACGGGTACCCCTTGCCCTGGAGCGAGGCCGCGATCAGGGCCAGCCGGCCGCGGAAGGAGTCGTTTCCGATGAACGCCCACGGCTTCAGCTCGACGCGCACCTTGCCCGGGCGGACGTACTTGCGGAGGATCGTCGGCATCGCGGTGAGCTCGAAGTTCTGGCAGACGGGGCACTGCACGTCGATGAACATCACCATCTGCACCGGGGCCGACGGCGAGCCGAGCGTGAGGCCGGACTGCGGGATGCCCTTGTAGAGCGAGGTCGCCTCGGCGGCGCCGGGCAGCGAGTTGGCGTCGATGCGCCCGACCGTCGGCGTCCCGGCGGGGAGGCCCGAGGAGCCGCCGCGGCCGAGGACGACCGCGAGCACGATCGCAATCGCCACGAGCGCGACGACGGTGCCGCCGATCGCGAGCGCGCGCGGCGACGCCCGGCGCGGCCGCGCGCCGACGCCCTTCGAGCGCACGGGAGGGGGGCTCTTGACCGCGACCCCTTCCCGCCGCTGCTGCTTGCTCCGCTTACCGCTCGGCATGTCGCGGAAGGGTAGCCGCCTCGTCGGTGCCTCCGGCAGAGGCGAGGACCAAGAATTCGATGAGAAGGACGAAGGCCGTCAGCGCCAGCGTCGGGATCGTCATGTAGCCGAACTCGTTGATCCACTTCACCCCGCAGCCGCCGGGAGCCGAGACGAGGCACGCGGTCGACTGCGTGATCACGTGGTTCTCCTCGAGCAGGTGGTAGATCGAGACGCCTGCGCCGACGACCGGGAACGGCACCAGGTAGCGGACCGCGCGGTTGTCGGCGTGGAAGGCGAGGAAGAGCAGGAGCAGCGAGAGCGGGTACATGCAGATCCGCTGGAACCAGCAGAGCTCGCAGGGCACGAAGCCGGCGATCTCGGAGAAGAAGAGGCTGCCGCCGGTCGCGATCGCCGCGACGACGAAGCCGCCCCAGAGCTCGTAGCCCCAGAGCCAGGCGCGGATCGCGTCGAGCGGCCCGCGCGCCCCGGCGAGCGCGAGCGCTCCGACGAGCAGCAGCAGGCCGGCCAGCACCTGCCCTGCGACTCCGAGCGCGGCGAGGACCACGATCGCATCGTGCGTCACGCGCGTACCGTAGCCCGGCCGCGCGACGGCACGTCGCTACCCTCTTGCGGCCGGGATGGCGAAACTGGTCAGACGCGCCCGACTTAAAATCGGGTGGCCCTCGGGCCATGCGGGTTCGAGTCCCGCTCCCGGCATCCCGAGGACGGAGGCCTCCCACGACCGACTCGCCGCTCAGCCACCGCCAGATCCTGCTCGTCTACAGCGGGCTGATGCTCGGCATGCTGCTCGCCGCGCTCGACCAGACGATCGTCGGAACCGCGCTGCCGACGATCGTCGGCGACCTCGGCGGGCTGAACCAGCTGTCGTGGGTGGTGACGGCGTACATCCTCGCCTCGACGATCTCGACCCCGCTCTACGGGAAGCTCGGCGACCTGTACGGGCGGAAGCGGCTCTTCCAGTTCGCGATCGTGATCTTCCTCGTCGGCTCGGTGCTCTGCGGGATCTCGCAGAACATGGCCGAGCTGATCGGCTTCCGCGCGCTCCAGGGGCTCGGTGCGGGAGGCCTGATGGTCGGCGCCCTCGCGATCATCGGCGACCTCGTGCCGCCGCGGGAGCGGGGCCGCTACCAGGGATACATGGGCGGGGTCTTCGCTCTCTCCTCGGTCGTCGGTCCGCTGATCGGCGGCTTCTTCGTCGACCACCTCTCCTGGCGCTGGGTCTTCTACGTCAACCTCCCGGTCGCCGCGCTCGCGCTCGTCGTCGTCGCGGCGGTGCTGCCGGCGGCGGGGGAACGCCGGTCCCATCGGATCGACTTCGAGGGCGCCGCGCTGCTCGCCGGCGGCGCCGGTGCGCTCACACTCGCGCTCACGTGGGGCGGCACCACCTACCCGTGGGGCTCGGGCACGATCGTCGGCCTCTTCGCCGCCGGGGCCGTCCTGCTCGCCGTGTTCGTGCTGCAGGAGCGCCGTGCCGTTGAGCCGATCATCCCGCCGCACCTGTTCGCGAACGGGATCTTCCGGGCGTCGGCGGGGATGGGCTTCCTCGTCGCGCTCGCGATGTTCGGGGCGATCGTCTACCTGCCGCTCTTCCTCCAGGTCGTGCACGGGATCTCGCCGACCAGCTCCGGGCTGCGGCTGCTGCCGCTGATGGGCGGCCTGATGGTCGCGTCGATCGGCGGTGGGCGCACGATCTCGCGGATCGGGCGCTATCGGCCGTTCCCGATCGTGGGCACGATCCTGATGACCGCCGGCATGACGATGCTCTCGCGGATCGGCGTCGACACGTCGTACCTCTGGCTTGCGATGTCGATGCTCGTGCTCGGCCTCGGCATGGGGCTCGTGATGCCCGTGATCGTCCTCGCCGTGCAGAACGCCGTCGACCCGCTCGACCTCGGCACGGCCACCGCGTCGACGACGTTCTTCCGTTCGATGGGCGGCTCGTTCGGCGTCGCGATCTTCGGCGCGATCTTCACGAACCGGCTCGGCTATTGGCTGCCGAAGGAGTTGCCCGCGAGCGCGCGCCTCGGGTCGGGCGGCGCCTCGGCCCTGCTCCACTCGAGCCCGGCCCGCCTCAAGTCCCTCCAGCCGGACGTCCACGCGGGGCTCGTCCAGGCGTTCTCCCTCGCGCTCCACGCCGTCTTCCTCTGGGCGGTGCCGTTCGGAGTGCTCGCATTTGTCGTGTCACTGTTCCTGCGCGAGGTGCCGTTGCGCGATCGGGCCGCCGTGCGGCCGGGCACCGCCGAGGGGGCGGACTTCGGCATGGCGTCGCCGCGGGGCGCGCGCGTCGACTGAGATGGAGGCCCTGCTGCAGCTCGCCGCTGAGCTCGAGCGCCGCGAGGCGCACGCTGCCTCGGAGCTCGCCGAGGTCGAGCGGCTCGGCGGCGAGGTGGAGCGCGTGCGCGCAGAGGCCGGCGCGGCGGCGCGCTTCCTCGCCGAGCTGCCGGCGGCGCGGACGGCGGAGGCCGCGGAGTCGCGCGCCGCCGCAGAGGCCCGCGCGGCCGCGGCCGCGGCGGCCGGCGAGGCCGAGGCGGAGCTGCGGCGCGCCGAGGAGCGCGGCCGCGACGACGAGCGTCTCGCGGCGGCCCGCGCGGCCCGGCTCGCACGCGAGGCGCTGCAGGAGGCGGAGCTTCGGGTCGGGTTCGCGCTCGCCGAGCTGGCTCGACTCGACGCCGGCGAGGCGGAGCAGCGCCGCCGCGGTGAGGAGCTCGAGCACGAGGCCTCGCGGCTGGCGGAGCGGCTCGCGGCGCTGCCGCGCGTCGCGCGGGAGGCGGCGGCGCCGCCGGAGCCCGGGCTCGCGGGCGTGCTCGCCTGGGCGTTGCAGGTTCGGGGCGGCCTGCTCGTCGCGGCCGCCGGGATCGGGGCCGAGCGCGAGAGCGTCGCGCGCGAGGCGGCCGAGCTGCTGGCCGCCGTCTCCGGCGACCCGTTCGCGCTCGCGGGTGCGGGCGGCCTCCGCGAGCGGATCGCGGGCGCGCTCCGTCATCGCTGACCGGCGTTCGCTAGCCTCCGCTCGGCGCCGATCCGTCGATCCGGCAGCCGGCTCTCGGAGAGGAGGAGATCATGGCGAGCGGGAAGGTTCTGGTCAGTCTCTCGACCGGGCTCGAGGATGCGGAGAAGGTGACGGTTGCGTTCCTCGTGGCGACGGCCGCGGTCGAGTCGGGCCGGGAGGTGACGATGTGGCTGACCCAGGAGGCGGTGCGCCTGGCGATCCCCGGCCATGCGGAGGGGGTCGCCTGCGACGGGTGCCCGCCGCTCGAGCGCCTGTTCGAGCAGTTCCTGGGCGGTGGCGGCGCGCTCCGGCCCTGCCCGATCTGCGTCGCCGCGCGCAAGCTCGATCCGGCCGGCTTCGTCGAGGGCGCCGAGCTCATGGGCGCGTCGCCGATGTGGGAGTGGATAGGCGAGGGAGCGACGGTCTTCAGCTACTGAAGCCCGACCCGCCGCGACCCGTAGACTCCGGCGCGTGACTGGGCTGGACACGTCGCCCGCCGAGCACCGGCTCGAATGGGACACGCCGCTCTTCCTGATGGCGCGCGCGCAGTTCGAGCAGGCGCTGCCGTACGCGGAGGTCTCCCAGATGGTGGCCGAGCGCCTGAGCTTCCCGGAGCGGGCGATGATCGTCAGCGTCCCGCTCCGCCGCGACGACGGCTCGATCGAGATCTTCCCCGGCTACCGGGTCCAGCACTCCACCGTGCTCGGCCCGACGAAGGGCGGCATCCGTTACGACCCGGGGGTGTCCCTCGGCGAGTGCGCCGCGCTCGCGACCTGGATGACGTGGAAGTGCGCGCTCCTGCGCCTCCCCTACGGCGGCGCGAAGGGCGGCATCCGCTGCGACGTGCTCGCCCTCTCGCGGCGGGAGGTCGAGCGGCTGACGCGGCGGTTCACGTCCGAGCTCGTCGAGGTGATCGGGCCGCAGATGGACATTCCGGCGCCGGACATGGCCACGAACGAACAGACGATGGCCTGGATGATGGACACGTACTCGACGCTCGTCGGCTACGCCGTTCCCGAGGTCGTGACGGGAAAGCCGATCTCGATCGGCGGCTCGGTCTTCCGCCGCGAGGCGACCGGGGCCGGCGTCGTGATGGTCGCCGAGCAGGCGTGCGTGCGCCTCGGCCGCGAGCTGGTCGAGCAGCGCTGCATCGTCCAGGGCTTCGGCAACGTCGGCGGGGTCGCCGCGTCCGAGCTGCACGCTCGCGGCGCCGCTGTCGTCGCCCTCTCCGACATCTCGGGCGGCGTCCACGACGAGGGCGGCCTCGACGTCCCGGAGCTGCACGCGTATGTGGTCGAGCACGGCTCGCTGGAGGGCTACGACCGCTGCGAGCGGGTCACGAACGAGGAGCTGCTCGAGCTCCCGTGCGACCTGCTCGTGCTCGCCGCGCGCGAGGATCAGGTGACCGAGCGGAATGCGGGCCGGCTGCACGCGTCGCTCGTGGTCGAGGGCGCGAACGGGCCGACGACCCTCGAGGCGGACGCGATCCTCGCCGAGCGCGGGATCCCGGTCGTGCCCGACATCCTCGCGAACGCCGGCGGCGTGACCGTCTCGTATTTCGAGTGGGTGCAGGATCTCGGCCGCCTCTTCTGGGACCGGGACGAGATCCGGCGCAAGCTCTCCGACCAGATGACCGACGCCTTCGATCGGGTGTACTCGGTCGCTGACGAAAAGGCGATCACGCTCCGCCAGGCGGCGATGGTCGCCGCGATCCGCGAGGTCGCGGGTGCGCTCGAGGCGCGCGGGATCTACCCGTAACGGCGAGAATGGCGGCAGTGAGCGCAGACACCGTCCGCGACGCCATGGTTCCCGAGCCGACGACGCTCCTGGCCGGCGCGAGCGCGCAGGAGGCGGGGCGCTGCCTCGGCGACCGGCTCGACGTCCGCGCGATCTTCGTCACCGAGGAGGACGGGCGGCTGCTGGGCGTGGTGACGCGCAAGACGCTCGTGCGCGAGGTCGTGGCTCAAGGGCGCGACCCGCGCGCCGTGACCGTCCGCGAGATCGCGGAGACGCCGTACCACACGCTCGAGGCGGCGCTCGAGCTGGACGCGGCCTTCCGCTTCCTCGAGGAGCACGATCTCGAGCGCGTGCCGGTGATCGAGGAGGGGGGCCGGCTCGTCGGCGTCCTCTCGCGGGCGGTCGTGCAACGGCGCCTGGCCGAGGACGAGCCGCCGGAGCTCGACCCGGACCCCGGCTCCGTCGCTCTCTAGCAGCAGGTGTGGGCGCCGGGCGGCGCGGCGCCCTCGTCCGGCTCGGGCAGCTCGGCGGCGGCGAGCGCCGCGCCGTCGAGGATGTCGCGCTCGCTGACGGTGACCGCGTCGAGGCCGTAGCGGGCGAGCGTCTCGACGAGGATCACCGCGCCCGCCACGATCACCGGCGCGCGCTCGGGCTCGAGCGCCGGCAAGCCCCGCCTCTCCGCGACCGGGAGCCCGGCGAGGCGCTCCAGCTGTGCCCGGGCGCCCTCGATCGCCAGACGGTGACCGTGCACGAGTTCGCGGTCGTACTCCGCGAGGCCGAGGTCGAGCGCCGCGAGCGTCGTCGCCGTCCCGGCCACTCCCACGGCTGCGGTGGGCGCGAGCGCGGGCAGCGCTTCGCGGACGGCAGCCGCACAGGCGGCGAGCTCCTCGGGCGTCGGTGGGTCGCTGTGGAGGAACCGCTCCGTGAAGCGGACGGAGCCGATGTCGAGGCTGACGTGCGTGTCGTCGAGGACGAGCTCCGTCGAGCCGCCGCCGACGTCGAAGATCAGCGTGCCGGGCGCCGTCGCACCGACGCCGCGGCGCATCAGCGCCGCCTCCTCGTCGCCGCCGAGCAGGCGCGTCTCGAAGCCGTAGCTCCATTCGATCTCGCCGAGGAAGGCCTCGCCGTTCTCGGCGTCGCGGACGGCGCTCGTCGCGACGAGCAGCGTCCGCCCGACGCCCAGCGACTCGGCGGTTCGGCGGTAGTCCGCGAGCGCGTTGCGGACGCGGGCGATCGGCACGGGGAGGAGGCGGCGACGCCGGTCGACCCCCTCGCCGAGGCGCGTGATCCGGGTCTCCCGGTGCAGCTCGCGCAGGGCCTCGTCATGGACGTCGGCGACGAGCAGGCGGGTCGTGTTCGTGCCGAGGTCGATTCCGGCGACGATCACTTGCGCGGGACGACCGCGCCGAGCCGGCCGAAGGTGTCCTGCACCTCGTCCATCGCCCCGCGCAGGACGGCGAGCTGGGCGAGGGCGGCTCGCAGCCGCAGCAAGCTCCGCTGCAGCTCCTCCGTCTCGCCGGCGGAGGCGACCTTCTCGGTCGTCGCCTCGCCCTTCTCGGCGAGCTCGTCGAGCCCTCGGAAGAGGCGCCGGCGGGTGCGCTTCAGGTCGCGCCAGGCGCGGAGGGCACGGACGCCGATGAGTGCGAGCGCCCCCGCCATCGCCAACCCGGAGGCGACGAGAGCGGCCCAGATCGCCCAGTCCCACATGGATCGATCGTAACGGCGTTGCTACAATGGCTGCCACGGCGCGGGGTGGAGCAGTCAGGTAGCTCGCCGGGCTCATAACCCGGAGGTCGCAGGTTCAAATCCTGCCCCCGCTATCGAAAAGGCCTGCGTGAGCGGGCCTTTTCTGTTTACTGGGTGGAGCGCTGGGGGCGGACTCTTGCCCAAGTTGTGCCGTCGACGGCGGCGCCGCGAAGCATTCGGGCGCAATGACGGTTGCTTGCACATGCGAGACCGCGGCTGCGCGGGGCCGCCGTGGCCGTTGGCTGTCGGGGACAGGTCTTGGTGCACGTGCGCGCGACACTCGGGCGTTCGATCGCCACTCGCCGCCGCTTCGGTCTCGCACGGACTCGCACGGTGGAACACCTGACGTGATCGGTCGCGAGTCGCTGCGACTCGGCGGCGTGCATCGAAGAGCAGGCGGCGTGGCGCCGGCTCGTGGGCCGCGGCCTCGTGCGTCGTCCGGTCCGGCACCTCGTCGGTGACCGCGTCCTGGGTTCTGGCTCTTGTGGTTAGCTTGGGAACGTGGTGACGTCGGCTCGGTGGTCCCTCAGGCGCTCGACAGTGGGGCCTGCGGCGGCGAAATTGCGCAGCTCCGGGAAGCTTGCGAAGCGTTCGAGTGCAAACCCTTGACCGGTACTGACGTCACGGTCGTGGAGGTCGGTCCGCGGGACGGTCTGCAGGCGGTGAAGCAGACGATGCCGACGGCCGCCAAATGCCGCTGGATCGACGCGCTCGCCGCTGCCGGGCTGCGCAGGATCCAGGTCGGCTCGTTCGTCTCTCCCCGTGCGCTGCCGCAGATGGCCGACTGCGCGGAGGTCGTCCGGCACGCCCGGGCCGTGCCCGGTCTCGAGATCTCGGTGCTCGTGCCGAACCTCCGCTACGCCGAGCTCGCGTTCGAGGCCGGTGTGGACGCGATGAGCGTTCCGGTGTCGGTCAGCGAGCCGCACTCGCTCAACAACATCCGCAAGACGCACGACGAGATCGTCGCCGACGTCCGCGCGATCGTGGAGCTCCGCGACGCGAGCTACCCGGACACGCACGTCGAGGTCGGTCTCGCGACGAGCTTCGGCTGCACGATCCAGGGTGTCGTGCCCGAGGACGACGTGATCCGGATGGCGTATCGCGTCGCCGAGTGCGGCGTCGACTCGATCCATCCGGCCGACACGGTCGGCTTCGCCAGCCCGACGCAGATCCGCAGCCTCGTGCCGAAGCTGCGCAACGCGGTCGGCGAGAAGTGCAGCAGCGTCCATCTCCACGACACCCGCGGCCAGGGGCTCGCGAACGTCGTCGCGGCGCTCGACGTCGGCATCCGCG
Organism: uncultured Actinomycetes bacterium; assembly: GCA_963746895.1. Lineage (GTDB taxonomy): Bacteria > Actinomycetota > Thermoleophilia > Gaiellales > Gaiellaceae > Palsa-739. The sequence goes on along the minus strand of CAVVDI010000013.1, from coordinate 149,066 downwards.
CGTTCGACTCGTCGCACGGCGGCCTCGGCGGCTGCCCGTACGCCCCGGGCGCCACGGGGAACATCGTCACCGAGGATCTCGTCTTCCTGCTCGAGTCCATGGGCTTCCGCACCGGTATCGACATCGAGCGGCTGGTCGAGGCGCGCTCGGTTCTCGCCGCGGGGCTGCCCGGGGAGGAGCTCCGCGGCCACGTCGCCGACGCAGGGCTGCCGAAGGGATTCGTGCCCGCGACGGCCGCCGCGTGAGCAGCTCCGACGCGGGCCGGCTCCCGCTCGCCGGAGTCCGCGTCGTCGAGTTCTCGCACGTCGTCATGGGGCCGGCGTGCGGGGTCGTGCTCGCCGACCTCGGCGCCGGAGTGATCAAGGTCGAGCCGGTGACCGGGGGAGACAAGACGAGGACGCTCGGTGGGCCGAGCGCCGGGCTCTTCACCACCTACAGCCGGAACAAGCGGAGTGTCGCGGTCGACGTCCGCATGCCGGACGGGCTCGCCTTCGCCAAGCGGCTCATCGCCCGGTCGGACGTCCTGATCGAGAACTTCCGGCCCGGCGCGCTCGACGCCGCCGGCCTCGACTACGCCTCGCTGAGCGAGGAGGCGCCGCGCCTCGTCTACTGCTCGCTCAAGGGGTTCCTCAGCGGCCCGTACGAGCACCGGGTCGCGCTCGACGAGGTCGTTCAGATGATGGGCGGCCTCGCGCACATGACGGGGCCGCTCGGGCAGCCGCTGCGGGCCGGCGCCTCGGTCAACGACCTGATGGGCGCCGTCTTCGCGGTCGCGGCGATCGTCGCCGCGCTCTACGAGCGCGAGCAGACCGGGCGCGGCAAGTTCGTGAAGGCAGGGCTGTTCGAGAACAACGCGTTCCTCGTCTCCCAGCACATGGCGCGGTTCGCGATCACGGGCGAGGCCACGCCGCCGCTCTCGCAGCGGGAGCCGGGCTGGGGGATCTACGACATCTTCGGGACGAGCGACGACCAGAAGGTCTTCATCGCTGTCGTCACCGACACCCAGTGGCGCACCTTCTGCGAGGCGTTCGGGCTGTCGGAGCTCGCCGCGAGGGACGAGCTCGCCACGAACCGGCAGCGTGTCCAGGCTCGCGACTGGCTGCTCCCGGCGGTCGCTGACGCGCTTCGCCGGCGCACGCACACCGAGGTCTGCGAGCTGTGCGACGGCGCCGGCGTGGGCTTCGCGCCGATCCGGCGGCCGGACGAGCTGTTCGACGACGAGCATCTCTCTCTGCCGGAGTCGCGGGTCGACGTGGCGCTCGCCGACGGGCGCGAGACCTGGCTGCCGGCGCTGCCGATCGAGCTCGACAACCGGCGTCTGCGCGGCGGGCTCGATCCGCCTCGCCTCGGCGAGCACACGCTCGCGGTCGCCGAAGAGCTCGGGTACAGCCCGGAGGAGATCGAGCGGCTCGTCGCTGCCGGCGCGCTCGCCGGCGACTCGACGCGAGGCTGACGACCGGTCTCAAGCTGGAGGGCGGGTGTCCTTGCCGACGCCGGCGTCCAGGCGGTAGATGTGCTCGGGCCGCCCGGCCGGCGCGTAGCGCAGCGTCAGGTCGACCGTGCCGGAGTCGGCGAGGAAGCGCAGGTAGCGGCGCGCGACACCCTGGCTGAGGTTGGCGCGTCCGGCGAGCTCGGCCGACGACAGACCCTCCTGGGACTCGCGCAGGATGCCGACCACGTAGGCGAGCGTCGGCGCCGAGATCCCCTTCGGCAGCGCGTCTTGGCTCTCGTGCGAGCGGAGGAGCCGGTAGAGGCGGTCGATCTCGGTCTGCTCGGCCTCCTCGAGCAGGTCGAGCTGCTTCTTGAGCGTGGCGTACGTCTCGAGCCGCTCGCGCAGCGTCGTGAACGTGAACGGCTTGACGATGTAGTGGACGACGCCGAGGTGCATCGCCTCGCGCAACACCGCGATGTCCTTCGCCGACGTGATCGCGATCACGTCGACGTGCGCCTGAGCGGTCGCGCGCAGCCGGCGCAGCACGTCGATGCCGCTGAGGTCCGGCAGGTAGACGTCCAGCAGCACGAGATCGGGCCGCAGCTCCTCGATCAGCCGCAACGCGTCGACGCCGGTCGTGGCCTCGCCGACGACCTCGAACCCGGGCACGCGCTCGGCGAAGTCCCGGTGGACCGACGCCGCCATGAAGTCGTCGTCGACGACGAGCGTCCGGATCACGACGTGCTCCGCTCGAGGTCGGCCCGGCCGGCGCGGAGCGGGATCGTGACCGTGAACAGGGCGCCGTCGACGTTCTCGACCGAGATCCGGCCGCCGCGGCGCCGCACCTCCTGGCTGACGAGCGCGAGCCCGAGCCCGCGCCGCCTGCCGCCGTGGCGCGCGACCTTGGTCGTATAGCCGTCGCGGAAGATCTCCTCGCTCAGCGCCGGGTTGATGCCGTCGCCCGAGTCGTGGACCCGGATGACGAGGTTCCTCGCCTCGACGACGAGCGAGATGTCGATATGGCCGCCGGCCCCGGCCTGGGAGGCGGAGTCGATCGCGTTGTCGATCAGGTTGCCGAGCATCGCTGCGACGGAGTGGACGTCTCCGAGGCGCTCCGAGACGTCCTCGAAGGCCGAGACCTGGAGCTTCACGCCGCGCTCGCTCGCGACCGACGCCTTGCCGAGCAGCAGCGCGGTCAGCGTCGGGTCGCTGCTGCCGTCCACGAGCGAGCCGGCGAGCTCCTGGTGGAGCCGCGAGGCGCGGTTGATCTCCTGGACCGCGTCGTCGTGCCGCCCGAGCTCGATCAGCCCGCTGATCACGTGCAGGCGGTGCTGGAAGTCGTGCTCCTGCGCACGGAGCGCGTCGGCGAGGTCGCGCGCCTCGTTCAGCTCGCTCACGAGTGCGTCGAGCTCGGTCCGGTCGCGGAGCGTCACGACGGCTCCGATCGGCCGCCCGCGGATATCCACCCGCATGCGGTTGGCGACGAGTACGCGGTCGCCGGCGAGGATCACCTGGTCCGGGCCTTCCACCTGTCCGGTGAGCACTTCGCGGACGCGACCCTCCGGCACGATCTCGGCGAGCGACCGGCCGAGCGCGGAGTCGTCCAGGTCGAGCAGGCGCTTCGCCTCGTCGTTCAAGAGCGTCACGCGGCCGCTCTCGTCGACCGTGATCGCCCCTTCGCGGACGGCGTGGAGCATCGCCTCGCGCTGCTCGACGAGGGTCGCGATCTCCTTCGCCTCGAGCCCGAACGTCTGCCGCCGCAGGCGGCGGGAGAGCAGGAGGACGCCGAGCGTGCCGAGGACGAGCACGAGCAGCGACGGGATCGCGATGCTGGGCAGCTCGTCGACCAGCTCTTCGCCCACGGCCTTCTCGAGGACGCCCACGGAGACGAGGCCGATGATCCGGCCGCTCGCGTTGCGCAGCGGGACCTTCGCCCGCATCGACCGGCCGAGCGAGCCGGTCTGCACGGCGACCTGGGTCTGGCCTGCGAGCACCGCGGTCACCGGCTCGCCGGGATCGTGCAGCAGCGACTTGCCGATCTGGGCGGGATCGGGGTGCGAGTAACGGATCCCCTGCCGGTTCGCGACGACGATGAAGGCGGCGCCGGTCGCGCGCCGGATGCGTTCCGCGATCGGGTCGATGATCGCGGCCGGATGGGGCGCCGAGAACGCTTTCGTGATCTCGGGCGTGGATGCGACGGAGCGGGCGATCGCGAGCGACTCCTGCGCAGCCTGCTGGTCGAGGTTATGGCGGGCGCGCAGAAACGAGAGCGCGAAGCTGCCGCTGACGATGATCACGATGATCGCCAGCTGCAGAACGAGGATCTGCGTCGACAGCCCCCGCGACGAGCGCCGGTTCGTAGCGACGAGCACGAGTGAGTAAGCCTAACGCCTTCGCGCGGGAACGACCGTGATCGGAAATGAGCAGAAAGTCCCGCTAATCGTCGCTTAGAAGCGCTTAGAAGCGCAACCTCGACAGTCGCCGGACGCGCGTCGATCATCGTGCCTTCCTCGACGTGGAGGCAAGGCGACGATGCCAGTGCAGAGAACGCGCAGGTCCGTTCGGCCCGCCGGAGCGCAACTCTAGTGTCGCTCTTCTGGCTGTCGGTCGGCTTCGGGGTCGTCACCGCCTCGGTGCTCGCGATCGCGTCGGTCGGGCTGACCCTCCAGTTCGGGATCACGAACTACGTCAACTTCGCCTACGGCGACTTCATGGCGCTCGGCGGCTTCTTCGCCTACGTGCTCAACAACGAGGTCTTCCACCTCGACATCTGGATCGCGCTCGTGCTCGGCTCGCTCGGGATGGGGGTGGTTGCGGTGCTGATCAACCGCTTCATCCTCGGGCCGTTCGCCAGGAGGTTCACGAGCGGTCACTACGTCCTCATCGTCACCTTCGGGCTCTCGCTGATCCTGCTCAACCTCGAGTACTCGATCTGGGGCGCCCAGGTTCGGTTCTTCAACATGCCGATCCCGACCGCGATGACGATCGGGCCGCTGCGGTGGACGAAGAACCAGCTGATCGTGATGGCGATCTCGGTCGCGCTGATGGCTGCCGTGCACACGATGCTCCGGGTGACTCGCCTCGGGAAGTCGATGCGGGCGATGTCCGACAACACGACGCTCGCGATGACGAGCGGCATCGACACCAAGCGGGTCACGACGATCACCTGGTTCCTGTCGGGCTCGCTCGCCGGCGTCGCCGGAACCGTGCTCGGGATCAGTGAGGGCAACCTGACGCCCGCGTCGGGCGAGTTGTTCCTGTTCGTGATCTTCGCGGCCGTGATCGTCGGCGGCGTCGGCAGCGTCTACGGGGCGATGGCCGGCGCGGTGCTGATCGGGCTCGCGACGGAGATCTCGGCCGCGTTCATCAACCCGTCGTACAAGCTCGACATCGCCTTCGTGATCCTGATCCTGACGCTGCTCATCCGTCCGAGCGGCCTGATCGCGCGGCCGGGGACGACGTGACCTACTACGTCTTCACGCTCGTCTTCTTCTGCTTCGACTACTTCATCCTCGCGATGGGGCTGAACGTCCAGTACGGCGAGGCCGGGATCCTCAACTTCGCGTACATCGGCTTCGTCGCGATCGGCGCCTACTTCACCGGCGTCTTCAGCCTCCACAAAGCCGCGGGGACCGGGCAGTTCTACATCCTCGGCCTCGGGCTCCCGTTCCCGCTCAACCTGCTGCTCGGCGGGGTGGCGGCGATGTGCCTCGCGTTCCTCGTCGCTCTGATCTCGCTGCGACGGCTGCGGACCGACTACCTGGCGATCGTCCTGATCTCGCTGTCGCTCGTCCTCTACGACTTCTGCAACAACTACGTCGGCCTGTTCAACGGCGCCGACGGCCTCTACAACGTCCCGGAGCCGTTCGCGAGGGTCTTCGGGCTCGACGTCAACACGTTCATCCCGTTCTTCGCGCTGGTCACGGGCGCGATCTCGCTCCTGATGTGGTGGGCGATGAGCAGGGTGACGCGGTCGCCGATGGGCCGCACGTTCCGCGCGATCCGCGACGACGAGGTCGTCTCCGCGGCGCTCGGGAAGGACGTCTTCAGGATGCGGCTGAAGGCGATGCTGATCGGCTCGTTCTACGCAGGCGTCGGCGGCGGCCTGCTGATCCAGTTCGGCGGCTCGTTCAACCCGACCGCGTGGCTTCCCGGCGAGACGTTCGTGGTCTTCGCGGTGCTGCTCGTCGGCGGGGCCGGCAACAACATCGGCATGTTCGTCGGCGCGCTGCTCGTCGAAACGCTGCTGATCCACCTGCCGGCGTTCCTCCCGGAGGTTCCCGGCCATCCGGGCCTGATCGAGTACTTCGACAACGCCGTCGTCGGGATGGTGCTGATGGTGATGCTCTGGTTCCGGCCACAGGGGATCGTGCCGGAGCGGCTTCGCCGGGCGGTCGGCTTCGGCGTGCCCGAGCGCCAGGCAGCGGGGGCTCCGCTCACCGGGATTCGAGAGGCGCAGTGAGCGCGACCGACCAGATGGCGGCGGCAAACGAGACCGCGCGCGCGGCGGCACTGCGCTGCGAGGGGATTACGAAGGCCTTCCAGGGCGTCCACGCCGTGAACGGGGCCGGCTTCGACGTCGCCGAAGGCCAGATCACCGCGCTGATCGGCCCGAACGGCGCCGGCAAGACGACCGTGGTGAACATCCTCTCCGGCGCGATGCTGTGCGACAGCGGCCGGGAGTTCATCGGCGAGACCGAGGTGACGAACTGGCCGAGCCACAAGATCGCGCGGCTTGGCCTGCTGCGCACGTTCCAGCTCTCGCGGGAGCTCGGCGGGCTGACGGTGCTCGAGAACCTGCTGGTCGCGCCCGCCGACCAGGCCGGCGAGTCGCTCGTCAACGTGCTGCTCCGGCCGGGGCTGATCCGGCGCCAGGAGCGCGAGCACGCGGAGCGGGCGCTGCACGTGCTCGACATCTATGGGCTCTACGACCACCGGGACACGAGAGCGCGGGAGCTCTCGGGCGGCCAGAAGAAGCTCCTCGAGATCGCACGCGCCGTGATGGCGTTGCCCAAGATCCTGCTCCTCGACGAGCCGATGGCCGGCGTCAACCCGGCGCTGATCGAACTCATCGGGGGCTACATCCTCGACCTCAAGCAGAGCGGCGTGACGATCCTGATGATCGAGCACAACCTCAACGTCGTCGAGAAGATCTGCGACGACGTGATCGTGCTCGCAGAGGGTCGGACGCTTGCAACCGGCCGGCTCAGCGAGCTGCGCCGGAACACCGAGGTCGTCAAGGCGTACCTGGGAGAGGTGATCGATGCCGGCCCTGCACACTGAGGGCGTCACGGCCGGGTACGGCCGCGTGCCCATCATCACCGACATCAGCGTCTCGGCGGAGATCGGTGCCGTGACGACGATTATCGGCCCGAACGGCGCCGGGAAGTCCACCTTCGCGAAGACGCTCGTCGGGATCCTCAAGCCGATGGCGGGGACGATCCGGGTCAACGACGTCGACATCACGTCGATCCCCGGGCACCAGATCCCACGGGCCGGGCTCGTCTACGTCCCGCAGACCGACAACGTCTTCAAGCGGCTGACCGTCCGCGAGAACCTCGAGGTGGGCGGGTTCGCCGCGAAAGGCGACACGTCCAAGCGCATGGCGGAGATCCTCGGGATCTTCACCGACCTCGAGACGGCGATCGAGAAGAAGGCGGGCTTCCTCTCGGGCGGGCAGCAGAACCTGCTGGCGATCGCCCGGGCGTTGATGGTCGACCCGTCCGTGATCGTCCTCGACGAGCCGACCGCAGGCCTCTCGCCGACCTACACCGACGTCGTGTGGGGCCAGATCGAGCAGATCTCGCAGCTCGACACGGCGGTGCTCGTCGTCGAGCAGAACGTGGAGCGCGCCCTCAAGCACTCCAACTTCGTGCACGTCTTCGTCGCCGGCCGCGACCACGTCAACGGGCCGGCGGGGGAGATCGCCTCGCTCGACCTGGCGGCGATCTTCCTCGGCCGATCGAGCGCCGACGAGCCTCACGTCCAGACCAACGCATCGAGCACAGAAGGAGGGATTGGATGAGCACGTTCAGGTTCAGACGGAGCGCCACGATCGCTCTCGCGCTTGCCGTCGCGACCGCGGCGGTCGTCGCGGCCACGGCCTTCGCCTCCGTCAAGTCGCCCGCGAAGGCGTCGGCCCGGCCGACGCTGATCGTCGGCGGGATGTTCCCGTTCAGCGGCACCAAGTCGCTGCTCTCGGAGTGGGGCACCCATGGCGTCCCCGTCGGCATCTACGAGGTCAACCACAACGGCGGCGTCCTCGGCCACAACTGGAAGTCGGCCTACGTGGACGACGCCGCCGATTCGGTCGACGCGCTGCCCGCGTTCCGCAAGCTGCTGCTGAAGCATCCGACGGTGGTCGTCGGGCCGTACTCGCCGACGATCGAGGCCGTCATCAACCAGTTCGAGCCGAACAACGTCGCCGACTTCATGGTCGGCGGCCTGACGCAGCTCGACACCATGACGAACCCGTACGTGTTCCGGACGTCGTCGTCCGACTCGAACGAGGCGATCGCCATGGCGTACTACGCGATCAGCCACGGCTGGAAGACGGCGTCGCTGATCTTCGACAACTCGGCGAACTCGCAGGGCTTCGTCCCGCCCCTCGAGAAGGCCTTCAAGACGCTCGGCGGCACGATCGACGCGAACATCACGCTCACGCCGGGCCAGTCCTCCTACAACGCCGAGCTGGCGCAGGCGTTCTCGAAGAGCCCGCAGGTGATCTTCGACTCGATGGACTCGCAGTCGGCCGCGACGCTGTTCTCCGACGGCCGGCAGCTCGGCTATATGAACGTGCCGTGGATCGGCGACGACCTCCAGTCGGCCCCGCAGGGCGACTACGCGAAGGCGTTCGGCCCGACGGCGTCCACGATGCTGACCGCGGCGCTGCCCGCCTCACCGTCCGGCAGCGGCTACAGCCACTTCCTCAGCGACTACCAGAAGGTGTGGCACACCAAGAACATCCTGCCGACGACGTTCAACGACTACGACTCGATCGTGATCACGTCGCTCGCCATGACCGAGTCCAAGTCGACCGACCCGAAGGTGTGGACGAAGGCGGTCACGAAGGTGTCGAACCCGCCCGGCATCAAGTGCTCGACGTATGCGTCGTGCGTGCACCTGCTCAAGAAGGGCAAGAAGATCAACTACCAGGGCGCAGCGGGGAACGACGACTTCAACAAGTACCACAATGTCTTCAGCGGCTTCCAGATGCTCGGCTTCGACTCGAGCCTGAACAACGTGACGCGCTCGATCGTCACGCCGAAGCAGCTCCAGGACGTGGTGTCCCAGGAGCACTAGTCTCCGTTCGAGCTCGCCGTACAGGGGTGGGTCGCGCACGCCGTGACCCGCCCCTGACGGGGGTCACGTGAAGGCGCACGCGGGTCGCTGGGCTCTCGTCGGCGTCGCGCTTGTCGCGCTCGCCACCGGGTTCACCCGGGTGGGGCTGCCGAGCCCGTATCTCCTCGCGGCCTTCGCCGTCGGCATCGCGTACGCGCTGATGGTGCGGCCGCCGTTGACCGTCCCCGGCCGGGCTTCTGTCGCCGCGCAGGGCGTGATCGGCGTGACCGCCGGGTCGTACTTGCAGCGCTCGACCGTCTCCGCGCTCGGAGCTCATCTCGTGCCGATCCTGGCCGTGTCGGGGCTCACGGTCGCGCTGAGCGTCGCGGCTGGGCTGGTGCTCGCGCGGTTCTCGCACCTGGACCGCGCGACCGCCGCGTTCGGGATGATCGCCGGCGGTGCGGCCGGGATCATCGCGCTCAGCCGCGAGCTCGGCGCCGACGAACGCCTCGTCGCGGTGATGCAGTACCTGCGCGTGCTGATCATCGTCGCGGTCACCCCCGCGATCGCGATCGGCGCCTTCGGAATGAGTCGAGCGACGGGCGGGCCGGGGAACGGGCCGCTCTGGAGCGGCCACGGCGCGCTCTACGTGGTCGCCGCGCTCGCAGCGGGTCTCTGGCTCGCTCGGGCGCTGCGGTTGCCGGGCGGGTCGATCCTCGGCCCGATGCTGTTGTCGGCCGCGGTCTCGCTGGTCCACCATCCGCTCGTCGGCCCGGTTCCGGTCGTCGCCGCCGACGCGGCGTTCGCGCTGATCGGGCTCGACGTCGGGCTTCGCTTCACCGCGCGGACGCTCCGCGAGGCGGGCGAGCTGCTCCCGCGCTCAGTCGTGGTGATCGTCGCGATGCTGTTCGTCTCGGCCGGACTCGGAGCCGGTCTTGCCGCGGCCGCGAACGTGAGCATGCTCGACGGCTACCTCGCGACGACGCCGGGCGGTCTCACCGCCGTCATCGCGCTCACGGTCGGCAGCAACACGAACGCGACGTTCATCGTCTCGGTGCAGGTCATCCGCACCTTCCTGATGCTCCTGGCCGCGCCTGCCCTTGCGCGCCGGCTCGCTGTCGGACCGGTGGGCCGAGAGTAGGCTCGCCGGCAGCTCCGCCCGCCCAAGCTTGTGTGCCCGACCTGGCTCATCCGAGCTGATCCCACGTGACCTCAGGTGACCGCGGGGGCATACTCTCGCCCACCTCTTGCCCGTCGACGGCGGCCCTGTGGCGCATTCGGGCGCCAAGACGGTTCGTCGTAGCGATGGACGCTCCACTGTGGCTGGAGATCGTCGCGCTGGCGCCTGGCAGGGCGGTCTGGTTCCGATACCGCTGGAACACCGGAAGCGCGAGGAAAGGTGAGGCGAGAAGCGTCGTCGACGACGCTGAATCCCTCTGCCAGCGACAGTCGCTCGAGGGCCATCTGCGACCGCTGGCCCGAGCCGGGGTCACGCGACGATGTCCGCGCTCGTCACCCGAGCAACCCGGCTATGCGATTCCTATGCGCGCCTCCGATAGGTTCGGTCCGGATCGGTCATGCCCGAAGGAGTAGCCGTGCACCGTCGTATTGCCATCGGACTCGCCCTGGTTACCGCGCTGACCAGCGGTGCGCTCGCCGCGGCGGCAGCGTCACCGGCAGGAACAACCGCAGCCGTGCCGTGTAACCCGACGACCTCGACGATCAAGGGCAAGCAGGCAATTCACTACTGCGGACCGGCGACCGCGACGATCAGGATCAAGGGACGGACATACAGGTTCAAGAACGGCTACTGCCAGTCGATCCACGTCAGCAACATCACCAACGACATCACGCTGGGAACGATCGTTCAGGGCGCTGCCGGTAACGCAGGGCAGCCCTACTTCAGGCTCGACATCAATAAGCCGGCCACCGCTTCGCTCCTCGATACCGTCTACTTCGGAGGCAAGCACATCGCCGACGGTGGGCTGGGACCCGTCAGCGGCAACCTCACATCGAAAGGAACCTTCAAGATCGGCGCCGCCACAGGAACCTGGAACTGCCACGGCGTCTTCGTCAAGCACTGAGCTCGGCCGCGAACTCACCGAACGCGACCATCCGGCACCGTAGAGATCCTCGGCCGGGTGACATCCGCGAATACTCGCGCACGGCGGTGACATCGACCCAGGGCGGCGTACCATCGGTTCCATGTGGGGATGGATTTGGATCGTTGTCCTGTACCTGCTCGGGATGGGCTTCTATCGGTGGCTCGGCGGTCTCGGTGCGGCGGCAGATGCGATCCAGCGCTGGGGTCACGCGACCGCCGAGCGCAGACGTCGAACCTCCTCGTCGACCGCCTGAAGATGGCTGGGCTACCGCTTCGTCCCGACGTTTTCGTCGGCTGATGTGCTCAGCGGCTTCGCTCAGCCGTTCGGCGTGTTGACGCCGTCGATCGCGTTGAGGAACGCCAGCACGCGCTCCGTCAGCAACGCCGCGGCGGCGGGGTCGTATGCCGGGAGCGACGAGTCAGCGAAGAGGTGTTCCTCTCCCGGGTAGAGATAGAGCTCGGCTTGGTCGGTAGAGTCGACGAGAGCCTGTGCGGCTTCGAGGTCTTCGGCGAAGAAGGGGTCGGCGTCTTTGCCGTGCACCTGCACCGGGACGCCCTGGGGCCAGGAGTTGCCGAACTCGGAGACCGGCAGGCACGCGTTCATGAGCAGGGCACCACGGGCGCCGGGTCGCGTTTGGGCGAGCTCCTGGGCGACCATGACGCCGAAAGAGAAACCGGCGTAGACGGTCTCGGGGCGGATTCCCTGGGCGGCGGCTACGCCGCGCTCGGCCAGCGCGTCGAACCCCGCGTCGCGCGCGAAGGCGATCCCCTCCTCAATCGTGTCAAACGTGCGCCCGTCGAACAGGTCGGGCGTATGAACGGTGTGCGCCGCCTGCCGCAACTCGGCGGCGAACGACCGCACTCCCTCGGTCAGCCCCTGGACGTGGTGGTAGAGCACGACCTCGGCCATCCCTGATCCTCCTCCGCGATCGATCCATGTAGTTGGAACATTCGAGCATCCCACACCGCCTCTTCAACGACCGCGACGAGACCGTCGAGGCGGTGTGGGTCGTGCTCGGCCGGGAGTACGTGCCGGGCCGGGGCGTTTGACGATCGCTCGGTCAGTCGTTGTGGGCACCCGACTTGGCGCGTTGCACGAGCGGGCCGGCTATCCGCGCTCTCGCGCGTCTCGAGAGAGCCGCCGACGACTCACGGGACTGGACGACTTGCGAGCTCCTGCACTTTCTCGGCGGCGGAGTCGGTGATCGCGTCGCCGTGACCGACGCCGACGATGCTCGCCTCGAGCGAGGCGAAGCGCTGGAGGGTGTCGTGGTGTTGTCGCCGGTTCAGGTTGAAGACGCGCCAGCCGGGGCAGAGGTTCGGCCAGGTCGCGATCGCATCGCCGACGACCAGGAACTGGCGCTCGGGCCAGTGGAATGCGAGATGGCCGGGCGAGTGCCCAGGTGCGTAGAGCACCTCGAACGGTCCGAGGGTGTCGCCGTCCGCGAGTTGTTCGTCGATCGGGCAAGGGTGGTGTTTGGGGAAGTCGAGCCAGAGCCCGAGCTGGAAGGGGATCAGCTTCAGCGACTGGTGCGGCAGGATGCTGACGGCCTGGGCGCGGCGGTCGCCGGCGATGATGTCCGCTTCCCACAGGTGGGCGTGGACGGTGGCTCCGCTCTCCCGTTTGAGTCGCGCGAGTCCGCCGAGGTGGGAGCGGTGCGCATGGGTGATCGCGATGCGTTTCAGGTCGTGCGGCGTCTTGCCGAGGTTGCGGATGGCTGCGAGAACGTCGTGAGCGTCGGTGTCGAAGAGGGTGTCGATCAGGGTGAGCTCGCCTGCGTTGTCGGCAAGGTAGGCGCGCACATGGCCTCCTTTTCCGGCACCGAGGCTGTATAGGCCGGCCGCGAGCTCTCGCATCAGCTACCGGTGGTTCGCCAGGGTGCGAAGGGGTTGGCGACGCCCTGCAGGGCGGGCGCGAGCTCGGGGAAGTGGCGGAGCACGAGGGTGCGCATCGAGTTTTCTTCGACCCAGTCGATTCCTTCCTTGGTGTAGATCTCGGGGCGGTAGTCGCGGGTGAAGAAGCGGTCGGCTTCGAGGCGGCGGGATGCCATCAGGATGAAGATGCGGAAGGCGGTGTCGCTGAACCCGAAGCCCTTTGGCTTCGTCTCGGCGTACATGCCGATCATCGTGTCGACGTCTTCGGGGTCGCTGTAGATGCGGGCGAGGTCGGCGGCGTGCTCCGGTGTGTCGGCCATCTGCTCGAAGCTGTCGTGGGGCTTCAGGTGGAGGAGCCGCCGGAACTCGTTGTAGCGGGGGACGCCGCGTTCGCGCACGCGGATGACGTCGATCGTCGCGAGGTCGATCAGCCCGTCGAGGCGTTGGAAGTTCTGCAGGTAGCGCGGGTAGTTGTGCAGGGTGATCGCACCGGGGTGGCTGACTCCGAACGAGTAGAGGACGTCGGCGATCGAGGTTTCGGTCAGCCGCTCGCGAACTTTCAGCACCTCCATGTCGGGGAGCGTGTACTGGTGCAGGACGCGGTTGTCGCCGAGGGACCGTATCTCGTAGTCGTCGGGGATCAACGGATGCATGCGGTAGACGGCGACGAACTCTTCGGTCAGCTGGTAAGGGACACCGTGCAGAGCGGTGGGCGAGCCGGGGATGCCGCGGATGACCTCGTTCTTGGTGCGGCGGCCGATCAGCCGGTCGAGTCGTTTGCCTTCGAGCCCGTACCAGTTGGTGTGCAGGGCGGTGACGGTGGTCGGGTGGGCGATGATCGCCGGTGTCCAGTCGACGGTGTGGATCTTGGCCATCAAGGCCGCGATTACGAGCCGGGCCTTGTCGAACACTTCGTCGTCCGAGAGCTCGGGGTGCGCTTGGTGGAGCCGGTCGCAGACGGCGTTGTGTTCACGCATGAACAGCGAGTGGAGCAAGGCGAGCCCGACCCAGAAGTTGCCGGCGACACCGGTCAAGTCGACGTTCTTCTCGATGTCTTCGGGGATGAGGCCGTGCTCGTCGATGCGCAGCTTGCCGTTCTCGCCGGAGCGGATCGCCTGCGCGAAGGCGGGATCGCGGCCGTAGATCTGGGAGGCGTCCCACCAGTGGGTGTCGTCGGTGACGAAGGTCGGCGGCCCGTCGGGGTCGGCGCTCGGATCGCGGCGGGTGCGGGCGACCTCCATCGGATGCTCCGGCCACGGGTCGTCCGCTTCGAGCGGGACCTTCCAGGGGTTGGCGGTCTCGTTCTTGCCGTGGCTGAACCAGTCGTGGACTTCGAACTGGATCCAGGCGCCGGCGAGCAGGTTCAGTGTGGTCGCGGGGATGAACTGCTTGCGGGTGAGCAGCTCGCGGCTGACGGTGCGCGGATTCGGCTCGAGCGGATCCTTCTCGCGGATGGTGTATTCGAGCGGGACGTTGCGGCCGAAGCGGCTGCCGAGGCTGCCCATCAGCGGATCGTCGAGGTTGTTGAAGGTGCCGTCGAGGGTGCGCGCGGTCCGGTAGCGCGGGTGGTCGTCGATATCGGGCTTGTCGAGCGGGCCGCGGCCGGTGTCGAACAGGTTCTGCTCGCGCAGGACGTTGCGAAGCCCGATGAGCACGAGCATCGCGACCGGTTTGGGCAGCTTGTCCCAGCCGAAGCGCCGGTCGAGCTTCTCAGCGGTCCTGTTGTAGATCGAAGAAGGCCACGCCACGACGACTCTCTCCTTTTTGGACGCGCCGCAGAGGTTGCGCGCCCGAGGCCGCCTCGGGTCCGGTCTGACTAAAGCAGGGGCCGTCTGGCCCGTCAACGCCTGCAGCCGGCCGAGCCGGCCGGCTGCAGGGAGAGGAACGGGCCACGTCCGGCGAAGCAGCCCGTCCGGCCCACCGCGGCCTGGACGGTGACTCGGTGCACCTACGAGGTCAGTCTTCGGCCGTCGGGTGCTACAACCGTGGGCGTGCCTTCGTCGCGGACGTTTGACTTTCACCTCGGGGGGAGGCTGTACACATGGTTCGTCGGGTACGTCCGGCCCGGCGACGACGGAGTGAGTGTGGAAGAGATCGGCATTGGGGAGTTCGCTCGGCCGTCCCGCCTCTCGCCCAAGGCCCTCCGCCGGTACGACGAACTCGGGGTGCCGGCGCCCGCACGCGTCGATGAAGCGTCCGGCTATCTCGTCGACCGACTCAGCGGAAGGATGTCCGTCATGTACGAAGTGGCCACACGAGAGATGCCGGCGCGAAGCCTGCTCTGCCTGAAGCGCAACGTTGACGAGCAGGGGGCTCGGGCGTTCGGGAAGGAGTTCATCGCGATCCTTCGTGAACGTCCGCCAGTCACCGAGACGAGCGTCTCCGACTGCCACGTCGCGGTGCCGTTCGCGTGACCGCAGCCTCGATGCCGGCGGTCGTCGCCGATTCGCTGACGAAGCGGTTCGGGTCGGTGCTTGCGGTCGACTCGCTTTCGTTCGCCCTCACACCGGGGACGATCACCGGGTTCCTCGGCCCGAACGGTGCCGGCAAGACGACAACACTGCGGATGCTGCTGGGACTCGCCAAGCCGAGCGCCGGCAAGGCCCTGATCTTCGGCCGTTCCTATGCCGCGCTCGATGAGTCGGCGTTGCGGGTCGGAGCGGTGCTCGAGGCGGCGGACTTCCATCCGGGGCGCTCCGGCCGCGATCATCTGCGGATGCTGAGCCGAGCGGCCGGCTTGCCGGACTCGCGCGTGGACGAGGTGCTGCGTTTGGTCGAGCTCGACGGCGCAGCTCACCGTCGCGTCAAGGGATACTCGCTCGGGATGCGGCAGCGGCTGGGGCTCGCGGCGGCATTGCTCGGCGATCCCGAGCTGTTGATCCTCGACGAGCCGGCGAACGGGCTCGATCCCGAGGGTGTGCGCTGGCTGCGCGACTTCCTACGGGCTTTCGCAGCAGGCAAGAAGACCGTACTGATCTCCAGCCACGTGCTGGCGGAGGTCGCGCAGACCGTCGATCAGGTGCTGATCATCAACCGGGGCAAACTCGTCGTGGAAACCTCGCTGGAGCAGCTGACCGCCCATGTCGGCGGATCGGTGCGGGTCCGCACCCCGGAACGATCGAAGCTTCAGGAGGCCCTGGCGCGCGAGCGGATCGAGACGTTGGCCGTCAACGACCAAGGACTGCTCGTGCACGGGGTGAAAAGCGAGAGAGTCGGCGATGTCGCATTTGCAGCAGGCGTCCCGATCCACGAGCTCGTCGCCGAAGGGTCATCTCTCGAAGACGTCTTCCTCGAGCTCACCACCGAGCCGCAGACGTGATCGCCCAGGCACGAGCCGAGCTGCTGAAGATTCGCACGACCCGCACCACCATCGGGATCGTGCTCGGAATGGTCGCGCTGATCCTTCTCTTCTCGCTGCTCTCCGGACTTCTGACGAAGGCGCCCAACCTCACGAGCACAGAGGATCAACGCGGGCTGCTGAGCGTCGGCAGCCTTGCCGGCGTCTTCTCGGCGCTCGCGGGGATCATGCTCGTAACGAGCGAGTACCGCCACGGCACGATTCGCCCCACATTCCTCGTCACGCCTCGGCGGTCGCGCGTCGTCGATGCGAAGCTCGCAGCGGGCCTGCTCGCCGGCATGCTGTTCGGCATCGTCGGCGAAGGACTCGGCTTCGCGATCGGCTACGCCTGCCTCGCCGGCCGCAACATCGACTACGCATTGAACGGCGGCCAGACGACGTTGCTGCTGCTCGGTACCCTCGGCGCGGTCGCACTCTGGGGGGCGCTCGGAGTGGGTATCGGCATGGCCGTCCGCAACCAAGTCGGAGCGATCATCGGCCTCCTCGCCTGGGGCTTCGTCGCGGAGAACCTCCTCTTCGCGTTCGTCCCGTCCGTCGGTCGCTTCGCGCCCGCTCACGCCGGGGACGCCTTCATCGGTCTCACGACGAAGCACCTGCTCCCCGCGGCAGCCGGCGGCGCCACCATGCTTGCGTGGACAATCGCGTTCGCGATCGCCGCGACCGCCCTTGCCGCACGGCGCGACGTCACCTAGAGGCTCGATGTGAAATCGAGCCCGCTCGGCGGCATCCGGGCACCGCTCCTATTCACATCACGCCTCGAGCGCCCAACCGCCCCAGCTTCTATATCTCTCGGACTCTCAGAGGCTGAGCTCGCAGCTTGGCTGTCGCACGGAGCGGCTCGACGACGTGTGAGAGGCGCCGAGGGTGTGTGCGCACGCCCCTCCGTCGATGGTGCGGTGCCGCAGTGGCTTGGGGGCGTCCCCCGGCGGCTGGTTCCGCCGGAGTGTTTCTGTCGACGGGCGAAGGGGTCAGGTCAGAGGCGCTCGGCCTCAAGCGGGGACTGTGGGGTGTCGATGGGCGGTGTATGGCGTTGCTCTGATGGTGGGCCCCGGTGTGAGCACTGGCAGCTTGCTGCGTGTGTTGCTGCCGCTGTGGCGTGCGTTGTTGATCGGCGGCCTTGTGGTGCTGGCGGCGCACGACGTGGCTGGAGTGGGGTGGCGCGGTTCGGGGCCGTTCTTCGATGCGTGGCTGTATGACGGCCTGGAGGTGGTCGCGGCGGTGGGCGTTCTGGGGCGCTCGCTCGTGGTCGGGGTGGAGCGCGCGCCGTGGCTCGCGGTCGGGCTTGCCCTGCTGGTGACGACGACAGGCGATCTTCTGTACGACTTTGCGTACGGGTCGAACCCGCCGTTTCCCTCGCTGGCGGATGGGTTCTACCTCGGTTTCTATCCGGCCCTGTATGTGGGGATCGTGCTCTTGGTGCGGCGGCGGATCTCGGGGTTCAGCGCGAGCCTCTGGCTGGATGGGGCAACGGCGGCGCTGGCGGCGGGCGCGCTCGGCAGCTCGGTGTTGCTGGAGGTGGTGGTTCGAAGTACGCACGGCAGTTCGCTGGTCGTGCTGACCAACCTCGCCTATCCGCTGGGCGACGTCGTGTTGCTTGCGTTGCTGGTCTTCGTCTTTGCCGTGACCGGCTGGCGGCCGGGCCGGGCCTGGGCGCTGATCGCCGCCGGTCTGCTGCTGAACACGGTCGGCGACGCCGTCTTCCTCTATCAGAGCGCCACCAGCAGCTATGTGGCGGGGACGGTCGTCGACGTGCTCTGGCCAGCATCGCTGATTCTGGTCGCCCTGGCGGCCTGGCAGCAGCCTGCTCGCCGTCGACTGGGGGGCCTGGAGGGTCGGACCCTGTTCGCCACACCGCTTGCGTGCGGGCTGATCGGGATCGGCGTACTCGTCGACGCCACGGTGCAGCAGGTGTACCCGCTGGCGGTCGCGCTGGCGGCCGGGACGATCGCGCTCGTCTTGTTGCGGACTGCGCTCACCTTCCGGGAGAACGCCGCGCTGATCGAGCGCAGCCGCTCCGAGTCGCTCACCGACGCGTTGACCGGGATCGGTAACCGGCGCAAACTCGTGGTCGACCTGGAGGCGCACCTCGCCACAGCCTCCGCCGACGCTGCCCACCTACTGGTGATCTTCGACCTCAACGGGTTCAAGGACTACAACGACACTTTCGGCCACCCCGCCGGCGATGCAATGCTCACCCGACTCGCCGGCAAGCTCGCGGCCGCGGTCGGTCCCCTGGGCCGCACCTACCGGCTCGGCGGCGACGAGTTCTGCGCCCTGATGCCCGCCAGCGAGACGCTGCTCGACCGCGCGGCCACGGCGCTGCACGAGCCCGGCGAGAGCTTCGACGTCTCCACCGCGTTCGGGGCGGTCACACTCCCCAACGAAGCCAACGAGCCGAGCACAGCGCTCAGGCTGGCCGACGAACGGCTCTACTCCCACAAGCAGCAACTGTCCGTCGGTCGAAGCGGCCCGCAAGAGCTGCTGCTGCGCACCCTCGCAGAACGCGAGCCTGAACTGCGTGCCCACCTGGCCGGCGTCGCACAACTCGCGGCCGCCGTCGCAGACCACCTCGGCCTCGCCGCTCCGCAACTCGAGGAGCTGAAACTCGCAGCCGAACTCCACGACGTCGGCAAACTCGCGATCCCCGACACCGTGCTGCACAAGCCCGGCCCGCTCACCGACGACGACTGGCGCCTGGTCCGGCAACACACGCTCGTCGGGCAGCGGATCCTCGCCGGGGCACCCGCACTGCGCACTGTCGGCGAGATCGTCCGCTCCAGCCACGAACGCTGGGACGGCAGCGGCTACCCGGACCAACTCGCTGCCGAACAGATCCCGCTCGCCGCGCGCATCATCGCCGTCTGCGACGCCTACTCCGCCATGACCAGCGAGCGCGCCTACCGGCCCGCGCTCCCCCACCACCAGGCGATCGCCGAACTCCACGCCAACGCCGGCACACAATTCGACCCCCGACTCGTCGACATCCTCTGCAACCTCCTCGACCCCCAACCGGCCACCGCCCCATCCGCGGCAAGCTCCACCGCCGGTGTGACTGGCGCATCCGGCTACTCGGGCCTCGAGAGCCGGGTCACTCGGTCTCGGCGAGATTGCGTAGACGGATACCGCTGAACGCCAGTGTGGAAGCGATCACCTGCTTCCACAGCGGTATGAGTCTCGGAACGATCCGTAGCTCGATGCCGGCCTCGGCGTGTCGCGCGAGGAGATCGCCAAGCGCAGTCACCTCCAGTGGTGCGACGGGTTTCGACGAGACCCGATAGCCGGCCGCGCGATCGTAGGCGTCGAACGTCTCGGGCGGCAGCCGGTAGGCGAACACTCGCGCCGATCGCAGCGCGTCGAGCCAATCCGCCTGGATGGCATGGACGCGACGCGAACGCTCCCCGACAAGGAAACGCTCGACGTCTGCGCCGCTCGTCGACGCGACCGCCCAGAACGTTGCGCGTGGGCACTCACGTGGGAACCAGTACGCGGGCGCGTGCTCCGAGTCGATGCCCCAGACGAGTGCGTCCTGGCTGTCGTGGTCCGGGTTCGCCCGCGGTTCGAAGCGCCGTATCGAATCGTCCTCACTCATATGCCAGAGCGCCGACACGACCGACAGACGCTAGCCGACCGCACCCCCTCCGGCAGCACACGGGCTCAGGTGTCTGTGAGAGTTGTCGCCATGGAGGCACACAGCAGCCCCACGGATTCCGGCTCCTCCAGAGCGCTCCGGTATCGGAAGCAGCTCTCCAGGAAGGGCTGGTCGGAGGTCATTCCGAAGCAGTGGCCCAGCCGGCCCCGCGTCTCTTACGAGGCCGACTCGCTTGTCGCCGGGCTTGGGCCGAAGAGCTTCCAGTTCCCCTCGGAGACGACTTCGACGGTTCCATCCACGACCTGAAGAGCAGTCTGCTCGTCGATCGCATATGCCGGGCCGTCGATCTCGGCGGCCCACCGCTCCGCATGAGCGAGGGTGTTCGTCGGGAACGCGTTCAGGTGCGGGAAGATCGAGAAGTCGACGACTCCGAGGGTGCGGTCGTCCGGCGCGGACGGCCACTCGACGAAGTCCGTGCCGATTCGTGGCGTCATCACCATGCTTCCAGCGCTGACTCCGACCCAGACCGTGTCTGGCAGTGCAGGCAGAAGATCGGCCAGCCCGGACTCCCGCATCCAGTGGCAGAGGTACGTCGCATCGCCGCCGTCGACCAGGAGCACGTCGGCCTCCCGGACCCACCGGCCCCATCGCTCTGCGCCGATAGTGGGCAGCGCGGTGAGCTCGAGCACACCGAGCGATGCCCAGCCGAGTCCGGAGAAGAACTGAAACTCGGGCTCGGCGGCAACGAGACTGCGAACGGACCGCGGACCACACCACGGGTGACCCCACTGTGCTGTCGGGACGCACAGGGCGTGGCACTCGGCGATGGGTCTGCCGAGAAGCCGGACGAGGGCCGAGTTGATGCTTGGATTGGTGACGCCGCCGGACGTGAGAAGGAGCTTCAAGCTACCTCCGAGTCGTTGATGGCCCAGAGACACTCTGAGCGGTACAGATCCGTAGCCCATATAGAGACTCACGGGCAGCGAAGACTCATCGGCAGGCGTCCCGATCCAGCCTCTCTTCTCCAGGCGTCATTCCGGAACACCGGCCCAGCCGACGGTGGTCAGGCGGGCTGGTGGCAGACGGCCTCGATGTTGTTGCCGTCCGGATCGAGCACGTAGGCGCCGTAGTAGGCCGGGTGGTACCACCGCAGACCGGGTGCGCCGTTGTCTCTCCCACCCGCCTCGATCGCTGCGGCATGGAACGCGTCGACGTGCGCCCGACTCTCCGCCCGCAGCGCGATGTGAAGCCGCCCTCGCACCGGCTCCGCATGCGCCTCGATGAAGAACGACGGGCGTGCTCCATCGTCCCTGCCGAACCCGGCGGCCGCGCCGGAGAACTCCATCAACAGGCTCAGCCCGAGCGGCGCGAGCGCCTTCTCGTAGAAGGACTTGCTTCGCTGGTAGTCGGCAACGGCGAACCCGACGTGATCGAGCGCGATCATCTGGCCTCCTTCTGCGGTCGTCTCGAAACGGGAACACCATGATGGCTCGGAAGACGCTCTGGAGTCATCCGGGAGCGCCGGCGCAACCGGCTGCGCCGGTCCTTGAAGCGCTGCGCCTTCGTTGAGACGCTTGGTGGGTGGAGTTGTCGCTGCTCGCTGTGGCCGAGCCCTCGCTGCGTTGGCGCGCCGAGCGTGCGGTCGATCGCGAACTCGATCGTCGGCTGGGCGAGGAGATTCGTATGTCCGTGCGGGTGGGGGCGCTGCTCTCGGATCGAGGTGCGGATGGGACGATTCCGCTTCACCCGTACGCCAAGTGGCGAGGGGCGCATTGGGTGCTCACGACACTCGCGGAGCTCGGGTATCCGCCGGGCGATGACTCGCTCATCCCCCTCCGCGAACAGGTGCTCGCGTGGCTGCTATCGGGGGCGTACGAGCGGCGCTGGACGCCGAAGCGTCATGGACTGTGCCGGATGCACGCGTCTCAGGACGCAAACGCCGTCTGGTACCTGCTTCGCCTCGGCCTCGCTGACGAGCGGGTCGATCATCTGGCCCTTCGGCTGCTCGAGGCGCAATGGCCGGATGGGGGCTGGAACTGCGATCCACGCGAAACGGCTCACGTTTCCTCCTTCGAGGAGACTCTGATCCCGCTGCGGGCGCTCGCGCTCTATGAGCAGCACTCCGGCGAGACCGCGGCACGCGTCGCTGCCGGGCGAGCTGCCGAAGTCTTCCTTCGCCGTCGGCTCTACAAGCGGCTCAGCGACGGTCAGCCGATTCGCGAACGGTTCCTTCGCTTCGCCTTCCCTCGCTACTGGCACTACGACCTGCTCTTCGGACTGCTGGTGCTCGCCGAGATCGGGCTGATCCACGACCAGCGCTGCGGCGACGCGCTCGACCTCCTCGAATCCAAGCGCTTACCCGACGGCGGGTTGCCCGCCGAAGCCCGCTATTACCGTCCAGCTCACGCATCGAGCAACGCCTCACTCGTCGACTGGGGCGGCGCAAGCGAACGCCGCGCAAACCCCTGGGTCACTGCTGACGCGCTGGCGGCCCTGAGCGCGGCAGGTCGATCGCTGGGGACCGTCGCCGAATCGCGGAACGCCACGCCGCCGACCAGCTGAAGAGGTCGCCGCGCCGCTCAGTCGCCGGCCCGCTCGGCGAGTTCGACCGCTACCTGGCGCGAGAGGCCATCGACCCCTGCGCGACGGAGCGGACGACGACCTCACCGCCGGAGGCGACGGTTGTCGGTGCGAGCAGGGTGAGGTTGCGGCCGGCGTGCTTGGCCGCGTAGAGAGCCGTGTCGGCGGCGGTGAGGAGTGGCGTGAGCTCGACGGGCGATGTGGCGGCGGCGACGCCGGCACTGATCCGCACCGCCGGCAGGTCGCTATGGGTGACGATCAGCGCCTCGCGGACGCGCTCGGTCATGGCCGCCGCGTCCTCTGCTTCGCAGCCGGGGAGCAGTGCGACGAACTCCTCGCCGCCAACGCGGGCAATCAGATCGACCTCGCGGGTGCAGCTTCGCAGCACGACGCCGAGGTGTGCCAGCACTCGGTCGCCGACGTCGTGTCCCCATTCGTCGTTGATCCGCTTGAAGTAGTCGATGTCGATCGAGACGACGGCGAGTGATTGCCGTTCGCGTCGTGCGTGTGCGAGCTCGACGGCGACGCGCTCGTCGAAGCCTCGCCGGTTCAGCAGTCCGGTGAGCGCGTCGGTGCGTGCCTCCTCAGCGAGGTGGCTGAGCAGCAGCTCGCTGCGCCGAGCGAGCGTTTCGACGACGCCGGCGACGATCGACACCGACACCATCACGTCGAACCAGCGGTCCGGGTAGCCGTCGGCGGCTGGGAGCGACCAGAGGACGACGGCATGGCAGACGCCGATGCAGGAGACGATCGCGATCGCGCCCTTGCGGCCGAAGAAGAACGACATCCAGAGGACCGGCCACAGGTAGAGGACGGCGCCGTCGCCGGGGCCCGGGCTCGTCGCGAGTGCGACGCCGATCAGCACCACTCCGATCGGGCCGAGCGCCGGGAACACCGCCCCCGGCAGCTTCGGGCCGTAGAGGGCGAGAATCGCGACGCTTGCGACAGCGGCGAACCCCGGCAGAAGCGACGGGCTCGGGCCGCCCGGGATGAACTGTTCGAACAGGCCGAGCAGCGCCCCGCCGCCGTAGATCGCGGCTGCGCTGTAGGCCATCAGCCGCTTGTCCGCCCTGACCGTGGCGTCGACCGCACTCACGACAGCGCCTATCGGCAGATACGGCCCGATTCACGAGGTCGCTCAGCTCAGCTGCGAGAAGAGCGATGCCATGTCGGAGCAGATCCACTCCTCGGCGAACAGGACGTTCGCGACGCGGTAGAACTCGTGGCTGACGTAGCTGATCGTGCGGCCGGTTGGCGGAATGCCTTGGAACTCGCCCTGGTGGGTGCCGCGGAGCGTCAGTCGGACGGCGACCTTGTCGTTGGCGGCGACCAGGTCGTCGACCTGCACTTCGAGGTCTGGAAAGGCGCGCTTGACCATCTCGAAGCCGTGCTGCCAGGTGTCGCGTCCGTGGAGCGGCTCCGGCATTTCGGCGTAGTGGATGACGATGTCCGGTGCGACGATCGTGAGCAGCTTGTTCGTGTCGCCGGCGTTGAACGCTTCGACCGACTCACGCACCAGGGCTGCGTTCGCCTCGGCGGATCCAGCTTCGAAGGTCATCGCTCGCTCCTTCTCCTCGTGCTTGTCGCTTCGCTTGCGCCGTCCGGTCAGACCGGTCTCATCGATCGGCCACGCGCGCACCTGGCCGCGACGGGCGGCGGTGGCCCCCCGTAGCCGCTCGCCGCTACTGCGTCGTCGAGGCTCTGAGTTCGTGCCGGCGCCGACGCAGGTAGTCGTCGAGGCGGTGACGCGGAACGAGTCCGGGCCGGATCCCGCAGGCGACCGTCTGTAGTTCGCCCGCACGGATCAGTGCGCGAACGTCGTCCTCGGAGCAGGCGAGCTCGGCGGCAACCTCGCGGAGGGTCAGGGGCGCCGGCCATTCCATGGCCGGAGTATCGCTCATGGTGGCGGCAGCAGCGACTTCCCGACCGCGACGAACCGCCTCCAATGGGCCCGCCCGAGCTCCCCGTTCACCGGCGAACGCGTCAGCTCGGAGGTTCGAGGAGCACAACCGGGATGCGGCGTGTCGTCCGGCGTTGGTAGTCGAGATACCCGGGGGCCCTGGCGGTCACGCGCGCCCAGAGGCGGTCGCGCTCGGCCGGTGTCGCTTCGCGCGCCACGACGTCATGCGTCGTCCGGCCGACTCGCGCCGTTGCCCGCGGCTCGTGCTGGAGGTTCAGCCACCACGAAGGCGAACGGTCGAGGCCACCGTACGAGGCGATCACGACGACGCTCTCGCCGTCCCGCAGCGAACACAGGGGCACGGTGCGCGCCCGGCCCGACCTTCGGCCGGTCGTCGTGAGCAGCACGATCTCGAGCCCCCAGAGCCGCGAGCCGATCCGACCGCCGCTCGCGGAATAGAGGACTCGATGGAGCGCACCGAGGTAGCGAGTCGCGAGCCGGACGATCAATGGGCGCACCGTGGAGAGTGTGCACTCTCGGCACGCTCCCGAAGCTCATGCGCGCTCGTGCCGCGCTGCCAGCAGCTTCTCCGAGAGCTTCGGCCCGCGCCCGGGCTCGCTCCACGGGCAGACCTGGATGCAGATCGCGCAGCCGTAGGTCTTCGTGAAGTACGGAACGCACTTGTCGAAGTCGACGTACCATTTCTCCTCGCCGCGCACGAGGTGCTTCTCGTCGGTGATCGCGTCCGGCGGGCAATCGAGCACGCAGCGCCGGCAGGTGAAGCAGAGGTCGTCGACGCCTATGTCCACTTCCTCGTCGGTCGCGAGCGGGAGGTCGGTGACGACGGTGGCGAGCCGGACGTTCGATCCGTGCTCCTTGCTGATCAGCGACCCGTGCTTGCCGAGCTGGCCGAGACCGGCGCGAACGGCGAGCGGGATGTGGAGGAGATCCGTGCTGTTGGGGTTGCCGTACGCTCTCGCCGGCCAGCCCAGGTCCCTGATGTGCTCGCCCAGCTCGATCGCGATCCGGGAGACGGCGCGGTAGACCCGCATGACCTCGAGAGCCGCCCGAGGCTGCGGGACGAAGCGCATCTCGTCGCGGTCCATCCGCAGGCCGAGGCATACGGCATAGCGGTGGGGGATCTCCGCGCCGGCGTAGAGCACGTCGTCGGTCAGGCGGGTGACCCCGACGAGGTCTGCGCCGAGATCCCGCGCCGTGTCCTTGATCCGGGCGCTCATCGCCGCCGGATCCGGAACGTCGACGCGGCTCGGGTTGACCGGGCCGTCGCGGCGACGTAGCTGCCACATGTTGGCGAGGATGTGGCGGACGACGCCGCGGGGGTTGATCAGCGCGAAGAAATGGTCGAGCGCGTCCCACGGCAGCGTCTCGCCGCCGGGGTTGTGGAAGACCTTCCTGGCGCGCATGCGCTCCGCGACGCCGAGGCCGTTGATCTCGTTGCCCGAGACCGGCGCCTGCCGGTACCCGAACGCATACGTCGGCGGCGGCGGATCGTGGGGCCTCACCGTCCGAGCTCCTCGTCGACGAAGAAGACCTCCGCGCGGCGCTCCTTCTCGCGGTAGCGCCTGCGCACCAGGGCGCCGGCGAGGAAGTAGCCCCGGAGCAGGCGGAACATGCGGCGCAGCACGCGGAGATCGCGCGCGACCCGTGCCCGACGAGATCCGGCGGTCACCGCCTCCTCGATCGTCCTCATCCGGCCGGGGAGTCTAGTCGCCGGTGCATCTCCCCTGCGAGCACCGGGCGGTGACGGAGGCCGGGGCTGCGCGCCCTACCGGGTCACCCGCGAACCGCGACACCGGCTCGTAAACCTCGGCCGGCAGCGGCGGCCGGGGCGGACGTTCCCTCAGGCCAGGATGCCGTCCGCCCGGCTTGACAAGTGCCCACCCCGGCAGGAGCATCGAGTTCCGATGTCACGTCTCGACGGTGTGGCTGGTGGTGCTCGGTCGAGCCGGCGCGAGAGCGCAACCGCCGAAAGCGGAGAGAACGAGGCCAGCGCCACCGGCGGGGCGACGCCGTGTCGGTGATCGTCGTCGCGGCCTGGGTCGCATCGGCTCTCGTCTTCTCGTCGTTCTTCATGAAGACGATGGTGCCGCTGCGGATGGTGGCGATCGCAAGCAACGTCGCTTTCATCTGCTACGCCCTGCTCGGTCTCGAGTCGGGCATCTTCGCGAAGGTCTATCCGATCCTCGTCCTCCACTCCTGCCTGCTGCCGCTGAACGTGCTCCGCCTCGCGCAGATCAGGCGGCTGATGAGGGCGGCTCGGAGCAGCACCGACAGCGATCTGATCGCGCTGCTCGTGCCGTTCATGAAGCGGGAGACCCACCCGGGAGGGACGGTGCTCTTCTTCTCGGGCGACGCCGCGGACTCGCTCTACCTGGTCGCCAGGACGATCGCCACGAAGACGATCGTCATGTCGAACGAGTTCAGGACCCGGGGGAGCATCCCGGGCGCCACCCGCTCGGAGATCATCGCGCGGTCGTCTGCCTGCGAGGCCACGCGCATCATCCCCTCCGCGAACGCATCGACGGAGACCCTACGGCCAGACGCCGGGATCGCGCAAGATCCTCGGACGCGCTCGGCTCGAGCGCGAGCGAGGAACGGCCCCCGCGGCCACTCCCAGGCGGCCGCGTGAACCGGGAACCGAACAGTGGCGCCCTTCAGGCGGCGCCCCGGCGAGAGGTTGAGTCGGCCTGCGCCGCCGCGGCACCGCGAGCAGTCGTTGCGAGCGTCAGCCGCGGGGGATCGTCAGCTCGCGGCCGCTGTAGAAGCCGGAGGTTTCCATGACGACGTAGGGGGCCATGGCCTTTCGTCGCTCCGCCTCGACGTCCGAGAGCCGGTACGCCTCGCGTGACTCGGGCGAATCCCAGACCGAGATGCCGACGACCTCGCGGTTGTCGGCCGAGTACAGCTCGTAGGCTCGCAGCATCCCCGGCGGAAACCCGGTCGGCGGCCGCCAGGTCCTGCTGAACTGCTCGCGCGTCCCCGGCTCGAGCTTGCGCGTGGTGATCCAGACATAGGTTCCGTCGAGTTCCACGTCTCCCTCCTCGCTGTCGGTATCGCCAGCAGAGTCTGACGGCGGCTGTCGAGATCAGGCTGGCCGATCGTCCTCGAGAACCTCTCGAGCGACCGCCGCTCGTACCTCTCCGCTTTCGGGTGGCGGCGATCGCCGCGTCTCGAGACGGCGAGGGCTCGTCGACGCGCTGCTGGCGCCTCCCGAAGCCGCGATCGGCGACTCGGCGCCCTCGTTCTCGCCCCCTTCCGCCGCCGCGCCTGTCGTAGAGAGCGGTCAGACGTCCAGCGAATGGCTCTGCTGCTTCGCTGCCGTCCGTTTGGCGACGCGACGCTCCTTCAGCGTCTTCTGCGCCGGCTTCTTGCCGAGCTTCTTCGGCTTCTGCGCACCCTTCACAAATCTCCTTTCCCGCTGCCACGGAGGCGGCAGCGCGGTTGCGTCCTGATGCACCCGGGCTCGGTGCGGCAGTCGGAGAGAGTGGGACTCGGACCCTCGGCGGCGTCCGCGCGAGGTCGACGCGCACGTGCAGTGTCGCACAAACCACCCCCGTTCCGTGGTTGCTGCTCGTGTCCGCCTGCGACGATGCCCGCGCGGACCGCGGCGTTCGGGGCGGGGGTCATGCCGACGGTCGAGCGGCCGGCGGGACGTCGCCGGCACGCACCTGGCTGCGGTTTGCCGCGCCGGGCCTGCTAGAGCGAGCGGCCGCCGCGCGCGTGGCGGAGGCGGGCGCGGCGCGGGTCGGACGTGGTGACGAATGCGACGTTGACCGCGCGGGCGTCCCCGGCCTCGCCGTCGCGCTCGAAGCTGACCGCGCGGCCCTTGCAGCGCGGCTCCGGGTGCTGGTCGGGGAGGAAGCCGCTGCGCGCGACGTACAGGCGCTCGTCCTCCTCGGTGCGGATGAAGCCGTGTCCCTTGTCGACGTTGAACCAGAGCATCGTTCCCTGCATCCGGGTCCCTTCCTTTCTCGTTGGCATCAGCCGACCCGGACCACGTAGAACGCGATCGCGACGTACTGGCAGGTGAGCGCGACCAGCGTGAGCGCGTGGAAGAGCTCGTGGTAGCCGAAGACGGCCGGCGCCGGATCCGGTCGGCGGCGCGCGTAGACGATCGCGCCCGCGGTGTAGGCGAGGCCGCCGCCGAGCAGCAGCGCCACCGCGGTGGTCCCGGCGGAGCGCGCCAGCTGCGGCATCGCGGCGACTCCGACCCAGCCGAGCGCGATCCCGAACACGGCCGACAGCCACTTCGGCGAGCCGACCCAGCAGAGCTTCGCGAGGATCGCCGCGCCCGCGCCGCCCCAGACGACGGCCAGCACGATCCACTGCATGCTTCCGTGCAGGCTGAGGAGCCCGACCGGCGTGTACGTCCCCGCGATCAGCAGGTAGATGCCGGCGTGATCGATCCGCCGCATCCAGGGGCGGACGCCGGGGCTCCAGGTGACGCGGTGGTACAGCGCGCTCGCGCCGAGCATCGCCGCCGCCGACCCGGCGAAGACCGCAGCCGCGGCGAGCCGCCGCCCGTCGACCTCGAACAGAAGCAGGGTCCCGACGACGCATGCGACTCCGAAGGCGGCCTCGTGGAGGACTCCGCGAAGACGGGGCCGGACGGCGACAACCGAATTGCTCGTGCGGTTGTCGACCATCGTCGGCTGCTCCTTTCGTCTGTCCGCGGTGCGCTGCTCCGGATCCACCCGGCCCGTGCGGCGCCGAAGAGGAGATGCGGGAGCCTCGACGGCGACCGCGCGAGGTCGACGCGCCTCTCCAGTGTGACACAGATCGGCGCCGTCTCGGTGGCGGCCCCGGGACGGGTGCTAGGGTGGCCCGCCTTGGCACGCGCCTCGTGGAGCGAAGCGATGGTCGACCTGCTGCGCCAGCGGCTGACCCGGCGCTGGCGCTGTCCGCACTGCGGGCGGCTGCTGCGCTGGCTCCCGGCGCCCACGGCCTGCCCCGGGTGCGGACGCCAGATCTACGAGTCGAGCGACCGCCGCCGCCGCTACTGACCCGCGCTCAGCGGACCGGCGGCGGCTCGGCGGCGAGGCTCGCGCCGTAGGGCGTGAGCAGCCAGTGCCCGGCGGCGTCCCGCGCGACGAGACCCCGCTGCTCGTTCAATGCGAGGCGCTGCTCGATGAAGCCGCTGTACTCCTCGGGCACGCCGACCGCCTCGGCGACCGCGGTGCTCGTCGGCGGCTCGACGCCGTCTCTGTGCAGGTCTCGCACGGTCGCGAGCAAGCCACGATCGGCGGTCTGCGGGTCGCGCGGTCCCATCAGATCGCGAGCGGAAGGTGCTCCGGCAGGCGGAGGATCTCTTCTCGGCGCCCGCGAAGGTGCACGATCCGGCCCGCCGGATCCACGCTCTCGACGAGTGCGGCGGCGACGACGGGGCGGCGAGGCTTCAAACGACCGACGCGGACGACGAGAAAGTCCGGCACCGTGTCGTCCGGCGGGAAGAGCGGCGTCTCGACGACTCCCACCACGCCGTCGCTCGCAACGACGGTGAATCCACCCGAGAGCGACAGCAGCATCGCGACCTCTGCATCTCCATACACCCTTCCGACGGTACGCGGCGCGCGTGAGGAACGGAGCAGCGCCGTGTCAAGGACTGCTCATAGCTCCCGCTCAGTCGGGGACGATCTTGTATCCGGCCTCGCGCACCGTGACGATCCGGCGCGGCTTCGCCGGCTCGTCCTCGATCTTCCGCCGCAGGTTCGACACGTGGACGTCTGCTGCGCGGGCGGTGCCGACGTAGCTCGCCTCCCAGAGGTGCTCCATGATCTGCCAGCGGCTGAAGACGCGGTTCGGCTCGCCGGCGAGCAGGGCGAGCACCTTGAACTCGGAAGGCGTCACGCGCACGTCGCGTCCGGCGATCGACACGCGATGCGCGGCGAGGTCGACGGTGATGTCGCCCGCGTGGAGGAGCGAGCCGGCGGAGGCGCTCCGCTCGAGGTCGCGGCGGCGCAGCACGGCGCGGATCCGGCTCGACAGCTCGCGCGTCGAGAACGGCTTGGTCACGTAGTCGTCGGCGCCGAGCTCGAGGCCGAGTACACGGTCGATCTCCGCGTCCTTCGCCGTCAGCATGATGATCGGGACGATGCTCTCGGCGCGGAGCCGGCGGCAGACCTCCGTCCCCTGAAGCCCGGGCATCATCACGTCGAGGATCACGAGGTCGTAGTCGCCGCTCAGGCCGGCCGCGAGCGCGCCGTCGCCGTCGCCGACGGAGTCGACCTCGAACCCGTCGGCGCGCAGCGCGTAGCTGACCGGTGCGACGATGTCCGGCTCGTCGTCGGCAAGCAGGATCCGGGGACTCACTGCGCCGCTCCGGCCGGGGTCTCGGCGAGCGCCAGCGTGATGCGCACGACGGTGCCGCCGTCCGCCGGCGAGTCGATCTCGATCGTGCCGCCGAGCGCGCGTACGACCTCTCGCACGATCGCGAGCCCGAGGCCGAAGCCGGCGCCGTCCTGCGTGCCGCGGTAGAAGCGGTCGAAGAGCCGGTCGCGCTCGGTGCTCGGGATCCCGGCTCCGTCGTCGCGCACCTCGATCGCGGCCTGACGGCCGGGCAGGCGGCGGCTCGCGAGCTCGATCCGGCTCGCAGCTCCGTGGCGAAGCGCGTTCTCGGCGAGGTTCAGCACGACCTGCTCGACCAGCTCCGGATGGCCGAGCACCGCGACGTCCTCCGGTACGACCACGGCGACGTCGGGGCCGTCGCCCGCCGAGCGCAGCTCAGCCGCCACCGATTCGAGCAGCGCCGCAGTCGCGACCGGCTCGAGCTGCAGCGCCTCCTGCCGGGTCTGCGCCCGCGCCAGCGTCAAGAGCGCGCGCCGCAGCCGGCTGAGCCGAGACGTCTGCCGCTCGATCAGCTCGAGAAAGCGGTCGCGCTCCGCCGGGTCCTCCTTCGCGCCGCTCCGCAGCACCTCGAGCGACGTCGCGATCGCAGTCAGCGGCGTCCCCAGCTCGTGCGCCGCGTTCGCGACGAACTCGCGCTCGGCTCGCTCGCGCCGCTCGCGCTCCGAGATGTCCGTGAGGACGAGGATCCCGTCCCCCCCGCTGCGGGCGGGGACGCCGACGAGAGCGAACGTGCGCTCGTCGGCGACGACGCGGGCCTGCACGGAGCGGTCGGCGCCCTCGAACAGCTGTCCGGCGAACGCCCGTAGCGGGAAGTCGGGCCAGAGGTCCGGGAGCGGCTCGGCGATGGTGAGCGTGTGGCCGATGAGAAGCCGCCGCGCAGCCGGGTTCGCGAACACGATCCGGAGGTCGCCGTCGACTGCGACGACGCCCTCGTGCAGCCCCTCGAGCAGCTGCCGGAGCCGGTCGCGCTCCTCGCCGAGGCGGCCGAACGACTCGCGCAGGCGCTCCCGCATCTGGTCGATCGTCTCCGCGAGGGCCCCGACCTCGTCGCCGAAGGGAGAGCGCAGCGGCTCGTCGAAGGCGCCCGCCTCGATCCGGGCCGCCGTGCGCGCGATCCGGCGCAGGCGAGCCGCGATCACCATCGCCACTGCCAACCCGACGAGGCCGCCGACCGCGATCGCGATCAGCGCGGCGTTGAGGATCTGCGTCGTGGACGATCCCGAGCTCGCTCAGCAGCTCCGGCCGCTGCGCGTACGTGACGAGGGCGCCCTGGTCGCGGGGCAGCTGGAGCCCGATCACGAACGAACGGCCGGAGTCGACGGTGGAGACGTAGCGGTCGCCGCGAAGCGCCGCGCGCATGGCGCGGCGGCCCTCTGGGACGGCGGTGAAGGGCACGGCCCGCGACGCGCTCCCGCTGACCAGCTGCTGGTCGGCGGCGAAGACGTACACCGACAGCCGGCGCCGCTCGGCGATCACGGGCACGGCGCTCGCGAGGATCCCCTTCCCGAGCGCCTTCGAGACCGACCGGCTCGCCGACACCGACTGGCCGATCGCGAGCTCCTCGGCGTGGCCGTGGAGGGCGGAGGCGGCGCCGCGGTTGAACACCTGTGCGACGGAGAAGGCCGTCAGCGCGGCGATTGCCGCGAACGTCAGCGCGAGCCACCAGCGCATGCTCATGCGGACGCGGAACACGGAAGCAGTATGGCCGCGCCCTTCCGGGGCCGAGTGCTCGAGTTAGCGAACCTTCACACGCGTCTGACGGCTCACTGACGCGTCTGAGCGACAGTTCGGGCATGTCGCCGCTGCTGATCGCCGGCCGGCTCACGCCCCCGAACGTCCGCTTGCTCGAAGCTGCGCGCGGACTCGGGGCGCAGGCGCGCCTGCTGCCGCCCGAGCTCGCCGAGCGCCGGGCGCGACCGAACGAGACGGTCCTCGGACGGGTCGATATCCGCCCGGGCCTCGACGGCGTCGAGCCGGGGCTGGAGTCGCTGCGGCGGCTCGAGGAGGCCGGGGTGGAGGTGCTGAACCGGGCCGACGCGCTGCTCGCGGCGCACGACAAGCTGGAGACGGCGACGGCGGCTCCGCGGAGCGGGGCTGCCGCATCCGTGGACGCTGCACGTGCCGCCGGGTGGCGCGCTGCCCGACATCGACGTTCCGGTCGTGCTCAAGCCGCGGTTCGGCAGCTGGGGCACGGATGTCGTGCGCTGCGACACCAGGAAGGAGTTGCAGCGGGAGTTCGCGCAGCTCTCGACGCGGCCGTGGTTCCATGCGCACGGCGTGCTCGCCCAGGAGCTGCTGCCGCCGCCCGGGGCCGACCTGCGCGTGCTCGTCGCCTGCGGCGAGGTGGTCGGGGCGATCAGCCGCCGGGCGGCGCCCGGGGAGTGGCGCACGAACGTCGCGCTCGGGGGAATGCGTGTCCGCGCCGTGCCGCCGCCGCGGGCCCGCCGGCTGGCGGTGGCGGCTGCGGCGGCGATCGGCGGCGACTTCGTCGGCGTCGACCTGCTCCCGACCCGCGACGGCTACGTCGTGCTCGAGCTGAACGGCTGCGTCGACTTCACCGACGACTACTCGCTGCCGCGCTGGCGATGTCTTCGAGGACGCGATCGAGCCGCTGCTCTTCCCCTACGTGGCAGAGCTCGCGCAGCGGCTCCGCCCCGCCGAGGACGAGCTCCCCGTCTTCAGCTGATATGGGTGAGATTTGTCAAGTTGCACGGCTGGAAGGCCCGCGTTTGCGGGCCTTCTTGTTTCGGCGGGGAGAGCGCGGCGGCAGCTTGTCGACGCGTTGTGTCGCGGCTGATATGCGCGGGTCGGGACCGCATGACCGGGTGTGCGAGCTGAGGAGCGGTGCCGCTCTCTAGAGTCGAGCGTCGCCCTTGGGGCGGCTCGTAGCTGAACCGCGGGTCACTCCTCGCGTCCGTTGCGCCGTGCGCGCTCTCCTCGCCGAGCCGATGCTTGGGCGGCTACATCGTCGCGAGTGCCCAGCAGTGGCCGGCGAGCTCGCGGGCGACAGCGACGGCGACGACGGTGCGCCGCTTGCCGCGCCGCTCGAGCGCGTGCCAGCGTCGGTGCAGCCGGCGGGCGCTCTGGTCGGCTCGCGCGCGGACGGCGGCGGGCTGTCCCTGGCGTCGGCGTGCGAGCGTGGCGCTTTCGCGCAGCGGCCGCCGCTGATGCCAGGCTGCTTCGACGAGGAGGCGCCGCGCGTGGGTGTTGCCGGTCTTGGTGATCGAGCCGAGCCGACGCCGCTCGCCACTGGAGTCCTCGCTTGGCGTCAGCCCGAGAAACGGGCCGAGCGCCTGCGGCCGGAAGCGGCTCCAGTCGCCGAGCTCGACCGTGAGCGCCAGCGCAGTCAGGATGCCGACGCCGCGCAGACAGCAGAGCCGCCCGACGATCTCGGCGAACGGCGGCTCGGCGGCGAGCTCGGCGATCGCCCGGTCGAGCGCGTCCCGGCGCGCCTTCGCCTGCGCCGCCGCCGCGTACGACTCCTCGAGCGCGAACTGCAACGGCCGCGAGTCGAATCGCTGCCGGCGCAGCCAAGCGTCGTGGGCGAGCGTCCAGGCGGCCGCGTCATAGACCAGCCCATGCCGCAGCAGCAGCTTCGAGAGCCGATGCCGGGCGCGCATCAGCTCGCCGCGGGCGTCCTCGCGTGCGCGCACGAGATCGCGGGCCGCCTCCTCGTACGGGGCGGGCACGCGCACCGCCACCAGCTCGCCCAGCCGCAACAAGCGCGCCAGCCGCTCGGCGTCGCGGCGATCGGTCTTGACCCGGTCGGCCGGCGCCCGCGGGATCTTCGACGGCGCTGCGACCGTACACAGAGGCCTGATGTGAAATCGAGCCCGCTCGGGGCCGATCCGGGCCAAGCGAGGGCGCCTCGCCAGTCACATCAACCGCTGGCCGAGATGACCGACCAGACGGCCTCGCGCCAGTGGAGCGGCGTCCCGGCTCGCTGCGATTTCGCTCGACCGACGCTGCGCTCGCGGTCGAGTCCGGTACAGCTGCTACGGTGTCTGCACGGACGGCAACAGGGTCGTCCCGTGAGATTCAGGTTCTCGTTCCTCCTCCAGGATTCGAGTCTGCGTCTCGAATCCCGAAACAGAGGAGTCGAACAACCAGATGTCAGAAACCTTTCGCGCGCTCGGCGTGAGCGCGGAGGTCGAGCAGGCGCTCGCCTCCCGCGGCATCGTCGAGCCGTTCCGCATCCAGTCTCTCGTCGTCCCCGACGCGATCGCCGGTCGCGACGTGCTCGGCAAGGCGCCGACGGGGTCGGGCAAGACGCTCGCCTTCGGCCTGCCGCTCGTCGAGACCGTGTCGCCCGACGGCGATGCGCCCGCAGCTCTCGTGCTCGTGCCGACGCGAGAGCTCGCATTGCAGGTGACCGAGGAGCTCTCGCTGCTCGGCGCGCCGAAGCGGCTTCGCGCCGAGGCCGCCTACGGCGGCGCCCCGGTCGCCGCCCAGGCGAAGCGCCTGCGCGGCGCGCACCTCGTGGTCGCCACCCCGGGGCGGCTGCACGATCTCGTCCAGCGGCGTCTGATCTCGCTCGACCGCGTCCGGATCCTGATCCTCGACGAGGCGGACCGGATGCTCGACATGGGCTTCCTGCCGCAGGTGGAGCGGATCGTCAAACGGCTGCCGGCCAAGCGCCAGACGATGCTCTTCTCGGCCACCCTCGACGGCGAGGTCGGCGAGCTCGCACGGGCCTACACGACGAATCCGTCGCGGTTCGAAGCCGAGCTGCCCTCCCAGCATTCGGACGGAGCCGTCGAGCATGAGTTCGTCGCGGTCACCGCCGCCGACAAGCTCGACCGGCTGGTCGAGCTGCTCGAGGCCGACCGGAGCCTCGCGCTCGTCTTCGTCCGCACGAAGCGCGGCGCGGATCGGCTCGCGCAGAAGCTGCGCGGGCGCGGGGTGGAGGCGTCGGCGATGCACGGCGACATGACGCAGAGCGCGCGCGAGCGTGCGCTCGAGCGTTTCCGCAACGGCACCGTCACGACGCTCGTCGCGACCGACGTCGCCGCCCGCGGGCTCGATCTCGACGCGATCAGCCACGTGATCAACTACGACCCGCCGGAGGATCACAAGGGGTACGTCCACCGCGTCGGCCGCACCGGTCGCGCCGGACGGTCCGGGAACGGGATCACGCTCGTCCTGCCGGAGCAGCAGGCGGAGGTCAGTCGGGTCGCGAACATGCTCGGCCACCGCGACCAGTTCGAGGCGACCGGGATGAAGACGGCGCGTGCGAAGCTCGTGTACACGAGCCGCAAGGGCCGTCGCTCCAAGTGGTAGAGCTGCCGCTCCGCGGCAGCTGCCTCTGCGGCTCGGTGCGCTACGAGGTCACCGAGCCGCTCGTCTCGGCGGGCTATTGCCACTGCGCTCGCTGCCAGAGGCGCACCGGCACCGCCGCCGCCGTGTCGGCGCGCGTCGCGCCCGGCTCGCTGCGCATCGTGGCGGGCGAGGAGCTGATTCGCTGCTGGCAGCCCGAGGACGGCTACGGCAAGTGCTTCTGCTCCGCGTGCGGCGGCGCGCTCTGGAGCCGGCACCCGGACGACCCTGAGATCCTCTCCGTCCGCATGGGCACCCTGGACGGCGACCCGGGGATCGCTCCCTCGTACCGCCAGTTCGTCGCGTACGCGGCGACCTGGGAGCCGATCCCCGAGGACGGACTGCCGCGCTTCTCCGAGACGCGCCCCGCCTGAGCGGGCGCCGCTGCGGTGCAGGCTGGAAGTACGGCGGGTACCGTCCCCGCGTGCCCGCCACGCCGCGTCGACTCACATTCGGTGCGAACGCCGACGCGTACGAGGCCGCTCGACCGGAGTGGCCGGCCGAGGCGGCGCGCTGGCTGGCGCCGGGGTCGCCGCGTCTCGTCGTCGAACTCGGCGCCGGCACGGGCAAGCTGACCCGGGCGCTCGCCGCGCTCGGGTTGCGTGTGGTCGCGGTCGAGCCGGACGCGAGGATGCTCGAGGTGCTGCGGGAGGTCGGGCTCGACGGCGTCGAGGCGGTGCAGGGCGAGGCGGAGGCGATCCCGCTCGCCGCCGGTGAGGCGGACGCCGTGGTTGCCGGCTCGTCCTCCTACGCGACGATCGCCGGGCTTCCCGACGAGGAACGGCGCGAGCTGCGCGACCGGGTCGCGCGGATCGTCGCGGAGGAGCCGCGCCTGCGGTGCGGCGACCGTCTCGCGTTCCCGTTCGTCGTCGAGGCGTTCCGCGCCGTCAGGATCCCGTGACTCCTCGCCGATCGGCGTCCGGGCACGTCCAGGCGCCGATCTGACGGCGTCACGAGAGTGGGACGAGGCGCGTCCCGGTCGCCTTGAAGGTCGCGTACGCGCGTCCGCCGCGTGACAGCTCCAGCCGCTCCGCAGAGGCGGCCGTGACCTCGGCGGTCACCGGGCCGATCCGCACGCGAACGCGGTTCGCAACCTCGACGACGGAGCCGACCTCCCCGTGGACGACGTTCAGCGCCGAGTCCGCGTCGCCGGCATGCGTCCGTGCGACCGAGATCTCCCACGGGTAGACGACGACGCCGACCTCGCCCTCCGCCTCGTCGGTCGAGTAGAGCTCCTCGCCGCCCGCGAGCCGCACCGTCGTGAGCGCTGCGCCGTCGCGGCGCGCCCGCCCGTGCAGGAGGTTCGCCCCTGTGAACGACGCGACGAACGCGTCCCGAGGGCGCGCGACAAGCTCGGCCGGCGTGGAGAGCTGACGCAGCCGGCCCTCCACCAGCACGCCGACCCGGTCGGCGAGCGCGGCCGCGTCCTCGTAGTCGTGGGTGACGAGCAGCGTCGGCAGGCCGAGGCCGCCCAGCAGTTCCGCCAGCTCCCCGCGCACCACGCTCTTCGTGTGCGCGTCGAGCGCGGCCAGCGGCTCGTCGAGGAGCAGCACCCCCGGCTCGCGCGCGAGCGCCCGCGCGAGCGCGACCCGCTGCCGCTCGCCGCCGGAGAGCTCGCGCGGCCGCGCATCGGCGAGATGCGCGATCCGGAACCGCTCCAGCAGCTCGTCCACCGGCCGGCCGCTCGCGCCGTAGGCGACGTTCCCGCGCACGCTGAGGTGCGGGAAGAGCGCGTACTCCTGGAACAGGAGCCCGACGCGCCGCCGCTCGGGCGGCAGGGAGATGCCGCGCACCGTGTCCAGCCACGGCTCCGCTCCGAGGGACACCGTTCCGCGTGACGGCTGCGCAAGCCCGGCGACGACGCGCAGCGCCGACGACTTGCCCGCGCCCGACGGGCCGACGAGCGCAACGACGCCCTCGACCTCGAGCGCGAGCGTCAGCTCGAAGGCGCGAAGAGGAAGCGTGAAGTCGGCTGAGAGGGCTGCCACTGGAGGGTGACCTTGAGGGCGACCAGGAGCGCTGCGCTGACGACGACGAGCAGGGCGCTCATCGCGAGGGTGATGTCGAAGCCGTTCGGAAGAGCGAACTCGCCGTAGATGGCGAGCGGCAGCGTCTGCGTGACGCCCTGCAGGCTGCCCGCGAACATGATCGTGGCGCCGAACTCGCCGAGGCCGCGGGCGAAGGCGAGGGCCGCCCCGGCGGCGAGGCCGCCCCGCGCGAGCGGGAGCACGACGCGGAAGAACGTCCGCGCCGGCCCGGCGCCGAGCGTGCGCGAGGCGGCGACGAGGTCGGGCTCGACGGCCTCGAAGGTTGCGATGGCCTGGCGGAGGTAGAGCGGGCTCGCGACGAATGCGACGGCGAGCACGACCGCTGCCTGTGTCAGGCCGAGCCGGATCCCGAGCGCGGAGAGGGACCCGCCGAGCAAACCGAAGCGTCCGAACGCGGCGATCAAGCCGATCCCCGCGACGGCGGGGGGCAGCACGAGCGGGAGCTCGACGAGCGTGACCGCGAGGGAGCGGCCCGGGAAGCGCCGGCTCGCGAGCAGGTGGGCGGCCGGCGTCCCGAGCAGGAGGATCAGCGCCTGCGCGATCAGCGTCGTCTTCAGGCTGACGACGAGCGCATCGGTGACGACCGGGTTCCCGAGCTGGGCCACGAGCCGGCCCGGCGACACGCGGGCGAAGATCGCGACGACCGGGAAGAGCAGGAACGCGAACGCGATCGCCGCCGCGCCGAACACGAGCAGGCCTCCGAGCGCGCGGCGCATCAGCGGCCGGGCCGGAGGAAGCCCGCCGCCCGCAGCGCCTTCTGTGCGGTCTCGCTCTTCAGCCGCTTCACCCAGGCCTCGGCGGCGGCGAGGTGCGGGCTCTCCTTCACGGCCGCGGCGGCGTAGTCCGTCTTCGGTTGTGCGGTGCGCGGGATCGCGAAGACGGCGACCTTCCCCTTCGCGGCGCGGGCGTCGGTCGCGTAGACGAAACCGGCGTCCGCCTCGCCGAGCGTCACCTTCGCGAGCACCTCCCGCACGTCGGTCTCCTGGCTCGCCGCCTTCTGGACGAGGTCGCCGAGCCCGAGCCGCGCGAGCACCTTGCGCGTGTAGTCGCCCACCGGGACGCCGGCTGCGCCCATGACGATCTTCATGTTCGGCCGGGTGAGGTCGTTGACGCCGTGCAGACGGTCGGGGTTGCCTTTCCGGGCGATCATGACGAGGGCGTTCGCGGTGAAGATGACCGGCTTCTCGACGAGCCCCCGGCTGTGGAGCTGGTCGGGGAGCGCGACGTTCGCGGAGGCGAAGACGTCCGCCGGCAGGCCCTGCTGGATCTGGGTGGCGAGCGCGTTCGAGCCGGCGAACGAGTACCGCGCGTGCGGGTCGATCTGCGGCAGGACGTCGGTCAGCGACGCGGCCGCGAAGACCGTGAGGCGCGGGGGGGACGTGCCGCGGGTCGCGGCGACGCCTCCCGCGACCCCGCCCAGCGAGCGCGGCGACGCCGACCGCGACCGCGGCGGAGCGCCTCACGACTCGACCATCACCGACGTCGACTTGACGATCGCCGTGGCCGGCATCCCCGGCTTCAGCCCGAGCTCCTCGACCGCGTCGCGGGTGACGACGGCGACGACGCGCGCCGGCTCGGTGACCGTGAGCTCGACCTGCGCGAGCAGCCCCTCGACGCGCACCGAGGTGACGGTGCCGCGGAAGCGGTTGCGGGCGCTCATGTGCTGCTCCTCGCCTCCGCGCAGGCGCTCGATCTCGCTCGACGGGGACGAGCCGACGGTTGCCGGCGTCCCGCTCGGTGCGGATGCGGCCGTCGCGATCCCAGCGGCGGAGCGTGTCGACGCTGATTCCGAGCTCGCGGGCCGCCTCGGACGCGGTGTACCTCTGCTTGCGCATGCCCGCGATCATACATAGGTAATACATAGGAGATGTGGAGCGCGATGCGGGGGCTCGCCGAGGGTCGCAGCGGCGCGACTACGCGGTGTTGCGGATGCCGGCGGCGCCGATCACGCCTCCCAGCGCGATCAGCGCGGCTGTGATCAGCATCGCCAGGTGGAAGCCGTGCGCGGAGAGGCCGCGGCCGCCGTCGGCGGCCGCGAGGCCGACGACCGCGATCGCGACGAGCCCTGCCACCCGTGCCGCCGCGTTGTTCACGCCCGAGGCGACGCCGGCGTCGCCTGGCCCGGCGTCGCTCAGCACGGTCGTCGTCAGCGGCGCCACGGTCAGCGCCAGTCCGACGGCGAACCCGAGCAGCGGCGGCAGCAGCTCCGTCCAGTAGTCGAGCCCGCCCGGCAGCCGTGCGAGCGCCAGCACCGAGGCTCCCGCGAGCAGCGGTCCGACCGCCATGAACGCGCGCGGCCCATGCTCGCCCCGAGAGCCTGCCGACGAGGCGGGAAAGGAGCGAACAGCACGATCGTCACCGGCAGCGTCGCCAGCCCCGCGCGGAAGGGCGAGTAGCCCGCGAGCTGCTGCAGGAACAGCGAGAGGAAGAAGGCCCAGGTCGACAGGCCGCCGTAGACCGCGAGCGTCTCGACGTTCGCCGCGGCGAAGTTGCGTCGCCGAAAGAGCCGGAGCGGAAGCATCGGCCGCGGGCTCCGCGCCTCCCAGGACGACGAAGCCGGCGAGCGCCGCCGTGCCGGCTGCGAGTGCGGCAGCGACGCGGCCGCCCCAGCCGAGGCTCGGCTGCTCGATGAAGCCGAAGACGAGCGCGCCGAGGCCGAGC
The DNA here is from genome assembly GCA_963746895.1 of uncultured Actinomycetes bacterium. Lineage (GTDB taxonomy): Bacteria > Actinomycetota > Thermoleophilia > Gaiellales > Gaiellaceae > Palsa-739. Next base: position 108,556 of record CAVVDI010000013.1, on the reverse strand, counting down.
GTGCAGAGCGCGCCACCGCCGTAGTCGACGCGCACGTGCTCGCGTGGACGGATCGCGCGGCAGGGCCAGCAGGACGATCGCGAGCGTCGCGATCGCGACGGGGACGTTGATCAGGAAGATGGCGCGCCACGTCCAGATCCCGATCAGCCAGCCGCCGAGCAGCGGCCCGGCGACCGTCGAGATCCCGCTCCAGGCAGTCCACGTCCCGATCGCAGCTCCGCGATCCGCTCCCGAGAAGAGCGTGGTGATCACCGCGAGCGACGCCGGCGTGAGCAGGGCGCCGGCGACGCCCTGGATGCCGCGGAAGACGATCAGCGCGGTCGCGTCCGGAGCGGCAGCGCAGAGGGCGGAGGCGGCCCCGAAACACGCGACCCCGAGTGCGAAGACGCGCACCTGGCCGAACAGATCGCCGAGCGAGCCACCGAGGAGGATCAGCGAGCCGAGCGTGAGGAGGTACGCGTCGACGACCCACTGCTGCGCCGCGAACCCGCCGCCGAGGTCGCGCTGGATCGCCGGCAGTGCGACGTTCACGACCGTCGAGTCGACGAACACGATCGACGAGCCGAGGATCGCGGCGAGCAGCGCGAGACGCGCTCCACGTGGCTCCGTCGCCCGCGGCGCCTCCGGCTCCACGCTCACGCCACGATCGTACGCTCCGTACCTCTCCGCACCGCGATCAGCGCCGGGCCTGATGCCGCGGAACGGGTCCGCGGGCACGCTTCTGCCATGAGCGGGCATCTCTCGGCGATCCTCCCGACGCTCATGGTCGGCTGGCTGATGGTGATCGCCGGCCTCGGGAAGAAGCGGCTCGACCTGCGCCCGAAGTCCTGCGCGACCTGCGGCCGTCGCCGCTGCGTCTGCGCGACGCGGCGCTGAGGCCTACGGGTCCTTCGTCGCGTCCGAGCCCTCCTCGATCACCTCGGCCACGTCGTCCGCGTCGTGCGCCGGCACGAGCAGCGTCAGCCGATCGCCGGCTCCGAGCACCGTGCCGTCCGAGGTGGCGATCGCCTCGCCGTTCCGGCGCAGCCCGAGGACGGTTGCGCCGTCCGGGAGCGCCAGCTCGCCGAGCCGAGCGCCGACCGGAGCCGAGGAGCCGCCGAGCTCGACCTCGACGATCCGGTAGCCGCGCAGGCGGGCGATGGCGCTGCCGACGAGCCCCACCTCCGGCCGCTGGCGTTGCTGAGCGCGGCGCCGCTCGGCGTCGCGGATCCCGGCCTCGAGTCGCTGGTTGTAGGCGCGCAGGACGTCCATGTTCGTCAGCCAGCCGACGACGCGGCGCGTCTCCGGCTCGAGGACGGGCAGCCCGGAGCGCTCCCGCATCAGCGCGGAGAGCGCCTGCTCGAGCGACTGGCTCGGCCGCAGGGCCGTCGTCTCCTGGGCGAGGCCGCCGGCCTCCGAGTCGAGCGCGTTGTCGCGCATCGCCTGCTCGACCTGCTGCGAGGTGACGGTGCCGCGGTAGGCGCCGGTCTCGTCGACGACCGGCAGTCCGTCGGTCGGACCCTGCATCAGCCGCTCGATCACCTCGTTCAGGGGCGTCTCCTGGCGCACCGAGAGCGGCACCGGCTGCATCGCATCGCGCACGGTCAGCAGCCCCATCAGGTTCGCGCCGCGGCCGCGCATCACGTCGATCCCGCGCCGGCGCAGCTTCAGCGTGTAGATCGTGTCGCGGCTCAGCCGGTGCGAGACGGCGGTTGCGAGCACGATCGCGAACATCAGGGGAAGGATGATCCGGTACTCGCCGGTCAGCTCGAAGACGATGATCACGGCCGTGATCGGGGCGCGGGCGGCCGCCGCGAACACGGCTCCCATCCCGACGAGCCCGTATGCGCCGGCCGCTGCGGTCGAGCCGGGGAAGAAATGGTGCACGCCGGCGCCGTACGCGCTTCCGAGCATCGCTCCCATGAAGAGGGAGGGCGCAAAGACGCCGCCGGAGCCTCCGATCGAGATCGTCAGGCTGGTCGCGAGGATCTTCCCGGCAAGCAGCGCGAACAGGAACCAGACCGCCCAGCCGCCGCGGATCGCCTTCTCGAGCGGCGGGTAGCCGACGCCGTACAGCTCGGGGATCGCCAGCAGCAGCGCGCCGAGCAGGAGCCCGCCCGCGACCGGCCGCAGCCACTCCGGCCCCTTCCAGAGCCGGTCGGCGAGGTCCTCGCTCCCGTAGAGGATGCGGATGAAGGTGACGCCGACGACGGCCGCGACGATCCCGAGCCCGGCGTAGAGCGGGTACTCGATCGGCGAGACGAGCTGGAAGCTCGGCAGGTGGATGAACGGCTGGTCGCCGAAGGCGGCCCGGCCGATGATGTCGGCCGCGAAGGAGGCGAGGACGACGACGCCGAACGAATCCGCCTCGAAGTCGCGGAGGATCAGCTCGAGCGCGAAGAAGACGCCCGCGATCGGCGCGTTGAAGGTCGCCGAGATCCCGCCGGCGGCGCCACAGGCGACGAGGATCCGCAGCCGCGACTCGGGGACTCGCGTCAGCTGCCCGAGTGTCGACCCGAGTGCCGAGCCGATCTGGACGATCGGGCCCTCGCGTCCGACCGAGCCGCCGGAGCCGATGCAGATCGCCGATGCCAGCGCCTTGACGAGCGCCACCTGCGGCCGGATCCGACCGCCGCGCTCCGCCACCGCGAGCATCACCTCGGGCACGCCGTGACCGCGCGCCTCGCGCGCGAACAGATGGATCAGCGGCCCGTAGAGGAGCCCGCCGGCGACGGGAACCAAGAGGACGAACCAGAAGCCGACCTGGTGGAAGTAGCCGTAGGCCGCTCGTCCCTGTGCGCTGTAGTCCGAGAAGCCGGAGAAGGCGCGGGTGAAGCCGAGGATCAGGTAGCGGAACGCGACGGCGCCCGCCCCGGCGCCTCCGCCGACCGCGAGCGCGAGCGCGAGCAGGCCCGTCGGGCTGCCGCGCACCCAGTCGCGAGCACGGGCCCGCCACGACGACGGGAGCGGCAGGTAGCGCCACCAGCGCCCGCCGAGGGCGGGTGCGGATCGAGTCGAGGCGGAGGGAGGTGCGAGGTCGTGACTGTTCGTGACGCGATCCATTCTGCCGACGCCGCGGAGTTCACGGTTTCGTAAGGCGCGCGCAAGGGCGGTGCAACACCGGCGGCCTAGTCTCGGAGAGGTCGTCGAACCCGTCACGGAGGTCCTGATGCGCTCCCGTCTCCTGCTTCTCGCCGCGCTCGCGCTCGTCGCACTCGTCACGAGCGCCGCGGCGACTGCAACTATTCGCGGCATGCACCCCCATCTCGCCGCCCGGCTCTCCGGCATGGGCGAGCACGGCATCGTCAACCTCACCTCGCAGGCCGCCAAGGGCAAGCTCTGCTGGACGTTCGACGTGCCCACGAAGGGCATCCTCCGCGCCTCCATCCGCGACGCGCACGGGATGAAGGTCGCCGAGCTCGGGATGCACTACAAGGCGAAGGGATGCGGCACGGTCGCGAAGCGCGCTCTGAACCTGCTCGAGGCGCACCCCGCTCGCTACCGCGTCTGGATCGACACGAAGGGCCACCCCGGCGACCTGCGCGGCAAGCTCTTCGCCGGCATGGCGCACATGTGATGAGCAGCCGGGAGCAGCAGCACGGAAACGACGTCGAGGGACCCCGCCGCTACGGCCGCGGGGTCTTCCTCGCGACGGTGCTCGGCGGCGCATCCTCGCTCCTCTGGGGCAAGGGCGCGTGGAGCCACGTCTCCAGCGCGCTCGGAGGCGCCGAGGCACTCGTCCCGCTCGTGCCGACGAAGGGCTGGCGCATCTACACGGTCGCGAGCACGATGCCGACCTTCGATCCCGCGACCTGGAAGCTCGAGCTCGGCGGGCTGGTCGAGAAGCCGACGAGCCTCGACTACAAGCAGTTCCGCGCCCTGCCGCGGGTGACGCAGGTCTCGGATTTCCACTGCGTCACCGGCTGGACGGTGGGCAAGGTGCACTGGGGCGGCGTCCGCCTCGCCGACCTGCTCGCCCGGGTGAGCCCGCAGGCGCGGGCGCACGGCGTGGAGTTCGTCTCCGCCGAGAAGCCCTACGTCGACTCGCTGACGCTGGAGCAGGCGCGGCTGCACGACGTGCTCCTCGCCGACGAGATGGACGGGGAGCCGCTCCCGCGCGAGCACGGCGCGCCCCTGCGGCTCGTCATCCCCGAGATGTACGGCTACAAGAACGTCAAGTGGGTCTCCGAGATCAACCTCGTCCCGCAGGCGCAGCCGGGCTACTGGGAGCTGCTCGGCTACGACCAGGACGCGTGGGTCGGCCGCTCGAACGGGTACTCGTCGTGAGGCGCCGCGTCGCGCGCGTCTACGTCCGGCGCTTCTCCCGCACCGAGCGCGCGCTGCACTGGGTGAACGCGGCCGGGTTCCTCGTCCTGCTCGCGTCCGGGCTCGTCCTCTACCTGCCGAGCCTCGCTGCGGCGGTCGGGCGGCGGCCGATGGTCAAGGACATCCACTTCTGGGCCGGGATCGGCTGGGTCAGCGCGCTCGCGCTCGTCGCGCTGCTCGGCGACCGGCGCGGCCTGCTGCGCACCGCCCGCGAGATCGACCGCTTCGATCCCGAGGACATCCGCTGGCTGCGCCGGCGCCACGCTCCGCAGGGCCGCTTCAACGCCGGGCAGAAGGTGAACGCGGCCCTGACCGCGGCGTTCCTCGTCCTCTTCTTCACCTCGGGGATGCTGCTCTGGCTCGGCGAGCGCAACACGAGCTTCCGCTGGGCGAGCACGGTCGTGCTCCACGACGGGCTGCTCTACGCGTCGCTCGCGCTGCTCGTCGGGCACCTCTACCTCGCGGTGCTGCACCCGGCGACGCGGCACGCGCTGCGCGGGATGCTCGTCGGGACGGTCCGCGAGGACTGGGCGCGCGAGCATCACGCCCGCTGGGCGCCTCCGGCCGACTGACGCGAGGTCGAGCCGAACGGCGCCGTCCGCGACGCGGGAGGGGCCTCCGATCCGCACGAGCAACGGCCCGGGGTCGGACCCCGGGCCGTTGCCGTTCGTGCCGTGGAGGGAGCTCTAGGAGCAGGCGGAGGTCGGCGCGGCGGGCCGATCGCCGAGCGTCACCTGGATGCTCGTGGTCGTCCCGTTGCGGTCGACCGTCAGCGTGATCTTGTCGCCGGGAAGCCGGCTGCCGAGGCTCGACGTCAGGTCGTCGGCGCTCGTGACCGGGTTGCCGTCGACGGCGGTGATCACGTCGCCCGCCTTCAGGCCCGCCTGCGCGGCGGGGCCGTTCGAGACGACGCAGCCGACCGACGCGCCGGCGCTGTTCGCCGCGGTGCCGATGCTGACGCCGAGGTAGGCGTGCTTGACGGCGCCGCCTGCGATCAGCGTGTTCGCGACGCTCTTGGCGGTGTCGATCGGGATGGCGAAGCCGACGCCGGAGTTGTCGCCCGAGTCGCTCTCGATCTGCGCGTTGACGCCGATCACCTTGCCGCTCACGGCGTCGATCAGCGGACCGCCGGAGTTGCCGTGGTTGATCGCGGCGTCCGTCTGGATCGACCCGGAGAGCGAGAAGCGGTTCGGGGCGGTGATCGTCCGGTTGATCGCGCTCACGATTCCGGCCGTCATCGTCTCGGGCAGGCCGTACGGGCTGCCGAGCGCGACGACGCTCTGCCCGGGCAGCACGCCGGCGGAGGTGCCGAGCGAGAGCGGGTGCAGCTTCGCGGCCGCGACGCTGACCCTGATCACGGCGATGTCGGTCGACTTGTCGCTGCCGATGAGCGTCGCCTTCGCGGTCGAGCCGTCCTGGAAGCGGACCTTGATCGAGTTCGCGCCGTCGACGACATGCTCGTTCGTGACGATGTCGCCCTTCGTGTCGATCACGAAGCCGCTGCCCTCGGCCTGCGTCTGCTGCTGCCCGCCCGGCGTGCCGAACGGGGTGCTCGAGGACGAGGTGGAGTCGACCGTGATGTCGACGACGCCGGGCGCGACGTCCTTGTAGAGCTGTGTCAGGGGGCTCGTCGTCGTCGTGGTCGCGGCCTGCTGGGCCGGGACGACGGCCGTCGGCGTCGGCGTGGTCGGGCTCGCGCCGCTCCCGCCGCCGCTCGTGAGCGCGTACACGCCGGCGCCTGTGCCGGCGCCGATCATGGCTGCCGCCGCGACCGGTGCGCTTCGGCGGAGCAGGCGGCGGGCGAAGGAATCCGGGTTCATGTGCGTGCGTCTCCTTGCTGCGATCTCACGGGGCTGGTGTTCCCATGGTGCCCGCGATCCCTAGGAACCAGATGAGAGCGGTCTATGGGTTGCGTAAGACGAATACGATCGAGGGGTGCCGACAACGGCCGAGCTGATCCGCCGCGGCGCTGCCCACCACGGTACGCGCACGGCGCTCCTCTGCGGCGCCGCGCGGCTGAGCTTCGCCGAGGCCGACGGCCTCGCCCGGCGGATCGCCGGCGTCCTCCGCGGCCGGGGCGTCGAGCGGGTCGGCCTCCTGCTCGACAACCGGCTCGAGGCGGTGCCGCTCGACTTCGCCTGCGCGAAGGCGGGGATCGCGCGCGTCCCGCTCAACGCGAGGCTCGCGTCCGCCGAGATGCGGGAGATCCTCCGCACCGCCGGGACGAAGCTCGTCGTCGCCGACCGAGCGCCCGATCTCGGCGTCGACGTGCTGCCGCTCGAGACGCTGCTCGCCGAGGCGCGGCTGGTCCCCGACGACGAGCCGTCGGTCGAGCCGCAGCCGGAGGACACGCTGCTCCTGCTGGCGACCTCGGGCACGACGGGACGCCTGAAGCTCGTCCGCCACACCCAGGGGAGCTATGCGGCGATCGCCGCCAACATCCTCGCGAACCTGGTCGACCCCGGCCCGGACGACGTCATGCTCCACGCTGCGTCGCTGATCCACGCGAGCGGGACCTTCGTGCTCCCGTTCTGGCTCCGGGGCGCCGCCTCCGCGGTGCTCCCGGGCTTCGCGCCGGCGGAGTTCCTCGCCGCGATCCCGCGCCACCGGATCACGCACACGAACCTCGTCCCGACCATGCTCGCCGCGCTGCTCGCCGCGCCCGAGGCGGCGGACGCCGACCTCTCGACGCTGCGCTGCGTCGTCTACGGCGCCTCGCCGATGCCGCGGCCGCTGCTCGAGCGGGCGATCGCGGAGTGGGGGCCGGTGTTCGTGCAGTACTACGGGCAGACCGAGGCGCCGCTCTGCATCGCCGTGCTGCGGCCCGGGGACCACGAGGGCGAGCGCCTGCTCTCCTGCGGGCAGCCCGCGGTCGAGGCCGAGGTGCGGCTCGATCCGGAGAGCGGCGAGATCCTCGTCCGGGCGCCCTTCGTCGCCGCCGGCTACGTCGGCGACGACGAGCTGGACGCGGCGACGTTCCTGCCCGACGGCTGGGTGCGGACGCGCGACGTCGGCCGCTTCGACGAGCGTGGCTTCCTCTATCTCGTCGACCGCACGAGCGACATGATCGTCACCGGTGGCTACAACGTCTATCCGCGCGAGGTCGAGGATGCGCTCGCGTCGCACCCGGCGGTGCGGGAGTGCGTCGTCGTCGGCGCGCCGGACGAGCGCTGGGTCGAAGCGGTGACCGCCTTCGTCGTCCCGGCGGGCGAGGTCGACGGGGAGGAGCTGATCGAGCACTGCCGCGGCCTCCTCGCCGGCTACAAGGTGCCGAAGCGGGTGCAGTTCGTCGACGAGATCCCGAAGAGCCCCGTCGGCAAGCTGCTCCGGCGCGCCCTGCGCGACCCGCTCTGGGCTGCAAGCGCCGGCGGCCGAGCCGCCGGCGCGCGGCTGGAGACCGGGGTGCCGCCTACGGCGGCTCCGTCCGGGGAGGGCCATGCCGGTCCGATCTGAGCGCAGCGGCCCGGTCACGACCGTGATCCTCGACCGGCCGGGGACGCGGAACGCCGTCGACCGCGAGCACGCCGAGGCGCTCGCCGACGCCTTCCGCGCCTTCGAGCGCGACGACGACGCGCTCGTCGCCGTGCTCTTCGGCGCGGGCGGCACCTTCTGCGCGGGCGCCGATCTGAAGCGGATGGACAACCGCGTGGAGCCGGACGGGGACGGGCCGATGGGGCCGACCCGGATGCGGCTCGCGAAGCCGGTCGTCGCCGCGGTCGCCGGCCACGCGGTCGCCGGCGGGCTCGAGCTCGCGCTCTGGTGCGATCTGCGCGTCGTCGAGGAGGACGCGGTGCTCGGCGTCTTCTGCCGCCGCTTCGGCGTGCCGCTGATCGACGGCGGCACGGTCCGGCTGCCGCGGCTCGTCGGGCTCTCGCACGCGCTCGACTTGATCCTGACCGGCCGCGAGGTGCACGCCGAGGAGGCGCTGCGGATCGGGCTCGCGAACCGCGTCGTCCCGCACGGCGCGAGCCGCGCCGCCGCGGAGGAGCTCGCGCGGCAGCTCGCCGCCTTCCCACAGGAGGCGATGCGGCGCGACCGCCGCTCGGCGCTCGACGGTCTCGGCCTGCCGCTCGAGGACGCGCTCCGCGAGGAGCTCGCTCGCGGCGTCGGCGCGCTCGAGCAGGCGCGCGAGGGCGCCCGGCGCTTCGCCGAGGGCGAGGGCCGCCACGGCGCGTTCGACGGGTAGGAGTCCGTACTTTCCCCCGTCGGGTATCGCGCTCGAGACGGATGCCCGGGCGCCGCCGGCCCGGCAGGCTGCGGGCATCGTCCCGTCAGGAGGTTCGAACCGATGCCGGACACACTCACGATCACCGACAACAGGACAGGCTCCGTCTATGAGGTTCCGGTCGAGGAGGGCGCGATCCGCGCGGCCGCCCTGCGCCAGATCAAGCTCGACGAGGACGACTTCGGCCTCATGAGCTACGACCCGGCCTTCATGAACACCGCCTCCGTCCGCAGCTCGGTCACGTTCATCGACGGCGACCAGGGCATCCTCCGCTACCGCGGCTATCCGATCGACCAGCTCGCGGTCGAGAGCACGTACCTGGAGACGGCGTACCTGCTCCTCTTCGGCGAGCTGCCGACCCAGGACGCCTTCTTCCGCTTCCAGCACGAGGTCACGTACCACACGTTCCTGCACGAGAGCATGAAGACGCTCATGCAGGGCTTCCGCTACGACGCGCACCCGATGGGGATGTTCGTCAGCGCCGTCGCCGCTCTCGGCACGCTCTACCCCGAGGCTGCGAAGGTCGACGACCCGGACGTCCGCCTGCAGCAGGTCGTCCGCCTGATCGCCAAGGTGCCGACGATCGCCGCCTGGTCGTACCGGCACAGCAAGGGCCTGCCGTACGTCTATCCGGACAACGACCTCGGCTTCGCCGAGAACTTCCTCGCGATGATGTTCAAGATGGCCGAGCCGCGCTACCAGGCCGATCCGGCGCTCGTCCGTGCGCTCGAGGTGCTCTTCATCCTCCACGCCGACCACGAGCAGAACTGCTCGGCGAACGCGATGCGCGCGATCGGGTCGAGCAAGGTCGACCCGTACAGCGCGATGGCCGGCGCCGCCGCGGCGCTCTACGGCCCGCTCCACGGCGGGGCGAACGAGGCCGTGCTGCGGATGCTCGCCCAGATCGGCGAGGTGAAGAACGTCCCCGGCTTCGTCGAGAGCGTCAAGGCCGGCGAGGGCAGGCTGATGGGCTTCGGCCACCGCGTCTACAAGAACTACGATCCGCGGGCGAAGATCATCAAGGAGACGGCCGACGCCGTGTTCGAGGTGACGGGTCGCAACCCGCTGCTCGACATCGCGCTCGAGCTCGAGAAGATCGCGCTCGAGGACGAGTACTTCGTCTCTCGCAAGCTCTACCCGAACGTCGACTTCTACTCGGGGCTGATCTATCAGGCGCTCGGGCTGCCGACGGCGATGTTCCCGGTCATGTTCGCGATCCCGCGGACGGCCGGCTGGCTCTCGCAGTGGCTCGAGGGGATCGTCGACCCGGAGCAGAAGATCGCGCGTCCGCGCCAGCTGTACGTCGGCTCCGACGAGCGAGACTACGTGCCGGCCGCCGGACGCTCGGCCGCGCGGGCGGAGCTGGCCGGCGCGTTCTAGGAGGCCCGGCCGTCCGGGAGCGGAAGGGCTCGCCGCGACGAGCCCTTCCGCTCTCCCCACCGCTCTGCGAAGCTAGGGGGGTGCTCGCGGCCGTCGTCGCCTCGCTCGCCCTCGCCGCCGCGCCGCCCCCGCCGGCCCGGTTCCTCCACGTCGACGCCCGCCACCGGACCGTCGCGGTCACGCTCGTCGCGTCGTACGACAGCACGAACAACGGCTTCAACTTCGACGGGTACTCGCGCACGTTGATGGTCACGGTGCCGCGGGGCTGGCGCGTGCGGGTGATCTGCGAGAACCATGGCGGCGTGCGGCACTCCTGCGCGGTTGTGAAGGGGGCGACCTCGACGCGGCCGGCGTTCGCGGGCGCCGCCACGAAGCAGCCGTTCCTCGGCCTCGACACCGGGCGGACGGCGCGCTTCACGTTCCGGGCCTCGAAGATCGGCGTCTACCGCTTCGCATGCCTGGTGCCCGGCCACGAGGCGGCGCGGATGTACGACGTGCTGAAGGTCGCTCGCGGCGGCCGCCCCAGGATCGAGGATCTTCGGGCGCGCAGCTAGAGCAGCGGATCGACCGCGGCGGCCACGAAGAGCAAGGCGAGGTAGAGCAGGCTGTAGTGGAAGACCGCGGCCGCGCCGCGTTTCCCCGGCGTTCGCAGCAGGCTCCAGCCGAGGGCCAGGAAGACCCCGCCGAGGACGAGCGCCGCGACGAGGTAGAGGGCGCCGAACGTGCCCGTCGCGACCGGCACCACGCTCGCACCGACGAGCACCACCGTGTAGCCGAGGATCCGGCGCACCGTGGCGCGATCGCCCTTCACGACCGGCAGCATCGGCACCCCGGCCTTCGCGTAGTGCTCCTTCAGAAGCAGCGCCAGCGCCCAGAAGTGGGGCGGCGTCCAGAGGCACACGAGCGCGAACAGCCAGAGCGCCGGCACCGCGACGCTCCCCGTGGCGGCCGCGTAGCCGACGAGCGGCGGCACTGCGCCCGCGGCGCCGCCCAGCACGATGTTCTGCGGGCCGCGCCGCTTCAGATAGCCGGTGTAGACCAGGACGTAGAAGGCGTTGCCCACCAGCGCGAGCACCGCCGTGAGCAGGTTGGCCGTCGCGGCGAGGAGTGTGAACGAGGCCGCCGACAGCGCGAGGCCGAACTCGAGCGCCCGGGGCGCGCTCAGCCGGCCCGACGCGACGGGGCGCGCCGCGGTCCGCGGCCCCATCAGCCGGTCGATGTCGCGGTCGAGCACGTGGTTGAGGGCGGCCGCGCCGCCGCAGGCGAGGCCGAGCCCGACGAGCGTCGTCGCCAGCAGCGCCGCCGAGGGGCGGCCGTGCGCGCCGACTGCAGCGCCGCACGCGCCCGTGAGCAGCAGCAGCACCATGATCCGGGGCTTCGTCAGCGTCACGTAGTCGCGCCACGCCCCGGCGGGAACGGGCGCGCCGCGAAGCGTGGCGGCGGCGAGTGCGACAGCGGCTGCGAGGGCCAGGGCGGCGAGCGCGATGTGCGCAGGCCCGAGAGGCGCCAGCGCCGCAGCCAGGAGCAGCACGCCGGTCGCGGCCGCGGGCACGGCGAGACGCCGATGCGCGACGAGCGCGGCGAGGAGCAGAGCCGCGAGCGGCGGGCCGGCGAGCGCCGCCAGGATCCGGTGCGCCGAGCCTCCGCCGGACGCGCCCGAGACGACCGCCGCCAGACCGGCGACCGCCACCGCGAGCGCGCAGCCGCGCAGCCAGGGCCCGGGCGCGTCGTCCGTGCGGAGCGTCGGGCGTGGGATCAAGAGCCCTCGCCCGAGCGGCGGCGGAGCAGCACCATCCAGTAGACGCAGATCGCGAGCAGCAGCCCGATCGGCATGACGGTGGTGAGGATTCCTCCGGTGAGGAAGTGGGATGCCATCAGGTCCATGAGAGCTCCTCGGGTCGGGGCTCGCGCCGGGGCGTCTCGACGCCCGGCTCGAGCCAGCGGTAGACGAAGACGAAGAAGGCGATGAAATACGCGAGCGACCCCGGCACCCACATCACGCCGGCGGCGATCTGCTGGTCGCCGAGCGCGCTCAGTCCGAAGGCGCGATGCGGCAGGGCGGCGTAGACGTCGTACATCGGCTTCGACGCGTACGCGAGGACGATGGCGAGGATCCAGCCGGGCAGCGCACCGGCGCCGAACCAGAGTGCGCGGCGCAGATGGTCGACGCGCGCCCGGATCGGCGGCGCCTCGAGCAGCGGGCCCCAGAAGAGCAGCGCGCTGACGAGGAAGCAGCCGTGCTCGAGCACGTGCACCGCCTCGTTGTCCACGGCGGCCCCGTAGAGCGCGGGTACGTGCCACACGGCGATGGTCGCGGCGAAGACGGTGTACGCGACCGGCGGCCGGCTCAGCGTCCGCGTGAGCAGCCGTAGCGGGGCGGACCACGTGCCCCGCGCGAGCCCCTGGGCGGCGGCGCGCCGCGCCGCCGGCGGGAACGGCATCCACATCCGGGGCCAGGGCCGGCCGAGCACGAGCAGGGGCGGCGCGATCGTCAGCAGCAGCACGTGCTGCGCCATGTGCATGGCGAACGAGGTGTCGGCCAGCGTGTCGAAGGGCGGCTCGAGCGCGGCGAGGACGACGAGGACGCCGGCGTAGAACGAGAGCTCGCGTCGACGCCGAGCCCAGCTCGCGGAGCCGAGCCGTTCGCGCCCGCCGAGTGCGTAGAGGGCGGCGGCCGTGGCGCAGACCACGAACGGCGGCACGCTCATTCCCGCTCCACCGCCGGCCGAGCCGGCGGTTGCGCTCTCGTGCCGCCTCCGTCGAGCCTACGGCTCATGCGCTAGAGGAGGTAGAGGATGACCCAGGTGAGGACTCGCGATCCCCGCCAGGAACGTCCAGTAGAAGCTCAGCGACACGAGCTCGGCGCGCACGAGCGAGAGCGGGTTGTGGATGTCGTGCCCGGCTCGGTACGGGTCGCCCGACGCTTCGCCGGGCGAGGGCTCCGAGACGTTCACCGGCACCTTGCGGTAGCGCAGCGAGGTGGCGACCGTCGTCTCGAGCCAGAACAGCGTGCAGAGCACGAAGAGGAACATGAACGCCGTCCAGCCGAAGTAGACGCTGGCGTAGCCGCCGTCGGTGGGGCCGAAGTCCTGCTGCGTCCAGGTGACGACCTGGAGCACGAGCGCGGCGAGGCCGAACCCGAGCGCGAGGAGGCCCTTGAGGCGCCACTGCGGGCGCCGAAGCGCGCGGTGGTCCATGAGGCCGAGCCGCACGAGCCCCGCGCTCGCGACGATGCAGGCCATCACGATCGTGCCCCACGTGACCGAGGAGTCGACGCCCTTCGGCTTCCACATGCCCGCGCTGTTGAGAGAGCGGAGATAGAAGTACGCGAAGATGAACGAGAGGAAGAAGAACGCCGTCGCGCTCGCGAGCAGGTGGCCGGCCGAGACGAGGTTGCGTGCGAGCAGCTCCGGCGGCTCGCCCTCGACCACCTCGTAGCCCATGCTCTCGTGTGCGAGCTGTGCCTCCATCGCTCTAGTCCCTCCCTGCCGGGGCGCCTGCGGGAACCGTCAGCGGCCGGGACGGCTCGCCGTAGCCGTACGGATCGCTCGAGAAGACCGGGATCCGGTCGAAGTTGTGCACCGGCACCGGCGACGGGAGCTGGAACTCCATCGACTTCGAGCCCCACGGATTCGCCTCTGCGGGAACCTTCGCGAACACGAGCGAGTAGATCAGGTTCCAGAGGAAGAGCAGCATCGAGCAGCCGAGCAGGAACGCGGACACCGATGCCCAGTCGTTCAGGAACTGCAGGCCGCTCGGGTACGTGACGACGCGGCGCGGCTGGCCGAGGAAGCCGATCGCGAACAGCGGCGCGAAGGTCGAGTTGAAGAAGATGAACATCGTCCAGAAGTGGACCTTCGCCATCCCCTCGTGCAGCTTGTACCCGAACATCTTCGGCACCCAGTAGTAGATCCCGGCGAAGAAGGTGAAGACCAGGCCGCCCATGATCGTGTAGTGGAAGTGCGCCATCGAGAAGAAGCTGCCGTGCGTCGTCACGTCGCTCGGGGTGTCCGAGAGGAAGACGCCCGACAAGCCGCCGATCAGGAAGTTGAAGAACCACGCCAGGCAGAAGAGCATCGGCACGGTGAAGCGGATCTGGCCGCGCCAGAGCGTCATCATCCCGCAGATGAAGGTGAACCCGGTCGGGATCGAGATCAGCTCGGTCGAGAGCATGTAGAACGGCCGCAGGTCGCCGTTCATGCCGCTGACGAACAGATGGTGCTGCCATACGAACCAGGAGAGCAGCGAGACGCCGAGGAGCCCCGCGACCGAGAGCCGGTAGCCCCAGAGCGGCTTGCGCGCGAAGACCGGCAGCAGCTCGAGCACGATCCCGAAGCCCGGCAGGGCGAGGATGTAGACCTCCGGGTGACCGAAGACCCAGAACAGGTTCTGGTACAGGTAGTTGCTGCCTCCGGCGGCCGTGATGTAGAAGGTCGTCTGCGCCGTGCGGTCGAGCGCCGCCATGCAGAGCGCCGCGATCAGGACCGGCGCGGCCAGGACGTTGAGGACGGCGGTGGAGATGACGCCCCAGACGAAGATCGGGAGGCGCGTCCAGGTGAGCCCCGGCGCGCGCATCGTCACGATCGTCGCCAGCATGTTCATGCCGAGCAGCGTCATCGAGATCCCGACGAGCGCGAAGAAGAGGATGTAGTTGTCCATCCCGGCATTCGCCTGGTTCGCGAGCGGGGCGTAGCCCGTCCAGCCGGTCGGGAAGCCGCCGAAGAAGATCGACGTTTCGAGGATCGCGCCGGCAGCCATCAGCATCCAGAAGGTCAGCGACTCGATCCGCGGGAACGCCATGCGGCGGGCGCCGATCATCAGCGGGATCAGGTAGTTCGCGAACGGGCCGAGGATCCCGCTCGTCATGATCCCCATCATCATCGTCCCGTGCAGCCCGACGAGCGTCAGGTACGTGCCGGCGGGGAAGACCTGGTGGTTCGGCCGCAGCAGCTCGAAGCGGATCAGCATCGCGTTCAGGCCCGCGATGAAGAAGAACAGCCCGACGCCCCAGAGGTACTGGATGCCGACGACCTTGTGGTCGGTGCACAGGCTGAAGTAGCGGCCGACCCCCTCCGTCTCCTTCTCGCGCAGCGACGGCGGATAGCCGCGAAGGCGCGAGAGCGGGTAGTTGAGGAAGCCGAGCCCGGCGAGGAAGCCGACGACGCCGCCGATGTAGCCGAGGAAGACGGACAGCTCGTTGTAGTCGATGTCGCCGAAGTAGTCGAGGCTCGGCCCGACGATCGCGTGCGCGCCGAACCAGCCGGCGTACCAGCCGCCGATCCCGAGGACGATGGCTGTGAACAGGTTGAAGCCGACCAGCCGGCGCCAGGGCGGCGTTGTGGTCGCGACGGCGATCGAGCTCATCCGGCCCTCCTCTGCGGGTCGGGCAGATAGGTGTGTGAGTACGCGGGCACGTACTTGGCGATCGACGCGTACTGCTGCTGCGCCTGGGTCGACCACGACTTGAACGCCGCCGCGTCGACGACCCGGCCGTTGTTGAACATGTAGCCGTGCCAGAGGCCGCAGAGCTCGGCACAGCGGACGTGGAAGGTCAGCGGCTGCCGCGTCTCGACATAGGCGACGTTGTCGACGCCGGGGTTGGCGTCGGCCTTGACGCCGAGCTCGACCGCCCAGAAGGAGTGGATGACGTCGAGCGAGGTGACGTGGAGCACGACGTCGGTGTTCGCCGGCAGCACGAGGTCCGGGCTCTCCATTCCGCCGAGGGACGGGTAGCGGTAGGTGAACTCCCACTGCTGGCCGATCACCTGCACCTCGAAGGCGCTCTTGTGGTTGGCCGGGAAGGCGATCGCGTTGGGGCCCTGACCGCCGCCGGAGCCGTCCTTCAGCAGCTCGAAGGTGCCGAAGCCGGCGAGGAAGAGCACCATGATCCCCGTCACGACGATCCAGACCACCTGGATGCCGCGGTCCTCGCGCAGCGGCGGTCCGTCCACGAGCGCGCTGCCGCGCTCGGCGCGGAAGGTCGCCAGCGTGTACCCGAAGTAGACGATCAGCAGGCAGACGATCGGCGTCACGAGCGCCGTCATCACCTGGTTGTCGAAGACCTGTCCCTGGCCCTGCACGCTCGCGTTCCCCGGCGGGATGATCGGCCCGAGGAAGATCGCGACGAGCGGGGTCGCGACCGCGCTGAGCACGAGCCACGCGATGACGACGAAGCGGCCGTGCCCCGAGTCGGCGGCGGCGGAGCTGGGAGGGGAGGTGTGTCCAGTCGTCATCTACGTGATATCGAGGAAGCCGTCCATGTAGCCGATCGTCTGCATCGGCCCGCCGAAACCGTCGATCCAGCCGGCTGCGCAGGGCACGAAGCACTGCCAGCGGTAGTGGCCCGGCCCCTTGGTGTGGAACGTGAACTGGACCGTGCGGTGCGCGTTCGACATCGGGCACGGCGCGATGTCGCACTGGTCCTTCGCGTCGTCCGCGACGCCCGGGATCGCGAGGATCAGGCCGAGCTGCGGCACCGCGAAGGTGTGCGAGGCGTCGTCGGGGTTGATCGCGTTCACCGACTTGCCGTCGACCGTGATCCGGTTCCCCGTCATGCCACGCGGCCGGGCGAGGTAGTTGTTGCGCAGGGCGCTGGCGCCGTCGAAGTTGTAGATCGTCACGTGGACGGTCGCGTTCGCGGGCAGCTTCCAGACGGTCTCGCGCCGCCACTGTCCCGTCGCATCCTTGATCAGGTAGGAGACCCAGTCGGGATTCGGGCTCAGGTTGGGCCCGATCGCCGCGACGGTCATGATGTCCATGTTCACGACGGGGTGGCCGTTCTCCATCTGAACGGGCACCGTGTACGACGGGGAGCCGGCCTGCTTCGAGAGCTTCGCGACGTAGAAGCCGATCAGCAGCCCCGCGGCGAGAACCGCGGCGCCGACGAGCAGGAGCTTTCCTCCGACCGTGCGCATCCGGGCGGATGTCTATCGCAGCGCGATCCGGGCCGTGCGAAAAATGACGGAACTGTCACGTTCGCGTCATTTCCAGGTCATCTCGACAGCTTGGTACAGTCGCGGCAGCGGCGGCGTCGACCGGAGGGGCGATTGCGGATCCTGGTGATCGAGGACGAGGCGCGGATCCAGGCGTTCCTCGCGCGGGGACTCGAGGCCGAGGGGTACACGGTGGTCGCGGCGGACAACGGGCGGGACGGGCTCGATCTCGCGTCCGCCGGCCGCTGGGACCTCGTCGTCCTCGACCTCCTGCTCCCGGGGCTCAGCGGCCTGCAGGTCCTGCGCGAGCTCCACCGGGAACGGCCCCACCTGCCGGTGGTGATCCTCTCGGCCCGCTCCGACCTCCAGACGAAGCTGCGCGGCTTCGAGTTCGGCGCCACGGACTACCTCCCCAAGCCGTTCTCGATCGACGAGCTCCTCGCACGCATCCGCGTCCAGCTGCGAGGGACTGCTCCCTTCGGCGACGAGCACGTGCTGCGTGCCGGGCGGGTCGTCCTCGACCTCGCACGCCGGCAGGCCCGGATCGGGGAGGCGGCGACCGATCTCTCCGACCGCGAGTTCCGGCTCCTGCACCACCTGCTCCTCCATCCCGGCCAGGTGATCAGCCGCGAGCGGCTGCTCGCCGAGGTCTGGGGCTACGACTTCGACCCCGGCTCGAACGTCGTCGACGTCTGCGTGCGGCGGCTGCGCCAGAAGCTCGGCCCGGACGCGCCCATCGAGACCGTGCGGCATGCGGGATACCGGCTGGCTGCGACGTAACGACGTCGAGGTCGCCTGGGGCCTCTTCGCCGTCGCGAACTGGGCGGCGATGATCGCGTGGCCGGGCTGGGAGACGATCCCGTTCCACTTCGTGTGGATCAGCCTGACCATCGTCTACGGCTTCCGCGTCTGGTCGCCGGTCGTGACGTATGCCGTCCTGACCGTCGTGATCGCGGCCACCGGCGCGAGCATCCTCGCCGACGCATACGCGGGCACCCAGCTCTGGGGCGAGTTGTTCGAGGTGCCGCTCATGTCGGCGATGTTCCTCGCGATGGTCTGGCACGCGCGCCGGCGCGTCCTCGCGCTCGAGCAGGTCCAGGGAGTGGCCGAGGTGCGCGCGTCGCTGCTCGAGCGGCAGCAGCGCTTCCTGCACGACGCCTCCCACGAGCTTCGGACGCCTGTGACGATCGCTCGCGGCCACCTGGAGCTGTTCCGGCGGGAGGCGCCGGACGCGCCCGAGCTCGAGGTCGCGCTCGACGAGCTCGCGCGGATGGAGCGGATCGTCGCGCGGCTGCTGCTGCTCGCGAAGGCGGAGCAGCCGGAGCTGGCGGCCTTCGTCGAGATCGACCTCGAGCCCTTCCTGTCCGACGTCTTCATGCGCTGGTCCGAGGTCGCTCCGCGTGCCTGGCGGCTGGAGCTCGATGTCGCGGGGGTGCTCCGCGCCGACCCGGAGGGGCTGCGCGACGCGCTCGACGCGCTGCTCGAGAACGCCGTCAAGTACACGACGGCGGGTGACGAGATCGAGCTGCGTGCCCGCGCCGAGGCGGGCGGAATCGCGATCGAGGTCGCCGACACGGGATGCGGCGTCGCTCCCGAGGCGCTGCCACGGCTCTTCGACCGCTGGGCCCGCGCGGACGGGGCACGGACGCGGGAGCGCGGGGGTGCAGGGCTCGGGCTCGCGATCGTCTCGGCGATCGCGCGCGCCCACCAGGGGACCTGCACGGTCGAGTCGCGGCAGGGCGGGACGGCTTTCACCCTGCACCTGCCGGTAGGGCCGGTTCCGGCCCCGGACCCGCCCGCGGCACCGGACTTCGTCGGGGAAGAGGTGACCGGCGCCGCGAGCGGGCTGGCTCTGCCGTAGCGGCTAGGCCGCCCGGGCGAGGATCCGCGCCTCGTCCTCGGAGAGGACGAGGCGCAGCGGGATCGGCTGCGAGGGGTGCAGCGTCTCCGCGGCCGTGGTGTGGCGCATCCGGAGGGCGCCTCGCGCGACCGCGGCGAGGGCGCCGATCAGCGTGAGGGACAGGGCGGCGTTCACGAGGAGGAGCGTTGTCGTTGTCATGCCGGGATTGTGTCCGCTCGGCGGTGAGATTACGTTGAGAAAAGGGTTAGGGAACCACTAAGAAAGCACATCGGAGGGCGATCGGCGTCTACGCGTCGAGCGCCGCGCGCAGGGACGCGACGTAGTCCCGGAGCGCCCCCGGACCGTTCTCGGCGACCTGGACGGCGCGCGAGCCGACGGCGACGCCGTCCACGAGCCCGGCGGCGAGGCGCGCCTGCTCGGGCGTCGAGATGCCGAACCCGGCGTAGAGCGGATCCCCGGCGCGAGCCGGCGGGCGCGGGCGGCGAGCTCCTCGAGCCGCGAGGAGACCTGGTCGCGGGTGCCGGTCGTGCCGGTGAGCGTGACGACGTAGAGCCAGCCGTCGGTCGCGTTCCGCCGCGAGCCGGATCCGCTCGTCGGTCGAGGTCGGCGCGATCAGCTGGACGCGCTTCAGCTCCGGGTGCTCCTCGGCGGGGAGGTCGACGAGGATGAAGCTCGTCGCGCCCGCAGCGCTGTGCATCGGCCTCGAATCGCTCGTAGCCGTATGCCTCGAGGATCGCTGCGTACGTCATCGGCACGAGGGGCGTCTCGGGAACGAGCTCCCGGGTACGCGCGAGCACCTCGAGGCAGCGCCGCGTGCGCATGCCGCGGGCGAGCGCCCGCTCCGCGGCGTGCTGGATCACCGGGCCCTCGGCGAGCGGGTCGGAGAAGGGGAAGCCGATCTCGATGATGTCGGCCCCGCCCTCGACGGCGGCCTGTGCGAGCTCCGGAGTCTCTGGCTCGGCCATCAGGTAGATGACGAGCGTCTTCACGTCCGCTTCTCGCCCGGCTCCGGCTCGGGCGCCGGCCAGAGCCCGGTCTCGATGCAGCCGTTCAGCTCGGAGGCGGACGCGGCGAAGAGCGTGCACGCCCGCCGGCGCGGCAGGTCCTCGAGCTCGCTCCAGCGGAACAGCCGCATCGGCAGGGCCGACGCCGCGACCGGGTCGCAGCTCACCGCGACCCCTCCGATCCAAGTGGCACAGTGTTACTTGGCGGCTTCGTCGCGGAGACGGCGGCGTCGGGGCTCCCCGAGGCGGTCGACGAGAGCGGCCGGGGGTCGGGCCCGCAAAGCCACGTCGACCGCAATCTGCCCCGTCGAGGGCTCCGATCGGATCCGCCGGGCCTCGTGGACGAGCAGGCGGACGCGCTGGTAGCTCGGCCGGGGCAGCCCAAGGCGCTCGGCCTCGGCGCCGACAAGGCGATTGATCTCGGCGATCGGCACCTGCCGTGGAGCGAGGCGCTCGACGACGTCGAGCAGGCGTTGTGGAAGCCGCGGGGCGATCGGGAGCACCCTTCGATGCTGCGCCTCGACCCGTGACGCCGGCTTGCCGACTCCGTCACCGCGCCGCCTTCGCTCCGGCCGAGTGACACAGTGTTACTTGGCATCGGTCGCGCCTTCGAGGTGGAGTGCGGCGAGCGCCTCCGCGAGGTCCTTGTCGCCGCGGCCGCTCAGGCAGACGAGGATCAGCTCCGCGTCGAGGTCGCGGGCGCGGGCGAGCGCGTGCGCGGGCTCGAGCGCCGGGATGATCCCCTCGGTTCGGGCGAGGTCACGGAAGGCGGCGAGCGCGTCCTCGTCGGTCGCGGCCGTGTAGACGGCGCGGCCGCTGTCGCGAAGGAAGGCGTGCTCGGGGCCGACGCCCGGATAGTCGAGCCCGGCCGAGATCGAGTGCGCATCGGCGATCTGGCCGTCCTCGTCGGCGAGCACCGACGAGCGCGCGCCGTGGAGCACCCCGGTGCGGCCGCTGCCGAGCGACGCGGCGCCGGCGGCCTCGACGCCGACGAGGCGGACGTCCGCGTCGTCGAGGAAGCCGTGGAAGATGCCGATCGCGTTCGATCCGCCGCCGACGGCGGCGACGACCGCCTCCGGCAGACGCGCCCTCCGCCGCGAGCACCTGCTCGCGCGCCTCGCGGCCGATCACCGACTGCAGCTCCGCGACGAGCTCCGGGTACGGCGCCGGGCCGACGCAGGAGCCGATCAGGTAGTGCGTCGTCTCGACGTTCGTGATCCAGTCGCGGATCGCCTCGCTCGTCGCCTCCTTCAGTGTCCTCGTGCCGAACGAGACCCCGCGCACTTCGGCACCGAGCAGCCGCATCCGCTCGACGTTGGGCGCCTGGCGGCGCATGTCCTCCTCACCCATGTAGACGACGCACTCGAGCCCGAAGCGCGCGCACACGGTGGCGGAGGCGACGCCGTGTTGCCCCGCGCCGGTCTCGGCGACGATCCGCCGCTTGCCGAGCCTGCGCGCGAGCACCGCCTGCCCGAGCGCGTTGTTCAGCTTGTGCGCGCCCGTGTGCAGCAGGTCCTCGCGCTTGAGGTAGATGCGCTTGCCGGGCGCGAACCGCTCCGCGAGCGTCAGCGGCGTCGGCCGGCCCGCGTACGTCGTCGCGAGCTCGTGCAGCTCGCGGTGGTACGCCTCGTCGGCGAGCGCCTCGCGCCAGCCCTGCTCCAGCTCGTCCAGCGCCGGGATCAGCGTCTCGGGCACGTAGCGGCCGCCGTAGCCGCCGAAGTCCCCGTGCGTCATGCGCGGGCCTCCTCCACGAAGGCCCGCACGCGGGCATGGTCCTTGACCCCCGGCTCTCGCTCGAGCGAGGAGGCCGCGTCGACCGCCCACGGGTGCACGGCCGCGACGGCCGCGCGCACGTTCTCGGGTCCGAGCCCACCGGCGAGGACGACACGACCCTCGGCTGCGGCGGCCGTGGCCCAGTGGGCCGGATCCTCGCCCTGCCACGGCAGGTCGAGCACGCGCGCCACCGGCTCGCCGCCGGGGTCGGAGCCGCGCAGCAGCACCGCCTCGCGGCCGCGCACCGCGCCTCCTCCCTCGTCGGGGTAGCGCTGGACGAGGTCGGCGCCGGTCTCCTCGCCCTCGCCCACGAAGACGGCGACCGAGAGCGCAGTCTCCGGCACGTCGAGGACGGCCGCCGCCCGTCGGGGGCTCTTCTCGACGAGGATGAAGCCGAGCAGGTCGGCGCCCGCCTCGACGGCGGCGTCGACGTCCTCCTGGCGCGTCAGCCCGCAGACCTTGACGAGCGGGCGCGAGAGGAGCTCCCGGAGCTTCGCGCCAGGGTCGGCGGCGCGCATCAGCGAGGTGCCGACGAGGACGGCGTCGGCGCCCGCGAGCTCGGCTGCGGCCGCCTGCGCACGCGTGTGCACGGCGCTTTCGGCGATCACGACGCGCTCGTGCGGCGCCCGCGCGACGAGCTCGAGCTGCGCGCGCCGGTCGATCCGGAAGGTGCCGAGATCGCGGGCGTTGACGCCGATCACGCGGGCGCCGAGCCGGGTGGCGCGCTCGAGCTCCGCCGCGTCGTGCGCCTCCACGAGCGCGTCCAGCCCGAGCTGCCCGGCGGCGCGGATCAGCGTCGCGCAGGCCGCGTCGTCGAGGTCGCGCAGGATCAGGAGCGCCGCGTCCGCGCCGGCCTCGCGCACCTCGCGCAGGTGCTGCTCCGTCGAGAAGAACCCCTTTGCCAGCAGCGGCACGTCGGCGACGGCGCGCGCGGCGCGGAGGTCGTCGAGCGTTCCCGCGAACGCCTCGTCGACGAGCACCGACACGGCCGCGGCGCCGTTCGCCGCGTACTCCGGCACGACGTCCTCGACGCGCGCGTCCACGCGGATGTCCCCGAGCGACGGCGAGCGTCGCTTGAACTCGGCGATCGCGCCGAGACCCGGCCCGGCGAGCGCCTCGGCGAACCTCACGCGCCCGTCTCCTGCGAGAACGCCACGAGCTCGTCCAGCCGCGCGGCCGCCGTTCCGGAGTCGATCGCCTCGCGCGCGCGCTCGATCCCCTCGCGGAGATCGTCGGCGCGGCCGGCCGCCGCGATTCCGCCCGCCGCGTTCAGGACGACCGCCGAGCGGTGGCCGCCGCGGTCGTCCCCGGCGAGGACCGCACGCAGCGCGGCCGCGTTCGTCGCCGCGTCGCCGCCGCGCAGCTCGGACGGGTCGCAGCGCTCGACGCCCAGATCGCGGGGATCGAGCTCGTACTCGCGCACCTTCCCGCCCTCGACCTCGCAGACGAGGTTCGGCCCGCACGGGGAGAGCTCGTCGATGCCGCCCGCTCCGTGCACGACGTACGCGCGGTCGGCGCCGAGCCGGACGAGCGCCTCGGCAAGCGTCCGCGTCAGCTCGGGCGAGTAGACGCCGAGCATCAGGGCGCGCGCCCCGGCCGGGTTGGTCAGCGGTCCGAGCACGTTGAACACCGTACGCGTCGCCAGCTCGCTGCGCACGGGCGCCGCGTGCCGCATCGCCGGATGGTGCGCCTGCGCGAACAGGAAGCCGAAGCCGAGCTCGTCGATCGAGCGCTCGATCCGCGCCGGCGGCAGCTCGAGCCGGAAGCCGAGGGCCTCGAGCACGTCGGCGGCCCCGCTCGCCGAGGAGGCGGCCCGATTCCCGTGCTTGGCGATCCCGGCCCCTGCGGCTGCCGCGACGAGGGCCGCGGCGGTGGAGATGTTGTACGTGTTCGCGCCGTCGCCGCCGGTGCCGACGATGTCGACCAGGTCGCGCCGCGCCGGCCGCACCTGGAGCACGTGCTCGCGCATCGCCTCGGCGCAGCCGGCGATCTCGTCCGCGGTCTCGCCCTTGGCGCGCAGCGCGACGAGGAAGCCGGCGATCTGCGCGGCGGTCGCCTCCCCGGCCATGATCTCGTTCATCGCCGCCCGCGCCTGGTCGCGCGCGAGGTCGTGCCCGTCGAGCAGCCGCGCCACGAGGCCCTGGATCACCGGTCCCGCTCCGGACGCCGGTAGAGCCGCCGCCTCCGCTCCCCGGTGAGCTCCGTCGAGCCTGTGCTCACAGCCGCCCCTCCAGGAAGTTTCGCGCGAGGGCGGGGCCGTCGGGGGTCA
This sequence comes from uncultured Actinomycetes bacterium, assembly GCA_963746895.1. GTDB lineage: Bacteria > Actinomycetota > Thermoleophilia > Gaiellales > Gaiellaceae > Palsa-739. The sequence goes on along the minus strand of CAVVDI010000013.1, from coordinate 84,807 downwards.
GCACCGACTCCGGGTGGAACTGGACGCCGACGACCGGCAGCTCGCGGTGCCGCACGGCCATCACCTCGCCGTCGTCCGCGTAGGCGGTCGGCTCGAGCACGTCGGGCAGCCGCGTCGCGGCGAGCGAGTGGTAGCGGCCCGCGTCGAACGGCTCCGGCAGGCCGGTGAACAGCCCCGTCCCGTCGTGGCGCACCGGGCTCGCCTTGCCGTGCAGGAGCTCGCGCGCGTAGCCGACCTCGCCGCCGAAGACCTCGACGATCGCCTGGTGGCCGAGGCACACGCCGAGCGTCGGCGTCGTCGGCGCGAGCCGGGCGAGGATCTCCGGGGTCGCGCCGGCCGCGCCCGGCCGGCCGGGACCGGGGGAGACCACGAGCTGCGAGGGCTCGAGACGCTCGGCCTCGTCCGCCGTGATCTCGTCGTTCCGCCGCACGGTCACCTCCGCTCCGAGCGCCCCGAACAGGTGCGCGAGGTTGTAGGTGAACGAGTCGTAGTTGTCGATCAGGAGGATCACGCCTGCTCCGACTCTGCCAGGTCGATCGCGGTCTCCAGTGCCCGCAGCTTGTTCAGGCACTCCTCGTGCTCGGCCGCCGGGTCGGAGTCGGCCACGATCCCGCCTCCGGCCTGCAGATGCGCGACGCCGTCGCGAAGGACGAGCGCGCGGATCGCGATGCACGTGTCCAGCTCCCGCCGCTCCGGGAAGCAGTAGCCGACCGCGCCCGCGTAGACGCCGCGCCGGTGGCCCTCGAGCTCCGCGATCAGCTGCATCGCCCGCACCTTCGGCGCTCCCGAGACGGTGCCGGCCGGAAAGCAGACCCGCAACAGCTCGAACGGTGTCGTCCCGGCGCGCAGCTCGCCGACGACCTCGGAGACGAGGTGCGTCACGTGCGAGTAGCGCTCCGCCGTCATGAAGCGCTCGACGCGCACCGAGCCGGGCACACAGACGCGCGAGAGGTCGTTGCGGCCGAGATCGACGAGCATCGTGTGCTCCGCCCGGTCCTTCTCCGAGGAGAGCAGCGTCTCGGCGTCGCCCTCGCCCGGCGCGATCGTGCCCGCGATCGGGTTCAGCGCCGCCCGGTCGCCCTCGCACTTGACGAGGGTCTCCGGCGAGCTGCCGACGAGCGCGAGCCCGTGGCTGGAAGCGTCGTCGGCGGAGCCGCCGGCGCCGGCCACCGTCGCCTTCGGCTCCGGTGGCCAGCTCGAGCAGGAAGAGGTACGGCGACGGGTTGACGCGGCGAAGCGCCCGGTAGAGCTCGACCGCCGAGGCGGACGTCGGCCGCGTCGCCCGCTGCGCGATCACGACCTGGAACACGTCTCCCTCGCGGATGTGCTCCTTCGCGCACTCGATGCGGCGCAGGTGCTCCTCGCGCGAGGGCGCCCGCTCGAGCGGCCCGCGACTGCCGGAGCCGCGTGGCACCCCGGGCTGCGGGGCGGCGAGGAGCGCGGCCGCCTCCGCCGGCTCGCCCACCACGGTCGTCGCGACACCGGCCACGTGGTCGAAGCGGACGAGCAGCTCGGGCACCACGAAGAGGCTCTCCGGCAGGTCGGGGCCCTGCTCGGGGCGCGGCACCGTCGGCTCGAAGGTCGCGACCGCGTCGTAGCCCAGGTAGCCGACGACGGGCTCGCCGAGCTGCTCCGCCTCCGCGAAGGAGACGAGGCGGGAGCCGCGGCCGACGAAGGAATGGCGCCCGAGCCGTCCACGCTCGACCGACTCGAGCAGGAAGGCGCCGCGTGCGCCCTCGCGCAGGCGGAGGTACGCCCCGAGCGGGGTGAGCAGGTCGGTCGCGATCTCGGTCGTCGTCTCGGTCACGAAAAAGGCTCCTCTCGGAGCCGGGGTCGAGCGGAACGGGCTGTGGCGCGCGTCAGGTCGCGCGCAGGCTCCCGCCCCGCTCGGTGCGCCAGAGCCACCAGGTGCGCGGGGAGGAGGTCATGGCGGGCAGCGTAGGCGCGCCCGCCGGATGCGTCAAGCGACCTCGTGCTCGGCCAGCTCGAGCGCCTCGACCGCATCGTCCAGGTCGCCGCCGCGGACGAGCACGTAGTCCGTCTCGAAGGTCGAGATCACGAAGATCGAGATCTCCGCGCGGAAGAGCGGGTCGACGAGCGAGGCGACGACGCCGGTGAGCGAGAAATCGAGCGGACCGAGCACCTCGAGCACGCGCCAGCCGCGCTCCGCGCTCTCGCCCTCGGGCACGTCGCGGTCGCGGCAGACGACCGAGACCTCGTTGTCGGTGCGGGTGACCGAGCGGAACGGGCCCTTGTCCACCCAGTCCGGAAGCTCGGAGCCGGGCTGGAGGCGGACGATCGCGTAGGAGTCCGGGAGTGTGCGCAACTGCACGAGCGGGACGGTATCCGGAAGCCGGTCGGGGACGCGCCGGTACAGTCCGCCCGCCCATGGCGATCCCCGACCTGCTCGAGCGCCTGCTCACGGCCCCCGGCCCATCCGGCCAGGAGGCGGCCGCCGCCGAGGCGTGGCGGGACGCGGCCCGCGTGGTGGGCGACGTCTCGACCGACGTGCTCGGCTCATCGTGGGTGCGCGTGCCGGGCACGGCGGGCGGCCCCTCGCTCGCCGTCGTGGGCCACATCGACGAGATCGGGATCGTCGTCACGCACGTGGGCGACGACGGCTTCGCCTCGCTGCGCCCGCTCGGCGGCTTCGACCCGCACGTCCTGCTCGGGCAGCGGATCGAGGTGCTCGCGCGCGACGGGCGGGTGCCGGGGATCGTGGCCGCCCGGAAGCGCCGCCGCAAGCGCGGCGAGGAACGGAAGGCGCTCGACCACGAGGACCTCGTCCTCGACCTCGGTGCGAAGGACGGGGAGGAGGCGCGCTCCCTCGTCCGGCCGGGCGACGCCGCGGTGGTGGCGGCCGAGCCGCTCGCGCTCCGCGGCGCTCGCGTCGCCTCCCGCTCGTTCGACGACAGGATCGGCTGCTACGTCGCGCTCGAGGTCGCCCGCCGGGTGGCGGAGGCGGGCGGCGCCCCGGGCGACGTCGTCGGCGTCGCCGCGGTGCAGGAGGAGGTCGGCGACTTCGCGGGCTCGCGGACGACCGCGTTCGGGATCGAGCCGGACGTCGCGATCGCGGTCGACGTCACCCACGCGACCGACGTCCGCGGCGGAGACCCCGAGGCGGAGGGGAAGGTCGAGCTCGGCGGCGGCCCGGCGCTCGCGCGAGGCCCCTCGCTCCATCCGGCGGTCTTCGATCTGCTGCACGAGACGGCCGTGGCGGAGGGGATCCCGTTCTCGATCGAGGTCACGCGCGGTCACACGAACACCGATGCCGACGCGGTGTATCTGAGCCGCCGCGGCGTCGCGACCGGCCTCGTCTCGGTGCCGCTCCGCTACATGCACACGCCGGTCGAGCTCGCCGACCTCGACGACATCGAGGCAACGGTGCGCCTGCTCGTCTCGTTCGCGGGCCGGCTCGAGGCCGGCGCCGACTTCGCCCGCTGAGGGCGCGCGACCCTGCCCGTCCGGCTAGATTGGCTCCCGTGACCCGCAGCGTCATCGTCTCCGCCGTGCGGACGCCGTTCGGACGCCTCGGCGGCGGGCTCGGGAAGCACTCCGCGACCGAGCTCGGCGCGATCGCCATCCGCGCAGGCCTCGAGCGGGCCGGCGTCGAGGGGAGCGAGGTCGAGTACGCGATCATGGGGCAGGTGCTCCAGGCCGGGGCCGGGCAGGCACCCGCGCGCCAGGCGGCGGTGGCGGCCGGAATCCCGATCGAGGTGCCCTCGGACACGATCAACAAGGTCTGCGCCTCCTCGATCCGCGCCGTCGAGATCGCCGACTCGATGATCCGCGCGGGCGACGTCGAGCTCGTGGTCACCGGCGGCATGGAGTCGATGACCAACGCGCCCTACGCGCTGCCGAAGGCGCGCTCCGGATACCGGATGGGCGACGGCACGCTCGTCGACCTCATGATCTGGGACGGCCTGCGCTCGACCTTCGACGAGCAGCACATGGTGCAGCAGGCCGCGCGGGTCGCCCGCGAGCTCGGAATCTCGCGCGAGGAGCAGGACGCCTGGGCGGCGCGCTCGCACCAGCGCGCGGCGAGGGCGCAGGACGAGGGCGCGTTCGCGGACGAGCTCGTCCCGGTCGGCGACGTGGCCGCGGACGAGTCGGTGCGGCGCGACACCTCGCTCGAGCGGCTCGCCTCGCTCGAGCCTGTGCTCGATCCGGAGGGGACGATCACCGCGGGGAACGCGCCGGGCGTGAACGACGGCGCCTCCTGCGTCGTCGTTTGCTCCGAGGCGTTCGCGAAGCGGCGCGGACTCGAGGTGCTGGCCACGATCGTCTCGCAGGGCTGGGTCGCGGACGAGTTCGCCTGGCTCGCTCGCACGCCCGCGAACGCGGGCGCGCAGGCGCTCGCGAAGGCGGGCAAGGTGATCGGTGACGTGAGGCGCGTCGAGGTGAACGAGGCGTTCTGCTCGGTCGCGCTCCACTCCGCCCGGATGCTCGACGCCGACCCGGAGACGGTGAACGTCAACGGCGGAGCCGTCGCGCTGGGCCATCCGATCGGCGCGAGCGGCGGACGCATCCTCGGGACGATGGTGCACGAGCTGCGGCGCGGCGGTGGCGGCGGGCTCGGGCTCGCCGCGATCTGCTCGGGCGGCGGCCAGGGCGACGCGCTTCTGATCGAGGTCTGAGCAGCCCGCGCCGGAGGCGCGGCTGTGGTGCTCGGCGGTGCGGACAGGGCCGCTCCGGACACGTCCGGTGCCTGGCACCGGACGTGTCCGGAAGCGCCACGGCTCGCGCAGTTGACCTGCCCCGGCCGGACGGGGGAAGATGGGTCACGGAGGCGAGGATGGACGAGTTCGAGCGGCTGCGGCTCGAGTACGGCCAGGCCAGTGAGCTGCTCCGGCACCTGACCGAGATCCGCTTCCGCCTGCTCGCGCTCGTGCCCACGCTCTCGGGTGCCGTCGTCGCGCTCGTCTCGAGCGGCCGCAGCGGCGTCGAGCTGCTGGCGATCGGCGGGCTGGGGCTCCTCGCGACGACCGGCGTGCTCGTCTACGAGATCCGGAACGGCGAGCTGCGCGCACAGGCCTCCGCCCTCGTCCGCCGGCTCGAAGAAGTGCTCCTCCCGGACGGCCCGCTCGTCGGCACCGGCCGCGCGCCGCGGCTCTTCGGGGTCGTCCCCGTCTCGCACCGGCTCGGCGTCGGGCTCGTCTACGGGGCCGCGCTCGGCGGCTGGGCGTACCTCCTCGCCTGGGGCGCGCTGAGCGCCGCCGGGATGCACCACCACGCGCGCGGGGCCGGGCTCGTGCTGGGCGCGCTCGCCGGCGCGGCCGTCGTCGCGGAGGTGCTCCGCGTCGAGCGCCCGCCCGCCGGGCGGCCGGCCGGCGCTACCGGCCCGGCGCCGTCTCGCTGAGGAACGGGAGCAGCGTCCGCGCCACGAGCTCGGGCTCGCGGAGCGTCACGTAGTGGTCCGAGTCGAGCTCGACGTGCCGCGCGTCCCGGGCCGCCTCGGCGACGAGCGGCCCGATCGCCCGGAACCCGGCTGGATCTCGCGCGACGGTGACGACGAGCGCCGGCACCGAGAGCTCGCCGAGCCGCTCGTTTGCCGGGCCTCCCGCAGGGGGCCGCGGCTCGACGCCCGGCGGTAGCGGGTTCGCGTCGGGCGTCGCGTGCCAGAGCCGCCGCATCCGCTCGTCGACGCCGAGCGGAGCCCAGACCTCGAAGTCGACCGCCATCGCCGCCGCGAGGTCGCCCGCCGCGAGCGCCGCGTCGTACGCCGCGTCCTGCTCCTCGCTGTATGCGGCCCCGTCGTGGCCGCCGAGCGCCGGGGCGACGCACGCGAGCGCCCACAGCCGCCCGGGCGCCTGCAGCGCCACGTCGAGCGCGATCCCGCCGCCGAGCGAGAGGCCCACGAGCGCCGCCCGCTCGATCGCGAGCTCCTCCAGCACCCCGAGGACGTCGTCCTGCCACGACCACGGCGCCGCCGGTCCGGCCGACCGCCCGAAGAAGCGGAGGTCGGTTCGCAGCACCCGGAAGCGCTCGGCCAGGAACGGCACGACCGGCTCCCACAGCTCCGAGCCGCCGAGCCCGCCGTGCAGCAGCAGCACTGCCGCTCCCTGTCCGGCCTCGTCGTACCAGAGCCGCGCACCGTTCACGTCCACCACGGGCACGCCGCGACGATAGCCTCCGGTTCGTGGACTTCGAGCACGTCCTCGTCGTCGGCGCGGGGCAGATGGGCGGCGGGATCGCCCAGGTCGTCGCCGCGTCCGGCCGCCGCGTCTCGCTCCACGACGCCGCTCCCGGAGCGACGGAGCGGGGTCTCGCCGCGATCCGGAAGAGCCTGACCCGGCTCGCCGAGAAGGGCGGCCCCGACCCCGACGAGGTGCTCGCCCGGATCGAGCCGGCCGACGACCTGACCGCGGCCGATCTCATGATCGAGGCGGTGATCGAGGACGTCGCGGTCAAGACCGAGATCTTCCGCCGCGCCGATGAGCTCCTGCCTGCGGGAGCGATCCTCGCCTCGAACACCTCTTCGATCCCGATCACGAGCCTCGCCGCCGCGACCTCGCGGCCGGAGCGCGTCGCCGGGATGCACTTCTTCAACCCCGTGCCGGTGCTGAAGCTCGTCGAGGTGATCCGCGGCCTCGAGACGTCGGAGGCGACGGCGGCCGCGATCGTCGCGCTCGCCGAGGATCTCGGCAAGACGCCCGCCGAGGCGCGCGACCTGCCGGGGTTCGTCTCGAACCGGATCCTGATGCCCTTCATCAACGAGGCCGTCTACGCCCTGCTCGAGGGCGTCGCGGCGCCGGAGGCGATCGACACGATCGCGAAGCTCGGCTTCGCCCACCCGATGGGACCGCTCGCGCTCGCCGACCTGATCGGCCTCGACACGTGCGTCGCGATCATGGAGGTGCTCCACTCCGGCCTCGGCGACCCGAAGTACGCGCCCTGCCCGCTGCTGCGCCAGTATGTCCAGGCGGGCCGCCTCGGCCGCAAGTCCGGCCGCGGCTTCTACGACTACGGCTAGACCGTCGGCCCGTCCGGCGGCACCGGCACCTGCTGCCAGAGCACGATCCGCCCCTTGCGGACGACGAACTTCGCCGCCGCCTTCCGGCCCGGCCCGTCGCAGCGGTGCCGCGGCCGCTCGCCGAGGACGAACGTGGCCACGACGGTCGCGCCGTCGGCCTGCAGACGCGTGATCCTGCCCGCACACGGCAGCGCGTCGTTGAATTCGACGGCGAGCGCCCGGGTCGTCAGCCGCACGTCGACGCCGGGCTGGACGACGCGCGCACCGTGGGCGAACAGCCGGGCTGCCGCCGCGTTGCGGTTCGCGTTCAGCGCCCTGCTCCAGGCGCGGACGACCTGTGCCGGCGACTGCGCCGCAGCAGCCGCTCCCGGGCCCGCCGCGACGGCGAGCACGGCTCCGAGCGCCGCGAACCGTCTCATCCCCGGACTCTACGCCTGGCGGGCCCCGGATTGCCCGCGGCGCGTCGACTACGCTCACGCCGTGGACTTCGAGCTGACACCGGAGCAGCGGGAGATCCAGGCGCTGGCGCGCGACGTCGTGGCGCGCGAGGTCGAGCCGCACGCGGCGGCCTGGGACCGCGAGCACCGCTTCCCGCGCGATCTGTTCGGGCGGCTCGCCGAGGTCGGGCTGATGGGCGTGTGCGTGCCCGAGGAGTACGGCGGCGCGGGCGCGGACTTCCTCTCCTACGCGCTCGTCCTCGAGGAGCTGTCCCGCGGTGACGCGGGCGTCGGCGTCACCGTCGCCGTCCACACGAGCGCCGTCACGCTCCCGCTCCTGCGCTTCGGCACCGGCGAGCAGCGTTCCCGCTTCGTCCCCGCGCTCGCGCGCGGCGAACACCTCGGTGCGTTCTGCCTGACCGAGCCGGAGGCCGGCTCCGACGCGGGTGCGCTGCGCACGCGCGCCGAGCCCGATCCCGACGGCGAGGGTTGGACGATCACCGGCGCCAAGCAGTGGGTCACGAACGGGCGCCATGCCGGCACCTTCCTGCTCTTCGCGCGCACCGATGCGGGCACCCCGGGTGCGCGCGGGGTCAGCGCCTTCGTCCTCGACGCCGGGCAGGTGCGGATCACCCGCGACGAGGAGAAGCTCGGCCTCAACTCCTCGGTCACGAACGACCTCGTCGTCGAGGGCGTGCGCGTCGGCCGCGACCGGCTGCTGCACGAGGAGGGGAAGGGCTTCCACGTCGCGATGGCGACCCTCGACGGCGGCCGGATCGGGATCGCGGCGCAGGCGGTCGGGATCGCCCAGGCGGCCTACGACGTCGCCCGCGAGTACGCGAAGGAGCGGCACGCGTTCGGGAGGCGGATCGGCGAGTTCCAGGCGATCCAGCAGAAGCTCGCCGACATGTCGACCGAGATCGACGCCGCCCGCCTGCTCGTCCATCGCGCCGCGTGGCTGAAGCAGCTCGATCGCCCCCACACCGAGGCGGGCGCGAAGGCGAAGCTCTTCGCCTCGGAGATGGCACGCCGCCAGACGGCGGAGGCGATACAGATTCTCGGCGGCTACGGCTACACGAAGGAGTTCCCGGTCGAGCGCTACTACCGCGACGCGAAGATCACCGAGATCTACGAGGGGACGAGCGAGATCCAGCGGCTCGTCATCGCCCGCGAGATCCTCGGCCTCCACGAACGCGCCGCGACGGCGTAGGCGCACTCGACCCCTCGGCGTCGCGCACGGCGGCACGTCGGAGCACCCGCGTACGCTACGGGGGTGCCCCGGGACCCGAACGAGCCCGTCCGCCTGACGAGGATCTACACCCGCGGGGGCGACGGGGGCGAGACGAGCCTCGGCGACGGCTCGCGGGCCTCGAAGCTCGACCCCCGCATCGCCGCGTACGGCGCCGTCGACGAGCTGAACTCCGCGCTCGGGGTGGCGCTCGCGTGCGGCGTGCCCGAACCGCTTCGCCTTCCGCTCGGCCGGCTGCAGAACGAGCTGTTCGACGTCGGCGCCGACCTCTCCGTCCCCTGGGAGGGCGAGGACGGGCGGCTGCGCGTCACCGGCGAGATGGTGGAGGGGCTGGAACGGCTCTGCGACGAGCTCAACGACCCCCTGCCGGCGCTGAAGAGCTTCGTGCTCCCGGGCGGGAGCGAGGCGGCGGCGCGGCTGCACGTCGCGCGCACGATCGCGCGGAGAGCCGAGCTGCGCTCGCTCGAGGCCGACGAGGCCCACGGGGTCAACCCGCTGGCGCGGATCTACCTGAACCGGGTCTCCGACCTGCTCTTCATCCTCGCCCGCGCCGCGAACGCAGCGGCCGGGGCGGACGAGCCGCTCTGGCGGCCCGGCGGCGCGGCCGAGCCGGGCCTCTAGACTTCGCGTCCGTGGCGGCAACCGACAGGCCCGGCGTCGACTCTGCCCGCGCGGACGCGTGGCGCGAGCGCTACGGGGCGTCCGGGGAGCGGGTGGGGGAGTTGTTCTCGACGATTTCGGGCGTGGAGAACGCGCCGTTGTATTCGCCGGAGAGCGTCGAGGTCGACTACGAGCGCGACCTCGGCCGGCCGGGCGGGTTTCCGTTTACGCGTGGGGTGTATCCGTCGATGTATCGGGGCCGGTTGTGGACGATGCGCCAGTTTGCGGGGTTCGGGACGGCGGAGGAGACGAACGAGCGGTTCCGGTATCTGCTGGCGCAGGGGCAGACGGGGCTCTCGACGGCGTTCGACATGCCGACGTTGATGGGCTACGACAGCGATCACCCGCGCTCGCTGGGCGAGGTCGGCCGCGAGGGGGTGGCGATCGACTCCCTGGCGGACATGGAGACGTTGTTTGCGGGGATCCCGTTGGGCGAGGTGTCGACGTCGATGACGATCAATGCGCCGGCGGCGATGCTGCTGGCGTTCTATGCGTGTGTGGGGGAGGGGCAGGGGGTGGGGCTGGAGGCGCTGTCGGGGACGGTGCAGACGGACATCCTCAAGGAGTACATCGCCCAGAAGGAGTGGATCTTCCCGCCGGGGCCGTCGATGCGGCTGGTGGTGGACATGATCGAGTGGTGCTCGCAGCGGCTGCCGCGGATGCATCCGGTCTCGATCTCGGGGTATCACATCCGGGAGGCGGGCTCGACGGCGGCGCAGGAGCTTGCGTTCACGCTGGCGGACGGGTTCGCGTATGTGGATGCGTGTCTGGAGCGGGGCCTGGAGGTGGACGCGTTCGCGCCGCGGTTGTCGTTCTTCTTCAACGCGCATCTGGATTTCTTCGAGGAGATCGCGAAGTACCGGGCGGCGAGGAGGATCTGGGCGAGGCGGATGCGCGAGCACTATGGCGCGAAGGATCCGCGTTCCTGGCTGATGCGCTTCCACACCCAGACGGCGGGGGTGTCGTTGACGGCGCAGCAGCCGGAGGTGAACCTGATCCGTACCGCGATCGAGGCGCTGGCTGCGGTGCTGGGCGGGACGCAGTCGCTGCACACCAACAGCTTCGACGAGGCGCTGGCGCTGCCGACCGAGCACGCGGTGCGGCTCGCGTTGCGTACCCAGCAGGTGATCGCGCACGAGACCGGCGTGGTGAACACGATCGATCCGCTTGGGCGGCAGCTACTACCTCGAGCATCTGACCGGCGAGCTGGAGCGGCAGGCCTACGAGTACTTCGAGCGGATCGAGCAGCTGGGCGGGGTGGTGGCGGCGATCGAGCAGAACTTCATGCAGCGCGAGATCGCCGAGGCCTCCTTCCGCTACCAGTCCGAGGTCGAGGCCGAGCAGCGGGTCGTGGTCGGCGTCAACCGCTACCGCCTCGACGAGGAGCAGCCGCTCGAGCTGCTGCGCGTCGACCCGGCCCTGGAGCGCAAGCAGGTCGAGCGCGTCCAGGCGGTGCGCGCCCGCCGCGACCCGGCAGCGGTCGAGGCTGCGCTCGCCCGCCTGGCCGCCGACGCCGCCCACCCCGACCGCAACCTGATGGAGCCGATCATGACCTGCTCCCGCGCCTACGTGACGATGGGCGAGATGTGCGACACCCTCCGCCAGGCCTGGGGCACCTGGCAGGAGACACCCGTCTTCTGAGCATGCGTCCCGCGGCCGAGAAGTGGGCGCCGTGGGTCGCGGGGCTCGTGCTCGTCGCCGGTGCGGCCGCGTACACCGCGACCCGGCTCGTTCGGGACGCCCCGCGGCCGGCCGCCGGCCCGACGGCGACCGCGGCGGTTCCGCTCGACCCCGCCGCGCGCGCCGTCGCGCGGGAGTTCGTCGCGACCGCGGTCGCGCGCCGGAACCTCGACCGTGCGTGGCAGCTCGCCGCCCCGGCGCTCCGCGGCCACCTGACCCTCGCCGAGTGGCGGACGGGGAACATCCCGGTGCAGCCGTACCCGGTCGCGGACGCGACCGTCGCCCTCAAGGTCGAGGGCTCGTACCCGGACAGGGCGCTGCTCCAGCTCAGCTTCCTGCCCCGCGCCGGCTCCGGCGCGCAGCCGGGCGAGTACGCGCTCGGCCTGACCCGCATCGCCGGCCGGTGGCGCGTGGCGAGCTACGGCGCCGCGTCCGCGATCGCCGCCGCGGGCGGCCCCTGACCCCGCGTCGGTTAGGCTCCGCGCCGTGGCGGGCAAGATCAGGGTCGTCGTCGCGAAGCCGGGCCTCGACGGGCACGACCGCGGCGCGAAGATCATCGCGCGGGCGCTCCGCGACGCGGGCATGGAGGTCATCTACACCGGCCTCCACCAGACCCCCGAGCAGATCGTCGAGACCGCGATCCAGGAGGACGCCGACGCGATCGGGATCTCGATCCTCTCGGGCGCCCACATGACGCTCGTGCCGCGCATCCTCGAGCTCCTGCGCGAGAGCGGGGCGGAGGACGCGGTGGTGATCGTCGGCGGCACGATCCCCGAGGACGACGCCGACGAGCTGCGCAGGCTCGGCGTGGCGGGCGTGTTCGGCCCGGGCGCGCCGACCACCGAGATCGTCGAGTTCGTCAGGCGCGCGGTCCCCGCATGAGCGTCAGGCTCGAGCGCGAGGACGCCGTCGCAGTCGTCACGATCGACCGTCCCGATGCGCTGAACGCCCTGAACGTCGAGACGCTCACCGCGCTGCGCGACCGCCTGCGCGAGCTCGCCGGCGACGACTCGGCGCGCGTGGTGGTCCTCACCGGAGCCGGCGAGAAGGCCTTCGTCGCCGGCGCGGACATCAAGTACATGAGCGGCCTCGACCCCGACGGCGCGAAGCAGTGGGGCGCACTCGGGCACGAGGCGGCGCGCCTGCTCGAGGAGATGCCGAAGCCGACGATCGCGGCGATCAACGGGTTCGCTCTCGGCGGCGGCTGCGAGCTCGCGCTCGGCTGCGACCTGCGCTATGCAGCGAGCCGCGCGAAGCTCGGCCAGCCGGAGATCAACCTCGGCATCGTCCCCGGCTGGGGCGGCACGCAGCGGCTCGCGCGCGTCTGCGGCCTCGGCGCCGCGAAGGAGCTGATCCTCACCGGGCGCACCGTCGGCGCCGAGGAGGCGCTGCGCCTCGGACTCGTCGACGCGATCGCCGACCCGGTCCTCGAGCGCGCGCTCGAGACGGCCCGCGACCTCGCGGCCAAGAGCCCGGTCGCGCTGCGGGTCGCGAAGCGGCTGCTGAACCTCTCGCCGGGCGCGCTCGAGCGGGAGGCCGAGGAGTTCGGCGAGCTGTTCGCGAGCGAGGACGCGAAGGAGGGCCTGGCCGCCTTCGCCGAGAAACGCGCGCCGAACTTCGTCGGCCGCTAGAGGCTTGATGTGAAATCGAGCCCGCTCGGGGCCGATTCAGGCCGAGCGAGAGCGGCTCGGCGGCCGCAGCGCAGGCCGGTGGCCTGAGCAAGACCGACGAGACGGCCTCGCGCCACGCCTGGAGCGGCATCCGGGCACCGCTCCTATTTCACATCACGCCTCTAGCCGAGCTGCACGAGGGCGGCGGTGAGGGCGCCGTCCGAGCCGAGCGCCGCGTCCGGGGTCGCGAGTGCCGGCTCCGTCCAGACCGTGACCTTCTCGCCGGCCGCCGCCGGGCTGCCGTCCACGAGCTGCTTCCCCGACCGGAGCAGCTGCGCCGTCGGCGGCACGGCCAGGGTCACCGTCTGTGTGAGCTTCCGCAGCAGCGCGTTGGCGGGATACGACCGCACCGTCGTCAGCGCGACCTGCAGCGTGCCGTCGCCGCTCGCCGCCACCGTCCCCTGAAGGACGAGCGAGAACGGGGTGCCCTCCCTGGCGAAGAAGAGCAGCCGCCGTGCCGACTGCAGATAGGGGTACGGGTCGACGGCGGGGCCGCCGCCCGGGTGCACCTCGAAGTGGAGGTGGGGGTGGATCCCGTTCGCGTCGCCCGAGTCGCCGACGTAGCCCACCAGCTGCCCCGCCGCGACCCGCGCCCCGTCCTCGAGCCCCTTCGCATAGGCGACGCCGGGGACGCAGGCTCCCCGGTTGTCGTTCTTCCTCGTCAGGTCGTTGTTCAGGTGGATGTACTGGTACGTCGTGCCGCTGTCGCCGTGCAGGTAGAGCATGCAGCCCGCCGTCTTCGAGGTCGTCCAGAGGGAGATGGTCCCGGCTTCGGCTGCGACGGCCGGCGCTCTGCGCGCCGCGAGGAGGTCGTTGCCGGGATGAGGCGGACCGTCCGAGCGCGGGTCGCCGAAGTCGTCGGTGTAGGTCGTCGGCGCGGCGACCGGGAAGACGAGGACGGGCACGCCGCGGTTTCGCTGCGGGGACGCGCCGGCGCCGCCGGCCAGGGCGAGGCCGAGCAGGAGGGTGACGGCGAGGAGGCCGAGGGCTGTCGTCCGCAATCCGGTCATCGTTCCGGTGGTGCGCGCTCGAGCGCCCGAGGCTAGCACGCGCTGCGAAGGATTCCCTGGTTCCGCGCCGTAATCCCTGCACCATGCGCTTCCGGATCGCATTGGCGGGGGCGCTCGCAGCGAGCCTTGCCGTGGCCGCACCGGGCGCCCGCGCCGCGGTCAATCCCCAGCAGGCGGGCCTGCAGGTCGCGCTCCGAGCGCAGGGGCTGTACCTCGGCCCGATCGACGCCATCGCCGGCCCGCTCACGGTCGCGGCCGTGCGCACCTTCCAACGCAGCCACGGCCTGAAGCAGACCGGGATCGCCGACGCCCGCACGCGCGCCGCGATGGGGCCGCTCGGCCGGCCCCTCTTCGGCGCCCGCACGCTCCGCAGCGGCGCCTTCGGCTGGGATGTCGCGGTGCTCCAGTACCTGCTTCTCCACCGCGGGATCCGTGTACCGGTCAACGCCTACTTCGACGGGCCGACGCTGCGCGGGCTCCGCCTCTACCAGCGACGGCTGCACCTTCCGCCCGACGGCGTCGTCGGGCCGCACACCTTCGCGGCGTTCGGCCTCCAGCAGAAGATCCCCGTGAAGGCCCGCATCGTCGTCTCCGTGCGCCACCACGTCGTCACGCCGGGCGAGTCGCTGTCGGCGCTCGCCAACCGGTTCCGCACGAGCGTGTCGACGCTCGCGAAGCTGAACCGGCTCGATCCGGCGAAGCCGCTCCTGATCGGGACGAACCTCCGTCTGCCGGCCTCCATGAAGACCGTCACGGCGACCCCGGCGGCCGCGCGCGTCACCGACGTCGCGACGGTCCGCGCGTCTCTCGACCACTGGGCGGGCGTCTACGGCGTCGACGCGAGCCTCGTCCGTGCGCTCGCCTGGATGGAGTCGGGCTTCAACAACTCGCTGGTCTCGTCGGTCGGCGCGCAGGGGATCATGCAGTTGCTGCCGAGTACGTGGGACTACGTCGAGTCGGTGCTGATCCGGCGCAAGGTCGCGCACACCGCCGACGGCAACGTGCACGTCGGCGTCGCCTATCTGCACCACCTGCTCGCCACCTTCGACGGGAACGAGCGGTTGGCGCTCGCCGGCTGGTACCAGGGCGAGCGGGCGGTGAGGCAGACGGGCGTGCTGAAGGTGAGCGAGGTGTTCGTCGCCGACGTGCTCGCGCTCAGGAAGCGGATGTAGCCGCCGGGCGGCGCAGCACCGGGCGGCGCCGGAGGACGCCGGTCGCGCCGAGTGCGAAGACGAGCCCGCCCGCCGCGATCAGCACGTCGCCGACCGAGAAGACGTTCGCCAGCGGCACCCAGTCGGGCGCCGCCCAGCGGTCGACGAGCCAGGCGAGGTGCGGGTGTGCGAGCGAGGCGCTGTTCCGGCTCTCGGAGAAGTGGAGGCCCGCCGCGCGGAGCGCGGTCGGCAGGGCCGGCATGTGCCCGCCGTTGGCGAGCACGGCGGCCACGTTCGCGACGAGGCCGGCGCCGACGAGGGGCACGCCGGGCAGCCGCACGTTGCGGACGAGCGCGAGCGCGAAGAGCGCGTAGGAGACGAGCCAGAGCACGACCGCGATCCGGTCCGGCGTCCGCCACGGCAGCCGCTGCGTCGGGAAGGCGACGACCTGGAGGCCGATCGCGACGTAGAAGAGGGCGGTGCCGCGCAGCCGGATCAGGCCGAGCAGGCTCCAGCGTCCGCCGAGGAGCGGCGCGAGGGCGAGCCCCAGCAGCAGCGGCAGGACGAGCGACATCAGGCGAGGGCGCCGACGGCGTCGGTCGAGACCGCGCGCATGTGCCGTTCGAGAGCGTCGACGACCTCGGGGTCGAACTGCGCCCCGGCCTTGGCCTTCAGCTCCGCCAGCGCCGCCGCCCGCGTCTGCGCCCTCCGGTAGGGCCGGTCGGCCGTGATGGCCTCGAAGGCGTCCGCCACGAGGATGATCCGCGAGCCGAGCGGGATCTCCTCGCCGGCGAGGCCTGCGGGGTAGCCGGAGCCGTCCCAGTGCTCGTGGTGGTGGAGGACCCAGTCGTCGACGGGATCGATCCCCATTCCGTCGAGGAGCGAGTGCCCGAACTCGGGATGCTTCTTCACGATCTCGTACCCGTCCGCGGTGAGGCTGCTCGGGGCGCGGAGGATCGCGTCCGGGAGGCCGATCTTGCCGATGTCGTGCAGCAGGCCGGCCAGGCGCAGGTCGTCGATCGTCTCCGGGTCGAGGCCGAGCTCGAGGCCGATCGCCTCGGTCAGGCCCGCGACGATCTCCGAGTGCATCGCGGTCGACGGGTCGCGCGCGTCGACGAAGCGGACGAGGTTCTTCGCCGCGCGCAGCCGTGCGTTCCGCTCCGCCTCCCGCTCGATCTCCCGCGGCGTGAGGATCCGGACGACGCTCGGGCTGTAGAGGCACGAGCGGTTCTTGCCGTGCGCCTTCGACCAGTAGAGCGCGCCGTCCGCGGTGCGTTGCAGGTCGTCTGCCTCGGAGGCGTGGGACGGGAACGTGGCGATGCCCGCGCTGATCGTCAACGGGCCTTCGGGCGAGACGTTCGTGCGGGCGAGCTCCTGCTGGATGCGCTCCATCTCGCGATAGGCGCTGAGCTCGTCGTGGGAGACGAGCACGGCGAACTCGTCGCCGCCGAAGCGGAAGGCCTCGCCCCGGTCGACGGTGCGGAGCATCTCGCTCACCGTCGTGAGCACGTCGTCCCCGACGGGGTGGCCGTAGGTGTCGTTGATCTGCTTGAAGTTGTCGAGGTCGACGAGGCAGAGCGAGAACGGCCGTCCGCTCCGGCGCGACTCGTCGATCTTCGAGCGCAGCGCCGCCTGGTAGGCGCGGTGGTTGCCGAGGCCGGTGAGGTTGTCGGTCCGTGCGTCGCGCGCGGCGATCCGCGAGTGGAGTGCGCTGCGCTGGTAGAGGGTGAGCGTGAACAGCGGGCCTGCGAGCAGCACGAGCAGCCAGGCATCGAGCACCCAGAGGTTCGCGGCGAGCGCGGAGAGGAAGGACATGATCGCGAAGGCGGCCCCGCCGTGGCGGAGCCCCGGCACGAGCGCGTCCCGGAGGCGGATCCCCTCGGCGAGCGCGATCGCAGGCGAGACGATCAGCACGTTGCCGAGCAGGTTGAGCGTGCCGCCGATCAGGACGTAGAGCGTCAGCCGCAGCGGATGGCCGGCCGGGACGGGCCCGCCGACGAGCACGGGAGCGGCGGCGAGCCCCGCGGCGAGCGCGAACATCGAGATGTTGAAGGCGATCCGGCTCGGGATGCGGTGCCCGATGGTGAGGGCGGTGCCGATCGCGAGGCCGGCCAGCGGCACCGCGTACTCCCAGCCGAAGAGGATCGCGACGGTGATGATGAAGGTGTTCGAGATCGAGACCTGCGAGTTGCCGCCCGCATCCATCGCCACCGGGCTGAGCTCGGCGATCAGCGAGAGCGCGAAGAAGATCCCGACCGCGAGCGCCTTCCCGCGCGAGGGCGGGTCGAGTGCGATCGTCGCCAGGGCGCACACGATCAGCGGCACGGCGGCCGCTGTCACGCCTCCGATGTAGAGGGTGAGCCTGGCTGGGAGCCCGAAGGCGAGCGTGGGTGCCGCGGAGAAGTCGGTCATGGCATGGACGGTCGAAGGGGCAAGGAAGCGGGGCCGGCGCGTCGAGAGTTCCGCCGGCCCCGCCAGAGCTCGAGGCTCAGTACCAGCGCCAGCCGGCGCCGGAGCCGACGACGAGTGCGCCAAACGCCGCTAGCACGACCGCCGCCCGCATGAGACGCGGATTCCAACGAAGCATCAAGTCACCTCCCGTGAGGAGCCGCAGGGTGTCTGCCGCTCCGAACCCTCGGCGAGAATCCGCGCAGCGTCTCTCCCCTTTTCGGGTGCCCTGAGGGGTGTTTTCTCCCTTGTTCGAGGCATCCGGTGGCACCCGCGGCGAGGAGGGCGGGTTCGCTGATCCGGCTTCGGGGGCCGTGTGTAGAGTCTCGCCGCATGAAGATCGCCGTCTGCGTCAAGCACGTTCCGGAGGCGCCGACGCGGATCGAGGCGGGCTCGAAACGGCTCGACCGCTCGGGTGAGGGGGCGCTCAACCGCTTCGACGCGAACGCCGTCGAGGAGGGGCTGCGCCTCAAGGGCGACTCCGACAGCGAGGTCGTCGTCGTCTCGATGGGCCCGGAGAAGGCCGCCGATTCCCTGCGGAAGGCGCTGGCGATGGGCGCCGACCGGGCCGTGCTCGTGAGCGATGCCGCCGCCGCGGGCTCCGACCTCGTCGCGACGAGCGTCGTGCTCGCGGCAGCGCTCGCGCGCGAGGAGCCGGACCTCGTCCTCTTCGGCCAGCAGGCCTCCGATGCGGACGGCGCCGTGCTCTGGGCGGCCGTGGCGGAGCGGCTGCAGCGGCCCGTGGTCTCGCAGGCGATGGAGCTCGCGGTCGAGGAGGGGTCGCTGCGCGTGAAGCGGCAGACGGAGTTCGGCTACGACGTGATCGAGGCGCCGCTGCCGGCGGTCGTCGCGGTCAGCGACGCGATCAACGAGCCGCGCTACCCGTCGCTGAAGGGGATCATGGGCGCGAAGAAGAAGCCGCAGGACGTCCTCTCGCTCGCCGACCTGGGTGTCGACCCGTCCGCGGCGGGCGAGGCCGGCTCGCGGACGAGCGTGCTCGCGCTCGCCGACCCGCCGGCGCGGGGCGACGCGCGCAAGCTCGAGGACGACGGGACCGCGGCGCAGGCGATCGTCGACTTCCTCGCCGAGAGGAGGCTGATCTGATGGGGATCCTCGTCTTCCTCGAGCACCACGGCAGCGACCTCCAGAAGGGCTCCCTCGGCGTGCTCGCGAAGGCGGCCTCGCTCGGCGATTCGCAGGTGGCCGCCGTCCTCGTCGGCTCCGGCGTGAGGGCCCTCGCCTCCGAGGCGGGCAGGTTCGGGGCGGCCTCGGTGTGGGTCTGCGACGACGACGCGCTCGATCCGCCGACGCCGCAGCCGCGCGTCGACGTGCTGGCGCAGGTCGTCGCGGACGGCGGCTACGAGACGGTGCTCTTCGCGAACTCGGTGCTGGCGGCCGACGTCGCGGCCGGGCTCGCGGCGCGGCTCGATGCCGGCCTCAACTGGGACCTCGCGGACGTCGAGCAGCGCGACGGGGAGCTGATCGGCAAGCGCCCGGCGCTCCAGGACTCGGTCTACGTCGACGTCGGCTGGACGTCGACGCCGCGGCTGGCGCTCTTCCGCGCCGGCTCGTTCGACCCCGCGGCCACCGGTGCGGGCGAGCCCGAGGTGACGAGACGTCTCGCCCGCGTTCGCGGAGCACTCGCGCCGCGCGACGGTCGTCGACCAGCAGCTCGAGGACTCGAGCGGCCCCTCGATCGAGGACGCCGAGATCGTCGTCGCGGGCGGCCGCGGCCTCGGCCGGCCGGAGAGCTTCACGCTCGCCGAGGAGCTCGCGAAGGCGCTCGGCGGAGCCGTCGGCGCGACCCGGGCGGTCGTCGACGCGGGCTGGTACCCGTACTCGGCGCAGATCGGCCAGACCGGCAAGACCGTCTCGCCGAAGCTCTACGTCGCGCTCGGCATCTCCGGCGCGATCCAGCACAAGGTCGGGATGCAGAGCTCGAGCGTGATCGTCTCGATCAACAAGGATCCGAACGCGCCGATCTTCGACTTCAGCGACCTCGGCGTCGTCGGCGACGTGCACGAGATCGTGCCGAAGCTGACGGAGCTGATCGGCCAGCGCCGCTCCGGATGAGCCGGCCGTCGAACTTCCCGCCGCCGTACGTGCCCGGCGACTACGTCGCCGAGCCGACCGACCCCGAGGACGAGCGGATCGAGGTCGGCGTCCTGATCGTCGGCGGCGGCCCGGCCGGGCTCGCCTGCGCGATCCGGTTCGGCCAGCTGCTCGAGGAGCACCCCGACGTCGCGGAGAGCCTCGGCGAGGTGCCTCTCGCCGTCGTCGAGAAAGGCAAGCAGCCCGGCTCGCACCTGCTCTCCGGCGCGGTCGTCAACCCGCGCGCCCTGCGTCGGCTCTTCGGCGACCGGCTGCGGCTCGAGGACATCCCGTCGTACGGGCCGGTGCGCGGCGAGGCGGTCTACGTCCTGACGAGCCGGGCCGCGCTCCGGATCCCGCCGCCGCCGCCGATGCGCAACCACGGCAACTGGATCTTCTCGCTCTCCCGGCTCGGCCGCTTCCTCGCCGACCACGCGGAGGAGGGCGGCGCGATGGTGCTGCCGGAGACCTCGGCGGAGAGGCTGCTCGTCTCGCACGGCCGCGTCGTCGGCGTCCGCACCGGCGACAAGGGCCGCGGCCGCGACGGCGAGCAGCTCGCCAACTTCGAGCCCGGCGCCGACCTCGTCGCGAAGGTGACCGTGCTGGCGGAGGGGACGCAGGGGCACCTGACCGGCGTCGCGATCGACCGCTTCGGGCTCGCCGGCGACGATCCGCAGGTCTGGGAGCTCGGAGTCAAGGAGGTCTGGAAGGTCGCGAAGCCGCTCGACCATGTCGTGCACACGATGGGGTGGCCTCTTCGCCTCGGCGCGAGGTACCGGGAGTTCGGCGGCTCGTTCGTCTACCCGATGGGCGAGGACATGGTCACGATCGGGATGGTCGTGGGTCTCGACTACCGCGACGCCGAGCTGTCGGTGCACGACCTGCTCCAGGAGCTGAAGACCCACCCGAAGATCCGCAGGATCCTCGCGGGGGGCGAGCGGGTCGGCTGGGGAGCGAAGACGATCCCGAGCGGCGGCTTCCACTCGCTGCCATCGCGTCTGCACGCGCCGGGGCTCCTGCTGTGCGGCGACGGCGCGGGCATGGTCAACATCCCGCGGCTGAAGGGCGTCCACTACGCGATCGAGTCGGGACGGCTCGCGGCCGAGGCCGCCTTCGGGGCGCTGCAGCGGGGCGAGACGCCGGCGACCGCGCTCGGCTCCTACGACGAGGCGGTCCGCGAGAGCTTCATCTGGGACGACCTCCGCGAGGTGCGGAACATGCGTCAGGTGTTCGGCCGCGGCTTCGTCGTCGGCGGGGCGCTCGCGAGCGCGATGACGATCTCGAAGGGCCGCATCGAGCTGGGCAGGCTGCGCGCCGAGCCGGACGCAGATCAGCCGCTGCTGCGCACCGGCCGCGCGGCGCGCTATCCCGCGCCCGACGGCGAGCTCACGTTCGACAAGCTCTCGTCGGTGTTCGCGTCCGGGAACAAGACCCGTGACGACCAGCCGAACCACATCCTGCTCGAGCAGCGCGTGCCGCGCGACGTGGCCGAGCTGTGGGCCCACATGTGCCCGGCGCAGGTGTACGAGGTCGGCGACGACGTCGACGACGGCACGGTCGAGGTGCGGCTCGCGCCGTCGAACTGCGTCCAGTGCGGCGCGATCACCGCGAAGGGCGGCAGGCTCACCCCGCCCGAGGGCGGCTCGGGCCCCGAGTACACCCTGACCTAGAGGCTTGATGTGAAATCGAGCCCGCTCGGGACCGATTCGCGCCACGTCTGAAGCGGCAACCGGGGACCGGTCGCTCACATCACGCCTCTTGCCGGCCCGGCCTCCGTGCGGCGGACGCTCCGGCGCCGACGCGATTTCACGTCCGCTTTACCCGCGCCAGACGAGCGCCTGACGCGGGCGATCCAGGCTGCGGGGCATCGAGTTCCCTTTTCTGGAGGTCACAACGATGCGCACGAAGCTGTTCCTCGTCACCGTTCTCGTCGCACTCGCGGCGACGGGCGCGGCCCTCGCCGGCAACGGCAACGGCCGCGCCCACGGGATCCGCTACACGTTCGTCGGCAAGCTCACCGCCGTGCCCGCAAACGGCGGCGTCTCGATCACGGTCGAGGGCGGCAACCGGGTCGCGCTCCGCGCGATGCTCGGCCGGCCGGTGACCCAGACGTTCGCCTACGGCGACGGCACGGAGTTCCTGCAGTGGTCGAAGGGCGTCCCGACCGTCGTGCAGCCGGGCGACCTCGCCGCCGGCGACTACGTGCGGGTCAGCGTCCGCGCGCCGCGCGGCTCCTCGCTCGCCGATGTCGAGCAGATCGGCGAGCACCATCGTCGGCGACCACGGCACGCAGCTCGACACGCCGACGCAGCCGCTCTACCTCTTCCGCGGAACCCTGGCCTCGGTCGGCTCCGCGAGCGTCACGCTCGACGTCCGCACAGGCAACCGGCGCGCGCTGCACCTGCTGATCGGGCAGGGCGGAAGCCAGACGTTCACGACCGGCGACCAGACGATCTTCCTGCTCTGGCAGGGCAAGGTCCCGACCGTGATCGACCTCTCGCAGCTCAAGGTCGGCGACAAGGTCGTCGTCCGCGTCCGCGCCGACAGGGGCTCGAGCCTCGCACAGGTCGAGTCGACGGCCGCGGTGCACGTCGGCGACCGCGAGCCGGCGAACGCCACCTCGTAGCGCATCGCCAACGCCCCTGGGCCGCCCCCGGCAGGGCGGCCCAGGGGCCGTTTTACAGTCGTTTTACCGCCGAGCCCGACAGGAAGGCGATGATGTGAGGATGCGGAGAAGGCGCTTCACCATCCTGGCGGTCGGGCTGATCGCCCTCAATCTCGTCCTCTGGCTCGCTCCCGCCGGTCTCGCCGTCCGCGAGGCCGTGATCAACCAGCTCTTCGGGCCGCGGATGATCCGCGCCGAGGTCGTGGTCGAGGGCGTCGGCTCGACGACGCAGGACTTCCTGGTCGACCGCGGCGTGATCACGGCTGATCGCCGCCGACTCGCTCACGCTCCGGGAGCTGGACGGCAAGCAGCTGACGATTCCGCTCGCCGCGACCACGCAGGTCGGCGGCCTGAAGCGCTTCGGCAGCGTCGCCTCCCTGCGCAGGAACCTGCGGGTCGTCGTCGTCCGCGTCGCGAACGCGCCGGCCAACGTGGTCACGGTCGAGGGCCGGGGCGGCCTGCGGGCGCTACCGTAGACCCGGCGATGGCGGGCAACGCGACCGGGGGCGTGCTCCTCCTCGTCGAGGACGACGACGCGATCGGTCGCCTCGTCAAGCAGTACCTCGAGCAGCAGGACGGCTGGCGCGTGGTCTGGCTCCGCTCCGGCGAGGAGGCGATCGCGGAGCTGCGCCGCCACCCCGTCCGGCTCGTCGTCCTCGACATCGGCCTGCCCGGGATCGACGGCTTCGAGGTCTGCCGCCGGATGCGGGCCGGGTCGAAGGTGCCGATCGTGATGCTGACCGCGCGCGACGAGGAGCCCGACCGCGTGGCGGGGCTCGAGCTCGGCGCCGACGACTACGTCGCGAAGCCCTTCTCGCCGCGCGAGCTCGCCGCCCGGATCAAGGCGATCCTCCGCCGCACCGAGCAGCGCTCCGACGACGAGGTGCTCTCCTCGCGCGACATCGTCCTCCGCCGCGACTCGCGCGAGGTGACCGTCGCAGGCGAGTCGGTCGAGCTGACGAGCAAGGAGTTCGACCTGCTCGCGTGCTTCCTCGAGCATCCGGGGATCGTGCTGTCGCGAGAGCGGCTGCTCGACCTCGTCTGGGGCATGACGTACCCGGGCGGCACGCGCACCGTCGACGTCCACGTCGCCCAGCTGCGGCGCAAGCTCGGCGCCGCCGAGGGGATCCGCACGGTGCGCGGCGCGGGCTACAAGCTGATCGCCGCCTGAGATGACGCCGCGGGCGGGACTGCGGTCGCGGCTGTTCCTGGCGATCGGCGTCATCGTCCTGCTCTGCGTGGCGCTCACGATCGGGGTGGGGCTCGTGCTGACGCGGCGCGCGGTCGAGAAGGCGACGCTGCAGGACCTCGCGCACCAGGCCGACCTGATCGCCGGCAGTCAGCGCACCGCGCTCTCGCCGCTCACCCACCTGCCCGACCTGAAGCCGTACTTCGCCCGCCAGCAGGAGGAGGCGCTGACGACGGCCGCCGAGCTGCCCGCGTCGGCGCAGGAGAAGCTCGCGGCGGGCGAGCCGGCGCAGGGATCGGTGACGATCGGAGGCGTCCCGAACTACTTCGCGGCGCAGCCGGTGCAGCCCGGCGTGCTCGTGCTCCTGCGGCCGAAGAGCCTGACCCGCTCGCGCTGGACGCCGTACGTCTGGGGCCTCCTGATCGCGGCCGCCGCGGGCGGTCTGCTCGCCGCGCTCGCCGCCTTCCTGCTGGCGCGGCGCATCTCGCGTCCGGTCGGCCGCGTCGCCGCAGCCGCCCGCAGCCTCGCACGCGGCACGCACCCCGAGGCGGTGCCGGTGGAGGGGGCCGCCGAGCTCGCCACCCTCGCCGTGTCGTTCAACGCGCTCGCCGACCAGCTGCGCCGCGCCCAGGAGGCGGAGCGGAACTTCCTCCTCTCGGTCAGCCACGAGCTGAAGACCCCGCTGACCGCGATCCGCGGCTATGCCGAGGCGGTCGAGGACGGCGCGATCGACGCGCGCGAGGCGGCGGTGATCGTGGCGCAGGAGGCGGCCCGTCTGGAGCGCCTCGTCCGCGACTTGCTCGACCTGGCGCGGATGAACCGCACCGACTTCAGCGTCCACAACTCGGAGATCGACCTCGCCGAGGTGGCCGAGGACGCCGTGCGCCGCTATCAGCAGCAGGCGGACGCGTTCGACGTCGAGCTCGTCCTGAACGCCGACGGTCCGGCGCCGGCGGTGGCCGACGCCGACCGCGTGCTCCAGGTCGTCTCGAATCTGCTCGAGAACGCCCTCCGCCTGACCCCGGCCGGCGGCGAGGTGCGCGTCGTGGCCGCGCCCGGGCTGCTCCGCGTGGAGGACACCGGGCCCGGGCTCGAGGACGAGGACCGCGAGCACGCGTTCGAGCGCTTCTACCTCCACGAGCGCTACGGCCGCGAGCGTCCGGTCGGCAGCGGGCTCGGGCTCGCGATCGTCAAGGAGCTGACCGAGGCGATGGGCGGCAGCGTCCACGTCGAGAGCCGGCCCGACGAGCTGACCTCGTTCGCGGTGCGGCTGCGCGTACCCGTCGCCCGGCGCGCGCCCGCCTCCGCGTAGGCTCCGTCGATGGTCACGATCGAGGACGTCGAGCACGCCCGCGCCGCCGCGGCCGGCCGGCTCCACCGGACGCCGCTGCTCCGTTCGGGCACGCTCTCCGAGCGGCTCGGCGCCGAGGCGCTGTTCAAGGCGGAGCTCTTCCAGCGCACCGGCTCCTTCAAGGTGCGCGGCGTGCTGTCGAAGCTCGCCGCGCTCAGCGACGAGGAGCGACGGCGAGGCGTGATCTCGATCTCGGCGGGCAACCACGCGCAGGCGGTCGCGTGGGGCTCCCGCGAGGCCGGGCTGGACGCGCTCGTCGTGATGTGGCGCGACGCCAGCCCGCTCAAGGTGGCCGCGACCCGGGGCTACGGCGCCGAGGTCGACGACTCGGCGGCGGACTCGACCGAGGCGTTCGAGCGCCTGCGCGGGCTGATCGAGGAGACGGGGCGGACGCTCGTGCATCCGTTCGACGACTCGCTCGTGATCGCGGGTCAGGGCACGGTCGGCCTCGAGATCCTCGAGGACGCGCCCGAGGCCGACGTCGTGCTCGTCCCGTGCGGCGGCGGCGGGCTCGTATCCGGGATCGCGGTCGCGGTGAAGGCGCTGCGCCCCGGAGCGCGTGTGATCGCGATCGAGCCGGAGGGCTCGCCCGCCCTGCACGAGGCGCTCGCCGCGGGCGAGCCGGTGCCGGTGATCCCTCGCAGCTCGGCCGACGCGCTCAGCGCCCCCTTCGCAGGCGCGAACGCGCTCGCGCTCTGCCGCGAGCTCGGCGTCGAGTCGGTGCTCGTCACCGAGGAGGAGCTCGCCGACGCCTTCCGGTGGCTCTACGCGCGGACGAAGCTCGCCTGCGAGGTCGGCGCGGCGGCCTCGACGGCGCCGCTCCTCTCGGGCAGGGTGGCGGTCGAGCCGGGTCAGACGGTGGTCGCCGTCGTCTCGGGCGGGAACGTTGGGCCGGCGGAGGCCGCTGCTATCCTGGCCCGACCATGAAGGCCGAGATCCACCCCGATTACGTCGTCGCGACGGTGACGTGCTCCTGCGGGAACACGTTCGAGACGCGCTCGACGAAGCCCGAGCTCCACGTCGAGATCTGCTCGCAGTGCCACCCGTTCTACACGGGCAAGCAGAAGCTCATGGACACGGGCGGCCGGGTCGAGCGCTTCCAGCGGCGCCTCGAGCGTGCCGAGCGCGCCAAGCGCGGCGCCGACCGCAGCTAGTCGCCGCGCCGTGGCCAACGTCGGCGGTCAGGCAGTCCTCGAGGGCGTGATGATGCGCGGCCCCGGCAACTGGGCGGTCGCCGTCCGCATGCCGTCGGGCGAGATCGCGCAGGTCTCGCGTCCGATCAGCTCCGCGATGGCGCGCCACCGCCTCTTCCGGCTGCCGATCATCCGGGGCGTGATGGCGCTCGGCGAGTCGCTCGCGATCGGCTTCCGGGCGCTCGCGATCTCCGCGAACTACGCCGCCCAGCAGGAGGGCGACGACGGCGAGGTCGAGACGGAGCTTTCCCGCGGCGCGCTCTTCTTCGCGTTCGCGGTCGCCATCGGCTTCGCGGTGATGCTGTTCAAGGTGACGCCGGCCCTGATCACCCACTGGCTCCCGATCCACAGCACGGGCTGGTTCGTGATCGTCGAGGGCCTGATCCGCGTCTCGATCTTCGTCAGCTACCTGGCCCTGATCTCGCTCCTTCCCGACCTGCGCCGCGTCTTCCAGTACCACGCAGCCGAGCACAAGGCGATCAACGCCTACGAGGCCGGCGAGCCGCTCGAGCCGCAGGTCGTGCAGCGCTACTCGCTCATCCACCCGCGCTGCGGCACGGCGTTCCTGCTCTGGGTGATGGTGATCGCCGTCTTCGTGTTCGCGTTCTTCGGCAGGCCCGCCTGGTACTGGCTCGTCGCGACGCGCGTGCTGCTCCTGCCCGTGATCGCCGGGCTCGCCTACGAGCTGATCCGCTTCGCCGGCAAGCACCAGCACAACCGCGCGCTGATGACGCTGCTCGCGCCCGGCCTCTGGCTGCAGCGGCTGACCACGCGCGAGCCGAGCCTCGACCAGCTCGAGGTCTCGATCCGCGCCCTGCGCGAGGTGCTCGACCTCGAGGGCGAGGGCACGCCCGACGCCCAGCGCGTCGAAGTCATGGCCTAGGACTTCCGCCGGACGAGGCCCGCCTCGTACGCGTACACGACGACCTGCACGCGGTCGCGCAGGCCGACTTCTGGAGGATCCGGGCGACGTGCGTCTTCGCCGTCGCCTCGCTGATCACGAGCCGGGCACAGATCTCCGGGTTGGAGAGACCGGCCGCGAGGAGGTCGAGCACTTCGCGCTCACGCGGCGTCAGCTCGTCGACCGCTGCCGGCCGCGTCGCCGGCGGGGGCTCCTGCCGCCGGACGAACTCCTCGATCACCGACCGCGTCACCGTCGGCGCGAGCAGCGCGTCGCCGCTCGCGACGACCCGCACGGCCGCCACGATCTCCTCCGGGGGCGCGTCCTTGAGCATGAAGCCGCTGGCACCGGCGTGAAGGGCGTCGTAGACGTAGGCGTCGAGGCCGAACGTCGTGAGCACGAGCACACGCGTCGTCGTGCCCCGGCCGGCGATCCGCCGGGTCGCCTCGATTCCGTCGAGGACCGGCATGCGGATGTCCATCAGGACGAGGTCCGGCCTGAGGCGGTCGGCCATCCGGACCGCCTCGTCGCCGTCGGCCGCCTCGCCGACGACCGAGAGGTCGGGCTCGCTCTCGAGGATCTTGCGGAGGCCGACGCGGACGAGCGCCTGGTCGTCGGCGATCACGACCGCCGTCATCGGATCGGGAGCAGCGCCCTGACTGTGAAGCCGCCGCCCGCCCGCCGCGCCGCTTCGAACCGACCGCCGTAGAGCGCGACCCGCTCCCGCATGCCGACGAGCCCGTGTCCGCCACCCACCGCCGTCGCCGCCACCCCCGCAGCGCCGCGCCCGTCGTCGCTCACCTCGAGCTCGAGCGATTCGGCTCCGTAGAAGAGTCGGACCGTGGCCTTCGCGTCGCCGGCGTGCTTGAGCGCGTTCGTCAGTGCCTCCTGGACGATG
Source organism: uncultured Actinomycetes bacterium (assembly GCA_963746895.1). Taxonomy (GTDB): domain Bacteria; phylum Actinomycetota; class Thermoleophilia; order Gaiellales; family Gaiellaceae; genus Palsa-739. Next base: position 57,241 of record CAVVDI010000013.1, on the reverse strand, counting down.
CGGTACACCGAAAGCTCGAGGCCGACGGGGAGCTCCCGGCGCTCGCCGTCGATCTCGAGCCGGACGGCGAGGCCGGCCTCGCGCACCTGCGTCACGAGCGTCGGCAGATCGCGCAGGCCGGGCTGAGGTGAGAGCGGGTCGTGCGCGTCGCTCCGCAGCATCCCGACGAGGCGCCGCATCTCGGTCAGCGCGTCGCGGCCGATCTGCTCGACGGTCTCGAGCACCTCGCGGGTCGAGGACTGCCGCTCGCCGAGCACGCGCCGCTCCGCGCCCGCCTGGACGACCATCATCGAGACGTTGTGCGCGATCGCGTCGTGGAGTTCCCGCGCGATCCGCGCCCGCTCCTCGACGACTGCCTCGCGCGCGGCGATGTCCCGCTCCCGCTCGGCGAGCTGCAGGCGCCGCTCGCGGTCGCCGAGGACGCGGCGGACGAGCAGCATCACGACCAGCGTCACGATCCCGAAGGGGATGCTGCTCGCGGGTCGCTGGTACGAGCCGTTCAGCGGCGCCAGGTTCAGTACGGCGACGTAGACGACACCGAAGGCGAACCTGCGCGGGGTCGTCCAGACGGTGAGCCCGTAGAGGACGCAGAACCAGGCGACCGACGTTCCGAGGATCTGCGTGTCCTGCCAAAACCAGAAGGTCACGGCCATCGCGGTGTGGCCGCCGGCGCCTGCGAGCAGCGGGTGGCGACGCCGAAGCGCGAGTCCGGTCGTCAGCAGCACGGAGAGGAGGCAGGCGACGGGCCGGTTCTGGGAGTCCCTGGTCAGCCAGATTTCGAGCTGCCCCGCGACGAGCAGGGCAGCCGCGAGCACCCGATCGACGGCGACGGGGTCCGGCCGGAGCTGGCGCAGGCGGTGAAGCACGGTCAGCAGGCTAGACGGCGCGGGCGTGCCTGTCATCGGCCGTTCGGCCGATCTCCTCCGCGGCGAAGATCGGCCGGTCGGCCGAGTCGGGATCACCCGGGGCGCCGACGACGGCGGCGTGCTGCGCTCCTAGCGTGGACGAGGTCAGCCAACCCGAAGGGAGCACCTCGATGAACGCACGTCCGCACGATCGCTGGCTCGCCCTGTGCGGCATCGGCTCGGTTGTCGTCGAGCTGGTCGGCACCTTCCTCGCGATGGGCAGCGGCCGGACGCACACCCTCACCTGGTCGAGCAGCACCGCCTCGATCGCGCACGCCTTCGCGAAGCCCTCGCCGGTCGTGGTCTGGGTCGGCGCGTACCTGGAGGTGCTGAGCATGGGCCTCTTCCTCGCCTTCGCCGTGTGGGTCTGCGCGAGGCTCGGCGGGGGGCTTCTCGGTTCGCTCGGACGCGGGTTCGCGGTCGCGCAGGTCGCCGTCGGCATCGTCTCCCTGGCGCTGCTCGACACGGAGGCGTATCTCGCCGGGCACGGCCTCGGGCTCTCGGCCGCGCGCGTGCTCGTCACGCTGAACGGGGCGACCTTCGTCTCGACGTGGTTCCTGACCGCCTTCTTCCTGCTCGCGGTCGCGCCGCTCGCGCTCGCCGCCGGCCGCACGATCGTGGGCTCGAGCGCCGCGGCGGTCGCGGTCGTCACGCTCGCGGCGGTGGCCGCCGATCCGAGCAATCTCGGCCAGTTCAGCGCCCTGCTCGCCCTGATCTGGGTCGCCGGCACGAGCGTCGCGCTCGCGCGCGAGCCGCACCGGGCCGGGTCGCCGGCGGTCGCGCACGGCGTCTAGCCGGAGCGCAGCACCGACGCCCGACGGTACGTTGCCGTGGCATCCAACGAGCGAAGGGAGCGACATGGCAACGGACCGTCGGGCAGAGGTGACGTGGCAGGGGAGCCTGATGGAGGGCTCCGGGACGATCGTCTCGACCACGAGCGGGACGATCGGCGAGCAGCCCGTCAGCTGGGCGAACCGTGCCGAGGACTCGCCGTCGGCGACGAGCCCGGAGGAGCTGATCGCGGCCGCGCACGCCTCCTGCTTCTCGATGGCGCTCTCGGCTGCGCTCGCGAAGGCGGGCAACCCGCCCGAGCAGCTGCGGACCTCCGCGACCGTCACCTTCCAGCCCGGCGAGGGCATCACGAAGGTCGCGCTCTCGGTCGAGGGCCGCGTGCCCGGGCTCGACGCGGACGGCTTCCGCGAGGCGGCCGAGGGCGCGAAGCAGAACTGCCCCGTCTCGAAGGCGCTGGCGGGCGTGCCCGAGATCTCGCTCGAGGCGAGGCTCGGCTAGACCGCCTCGAGCCTGCCGCTGCGCACGTCGTACACGAACCCGGTCGCTGTGAAGCCGTCCGGCAGCAACGGCGTGCTCCGGATCGTCTCGACGCTCTGCCGAACGCGCTGCGCCACGTCGGGGAAGGGCTGGAAGTCGACCGCGTGGGCGTGGCGGCCGAGCCGCTCGTGGAGGACGTCGTTCGTGAACGTGAGCATCCCGCAGTCGGTGTGGCCGATCACGATCGCCTCCTGCGTGCCGAGCAGGTGGTGGGAGATGACGAGCGAGCGGATCGTCTCGTCGTTGACGAGCCCGCCGGCGTTCCGGATCACGTGCGCGTCGCCCTCCTCGAGACCGAGGAAGCGGCCGGGATCGAGCCGCGCGTCCATGCAGGTGACGACGGCGAGCCGGCGGGCGGGCGGCATCGGCAGCTCGCCCTTGGCGAAGCCGGCGGCGTAGTGCTCGTTGGCGGCGACGACCTCATCCACTGCGGACACCTGGGCACCTCTCCTTCGCTTTGGGAAATGAAGCATCGACGCTATACGAACTGAAGTGCTGTCCGCAAGGCGCTACGCTTGCCGGCGGCCATGGCCGCGGACTTCGACAACCTGATCGCCGAGCTCGAGCGCTCCTACGAGGAGGTGCAGGCCCGCATGTCCGACCCCTCCGTCTACAACGACCACCGCGAGGCGGCCGAGGTGGGGCGGAAGCTCAAGGAGCTCGAGGGGCCGGTCAAGCTGGCCCGGGAGTGGCGGGCGGCCCGCGACGATCTCGAGGCGGCGCGTGACGACTCCGACCTCCGCGAGCTCGTCCCCGAGCTGGAGGAGCGGACGGCGCAGCTCGAGGAGGAGCTGCGGCTCGCGCTCGTCCCGGACGACCCGGCCGACCGCAAGGACGTGATCCTCGAGGTGCGCCAGGGCGTCGGCGGCGACGAGGCCGCGCTCTGGGCCGGCGACGTCTACCGGATGCTCTCCCGCTACGCCGAGCGGCGCGGCTTCAAGGTCGAGGCGCTGGGGGCGAGCCCGAACGACGGCGGCGGCTACAAGGAGGTCACCTTCGCGGTCAAGGGCGACGGCGCCTATTCCGTGTTCAAGTGGGAGGGGGGCACGCACCGCGTCCAGCGCGTCCCCGAGACCGAGAGCGCCGACCGCATCCACACCTCGACCGCGACGGTCGCGGTGATGCCCGAGGCGGAGGAGGTCGAGGTCGAGATCGACCCGAACGATCTCAAGATCGACGTCTACCGCTCGACCGGCCCCGGCGGGCAGTCGGTGAACACGACCGACTCGGCAGTGCGGATCACGCATCTGCCGACCGGCGTCGTCGTCGCGATGCAGGACGAGAAGTCGCAGCTCCAGAACAAGGACAAGGCGATGCGCGTCCTCCGCGCCCGCCTCTACGAGCGCGAGCTCGAGCGCCGGCGCGCCGAGCTCGACGCGACGCGCCGCTCCCAGATCGGCAGCGGCGAGCGCGCCGAGAAGATCCGCACCTACAACTTCCCCGAGAACCGGCTCACCGACCACCGGATCAAGCTGACGGTGCACCAGCTCGACCGGATCCTCCAGGGCGAGCTGGAGGAGTTCACCGAGGCGCTGACGACCGACGACCGGCGCCGGGCCCTGGGCGAGTGACCGCGCGCGAGGCGCTCGCCGAGGCGGAGCGCCGTCTCGCGGCCGCCGGCGTCGACACACCGCGGGTCGACGCCGAGTGGCTCGTCGCGCACGTGCTCGGGACGACCCGCTCCGGCGTCCACGCTCTCCTCGACGACGAGGTGGACGGCCTCGAGCCGCTGCTCGCGCGCAGGGAGTCGCGGGAGCCGCTCGCCTACGTGCTCGGCGAGTGGGGCTTCCGGCGGCTCGTGCTGAAGACCGACGCACGGGCGCTCGTGCCGCGACCGGAGACGGAGATGCTCGTGGAGCGCGCGCTCGCGCTCGTGATCGACGTCGAGGCCCCGCGGATCCTCGACGTCGGCGTCGGCTCCGGAGCGATCGCCCTCGCGCTGAAGGACGAGCGGCCGGACGCGCTCGTCACCGGCGTCGACCTCTCCGCCGAGGCGCTCGAGCTCGCGCGCGAGAACGCGGCGCGGCTGGGGCTCGACGTCGAGCTGCGCGAGGAGGACGGGGCGGCGGCGGCGGCCGAGGGCTGGGATCTCGTCGTCGCCAACCCGCCGTACGTCGACGGCCTCGACGGCCTGCAGCCCGAGCTCCGCTTCGAGCCGAGCGTGGCGCTGCTCGGCTCGGGCTTCCACGAGCGCATCGCCTCGGCGGCCGTCGCCCGCTTCGTCGCCTTCGAGGTCGCCGACGGCCAGGCCGCCTCGGTCGCCGACATGCTCCGGTCGCTCGCCTACGACGCGGTTAGCATCACGCGCGACCTGACCGGGCAACGAGCGGGTGGTGGAGGGGAAGCGGTGAGCGAGGACCAGTTGAGGCAGGCGGTCGACGGCATCCGGACCGGGAGGGCGGTGATCCTGCCGACGGACACCGTCTACGGGCTCTGCGCGACGCCGTACCGCTCCGAGCCGGTCGAGCGGCTCTACCGCCTGAAGGGCCGCGAGCCGCAGCAGCCGACCGCGATCGTCGCCTCGGACCTCGACATGCTCTTCGAGTGCGTCCCCGAGCTGCGCGGCCGCGCCGGCTCGATCGCGCGGGCGCTCCTGCCCGGCCCCTACACGCTGATCCTCCCCAACCCGGCGCGGCGCTACCGCTGGCTGAACGGGAGCACGCCCGACGCGATCGGCGTCCGTGTTCCGGAGCTGCCCGCGCCGGCGGCGGAGATCCTCTCGCTCGTCGGCGCCGTCGCCGCGACGAGCGCGAACCTGCGCGGCGGCCCGGACCCGCGCCGCCTCGACGAGGTGCCGGACGAGCTGCGCGCGAAGGCTGCCGCAGCGGTCGACGGAGGCGAGCTGCCGGGGACGCCGTCGACCGTCCTCGACTTCACCGGCGAGGAGCCGCGGCTCGTGCGCGAGGGCGCCGCACCCGCGGGCGAGGCGCTGGCGCGGGTCGCCGCCGCGCTGTCGTAGCATCCGCTTCGCCCCCGGAAGAGGAGAGACCGCCGTGTCCGTCGCGCAGGAGACCTTCGAGCAGCTCACGACCGCAGGCCTCGAGGAGGTGGACCCGGACGTCGCGCGCCTGCTCGGCAGGGAGCTCGAGCGGCAGCGCGGCCAGATCGAGCTGATCGCCTCCGAGAACTTCACCTGGCCGGCGGTGCTCGAGGCGGTCGGCTCGGTGCCGACGAACAAGTACGCGGAGGGGTATCCGGGCAAGCGCTACTACGGGGGCTGCGAGGTCGTCGACGAGATCGAGCAGCTCGCGATCGACCGCGCGAAGAGCCTCTTCGGCGCCGAGCACGCGAACGTCCAGCCGCATGCCGGCGCACAGACGAACATGGCCGTCTACATGGCGGTGCTGCAGCCGGGCGACACGCTGATGGGCCTGCGCCTCGACCACGGCGGCCATCTCACGCACGGGCTGAAGGTCAACTTCAGCGGGCGCCTCTACACGATCGCCTCCTACGGCGTCTCGCGCGAGACGATGACCGTCGACTACGACGAGGTGCTCGCGCTCGCGAAGGAGCACCGGCCGAAGCTGATCGTCTGCGGCGGCTCCGCCTACCCGCGCACGGTCGAGACCGACCGCTTCCGCGAGATCGCGGACGAGGTGGGCGCGCTGCTCCTCTGCGACATGGCGCACTTCGCCGGGCTCGTCGCCGCCGGCCTGCACCCGAACCCGGTCGAGCACTGCGACTTCGTCACCTCGACGACGCACAAGACCCTCGCCGGGCCGCGCGCCGGCTTCGTCCTCTGCCGCGAGGAGCATGCCCAGGCCGTCGACCGGGCCGTCTTCCCGGGCATGCAGGGAGGCCCGCTCGAGCACACGATCGCGGCGAAGGCGACCTGCTTCAAGGTGGCGGCGAGCGACGCGTTCCGCGCCTACCAGGCGCAGGTGCGCCGCAACGCGGACGTGCTCGCGGAGACGCTCCAGGAGGGCGGGCTGGACATCCTGACCGGCGGCACCGACACCCACCTGCTGCTGCTCGACCTGCGCAGCTCCGCGTGGACGGGCAAGGACGCCGAGGAGCGGCTCCACGACGTTCGGATCACGGCGAACCGCAACACCGTCCCGTTCGACGAGCGGCCGCCGACGGTCGCCTCGGGCGTCCGGCTCGGCAGCCCGGCGATGACCATGCGCGGCTTCGACGAGGACGACTTCCGCGAGGTCGGCCGCATCATCGCGACGGCGCTGGGCGCAGCGCCCGACCTCGACTCCCTGCGCGGCCGCGTCGACGCGCTCTGTGCGAAGCGGCCGCTCTACCCGGGCTTCCGCGGCTTCGCGAGCTACGCGCGATGAACACGGCGGGCACGAACCGCCTCACCGTCGTCGAGCATCCGCTCGTCCAGCACAAGCTCGGCTACCTGCGGGACAAGGACACGCCGACCGTCCACTTCCGCAAGCTCGCGAACGAGATCACGCTGCTCCTCACCTACGAGGCGACGAAGGACATGGAGACGGAGCCCTGGGAGATCGAGACGCCGCTCGAGACGACGACGGCGCGGCGGATCTCCGGGAAGAAGGTCGCGGTCTGCCCGGTGCTGCGGGCCGGGATGGGGATGCTCGACGGCGTGCTCTCGCTGGTCTCGAGTGCGCGCGTCGGCTTCATCGGCCTCTACCGCGACGAGGAGACCCTCGAGGCGGTGCAGTACTTCGTCAAGCTCCCGGTCGACCTCGACGAGCGCAACGCGATCGTGCTCGACCCCATGCTCGCGACGGGCCACTCCAGCTGCGCGGCGATCGACGCGGTCAAGGCGGCCGGGGCGCACTCGGTCACGCTCGTGTGCATCGTCGCGGCGCCGCGCGGAGTCGAGGAGGTGCACGGGCGCCACCCGGACGTGCACGTCGTCTGCGCCGCCGTCGACCGCGGTCTGGACGAGCGCGGCTTCATCGTCCCGGGCCTGGGCGACGCCGGCGACCGCCTCTACGGCACGAAGTAGCCGCGCGGAGAACTCGGCCTTCCCGTAGGCGAAGTACGCTTCGCGCATGACTGGAGTGGCGCTGATCCGGGATGCCGGAGGCGCGCACCACGACATTCTCCAGACGCTCGGCGACAACCTCGGCGTCGTCTGGGGAGCGCTGACTGCGTTCGCCGTGGTCGTGCTCCTCACCCCCGCGGTCGGGGGGATGGCGCGGATCCTCGGCGTCGTCGACGCTCCCGGCGGTCGGAGGCTGAACCGCTCCCCGGTCCCGCGGCTCGGCGGGGTGGCGCTCTTCCTCGGCATCTTCGTGCCCTCGCTCGCGTTCCTCCAGATCGGGCGTGAGAACCGCGGCCTGCTGCTCGGCGCCGCGCTCGCGGTCACGGTCGGGGCGGTCGACGACTTCCGCGGCCTGCGCTGGTTCGAGAAGCTCGCCGGTCAGCTCGCCGCCGCCTCGGTGCCGACCGCGTTCGGCGTCTGGGTGAACCGCTTCACGTTCCCGTTCCTCGGCATCCATCAGCTGCCGGAGTGGGCCGGCATCCCGCTGACCGTGCTCTGGATCGTCGCGATCATGAACATGGTCAACTTCCTCGACGGGATGGACGGGCTCGCCGCCGGCGTGGCGGGGATCGCGGGGCTCACCTTCGGCGTGATCGCCCTCTCGCTCGGGAAGCCGGACGCGGCCGTCCTCTCGGCGATCGTGTTCGGCGCCTGCAGCGGCTTCCTGCGCCACAACTTCTATCCGGCCCGGATCTTCATGGGCGACTCGGGCGCGCTGCTGCTCGGCTACGTCCTCGCCACGGTCGCCGTCCAGGGACTGCTGAAGACGGCCGCGACCGTCGCGCTGCTCTTCCCGCTGCTCGTGCTCGCGGTGCCGATCCTCGACACGACCTTCGTCGTGGCGCGGAGGCTGCGGCACGGCGAGCGCGTCTTCGTCGGCGACCAGGCGCACCTGCACCACCGCTTCCTGCGACGCGGCTTCTCGCAACCGCGGGCAGCGCTGACGATCTGGGGGTGGTGCCTCTCGCTCGCGGCCGCGGCGCTCGCAACGCGCTTCGTCCCGTTCCGCCAGCACGGCGTCTGGCATCTCTGGCCGACGCTGCTCGCAGCCGCGATCGGGATCGTCGCGATCGCCTTCTCGATCTACGTCGTCTACACCCTCGAGATCGTGAAGACCGGCAACCCGCTCACTCGCCGCCGCGAGCCGGGAGACCCGCTCCGCAAGAGCGCCTGAGGCGCGCCGCCCGGGAGGGAAGCGCGCGAAAGGCGTCCCGCGGCCGGAGGCCGCTTAGCCGATGGTCGCGCTACGACAGTGCTCGCGGTTCTTGACAGCCTCCGGTTCCGCGCACACCGTCAGGGTTCAGGCGTCAGACCACCGAGGGCACGGTATCCAGAATCGAGGTTCGCGGCCAACCGAGGATTCTCGTCGTCGGCACCACGCAGCCGTCCGCGCACGCAGTCGCGCGGTCGTTGAGTCGTGCCGGCTTCGTCGTGGTCGGCGCGAGCGAGCCGGCCAGGCTGGCCGGCCGCACCCGGTACTGCACGCGCACGCACATCGTGCCGTTCGTGGCCGATGGAGCCGCCTTCGCCGGCGAGATCGCGTCGCTCTGCGAGCTCGAGGCGATCGACGCCGTCGTCCCGCTCGCCGACGAGATGCTGGGCACGCTCCTCGTTGCGCGGCCGGAGGACGCCGCCTGGCAGCTCGTCGGCCCCTCGCGGGCGGTCTTCGGGCTCGTCTGCGACAAGGCAGAGCTGAGCGCCGTGGCCGAGCGAGCCGGTCTCGGACGCCCGGAGCAGGTCGTGGCCGGGCCCGGCACGCCGCTCACGCGCCTGCCCCCGCTTCCGGCGTACGTCAAGATCGTCTCGGGCGTGACGGAGGGTCGCGCGGCCGGGCGCCCGACGAGAGTCACGGACGAGGGTGCGTGCCGCAGCGTGGTCGCCGAGCTCGTGGCGGACGGGTTCCAGGTGCTGGTGCAGGAGGAGATCGACGGCGAGCAGTGGCGCTTCCACTTCGCGCGCGTCGGTGGCGCGACGGCGCATGTGACCGCCCGGACGATCACGAGCTACCCACAGCACACAGGGCAGTCGAGCGTCTCCGAGTTCGGGTCGACCCGGCCCGACGTCGAGGCTGCCGCGACGGCGCTCCTCGACGCAGTCGGGTACGAGGGAATCGGCTCGATCCAGATGATCGTCCGCGACGGAGTCTGGTACCCGCACGACGTCAACCTGCGGATTCCGGCCTCGGTCGGCGGGACGGTCGCCGCCGGGCTCGACCTGCCGAGGCTCGGCGTCGAGATCGCGCTCGGCCGTGCGCGTCCGCTGCGGCCGGTGCGGCCCGTCGGCTCCGGTTCGTTCAGCTGCACGGCGAGCTCGCGGCCATGCGCGACGCGCTGACGAGCCGGTCGCCCGGAGGAGCGTCCGGCGCGCCGCCGCCGAGGTCGCGCTCGGGGTCGTCCTGCCAGGCCGGGTGGCCGAGCCGCTCGACGCACGCGACCCCCTTCCGACGATCGCCATGATCGCCGGGCTGCGCAGGCAACGGCTCCGCCCGGCAGGAGCGGGAGCGTGACGAGGCCGCCGCTCGAGTTCGAGGTGCTCGCGACCGACGCCGAGCTCGCCGCGTTCGAGCCGGCGTGGCACGAGCTCTTCCTCGCGTCCGGGACGCACAACCCGTTCGCGCACCCGCGATGGCTGCGCACGTGGCTGCGGGAGTTCGTCCCGGAGGCGGAGCGGAGGCGGGTGCTCGCCGTCCGCCGGGCCGGGGAGCTCGTCGGCGTCGCGCCCTTCTACTACCGCCGTGTCGGTCGCTGCCGGACGATCCAGCTCGCCGGGTCGCCCTCCGAGGAGAACCTGACGGAGATGAGCGAGGTCCTGGTCGCACCGGGAGACCCTCGGCACGTCCTGCAGGCGGTCGTCGAGGAGCTCGCCCTCGCCCACGCGGACGGGTGCGACTGGATCGGCATCACGCATGCCGCCGGGCACAGGGCTGGTTCTACGACGAGTGGATTCCGAGCGAGTGGCGTCGCAGAGGCGCCTTCTCGATGCACAAGAGCGTGCGCCCGTTCTCCATCCTGCCGCTCGCGGCGTCGTACGAGGACGTCCCGCTCAAGCGGAACGTCAAGAGCCACATTCGCCGCGCCGAGAACCGCCACGCAGGCCTGGAGGAGACCGTCGAGATCCGCTTCGCGGTGGGGAGCGACGTCGCCGAGGCCGCCGCGTCCGTGCAGCAGCTGCACAGGGATCGCGCCGCCGGCCGGGTCGGTGTCGTCCACACCGACTACTTCGGCGACGACAGGGTCGGCCGGCTCGCGCTCGACGGGCTCACGGGTCTCGGCGAGCTGGGCGACGCGTACGTGGCGCTGTGCGAGATCGGCGGCCGCCCCGTCGCCGGTCGGGTCGTCCTGCGCGCCGGCGGGCGGAGCTTCCTCTCCTACTCCGGATTCGACACGGCTCTCTGGAGGCTCAGCTCGCCGACGCTCGTCCTCTCGGCGGTGATCGAGCGCGCGATCGCGGACGGCGACCGGGCGCTCAACCTGTCACTGAACCCCGACTCGGCGAAGCAGCGCTGGACGGAGCGGGTCGAGGTGCACAACGAGTTCGTCCTCGTCGGCCCGGCGCGGCGCTCGCGGGCGCTGTTTTCGCTGTTCTGGCAGGCGCGGTCGGCGCGGGCCCTCCGCGACAAGCGGGCCGCGGTGGCGCGCGAGCGCGCGCACGCCGACTAGACGACGAAGGCGGCGGGTCAGTCGTACCTGATGCGCGGGTCGAGCAGCCCGTACGCGAGGTCCGCGAGCAGATTGAAGACGATGATGATCACGGCCGTCACCATCAGGTACGCCATGACGGCGTACACGTCGAGCTGGCCGAGCTTCTGCACGAAGTAGAAGCCGATCCCGTCGAGAGTGAAGACCGTCTCGGTCACGATCACGCCGCCGAGCAGGCCGCCGATGTTCAGCGTGACCACCGTCACGATCGGGATCAGCGCGTTCGGGAGCACGTGCCGCACGATCACCCTCCACTCGGGCACGCCCTTCGCGCGGGCGGTGCGCACGTAGTCGGAGTTGACGACGTCGAGCATCGAGGCCCGCATGAAGCGGCTGTACAGCGCGAGGGTGACGATGCACAGGGTCAGCGACGGGAGCGCGAGGTGCTGCAGCCGGTCGACCGACCACGCTCCGGCGTGCGGGCTGTTGAGGCCCGACGTGTAGACGATCCGCACGTGCCAGTGCAGGTAGACGTCGACGAAGAGGATCTGCAGCATCAGCGCCAGCCAGAACGTCGGGATCGAGAAGCCGAGGAAGCTGAACGACGACGTCAGGTGGTCGAAGAGCGAGTACTGGCGGACGGCGGAGACGATCCCGATCGTCAGGCCGAGCGGCAGCGCCACCGCCTCGGAGAGGAGCACGACCTGGGCGGTGTGGCCCATCGTCCGCTCGATGTCGGGCCAGATCGGCTGCAGCGTCACCAGCGAGCTGCCGAACCCGTGCGCGAACACGTCCTCGAGCCAGTACCAGTAGCGGAGGGGCAGCGAGGCGTCGAGGTGGTACTGCCGCGTCAGGTTGGCGAGCGTCAGCTGAGAGATCCCGCGCTGGAGGCGCAGCTGCCCGAGCGGGTCGCCGGCGAGCGAGACGAACGTGAAGCTGAGGAAGCTCGACAGCGCGAGCACGGGCAGGCTGTAGACGACTCTGCGGGCGATGTAGGCGATCACCGCCGCCTCCTTGTCGCTGGCGTCGAGCGAGGCTACACGGGGCGTCGGCCGCCGTCCAGCTCCGCGCGCCCGGCCGCGTGCGTCCGGGCGCGAGCCAGGGCTCGATCAGACCAGCTCCGCCGCGAAGCCGACCCGGTCGACCGGCGGCCCGGACGCGAAACCGATCCGGTTCGGCGCCACCACGTCGACACGCTCGCGGAGCAGCTGCGCGCCGACCAGGCGACGTCGGCGTTGACGATGCTGCCGTGAACGAGCAGGAGGCGGGAGCGTTTTGTCATGCTGGATCCGGGTGTCACAAAGTCGATGAGGGTCCGGTGAAACGGGCGGGGCAAAGGCTGCTATTCTCGCCCGCGCATGCAGGCCTCTCCACGGTCGTCCTTCCAGCCCGCAGAGGCGGGCGCGATTCTCGCTGGAACCGTCGGCATCTGCGCCGGCGGCGGCGCCCTGATCGGCTGGGCGGCCGGGAACGCGCGCTACGGCGTCCTCGGCGGGGTGGTGGCGGGCCTCCCGTCCGGCATCTTCGCCGTCTACCGCAGGTTCCGGGGCTACTTCTCGTGATGGCCGGGATGCTCTCCACACCGCGCCCCGTCCCGGGGCGGCGCGCTCCCGCGCTCGCGGGAGCCGGCGTGGTCGTGCTCGCGCTGCCCGTCTTCCTCGTCGCGCACTTCCCGCTCGCGGGCTGGGTGCTCGCGGCCGTGCTGTGGGCGGCCGGCGAGGCCCTCGGCGTCTATCTCGGGCGCCTGCCGCTCGGGGCCGACCACCTCGGCTCGTCCGGGCTCGTCGCCCTCGCGCATTCCTTCCGCGGGATCGGCGTGATGATCGCCCTGCTGGCGGTCACGGTGGCGGACAAGCCGGTCGGGATCGCGGCCGTCGCGGTCTACGCCCTCGCGTACACCCTGTCGCTCGGCGTCTCGCTGGTCGAGTACTTCGGGGGAGAGGCGGGCCGGTGATCCACGCGCTCGCGGTGACGTTCAACCCGGCGAACGAGTTCGAGCTCAAGCAGTGGGTGTCGATCCACCTCGGCCCGCTCGACCTGTCGATCAACAAGGCCGTCGTCTACCTCGCGATCGGCTCGGTGCTGACGATCGCGCTCGGGATCTTCACGATGCGCAGCCGGCTCGCGCTGCTCCCCGACAAGCGCCAGACCGTCGGCGAGGCCGTCTACGAGATCGCGCAGACGCAGATCGCGGAGCAGGGCCTCCCCGCGAAGGCGATCGGCCGCTGGTTCCCCTACGTCGCCTCGCTCTTCCTCTTCATCTGGATGCTGAACATCGTCAGCTTCATCCCGCTGCCGCTGACGAGCGAGCGCTGGCACGGCGTGCCGACCTGGGGGCTCTACGCGGCGACCTCGCAGCTGTCGGTGACGCTCGTCCTCGCGCTCCTGAGCGTCCTCTTCACGCACATCGAGGGCGTGCGCTGGAACGGGATCCGCTACTTCAGGAGCTTCGTGCCCGCCGGCGTGCCTCGCGCGATGGTGCCGATCATGGCCTTCCTCGAGACGATCTCGCACATCTTCCGGGTCGTCAGCCTCAGCGTCAGGCTCTACGCGAACATGGTCGCCGGGCACATGCTGATCCTCGTCTCGATCGGCCTGATCTTCATCCTCACCGGCGTGACGTTCTATGTCGCGGTTCCGTTCTTCTTCCTGCTCGGCATTGCCTTCTACATCTTCGAGGTCGCGATCGTCGTCACGATCCAGGCCTTCATCTTCGCCGCATTGACCGCCATCTACATCGGCTCGGCGATCGAGCCGGACCACTAAGGAGGACGTAGGCGTGCTGCACCTGCTCGCTGCAACAGACACCCTGAAGGCCGCCAAGGCCCTCGGCTTCGGCCTGGGCATGGGCCTCGGCTCGCTCGGAGCCGGCATCGGCATCGGCACGGTCTTCGCCTCGATGATCCAGTCCGTCGCCCGCCAGCCCGAGCTGCGCGGCGAGCTGCAGGGGATCATGTGGCTCGGTTTCGCGCTCACGGAGGCCGTCGTGTTCTACGGCCTCGTCGGCGGCTTCCTCGGCTTCGTGCTCGTCTCCTGATGCCTGACCTCGTGCCGCTCCTGGGGGCGTCGAGCCCTCTGACGAAGATCGTCCCGGGTCTGATGATCTGGACGATCGTCTTCTTCCTCATCACGTTCTTCGTGCTGAAGCGGTACGCGTTCGGACCGATCCAGACGATGATCGACGAGCGGCGCGAGTCGATCCGCAACGCGCTCGAGGCCGCCGACGAAGCCCGCGACGAGGCGCGCAAGCTGCTCGACGAGCACCGCCAGCTGATCGGGCAGGCCCGCGGCGAGGCGGAGGAGATCCTCGGCGAGGCTCGCAAGACGCGCGAGTCGATGGAGCAGCGGATGCGAGAGGAGACCGAGGCGGAGCGCCAGCGCCGGCTCGAGGAGACCCGCAAGGAGATCGCGGCCGAGACGGCGCGCGCTCTCCAGCAGATCCGCTCCGAGGTCGCCGAGCTGACGCTCGAGGCGGCCTCGCGCGTCGTCGGCAGGACGCTCGACGCGGAGCAGGACCGTGCCCTGATCGAGGATGCCATCGGCTCCCTCGACTTCTCGCGGCTGGAGGAGTCCGTCTAGCCCGTGGCCGTCGCGCACCGCATCTACGCCGAGGCGCTCTTCGACGCCGCCAAGGCGGGGGGCCGTCTCGCCGAGGTCCGCGAGGCGCTGGCCGACTTCGCCGCGGCCGTCGGCGAGTCGTCGGAGCTGCGCTCGGTGCTGCGCAACCCGCAGCTCGAGTCGACCGCGAAGGCGGCGATCCTCGGAGACCTCGTCGGCGAGGAGGAGCCGCTCTTCGCCAACTTCCTCCACCTCGTGGCGGAGAAGGGCCGGGCCGGCGAGCTCGAGGAGATCGCGCGCGAGTTCGAGCGGTTGATGGCGCGCGAGGAGCGGCGCCTCTCGGTCGAGCTGACCACTGCGCGCGAGCTGAGCGACGAGGAGGCGGCCGGGATCCTGCGCCAGATCGAGCAGGCGGCGGGCCGCACCGTCGAGGCGACGCGCACCGTCGACCCGAGCCTGGTCGGCGGGATCGTGCTGCGGGCCGGGTCGCTGCGCGTGGACGCGAGCGTCCGTGGACGACTGGAACGATTGAGACACGAACTCGTCAAGAGCTGAGGAGACTGACTTGAAGCTGCGTCCCGAAGAGATCACGTCGATCCTCCGCGAGAGGATCGAGCACTACGACGTCGAGACCGAGCTCGCGGAGGTCGGCAGCGTCCTCGCGGTCGGCGACGGCATCGCCCAGGTCTACGGGCTCGAGAACGCGGTCGCGATGGAGATGCTCGAGTTCGAGCACGGCGTCGTCGGCCTCGCCTTCAACCTCGAGGAGGACGCGGTCGGCGCGGCGCTCTTCGGCGAGTGGGAGAAGGTCAGCGAAGGGCGAGCCCGTGCGCCGCACCGGCAAGGTCGCGAGCGTTCCCGTCGGCGAGGCGCTCCTCGGCCGCGTGGTCGACCCGCTCGGCAACCCGCTCGACGGGCGCGGCCCGATCGAGTCGGAGCACGTGCGCCCCCTCGAGTTCAAGGCGCCGGGCGTCGTCGCGCGCCAGCCGGTGAAGGAGCCGCTGCAGACCGGCATCAAGGCGATCGACTCGATGACGAATGTCGGTCGCGGGCAGCGCGAGCTGATCATCGGCGACCGCTCCACGGGCAAGACGGCGATCCTGATCGACACGATCCTCAACCAGAAGGACACCGACGTCCACTGCGTCTACGTGGCGATCGGCCAGAAGGCGTCCACGGTCGCCGGCATCTACGAGCGGCTGCGCGAGGCGGGGGCGATGGAGTACACGACGATCGTCACGGCCGGCGCGAGCGAGGCCGCCCCGATCAAGTGGATGGCGCCGTTCGCCGGCACCGCGATGGGCGAGTACTTCCTCTTCGAGGGCAAGCACGCGCTCGTGATGTTCGACGACCTCTCGAAGCACGCCGACGCGTACCGGCAGCTCTCGCTGCTGCTGCGCCGCCCGCCGGGCCGCGAGGCGTTCCCGGGCGACGTCTTCTACCTCCACTCGCGGCTGCTCGAGCGCGCGTGCAAGCTGAACGAGGAGGAGGGCGGCGGCTCGCTGACCGCGCTCCCCGTGATCGAGACGCAGGCCGGCGACGTGTCCGCGTACATCCCGACCAACGTGATCTCGATCACCGACGGGCAGATCTTCCTCCAGTCCGACCTCTTCTTCTCCGGCGTCCGCCCGGCCGTCAACGTCGGCATCTCGGTGTCGCGCGTCGGCTCCTCGGCGCAGACGAAGGCGATGAAGAGAGTCGCCGGCCGCCTGCGCCTCGAGCTGGCGCAGTACCGCGAGCTCGAGGCGTTCGCCCAGTTCGGCTCCGACCTCGACCGCGCGACCCAGCAGGCGCTGACGCGCGGCGAGAAGATGGTCGCCTCGCTCAACCAGCCGCAGTACCAGCCGTGGCCGATGGAGGAGCAGGTCGTGAACATCTACGCCGGCGTGAACGGCTTCCTCGACGACGTCCCGACGCCGCAGGTGCCGCGCTTCCAGGACGAGCTGCGCGAGCACCTCCGCGCCGAGGGCTCGATCTACCAGCAGATCCGCGAGAGCGGCGACCTGCCGGACGACCTCGCCGAGAAGTTGAACGGCGAGATCGAGAAGTTCAAGCACTGCTTCAACGTCCAGGAGGAGATCGGCACTCGTCTAGATGGCGTCGCTCCAGGACATCCGCCGCCGGATCACCTCGGTCCGGAACACGCGCAAGATCACCAAGGCGATGGAGCTCGTCGCCGGCGCCCGCCTGCGCCGGGCGCAGAGCCGGATCGAGGAGATGCGCCCGTACGCCGACCGGATGCAGGAGCTGATGGTCGGAACCGCCCGCGCGGCGGCGTCGTTCCGCAACCTCGCCCTGATGCAGCGGCGCGAGCAGGTGCGGCGCACGGCGATCGTCGTCGTCAGCGGCGACCGCGGTCTCGCCGGGCCGTTCAACGGCCAGGTGCTCCGCCGCGCGTTCGAGCTCGAGCGCCAGGTGCGCGCCGAGGGTCAGGAGGTGACGTGGCTCGTCGTCGGCCGCAAGGGCGCGTCGACGCTGCGCTTCCGCCGCTACGAGCTGGCGGACCAGTGGGCCGGGTTCAGCGACCGGCCGGAGTACGCCGACGCGCAGGCGATCGCCCACCGGCTCGCCGAGCTCTACACCCAGGAGGAGGTCGACCGCGTCGTCCTCGTCTACAACCGCTACGTGTCCGCGCTCGTCCAGCGCGTGACGACGGGCGATCTGCTGCCGATCCCCGAGCACGTGCTCGGCGGCGGGGAGGAGGGCGAGCAGGGCGAGGAGAAGCCGGGGGCGCACGCCGACTTCATCTACGAGCCCGAGCCCGAGGAGATCCTCCAGCGGCTGCTGCCGGTGTACCTCGAGACCGAGATCTACCGCGCGCTGCTCGAGTCGGCCGCCTCCTTCCTCGCCTCGCAGATGACCGCGATGCGCAACGCCTCGAAGAACGCGGGCGAGCTGATCGACCGCTACACCCTCCAGCTCAACCGCGCCCGCCAGGCCGAGATCACGCAGGAGATCCTCGAGGTCGTGGCCGGCGCGGACGCGCTCGCCGGATAACCTCGATCGACCACAGGAGACGCATGGCCGACACAACCGCAAACGGCAAGAACACCGGCAAGATCGTCGAGATCAAGGGCGTCGTGCTCGACGCCGTCTTCCATCAGCGGCTGCCCGAGATCTACCACGCGCTCGCGATCCAGGTGCCCCTGGAGGAAGGCGGGAGCCGGGAGCTGATCGCGGAGGTGCAGCAGCACCTCGGCGACGACCGCGTCCGCGCCGTCGCGATGGACACGACGGACGGCCTGGCCCGCGGCGCCGACGTCGTCGATACGGGCAAGCCGATCTCGGTTCCCGTGGGCGACCAGACGCTGGGGCGGATCTGGAACGTGATCGGCGACCCGGTCGACGGCAAGGAGCCCGGCAAGGGCGAGCGGCGGCCGATCCACGCCGACCCGCCGTCCTTCGGCGAGCTCTCGCCGACGGTCGAGATCTTCGAGACCGGCATCAAGGTGATCGACCTGATCGCGCCGTACGTGCGCGGCGGCAAGATCGGCCTCTTCGGCGGCGCCGGCGTCGGCAAGACGGTGCTGATCCAGGAGCTGATCCACAACGTCGCGCTGCAGCACGGTGGCGTCTCCGTCTTCACGGGCGTCGGCGAGCGCACGCGCGAGGGCAACGACCTGTTCCTCGAGATGACCGAGTCGGGCGTGATCGACAAGGTCGCGATGGTCTACGGGCAGATGAACGAGCCGCCGGGCGCGCGCCTGCGGGTCGGCCTCTCCGGCCTGACGATGGCCGAGTACTTCCGCGACCAGGGCCAGGACGTGCTCCTGTTCATCGACAACATCTTCCGCTTCGTCCAGGCGGGCTCCGAGGTGTCGGCGCTGCTCGGGCGCATGCCGAGCGCCGTGGGCTACCAGCCGACGCTCGCGACGGAGATGGGGCAGCTGCAGGAGCGGATCACCTCGACGCGAACCGGCTCGGTCACCTCGGTGCAGGCGATCTACGTCCCGGCGGACGACCTCACCGACCCGGCTCCGGCGAACACGTTCGCCCACCTCGACTCGACGACCGTGCTCTCCCGCGCGATCGTGGAGAAGGGGATCTACCCGGCGGTCGACCCGCTCGACTCGACGTCGCGCGCGCTTCAGCCGGGCATCGTCTCCGAGGAGCACTACCGGACGGCGACGCGCGTGCAGGAGGTGCTGCAGCGCTACCGCGACCTGCAGGACATCATCGCGATCCTCGGCATCGACGAGCTCTCCGACGAGGACAAGCTCGTCGTCGCCCGCGCGCGCAAGATCGAGCGCTACCTCTCGCAGCCGAACTTCGTCGCGGAGCAGTTCACGGGCACCCCCGGCGAGTACGTCAAGCTCGAGGACACGATCCGCGGCTTCAACGAGATCCTCGACGGCAAGCACGACGACCTGCCCGAGCAGGCCTTCTACATGGTCGGCGTGATCGAGCAGGCGGTCGAGCGGGCGAAGCAGCTCGCGGGCGAGGAGCCGGACGATGCGGCCGCGCGCGAGGGCGAGGAGCAGGCGGGGGCCGCCGAGACGGCCGGCGCCACCGCGTGAGGAGCCGCTGAGCCGCCGTGGCCGACCATCCGCTCTTCGCCGTCTCGGTCGTCACGCCCGAGGGCGCGGCCTTCGAGGGCGAGGCCGAGATGCTGATCGTGCCCGGCGCGGCCGGCGAGATCGGCGTGCTCGCGCGGCACGCGCCGCTCGTCGCGATGCTGCGTGCCGGCTCGACGCGCGTCCATCTCGGCGACGGCGAGGTGCACGAGTTCGCGACCGGCCCCGGCTTCTTCCAGATGCTCGAGGACCGGGCGATCGCGCTCGTGGACGACGCCGTCGCGGCGGGCGAGATCGACGATGAGCGGGCGCGGCGCCAGCTCGAGGACGCGAAGACCGAGCTCGAGCGCGTCGAGTCCGGCGACTCGACCGCCGACCGCTGGCAGCTCGAGCAGCGCATCCGGCACGCGGAGAACCAGCTCCGCGTCTCCGGGCACGGCGAGTAGGCGGCCGGCTACTCGGCGAGCGCGGTGCTGCGTTCGCCGCTGTGCGCGGGCAGGTAGAGCCGCTCGACGTACTCGGCGACCATCCGGTTCGTCCCGAACTCGGTGCCGAGCTCGGCGATCGAATGGCGCATCGTCTCGATCCAGCGCCGTGGCAGCCCCTCGGAGTCCCGCTCGTAGTAGGCGGGGATCACCTGCTGCTCGAGCACGGTGAACAGCGCCTCGGCATCGGCCGCGTCCTGCTCCGCCTCGTCGGCGGCGATCGCGTCGTCGCCGATGGCGAAGCCGCGGTCCGGCGCATAGCCCTCCGCCCACCAGCCGTCGAGGATCGAGCAGTTGAGGACACCGTTCAGCGCCGCCTTCATGCCGGACGTTCCCGAGGCCTCCATCGGCCGGCGGGGCGTGTTCAGCCAGACGTCGACGCCCTGCACGAGGCGGCGCGCGAGCGTCATCTCGTAGTCCTCGAGGAAGACGACGCGGCCGTGCGCGGCGGCGTTGCGCGCGAAGTCGGCGACGCGCTGGATCAGATCCTTGCCGCCCTCGTCCGCCGGATGCGCCTTGCCGGCGACGAGCAGCTGGAGCGGCCGCTCGCGGTCCCCGAGCAGGCGGGCGAGCCGGTCCGGCTGGCTGAGCAGCAGCCCGGCGCGCTTGTAGGTCGCGAAGCGACGTGCGAAGCCGATCGTGAGCGCCTCCGGGTCGAGCCCCTCGACGCCGCGCGTCCGCGCGAGGAAGTCGAGCATGCGCTCCTTCGCACCGCGGTGCGCCTGCCAGAGCACCTCGTCCGAGAAGGAGCGCGCCCGCTCGAAGTCGGGCGCCGTGTGGCCGAGCAGGTCCTCGAGCTCGTCCGAGATCCAGGTGCGCCGGTGGACACCGTTGGTGATCGACTGGATCGGCACCTGGTCGACCGGTCGGTCCGGCCAGATCTCGCGCCACATCTCGCGCGACACCGCGCCGTGGAGCCTCGACACGCCGTTCGCGTACGCGGCGGTGCGGAGCGCGAACGGCGTCAGGCCGAAGCGCGTCTCGTCGGGCCGCACCTTGCCGAGGCCGGCGAAGTCGTCCCACGAGAGGTTGCAGCGCTCGACGAGCGATCCGACGTTCCGGCGCACGAGGTCGGCGTCGAAGACCTCGTTCCCGGCCGGGACGGGTGTGTGGGTCGTGAAGACGGTCGACGCATGGAGCCGGGCGAGCGCCTGCTCGGAGTCGAGCCCCGCGTCCTCGACGAGCTCGCGGAGCCGCTCGAGCTGGAGGAAGGCGGAGTGGCCCTCGTTCAGGTGGAAGACCGTCGGCTCCAGGCCGAGCCGGCGTAGCACGCGGACGCCGCCGAGCCCGAGCACGAGCTCCTGGCGCAGCCGGTTCTGGCGGTCGCCGCCGTAGAGCACGTCGGTGACGTCGCGTGCCCAGTCCGGGTTCCCCTCGACCTTCGTGTCGAGCAGGTAGAGCGAGACGCGGCCGACGCGCGCACGCCAGACGCCGAGCCGGATCGGCACCAGGCGGCCGGAGTCGTCGGCGAGCTCGACCATCGGCGCCATCGGCACCGCCGTCAGCGGCAGGCGGCTGGTGTCGTTGCGCGGGTAGCGCTCGTGCTGGCGGTCGTCGTCGTCGAGGCGCTGGCGGAAGTAGCCGCGCCGGTAGTAGAGGCCGACGCCGACGAGCGGCACGCCGAGCTCCGACGCGGCCTTCAGGTGGTCGCCCGCGAGGATGCCGAGACCGCCGGAGTAGATCGGCAGGCTCTCGTCGAGCCCGAACTCGCAC
Source organism: uncultured Actinomycetes bacterium (assembly GCA_963746895.1). Lineage (GTDB taxonomy): Bacteria > Actinomycetota > Thermoleophilia > Gaiellales > Gaiellaceae > Palsa-739. The sequence goes on along the minus strand of CAVVDI010000013.1, from coordinate 36,133 downwards.
GAGAAGTAGGCGACGAGGAAGTCCTCCGAGCGCACGCTGCTCCTGCCACCAGGTCGGCCGCTCCCGCTCGGCTTCGAGCCGCTCCTGCACGCGCCCGAGGCGCAGCGCGTACTCCGCGGTCAGGGCCTGCTCGAGGTCGTCGTCCGTGAGCTCGGCGAGGAGCGCGGTCGGGTTGTGGCCGAGCGCTGCGAAACGCTCGGGCGCGAGGTGGGTGAAGAGCGGACGCGCGCCGGGGGTCCAGGTGAACGAGAAGTCGCCGGCGATCTCCTCGAGCGCGGCGCGCAAGGTGGGGCCGTCGTGGACGTCGGGCATACCCGCGGCACCCTAGCGGCTCGCTCGTTGCTAGCCTGCGGGTACCCGGAGAGCTTTGAAAGGCAGCTTGGCGACCGGGTTACCAAACGCCTAAAGAGCCCGAGGGCGCGGTCGGCGTTCCCCGGTTTCCAGGGCGGGAGCAAACGATGCCGGATATGCGCCAGACACTCGAAGCCATCCTCCGCGAGCGGATCGCCGTCCTCGACGGCGCCTGGGGCGTGCTCCTGCAGAAGGAGGTGCGCGGCGAGGAGGCCTATCGCGGCGAGCGCTTCCGCGAGCATCCGCGCGACGTCGCCGGCGATCCCGACCTGCTCAACCTCACCAGGCCGGAGGTGGTCGCCCGCATCCACGACGAGTACTTCGCCGCGGGCGCCGACATCGCGACGACCAACACGTTCACGGCGACGACGGTCGGGCAGGCCGACTACGCGCTCGAGGAGGCCGTCGACGACATGAACCTCGCAGGCGCCCGCCTCGCCCGGCGCGCCGCCGACGAGTGGACGGCGAGGACGCCCGAGCGGCCGCGCTTCGTCGCCGGCTCGGTCGGGCCGCTCAACATCGCGCTCTCGCTCTCGCCGCGCGTCGACGAGCCCGCGTTCCGCGCCGCGACCTTCGACGAGATCGTCGAGACGTACGCCCGGCAGATGCGTGCGCTGCGCGACGGCGGCGTCGACCTGCTCCTGATCGAGACCGTCTTCGACACGCTCAACTGCAAGGCGGCGATCGCGGCCGCGCAGGACTCCGTGCCGGAGCTGCCGCTCTGGCTCTCGTTCACCGCCGTCGACCGCAGCGGGCGCAACCTCTCCGGTCAGACGGTCGAGGCGTTCTGGGTCTCGGTCGAGCACGCGCGGCCGCTGATCGTCGGCGTCAACTGCTCGCTCGGCGCGACCGAGCATGCGGCCGTTCGTCGAGGATCTCGCCGGGCTTGCGACGACGTGGGTCGCCTGCTACCCGAATGCCGGGCTGCCGAACGCGATGGGCGAGCACGACGAGCAGCCGGGCGACACGAGCCGTTCCTCGGGGAGTTCGCGCGCGACGGTCTCGTCAACGTCGTCGGCGGCTGCTGCGGGACGACGCCGGAGCACGTTCGCGAGATCGCCGCCGCCGTCGAGGGCGTGCCGCCGCGCGCCCTGCCGGCACCGCGCCCGGCCACCCGCTTCAGCGGCCTGGAGCCGTTCGAGATCGGCCCGGCCGACGCTTCGCCCGAGGACCGTGGCGCGAGCGCCGCCGGGAACTTCGTGATGATCGGCGAGCGCACGAACGTGACGGGCTCCGCGCGTTTCCGGCGCCTGATCGAGGCGAACGACTACCAGCAGGCGGTCGAGGTCGCGCTCGAGCAGGTGCGGGGCGGCGCGAACCTCCTCGACGTGAACATGGACGCCGACCTGCTCGACGGCGAGCGCGCGATGACGACCTTCCTCAACCTGCTCGCGGCCGAGCCGGAGGTGGCGCGGATCCCGATCATGATCGACAGCTCGCGCTGGTCGGTGCTCGAGGCGGGCCTCAAATGCGTTCAGGGGAAGAGCGTGGTCAACTCGCTCAGCCTCAAGGAGGGGGAGGAGTCGTTCCTCGAGCAGGCGCGCCGCGTCCGACGCTACGGCGCCGGCGTGGTCGTGATGGCGTTCGACGAGCAGGGCCAGGCCGATACCGTCGAGCGCAAGGTCTCGATCTGCGAGCGCGCCTTCCGGCTGCTCGTCGACGAGGCGGGCTTCGCCCCGGAGGACCTCGTCTTCGACCCGAACGTGCTCGCGGTCGCCACCGGGATCGAGGAGCACAACGGGTTCGCGAACGCGTTCATCGAGGCGCTGCCGCTGATCAAGGAGCGCTGCCCGGGCGCGAGGACGAGCGGCGGCATCTCCAACCTCAGCTTCTCCTTCCGCGGCAACGACCTCGTCCGCGAGGCGATGCACTCGGCCTTCCTCTACCACGCGATTCGCGCCGGGCTCGACATGGGCATCGTCAACGCCGGGCAGCTCGTCGTCTACGAGGACATCGAGCCGGAGCTGCTCGAGCGCGTCGAGGACGTGATCTTCGACCGGCGGCCGGAGGCGACCGAGCGGCTCGTCGAGTACGCGGAGCGCGTGCGCGGCCAGGGCTCGCGGCGAGAGCTCGACCTCGCCTGGCGCGAGGCGCCGGTCGAGAAGCGGCTCGAGCACGCGCTCGTCCACGGCGTCGTCGACTTCGTCGAGGCGGACGTCGAGGAGGCCCGGCAGCGCCACGACCGCCCGCTCGACGTGATCGAGGGCCCGCTGATGGCCGGGATGCAGGTCGTCGGCGACCTCTTCGGCGCCGGGAAGATGTTCCTGCCCCAGGTGGTGAAGAGCGCCCGCGCGATGAAGCGCGCGGTCGCCTACCTCGAGCCGTACATGGAGGCGGAGAAGGCCGCCGGCGGGCGCCGGCCGCGCGCAGGGGAAGGTCGTGCTCGCCACGGTCAAGGGCGACGTCCACGACATCGGCAAGAACATCGTCGGCGTCGTCCTCGGCTGCAACGACTACGAGGTGATCGACCTCGGCGTGATGGTGCCGGCGGAGCGGATCCTCGACGTCGCGCTCGAGCACGGCGCCGACGTCGTCGGCCTCTCGGGTCTGATCACCCCCTCGCTCGACCAGATGGTCGACGTCGCGCGGGAGATGGAGCGGCGCGGCCTGTCGCTGCCGCTGCTCGTCGGCGGCGCCACGACGTCGCGGCAGCACACCGCCGTTCGGATCGCGCCGGCCTACTCGCAGCCGGTCGTCCATGTCCTCGACGCGTCCCGCGTCGCCGCGGTCGTCTCCAACCTGCTCGACCCGGTGCGGCGCGAGCGGCTCGATCGCGACAACCGGGCCGACCAGGAGCGGCTGCGCGAGCTGCACGAGGAGAAGGAGCGGCGTCCCCTGCTCCCGCTCGCCCGTGCCCGCGCGAACCGCCAGCGCGTGGCCTTCGGCGACCTGCCCGTGCCGGAGTTCACCGGCGTCCGCCTCGTCGAGCCGGAGCTCGCGACGCTGCGCGAGTACGTCGACTGGCAGTTCTTCTTCCACGCCTGGGAGCTGAAGGGGCGCTATCCGGCGATCCTCCGGCAGCCGGCCGCCCGCGAGGTCTTCGACGATGCGCAGCGCCTCCTCGACCGGATCGTGGAGGAGCGTCTGCTCGCGGCCCGCGGCGTCTTCGGATTCTGGCCCGCCGCGTCCGACGGGGACGACGTCGCCCTCCTCGACGGCGGAGGGATCCGCCTCCACCTCCTGCGCCAGCAGTCCGACCACGGCGACTCGCGCCCGAATCGCTGCCTGGCCGACTACGTCGCCCCGGACGGCGACCACGTCGGTGCCTTCGCGGTCACCGCCGGCCTCGGCGCCGACGAGCTCGCGGCCCGTTTCGCGGCCGAGCACGACGACTATCACGCGATCATGGTCAAGGCGCTCGCCGACCGGCTGGCCGAGGCGTTCGCCGAGCACGTGCACGAGCTGGCGCGGCGCGCCTGGTACGAGACGGGCACGCCGCTCCCGCCCGAGCAGCTGCTCTCCGAGCGCTTCCGCGGCATCCGGCCCGCCTTCGGCTACCCCGCCTGCCCGGATCACAGCGAGAAGGCGAAGCTCTTCGAGCTGCTCGGCGCCGGCGAGGCGGGCCTCGCGCTGACCGAGACGTTCGCGATGACGCCGGCCGCGAGCGTCAGCGGTCTCTACCTCGCCCATCCGGACGCGCGCTACTTCGCGGTCGGCCGCGTCGGCCGCGACCAGGTCGAGGACTACGCCGCCCGCAAGGGCGTCTCGGTTGCGGAGGCGGAGCGCTGGCTGCGCCCGAACCTCGGGTACGAGCCCGCGGCCGAGCCGGCCCCCGCGTAGCGCGGCCGATGCCCTCCTGGCGGCCGGCGCGCGCTATCGTCGAGTGGTGCGCGCCACGGCAGCCCTCCTCGTCGCGCTCGCGGCGCTCGTCGCAGCGAGCGGGGCCTCCGCGCGCGACCCGAAGGACCCGCGGCAGCGGCACACCGCCGCCGACACGCGCCTCGCGAAGTCGATCGCCCTCGCCGCCTCCGATCTGGCGGCCGGATGGAAGCTCGCGCCTCCCGGCAGCCCGGCGGCGCCGTGCAGCAGCGAGCCCGACGAGTCGCAGCTCGTTCAGACGGCGCGGATCGATCCCATCTTCGTGTGGAAGGACGGCGTCACGAAGATCGGCAGCGAGGTCGACGTCTTCCGGACGGCGCACGACGCCAGGATCGACTGGCGCCTCTCGACGCTGAAGCTGATGCGGGACTGCCTGCTCGAGGCCCTGCACAAGGCCGTCGGCAAGAAGGGGACGGTGAAGGCGACGTTCGCGAAGGCCCTCACGCCGCCCAAGCTCGGCGAGCGCGCGCTGCATTACCGCGTGGTCTTCGTGGTCAACGGAAACGTCCTGAACCCGATCGTGACCGAGCTCGTCGCGATCGGAATCGGACGAATCTCGGTCGTCCTGCACACGCTCTCGTTTCGCGCGCCTCCCGCGCCGAGCGCCGTGCAGAGCCTCGGCAGCACGCTCGCGAAGCGGCTCGTGGCCGCCTCGGGCGGCATCTGACCCTTCGCCGCTGAGGCGGCCGGGACCTCGGCTATCCTCGCTGCGGGCGCCCGTCGGCGCCGATCTCGTATGCGGACGACGCTCAAGCGCGGAATCGGTCGGGCGACCGGCAGCAACGGAAACGGCCGCGCCGTGCTTCCGCCGGCCGTGGCCGGTCCGGTCGCCCGCTACCGGCAGCCGGAGGTGCGGCGCCGCTCGACGGGCGCGCTCTTCCTCCGCGTGCTCGGCTGGCTCGTGCTCGCGATCGCCGTCGTCGTCTCCGGGCTCGCCGGCGGCCTCTACCTGTACGGGCACGAGACGCTGAACGCGATCTCGGCGAGGTCGCCGGAGGTGAAGCAGGCCGTCTCGAGCCTCGACAAGGTGCCGCCCGCCTCGGAGCCGGCGATCGCCCTGATCGCCGGGTACGACCGGCGGATGGGTGCGGACGCGTCGGACTTCGCGGGATCCCGCTCGGACACGCTGATGCTCGTCCGGGCCGATCCGAAGCAGGACACGCTCTCGCTGCTCTCCTTCCCGCGCGACCTGGTGGTGCCGATCTACTGCAGCGGCGACACGGTCTACACCCACGACCGGATCAACTCGGCCTGGTCGCTGTGCACGAACAACGGGCCTGCCGGCACCCTCGACACGGTCGAGCACCTGACGGGGCTGAAGATCAACTACCTGATCACGCTCGACTTCCACGGCTTCAAGGTGCTCGTCAACAAGCTGCACGGCGTCTATCTGAACGTCGACCGGCGCTACTACAACCCGCCCCACAGCGGCTACGCGCAGATCGACCTCCATCCGGGCTACCAGAAGCTGGACGGAGAGCAGGCGCTCGACTACGTGCGCTTCCGCCACACGGACTCGGACATCTACCGGCTCGCGCGCCAGCAGCTGTTCCTCGACGCGCTCAAGAGCCGGCTGGCGAGGAACCTCTCGATCACGGAGATCCCCAGGCTGATCGGGGCGGTGAAGGGCAACATCGAGATCGCGCGCGGCGGCGGCGGCGCTCCGCAGATGACCGAGGTGCAGTCGTACGCCGGGCTCGCGTACGGCCTGCCGCCGGGCCACCTGTTCCGGAACAGCATCGACGCGTCGCTGCTCCAGTCCTACGGGCCGAGCGGCGCCGAGCTGACGACGCCGCAGTCGAACGTCGACGACGTGGTCGCGAAGTTCCTCCACCCGGACCTGACCCTGTCCACCCGGGCCGCCAATCAGGCGCTCGGAGTCAAGCCGAAGCCGAAGAAGACGCACACGCTGAAGCCGGCGGACGTCTCGACGCTCGTGCTCAACGCGGGGAACGTCGCCGGGCGCGCAGCGAACACGAACTTCCTGCTCAGGCAGCAGGGGTACGTGACGAAGCAGCTGCCGCCCTCGATCCCGGCCAACGCTCCGAGCCAGACCTTCGAGACGACCATCTACTACGACCCCGTGCAGCCGAACGGGAAGCTGGCCGCGCGCAAGCTGCAGACGCTCTTCGGCGCGCACACCAAGGTCGTGCCGCTCTCGCCCGCGATCGCACCGTACGCGCAGCAGGCCGGCAACCCGCTCACCGTGGTCGCCTTCGGGACGAGCTTCGACGGGACGCTGACGCCGCCCCCGCCGCTCGCCCAGGCGCCGCCGAAGCAGGCTCCGTCCGTCAGCGACGGCGTCTCCGTCACCGAGAGCTATCTCCGCCCGTACGCCTCGCACGTGCCCTTCCGGCTGCTCGTGCCGCACGAGGTCGCCGCCGGCTCGCGCCTCTCCTCGAGCGAAGGCATCCGCGTGTTCAAGCCGCTGCGGAACCAGCACACCGCGGTCATGAGCTTCGTCCAGCCGAACGGCTTCACCTACTGGCAGATCGAGGAGACGACGTGGAACTCGGCGCCGATCCTCGCCCGTCCGACCGGGCACGCGACCCTGGGCGGCCGCCGCTTCGACCTCTACACGACGGGCGGCCACATCCACATGATCGTGCTCCGTACGCCGAACGCGAGCTACTGGGTCGTGAACACGCTGCTCGACGAGCTCTCGAACGAGACGATGATCGCGATCGCGAAGAGCCTCCAGCCGTTCTCCAAGTAACCTAGGCGCGTGGCACGCATCGGCATCTTCGGCGCCGGATACGTCGGTCTCGTGACGGGCGCCTGCTTCGCCGAGCTGGGGCACGAGGTCGTGCTGCGCGACGTCGTCCCCGAGCGGATCGAGCGCCTGCGGGCGGGCGAGATCCCGATCTACGAGCCGGGTCTGGAGGGCGTCGTCGCGCGGAACGGCGAGCGGCTCTCGTTCACCCTCGACGTGCGCGAGGCGGTCGAGGGGTCCGACTTCCTCTACGTCGCCGTCGGCACGCCGCCGACCTACTCCGGCGACGCCGACCTGACCGCCGTCTGGTCGGTCGTCGACGAGCTGCCGGAGGAGGTGTCGGGCCGGCCCGTCGTCGTGATGAAGAGCACCGTCCCGGTCGGGACGGGCGAGCACGTGCGCGCCCGCCTCGACGCCCGCGGGCTGACGAACGTCGGCTACGTCTCGAACCCGGAGTTCCTCGCCGAGGGCAGCGCGGTGGCCGACTTCATGAACCCCGATCGGATCGTCGTCGGCGCCTTCGAGCCGGAGGACGCGGAGCGCGTCGTCGAGCTGCACGCCGGCCTCGACAGCGAGATCGTGCGCACCGACGTCCCGTCGGCGGAGCTCGTGAAGCTCGCCGCGAACGCCTTCCTCTCGACCCGGATCAGCTTCATCAACGAGATCGCGAACGTCTGCGAGCTCGTCGGCGCCGACGTCGTCGACGTCGCGCGCGGCGTCGGTCTCGACCACCGGCTCGGCCCGCACTTCCTCCGCGCCGGCATCGGCTTCGGCGGCTCCTGCTTCCCGAAGGACGTGACGGCGCTCAAGCAGCTCGCCGGCAACTCCGGCTACCCGTTCCTGCTCCTCCAGGCCGTGTGGGAGGTGAACGAGCTGCAGAAGCGGCGCGTCGTCCAGAAGCTGCAGCAGCGGCTCGGGCCCCTGCGCGGCCGCACCGTCGCGCTGCTCGGCCTCGCCTTCAAGCCGGACACCGACGACATGCGCGAGGCGCCGAGCCGGGTGGTCGCCTACCGGCTGATCGCCGAGGGCGCGCACGTCCGCGCCTGGGATCCGGTCGCGAGCCCGGACGACCTCGGGGGCGTCGAGATCTGCGACTCGGTGCTGGAGGCGGTGCGCGGAGCGGATGCGGCGGTGATCGTCACCGAGTGGCCGGAGCTCCGCGAGCTGCCGAGCGCCGAGGTCCGCGAGGCGATGGCCCGCCCGCTGATCGTCGACGGCCGCAACCTCCTCGACCCCGTCGCGGCCGTCGCCGCGGGCTTCGAGTACGAGGCGATCGGCCGCCCGCGGCATGCGACGCCGAGCGGCCGCGGGGATCGTCACGCGGCGCTCGACCAGGAGCTCAGGGTCTGATGGAGGCCCTCCTGCTCGCCGGAGGCAAGGCCGAGCGGCTCGGCCGGGCCGCCCAGGGGCTGCCGAAGCCCCTCGTGTCGGTCGCCGGCTACCCGCTCGCCGAGTACACCGTCGCGCGTCTCGTCGCCGCCGGCGTCACCCGCGTCGTCGTCGCCTGCCGCGCCGGCCAGGAGGACGTGTTCGTGAACGCGCTCGCCGGCCTCGGCGCCGAGATCGAGCCGGTGGGGGAGGAGGAGCCCCTCGGCCGCGGCGGCGGTCTGCGCTTCGCGGCCTCCCGCCGGCGGGAGCGCGGGCCGGTGCTCGCGCTCAACGGCGACGAGCTGCTCGACCTCGACTACGCGGCACTCGTCGCCGAGCACGAGCGGAGCGCGGCCGCCGCGACGGTCGTCGTCGCCCAGGTGCACTCCGCGTTCGGCGTCGTCGAGATCGAGGAGGACGGGAGGATCACCGGCTTCCGCGAGGCTCCCAGGCTCGAGCACTGGGTCAACTCCGGCGTCTACGTCCTCGGCGACGAGGCGATCGAGCGGCTCCCGGAGCGCGGCGACCACGAGCAGTCGACCTTCCCGGAGCTCGCCGGCGAGGGGAAGCTGCGGGGCCACCGCCACGAGGGCGTCTGGCTGACCGTGAACACCCCGAAGGACCTGCGCCGCGCCGCCGAGTTCATGGAGGCGCACCCCGACTGGCAGCCTCACCGCAGGAACGCGTGAGCATCGACTCGCCCAACCTCGGCGCGCTCGACCGCTGGTCGTTCGAGCCGCGCCGCGTCGAGAAGCCCTGGGGCTGGGAGCTGATCTGGGCGCACGCGAGAGCAGTACGTCGGCAAGGTGCTGTTCGTCAGAGCCGGACAGTCGCTCTCGCTCCAGTTCCATCGGGAGAAGGACGAGTCGTGGTACGTCCAGAGCGGCCGTGCGCGACTCGAGCTGGGCGAGGTGGGACAGGGCGCGCTCGACGAGGGGGTGATCGGGGAGGGCGCCTGCTTCCGCTACCGGCCCGGCACCGTCCACCGCGTCACGGCGCTCGAGGACACGACGATCCTCGAGGTCTCGACGCCCCACCTCGAGGACGTCGTCCGGCTCGAGGACGCCTACGGGCGCGCCGGCACCAGCGAACCCTGACATTCTCTGTTAAGGTTGGCGTCGTGGACGGACTCAAGGTCGGCGACGCCGCCAGCCGCACGGGCTGGTCGGCGCGGATGCTGCGCTACCTCGAGCGCGTGGGCCTCGTCCTCCCCGAGCGGACGTCCAGCGGCTACCGCCTCTACGGGCTGCGCGAGCTGAACCAGCTCCGCGCGCTCGCCGAGCTGAGGCGCCGCTTCGGGCTCGAGATCTCCGACATCGCCTTCGCTGCGCGACTCCGGCGCGAGCCCGAGCTCCGCACGGCCGTCGACGGCTGGCTCGCCGGCGCCGACGACCTCGGGTGGGTCGAGTGGGAGCAGCGCAAGCACGAGCGGCTTCTCGCCGTCGCGGCGTAGGCTCGACGGAGCCGCATGGGAACGGAGGCGCCGGCATGACGGCGCCGGAGTGGGAATCAGCGAAAGGAACCGATGGCAGCGACGAGACGCTACGACGTGAAGGACCTCGCCCTGGCGGCCGAGGGCAAGCGGCGGATCGAGTGGGCCGACCGGCAGATGCCGGTGCTCGCCGCGATCCGCGAGCGGTTCGAGCGGGAGCAGCCGCTCGCCGGCTACCGGGTCTCCGCCTGCCTGCACGTCACGACCGAGACCGCGAACCTGATGCGGACGCTGAAGGCGGGTGGGGCGGACGTCGTCCTGTGCGCGTCCAATCCGCTCTCGACCCAGGACGACGTCGCCGCGGCCCTCGTCGACGAGTACGACATCTCCTGCTTCGCGATCAAGGGCGAGGACAACGACACCTACTACGCCCACATCGAGGCGGCCGTCGACCACAAGCCGCACTTCACGATGGACGACGGCGCCGACGTGATCGGCGTCCTCCATTCGGCCCGGCGCGAGCAGCTCGGCGAGATCGTGGCAGGCACCGAGGAGACCACCACGGGGGTCATCCGGCTGAAGGCGCTCGAGGCCGAGGGCAAGCTCGGCTTCCCGATCATCGCGGTCAACGAGGCGATGACGAAGCACATGTTCGACAACCGCTACGGCACGGGCCAGTCGACGATCGACGGGATCATCCGCGCCACGAACGTCCTGCTCGCCGGCAAGAAGTTCGTCGTCGCCGGCTACGGCTGGGTCGGCCGGGGCGTCGCGTCGCGGGCGCGCGGGCTCGGGGCCCAGGTGATCGTGACCGAGGTCGACCCGATGCGGGCCCTCGAGGCGTCGATGGACGGGTTCGACGTGATGACGATGGCCAGGGCGGCCGAGGTCGGCGACCTGTTCTGCACGGCGACCGGCGACAAGCACGTGATCGCGCGGGCGCACATGGAGCGGATGAAGGACGGCGCCATCCTCTCGAACACGGGGCACTTCAACGTCGAGATCGAGATCTCGGCGCTGCGCGACCTGGCCGTCGAGACGCGCAAGGCGCGGGAGTTCGTCGAGGAGTTCGTGCTCGCCGACGGCCGCCGCCTCTACCTGATCGCGGACGGCCGCCTCGTCAATCTGTCCGCGGCCGAAGGGCACCCGGCGCTCGTGATGGACATGTCCTTCGCGAACCAGGCGCTCGGGCTCGAGTACGCCTCCCGGCACGCGGGCGAGCTCGACCACAAGGTCTATCCGGTGCCGGACGAGATCGACCGCGAGATCGCCCGGCTCAAGCTCGCCACGATGGGCATCGACATCGACGAGCTGACCGAGGAGCAGGCGAGATACCTCGCGTCCTGGGACGAGGGCACCTGAGCCCGGATCTCGCCCCCGAGCGGATCGCGCGGCTCGAGGAGGACGGCCCCGCGGTCGTCCTCCTCGACCAGCGCCGGCTTCCGGACGAGGTCGTCGAGGTCTCGTGCGGCTCCGCAGCGGAGGTCGCGTCCGCGATCGCGACGATGGTCGTCCGCGGCGCCCCGGCGATCGGCGTCGCCGCGGCCTACGGGATGGCGCTCGCCTCGCTCCGGGGCGATGACCTCGTCGAGGCGGAGCGCGTCCTCCACGACTCCCGCCCGACCGCCGTCAACCTGCCCTGGGCGCTCGCGCAGATGCGCGACGACCCGACGCCCGAGCGGGCGCGGGCCCTCCACCACGAGGAGGTCGAGCGCTGCCGCCGCATGGCCGCGCACGCGGCGGAGCTCTTCGCCCCGGGCACCCGCGCCCTCACCCACTGCAACGCCGGGGGTCTGGCCACCGGCGGCTACGGCTCGGCGGTCGGCGCGCTGCGCGCGGCCTGGGAGCGCGGGTTGCTCGAGCGTGTGCTCGTCGACGAGACGCGCCCGCTGCTGCAGGGCGCCCGCCTCACCGCCTGGGAGCTCGAGCAGGCGGGGATCCCGCACGCCGTGATCGCCGACTCCGCCGCCGCCTCGCTGATGGCCCGCGGCGAGGTCGATCTCATCGTCACGGGCGCCGACCGGATCGCCGCGAACGGGGACACGGCGAACAAGATCGGGACCTACTCGCTCGCGGTGCTGGCCGCCTACCACCGCATCCCGCTCGTGATCGTCGCGCCGACGTCCACGGTCGACCCGGCGACGCCGGACGGAGCCGCGATCCCGATCGAGGAGCGCGACCCGGCCGAGGTGACGAGTCGCTTCCCGGCTCGCAACCCCGCCTTCGACGTCACGCCGGCCGAGCTGATCGCCGCGATCGTCACCGAGCGCGGTGTGCACCGGCCGCCGTACGCCTTTTGAACCGTCGACGAGATCCTCCAGCGCTACGGGTTCGACGAGGAGCGCTTCGAGGAGCTGCGGCAGCGGGTCGCGAGCGGCGAGCTGTCGCGAGAGTCGAACATCGTCCGCGGCGGCGTCGAGCCGCTGCGGGAGGACGAGCTCGTGCGGCTTCCGGACGACGCGGGCGCCGGCCTCGACGGGGTCGCCGCGGCGGTGCTCAACGGCGGCATGGCGACGCGCTTCGGCGGCGCGGTGAAGGGGCTCGTCGAGGCGGTCGACGGCGTGTGCTTCCTCGACTGGAAGCTCCGCGACGCGGAGCAGGCGGGCGTGCCGCTCGTGCTCATGAACAGCTTCGCCACCGACGACGCGACGCGACGAGCATCTCGGCGCGCGCGACGTCGTCGTCTTCTCTCAGTCCGTCTCGCTGCGGCTGAACCCGGACGGCAGCCTCTTCCCCGGGCCGTCGCCGTACAGCCCCGGCCACGGCGACTTCGCCGACCTCGTCCCGGTCGAGCGGCTCCGCGCCCTCGGCGTCCGCACGCTGATGCTCTCGAACGTCGACAACCTCGGCGCGCGCGTCGACCCCCGCGTCATCGCAGCGCACCGGCGGGCCGGGAATCCGCTGACGGTCGAGGTCGCCGCCAGCGCAGGCGATCCCGGCGGGGCTCCGGCGCGCGTCGGCGGGCGGCCGATGGTCGTCGAGGGCTTCCGCTTCCCCCCGGGGTTCGACGCCGCGTCGCTGCCGGTCTTCAACACGAACAGCCTCGTGATCGAGCTCGACGCACTCGAACGCCGCTACCCGCTGACGTGGCTCTACGTGGAGAAGGACGTCGACGGCCGCACCGCCGTCCAGCTCGAGCGCCTCGTCAACGAGGTGTCGGCGTTCCTGCCGACGACCTACCTGCTCGTCCCGCGGGACGGCCCCCGCAGCCGCTTCGTGCCCGTGAAGACGCCGGAGGATCTCGAGCGGGCGCGGCCGCTCCTGCGCGAGCTGCTGGCGACGCCACTCTTCTGAGACACCCCCGTCACGGCCCTCCGCGTAGCGTCGGCCCCGGATGCTCGATCTGCTGCTACCGCAGCGCTGCCTCGTCTGCGGGCGAGGACGGACGCTGCTCTGCTCCGCCTGCCGGAGCGGCATGACCCGGCTCGCGCCGCCGCTGTGCGCTCGCTGCGGCGCGCCCACGGTCTGGCCCGTCCGCCGCTGCCGGGAGTGCGCCGGACGGAGGCTCGCCTTCGCCTCGGCGCTCGCCGCGGTCGCCTACGACGAGTCGGCGCGGGCACTCGTCGCCGGCTGGAAGGAGCGCGGCCTGCGCGGGCTCGCCGGCGACGCGGCCGCGATCGTGGTCGAGCAGGTGCCGCGGCCGGATGCGGCGCTCCTCACCTTCGTCCCGCCCGACGCCGACCGGCGCTTGAAGCGCGGCCACCATCCGGCCGAGCGGCTCGCCCGCGAGCTCGGCACGCGCTGGGGGCTTCCGTGCGAGCCGCTGCTCGAGCGGGCCCGGGGCAGCCGGCAGCGCGGACGCACCCTCGCGGAGCGGCGCCGCAACGTCCGCGGGGCCTTTCGAGCCGTGGGATCGCCGCCGCGGCGGGTGGTGCTCGTCGACGACGTCTACACGAGCGGCGCCACCGCGACGGCGGCCGCCTCCGCGCTCCGCGCCGCAGGCGCGCGGCACGTCGAGGTCGTCTGCTTCTGCCGCGCCTTGCGGTGGTGAAGATCCGCAAAGGGCCTCATGTTCGATTTAGATCCCGGCAGTAGGGTTAGAGACAGCGGAACGGATCAGCGATCTGGGAGGCGACACGATGCAGCTTCACGTCAAGGGCAAGAACCTCGAGGTGAACGAGTCCATCAGGAGCTACGCCGAACGGAAGCTTCGCAAGCTCGACCGCCGGCTCGACGACGTCGGTGCGCGTCGAGGTCGAGCTCGCGGTGGAGAAGAACCCGTCGATCGCGGAGAGCCAGGTCGCGGAGGCGACCGTCCACGTCAAGGGACGGACATTGCGCGCCCGCAACGCCTCGGGCGACATGCGGGCCGCGATCGACGAGCTGGCGGACAAGCTCGTCCGCCAGGTGAAGGACGTTCGCGGCAAGCGCGTGTCGAAGCGCAAGCACGCCGACGTGCCATCGCTCGAGGATCCCGCCGAGGCTCGCGTCATCGAGAGCTAGTGGCGCTGTTCCGGCGGCGTGAGCCGCTCCACGAGCGACTCGCGCAGACAGGGCGGCCTCGATGCGGCGCCGCCCGACCTCGACCCGCGCCCGCCGACTGCTCGAGACCGGCATCCACGGCATGCAGCGCCCGCGCACGTCGGACGCGACGGTGACGCTGGAGGCGGACGGGCTCGAGGGCGACGAGGCCGAGTTCGTCGTGCTCCCCGACGGCTCGGTGCTCGTCGAGAAGGGCCCGGACGGGTCGCTCGAGCCGCTCGCCGAGGCGGTCGAGCGGGAGCTGCCCCCTCCGTACCGGGCGCGCGCGGTCAGGCGCGGCGAGTCGCTCTGGGCGGTGCAGGCGCGCCGGATCGAAGTGCTCGAGCTGCCGGACGCGCCCGACGGCGAGGAGCTCGACCTGACACGCAGCGGCGACGGCTCCGAGCTCCGCGTCGACGGCGAGCGCGTCTTCGGCACCGTGCGCGCGCTGGAGGAGCGCGGCCTGCGGGAGGGAACCGAGTTCGCGGTGCACGCGGAACGTCTCGACGGAGACCTCTGGGAGGTCCGGGCAGCGGCTTTGTGACCGCTACCCTTGGCCAATGGTCCAGCAGGTCGGGAACTTCGAGAAGCTCCTCCGCGTCGGCGAGGGGCGGCGCCTCAAGCGGCTCGGCGACCAGGCCGCCTACATCGGCACGCTCGAGCCCGAGTTCGAGAAGCTCTCGGACGCCGAGCTCGCCGGCAAGGCGGTCGAGTTCAAGCAGCGCGTCGACAACGGTGAGCCGCTCGACGACCTCGTCTTCGAGGCGTTCGCCGCCGTGCGCGAGGCGTTCAAGCGCCAGATGGGCGTCCGCCTCTTCGACGTCCAGCTGATGGGTGGGATCGTCCTCCACGAAGGCGACATCGCCGAGATGAAGACCGGCGAGGGCAAGACGTTCGTCGCGACGCAGCCGCTCTACCTGAACGCGCTCGCCGGCCGCGGCACGCACCTCATCACCGTCAACGACTACCTCGCCAAGCGCGACCAGGAGTGGACGCGGCCCATCTTCGAGGCGCTCGGCATGCGCACCGCCGCGATCGAGAACATGATGCCGTTCGAGCCGCGGCGCGAGGCGTACCTCGCGGACGTGACGTACGGGACGAACTCCGAGTTCGGGTTCGACTACCTGCGCGACAACATGGCGGTCCAGCTGGAGGGGATCGTCCAGCGCGGCCACGCCTACGCGATCGTGGACGAGGTCGACTCGATCCTGATCGACGAGGCGCGGACGCCGCTGATCATCTCCGGCGAGCCCGAGACGGCGGCGCAGATCTACTACGACTTCGCGCGCGTCGTGCCGCAGCTCGTCGCGCACCGCGCCAGCCCCGGCGACCCGAAGGGTGCGGCCGAGACGGCGGGCGCCGACTACGAGTACGACGAGAAGCACAAGACCGTCGCCGTCACCGAGCAGGGCGTCGCGAAGGTCGAGCGCGCGCTGCGGATCGAGAACCTCTACGCGCCCGAGAACACGCAGCTCGTCAACCACCTGATCCAGGCGATGAAGTCGCAGTCGCTCTACCAGCGCGACATCGACTACGTGATCCAGGACGACGAGGTGAAGATCGTCGACGAGTTCACGGGCCGGATCATGGAGGGCCGCCGCTGGAGCGAGGGCCTGCACCAGGCGATCGAGGCGAAGGAGGGCGTGCGGATCCAGGAGGAGCACACGACGCTCGCCACGATCACGCTCCAGAACTACTTCCGCCTCTACGAGAAGCTCGCCGGCATGACCGGCACCGCGAAGACGGAGGAGAAGGAGTTCGTCGAGATCTACGACCTGAACGTCGTCGAGATCCCGACGAACGTCCCCGTCGCGCGCGACGACCAGCAGGATCTCGTCTTCAAGACGAAGGAGGGCAAGTTCGCCGCCGTCGCGAGGGACATCGCCGAGCGCGCCGAGAACGGGCAGCCCGTGCTCGTCGGCACGATCGCGGTCGAGACCTCCGAGTACCTGTCTCAGCTGCTGACGCGGCAGGGCGTGAAGCACAACGTCCTCAACGCGAAGGAGCACGCGCGCGAGGCGGAGATCATCAAGGACGCGGGCCAGCCCGGCGCGGTCACGATCGCCACCAACATGGCCGGCCGCGGCGTCGACATCAAGCTCGGCCCCGGCGTGCTCGAGGTCGGCGGGCTCTACGTGCTCGGCACCGAACGGCACGAGTCGCGCCGGATCGACAACCAGCTGCGCGGGCGCTCCGGGCGCCAGGGCGACGCCGGCGCGACGCGCTTCTACCTCTCCGGCGAGGACGACCTCGTGCGGCTGTTCGCCGGCGACCGGATCAAGGGGATCATGGAGCGCTTCAAGATCCCCGAGGACCAGCCGATGGAGGCGAAGATCCTCTCCCGGCAGATCGAGGGCGCGCAGAAGAAGGTCGAGGAGCAGAACTTCGTCATGCGCAAGAACGTCCTCAAGTACGACGACGTGCTCAACCGGCACCGCGGCCGGATCTACGAGCAGCGCCGCCAGGTGCTCGAGGGCGAGGACCTCTCCGGGCAGGTGAAGCTCTGGATCGAGGAGGTCGTCGAGGAGACCGTGCTCCAGTTCACGCAGGAGGAGTATCCGGAGGAGTGGGACCTCGAGGCGCTGACGAACGCGATGGCGGCGCTCTACCAGACCGAGATCACCGCGGCCGAGCTGCGCGAGGACCTGGGCGAGATCTCGCGCGAGGCGCTGGTCGAGGAGTTCCAGACCGACGCGGGGGACGAGTACGAGGCCAAGGAGGAGGAGTTCGGCGTCATCCCGGAACGGGGCAACCGCTGATGCGCGAGCTGGAGCGCTTCATCGTCCTCCAGGTCGTCGACATGCGCTGGCGCGAGCACCTCGAGAACATGGAGTACCTGCGCGAGGGCGTCGGCCTGCGCGCGATGGCTCAGAAGGATCCGCTCGTCGAGTACACGGCCGAGGGCGAGCGCATGTTCACGGCGCTCGGCCGGGCGATCCGCGCCGAGGTCGTGCTGCACCTCTTCCACGCCGAGCTTGCGCCGGCGGAGGACGGCGGGGCGCCGCCGCCGCTCGTCCCCGAGCCGGTCGGCGCCAACGGCGGCCCGAACGGGAACCTCCGCTACGAGCACGAGACGACGGCCGGTTCGGCCGCGCTCATCGAGGCGGGAGCGGGTGAGGCGCTGGCGGCGGGCATGTCGGCCGCCGCCGCTGCGGCACGCAGACGGTGCAGGCGAGCCCCCACGAGAAGATCGGCCGCAACGACCCGTGCTGGTGCGGCAGCGGCAAGAAGTTCAAGAAGTGCCACGGCGCGTAGGCGCCGAGGCGACGACGCGCCAGGCGCTTCCGGAGGCGGCCGCCGCTACCATTGCGCCGGCGATGGCCGAGCACGACGAACAGCCGCTCGAACAGCAGCTCGAGGAGATCGGGGCCCAGCTCGACTGGGTCCGTGGTTACCTTTGACCCGGCTTCGCTGACGGCCCGCGTGGCCGAGCTCGAGCAGGAGCTCGGACAGCCCGGATTCTGGGACGACCAGCAGCACGCCGCGCAGGTCTCGGCCGAGCACGCCCGCCTGACGCGGCGCCTCGAGCGCTACGAGCGCCTCAACCGCGAGTACGAGGACGCGAGGGAGCTGCTCGAGCTCGAGCCGGAGCTCGCGGACGGCGTCCGCGAGTCGCTCGCCCCGCTCCGCGGCGAGCTGGAGCGCCTCCAGGAGGACGCGCTCTTCTCGGGCGAGTACGACGGCGGCGACGCCGTCGTCTCGATCCAGGCCGACGCGGGCGGCACCGACGCGCAGGACTGGGCCGAGATCCTGCTCCGCATGTACCTGCGCTGGGCCGACGACCGCGGCTTCAAGACCGAGGTGATCGAGTCGAGCCCCGGCGAGGAGTACGGGATCAAGTCCGCGACGATGACGCTGCGCGGCGAGAACGCCTACGGGATCCTCAAGGCCGAGCGCGGCAAGCACCGGCTCGTGCGACAGAGCCCGTTCGATCAGGCGCACCGACGGCACACGAGCTTCGCCCAGGTGATCGTCGCGCCGCTGCTCGAGGAGGCGGGCGCGGTCGAGATCGACGACGACGACCTCCGGATCGACACCTATCGCTCCTCGGGCGCCGGCGGCCAGCACGTGAACAAGACCGACTCCGCCGTGCGGATCACGCACCTCCCGAGCGGGATCGTCGTCGCGGTCCAGAACGAGCGCAGCCAGGCCGCGAACAAGGACACCGCGATGAAGATCCTCCGCTCCCGCCTCGCCGAGAAGGCCGAGGAGGAGCGCGAGGCGGAGCTGGCGCGCGAGCGCGGCGGCGTGAGCATGGGCTTCGGCGGCAACGCGATCCGCAGCTACGTGCTCCACCCGTACCAGCTCGTCAAGGATCACCGCACCGAGCACGAGGTCGGGAACACGCAGGGCGTGCTCGACGGCGACCTCGACGGCTTCATCCGCGCCTACCTGCTGCAGGCCGCGGGCGAGGCAGGAAACGGCGCCTGACGCGCCGAAGCGTGCGCTAGAGTGGGTGCCTCCTCGCCCGCTCTGACCGGCACCCGGGCCGCGGCCCGCCCCGCATCCAACCGGTAGACGTGACCGACCTGCAGATAGAGCCCGCCGCCGCCCCCGTCGAGCGCTCCCCGGACCGGGAGGAGCGGCGTCCGGCCGGCTCGATGATCGTCTTCGAGGACGTGACGAAGGTCTACGAGCCGGACGTGAGGGCGCTGAACGACGTCTCCTTCGGGATCGACAAGGGCGAGTTCGTCTTCGTCGTCGGCGCGTCCGGCTCGGGCAAGTCGACGCTGATCCGGCTGCTCCTGAAGGAGCTCGAGCCGACCCGCGGGCGGATCATCGTCGGCGGCCGGGACCTGACGCGCCTCAAGGGCTCGAAGGTGCCGCTGCTGCGGCGCAACATCGGCTGCGTCTTCCAGGACTTCAAGCTGCTGCCGAGCCGCTCCGCCGCCGACAACGTCGCCTACGCGCTCAAGGTGCAGGGCGAGAGCCGCGCCTCGATCCGGCGCAAGGTGCCCGAGGTGATGAACATGGTCGGGCTCTCGCACAAGATGCACTCGTATCCCGACGAGCTCTCGGGCGGCGAGCAGCAGCGCGTCTCGATCGCGCGTGCCGTCGTCAACCACCCGCCGCTGCTCGTCTGCGACGAGCCGACAGGGAACCTCGACCCCGACACGTCGGTCGGGATCATGCAGCTCCTCTACCGGATCAACCGGGCCGGGACGACCATCCTGATGGTCACCCACGACCGCGAGATGGTCGACAAGATGCGCAAGCGCGTGATCGCGCTCGAGGACGGCCGCCTCGCCCGCGACGAGCGCCGCGGAGGGTACACCTCGGAATGAGCGTAGGCTCGACGGAGCTCAGCAAGGAGCGGAGCCGCCGGCTCTGCCGGCGGCGGGAGCGGGAATGAGTCGCCTGCGGCTGCTCGTCACCGAGGCGTGGTCGTCGATCCGGATGAACATCTCGACGACGGTCGCGGCGACGATGACCGTGCTGATCGGCATGTTCCTGCTGGGCGTCTTCATCGCGCTCGGCACCTGGGTTCTCTCCTGGAGCAACCACGTCAAGCGCGAGCTGCAGGTCAAGGTCTACTTCGCGCAGACGGCGACCCCGGCGCAGGAGACGCTCGTCGGGGCGAAGCTCCGCGCCGACTCGCGCGTGAAGAAGGTCGTCTTCGTCTCGAAGGCGCAGGCGGAGGCGCAGATGCGCAGGAAGTTCCCGGAGCTGTACAAGACGCCGCTGCCCTCGAACCCGCTGCCGGACTCGTTCGACGTCTCGCCGATCAAGGCCGAGGACACGGCGGCGATCGGGGTGAAGGTGCGCGCCGCGCACTACCCGGGCGTGGAGGAGCCGCCCTCGGCGGGCGTGACATGGGGCAGCTCGACGGCGAAGCGCGTGCTCACGATCGCGGAGGTGATCTGGATCGTCTTCCTCGTCGCGGTCGTCCTGCTGGTCGTCGCCTCGACGCTGCTGATCGCGAACACGATCCGGCTCTCGATCTTCGCGCGGCGGCGTGAGATCGAGGTGATGAAGCTCGTCGGCGCGACGAACTGGTTCATCCGAGGGCCGTTCATGCTCGAGGGGCTGATCTGCGGCCTCGGCGGCTCGCTGCTCGCCGTGCTGATGCTCGTGATCGGCAAGGAGGTCGCGCTGCCGTCGATCCTGCCGCACATCGGCGGTGGCTCCGACGTGCACGCGCTCCCCTTCGCGCTGAACGCCCTCGCGCTGCTCGGCGCCGGCCTGCTGCTCGGCGCCGCCGGCTCGGGGCTGACGCTGCGCCGCTTCCTGCAGGTGTGACTTCGCGGAGCCCGCTGGGCAACGCCGGCCCGGCGTGCGATACTCGCGCGCGCATGCGGCGGCTCGCGCTCGTGTCGGCCGGAATCGTCGTCGCCGGGGCCTTCCTCCTCGGCTACGCGCTCCCACGGGGCGACCGCGCGACGAGCCCCGTGCAGGTGCCGACGATCATCGACCAGGTGCGCGAGGCGCTCGCGGCCCGGTACTACCGCCCGGTGCCGCCGCGGGTGCTCCGCCTCGCTTCGGTCGGCGAGATGCTCTCGGCGCTCGGCGACCCCTACACCGCCTACCTGCCGCAGGACGACTACGCGCTGCTCCGCCAGGAGACGTCGAGCAGCTATTCCGGGATCGGGATCGGCGTCGTCGCCGGGCGGGCCGGGCTGCGCGTCGTCTCGACGCGGCCGGGCCCCGCGCGCGCCGCGGGCGTCCGCGTGGGCGACACGATCGTCCGCATCGGCAGCTCGTCGGCCGCCGGCCTGGCTCCCGCGCAGGCGCTCGCCCGGGTCTCCGGGCCGGCGGGGACGACCGTCCGGATCGAGTTCGTCCGCGAGGGGCGCGTCCACTGGCTGAGCGTGCCCCGCGCCGACCTCCCCGCCGCCGAGGTGACGGCGAAGCTGCTCGCGTTCGCCGGCCGCCGCTGGGGCGCGCTGCGGGTCGCGCGCTTCGCGTCCGGCACGACCCGGATGCTGCAGCGCGAGCTCGAGCGGCTGGTCCTGCACGATCCCGCCGGCCTCGTCCTCGACCTGCGCGGAAACCCGGGCGGATTGCTCGGCGAGGCGGTGTCCACCGCGTCGCTCTTCCTCGACGGCGGCGACGTCGTCACGCTCCGCGGGCTGCACGCGCCGGAGAGGACGTATCACGCCCGCCGGGGGGTCGCGACGCGGCTGCCGCTCGTCGTACTCGTCGACCGCGGAACCGCGAGCTCCGCCGAGGTCGTCGCCGCCGCGCTCCGGGACGATCACCGAGCCGAGATCGTCGGCACGCGCACCTACGGCAAGGCGCTCGTCCAGTCGGTCGACCCGCTCGAGGACGGCGGCGCGCTCGAGCTGACCGTCGCGCACTACTACACACCGTCCGGAGCGGACATCTCCGGAACCGGCGTGCGGCCCGACGTGCGGGCGAGCGACCGCCGGGGCACGCCCGCGGACGAGGCGCTCGCCGCGGCGTTGCGGACGCTCGCGCGGCCGGCGTCGTAGCTACCGTCCCCGCATGGCGGGGGGACGGAACCAGCGGCAGAAGCGGCCGAGCCGCAGTCGTCGCCACCAGGCGCGGCAGCCGCGGCGCAAGCCGGTCTCCGAGCTCACCGTCCGCCTGCCCGAGCGGCGCACGGAGCCGGAGTCGGTGATCGCGCACCTCGGCCCGACCAACTCGGGGAAGACGCACGACGCGCTCCGCTTCCTCGTCGAGCAGGGGCGAGGCGTCTACGCGGCGCCGCTGCGGATGCTCGCGCAGGAGGCGCACCGGCGGCTCGTGGCCGAGCTGGGGGAGGGGGCGGTCGGCCTCGTCACCGGCGAGGAGCGCGTCGACCCGGAGGCGCCGATCGTCTGCTGCACCGCCGAGATGGCTCCGATGCGCGGCGAGACGCTCGTGCTCGACGAGGTGCAGTGGGCCGAGGACGAGGAGCGCGGCTCGGCCTGGACGAGGCTCATGCTCGGCGGCGAGTACCGCCACATTCTGCTGCTCGGAGCCGTCGAGGCCCTGCCGCTCGTCAGGCACGCCTTCCCCGACGCCGAGCTCCGCTTCTTCGAGCGCAAGGCGCCGCTCGACTGGACGGGCAAGAAGGGCATCGCGGGGCTCGGCCCCGGCACCGTCGTCGTCGCCTTCAGCCGCCGCGCGGTGATCGGCCTCGCAGGCGAGCTGAACCAGCTCCACCCGGGCCGCGTCGCGTGCCTGTACGGGGCGATGCCGCTCGCCTCGCGGCGCGAGGAGATCGACCGCTTCCTCGAGGGTCGGGCCGACGTGTGCGTTGCGACGGACGTGCTCGGGCATGGAGTCAACCTGCCCTGCGAGACTCTGCTCTTCGCCGAGACGACGAAGTTCGACGGCAAGGAGCGGCGCGACCTGCTGCCGTGGGAGATCGCGCAGATCGCGGGCCGCGCCGGCCGCTACGGCTTCCACGAACGCGGCCACGTCGGTGTCCTCACCGGCGTTCCCTGGGCCGATCCCGACCCGGAGCTCGTGCGTGACGCGCTCGTCCCGCACGTCGAGCTGCCCGGAGGGCACCACGGCTACCGGGTCGTCGACAGCGGCCGGTCTGCGCCCGCAGCTCTCCGACCTGAACGTCGAGCTGGTGGACGAGCTGGAGCCGGCGCTGCATGCGTGGCGCCACGCCGCGCTCGGCTTCTGGAGCGTGGACGGCTGGCTGACGGTGGAGTCGATCCAGCCGCTGCTGGCGCGCCTCGACGCCGTCCGTGACGCGCTCCGGCACAGCCGCCTCCGCCTCGACCTTGCTGACGTCTGGAAGTTGATGCAGGCCCCGATCGACGAGGACGGGCTGCCGTTGCTCGGAACGCTCGCCTCGGCGCTCGCCGGCGACCGTCCCCAGCGCACCGTCATCGGCTGGATCCTCGACCCGCAGCGCCTGGAGGCGGCCGGGCTCGAGGAGGCCGAGCAGGCGGCCCGGGAGGCCTCGATCCTGCGCTGGTTCGCGCTTCAGTATCCAGCCGTCGCCGGCGTGACGATCGAGCGCGCGGCCGCGCTCGAGGAGGCGGCCGCGCGTCGCGTCGTGCGCGAGCTGCGCGCCGAGATCGCCGACCCGACGATCGGCCGCTGCCGCGCCTGCGGCTCCCGCACCGCTCCGTGGGCGGCGCTCTGCGACCGCTGCTTCATGGCGCGCGGCTACCGCGCCGGCCGGCGCTAGGCGATTGATTCCCGAGCGGCGTGCCGGCAGTCTGGAGTCACGCCTCTAGGCGAAAACCCCTACAGGGCGTCGTGGCCTGCGCCGATGCCGCTTTCCGGGCGCTTCGGCAGGCTGGCGGCATGACCGAGGGGCAATTCCGCGTCCAACACGAGGAGTTCCGGGCCTGGACCGACGAGCTGCGGGCGGCGGCGCGCATCCTTCCCGAGCTCGATGCGGGTGCGAGGCTCGTGCTCGTCGCGGATCTCGTCGCCTTCCTCCAGGAGAAGGTCGAGCCGCACACGCACGTCGACGAGCAGGTGCTCTACCCGCGGGCGGGCGCCCGCATGGGCTCCCCGCTCGCCACGGCGTCGATGGCCTACGACCACCTGGCGATCCGCGCGTGGATCGCGAAGCTCGCCGAGGCGGACGACGAAGACGTCTCCACCCTGCAGGAGCTCCTGTACGGGCTCGACGCCCTGATCCGCGTCCACCTCTGGAAGGAGGACGAGCTGATGCTGCACCCGCTCGAATCCTCCACCTGGCCCGCATCCGGCGCGTAGGTCGGAATCCCCCTTTCGGCGGCCCGGCTGTGGAAAAGCGCCGATTGACGAACGGCGGATCGTCGACGAGCCTTCGAGTATGGCTCTCGACCATCGCGACCGGATCCTGGACTGGCGCACCGAGCTGGGGAGGCTGGCGCCCGAGCTCGAGCAGCTCCCGCCCGCGGCGCTGAACGCCGTCCGCGCGGTCGTCGAGGACTTCGTCCGCGAGGACGAGCGGCGGCCCGCGGAGCCGCCGGGCCTGCTCGACGACGCCGCCTAGCGCCGTCCCTACACTTCGGCGGATGGCCGGGCCGAGCGGAGAGAAGTCGATCGTCGAGAACCGGCGAGCGCGGCACGAGTACCACCTCAGCGACCGGGTCGAGGCGGGCGTCGTCCTCGCCGGCACCGAGGTGAAGTCGCTGCGAACCGGCAAGGCGACGCTGCAGCAGGCGTACGCCGAGGTGCGCGACGGCGAGGCGTGGCTCGTCGGCCTGCACGTCCCCGAGTACACGCAGGGCAACCGGGCGAATCACGAGCCCGACCGGCCGCGCAAGCTCCTTCTGCACCGGCGCGAGATCGACCGCCTCGCCGCCGGCGTGGCCGAGAAAGGCTTCACGGTCGTGCCGACGCGGCTCTACTTCAAGGACGGCCGCGTCAAGGTGGAGCTGGCGCTCGCGAGGGGCAAGGAACTGCGCGACAAGCGGCGCGACATCGCCGACCGGGACGCAAAGCGCCAGATCGAGCGCGAGCTGAAGTCCGTGCGCGGCTAGGCCGCGGCTCAGGCCCGGGTCGGCTGCTCGGGCGGCGGGTACGGCTCGCCGCCGAGGTCGCTGCGCGCCTGCAGGTACTCGTCGCGGCCGATCTCGCCGCGCGCGTAGCGCAGGTGGAGGGTCTCGAGCGGCGCGCCTTTCGCGCTCGCCGCGGGCGCAGGCGTCGCGAGCGAGGGACGCCGTCCGATCCGTCCGAGCACGAGCGACGCGAGCAGCCAGGCGACGCCGAGCACGAGCAGCAGCTGCAGGGCGAGCACCGTCCAGCCGAGCGGGCCCGGGCCGCCGTGGTGGTAGACGAGGGTGCCCTGGCCGTCGCCCCGGAAAGGAGGATTCGGGTACATGGCTCGACTGTACGGCGCGCGGGTGAGCAGGCGTTAAGAACGAAGGTGCCCGCTCGCGGCTACCATGGGTGCACACGACATACGGGGGCGACCTGGTTTCGACGTGGTCGAATCATCCGGATGAGCTGCAAGCCGAGGTCGCCGGTTGGCCTCGTAAATCCACCGGCAAAAACACAAATGCGAATCAGCATGATCTCGCACTCGCTGCCTAAGGCAACTTAGATCCAGCGACGGCCCGCCGGGGCTGCCCGTGACCCGGCCGGCCGCTAACCAGCGGGCTCGGCGCCGAAGAAGAGCCAATCGTCGGAGGCGCGACATTCAAGGATGGCTGGCTCGTCGGTAGGGCGGTGGCACTCCGGCCGGCGAGCGAGATCCAAGTGCCGCCTATGCTTGTAGACGCTCAGCCGGTGCGGCTGCGGACGCGGGTTCGATTCCCGCCGCCTCCACCTTCCGTGGTATCGCGCGAACCACCGCCGGGATCCGGTGGTGGGGATGGTTCCAGCGGCGGTCGAGCGCCCGCTCCTGGCCGCCAGCTCTGGCGAGCCGCCCCAGGCAACCCACGAGAGATGCGTCGGCATCGACCACTCGCCGCCGACGAACGGACATCGCGGCCGGGGGGCGACCGCTCCGTCCCGGCTAACCCCTCGACAGGGATGTGCCCGTCAACGATCGATCGCTGGCCGGCTCGTCACGGGACGGCTACCGGCCGACGTCGATCGTGACCGTGCCCGACCACGCGACCGTCCCCTCGCCGAGCGTCTTGTCGTTGTAGGGGTAGGTGTAGGAGTAGCTGAGCGGGATCCGCGCCGCCGGCGAATGCTGCTTGACCGGGAAGACGGCGTAGATCCAGTGCTCGATCTGGACGCTCCCCAACGCGCCGGGCGGGTACTTGGCTGACAGGTCGACCGCGGGGCTGTACACCGCCTTCCCGAGGAGGACGTTCACCCCGGCGCTCGATCCGGGAGAATTGAAGCCGACGCCGGGGCCGCTGCCGTTGCAGCCGCTGACGACCTTCCACGTCGAGGTCGAGGACACGGCTCCGAGGCCGAAGCCCGCGTTCGACGGCAGTCGGACCGCGGCGATCCACCGTCCGGATCCACCCGGGTAGAAGGCGAGGCTGGTGTCGACGCCCGGCCCGTTCTCGCTCAGCTTGCAGGTCGAGTCCGGGTTGGTGTTCGTCTGCGACGCCTCCCCCTGGGCGACGGCGGTGGCCGCGGTGAAGTACTTGTTCGTGCTCGCGCTTCCGGGGGTGGGGAGGAAGTCGCTCTCGTGCAGCTTCCACGTGTACTTCCAGGTGCCGGAAGCCTTCTCGACGCCGTGGACCTGGTTGACCTCTTTGGTCAGTGCGCTCTCGTCGATCGTCCACTTGCCGCTGAAGGTGACCGTCACCGGCGTCTGCGGCGTTGCTTTGGGCTCGGTCGTGGTCGCCGGCGGCGGCGCCGGGCGTGGCTGCTTCTTGCCGGTGCAGGTCAGGTGCCAGACGTAGTTGTCGCCGTTCGGGGCCGCGCCGCTCGTCCCTCGTCGGGTTCTGGTTGCCGTCCAGGTGCGTGTTCTTGCCGCTGCCCGGAGCCACCGCGGCGGAACTCCTGACCGTAACCGTCAGCGGCGTGTCCGACGAGACCTGCGTCGTCTTCAGGTTGAAGGAGAGCACCGAGTTCTGGTCGCCCCAGGAGCCGCCTGTGACCGTCGCCCCGCACCCGGAGGCGCTGATCAGCGCCGGCGCGTCCTTCGCCTCCATCTGCGCGTCGAAGCGCACCTCGACCGGGGAGCGAGCCGCCCGAGCGGATCTTCGCTCCGTCCGCCGGAGAGACCGACTCCACGGCAGGCGAGAGCACGACCGGGTCGCCGAGGAACTGCACGTATTCGTTGAAGCCCTGGAGCGCCCAGGCCCGGGTCGTCGGCCGCGCCTTCACGCCCCCGAGGCCGATCAGCCGCGACCAGAGCAACCGGGTGTCCGCTGAACGGCCGGCGTGGAGCAGGTCGCCGGGATGTAGCCGAAGTAGCTGATCGCGTTGAAGTCGCTGGCGAAGTAGCGCGAGTGGCAGGCGAGGGCGTCGATCAGATCGACCTTGGCGTCGTGGAAGTAGTGGTGGATGCCGGTCGTTGTCAGGATCAGCGCCCACATCTCGCGCTCCATAGTCGTTCGTGGACATTGACCAGCTGCCAGTCGTCGTCGGCGGCCCGCCGCCTGGCCGCGAGTCGCCCGGATAGCCGTTCAGCGCCTGCGGGAACCGCGCGATACCAGTGCACGACGACGCCGCTCAGGTCGCCTTCCGCGCTTGACGCAGGTGACCGGATTCGCCACATTCGTCGTCGGCTGCGGCTCAGCGCCCTCCGCGACGTAGAGGCTGACGAAGATCCCCTTCGAGGCGTAGTAGCAGCGGCGTGGAGCCCGGACCTGGACGCCGTGGGTGTCGAAGACGACGATGCTCGCCCGCGCCATCCTGATGAAGTTCTGCCGCCGTCGCCGTACCGTCGTCGTCGCTTCCCTCGTTCGTGTTGAAGAAGAGTGTCGTCCGGTAGCCCTCGCTTCGCAGGCGCGCCCTGAGGAGGCGCATCAAGCGGCAAGTCACCGCTGAACTACCGGATGTCGGGCGGGAACGTGATGTAGAGGTCCGCGATCGCGTTGTGCGGAACGACCGCAGGCGGCAGAATGCCGGTCGCGGCGGTCGTCTGAGCCAGATGGGCTCGAGGCGGCGGACGCCGCTCCGACGGCGTCCCGCGGCGAAGCGCCGGACACCGCCAAGGCCGGAGCCACGAGCACAAGAGCCGCCCCGCACCGCCCCGATACGCGAGACGGTTTCATCCGTCGTCCAGCCTGCCGCAGGCCCGCCCGAAACGCATCGGACATTGGTGTAGTTTCTCCCAGCATTTATCTCGTCGTCAACCAGGAGGCCCACGTGAGAGCCAGACAACTGTCGCTTGCCATCGTGGCCGTGGCGCTGCTCGCCGCAGCCCTTGCCGGCCAGGCATCGTCGCGGACCGCCGCCACGGCCACACTCCAAGTAAGCGGCGCGATCCGCGGCAAGCTGAAGCTCTCCGGTGCCGGCTGCATCGTGCCCGTCAACCCCACCAGCACGCAGCTGCACAAGCGCTACGTGATCATGCACTTCTCCAAGGCCGGCGCGACGATCACCGTCACCATCGACGCCTGGCAGACCGGCAAGATCAACCTCGCAACCACCAAGACCGACTCCGTAGCCGTCGCCAGCGACTCGAGCACCGCCCAATCCGCGTGGTTCGGCGGCTGGACGGGCACGCAGGCGCCAGAACTCAGCCCGAACGGGAAAGCCGAAGGCTCGGGCACGATGACGATCGCGAAAGGCGGCCACGCCGGCACGATCAATGTCACCCTGACTGCCAGCCAGCTCGGCAAGAACAAGAAGCCGCTCCATCTCAAAGGCCACTGGACCGGCTGCTGACTCGGGCGAAGGCACGCTCCCGAGGCGTTGTCTCCCGTAGGGTCGGCGAGGTGAAGATCGGCAAAGAAGACGCGCGTCGCTTTCTCGTCGCCCGCCAGCTCCTCGCCCCGGCGCGGTCGCTCGCGGGTGGGCCGGACTCGGTGCTCGAGGTCGTCCGCAGGCTCGGCTCGATCCAGTTCGACCCGGTGGACGTCGCCGGCCGCAGCCACGACCTCGTCTTCCACGCACGCGTCGCGGACTACGAGCCCGCCTGGTGCGAGCTGCTCTACGAGCGCCGCGAGATCTTCGAGGCGTACAACAAGGGGCTCTCGTTCGTGCCCGCGAGCGAGTTCGCGTGGTTCCGCGTCCGCCGGAGCAGTCGCGCGCAGAAGGTGCTCGCCGAGAACGCCGACGTCGCGAAGCGGGTGCTCGAACGGATCCGCAGGGAGGGACCGCTGTCCTCAGCCGACTTCGAGCGCCAAGCCGGTCCGACGAAGGACTGGTTCGGCGCGCCGATGAACGCCGTCCGCGCAGTGCTCGAGGCGTACGCGTTCACGGGCGAGCTCGGCACTGCCGGGCGCGAGGGCAATCGCCGGTACTACGACGTGATCGAGCGGCTCCTTCCCGACGAGGTCCTCGCGCACGACCTCACTCTGCACGAGCAGTTGCGCCACAAGATGCTGTCCCGGTATCGCGCACACGGGCTGGTCGGCGCGAGCGGGCACGGCGAGGGCATCTTCGAACATCTCGGGCCGGCGAATCCCGATCCGGCGTACCCGGAGTACCCCGGCCGCAACGCACTGCGGGAGGAACTCGTCGAGCTGGGAGACCTCGTGCCCGTCGACATCGAAGGCGTGAGCGGAAAGCGCTTCGTCATCCGTGACGACGTCGAGTTGATCCAGGCGCCGCCGGAGCCACCGCCCTCCGTCGCGTTCCTCTCGCCCTACGACGCGCTCGTGTGGGACCGAAGGCTCCTCGCAAGCCTCTTCGACTTCGAGTACGTCTGGGAGCTGTACGTACCACCGGCCAAACGCCGCTGGGGCTGGTATGTCCTGCCGATCGTCTTCGGTGACCGCCTCGTCGGCAGGATCGAGCCGCGGATCGTCGGAGCGGAAGGAACGGTGCAGGTTCTCGCCGTGTGGTGGGAGGACGGCTTCGAGCCGCGCCGCGCGGAAGGATTCGTGGATGCGATGCGCGACGCGCTCGGCGCCTACCTGCGCTTCGCGAACAAGAACCGAATCGACTGGCCAACCGAGCTCCGCACCGAGAAGCGACTCTTCGGTACCGCCTCACCAGGCTGAGCCCGGCCCGAGCGCGTGCTCACGCCGAGCGACGTCGTAGCTCAACCACCGACGCTCGCGCTGCAACTCCTCGCTCGAGCGGGAGGCGGCAAACAGCGTCCGGGCCGTTGGCCCCTCCAAACGCTCCGCGTCGTCCGCCCACACCACGGAGCGCAGCCCGGTCATTCGACCTGAGTCACTGATGCGCCCCGCTCGCGAGCCGGGAGTGGCTGCCGTCACCCTTCAGGCGTCGTTCCCGAACACTCGACCAGGCGAACGCGGTCGCAGCTCAGGGCGAGGGCCTCGGAGCCTCGCTGGACTCGAGCGAACGCCTCAACGACTTGAGGGTCCGGGCACGCTCGCTTCTCGCCAGGACGCCGGCCACAGGCTTCATCAGCCGCATCACTCCGAAGAGCTCACCCTCCGCAACGTGACGAACGATCGTCCTGTCCTCGTCGGCCTCGAGGACGTAGCCAGGGCGCGCCTCCATCAGATCAGAACCGAACATGCGCAGAGTCTCGCGGAAACCGATCCGGGCCGGTGGCTCGTAGTCGGTCACTTCACCGTGGAACGTGCCGATCCTCGTGGCGTCGAAGTACGCCGTTCCCAAACCGAGAGGTCCACCGGAGGTCTGCCCCGAGCGGCGGAACAACCCGGTGCGGCGCATCCACGTCCCGTAACCGTCCAGGTCGGCCAAACGCCCGAATACGTCGCCGATCGGTCGGTCGATCGTCGTACGCGTCTCGTACCGAACGGTGCTGCTGGCTCTCTTGCTCATCGTCCCACCACCTCACTCATGCTCACCCCGGTCGCGTTCCAACACTGGTACACGCCGGCTTCCGAAACAGCACAACGCTCGGACGGATCGCCATCTTCCCCTGCCGCCAGACTCCGCCCCGTCTTTCGCTTCGGTGCTATCCGGGGAGCGAACCGATCCAGATCGACCAGCGCTGGACGTTCTCGATCCGCAGGATCGTGTTCAACCACGGGTCCTCCGAGAGGTGCGTGTGCACCTCGATCTCGCTCTCGGCCGCGAAGATGAGCACGGCCGGCCCGAAGTCGGGATCCCCGAGGGGGCCACCCAGGACGATCACGCCTTGTTCGGCGAGGCCGTCGATGAACGCCGCGTGCTCATCCCAGCCGTCTTGCTCCCGCCTCGGCCGCGAGTGATCCCAGCTCGGGCCAGGGAGTTCAGTAACGAGGAAGTAATCCAGCCGACACCTCCAGGGTGATCCGCATTCTCTCCGACGCCGCCGGGGCAGGCCTCGGGTGACCTCCCCGAACACTCACTGCAGACGAGCGTCCGGGGGAGCTGCTGTGTAAGTCTTGACGCCCTACCGACCGCGGTACGAGAGTTGTCGTTCAATCCGATCGAGAGAGGAAGAGTCCATGACTGCATTCGCGGTGCCGCTCCCGGCCGCAAAGCTCGATGCGTGGAAGAGCTGGACAGAGGAACTGAAGGGCCCACGTAAGGCCGAGTTCGACGACATGAACGCTCGCCTCCGGGTGACCGATCACCGGGCCTACCTGCAGCCCACTCCCGACGGCAGCTTTCTCGTGGTTGCCGTTCACGACGGTCCCGGCGGCAACGACTTCCTCACGAACCTGACCGCGTCCGACCACGAGTTCGACCGGTGGTTCGTCGAGAGCATCGCCGACCTCCACGGAATCGATCCCTCCGGCCCGCTACCGCCCGCGCCCACGCGTTACGTGTAGCCGACCGACCGCGCGCCGGTCGGCTCCGTAGCCGGGCATCGGCCCGTACTCGGGCGTGATACGCGCACACCGGCGCAGAGCGGTGCGCTTCAACCGGGCGTCAGGTCTCGCACGAACTCCGGTGCAGTGGAGGGCTCTAGCGGGTCCTTCCCGGGACGACGAGCACGGAGACGTGTCCCGTCGTCTTCCCCGTCTTCAGGGTCAAGCGCCAGCAACCCGGCGTCGGCACGCTGACGATGGACGGGAACTGCCGGGGGTTCGAACTCGTCGAGGACAGAGGCTCGGAGAACGAGCCGGAGCCGTCGAGCCGTCTGCCCTGCAAGCGCAGCACCATCGCGCTGCCCCGACGCAACTCCCAGAGGATCTTCATGTTGATCCGGCCGTCGGGGCTCTCTCCGCCGCTGTAGATGCGAAGTCGTGGAAGCCGCATCTGCTTCCAGACATTCGAGCGGTCGTAGTAGAAGAGGTGTCCGACAAGACCGGTTGAGGCCGGCGCAATCGCGATCCACGGAAGCTTCGAAAGCCCCGTCTCCACACCCTTGTAGGGCCTGTAGTGCACAAGCGTCGCGTCGCAGCGGGCCCCCGGGCGAGCGCTCGCCTGAGCCGCGGTGCCGCCTCGAGCGAGGCCGGAGCCGGCGCCGAAGAGGACGAGCGACGCGACGAGCAGCACCGGCGGCTTTCGCCTGCAGTGCGACGAGCTCCGGCCCACTGCGCAATTACAGCAGATCGGCGACTGGCGGGATCGGCTCCGACCTCGCTGGGATTGGAGGTCTCTCCCTGGTATGTTTCGTCAGGATTTCCTGACGAAGGAGGATGACGTGGGACGGTCCCCTCAGCTACGAATCATCGGTCGAGGTCGTGACACGAAGCTGCGCTTGACCGGCGACTGGGAGGCCGCACCGCTCGACGGTCTGTGCCACTCGGCTCGCCTGGGGGTGGCTCTGGACAAGCTCCAGCGCGAGCTGGTCCAGCAGGCTCGCACCGATGGTCGCAGCTGGGCCGAGATCGGCGCGTCGCTCGGGATCAGCAAGCAATGGGCGTGGGAGCGATTCTCGGCCCCGCCCGACACGTCGCCCGACCGTCCTCAGGCGTCATAGCGAAACACCGGCGAAGACGACGCTAGGCGTACGTCGTTCCGTAGATCGTGGTCGCTATCGCCAGCGCGAAGAGCGACGCGACGATCCACCAGCGATACGGATACAGCCGCGCAAGCTGCTCTCGCCAGGCGTCGGGCCCGAGCAGCACGAACACCAGGGGGTTGAGAAGGAAGCTCGCCGCGGCCGAGGGGACGACGCTGACGGCGATGACCGCGAGCCAGAAGTACCTCACGCCGTCATGCTAGGTGCGCCTCGGATCGTGGAGGCGGCGTTTCGCCCCGTCGACTCTCATTTCCAACCCCGCCCGCGCCCCGCTTGCTCGATCCACCTGTGCACGTCCGGGCTCTGTGTCTCCTCCAGGGTCTTCACCTTGACGTATCGCGTTCGTCCAGTGGATCCGAGCGGCGGTGGAGGGTCGAACCCCGCGCCCCCGAAGAAGACGACATTCACGGAAACGTCGTAGGCGACCATCTCGACGATCCACCCGAGTTCTCCCAACCCGTAGTACGCCCTCTTCCACTTGACGGCGTATTGAAGCCCGGGAATGGTCGCGCAGATCAATTCGTCCAGCCGCTTGACGACGGGATGCAGATCAGGCATCACACGCCTGCCCCAGTCCTCGATGACGGCGTGGCTGTCCGCCGGCACAGGCGGCTTTCGAACAGTGGTTGACCGGCGTGGCTTCACGAGCGCGCTTCTCCTCTGCGACAGAAGTATGGTCGGACAGGTCAGACGGATCAGGACTCGTCAACGGCCGGCGCCCAGATCGTGAGAGCAAGCCAGCGTGTGCAGGTGAGATTCGTCGCCCGCGAGGTCGGGCCGGCGATTATCGGCTTCCTTGCCGCAGCCCTCGCGGTTCTGTGGGCGGCCGCCCGGCCGAGCGGCGAGCCGGCGCAGCGTTACGTCGGACAGCTGCTCGGCGCCGAGTCGATTCTGCTGCTCACGATCGGTCTCGTCCTCATCAGCACCCTCCCATGGGTCGAGGAATGGTTCGACGGGATCGACCGCGCGGCGATCTGGCACCGGCGCGTCGCGATCGTGGGCATCATCCTGCTCGCGCCGCACGTTCTGCTGTCGTCCAGCCCGCACGGGACGACGCTCGGCGGGCCGCTCGGTGCAATCGGTGCGATCGGGCTCGTGGGGCTCGCCGCCTGGGCGATCCTGCCCCGGTGGCAATCCGTCGTCCCGCGCCGGCTGCGCGGCGTGATCGTCGCCGCCCGCGACCTCCTCGTCGTACGCGACGTTCGCGGGATCTTCGGCGGCTACGAACGCTGGCGGATGTTGCACCGGACGACGGGGCTGTTCGTGGCCGCCGGCTTCTTTCACGGGGTGCTCGACGGCACGCCGTTCGCCCACGCACCGCTGCTCCGCTTCAGTTACGTCGCGATCGGCGCGGTCGGCATCGCGTTCTATCTCTACCGCGAGCTCTTCGCGCGCTTCTTTCTCTCGCTGCACGACTACGAGATCGACTCCGTGCGCCGGATCGACGGTGGCCTCTTCGAGCTCGCGATGCGACCTGTCGGCAAGCCCGTGGAGTTCACTCCGGGCCAGTTCGCAATGGTCTACGTCGAGGCCAAGGACGGCTGGCACAAGCATCCGTTCACGATTTCCAGCGCACCCCACGAAGACGTGCTGCGCGTCACGATCAAGGCGCTCGGCGACTACACCTCGCGCCTCGACACGCTGATCGAGCCGGGTATGCCCGCGGTGATCGGCGGGCCGCATGGGCGTTTCAGCCACCGGAAGGGCACCGACCGCCAGGTGTGGATCGCGGGCGGCGTCGGCGTCGCCCCGTTTCTCAGCTGGCTGCGCGCGCTCGACGGCGACCTGACCGCACGGGTCGACTTCTTCTACACGGCCGAAGGCGAGGCGCCGTTCGCGCACGAGATCCGCACCATCGCCGACGCGCACGACCCGCTGCACGTCCACTTCGTCGACACCGCGGTCGACGGGCGGTTGACGGCCGAGCGCGTGCTCGCCGAGACCGAGGGCGACCCGCGGGAGCTGTCCGTGTTCATGTGCGGGCCGCACGGGATGATCCGCAGCTTCCAGAACCAGCTCAGGCTCGCCGGTGTGCCCTACCGCCGCATTCATCGCGAGCACTTCGACTGGCGCTGACGGCCCGCGCGCCGGCAATCCGGCGACGTCAGCGTCCAGGGCGGCACGTTCGAAGGGAACCTGTGCGCGTTCGACTCCCGCCGCTTTCATTCCTCGCGCGGCGCCCTTGAGCTGGCGCCCTCGTGCGAGTAGCCTCAACAAGACGGAAAAGGAGCCTGCGGCACCCCGATCGAGGAGTTCCGCATGGCCGCACACACCAGCATCGTTCGAATCGATCCCCAGACGCTGCCGACGAGCGTCGCCGAGCGGATCCGCCTGCAGCTGCAACGGGAGCTCTCCTGGGCGGCGTTCGAGCCGAATGCGGAGCCGCTCTGGCAGCGCGTCCGCATCGAGGCGGAGGAGCTCCTGATCGGCCACTGGCGCGACGGCGAGCTGCAGGGCTCGAAGCTCGAGGAGGCGTTCTTCGTCCGCTGCGGCCCGGGCGACACGATGACGCAGGAAGACGTCCTCGCCGGCCGTCTGGTCGTCATCGTCGGGCTCGCCGTCGAGCGGCCTGCCGAGTTCGTCGAGATCGAGGTCGAGGAGACAGTGGGCAGCCGTCGGCCCGGCCGCCTTTCCGCGATGCAGAGGAGCTGAGATGGAGTGGATCACCGAGGGCGACGGTGTCTTCCGCGGCGGCGGCGTCAAGGGGCTCGCCCTCGCGGGCGCGCTCTGCGGGTTCGCCGAGCACGAGACGAAGCCGATCACGACCTGGAAGAACGTCGCCGGTGCCAGCGCCGGGGCGATCATCGCCTGCTATCTCGCGACCGGCCACGACGCGCAGCAGATGCTCGACCTGATGAAGAAGACGAACTTCGGCCAGTTCGCCGACTTCCCGCTGCACAGCAAGGTGCTCGGCGGTGTCGACCTGCTGGTCGAGCACGGGATGGCGCGCGGCGACGCGTTCGAGGGCTGGTTCGACGAGGTGCTCGGCGGCGCCACCTTCGGATCGGTGCGCAAGGAGACGAAGGACGGCGAGGCCCCCGACTGGTCGCTGAAGCTGATTGCGGTCGACGTCACGAATCGGCGGCTGCTCGTGCTCCCCGACGACCTCGTCGGCTATCGAGCCCCGGGCAAGTCGACGCTGATCGACCCGGACGCGTTCAAGGTCTCCCGCGCTGCCCGGATGAGCATGTCGATCCCGTACTTCTTCAAGCCGATCCAGCTGGAGGGCAAGGATGGCGGGACGGCCGTGATCGTCGACGGCGGCACGCTCTCGAACTTCCCGGTCTGGCTCTTCGACGTCGACCCCGCCGTCGCCGGGCGCCCGCCGCACCGGCCGACCTTCGGCTTCACGCTCAGCGGCGGCAAGGGACTCGGCGGCGGGCTGACGAAGCTCGGCCGCCTCGCGCCCTGGGGCGTCCGCTTCGGGTTCGACATCTTCCACACGGCGCAGGAGGCCTGGGACCAGCGCTTCGTCTCGCACTCGACGCGCGTCCGCACGCTCGCGGTCGATGCCGCCGACGTCGCGACCACCGAGTTCGACCTCTCACCGGAGAAGCAGGAGCTGCTGATCGCCAACGGCCGCAAGGCGGCGAAGGAGTTCCTCGACGCGTTCCGGCTCGAGGACTACATGAACACCTACCACGCGGCGCTCGCCTCGGAGCCGGTCCCGACCGGCTGAGGCTCGGCTCTCCCGCGCCGGCGGGGCGGCTCGAAGCGTGCGGTG
>CAVVDI010000012.1:0-98695 GCA_963746895.1 uncultured Actinomycetes bacterium | reverse complement strand
CGGATCCATCCGGCGCCGCGGAGGGGCGCTACCCTTTTCAACCATGAAGGCGACGATCGTCGCGGCGGTGTGCGCGCTGGGTCTCCTCGTCGCGTCCGCCGCGCCGGCCGCGGCTCGCACGGGCGGCGGCTCGGGTGCGCGAGCGGCGGCCTCCTGCCCGAGGGCCTGGGCCGCCGGCTGGGTGAAGCTCGCCGACCGCGTGGCGGCCCCCGTCTACTGCCCGACCTGGATGCCGAACCCGCTCGACGCGAAGATCGGCGGCCAGTGGCAGGACATCTACTCGATCGGCAAGGACCGCAGCTACCTGGTCAGCTTCCTCTACCACGGCGACCTCGGCACCGGCGACGTCCACGTCAACTTCCGCGGCTACCCGGGGCGGACGAAGATCCCGACCTGCAAGACGATCGTCCTCGCCGGCAAGAATCAGACGATCCGCGGCACCACGCCCTGCTTCGCCGACCCGCACGGCACGACGAAGGCGGGCGGGATCAGGGCGACGGTCTACACGGTCAACCAGGACGCCGACCAGTGGCACGTCCTGCTCGCCTGGCGTCGCGCCGGCTCGCTCTACACGGTCAGCGAGCACGTGATCAAGCCGTACACGTACGACCAGGTCGTGCACAACCTCGACGTGCTCCTGCGCAGCCTCGTGCTGGTCCGGCCGACGCGCTGATGCGCCTCACGCGCCGGCGACTGCTCGGGAGCGCGCTCACCGGAGCGCTCGGCGGCGCGGGGATCTACGAGCTCGTCGACCAGCTGACCGGCTCACCCGCCCGGACGATCGCGGCGGCGGCCGAGGCCGGGGGGCTCACCCAGGAGCAGCACGTGCTCGAGCTCGGCACCGTGACGAGCGAAGGGGTGGAGGTGGTCGTGCCGCCACTGCACAGCGAGGTCGTCACTGCGACGCTCGCCGACGCAGGCGACCTCGCGGCCGCCCGACACGATCTCGAGCAGACGCTCGCGCGGCTCGACGCGGAGTATCCCGCCAACGCGTCCGGCCTCGGCGTCACCGTCGCCTGGGGGCTGCCCTACTTCGAGAGCCACGTCGCGGCCGCCTGGGCGAAGCACGGGCCGCACGACCGCCGCGCCGGCAAGAGCGCTCTCCTCCCACCGCGCCGCTTTCCGAGCGACCCGCAGGAGACGATCCTCGAGACGAACGACGTCGCCGTCCTCCTGCGCAGCGACTCCCGCGCGCACATCGACGCGGCGCGCTCCGCGATCTTCGACGGCCTGAAGCTGTTCCGGACGACGAGCATCCGGCGCGGCTTCGCCGGCGGCGGGTTCTCGGGGAGGACCAGCCTGCCGAAGAAGATGGCGATGGCGGCCGGCGTCCCCGGCGCCGACCTGATCCCCGACACCGCCGAGCTCTTCCTCGGCTTCACGTCGACCCAGAAGTCCGGTCTCGGACCGCGCCGGATCGCGAGCTTCGAGACGCTCGGCCTCGTCGACCTGCACGGCGGCTACTTCAGGCGCGGAACCCACATGCACCTCTCCCACATCGCCGAGGATCTCGAGGCCTGGTACCTCAACTTCGACTTCGCCGAGCGTCTGCTCACCGCGTTCGCGCCCTCGCAGAAGGCGCCGCGGCCGAACGCGCAGACGATCCCCCAGGGCCCGCAGGACGTCAGCGACACCGCCCGGCTGCGCCGCGACTTCCACCGCTCCGGCCGCTTCGGGCACAGCGGCTCGATCCAGCCGACGTCGCGCCTGCTCCAGGACATCGTGGGGCCGGACGGCACCGTCTATCCGAAGGGGACCGCGATCCCGCAGCGGGCCGACTTCAACACGCTCGACAACCCGTTCGCGTGGACGGCCGAGCCGGCGCGCGACGGCTTCAGCAGCGACCCCGCCGCCGGCGTCCACTTCGTCGTCTTCAACCCCTCGAGCGACGACTTCGAGCGCAACCGGCTGGCCATGGACGGCGTGCTCCCGGACGGGACGAAGCTGCCGGTGGCGCCGCAGAGCCGCGCCCAGGGGTTCAACTCGGTGCTGACGACGACGCACCGGCAGAACTTCCTCGTCCCGCCGCGCGCGCACCGGTCGTTCCCGCTCGCGGAGCTGTAGCCGCGACCGGCGGCGGCGGTCGCCGCCGTCAGAGTCCGCTCAGCCGCTCCAGCACCTGCGCGACGCCGTCCTCGTCGTTCGTCGCGGTCACCTCGTCGGCGACGGCGATCACCTCCGGGTGGGCGTTCGCGACCGCCACGGCGCGCCCCGCCCACGCCAGCATCGGCAGGTCGTTGAGGTGATCGCCGAACGCGACGACCTCCGCGGCCGCGATCCCGCGCTCCGCGCACAGCTCGGCAAGCGCGGCCGCCTTGTTCACGCCCGCCGCGGATACCTCGACCACCCACTCGCCCGAGACCGAGACCGACGCGCGCTGCCCGGCGACCTCCTCCGCGACGGCGGCGATCGCCTCCAGCTCGTGGCCCGCGTGGCGGAGGATCAGCTTCGTCGGCGGCTGCTCGAGCAGCTCCTCGGCCGTGGCCACTCGTGTCCCCGCGGGCGGGGTGAACTCCCAGGCCGAGAAGCCCGGCTCGTGCGCGAACGCCTCGCGCTCGACCGCGAACAGGATTCCCGGCAGCCGCTCTCGGAGTGCCCGGACGAGCTCCAGCGCGACCTCGGTCTCGATCTCGCGCAGCCGCCGGACCCGGCGAGTCCGGAGGTCGAGCACGATCGCTCCGTTCGAGCAGATCGCCTCGCCGCGCACGCCGAGCTCGACCGCGATGTCGCCCACGGTGCGCGGCCCGCGCGCGGTCACGAGCACCGGCTCGATGCCGGCGGCGAGCGCGGAGCGGACCGCCCTCTTCGTCCGCGCCGAGATCGTCCCGTCGCGGCGCAGGAGCGTCCCGTCGAGGTCGATCGCCGCGAGCCGCGCGCTCAATAGAGCGATTCGCGGTAGCGCGCGACCATGGCCTCCTGCGACTCCGCCTCGCCCAGGCCGCGCTGGTCGCGGAGCATCTCGCCGAGCGACGGCAGCGTCGAGCGGTCGACCTGCGACGCGTCGTCCCAGAGCCGGGCCCGCATCAGCGCCTTGCCGCAGTGGAGGTACGCCTCGCGCACGCTCACGACCAGGACGAGGCGCGGGCGCCGGCCCTCGAGGTCGAAGCGGGCGAGCAGCTCCTCGTCGTCGCGCAGCGCGGCGACGCCGTTCACGCGCAGCGTCTCGTCGACGCCCGGGACGAGAAAGAGCAGGCCGATCCCGGGGTGCGCGACGAGGTTCGCGAGCGAGTCGAGCCGGTTGTTGCCGGGCCGGTCGGGCAGGAGGAGCGTCCGCTCGTCGAGGACGTGCACGAAGCCCGGGTCGCCGCCGCGCGGCGTCGCGTCGGCCAGTCCGTCCGTGCCGCTCGTCGCGAGGACGCAGAACGGCGAGAGCTCGACGAAGCGCCGGCAGTGCGCGTCGAGCCGGTCGAGCTGTTTCGCGCGCGCCCGCTCGGACGGCTCGCTGTACCGCTCACGCAGCTCTCCGGTGGTCCGGACGTCCACGCCGTGACGGTAGCTAGCCGAAGAACGCGCGCGCCACGTCGTACCAGCCCGGGGTGACGAGCTTGAGCTCCGCGGTCGCCTCCGCGAGCGGAACCGCGACGACGTCGTCGCCGCGGAGCGCCGCCATCTGCCCGAACTCGCCGGCGAGCGCGAGGTCGGCCGCCTTCAACCCGAAGCGCGTCGCGAGCACGCGGTCGCGGGGGGTCGGCGTGCCGCCCCGCTGGACGTGGCCGAGGACGGTGACCCGGGTCTCGTAGCCGGTGCGGGCCTCGATCTCGCGGCCGAGCACCTCGCCGACACCGCCGAGCGTGACGTGACCGAACTGGTCGGTCGTGCGGGCCTCGCCGCCGACGAGCTGGCTCTCGCCGCTGTCGTACGTCAGCTGGTAGCCCTCGCTGACGACGACGATCGAGAAGCTCTTGCCGCGCGCGTGCCGGCGCCGCACCTCCTCGCACGCCTGCTCGACCGTGATCGGGTGCTCGGGGATCAGGATCACGTCGGCGCCGCCGGCGATCCCGCTCATCACCGCGATCCAGCCGGCATGGCGCCCCATCACCTCGACGACCATGACGCGGTTGTGCGACTCGGCGGTCGTGTGCAGGCGGTCGATCGCCTCGGTCGCGATCGTCACCGCGGTGTCGAAGCCGAAGGTGTAGTCGGTGCCGGAGAGGTCGTTGTCGATCGTCTTCGGCACCCCCACGACCGGCACCTGGTGCTCGCTGTAGAGCCGGCTCGCGACGCCGAGCGTGTCCTCGCCGCCGATCGCCACGAGCGCGTCCAGGCCGCGGTCCTCGACGTTGCGGAGCAGCCGCTCGACACCGCCCTCGAGCTTGTAGGGGTTCGTCCGGCTCGTGCCGATGATCGTCCCGCCGCGGGGCAGGATCCCGGAGACCTCCTTCGGCCCGAGATCCTCGAACAGGCCCTCGACGAGCCCGCGCCAGCCTTCCCGCACCCCGACGACCTGCCAGCCGGACGCGTCGGCGCGCCGTACGACAGCGCGGATCACCGCGTTCAGCCCCGGGCAGTCGCCGCCGCCGGTGAGGATCCCGATCGTCTTCGCCATCGCCCGAATTCCTAGCGCGTCCGGCGACTCGGTGCCACAGTGGGATGCGGGCTAGGCACGCGCCGGGGGCGCCGCCGCGTGTGCGACCACGTCGGCCGCCTGCTCGACCGAGAGGACGTCGGTGTTGACGACGAGGTCGTACCGCGTGGCCGCCTCGTCGTCGACGCCGTAGAAGCGCTTCAGGTAGTCGCGCCTCGCCGCGTCCGACTCCTTCACCGCGCGGGCTGCGCCGGCGCCGTCCAGCCCGAGCGAGACGCCGAGCCGTCCCGCACGAGTGTCGGGCGAGGCCGTCACGAGCACGCGCAGCAGGTTCGGGCCGGGCGCGAGGGCGTACGACGCGGCGTGGGCGACGATCACGACTCGGCCGCGCCCGGCGATCTCTTCGATCGCCTCCCGTATCAGCGCCCGCACGTCGACGCCGCGCAGCTCGTCGATCGCCGGGACGGGGGCGCTCGCGCCGAGCGCGAACGCGCTCGCGCCCCCCTCGGCCATCGCCTCGAGCATGCGCTGGACGAGCGAGCGGCGGCGCTCCTCGTCGGCGACCTCGTCCGAGCCGATCCCGCCCTTCGCGGCCGCGTGCGCGACGACCTCCTCGTCCGCGAGCGCGTAGCCGAGACGCTCCGCGACCGCGCGGCCGACCTCCTCGCCCGAGGCGCCTGCGGCACGCGAGATCGAGACGACGCTGCACGTCACCGACGCGACGCTAGAGACCGGAAGGCCCGTCCGTCAAGCAGACGCCCGGCTCGGTGCGGTCGCACGTGCCGAGGTGCGCGGAGCGGCGCGGGCCCGATCCGCCGGCCGTGGCTCTTACCGGAGTGCTCCCGAGCGGGAGCTCGACATGACCGCGAAGATCGCGCAGAAGCCCGGCATCCAGCAGCACGGCGTTCGGCCGCGATCGGCGCCGCGGGCCGGGCGTCAGGTCGCCGTGCGCTCGGAGGCTCAGTGGCAGTACGTGGCGACGATCGCTCCGGACCCGGGGTGACCCGGGTCGGTCGAGTATCCGGTCGCAGTTTCCACGACGACGATGCCGACGATGTCTCCGGAGATCTCGCCGCCCGACTTGCGGATCGACGAGGATACGACCGTGCCCATGTAGGCCGGAAGCGCGCTCACCGGCGACGCCGCGTTGCCAGGCCTGGTCGACCACGTTCCTCCGCAGCCGGGCGGCGTCGTTTCGGTGGAGTCGGCAAAGCCCTTGAACGAGGCGGGCGCGCCCCCACCGCTGAGCGCGTTGAGGCGCGACCAGCTCGCTCCCCAGAAGGTCACTCTCGAGGAGCCGGCGCCTGCCGCCGTCGTGTCTCCGAGGACGAACGTGCCGCGTGAAGGGAAGGCGAAGACGATTGCCGTCCTGGATCCGTCGGTCGACGGCAGGTAGTACGGGTCGCCGGCGAACTCGGCGCGCAGCGACTGCGGGCCCTAGCGGAACGTTCACCGTCGCGAGGGTGCATTGGGCATTGCCGGACAGGTCGGTTCCTCCGGTGATGCAACTCTGCGCGGATGTGCCCGTGCCGAGCGTCAGCGTCAGCGTGCGACCGGCGATCGGGATGACGCCGTCCTCGAGGATCTGTCCGCTCAGCGTCACGGGCTGTCCCTGCAAGATCACCGTCGGCCCCGTGTACGTCGTCGTCGTCTCCTCCCTGGTGACGGCGAACGGCGTGCTGACGGACGCAGGCTCGTAGTCGGCGTCACCTGCAAACGCGGCCGCGACGGCGTAGGTCGCCGCAGCCTCGGTGGGTGTGACCGAGCAGCCGGCACCGCCGTTCGTCGCGGTCGTCGCCGAGCACGTCTCGGACGCCAGCGTGAAGTCGATGGGCTTGCCGGCGACGGGCGCACCGTTCCGGGCCCGGATGAGCTCGGCCGAGAGCACGGCGGGATCGTGGAAGTCGCCCGTCTGTGCGCCGGCGTAGACGAGGATCGTCCGCGCCCGCCCGACCGTCTGATCGACGCTTCCCGCACTGCTCTTGAAGTTCTGGCTGTCGCTCGAATAGTCGGCCGAGATGCTGTGCGCTCCGACGGTCAGTCCCGACGTGGTCAGGACGGCGTCTCCTGCGCCGTCCACCGGCCGAGGAGTGCCGAGGGCGACGCCGTCGTCCTCGAACTGAACCGTGCCGGTCGGCGCACCCCCACCGGGCGGAACGGCGGCCACGCTCGCCGTGAAGGTCACCGCGTCCCCGAACTCGGAGGGGTTCTGCGACGCGACGACCGTCGTCGTCGTGTCTGCCGGATTCACGATCTGGGGGAGATCGACGATGCCGATCGAGAGGACACCGGTTGAGCTCTGAACGTTCGGATTGTCGCTCGTGAAGGCTGCACCGACGTCATGGCTGCCGACGCCCAGGTCCGACGCGATCACCGATGCGTGGCCGCCGCCGTCGAGCGATTGGACGGAGCCGTAATCTGCGCCGTCGATTCGAAACTGCACCGTCCCGGAGGGTGCGTCCCCGGAGCTCGAGACGGACGCGGTGAAGGTCACGGCCTGTCCATGGATGGACGGGTCGGCTGAGCTCGAGACCGATGTGGAAGATGTCGCCGCGTTCACGGTGAGTGTGCTCGGGCCGCCGACGCTGCTGAGATCGCCGACGCCCCCTGAATAGGCGACCGTGATCACGTGCGTGCCCGTCGAGAAGCGACGCGTCAGCGTCGCCGAACTGTGGTCGGTGGGAACGCAGTGGCTGCAGAACGGGTCCGCATCGTCGAAATCGGGCGTCAGCACGAGCGGCGGGCCGAGGAGACTGCCGCCGTCGAAGAGCTGCGCGAAGCCGACCGGCGAGAGCACCGTGCCGCGCACGGTCACCTTGAGCGTCACCGGCTGTCCCGCAGAGGCGGGATTCGCCGAGAAGTCGATCGAGGAGATCGTCGGTCCGCCGACGGCGAACGCCGGCGGAGCGAGGAGGCCCGCGGCGGCGCCGGCCACGGCCAGAAGCGCCACGAGCGTACGCACGCCGGGCCGGCTTCTCCGCTGACGGACGACCATGCGGGTGACTATGGACCTCGGCCGCATAGTTCTCGCATAGCCGCTCGCACCGTCCGTGGGATCGATCGCCCGGCCGATCAGTGCCGAAGCTGATCAGTGCCGAAGGTGGG
The DNA here is from genome assembly GCA_963746895.1 of uncultured Actinomycetes bacterium. Taxonomy (GTDB): domain Bacteria; phylum Actinomycetota; class Thermoleophilia; order Gaiellales; family Gaiellaceae; genus Palsa-739. Next base: position 91,065 of record CAVVDI010000012.1, on the reverse strand, counting down.
AATCGAACCCACACTCCCCGAAGGGAACCGGATTTTGAGTCCGGCGCGTCTGCCAGTTCCGCCACTTCGGCGTGACGCCCGCATGGTACGCGGGCCGGCTGCGGCAGGACCGAGATTCCCTAGTTCCATCCGGTAACAAGCAGGGCACCTCGATCCTTCTGGTCGAGCAGAACGCGCTGATGGCGCTCCAGGTCGCGAACCGCGGCTACGTGCTCGAGACGGGCATCGTGGCGCTCAGCGACGACGCGAAGACGCTCGCGCAGAACCCGCAGGTGCGCAAGGCGTATCTCGGCGAGACGTAGGCCGCGCAACAGATCATGTTGCGCAACGGAATCTGTTGCGCTACCGTCGAGGCATGCCGGTCGCCACCGCGCAGAAGGTCGAGGCGCTCCGCGCCGACTTCCGCTCCGCGGCGCAGCTCGCCGACCTGCTCGGCGTCAGTCGCTCCCAGGTGACGCGCTGGCTGCGCGGCGCGGGCATCGACCCGCTGAACGCCGAGAAGGTCGACCTGCTGGAGCTCGTCTGGTCGAACCTGCTCCGCCTGTACGAGCGGGAGGCCGCGCTCGCGTGGCTCTTCGGTCTCAACCCGGCGCTCGGCGACCGGCGGCCCATCGACCTGATCCGCGCCGGGCGGGCCGAGGAGCTGATGCGCGCGATCCGGGCGGAGCGCTCCGACTCCTTCGCGTGATCCTCCACCGCTGTCTCGCCTGGAACGAGCGGGCGCGGCCCGACGGCCTCGACGGTGCGCTCTGGTTCCCACGGCCGTACCAGGGCGAGGGCCGGCACGACAACCCCGACCTGTACGGCTGCCTCTACGTCGCCGAGGCCGCCGTCTCGTGCGTCGTCGAGCAACTCGCCCGCTTCCGCGGTCAGCGCCTCTCGCCGGCGCTGCTCCTGCGCCGCGGCCTGCCGCTCGCCCTCGCCGAGCTGGAGCTGGACGACCGGGCGCCGCTGGTCGACCTCGACGAGCCGGCGGTTCTGCGGCGTGAGCGACTGCGGCCCTCGCGCGTCGCCACGCGCCGCCGCGACCACACCCAGCCGCAGGCGCGTGCGCTCCACGAGCGGCATCCGGACGCGGCCGGGATCCGCTGGTGGTCGACCTTCGAGTCGCTCTGGGCGAACGTCACGCTGTTCGACCGGGCGGCGCCGCTCCTCCGCCTCCGCGCCGTGCGTTCGCTCACCGTCGACGATCCGGCGGTGACCGGGGCCGCGGAGCTCCTCGGGCTGCGCGCCGTCTAGACGACTGCCAGCGGGAAGTACGGCGGCGCCTGCAGGAACCCGATTCGCGGGCTCCCGCCCGCCTGCCTGCGCGCGAGCTCGAGCGCGGCCGCAACCGTGTGGACGGGCACGAAGCCGAACTGGCGCACCGCGGCGGCGTCGCGCGCCTCGGCGACGAAGACGGAGCCGAGCCGGTCGAGCGCGGGCTGGCACGCGTTCCAGTCGCGGAACGGAAGCCGGGGGTGCACCGTGCGGCCGGCGCGGTACTCGGCGATCGCGCGCGGGTCGGCGGAGGCGGCCGACTCCGTCTCGGCCAGCGTCTGCGGGTCGCGGCCGAAGCGGGTCGCGTGGAAGAAGGCCCGGTAGGGCTGCTGCGTGGGATGCGCGAAGTGGCGGACGAACCGGTTGACGAGAATCGCGACTCCGCCGTCCACGACCGGGAACTCGTCGCGCCAGAGCCGCAACGCCATCCCGAGGCCGAGGTACGTGACGAGCAACGGGTTCGGACGCTCCCGCGGCAGGAACGGAGTCGTCTGCGGAACGCCGATCACGAGCACGTCGAGGGGGCCGTCGAGCGTGGCGCGGCGGAGCTCGACCGCGCGCAGCATCGCCTCGGCATGCGCGACGGACGGCCGCCCGGCGAACGCCGCGGCAGCCGACATGTCGGTCGGCAGCGAGCGGAGCACGCGAGTCCGGACGAAGCCGGGCAGGGCCGAGAACCCGAAGCGGAGCGGCGAGCCGGCGATCCGCTCCAGCGCCTCCGGCTCGTACGGATAGCCGCGGAGCATGCCCGTGATCACCGGATGGTTGAGCACGACCGAGACGCCGAAGACGGGTGTGTGGCGTATGAGCGCCCGCTCCAGCCGCGTCGCCAGCTGCCAGCCCTGCGAGGCGGTGGTCTCCAGCAGCGAGTACGCCCCCGCCGCGCGCAGCGGCTCGGGGCCGGCAGCGGCGAGCAGCGCCGCGGGACCGCCGTGCAGGACGGTCTCGGCGGCCGTGACGACGACGACCAGGTCGGTGTCCGTCAGCGTCGGGTTGACGGCGAGCGGCGGCCGGCTCTCCCCGTCCACCGTCACGAGGTCGGGCGACTCGACGTCGTGGACGACGACGCTGCCGTGGAACCGCCGCGCCAGCTGCGGGGTGACGAGGCCCTCGATGTCCCGTGCCGCGGTGCGCCGGGCGAGGCCGGTGGCGACGAGAATCGTCTGGTACCCGGTCGGGATCCCGATCCGCTCGAGCTCGTCGACGACGGCCGCGATCGCGAGCTGGCGCGGGTCGGCGGCGACGCCGGGGATCGGCAGCGCCGGCGGCTCGACGACGATCGTCGCTCGACGCGCTCCGCGGGCGAGCGCGGCGAGCGGCTCGCCGTCGAGCGGGAAGTGGAGCGCGTCGCGCACGGCCGCGTGGACGTCGGTGCTCCGCTCGGGCGGAGGCGGCGGCCGCAGCACCACCGCGTCGTCGGGCGCCGTCGCGATCACCAGCCGCGTGCCCGAGAGAAGAGGGATCCGCAGCACGGGCGGATTCAAGCAGTCTGCCGCGGGCGCACTGCGGATTCCTACCGATGTCCCCCACGGGGCGCACCGTGAGAGTCGCGCCCATGTCCGGGGAAGCGCAGCCGCAGCGCCGGGAGCGGGTCGTTCCCGCGATCCTCGCCGCGACCGTCGCCGTGGTCGCCGCGGGCGCCGCCGTCGGCTTCGCGGCCGGGCACTACACCGCGCACACGACGACGGTCACGACGACCGTCGCCGCTGCCGCCGCCAGCCACGCAGCCGACCTTCGCGTCCGTCTCTCCGCCGGTCGCCTCCGGGGCGCACACGTTCGTCCAGTTCGCGTGCTCGCAGTGCCACGGCGAGCAGGGCCGCGGCGGCGTCTCGCCGTATGTGCCGGCGCTGAAGCAGGTGGGCAACCAGCTGACCGTCGCGCAGCTCACGCAGATCATCGACCACGGGCTCGGCGAGTCGGCGAACCCGAAGAAGCCGTACATGCCGGTCTGGGGCGCGGTCATCTCGAAGACGCAGGTCTCGGACCTCGTCGCCTACATCCGCGCGGGCCTGCCGGCCGTCTCGGAGACGCAGCCGGTCGCGGTGCCGCAGGGGCCAGGGCCCCGCCGTCGCCGGCGCCGCGCTCTACGTCCGCTACGGGTGCGTCAACTGCCACGGCCCGAACGGGCTCGGCGGCGTGCCGAATCCGCAGTCTCGCCCGACAAGGCGATCCCGCCGCTCGCCGGGCAGGGACTTCCGGCATGACTTCCCACCGACGCGGAGATCGCGGACATCATTCGCAGCGGCAGCGTGATCGGCAAGGCCCCGATCGTGAGCATGCCGCACTGGGGCGGGATCCTCTCGTCGACGCAGGTCGCCGACCTCGTCGCGTATCTGAAGACCCTGAAGTAGCGCCGGCGCCGTCGCCCTCGGGGGCGATGCGAGACGGATCCTGAGTCGGCGGTGCGCCGCAATAGACTCGGGGCGATGTCTCCGAAGACGCTCACCGGCGCGGAGCTCGACCTGAGCGACGCGCCCGCGCGCGACAGCGAGCTGTTCCTCGTCGACGGCAACAACCTCGCCTACCGGGCGTTCTTCGCGCTGCCGGAGGAGCTCGCGACGACCGAGGGATTCCCGACGGGCGCGCTGCTCGGCTTCACCAACATGCTCTTCAAGCTCCTCTCGGACTACCGGCCGAAGGGGGTCGCGGTCGCGTGGGACACCCGCCCGGTGCACCGCGCGGCGCAGGCCGAGGCGGCCGACGTGGTCTACAAGGAGGGCCGGCGGCCGATGGCCGACCTGCTGCGGGAGCAGTTCCCGCACTTCCGCCCGATCGTCGAGGCGTTCGGCTACCGCAACCTCGAGTTCGAGGGCTGGGAGGCGGACGACGTGATCGCGACGCTCGCGACCCTGGCCGACGCGGCCGGGATCAGGACGTGCGTCGTCTCGACCGACCGCGATGCCTTCCAGCTCGTCTCGGGGAACGTCTCCCTGATGATGACGCCGCGCGGCGTCAGCGACGTCCAGGTCTACACGCCCGAGCGGGTCGAGGCGCGGTACGGGATCGGCCCGGAGCGGATCCCCGACTTCATCGGCCTCAAGGGCGACACCTCGGACAACATTCCGGGCGTCCCCGGCATCGGCGACAAGACCGCCGGGCAGCTGATCGCGCAGTACGGCTCGCTCGAGGGGGTGCTCGAGCACGTCGAGGAGCAGTCGCCGGCGCGGCGGCGGAACCTGACCGAGTTCGCCGGGCAGGCGCGCGCGTCGAAGCAGCTGGCGACGATGCGTCGCGACCTCGAGCTCGAGTGCGACCCCGCCGAGCTCGTGCTCGCGCCGCCCGACCGCTCGCAGCTGCGCGAGATGTTCCGCCGCTTCGAGTTCCGCGCGCTGCTCGGCCGTGTGGACGAGCTCGACGAGGCGGTGCCGGCGCGCGAGCGGATCACCGCAGGCACGGCCGTCACCTGGCGCGAGGAGCCAAGTGACACAGTGTCACTTGGCTCGGAGCCGGTCGGGATTGCGGCCGACGACGGGCGGATCGCGATCGCGCACGGCGACGAGGTCGTCGTCTCGCCGCGGCCGGAGCGGCTGCACGGCAACTTCGTCGCGCACGACGCGAAGGCGGTCGGCGTCGACGCGGCCGACGACACGATGATCCTCGCCTATCTGATCGAGCCCGGACGCGCCTCCTACGAGCTCGACGACCTCGAAGCCGAGTACGCGGTCGAGGTGCAGCCCGAGCCCGAGGCCGAGGAGGAGACGGCGCGGCTCGTGCGCCATGCGGCCGCGACGCTGCGGCTGCGCGACCCGCTGCTCGAGCGCGTCCGCGAGCGCGGGGCGGAGCGGCTCTACCGCGACGTCGAGATGCCGCTCGTCGGCGTGCTCGCCGCGATGGAGGCGGCCGGCGTCAAGATCGACACGTACCGGATGGGGGAGATCACCGCGCGGCTCGCCGATCGGGTCGAGGAGCTGGAGGCGCGTGCCTACGAGCTGGCGGGCGAGGACTTCGTGCTCGGCTCGCCGCAGCAGCTGGCCCGGATCCTGTTCGAGAAGCTCGAGCTCACCCCGGGGCGCAAGGGCAAGACCGGCTACTCGACCGACACGAAGGTGCTGCGCTCGATCCGCGCCGACCACGAGATCGTGCCCGTCGTGGAGGAGTGGCGCGAGCTCTCGAAGCTCCTCAACACGTACCTCGTGCCGCTGCCGGAGATGCTCGGCGAGGACGGACGGCTGCACACCCACTTCAACCAGACCGTCGCCGCGACCGGCCGGCTCTCGACCTCGAACCCGAACCTGCAGTCGATCCCGATCCGCACCGAGATCGGCCGCGAGATCCGCTCCGCGTTCGTGGCCGAGCCGGGGCACCGGTTGATCTCGGCCGACTACTCGCAGATCGAGCTGCGGATCCTCGCCCACGTCTCCGGCGAGCCGAAGCTGCGGGAGGCGTTCGCACGCGGCGAGGACATCCACACGGCGACGGCGGCCGAGGTGCTCGGGGTCGACCCGGCGAAGCTCACGTCCGGCCAGCGGAGCGTCGCGAAGATGATCAACTTCGGGATCGTCTACGGGATCTCGGCGTACGGGCTCTCGGAGAACCTCGAGATCCCGCGCGAGCAGGCGCAGGAGTACATCGACGCCTACCTCGCGCGCTTCCCGATGGTGCAGGACTTCATCGAGCGCACCGTCGAGCGGGCGGAGGCGGACGGCTACGCGACCAGCCTGCTGGGACGGCGGCGGCCGGTGCCGGAGCTGCGCGCGCGGAACAGGCAGACGCGCGGCCTCGGCGAGCGCGTGGCGGTCAACTTCGTCATGCAGGGCTCCAACGCCGACGTGATCAAGGTGGCGATGGTCGCGATCCACCGCCGCCTGCGCGAGGAGGGGAGGGGCGCCAGGCTCGTCCTCCAGGTGCACGACGAGCTGCTCGTCGAGGCGCCCGACGCCGAGCTGTCGACCGTCAAGGAGCTCGTGCGCGAGGAGATGTGCCGGGCCTACCCGCTCGACCCGCCGCTCGCCGTCGACGTCGGCGCCGGCGACAGCTGGGGCGACGCGAAATCCTGACGGCGGTGCCGCGCCGCGGTCGTGGCGGCCGGGAGCGCGCGGCTAGGCGTAGCCGAGCTCGGCGAGGAGCGGACCGGCCTCGGCCTCGACGTCCGCGAGCTGCGCCGCGTCGAGGTCGCGCCGCCAGCGGCCGATGCTCGCGTCCGTGAACCGCTCGAAGGCGAGACGCAACGGCGCGGGCTCCGAACCGAGAAACGCCGCGAGCTCGTCGGCGGCGCCGTCCGGATCGCTCGCCAGCCGCTCGTAGCGCAGCTCGAACGTCCGCCCGGGCGCCGCCGCGCGGGCCGCCTCCACGTAGCGCCGCCACGCCCACGCCGCCCGCCGCGCGTCGCTCGCCTCCGCGAACTGGTCGCGCCGCTCCGGCTCGACCCAGAAGCGCGCGTGCGGCCCGTACGCGAGCCCCGCGTCGTCGGCTCCGGCTCGCGTGCGGCTGAGCCAGCCGCGCTCGAGCACCGAGCAGACCACGTCGCGCCCGTCGCGCAGGGCGTGGACGGCCAGCCCGCGCGGGTACGCCGCCAGCGCGGCCGCAAGCAGGTGCGCCGTCTCCGGCGTCTGCTCGACGCCGCGCAGCCCCGGCGCGAGCCCGAGCAGGCGAACCCGCTCGAGGATCCGCCGCAGCTCGCGCTCGCCGCCTCGCTCGCGGCGCTCGTACAGGGCCGGCAGGGCCGCCTTCCAGGGGGTCACCTCGCCGAGGTCGACGAAGCCCCGCTGCGAGCCGAGCGCGCCGCCCAGGAACGTCGTCCCCGAACGCAGGCAGCCGACGACGAAGACGACCCGCTCCTCGCGGCCCAGGCGCGGCCGCCGCACCGCCCGCCGCGCGACCCGAGCGCCCGCGGCGCCGTAGTCGCGCAGCGCCACTAGACCCGCTCCCGGCGGCGGCCGAGCCGGCGCCTCCACTCCCCGGAGAGCTCCGTCGAGCCGACGCTCACAGCGCCTCGGGCAGGCTGTCCGGGACGAGCCCGAGCCCCTGCCGGAGCGTCTCGATCAGCTCCTGCGCGGCGTCGAGCAGCGCAGCGAGACCTTCCAGCTCGCCGCGGGGCACCTCGATCGTCACGCGTACCGGCGACCGCGCGCTCGAGGAGATCGCGAGCGTCTCCTCGTCGCCGCGCGCGAGCGCCGTCAGGTCGAGATACTCGTCCCGCGCCAGCCGCGAGCCGGGCACGAAGCGCGCGCTCGCCTGCCTGATCCGCTCGGCGAGGACGGCGGGATAGTGGCCCGGAACGCTGACCGTCGCCTCGCCTCCGCGCAGGCCGAGCGTGGCCGTCCACTGCGGGTAGCCGGCGTCGCGCCGCTCGTGGCGCACCACGGCGACGGCCGCGGAATCGGTCTCTCCGACGGGATAACGCTCCTCCATGCGTCCAGCGTAACCATGCGGCAGGCCAACCAACCGCATCGTCAGACGTCTCAACACGTGGGGCTATACTGACCCGCCCTATGGCCAACGACACGATCAACGAACCCAAGCTCGAGGAAGGCGTCTGGACGACCGGTCCGGACGGCGAGCTGATCCCGGACTACGAGTCGACCTTCCCGACCATCGAAGAAGGACAGGTCGTCAACGGCACCGTCGTCCGCGTGGACAAGGACGAGGTGCTCGTCGACATCGGCTACAAGTCGGAGGGCGTCATCCCCGTCTCCGAGCTCTCGATCCGGCGCTCGGTGAACCCGGCCGACGAGGTCTCCCTCGGCGACGAGATCGCTGCGCTCGTGATGACCAAGGAGGACGCCGACGGCCGGCTCATCCTCTCGAAGAAGCGCGCCCGCTTCGAGATCGCCTGGAAGGCGATCGAGAGCGCGCACGAGCACGGCGAGCCGGTCACCGGCCGCGTGATCGAGGTCGTCAAGGGCGGTCTGATCCTCGACCTCGGCGTCCGCGGCTTCCTGCCCGCGTCGCTGGTCGACATCCGCCGCGTGCAGGACCTCGACGAGTTCATGGCGCAGGAGCTCCAGTGCAAGGTGATCGAGCTCAACCGCTCGCGCAACAACGTCGTGCTCTCCCGCCGCGCCGTGCTCGAGGAGGAGCGCAAGGAGCAGCGGCAGAAGATCCTCGACCGGCTCAACCCGGGCGATGTCGTCGAGGGCACGATCTCGAACATCGTCGACTTCGGCGCCTTCGTCGACCTCGACGGGATGGACGGGCTGATCCACATCTCGGAGCTGTCGTGGAGCCACGTCAACCACCCGTCCGAGGTGCTCGAGATCGGCCAGACGGTCAACGTCAAGGTGCTCGACATCGACCGCGACCGCCAGCGGATCTCGCTCGGCCTCAAGCAGACGCAGACCGATCCGTGGCAGCAGGTGCTCGACAGCTACCAGGAGGGCGACGTCGTCCGCGGCGCGGTGACGAAGGTGGTCACCTTCGGCGCGTTCGTCGAGATCCTCCCGGGCGTCGAGGGCCTCGTCCACATCTCCGAGCTCGCGCAGCACCACGTCGAGAACCCGCGCGAGATCGTCTCGCAGGGCGACCAGGTGAACGTGCGCATCCTCGAGGTCGACGCCGAGCGGCGACGCCTCTCGCTCTCGCTCAAGCGCGTCGAGGAGGGGATGCCGGTGCAGCCGAAGCCCGGCGACGACGCCCCGCCGCCCGCGCTCGATCTCTCCGAGGACGTCTTCTCCGACGAGCCGGCCGCAGCCGCCGCCGACTCCGAGGACGAGTCGCCGCTCGTCGCCTCCGCTCCGCCCGCCGAGGGCGCGGTCGCCGAGGCGTTCGCCGAGGCGCAGGCCGTCGCGGCGGCCGAGGCCGCGGCAGCAGGAGCCGAAGGCCGCCACCCCCGACGAGCCCGAGGATGTCGCCGCCGACGACGACGCCGTCGGTGGCCCGGACGAGGTCGAGCCGGCCTAGCGCGATGCGGCCGCTCGCGGTCGCGGTCACCGGCGGCATCGCGGCGGGCAAGAGCGAGGCGCTGAGCGCGTTCGCGCGACACGGCGCTGCGGTCGAGTCGAGCGACGAGATCGTCCACCGGCTCTACCGCGAGGACGAGGGGCTCCGGGCGACTGCTGCGCGAGCGCTGGGGGCAGCGTGTCATCGTGGACGGCGAGGTCGACCGGGCGGCGGTCGGGCGGATCGTCTTCGCCGACCGCGGCGAGCTCGCCTGGCTGGAGGCGGAGCTGCACCCGCGCGTCCGCGCCGCCGTCGACGGCTGGCTCCGCGCGCTGCGGGCACGCGCCGAGCCGCCCGCGGTCGCCGTCGTCGAGATCCCGCTCCTCTACGAGACGGGCGGCGAGGCGCGCTTCGACCGCGTCGTCGTCGTGACCGCCCCGGCCGAGCTGCGCAGGGAACGGCGGAGCGGCTTCGCCGAGCGGGAGGCGCGCCTCGTCCCCGACGAGGAGAAGCTCCGCCGCGCCGACTTCGCCTTCGTCAACGACGGCTCGCTCGAGCAGCTCGACGCGTTCGTCGCCTCGGTCGTGGAGGAGCTCTCGTCGTTCTCGTGAGGCGACTCGTCTTGCTGGTCGCCGTCGTCGCCGTCGCCGGCGGCGCTGCTCGTCTACCTCCAGCGCACCGAGCCGCCCTGGTGGGCGCGCATCTGGTACCCGCTCCGCTACGCCTCGATCGTGCGCGGCCACGCCGCGCACTACCGGCTCAACCCGGCCCTGCTCGCCGCGGTGATCGAGCAGGAGAGCAAGTTCGACGCGAGCGCGCGCTCGAGCGCCGGCGCGGTCGGGCTGATGCAGCTGACGCCGCAGACGGCGGAGGGGATCGCGCAGTACACCGGCGGCAAGGGCTTCGTGCTCTCCGACCTGACCGACCCCGAGATCAACGTCCGCTACGGCGCCTGGTACCTCCGCCACCTGCTCGACAAGTACGGCGACGAACGCACCGCGCTCGCGGCCTACAACGCCGGCCAGTCGAACGTCGACCGCTGGCTCGCCGCGCACGAGGGCGTGCAGTTCCCGGAGACGAGCGCCTACGTCGAGCGGGTCGAGCGGCTGAAGGGCATCTACCGCCGCGCCTACGCGTCCGAGCTCGGGCTGAGCGGCTCCGGCGGCGGGCCGTAAGCCCCGACCCGGGCGTTACCCTGGTCCCCTTGGCGGAGCTGAAGACAACCAGCGCCTATCGTCCGACGGGCGACCAGCCGAAGGCGATCGACGTCCTCGCCGAGGGGCTGCTCGCCGGCGAGCGCTACCAGACGCTCGTCGGCGCCACCGGCACCGGCAAGACGGCGACGATGGCCTGGACGATCGAGAAGGTCGGGCGGCCGGCGCTGATCATCGCCCACAACAAGACGCTCGCCGCGCAGCTCTGCAACGAGTTCCGCGAGTTCTTCCCGCACAACGCGGTCGAGTACTTCGTCTCCTACTACGACTACTACCAGCCCGAGGCGTACGTCCCGCAGGCCGACCTCTACATCGAGAAGGACAGCTCGCGGAACGACGACATCGACCGGCTCCGCCACGCCGCCACCTCGAACCTGCTCTTGCGCCGCGACGTGGTCATCGTCGCCTCCGTCTCGTGCATCTACGGCCTCGGCTCGCCGGAGGAGTACAAGGAGCGGGTCGTCACCGCCTCGGTCGGCGAGGAGCAGGACCGCGACGCGATGCTCCGCAAGCTGATCGACATCCAGTACGTCCGCAACGACACGCTGCTCGGGCGCGGTCGCTTCCGGGTCAAGGGCGACGTGGTCGAGCTGCAGCCCGCGCACTCCGAGACGGCGTACCGGATCTCCTTCTTCGGCGACGAGGTCGAGCAGATCACGCACTTCGACCCGCTCACCGGCGAGGTGCTCGCGAAGCACGACCAGATCACGATCTTCCCGGCGACGCAGTACGTGACCTCGAAGCCGACGATCGAGCGCGCGGCCGGCGAGATCCGCGACGAGCTCGAGGCGCAGATCCGGCGCTTCGAGGACGAGGGGAAGATGCTGGAGGCGCACCGGATCCGGCAGCGCACCGAGTACGACCTCGAGATGATGCAGGAGCTCGGCTTCTGCAACGGGATCGAGAACTACTCGCGCATCCTCGACGGCCGCCCCGAGGGCTCCGCCCCGCACACGCTGCTCGACTACTTCCCCTCCGACTTCGTCGTGTTCGTCGACGAGTCGCACCAGACCGTGCCGCAGGTCGGCGGCATGTACGAGGGCGACCGCTCGCGCAAGCAGACGCTCGTCGACTTCGGCTTCCGGCTGCCGTCGGCGCTCGACAACCGGCCGCTCCGCTTCGACGAGTTCCTCGCCAAGGTGCCGCAGCTCGTGTTCGTCTCGGCGACGCCCGGGCCGTTCGAGCTGCGTCACTCCGAGCGGGTCGCCGAGCAGCTGATCCGGCCCACGGGGGTCGTCGACCCCGAGGTCGAGCTGCGCCCGACGAGGAACCAGATCGACGACCTGCTCGGCGAGATCCGGCAGCGCGAGCAGGCCGGCGAGCGCGTGCTCGTGACGACGCTGACGAAGAAGATGGCCGAGGACCTGACCGACTACCTGCTCGAGTCGGGCGTCAAGGCCCGCTACCTGCACTCCGAGATCGACACGCTCGAGCGGATCCAGATCGTCCGCGAGCTCCGCCTCGGCGAGTACGACGTGCTCGTCGGCGTCAACCTCCTGCGCGAGGGCCTCGACCTGCCCGAGGTGTCGCTCGTCGCGATCCTCGACGCGGACAAGGAGGGCTTCCTGCGCGGGCGGACGAGCCTGATCCAGACGATCGGACGCGCGGCGCGGAACATCCACGGCACGGTGCTGATGTACGCCGACAAGCAGACCGAGGCGATCAAGGAGGCGCTCGACGAGACGAACCGCCGGCGCGCGATCCAGATCGCCTACAACGAGGAGCACGGCATCGTCCCGGCGACGATCGCCAAGGGCGTCTCCGACATCGCCGGGCTCCTCCAGCTGGAGGCTCCGCACGTGCCGGCGCGCCGCCGCCGCGGCTCCGCCAAGGTCGAGGGCATGAACCGCGAGGAGCTGGAGAAGCTCGTCGTGACGCTGGAGGAGGAGATGCTCGTCGCGGCCGAGGAGCTCCGCTTCGAGTACGCCGCGAAGCTCCGTGACGAGATCAAGGACCTGCGCCGCGACCTGCTGGCGCTCGAGGAGGTGAAGGCCTGATGTGCCGCAGCATCCACACGCTCTACAACGTCGAGCCGGCCGCGAGCGAGCAGGAGGCGCGCGCCGCCGCGCTCCAGTACGTGCGCAAGATCAGCGGCTACCGCAAGCCGTCGCGGGCGAACGAGGCCGTCTTCGAGCGCGCGGTCGACGAGATCGCCGCGATCTCGTGGCGCCTGCTCGGCGAGCTCGAGACCGCGGCCGCGCCGCGCGTCCGCGAGCACGTGCACGCCTGACCGCCGTGTGAAAGGGCGTCACTCGGCGAGGAGGTGGCGCAGGAAGCGCTGCGGGTCCTCGAGGAACGAGCGCGTCAGCTCGACCTGCGGCGCCTCGTTCCACTCGATCGGGCGCACGCCGTCCTCGCCGAGCTCGTAGATCGTCGCGCCCGGGAAGCCCAGCAGGATCGGGGAGTGCGTCGCGACGACGAACTGCGAGTGCTGTCTCGGCGAGCTCGTGCATGCGCGCCATCAGCGCCAGCTGCCCGGACACCGAGAGGGCCGCCTCCGGCTCGTCGAGCAGGTAGAGCCCGCGCGGCCCGAAGCGGTTGACCGCGATGTCGAGGAACGACTCGCCGTGCGACTGCTCGTGCAGCGGCCGCTCGTAGACGTCCTCCCGCACGCCGAGGTAGCCGCCCTCCTCGATCGCGGTCGCGAGGTTGAACACGCTCTCCGCCCGGAGGAAGAACGCGTTCAGCGGCGGCAGCGCCGACCGCTCGACGACGAGCCGCTCGTGCAGCCGGGAGTGCGAGGCGCGCGTGGCGAAGCGCAGCAGCCTGCCGCCCCCCTCGGGGTTGAGCTTCGCCGCGACGGCGAGCGCCTCGACGAGCGTGGACTTCCCGCTCCCGTTCTCGCCGACGAGGAAGGTCACGCGAGGGTCGAGCTCGAGCCGGCCGAGGCCGCGCAGCGCCGGCAGCTCCGAGGCGTAGTCCGTCGCGAACGGCGACTCGCGCAGCGACAGCGAGAGCACGAACGGCGCGGCCGGGGTCGTCCGGTTCACGAGCCGATGATGCCGTGCCCCGGCGCCACCTGCCGATCCGACCTCCCGCGCTAGCATCAGCCGATGCTCGGAAGCATCATCGCCCTGCTCCTCTCGGCGTTCGTGACCGGTGCGCTCGCACGGTTCGCCGTGCCCGGGCCCGATCCGATGCCCGCGTGGCTGACGGTCAGCATCGGCCTGGCCGGCTCGCTCATCGGCTGGGGGATCGTCGTCGCCGCGGTCGGCCCCGACGCGTCCTGGGTCGGGATCGCGAGCTTCATCGCGGCGATCGTGCTCGTCGTCCTCTACCGGCGCTTCGTCCAGCACCGTCCGCTCTGGGGCCCCGAGGCGTACCGTTTCCCGGAGCGGGGCGTGGGCGTCCAGGAGTACCGCGACCGGCTCGAGCGGGCCGGCATCGACCCCGACCGGATCGGGACCGACCCTCGGCGGCGTCGCGCCGGACGGCGACGGGCGCGTCGGTCCTGCTCCGCAATCGGCTCCCGGGGGGGCGGGGACACGCGTCGCGGCGCCGGGGGCCGACCCGACCGACAACCCCGCTCACTACCTCGGCCTGCTCGAGGAGCTCCACGACGCGAGGTGTCCTCGACGACGAGGAATACGGCGCGGCCCGCCTCCGTCTGCTCGAGCGGCTGCGAGGGTAGGGGAGTCGCATGGTGCTCTGGTTCATCGTCGTGCTCGCGGTCGAGGGCCTGATCGTGGGCGCGCTCGCTCGGCTCGCGCTCCCGGGTCCGGACCCGATGGGCATCCTGGCCACGATCGGGCTCGGCCTCGCAGGGTCGTTCGTCGGCGGGATCGTCAGCTGGGTCTTCCTGGGGCACGCGGGCGGGGTGATCGTCTCGCTGCTCGCGGCGACCCTGCTCCTCTACCTCCACCGGCGCTTCGTCCAGCACCGGCCGCTGACCGGGCCGGCCGCGCGCCGGCCGCGGCGCTAGAGGGTCGCCAGCCCGCGCGGGAAGGTCCGGCGGGCGGTCAGCGCCCAGTCGGAGCCGCGCCACGTGTGCGTGAGCACCGTCAGCGACTCGGCGGCGACCTCGTAGACCTGGAGCCCGCGCGCCTCGCCGAGCCGGTTCGGGCGCGGCTGACCGAGCCCGGGAGCGATGGACACGACCGCCGCGCGGACGTCGCCGCCGACGACCTCGAACTCGCGCCGCTCGCTCACCGCCGCCTGGTGGATGTGGCCCGCGACGACGAGGTCGGCGCCGGCCGAGACGAGCGCCCGCAGCACCCGGCTGCGGTGCGAGAGCGGCCGTTTCCGCGCCGCCCGCCACGGCGCGCCGAGCAGGTGGTGGTGGAGCACCACGACGCGGTAGGCCCCGTCCGCCGCCCCGGCGAGCCGGTCGGCCGCCCGCCTCAGCTGCGCGGAGTCGAGCGCTCCGCCCTGGTGGCGGAAGGGGCGCACCGAGTTGAGGCCGACCACGTGCAGGGCCGCGGTCGCGTGCACTGGCTCCACGGTCTCCCAGAGCCGCTCGAACTCCGCCCACGGACGCGTGAAGCGCGCCGGAAAGGCGGACGGCACGTCATGGTTGCCGGGGACGGCGAGCACGGGCGGCCCGAGCGCGGTCAGCGCGGCGTGCGCCCGCTCGTGCTGGTCGCGGCGGCCGCGGTTCGTCAGGTCGCCCGATGCGATCACGAGCTCGGGCGCCGTTCGCTCGACCAGCGCCGCGAGCGCAGGCCCCACCCGTGCGTCCTCGGCTGTACCCGTGTGCAGATCGGATACGTGGAGGATGCGCGCGAGCACGACCGGTTGAGGCTATAGATTCCAGCAATGGCCGAAGAGACCGCGGAGATCTTCGACGACCTGTACCTCGGCCTCCGGGCGGGCGGCGCCCTGCGCAAGCAGCGGCGCGGCGAGGAGCTGACCCACGAGGAGGAGGAGGCGCTCGGCCGCTGGCAGCGCCTCTCGACCGCGCGCAAGGCCGCCGCGATCGGCGCCTTCGCGGTCGGCACGTTCGGCCTCGGCTTCACCCTCGGCGGCCTCGTCTTCGGCCGCTGGCGCAAGGCCTAGCGCGATCCGTCGCGGCCCCGGCGGCGAGGGATTCCTCGCGGCGCGAAGAACCAGGCCAGGCCATGCTCGACGACGGGGAAGTCCGCCTCGACGCGCGACGGCACGGGATCGTGCTCGCGCGCCCGCTGCTGCGAGCGCTCGCGCTCGCAGCGCTCGGAGCGGCCGGCTTTCTCGGCCCCTGGCCCCTTCCGGCAGCCGGTGCGGGCGCGCTCGGGCTCGCCGCGCTGCTGGCGCTGGCAGCCGTCCTCCGCTGGGATCGCACCCACGTCGTCCTCACCTCGGACACCCTGCTCGTCGTGCACGGAGTGCTTCGCCGGGAGGCTGCCTCCGTCCGGCTCGCCCGCGTTGGAGCGATCGAGGTGGAGCAGTCGCTGCTCGGCCGGCTCCTCGGCTACGGCACGATCGTCGCGGGCGACCTCGAGATCAGCTGCGTCCCCGCGCCGCGCGAGCTGCTCGGAATCCTGAACGGGTCTCTCACGAACGTCTAACCCGAGCCGGGCATGCTGGGGGAGTGCTCACGCTGGAACGACATCGGCTCGGGCCGCGCGTGTACGTGCTCGGCCTGCGGATCCACGAGTTCGCGCTCGGCTTCGCCGTGCTCGCGGTGCTGCTCGCAGGCGGGCTCGTCGACGTCTGGGGCCTGACCCACCGCACCGAGGCGGCGACGTTCCTCGGCTCCTGGCTCGTGGCGAAGGACTGGCGCGACCTGTTCCCGTCGAAGCGGAACACGGGCCGCTGGAGCCTGCTCCCGCACCGCGTGCCGCCCGGCGAGTAGACCCTTCCCGAACACACGTTCGGGCGATACAATGCCGCCGAACATGGCTGCCGACGAGCTCGTCGTCCACGGCGCCCGCGAGCACAATCTCAAGGACATCACCGTCCGGCTGCCGCGGAACCGCCTCATCTGCATCACCGGGCTGTCCGGCTCCGGCAAGTCCTCGCTCGCCTTCGACACGATCTACGCCGAGGGGCAGCGCCGCTACGTCGAGTCGCTCTCCGCGTACGCGCGCCAGTTCCTGCAGATGATGGAGAAGCCGGACGTCGACCACATCGACGGCCTCAGCCCGGCGATCTCGATCGACCAGAAGACCACCTCGCGCAACCCGCGGTCGACGGTCGGCACCGTCACCGAGATCTACGACTACCTGCGGCTGCTCTACGCGCGCGTCGGGCGGCCGCACTGCCCGGTCTGCGGCAAGCCGATCGCCGGCCAGTCGATCGACGCGATCGTCGACCAGGTGCTCCGGCTCGACGAGGGGACGCGCTTCACCGTGAACGCGCCGCTCGTGCGCGGGCGCAAGGGCGAGTTCAGGGACGTCTTCGAGGAGCTGATCCGCGAGGGCTTCACGCGCGTGAAGGTCGACGGCGAACAGCACCTGCTCGAGGACGGCGTCCCGGAGCTCGACAAGAAGTTCAACCACACGATCGAGGTCGTCGTCGACCGGCTCGTGATGAAGGGCGACCTGCGGCTGCGGCTGACGCAGTCGGTGGAGACGGCGGCGTCCCTGGCGGAGGGGCTCGTGGCGATCGACCGCGTCGACGGCGGCGCGCCGATGCTCTTCTCGCAGAACTTCGCCTGCCCCGACCACGGGGTCTCGCTGCCGGAGCTGCAGCCGCGGGTCTTCTCCTTCAACGCGCCGCACGGCGCCTGCCCGCGCTGCACCGGTCTCGGCTCGCAGCAGGAGATCGACCCCGAGCTGCTCGTTCCCGACCCCTCGCTCTCGATCGACGACGGCGCGCTCGTGCCGTGGTCGGTCGGCGGCTCGTCGGGCTTCTACGAGGCGGTGATCCAGGCGATCGCCGAGCGCTACGAGATCGACACGTCGCTGCCGTGGTCGGAGCTCTCGGAGGAGCAGCGCGCCTGGTTCCTGGACGGCACGAACGGCGAGCGGATCTACGTCCAGTACCGCAACCGGATGGGCCGGCGGCGCCAGTACATGCTCGCGTTCGACGGGATCGTGGCGAGCCTGCAGCGGCGATACCGCGAGACCGACTCGTCGCAGCAGCGAGAGCGGATCGAGGAGTACATGTCCTTCCGGCCCTGCCCGGTCTGCAAGGGCGCGCGGCTGAAGCCGGAGGTGCTGGCGGTCACCGTCGGCGGCACGTCGATCCACGAGTTCACGCAGCTGTCGGTGACGCGGGCGCTCGGCTTCCTCGACGAGCTCGGGCTGACCGCCACCGAGGAGCTGATCGGACACCGGATCGTGAAGGAGATCCGCGAGCGCCTGACCTTCCTCGACGACGTCGGCGTCGGCTACCTCACACTCGATCGCGCCGCGGCGACGCTCTCCGGCGGCGAGGCGCAGCGGCTCCGCCTGGCGACGCAGATCGGCTCCCAGCTCGTCGGCGTCCTCTACATCCTCGACGAGCCGTCGATCGGCCTCCACCAGCGCGACAACTCACGGCTGATCGAGACGCTCGAGCGGCTCCGCGACATCGGCAACACGGTCGTCGTCGTCGAGCACGACGAGGAGATGATGCGCCGCTCGGACTGGCTCGTCGACATGGGCCCGGGGGCCGGGCTGCACGGCGGCGAGGTCGTCGCCGAGGGGCCGGCGGCGAAGGTGGCGCGGAAGGCCGGCTCGGTCACGGGGCAGTTCCTCTCGGGGCGGCGGGCGATCGCGGTTCCGGAGCGGCGCGACGAGGATCGCGGCCACTTCACCGTGCGCGGCGCGGCCCAGCACAACCTGAAGGGGATCGACGTCGAGTTCCCGGTCGGGAAGTTCGTCTGCGTCACCGGCGTCTCCGGCTCCGGCAAGTCGACGCTCGTGAACGAGATCGTCTTCAAGGCGCTCGCGAACCGGCTGAACAGGGCGCGGATCAAGCCGGGCGCGCACGATGGCGTCGAGGGGATCGAGGTCTTCGACAAGGTGATCGAGATCGACCAGAAGCCGATCGGCCGCACGCCGCGCTCCAACCCGGCGACCTACACCGACCTGTTCACGCACATCCGCGAGCTCTACTCGCTGACGCCGGAGGCGAAGGTGCGCGGCTACAGGCCGGGGCGCTTCTCCTTCAACGTGCGCGGCGGGCGCTGCGAGACGTGCAAGGGCGACGGGCAGATCAAGATCGAGATGCACTTCCTCCCCGACGTCTACGTGCCCTGCGAGACGTGCAAGGGCGCGCGCTACAACCGCGAGACGCTCGAGGTGCGCTTCAAGGGCAAGTCGATCGCCGACGTGCTCGAGATGTCGGTCGAGGAGGCGCTCCAGTTCTTCGCGAAGATCCCGAAGATCCGCCGGCGGCTGCAGACGCTCCACGACGTCGGTCTCGACTACATCAAGCTCGGCCAGCCGGCGACGACCCTCTCCGGCGGCGAGGCGCAGCGCGTGAAGCTCGCGTCGGAGTTGTCGAAGGTGGCGACCGGGAAGACGCTCTACATCCTCGACGAGCCGACGACCGGCCTCCACTTCGCCGACATCGAGAAGCTGCTCGAGACGCTGCAGCGCCTCGTCGACGGCGGCAACACGATGGTCGTGATCGAGCACAACCTCGACGTGATCAAGCAGGCCGACTGGGTGATCGACCTCGGCCCCGAGGGCGGGGAGGCGGGCGGCGAGATCGTCGCCGCCGGCACGCCCGAGGAGGTCGCTCGGGTCGAGGGCAGCTTTACCGGCGCGTTTCTGCGCCCGCTGTTGCCGGCGCCCGCGGTCGCGGCGGCGTAGCTAAGGCTCGCGGCCGGCTCACACCATCGGCGGAAGCTGCCGACGTGTCAGAGCACGGCCTGCGTCTGCGTGACGCGCGCGACGAGCTTGCCGGTGTCGTCGTGGAGCTCGGTGTCGACGACGATCGTGCGTCGGCCGGTGTGGAGCGGGCGCGCGGTCGCTTGGACATGGCCGCCGCGGACGGGGCCGAAGAAGTTCGTCTTCGACTCGATCGTGGCGGTGCCGCCTGAGCCCTCGGGGAGGTTGAGGAAGGCGCAGAAGCCGCCGACGTTGTCGGCGAGGCCCATCAGCGCGCCGCCGTGCATGACGCCGCCCGCGGTGCACGTGTCCTCGCTCCAGGCGAGCCGGGCGACGACCTCGTGCGGCGACGCGGAGACCATCTCGATCCCCAGGAACGCCGTGAACGGCGCCGCTGCTGCGACCTGCGCGGTCAGCTCCGGATCGGGCGAGCCGTCCATCGTGGCCGAGTCTCGCATGTCCGGTCGAGCCACGTCCGGTGCCAGGCACCGGACGTGTGGCAAGGGGACCTGGCCGGGCCGGACGCGGCTACGCTCATCTGGATGAGCGTCGACACCGCACCCGCCTCCGCGCTGGAGCGGAACTGGTGGGTTCGCGCACCCGCCGTCATGGCCGCCCCCCGGGCCGTGTTCGCGTCGCTCCGGGACGACTCGGACGCCGCCGTCGAGGCACGCCAGGAGCCCCTGACCGCGATGGTCGGCCTCGCCGGGATCGCCGGCGTGCTCGGGACTCCCGTCGCGCGGCACCTGCTGAACGACTCGTCCTTCTCGCTCGCGCTGATCCCGGTCTGGGCCTTCATCGGCGGCACGGTCTACGCGCTCGCGGCGTACTGGCTGGGCGGCGGCCTCCTCTACGGGGCCGCGCGGCGACTCGGCGGCCTCGGCAGCTACCGCCGGGCGCGCCACCTGCTCGCGCTCTCGTCGGCGCCGCTCGCGCTGACGCTGCTGACGCTCTGGCCGCTCCGGATCGCGATCTACGGAGAGGACCTCTTCCGCACCGGCGGCGACGACTACGGTCGCGGCGACGCGGTCTTCGGCGCGCTCCTCGTCGCCGCGTTCGCCTGGTCCGCGCTGCTGCTGCTCGTCGGCGTGCGCAGCGTGCACGGCTGGGCCTGGGGCCGCTCGGCCGCGACCGTCGCGCTCGCGGCCGCCTTCCCGGCCCTGATCGTCGCGGCCACGACGCTCTAGGAAATCCCGCAACCGGGTTCCGGCAGGCCGCGGATGCCCCGTCGGCGGCCCGCGCGCATCGTGTCCGCCATGGACACGATGTGGGCCGTCCGCAAGCGTGCCGCGGAGTCGGGCCTCGTGCTCGACGAGGTGCCGATCCCGACACCCGGGGAGGACGAGGTGCTCGTCCGGGTCGAGGCGGCAAGCGTCTGTGGCACCGACCTGCACATCTTCCGCTGGGACGACTGGGCGCGGCAGCGGATCCGTCCCCCGCTCACGCTCGGCCACGAGTTCGCGGGCACCGTCGTCGAGACCGGCCGCGCCGTGCGTCACGCCTCTCCCGGCGACTACGTTTCGGCCGAGAGTCACGTGACCTGCGGCGACTGCTTCCACTGCCGGACCGGGCGGGCGCACATGTGCGAGCGGACGCAGATCCTCGGGGTCGATCGCGACGGGGCCTTCGCCGAGTACGTGGTCGTTCCCGAGTCGGTGCTCTGGCAGAACGACCGCGCCAAGCTGCCGCCCGAGATCGCGACCCTGCAGGAGCCGTTCGGAAACGCCGTCTTCGCCGTCGGTCACGCCGACCTGGCCGGGAAGACGGTGGCGATCCTCGGGTGCGGCCCCGTCGGCCTGTTCAGCGTCGGCATCGCACGCGCCTCGGGCGCCGGACGCGTCCTCGTCTCCGACACGAAGGCGTTCCGGCTCGATCTCGCCCGGCGGATGGGCGCCGAGGCGGCGCTCGACGTCCGCGAGGCGGCCGACGTCTCGGCCTGGTTCGTCGATCGCAACGAGGGCGAGCACGTCGACGTCGTGTCTCGAGATGTCCGGCGCGTCCGACTGCGATCGCCGACGCCTTCCGGATAGCCCGCAACGGCGGCCGGGTCATCCTCTTCGGAATCCCGGCGCGGCCGGTCGAGATCGACGTCGCCGAGGCGCTGATCTTCAAGAACCTCGACGTCTCCGCGGTCAGCGGCCGCCAGGTCTGGGACACGTGGTACCGCACCCGCTGGCTGCTCGAGCACGGCGTCGTCGACCTGCGCCCGCTGATCACCGCCGAGCTCGGACTGGAGGCGTTCGGGCGGGCCTTCGAGCTGCTGGGCGCCGGAGAGGCGTGCAAGATCGTGCTCCATCCCGAGCGCGACGCGGTGGAGAGGGCGGCGTGACCGAGCTGGACGAGAAGATCCGCGGTGAGCTGGACGCGCTCCGCGAGACGGGCACCTACAAGCGCTTCAACACGCTCGAGTCGCCGCAGGGGCCGGTCGTGCGGATGGCCGGCCGCGGCGAGGTGATCGTCCTCTCCTCGAACAACTACCTCGGCCTCGCCGATCATCCGGACGTCGTCGCGGCCGGCATCGACGGGCTGCGCCGGTACGGCGCCGGCACGGCGTCCGTCCGCTTCATCTGCGGCACGTTCGCGCCGCATCTCGAGCTCGAGCGTCGACCTCGCCGAGCTCTCGGCGACCGAGGCGGCGCTCACCTACGTCTCCTGCTGGAACGCGAACGAGGCGGTGATCCCGACGCTCGGCGACGCCGAGACGGTGATCGTCTCCGACGAGCTGAACCACGCCTCGATCATCGACGGCGTCCGGCTCGCGAAGCCCGCCGGGAAGCTCGTGTACCGGCACTCGGACATGGGCGAGCTGCGCGAGGCGCTGCGGTCCGTGGACAAGGGCCTCCGCGCCCTGATCCTCACCGACGGCGTCTTCTCGATGGAGGGCGACCTCGCACGGCTGCCGGACATCCTCGAGCTCGCCCGCGCGCACGCCGCGACCGTCCTCGTCGACGACTCGCACGGCGTCGGCGTCGTCGGCAAGACCGGCCGCGGCGTCGCGGAGCACTTCGGCGTCCTCGGCGAGGTGCACGTCGTGACGGGCACGCTCGGCAAGGCGCTCGGCGGTGCGGCCGGAGGCTACGTCGCCGCGTCGCAGGAGGTCTGCGACCTGCTCGCGCAGCGCTCGCGCCCGCAGCTGTTCTCGAACGCCTTGCCGCCGACGGTCGCCTGCAGCGCTCGGGCCGCCGTCCACGTCCTGCGCACTCGCCCGGACCTGGTCGCGAGGCTGCGCGAGAACACGCGCTGGTTCCGGGGTGCGCTCCGCGATGCGGGCTTCGCGCCGCTCGACGGCGAGGGCGCCATCGTCCCGATCATCGTCGGCGAGACGGCGCGCGCGATCGAGTTCTCGCAGCGGCTGCTCGAGCGCGGAGTCTTCGTGACCGGCTTCGGGTACCCGGTCGTCCCCGAGGGGACGGCCCGCATCCGGGTGCAGATGTCCGCGGCGCTCGAGCCTGTGCACCTGGAGCGCGCGCTCGAGGTGTTCGTCGAGGTCGGCCGCGAGGCCGGGCTCCTACCTCCCAAGTAACACTGTGTCACTTGGGAGTGATGGCGGCCTCGAAGGCGGCCCGCTCCTCCTCCGGCATCGCGTACGTGTGCCGCTCCTCCGGGAAGGCGCCGCTGCGCACCTCCTCGGCGTAGCGGCCGAGCGCCTCGACGATCGTGGCGCCGAGGTCGGCGTAGCGCTTGACGAACCGCGGTGCGTGGCCCTCGTAGTAGCCGAGCATGTCGTGCCACACGAGCACCTGGCCGTCCGTCTCGGCTCCGGCGCCGATCCCGATCGTCGGGATCGCGAGCGCGCGGGTCGCGGCGTGCGCCACGACCGGCGGCACCGCCTCGAGGACGAGCGCGAAGCAGCCCGCCTCCTGCAGCGCGAGCGCGTCCTCGACCAGCTCGTGCGCCCGCTCCGCGGATCGCCCCTGCGCCTTGAAGCCGCCGAGGACGGTCGCGGTCTGCGGCGTCAGGCCCACGTGGCCCATCACGGGGATGCCCGCAGCGGAGATCGCCCGCGCCCGCGCGACCGTCGTCCCGCCGCGCTCGAGCTTGACCGCGTCGGCGCCGCCCTCCTTGACGAGGCGCACCGCGTTCCGCACGGCCTGCTCGTCCGACTCCTCGTACGTGCCGAACGGCATGTCGGCGACGACGAGCGACCGCTTCGCCCCGCGCGTCACCCACTGCGTCATGTAGACGATCTCGTCGATCGCGACCGGCACCGTCGACTCCCGGCCGTGCACGACCATCCCAGCCGAGTCGCCGACGAGGACGAGGTCGACGCCGGCCGCGTCGGCGAGCCGGCCGCTCGGGGCGTCGTAGGCGGTGACCATCACGATCTTCCCGCCGCGCCGCTTGATCTCGGCCAGCTCCGGAAGCGGCAGCTTGCCGGCGGTCCAGGACGCGTAGCGCGAGGGCTTCTCGCTCATTCGAGCTCTCCTTCCAGGAGGACGTTGTCGAGCAGCCGCGTCGAGCCGACGCGGGCGGCGGCGGCGAGCACGAGCGCGCCGTCGAGGTCGAGCAGGGAGACGTAGTCGGGCGTGAGCCCGTTGAGGGAGGCGCGGGCCGCGGCGACGGGATCGCCTCCCGCACGGTGCGCCGCGGCGCCGGCGGCGAGGGCGCGGGGGAGCGACGAGCGCCCGCTCGCGCTCCGCGGCCGCGAGCAGGCTGTTGCGCGACGAGAGCGCGAGCCCGTCCGGGTCGCGCACCGTGGCGACGACGCGGATCGTGAGCGGCAGCGCCAGGTCGCGGACGAGCGTGCGCACGACTGCGGACTGCTGCGCGTCCTTCTGGCCGAAGTAGGCGCGCGAGGGGCGGACGAGGGTGAAGAGCTTCAAGCAGACGGTCGCCACGCCGCGGAAGTGGCCGGGCCTCGCGTCGCCCTCCAGCCCGCGCGAGGCGTCCTCCACGTCCACCCAGGTCTGGAAGCCCTGCGGGTACAGCTCGTCGACGGCCGGCGCGAAGACGACCGCGACGCCGGCCTCCTCGGCGAGTGCCAGGTCGCGCGCCTCGTCGCGGGGATACGCCGCCAGATCGGAGGCCTCGTCGAACTGCGCAGGGTTGACGAAGAGCGACATGACGACCGCGTCGTTCTCGGCGCGCGCCGCCTCGAGCAGCGCCAGGTGCCCGGCGTGGAGGGCTCCCATCGTCGGCACGAGCCCGACCTCGCCCGTGGCGGCGGCGCGCGCCTCGCGGAGCTCGGCGATCGTGCGCACGACCTTCACGCGAGCATCACCGTCGCCTCGGCGAGCGTCTCGTACAGGTGCTCGAGCTCGGGATGCGCGGCGTGGATCGCGGCCCTGTGCGCCTCCACCGTCGCCCAGTCGCCCCGGGAGATCGGGCCGGTCAGCTCGAAGCCGGTCTCGACGGTGCCCATGATCAGCGGCACGAGCGCCTCGGGCGGTGCGCCGGCGGCCGCTGGCGAGCCGGACGCCGCGCGCTCGAGCGTGACGAGGTAGTTCGACGCGAAGACCGCCCCCGCGTGGTAGAGCGTCCGCTTCTCGTCGGCGAGCTCGAAGGGGCGGAGTCCGAGCGTCTCCGCGACGCCGCGGGCGGTCGCGAGCGCATCCTCGCTCTCGGCCGTGATCGCCGCCCAGGCGCCGTCCAGCTGCTCGGGCCCTCGCGCTCGCGAGAACGTCTGCAGGGGGTGCACGGAGAAGCGGCGCTCGTGCGGGTCGAGCGCCGCGAGCGGCGTCGCCCCGCTCACGTGCGCGACCCACGGGCCGGGCGCAACCGTCCGGGCGACCTCCGCGATCGCACCGTCGGGGACGCAGAGGAGCACGAGCTGCGGGTCGTCCGGGCCCACGGCGATGCCCCGCTCCTGCAATCGGGCGGTGACAGCCGAGCCGACGCGGCCCGAGCCGATGAGGTGAACGCGGTTGAGCACTTCGGGCGCTCCAGCTCCGTAGGGGATGCCGGGCGCCCGAAGTGTAACCGTTTCGCCGCAGGCGGTCGTCTCGCAGACGAGTCGGTCTCGTCCGGCCGTGAGCGGCCGCCGCCTGTAGGACCGGTGATCCGGGCGGGCGCGGATGCAGCTGCAGCGCACCCGGTGGACGCTTCGCCCCATGCCGGTCAACGTCTGGACCGTCACGATCGCGGCTGCCGTCACCGCCGTCGCGACCGGGCTCGGTGCGCTGCCGTTCCTGTTCCTCCCGAACGGGATGGGGCGGCGTTGGCTCGGCGTCTCGAACGCGGTCGCGGCGGGCTTCATGCTCGCCGCGAGCGTCGGCCTGATCTGGCAGGGCGTCGGGCTCGGGCCGTGGCGGGTGGTGCTCGGCGCCGTGGCCGGCGGTCTGTTCATCGTCGGCTTCCGCCGGCTGATCGGGGACCGGGACGGGCTCGTGCTCGGCCGGCTCGGCGGCGCCGATGCGATGAAGGCGCTCGTGATCGTCGCGGTGATGACAGTGCACTCGGCGAGCGAGGGCGTCGGCGTCGGCGTCTCGTACGGCGGCGGCGAGCGGCTCGGGCTCCTGATCACGATCGCGATCGCCGTCCACAACATCCCGGAGGGTCTCGCGATCAGCCTGGTGCTCGTCCCGCGCGGCGCGAGCGTCCGTTCCGCCGCCTGGTGGAGCGTCTTCTCGAGCCTGCCGCAGCCGCTGATCGCGCCGCTCGCCTTCCTCTTCGTCGAGGCGTTCCGCCCGGTGCTCCCCGTCGGGCTCGGCTTCGCCGCGGGCGCGATGGTCTGGATGGTCTGGTCGGAGCTGCTGCCGGAGGCGCTCGAGGACGCGCCGAAGGGCGCGCTCGCGCTCGGCGGCGGCATCTCGTTCGCGGTGATGCTCGGCGCTCAGGCGCTGCTCTTCGGCGTGTAGCGGCGCTGGGGAGCGGGCGCTCGCGGGCGTACGCGCTCACCGGCCGCTCATGTGTCGGACGCGAGACTCGCTCAACGCTCACCGCGTGGCCCGCATCCGACTCCTCGCCCTCGCCGCGCGCCGCCGCGCGCGGGCTGCAGCGGCGCGCCCGCCGGCGTCCGCAGGCGGCGCCTCGCCTCGGTCGGCGCTCCGTGGCGAGCCCGGCCACGTCCGCCGCTCCTGGCACGCTTGCGGCATCAGCGACCCGTCCGACTCGAGCGAGGTGAAGCCGGGGCTGTGCGCGACGGTGGGCGCCATGCGGCCGGGCGTGCTCGCGACCTTCCGGCACCGCCGGCCGGATCGCCCTCCTGATCCGCTGGCGCGCGACGCCCGGTCCGCCGTAGGCTCTCGTTCGCGATGACCTCAGCGACCGCAACGGCATCCGTCGCCACCGAGCTGACCGAGCTGCCGCGGCTGATCCGGCGGCGCGAGCTGCTGATCGGTGCGGGCCTGACCGCCGCCTTCGCGGCTCTCGTCCTCGCGATCGGGCCTGCGCCCGGAGACGCGCCGGTCCATCTGTACCGGACGCTGCTCGTCCGCCACGGCTCGCTGATCTGGGACAACTTCTGGTACGCGGGCACGTACCCGCTCGCCTCGTACAGCCTGCTCTACTACCTGCCGGCCGCGGTCGTTCGGGAACCTGCCGCTCGTCTTCGCGGCCGCCGTGGTGTCGACCGTGCTCTTCGCCTCGATCGCCCTGCGGGAGTGGGGTCGAGCGGCGCTCTGGCCGAGCCGGATCTTCGGCGTCCTCGCCGCGGCGCCGATGTTCACCGGCCTCTACAGCTACTCGCTCGGGTTCACCGCGATGCTCGGCGCGTTGAAGGCCTTCCAGGTGGGGCGGCGGCGGTTCGCGCTGGTGCTGGCGGTGCTGACGGTCGGCTTCAGCCCGCTCGCGTTCGTCTTCCTCTGCCTGGTGCTCGCGGCGATCGGCCTCTCGCGGCGGCCGCTGCCGCGGAAGACGCTCGTGACGGTGCTCGGCCTCGGAGCGGCAGCCGGCGTGGAGGGCGCGGCGCTCCTCCTCTTCCCGGCGAACACCGGCGTCTACCCCTTCCACTGGATCGACTTCGCAGGAGTCGTGCTCGTCACCGGCCTCGGCGCGCTCGTCGCCCGGCGCGCGCGCGGCGCGGGGCCGCTGCTCGCGTTCTACGCCCTCTGGGGGCTCGGCAGCATCGTGTTCTACGTCGTCCGCACCCCGCTCGGCGACAACTGGACGCGGCTGAGCGCGTTCGTCTTCCCGGTGATGCTGCTGACGGCCGGGCTCGCCTCGTTCCGCCCGCGGCGGCTCGTCGCCCTCGCCCTGGCCGTCGCGTTCGCCTACAACGTCGTCCCCTACCTGCTCCTGATCCCGTACCGGCTGGACAACCGTCCGGCGGCGGCGTCGTTCTGGCAGCCTGCGCTCTCCTACCTGCGCGCGCACGCGAGCCCGGGCTACCGGATCGAGGTCGTGCCGACGGCGTCGCACTGGGAGGCGTACTGGGTGCCGAAGGCGGGCTTCGCACTCGCCCGCGGGTGGTACCGCCAGCTCGACACGGTCGACAACCCCGCGCTCTACGCGAAGCACCTGAACGCGACCTCCTATCGGCGCTGGCTGCGCGAGTCGGCGGTCGAGTACGTGCTCCTGGCGTCGACGCCGCTCGACTGGGACGGCGGCCCGCAGGAGGCCCGGGTGCTTCGCTCGCCGGGCTCCGGTCTCCACGTCGTCTACCGGAGCAAGGACTGGACGATCTACCGCCTGCCGAAGCCGACGCCGCTCCTCAGCGGTCCCGGGCGCTCGGTCGTCACCGCCTTCGGGCACACGGCGATCCGCGGCACCGTCGCCAAGCCGGGCCGCTACCTGCTGCGGGCTCACTACAACCCGTACTGGCAGCTGCACGGCCGGGGCTGCGTCCGGCGTGGCCCGGCGAAGATGACGTGGCTCGACCTCAGACGCGCTGGCCCCTTCACCGTCTCGGTGCCCGCCACGCCCGAGGGCCTGGTCGGCGAGCTGCTCGGCCACCGCGGCTGCTGAGGCGGGCTCGCTGCCCCGCGCCAGACTGCTGCACGCGCTGCTGGTGGCGGCCGCCGGCGCCGCGGTCGTCGCGCTGCTCGTCTTCCGCGGGCCCCACTGGGGAGCGGTCGGTCACGCGCTGACGCAGATGCGCTGGTCGTGGGCGCTCGCCGCGGTCGCCATCAACCTCGTCTCGGCGCTCGTGCGCGGCCTTGCCTGGCGGACGGTGGTGGTGCAGGCCATCCCGCCGCCGCACCCGCGCCTGCTCGACGTCTTCTCCGCCGTCTTCGTCGGCATCTTCGCCAACGGCGTCCTGCCCGGCCGCGTCGGCGAGGTCGCCCGCGTCGGCGTGCTCCGGCGCCACCTACCGGGCCGGCGCGGGCTGTGGCCGCCACTGATCGGCAGCGTCGTCGCGCACCGGCTGCTGGAGATCTTCCCCTCGATCGGGCTGATCGTCTGGGTGCTCGCCGCGGCGAGGATCCCGGGCTGGGGGCGCACGTCGCTGCTCGCGGTGCTCGGCCTCGGGATCGCGCTGTTCCTCGCGGGGCTGCTGTTCGCGCGCCGCCACGAGCGCGGCGACGTCTCGGGCACGGGCAGGCTCCGCGCCGTCGTCTCGCAGGTCCGCGAGGGCCTCGGCGTCCTCCGCCGGCCGGGTCCCGCGTTCCAGGCGATCGCGCTGCAGACGGCGGCCTGGACGCTGCAGCTCGGCGCCGTCTGGACTGCGATGCGCGCGTTCAACCTCTCGCTGCCGATCACGGCGGCCGCCGCGGTGCTCGCGCTGATGAACGTCGCCCTGATCCTGCCGCTCTGGCCGGGGAACGTCGGCCTGCAGCAGGCCGCGATCGCGCTGCCGCTCGTCCCCTACGGCGTCCCGTATGCGCACGGGTTCGCGTACGGGATCGGGCTCCAGGCGATCGAGTCCTCGGTCGGCTACGTCGGCGGCGTGGTCTTCCTCCTGCGCGAGGGGCTCTCGCTCGGGAGCCTGCGCGAGATCGGCACGCGGGCGGGATCCGCCGACGGGGACCGCGCCTGCTAGCGTCTCGGCATGCCGATCTACGAGTACGTCTGCATGGAGTGCGAGTCGCACTTCGAGGAGCTCGTCCGCGGCGACCAGCAGGTGGCCTGCCCGGACTGTGCGGCGACGAAGGTCGTGCGCCAGTTCTCGTCCTTCGCCGTC
Source organism: uncultured Actinomycetes bacterium (assembly GCA_963746895.1). Lineage (GTDB taxonomy): Bacteria > Actinomycetota > Thermoleophilia > Gaiellales > Gaiellaceae > Palsa-739. Next base: position 62,095 of record CAVVDI010000012.1, on the reverse strand, counting down.
CACGGCGTCACCAGGCCGGCGAGCGTCGGCGGTGGCGGCGGTGGCGGCTGCTGCGGCGGCAGCTGCGGCTGCGGCCACTAGGGCCGCCGTGAGCGGGGGGGAGAGCGGCGAGCAGCTGACGCGCGCCGAGCACGACTATTTGCAGGCGGAGCTGGCCGAGCTCGAGGGGCCGAAGCGGCACGCGATCGTCGAGGCGATCGCCGTTGCGCGCGGCCATGGCGATCTGTCCGAGAACTTCGAGTACCACGCGGCGAAGAACGAGCAGGGGCTGCTCGAGCGGCGGATCACGATCCTCCGCAACCGCCTTCAGCACGCGACCGTGATCGACGAGGAGGCGGCGGCGGCGAGCGGCGTCGTCACCGTCGGCTCGTCTGTCGAGCTGGAGCGCGAGGACGGCGAGCGGATGCAGGTCGAGATCTCGAGCGTCGGCGGCGTCTCGCCCGAGTCGCCGGTCGGCCAGGCGCTGCTCGGTCGCGCCGAGGGCGACGAGATCCAGGTCGAGGCGCCGCGCGGTACCTGGCGGGCGCGCGTCGTGTCCGTCGGACGCGCGTCGTAGACTCGCATCCCGTGAGCGTAGGCTCGACGGAGCTCAACAGGGAGCGGAGGCGCCGGCCCAGCCGGTGCCGGGAGCGGGAATGAGCGTAGGCTCGACGGAGCTCAACAGGGAGCGGAGGCGCCGGCCCAGCCGGTGCCGGGAGCGGGAATGAGCGTAGGCTCGACGGAGCTCAACAGGGAGCGGAGGCGCCGGGTCGCCCGGTGCCGGGAGCGGGAATGAGCGCAGTCCCGGCCGAACACCTCGATCCGCTCCACGCCTACGCCGAGTCGATCGCCGGCTGCACACGCTGCCGGCTGGCCCAGGGGCGGACGCAGGTCGTCTTCGGCGCCGGTAACCCGCGGGCCGACCTGCTCTTCGTCGGCGAGGCGCCCGGCTTCCACGAGGACAAGCAGGGCGTGCCCTTCGTCGGCCAGGCCGGCAAGCTCCTCGAGGGCCTGCTGAACGGCGTCGGGCTGCGCCGCGAGGACGTCTACATCGCGAACGTCCTCAAGTGCCGCCCGCCCGGGAACCGCGACCCCCAGGCCGACGAGATCGAGGCGTGCGAGCCGCACCTCTTCCGCCAGATCGAGCTGATCGAGCCGCTCGTGATCGCGACGCTCGGCAACTTCGCGACGAAGCTCCTCTCCGGCCGCCCCGACGGCATCACACGCGTCCACGGGCGCGAGCAGCGATTGACGATCGCGGGCCGCGACGTGCTCCTCTATCCGCTCTACCACCCGGCCGCGGCGCTGTATACGCCGGCGATGCTGAAGGTGCTCGAGTCCGACTTCGCTCGCCTGCCGGGCCTGCTGGGCCAGGGGGCGCAGCCGAGCGCCGTGGCGGCGCCCGAGCCCGAAGCCGCGGCGCCCGCCGAGCGGCCGCCGGCCGAGCAGCTGGGCCTCTTCTAGAGCGGCTCGTCCAGGCCCTGGACGGCGACCATGCGCAGGTCGGCCGCGCCCTCGCGCAGGCGCTTGGCCTCCTGGTAGCCGGTCGACGCGTACCAGCGCCTGCGCGGCCTCGAGGTCGTCGAACTCGAGGATCACGAGCCGGGTCGGCTCCCAGTCGCCCTCGAGCACGGCGAGCTCGCCGCCGCGGACGACGAAGCGTCCGCCGCCGGCGTGGACGGCCCCCGGCGAGGCGGCCTTGTAGCGCTCGTACTGCTCGGGGTCGTGGACGTCCGTCTCGACGATCACGTACGCGGGCACGGCCGGATCGTAGATGCTTGCGCAATGCGCGAGAGCGACGCCGATCCCGAGCGCCGCGAGGGGATCGACGTCGCGGTGATCGTCGACGGCCGGGTCGAGATCGTGCGCGACGACGACCGGGCGTTCGCCGAGCTCGACGCGCTGCTCGCGGAGGCCGGACGGGCCTGCCTGAGCCCGCGTCTCTCTACCCTGTTCCGGTGCCCGAGACGCGCACGGACTCGCCGCAGGAGACGGAGGCGCTCGCCGCCGGGCTCGCGCGCAGGCTCGCGCCCGGCGACGTGGTGACGGTCGCGGGCGAGCTGGGATCCGGCAAGACGACCTTCGTCCGCGGCGCCTGCGCGGCGCTCGGCGTCCGGGAGCGGGTGACGAGCCCGACCTACACGATCGGTCATCGCTACCACGGCGACGGCGTCGAGGTCGCGCACCTCGACCTCTACCGCTTCGAGCGCGTCTCGCCGGCCGAGTGGGGAGACCTCGAGCCGTACTTCGAGGGGACGATCGCGTTCGTCGAGTGGCCGGAGGCGGGCGAGGGCGTGCTGCCCGGCGCCCGCTTCGCCGTTCGTTTGCGGCATGCTGGCGCAGGCAGATCCGTGACGATCGACGAGTGCTGAGCAGAGCGTGCTGACCCTGGCCTTCGACACGGCCACGAGCGTTGCGACGAGCGCGCTCGTCGACGACGGCGAGGTGCTGGCGGAGCGAATGTCGCGCGCCCAGACGCTGCTCGAGGACGTCGACGCCCTGCTCCGCCAGGGCGGCGCGCATCCCGGCGACCTCGACGTGCTCGCGGTCGGCCTCGGCCCCGGCAGCTTCACCGGCGTGCGCATCGGGCTTGCGGTCGCGCGCGGGCTCGCGCTCTCGCTCGGGCTCCCCGGCGCGGGCGTCTCGACGCTCGCCGCGCTCGCGGCGGGAGCGCCGGGCGCCCTGCCGGTCGTCGACGCGCGCCGCCGCGAGGTCTTCGCGCTCGTCGACGGCGAGCCTCGCGTGCTCGGCCCGGATGCGCTCGCACTCGAGCCCGGAACGGTCTGCGTCGGCGACGGCGCCGTTCGCTATCGCGAGCTGCTGGCGGAGAGAGGCGCCGTCGTCCCGCCCGACGGGGACGAGCGGCACCTGCCGCGGGCGCGCTTCCACGCGCTGCTCGCCGGGGAGCCGGGCCCGGTGGAGGCGCTCGAGCCGCTCTACCTTCGCGTCCCGGACGCCGACCGGAGCCTCGCCTCGTGACGACGATCGAGCTGCGCCGGCTCGGGCTCTCCGACCTGCACGAGATCGAGGAGATCGAGCGCCGCTGCTACCCGACGCCGTGGTCGCGCTCGATGTTCGCGGGCGAGCTGGCGAAGCCGAGCTCGATCTGTCTCGGCGCGTTCGCCGCCGACGAGGAGGAGGGGCGGCTCTGCGGCTACCTGATCGTGTCGCGCTACGTCGACGCGTGGCACGTGATGAACCTGGCCGTCTCCCCCGAGCAGCGCGGCCGTGGGATCGCCTCGATGCTGCTCGAGCGGCTGTTCGAGCTGGCCGAGGGCGACGCGCGCCGCGGCTACACGCTCGAGGTGCGGGTCTCGAACGCCGTCGCGATCGGCCTCTACGAGCGCCTCGGCTTCCGGGCGCGCGGCGTCCGGCGCGGCTACTACACCGACAACCGCGAGGACGCGCTGATCATGTGGAGGGACGCGGCCGCGAACTCCGGCCGCGGCGCGTGATCCTCGGCATCGAGACGTCCTGCGACGAGACCGCGGCCGCACTGGTCACGGCCGACGGGCAGATCCGCGCCAGTGTCGTCTCCTCGCAGGCCGACCTGCACGCGCGCTACGGCGGCGTCGTCCCCGAGGTGGCCTCCCGCCGGCACCTCGAGCTCGTCACGCCCGTGATCCGGGAGGCGCTCGAAGAGGCGGGAGCGACTCTCGACGACGTCGACCGGATCGCGGTCACGAGGGGGCCCGGGCTGATCGGCGCCCTGCTCGTCGGCGTCGCCGCTGCGAAGGCGATCGCCTGGTCGCGCCGGCTGCCGCTCGTCCCCGTCGACCATCTCGACGGCCACGTGGCCTCGCTCTACCTGCAGCCCGACCCCGTCGAGCCGCCGTTCGTCTGCCTGCTCGCGAGCGGCGGCCACACGATGCTCCTCGCCGTGCGCGGCCACGGCGAGCACGAGCTGCTCGGCTCGACCCTCGACGACGCCGCCGGCGAGGCCTTCGACAAGGGCGCGCGGCTGCTCGGGCTCGGCTATCCGGGCGGACGCGAGCTCGATCGGCTCGCGCAGAGGGGCGACCCGGCGGCGCACGACTTCCCGGTCGCGCGCGTCCCCGGCCTCGACTTCTCGTTCTCCGGGCTGAAGACGTCGCTCCTCTACGCGGTGCGCGACCTCGAGCCCGCCGAGCTGGAGCGGCGCCGCGCCGACCTCGCGGCCTCGTACCAGCGGGCGATCGTGCGCGCTCTCGTCGGCCGCGTCCGCGAGGCGGCGGAGGAGACGGGCCTCGCCCGGGTCGCCGTCGTCGGCGGCGTCGCGGCGAACTCGGAGCTCCGCGCGTCGCTGCCGGGGGCCGCGCTCGCACCGCTCGCGCTCTGCACCGACAACGCGGCGATGATCGCCTCGGCGGCCCGTTTCCTGGAGCCGATTCGGTATCCGGGCTACCTCGGCCTCGACGCGTACGCGTCGAGATAGACCGGTAGAGGGAGGCAGCGCGGCTCGGCGAAAACTACGGTTTGTCTGCCGACAGGCAGACGTATACTCGCCCCGCACTCGGGGTTTTCCCCAGTGTTTGCTCGGAAAAAGGAGCAGACTGTGAGCACAGTCGACGCATCGGTCTCGCATCTCCGCGAGAACCCGTTCGAGCTCGCGCGGCAGCAGCTGAGCCGCGTGGCAGCCGTCTTCGACATCGACTCGAACCTCGTCGAGGTTCTGGGCCAGTGTAAGAAGACGGTGGAGGTCTCCGTCCCGGTCAGCATGGACAGCGGGACGACGCAGGTGTTCAAGGGCTACCGCGTCACCCACAACGTCGCGCGCGGGCCCTCCAAGGGCGGCATCCGCTACCACCCGGACGTCACGGTCGACGAGGTGCGGGCCCTCGCGATGTGGATGACGTGGAAGTGCGCCCTGATGGGGATCCCGTTCGGCGGCGCCAAGGGCGGGATCGTGTGCGACCCGAAGAAGATGTCCCGCAGCGAGCTGGAGCGGATGACGCGCCGCTACACGAGCGAGATCATCAACGAGATCGGCCCCGAGAAGGACATCCCGGCCCCCGACGTCGGCACGGACGGCTCGGTGATGGCCTGGATCTTCGACACCTACTCGATGAACAAGGGCCACTCGGTTCTCGGCGTCGTGACCGGCAAGCCGCTGACGATCGGCGGCTCGCTCGGTCGCGAGGAGGCGACCGCCCGCGGCGCGCTCTTCTGCATCCGCGACGCTGTGGCGAAGCAGGACTCGTCGATCGCCGGCAAGAAGGTCGTCGTGCAGGGCTTCGGAAACGTCGGCAGCTTCCTGGCGCAGTTCCTCCACCAGGAGGGGGCGATCGTGGTCGGCATCTCCGACTCGACGACGGCGCTCCACAACCCGAAGGGCATCGACGTTCCGGCCGCGTTCGCGCACAAGCGCGAGACCCGCACGCTCGCCGGGCTGCGCGACGCCGAGACGATCACCAACGAGGAGCTGCTGCTCCTCGACTGCGACATCCTCGCGCCGTGCGCGCTGGAGCAGGTGATCACCGAGGAGAACGCGGACAAGGTGAAGGCCGCGATCCTCTGCGAGGGCGCCAACGGGCCGGTCACCCCGGCCGCGGACGCGATCCTCGAGGACAAGGGCGTCCTGATCCTCCCCGACGTGCTCGCGAACGCGGGCGGCGTCGTCGTCTCCTACTTCGAGTGGGTGCAGGGGCTCCAGGAGTACTTCTGGAAGGAGGTCGAGGTGAACGCGAAGCTGAACGACATCATCAGCCGCGCGTTCGACGAGACCTGGGAGACCGCCGAGAGCCGGCGCCTCCCGATGCGGGTGGCCGCCTACGGCCTCGCCGTCGAGCGGGTCGCCGAGGCGACCGTGACCCGGGGCATCTATCCGTAGCGACCGACCGTCCGCTGCTGCGGAGGGCGCCGCGCCCTCCGCAGCAGCGGGCTTCGGCCGCAGCTCCGCGACCGTGCCCGGCCGCGCCCAGGCACCGGGTGGCGCTCCGATGCCGCGTAGGCTGCCGGCGTGACCGAGGTCGTCGTCTACCACGCAGCCGGCTGCCATCTCTGCGAGCGCGCGCTCGAGCAGCTCCGCTCGTTCCAGGCGGAGCTCGGCTTCGAGCTGCGCGACGTGCTGATCGACGGCGAGCCGGCGCTCGAGGCCGAGTACCGCGCGTGGATCCCCGTGGTCGAGATCGACGGCCGCCGCCGCTTCACGTACCACGTCCAGCCCGACGCCTTCCGGCGCGCGGTTGCACAAGCGAGCCGCTAGGTCGCGGTGCTACAACAGGCGGCGCTGTTACGAACTCGACGAACGGAGGCCGTGTGGCGGATCGCCTGACCGTCGGCGTCGCTGCCCGCCTGAGCCGGTACCTGCAGGTGCTGACCCAGGCGCGGAAGATGGGTAAGACGCGCATCTCCTCGCAGGAGATCGCCGAGTACACGAACATCAACGCGACGCAGATCCGTCGCGACCTGTCCACCTTCGGCAAGTTCGGCAAGCGCGGGGTCGGGTACAGCATCGAGTCGCTGCTCGAGGAGATCCGCAAGATCCTCCGCACCCAGGGACAGCACAACATCGCCCTCGTCGGGGCCGGGCGACTCGGCCAGGCGATCGCCTCGTCGCCGATCTTCGCCGAGCACGGGATCAACATCGCCGCGGTCGTCGACACCGATCCGGCGAAGGCGGGCGCGCCGATCGGCAACGTCGAGGTGGCGCCCTACGAGAAGCTGGGCGACCTCGTCCGCGACAAGAACGTCGTCGTCGGCGTCCTCGCCGTGCCCGCCGAGGGAGCGCAGCGCGCCGCGGACGACCTCGTCGCGGCCGGTGTGCGCATCATCTTCAACTACTCCGAGGCGCTGCTCGAGACGCCCTCCGACGTGACCGTCCACGCGTCGAACCCGGCGGTCGAGCTGCTCTACGCGCTCTACTTCCACCTGACGTAGCCTCCGCCGCGTGCGGATCCTGATCTGGCACGGCTACCTGCTCGGGGGCACCGGCTCGAACGTCTACACGCGCGCGCTCGCGCGGGAATGGAGCCTCGCCGGGCACGACGTGACGGTGGTCTGCCAGGAGCGTCACCCCGAGCGCTTCGACCTCGGGCGCGCGCGCGTCGTCGTTCCCGAGCTGCCGGAGCGCCTGCTGCCCGTCTTCGTGCTCGACCGCTACGAGGGCCTCGAGCCGCGCCTGCTGCAGGACCTCACCCGGGCCCAGCGGGCGGCCTACGTCGAGGCGAACGCCGCTGCGCTGCGGGAGCTGCTCCCCGCCGACCTGGTCTTCGCGAACCACGTCCTCCTCGGCGGTCCGGTCGGCGCGGCGACCGGGGCCCGCTTCGCCGTCAAGGCGCACGGCTCCGAGCTCGAGTACTCGATGCGCGGCAACGCGGAGCTGCGAGCCTGGGGCGCGGAGTCGCTGGCCCGTGCGCACGCGGTGTACGTGGGCTCCGAGCACATCCGCGAGGTGCTCGAGGACGTCGTCGGCCACGTCGACCGCGTCCACACCGTCCCGCCGGGCGTCGACCCAGGGGAGTTCCGTCCCGAGCCGCGGGCGCAGGCGCTCGCCTCGCTGCTCGTCGAGGCGCGGAACGATCCGCCCAACCCCGGCAACACCGAGGAGCGGCAGCCGGACGAGGGCAACGTGCAGCGGTTCGCCGACTTCTTCGGCGACGAGCGGCCGACTGTCGTCTACTTCGGGAAGCTGATCGAGAACAAGGGCGTCCAGGTGCTCCTCGAGGCGCTGCGCGGCCTCGACGCGCGGGCCGTCGTGGTCGGGTTCGGCGACTTCCGCGGGGCGCTCGAGGCGGAGGCGCCGGCCGGCACGCTGTTCCCCGGCCCGCTCGAGCACCGCCATCTCGTGCACCTGCTGCCGCTCTGCGACGTCGCCGTCGTGCCCTCGATCTTCCCGGAGGCCTTCGGGATGGTCGCGGCCGAGGCGGCTGCGGCCGGGGTGCCGCCGCTCGTCGCGAACCATTCGGGGCTGGCCGAGGTCGCCGCCGGGATCGCGGCCGAGTACCCGTCCGGTGCGGCGCGGCTCGTCTCCTTCCCGACCGGGGACGCGATCGCGCTGCGGGAGCGGCTCGCCGAGCTGCTCGCGCTGCCCCGGGAGGAGCGCCGCGCCCTGGGGCTCGCCGCCCGCCGGGCAGTCGAGCGGCGCTGGAGCTGGGCCGCCGTCGCCGCGCGCCTGCTCGGCTAGCGAGGTGGCGACGGGCCTGCCCTCTCGCGGCTGAGTACGCTTTCCGAATGGGCGAGGAGCAGAAGGTGGGCTACGAGGAGCTGCTCGAGCGGTCGCGCGCCGCGTTCGAGCAGGTCACCGACTTCACCGTCGCGGTCGAGGAGGAGTTCGCGCTCCTCGATCCCGGCACGCTCGGCCTCGTCAACCGCTTCGAGGAGCTGCAGCTCGCCGCCCGGGGGACGGAGCTCGAGCCGCACCTCGTCGGCGAGCTGATCGCCTCCGAGGTCGAGGTGCGCACCGGCCGCTGCGACACGTTCGCCGAGGCCGCGGCCCGGGTGGGCGAACGGCGGGAGCAGCTGCGGGGCCTCGCGGACGGGCTCGGGATCGGGCTCTCCGCGGTCGGGACGCATCCCTGGAGCCCGTGGCAGGAGCAGCGGATCATCGACACGCCGCACTACCGCCGCAACGACGAGCTTCTCCGCTACGTCGTCTGGCGCAACAACACCTTCGGCCTGCACGTCCACGTCGGCGTGAACGGCCCCGACCGCGCGATCCGCGTCTGCAGCGCGCTGCGCGCCTACCTCCCGGAGCTGCTCGCGCTCTCTGCCAGCTCGCCGTTCGTCGAGGGCGTCTTCACGCACCTCCATTCGGCGCGGACGCAGATCTTCACGCGCATGTTCCCGCGCTGCGGCATCCCCGACTCCTTCGCGGGCTGGGACGAGTGGGAGCGCTATGTGCGCCTCCTCTACGAGACGGGCTCGATCGCCGAGCACACGCAGATCTGGTGGAGCGTGCGCGCGCACCTCGCCTTCCCGACCGTCGAGATCCGGATCTGCGACTCGCAGCCCGATGTCGGCGAGGCGCGCTCCCTCGCGGCGCTCTGCTACGCGCTCACCGCCCGCATCGCGCGCGCGCTCGACGAGGGCGAGGCGCTGCCAGACCCCCCGAACCGGCTGCTCGAGGAGAACCTCTGGCGCGCGATCCGCTGGGGTCTTGCGGGCGAGCTGATCGACCTCGAGCGGCTGGAGGTGGTGCCGGCGCGGGCGCGGCTGGAGCAGCTGCTCGAGTGGGTGCGGCCGGTCGCCGAGGAGCTCGGTGCCGCCGAATGGCTCGCCGTCCCGGAGCGGAACGCGGCCGAGCGCCAGATCGCCCGCCACGAGGAGGGCGCGACCATGGAGCAGATCTTCGCCGAGCAGGTGCGCTGGGATGACCGGGTCCGAAGCTGAGGGGATGCCCACGCCGGAGCAGCTCCTCGAGGAGCTGCAGAAGGTCGACGTCTCCGCTCTGCTCGCGCACACGTGCTCGCTGCTCGCCTCGCTCGGCTACGGGAAGCTCGCGCCGGAGGTTCGCGACCTCGAGCAGGCGCGGCTCGCGATCGAGGGGCTGAAGGCCCTCGCGCCCCTGCTCCCGGAGGACGGCCGCCGGGACGTGCAGCAGGTCGTCGCCAACCTCCAGCTCGCCTTCGTCGACGCGGCGGCGGCGGAAGGCGGCGGCGCGAGCCACTAGAGTTGGCTCCCGTGGGGGAGGGGGCCGCCGCACGCAGGGTGATGATCGTGGGGCTCGACTGTGCCGAGCCGTCGCTCGTGTTCGAGCGCTGGCGCGACCGGCTGCCGACGCTCACGGGGCTCGCGGAGAACGGCGTCCACGGGCGTCTGACGTCCGTGATCCCGCCGATCACCGTGCCCGCCTGGTCCTGCATGATGTCGAGCCGCACGCCCGGCGACCTCGGCGTCTACGGCTTCCGCAACCGGGCCGACCACACCTACGAGGGGAACTTCATCGCCGACGGCACGGCGATCCGCGCGCCGCGGCTCTGGGACCTCGTCGGGCGCGGCGGCGGCAGCTCGGTGGTGCTCGGCGTGCCCGGCACCTTTCCGCCTCGCCCGCTGCGCGGCGCGATGGTCGGCTGCTTCCTCACGCCGTCGCTCGAGAGCCGCTACACGTATCCGCCGGCCCTGCGCGACGAGATCCGCGAGGTCGTCGGCGGCGACTACCTCTTCGACTGCACGAACTTCCGCACCGAGGACAAGGACGACCTGCTGCGCCAGGTCTACGAGATGACGGACACGCGCTTCCGGCTCGCCGAGCACCTGGCCGAGGCGAAGCCGTGGCAGCTGTTCGCGATGGTCGAGATGGGCACCGACCGGATCCACCACGGCTTCTGGAAGCACATGGACGCGGCGCACCGCAAGCACGAGGAGGGAAACCCGTACGAGCACGCGATCCGCGACTACTACGAGCACGTCGACGGACTGATCGCGAAGCTGCTCCGCCACGTCGACGACGAGACGCTCGTGCTCGTCGTCTCCGACCACGGCGCGAAGCGGCTCGAGGGCGGCATCCGCGTCAACGAGTGGCTGCGGCTGGAAGGCCTGCTCGCGACCGAGCGGGAGCCGGACGACGTCTGCTCGCCGCGCGACGTCGGCATCGACTGGGCGCGCACGACCGCGTGGGGCGAGGGCGGCTACTACGCGCGCGTCTTCCTCAACGTCGAGGGGCGCGAGCCGCAGGGGACGATCCCGGCCGCCGACTACGAGCGCGTTCGAGACGACCTCGCGCGGCGGCTCGCCGCGATCCCCGACGAGCACGGCGATCCGATCGGCACGCGCGTCTACAAGCCGGAGGAGCTCTACGACGAGGTCGAGGGCGTCGCGCCCGACCTGATCGTGATCTTCGGCGACCTCCTCTGGCGCTCGGTCGGGACGATCGGCGGCGACGAGGGCGTCCACACCTTCGAGAACGACACCGGCCCCGACGACGCGAACCACGCCCAGGACGGGCTCTGGATCGCCGCCGGCGCGGGCGTCGGCGCGCGCGGCGTGCACGACGCGCACCTGCTCGACGTCGCGCCGACCGTGCTCGATCTGCTCGGGCTCCCCGTCCCCGACGACATGCGCGGGCGCAGCCTCGCTGCGGAGCTGGCGGCGGCATGAGGAACCTGATCGTCTACGTCTCGGATGCTCTCCGCACCGACCACGTCGGCTGCTACGGCGCACGGCGCGTCCGCACGCCGACGATCGACGGGCTCGCCGCGAGCGGCGCCCGCTTCGACCAGGCCGTCGCGGCCGCGCCGTGGACGTGCCCGTCGACCACCTCGATGATCACCGGCCTCTACCCGCACCACCACGGCTTCCTGCACTGGGACGCGCAGCTCGACCCGGCGCTGCCGACGCTCTTCTCCGTCGCGGCCGCCCACGGCTACGCGACCGGCAGCTTCGTCTTCGACGAGAGCTACCTGTTCAAGGGCTTCCCCGACGCGAACGTCGCCGGCACGAGCGAGACGCTCGACGGCGCCGTCGAGTGGCTGCGCGCGCACCGCGACCGGCCGTTCCTCCTCTGGTTCCACAGCTGGGCGACGCACATGCCCTACGACGTGCAGCACGCGGAGCGCAGGGAGTGGCTCGCGGCGAAGCAGGCGATCATGAGCGGGATCCAGTCCGACAGCGCCGCCGCGCTCGATGCCCTCCGCGAGTCGTACGCGCAGGCGGTCGAGCGCTCCTCCGAGCAGCTCCTCGCCGGCTTCCTCGGCGAGCTCGACGCGCTCGGCCTGCGCGAGGAGACGGCGATCGCGTTCCTCAGCGACCACGGCGAGTCCTGGGGCGAGCGCTTCCCCGACAAGCAGGCCGTCAAGGGCACCTACCACATGCACGGCGCCACGCTCTTCGAGGAGATCGTCGAGGTGCCGCTGCTCCTCTCCGCGCCGGGGCGGATCGAGCCGGGCGCCGTCGTCGCGGAGCAGGTGAGCCTCGTCGACCTGACGCCGACGCTGCTCGATCTCGGCGGAGCGCCGCTCGAGGGCGTCGACGGCTCCTCCGTGCTGCCGCTCCTCGACGGGACGGAGCGGGGCGACCGTCCCGTGTGGATCGTCGGCACCGACGGCGGGCGCGTCTCCCAGCTCGCGCTGCGGCAGCCGCCCTGGAAGCTCCTCGTCCACGTCGAGTCCGGGACGGAGGAGGCCTACCGGCTCGACCTCGACCCGCGCGAGCGGAGGAGCGTTCCCGACGAGGCGCCTCCCGACCTGCGCGAGCGGCTGTACGCGGAGCTCGAGACGATCGAGCAGACGGAGCTGAGCGCCGGCGACGCCGCCGCGGTGGAGTCCCGCCTGGCCGATCTCGGCTATCTGTAGCCGCGGCGGCCGCAGCCTCGATTAGGATTCGCTCGATCGCATCCCGCTGCGCATGCGCGCGCACGCATGCGTAGGCGGGAGTTGGGGAGAACCGATGCTGGAAGCGCACACCGTCCACACGGCCGTTCACGGCTTCTACGCCGCGATGTTCATGATCCGGCGCTTCGAGGAGACCCTGCTCCACCTCTTCTCCGCCGGGAAGATGTCGGGGACGACCCACACCTGCATCGGCCAGGAGGCGAACGCCGTCGGCGTCGTCGCCTGCCTCGACGCCGACCGGGACGTCGTCGTCTCGAACCACCGCTGTCACGGGCACTACCTCGCGCTGACCGGCGACGTCGACGGGCTGCTGCGGGAGGTGCTCGGCCGCGAGGGAGGCGTCTGCGGCGGCAAGGGCGGCAGCCAGCACCTCTGCGCCGACAACTTCTACTCGAACGGCGTTCTCGGCAGCACCGTGCCGCTCGCCGCCGGGATCGCGCTCGCGCAGCGCGAGAAGGGCGAGGGAGGGATCGCGACCGTCTTCATCGGCGACGGGACCCTCGGCCAGGGCGTCGTGTACGAGAGCCTGAACCTGAGCGCGCTCTGGGACCTGCCGCTGCTCGTGGTCGTCGAGCACAACGGCTACGCGCAGTCGACGCCGTCGAGCCTCCAGCTGGCGGGCGACGTCGAGGCGCGCGCGGCCGCCTTCGGGATCGCGACGGGGCGGCTCGACTCGACCGACGTGACCGAGATCCGGGACGCCGCCGAGCGGGCCGTCCGCCACGTCCGGAACACCGGCAAGCCCTTCTTCCTCGTGCTCGACACCTACCGCTTCGCGCCCCACAGCAAGGGTGACGACTTCCGCGACCCGGCCGAGATCGAGGCGCGCCGCGAACGCGACCCGCTCACCGTCCTCGGCGATGATCTCGACCGGCACGCGCGCCGGGAGCTCGAGCAGGAGGTCGCGCGGCGGCTCGAGACGGCCGTCGAGGAGGCCCTGGCAGCTCCGGTCGCCTCGGGCGGCGTCGCGGCGTGAGCGGCGGCGTCGGCTCGACCGAGCCTCCCAGACGCTGCGTGCAGGCGCTGAACGCGGGCCTGCACGAGATCTTCGAGCGGCGCGACGACGTCTACCTGATCGGCGAGGACCTGCTCGACCCCTACGGCGGCGCCTTCAAGGCCAGCGCCGGGCTGAGCACCGCGTGGCCCGACCGGGTGCTGCCGACGCCGGTGAGCGAGGCCTCGATCTTCGGGGTGGCTGCCGGGTTCGCGCTCCGCGGCTACCGGCCGATCGTCGAGATCATGTTCGGCGACTTCATCACCCTGGGCTTCGACCAGATCGTGAACGGGATCTCCAAGTTCCGTGAGATGTTCGACGAGCAGGCGACCGTCCCGCTCGTCGTGCGCACCCCGATGGGCGGCCGCCGCGGCTACGGCCCGACGCACAGCCAGTCGCTCGAGAAGCTGCTGCTCGGCGTGCCCGGGATCGTCGTCGTGGCTCCGAGCGAGTGCCACGACATCGGCGGGATGCTGGCCGCCGCGGTCGACGACGACCGCCCCGTGTTCTTCATCGAGAACAAGCTCATGTACGGACGGCTCGAGCGGCGGCCGGTGAACGGGCACGTGGACGAGTTCCGCTGCCTCGAGACCGAGGGGCCGTGGCCGGCGCTGACCTTCTCCGGCAACGGGCTCTCGGGTGCGGAGGCGACGCTCGTCACCTACGGGGGCATGCTCCCGATCGCGCTCGAGGCAGCGACGTCGCTCATCCTCGAGGAGGAGATCTTCACCGAGGTCGTGGCGCTCGGGCAGCTGCTGCCGCTCGATCTCGACCCCGTGCTGGAGTCGGTTGCGCGCACCGGCAGGCTGATCACGATCGAGGAGGGCACGCTCACCGCGGGCCTCGGCGCCGAGATCGCGGCGCGGGTCCAGGCCGAGGCGTGGGACGACCTCCGCGGGCCGGTGCGCCGTGTCGCCGCGCGCGACGGGATCGTCCCGTCCGCCCGCGCGCTCGAGGACGAGGCGCTGCCGGGGGTCGACGACGTCGTGGCGGCGGTGTCCGCGCTCGCGGGAGCGAGGAGCTGACGCTGCTCGAGATCGTGCTCACGCGCGAGGACGCGAACAGCGAGTCGGCACTTCTCTCCGAGTGGATCGCGGACGACCTCGCGCGGGTGAGGAAGGGCCGGCCGCTCTGCGTCGTGGAGACGTCGAAGGCCTCGATCGAGATCGAGGCTCCCGGCGACGGCATCCTCGTCCAGCTCGTCGGCGAGGGAGTCGAGGTCGAGCTCGGCACGACGATCGCCGTCGTCGCGGAGAACGAGGGCGAGCTCGCGGCGGCGGAGGAGCGGCGGGTCGAGCAGCCGGCCGACACCAGCGGGCCGGCGCAGCGCAACGTCACGCGCCGCGCCGCCGAGCTCGCGGCGCACCACGGCCTCGACCTGAGCGAGCTCGAGAAGTCGGGATTCGTCACCTCCGCCGACGTCGAGGCCATGATCCGCACGGCGGCGGGCGAGCGTCCGGGCGGGCTCGATCCGGTGCTCGCCGGGCTCTCGACCGAGCAGGTGACGCTCCCGGCCCTGTTCGGCCTCGACGAGCGGGAGGGTGCCGTCGACGAGGGTTTCCTCGCCTCGCTCCGGGCCGATCCGGACGCGTTCGGCGCGCTGTCCTCGGAGCAGAAGTGCGAGGCCTACCGGCAGGCGGGCGCGCGGATCGGCGAGGGTGTGCTCCTCGGTGCGGGAACCGTCGTGATCGCCGCGCGAATCGTGCTCGAGGACGGCGTCCGGATCGAGCGCGGCGGCAGCGTCGAGTGCGCCGAGGTGGTCGCGATCGGGGCGGGCAGCCGCTTCGGCCCCTCGCTCCGGCTCGCCTGCCGGCGCGCGTACGTCGGCAGCGGCGTCTGGGCCGGCGCCAACCTCCTGATCGCCGGCGGCGGCCACCGCGACCCCTGGGCGACGTTCGTGCTCGGCGACCTCGCCTTTCTCGGCGACGAGGTGTTCGTCAACGTCAGCCGGCCCGTGCTGATCGGGTCCGAGACGTTCGTGACCATGCGCTCGATGCTCGTCACGCACAACATCGGTCACTCCGTCCTCGAGGGCTTCGAGAACCGCTTCGCCGGGATCGTCGTCGAGGACCGCGCCCAGGTCGGGCTCGGGGCGGTCGTCTACGCCGGCTCGCGCGTCGGGCGCGAGGCGATCGTCGCCTCGAACTCGTACGTGGTCTCGGACGTCCCGGCGGGGATGCTCGTCGTCGGCGTCCCGGCGAAGGTCGCCGGTTCGGCCAGCCGGCCGATGACGCGGCCGAGGCAGGTCGCGCTCGTCCGGCGCATGCTGCACGAGCTGCACGAGCTGCTCGTCCTGCGCGGGGTCGACGCCGACCACGTCGACCGCGGCGGCGTCGAGCGGGTCGAGCTGACCGGCCCGGAGGGCCCGGGGCGCGTGCTGTTCGTCGAGCGGCTCTCGGCCGGCGGCGTCGATCCCGGCGAGGGGGAGACCGTCGTGCTCACGCTCGGGCTCGCCGGCGACCCGCCCGCCGGGGTGGCGGTGCTCGACCTGCTCGGGCGGCAGGCGTACGGCGGCGGCGGCGTCCTGCTCGACTCGGTGCGCGAGTTCTGCCGCAAGCGCGGGATCCGGTTCCAGTCGGGCCCCTGGCGCTACACCGGCGGCCTCGTCTGACCCCAGGGCCGGGGAAAGCCGCAACCCGGCTCCGCGGCGACGGGGATGGGAGCCGGGCCGAGCACGCAGCAGGATCGGGGCATGGCCCACAAGCGCCGCAAGACGAAGACCGAGCATCCGAGCGGCCGCCCCGAGCCCCGCCAGCCAAGTAACAGAGTGTTACTTGGCAAGAAGCCGGCGGTGCCGCGCGCGCCTCGCCTGCCCGGCCACGGCATGCGCTGACCACCTCTCGCCACGGACCTGGCTACCGTGGGGCGCGTGCTCGCCGCCCCTCCGCCGCCGCCCGCGACGCAGCTGATCCGCGCCGACGCCGCCTTCCGCGCGGCCCTCGCCGGCTGGGACTCGCGCCGGCCGCTGCCCGCCGCCGCCGCAGACGCGGCCGCGCGCCTGCAGCTCGTCGAGCTTCGCCTCGCCGGCGACGAGCGCCTCTACCGGGTCGTGCTCCGGGCGCTGCCGCTCCGCCTGCGCCGCGACGTCGCCGACGACGTCGCCGCCCGGCACGACCTGTACGCGCTCGCGCCGGCGAAGCCCGGGCCGCCGATCAAGCTCGGCCCGGCGCTGCCGCTCGCCCGCCTGCGCGCCTTCTACCGCGAGGGCCAGCGGCGCTCGGGCGTTCCCTGGCGGGTGCTCGCGGCGATCAACTTCGTGGAGACGAACTTCGGCCGGCTGCGCGAGGCGAGCGCCTCCGGCGCGCTCGGTCCGATGCAGTTCATGCCGAGCACGTGGGCCGCCTACGGGCGCGGGAACGTGCGCGACCCGCACGCCGCGATCCTCGCAGCCGCCCGCTACCTGCGCGCCGCCGGCGCCGCCCGCGACCTCCGCGGCGCGGTCTACCGCTACAACCCCTCGAACGCGTACGTCGACGCCGTCTTCCGCCTCGCGGCCCGCGTCCGGCGGGAGACGCTCGGGCTCGCGTCGCTCTACGCCCGTCGCGTGATCGTCCGGACGGCGCACGGCTACCGCCGTCTCAACTGAGCGCGTGCTCGTGACACGGGCCGACCGGCCCGTGTGGTACAAACGAGCGGCGCCGGGGTCGTTCGGCGCCGACTTTGTGACGCGCTGATTTCGACGAGGGAGAGCCCCGTACCCATGAGCTGGTTCATGCATCACGCCGTGCTGTTCGCGCTCCTCTGTGCGGTCGCAGCGGTCGTCTACGGGCTCGGTCTGACGGTCTGGCTGCTGCGGCAGCCGGCCGGCACCGAGCGCATGCAGGAGATCGCCCGCGCCGTCCAGGAGGGCGCCGCCGCCTACCTGCGCCGCCAGTACGTCACGATCGCGGTGGTCGCGATCGTCCCGTTCCTCCTGCTCGGCTTCTACAACAAGCTCGGCTGGGGCACGGCGGTCGGCTTCCTGATCGGCGCGGTTCTCTCGTCCGCGGCGGGGTTCATCGGCATGAACGTCGCCGTGCGTTCGAACGTGCGCACCGCCGAGGCCGCGCGCTCCGGGCTGCCCGCCGCGCTCAACGTCGCCTTCCGCGCGGGCTCGGTGACGGGCCTGCTCGTCGTCGGCCTCGGGCTGCTCGGCGTCGCGGGGTACTACTGGGCGCTCACCGGCTGGCTCGGTCACACGGACGGCTCGGCGATCAACGACCTGATCGGGCTCGCCTTCGGCGGCTCGCTCATCTCCGTGTTCGCGCGTCTCGGCGGCGGCATCTTCACGAAGGCCGCCGACGTCGGCGCCGACCTGGTCGGCAAGCTCGAGGCGGGGATCCCCGAGGACGACCCCCGCAACCCCGCCGTGATCGCCGACAACGTCGGCGACAACGTCGGCGACTGCGCCGGCATGGCCGCCGACCTGTTCGAGACGTACGCGGTCACCGCCGTCGCCGTGATGCTGCTCGGCAACACGGTCGGTGCGGCCGGTTCCAAGCTGTGGCTCTATCCGCTGGCGATCGGCGGCCTCTCGATCCTGACGTCGATCATCGGCGCGCAGTTCGCGCGCGTCCGCGAGGGCGGGAACGTGATGAACGCGCTCTACCGGAGCGTGCTCGTCGCGACCGTGCTGAGCGCGCTCGGCTTCATCCCGATCACGATGGGCTTCGACTCGAGCGGGCACTTCAGCTTCTGGCACCTCTACGTCGCGGCGCTCGTCGGCCTCGTCGTCACGTTCCTGCTCGTCGCGATCACGGAGTACTACACCGGTACGCGCTGGAATCCCGTGAAGGCGATCGCGAAGGCCTCGGAGACGGGCCACGCGACGAACATCATCGAGGGCCTCGCGATCGGGATGCAGGCCACCGCGCTGCCGGTGATCGTGATCGCCGCCGGCATCCTCGTCGCCAACCATGTCGGCGGGCTCTTCGGCATCGGCGTCGCGGTCATGGCGCAGCTCTCGATGACCGGGTTGATCGTCGCGCTCGACGCGTACGGGCCGGTCACCGACAACGCGGGCGGCCTCGCCGAGATGGCCGACCTGCCGCCGGAGGTGCGCGCGATCACCGATCCGCTCGATGCGGTCGGGAACACCACCAAGGCGGTCACGAAGGGCTACGCGATCGGCTCCGCGGCCCTCGCGGCACTCGTCCTCTTCGGCTCCTACGCGGACGGGCTGCACACGCAGGCGAAGGCCGGCTCGGCGCTCTCCGCGATCACGTTCGACCTCTCGAACGCCTGGGTGATCGCCGGCCTGCTGATCGGCGGCCTGATGCCGTTCCTGTTCGCGTCGCTCGCGATGCAGGCGGTCGGGCGGGTCGGCGGGGAGGTCGTGCAGGAGGTGCGCCGTCAGTTCCGCGAGAACCCCGGGATCATGGAGGGGACGTCGCGGCCGGAGTACGGTCGCGCCATCGACATCGTCACGAAGTCGGCGCTCCGCAGCATGCTCCTGCCGGCGCTCGTCCCGATCGGGATCCCGATCCTCGTCGGGATCATCAACGCGCAGATGCTCGGCGGCCTCCTGATCGGCACCATCGTCACCGGCCTCTTCCTCGCGATCTCGATGACGGCGGGCGGCGGCGCCTGGGACAACGCGAAGAAGTCGATCGAGGACGGCGCCCACGGCGGCAAGGGCTCGGAGGCGCACAACGCGTCGATCACGGGAGACACCGTCGGCGACCCGTACAAGGACACGGCCGGCCCGGCGATCAACCCGATGATCAAGATCGCGAACATCGTCGCGATCCTGATCATCCCGCTGGTGATCTCGATCCACGGCTAGTCGCGGCTCCGGGGCCGGGGCGCGCGCCTCGACCCCGGAGTACCGTGTCAGCGGATGAGAGCGCGCGCCGACCTGCTCGTGGGCGTGCCGGCGGCCGCCGGGGCGGTCGTCCTCGTCACTGCGGCCGTCGCACTGCTCGAGCCGCACGTCCCCGTCCTCAGCCTCGGCGTCCTCTACGTCTTCGCCGTCCTGCCGGTGGCGGTGCTCTGGGGCGCCGGGCTCGCCGCGGCGGTCTCGGTCGCGAGCATGCTCGCCTTCAACTGGTTCTTCCTCGCGCCGCGCCACACGTTCCACCTGCACGAGAGCGCGAACTGGCTCGCCCTCGCCGTCTACCTCGTCACCGCCGTCGTCGTCGGCGTGCTCGCCGCGCGGGCGCGGCGGCGCCGCGAGGACGCCGAGCAGCGGCGGGCCGAGGCCGACGTCCTCGCCGAGGCGGCCGCCGACCTCCTGCGCGGGACGGAGCTCGACGCCGGGCTCGGGCGGCTCGCGGAGCTGACCGCCCGCGTGCTCGGCGCAGAGGCGGCGCGGCTCGAGCTCGGGGAGCGGCCGGCCGGCGAGGGGGAGCGGGCGTTCGCGCTCGAGGCCAACCTGCGCCGGGTCGCGACGCTGCTCGTCGGCGCAGAGGCCGGAGCGGACGAGGCGGTCGCGCGTCGCTTCCTACCCGCTCTCGCCGCGCTGCTCGCCGTCGTCGTCGACCGGAGCGCACTCGAGGCCGAGGCGCTCGAAGCGGAGGCGCTGCGGCGGAGCGACGCGCTCAAGACGGCGCTGCTCCGGAGCGTCTCGCACGACCTCCGCTCGCCGCTGACCGCGATCCTCGCGTCCGCGGGGGCGCTCGCGAACCCGGAGCTCCGCCTGAACGACGACGACCGGGCGACGCTCGTCGCCGGGATCCGCCAGGAGGCGACCCGGCTCGACCGCGTCGTCGGGAACCTGCTCGACCTCTCCCGTCTCGAGGCCGGCGCGGTCGAGCCGCATCGGGAGCTCTGGCCGGTCGACGAGCTCGTCGCGCGGGCGCTCGAGAGCGTCGACCTCCCGACCGGACGGGTCTCCGTCGAGCTCGACGCGGACGCGCCGCCCGCCCGCGTCGACGCCGCGCAGATCGAGCGGGCGCTCGCGAACCTGATCGGGAACGCGCTCAAGTTCTCGCCCCCCGGCTCCCCGGTCGTCGTCCGGGTCGAGCGCGGGACGACCGAGCTGCGGATCCACGTCGTCGATCGGGGGCCCGGGCTCGCGCCCGGCGACCGCGAGGCCGTCTTCCGTCCCTTCCGCCGCGGCGGCCGTGCGCCCGCCGGCGTCCGCGGCAGCGGCGTCGGGCTCGCGATCGCCCGCGGCTTTGCCGAGGCGAACGCCGGCGAGCTCTGGGCGCAGGAGGAGGTCGCAGGCGCGCACTTCGTCCTCGCGCTGCCGACCGCGGGTGCGCCGGTGCGGGCGTGAGAGGGCGGATCCTCGTCGTCGACGACGAGCCGCAGATCCTGCGCGCGCTGCGCACGAGCCTGCGCGGCGCCGGCTACGACGTCGAGACGGCGGAGACGGCCGAGGGCGCGCTGACGGCGCTCGCGGTCAACCCCCCTGATGCGGTGATCCTCGACCTCGTGCTCCCGGACGGCCGCGGCACCGACGTCTGCCGCGAGCTGCGCACGTGGAGCCGCGTGCCGGTGATCGTGCTCTCGGTGGTCGGTGAGGAGGATGACAAGGTCGCGGCGCTCGACGCCGGGGCCGACGACTACGTGACGAAGCCGTTCGGGATCGACGAGCTCCTCGCGCGGCTGCGGGCTGCGCTCCGTCGCGGCGAGCCGTCCGCGGATCCGGTGGTCGAGCTCGGCGACCTCCGCATCGATCTCGAGAAGCGCGCGGTCTCCGTCGCCGGGAGGCCGGTGCAGCTGACGCCGCACGAGTTCTCGCTCCTCCGCGTGCTGGCCCGCGATCCGGGCAAGCTGCTGACGCACGCGACGCTCCTGCGGGAGGTCTGGGGGCGCGGCTACGGCGAGGAGTCGCATTACCTCCACGTCTACGTCTCGCAGCTGCGCCGCAAGCTCGAGCCCGACCCGGCGCGGCCGCGCTACATCGTCACCGAGCCCGGCGCAGGCTACCGCCTCGTCGAGCCGGCGCCGTCTTGAGATCTCCCTGAGGCGCGCGCCGGGATCCTGAGCCTCGCCTGAGCCGCCGCGGCCTACGGTCGGTGCATGGCGGCGCACGGTCCACGCTTCGGGACGCTCGACCTGCCTCACCCGGGGCGGGCCGCGCTGCCGCTCCTCGCCCTGGCGGCGCTGGCGCTCGCGCTGGAGCTCGACCCGACGCTCCGGACGGCGGGGCTCGTCGCCGCCGGCTGCTTCAGCGTCGCGGCCGCCGGTCGCGCCCTCCGCGCGCGCCGCGAGCTGGCGGGCATCCGGCGCGCGGTCGACCGCCTGATCGTCACCGACCCGCGAGGCGGCGAGGTCTCGGAGCTGATCCAGTGGCGCGCGCACGAGCTCGTCGACTCCGAGGGCCGCGCAGCGCTCCGGTGCGAGGTCGAGCGGACGCTCCACCAGCTCGATCCGGCCCATCTCCCGTCGTCGTCGCCGCTGCGGCGGGCGGCGCTGCGGCCCCACGCCGACCTGCTGCGTGCGATCGCCGACCGGCTCGCCGACGAACGTCCGGTGACCGCGCGGGGGATGCTGCTCGTGCGCTCGCTGCTGCGCGACCCGGGCAGCCCGCTCTACGGCGAGACGGCTCCCGGGGAGCTGGCGCGGCTGCTCGCGCGGGTGCGGGGAGCGCTCGACCTGTGAGCGCGCTCCGCGAGGCCGAGCAGGAGGAGCTCGAGCCGCGACGGCTGCGGCGCGTCCTCGTCGGGCGTCCGATGCGCACGGGCCAGCTCGAGGAGACGCTTCTCCCGAAGTGGCTGGCGCTGCCGATCTTCGCCTCCGACCCGCTCTCCTCGAACGCGTACGCGACCGAGGAGGCGCTCGTCGTGCTCGTCGCCGCGTCCTCGCTCGCCGGGCACCTCGTCTTCCCGCTCGCCATCGCGATCGCGCTGCTGCTCGGAGTCGTGATCCTGTCGTACCGCCAGACGGTGCGCGTCTACGACTCGGCCGGCGGAGCCTACGTCGTCGCGCGGGAGAACCTCGGCGTGATGCCGAGCCTCGTCGGCGCGGCGGCGCTGCTCACCGACTACGTGCTCACGGTCGCCGTCTCGATCTCGGCCGGGATCTTCGCGATCACCTCGTTCGCGCCGTCCCTCGGCGCGCACCGGGTCGGCCTCTCGCTCGCCTGTCTGGTCGTGATCGTGCTCGCCAACCTGCGCGGCGTTCGCGAGTCGGGGCTGTTCTTCGCGCTTCCGACCTACTCCTTCGTCGCGGCGCTGCTCGCGCTGATCGGGACGGGCTTCGTCGAGCTCGTACGCGGCGACCTCCACCACGCGGTCGTGCCCGATGCGCTCCCCGCCGGCACCGGCGCGGTGACGACGTTCGTGCTGCTCCGCGCCTTCTCGTCCGGCTCGACCGCCCTGACCGGGGTGGAGGCGATCGCCAACGGCGTCAACGCCTTCCGCCACCCGCAGGGACGGAACGCGGCGACGACCCTCGGCGCGCTGGGGGCGATCACGATCTCGCTCTTCCTCGGCCTCTCGTACCTCGCGGTGCGCGTGCATGCGGCGCCGAGCGCGACCGCCTCGGTCGTCTCGCAGGTCGCGCGCTCGGTCTTCCGGCCCGGGACGCCGCTCGGCTTCGCCTTCTACGTCGTCCAGGCGACGACGCTGCTGATCCTGATTCTCGCGGCGAACACGTCGTTCCAGGGCTTCCCCCGGCTCGCGGCGCTGCTCGCGCGCGACCGCTTCGCGCCGCGGCAGTTCTCGAACCTCGGCGACCGGCTCGTGCTCTCGAACGGGATGCTCGTGCTCGCCGCGCTCGCGGCGGCGCTGCTCTGGATCTACGGCGCCGACACGAACAGCCTGATCCACCTCTACGTCGTCGGCGTGTTCACGGCCTTCACGCTCTCCCAGGCCGGGATGGTGCGGTACTGGCGACGGACGCGCGTGGGCGGCTGGAAGGCGAGGGCGGCCGTCAACGCTGCGGGCGCCTCGGCGACCGGGCTCGTGACGGCGATCGTCGTCTGGACGAAGTTTGCCGAGGGAGCCTGGCTCGTGACCGTCGCGATCCCGCTGCTCGTGCTCGGCATGCTCGGCATCCGGCGCCACTACGCCCGCGTCGCACGGCGGCTGCGGGCGGGCGCGGCGGCAGTCGCCTCGGCGCCGGAGGCGCGCAACCGGACGCTGCTCGTCGTCGAGGCGCTCGAGCCCGCGGCGGACCGGGCGCTGCGCTTCGCGGAGACGATCGCGGGCGACGACCTGCGCGCGATCCACGTGCCGCGTCGGGGCACCGATCCCGGCATCCGGCCGCGCTGGTTCCGCCGGACCGGCGGGCGGCGGCCGCTCGAGGCGCTCTCCCCGGACGGCGGCGCCGTCGACGCCGTCCTCGAGCAGGTCTGGCGCCTGCCGCGCGGCGAGTCGGACTTCGTCACGATCGTCGTCCCCGAGCAGTTCCGGGCGCCTTCGCTCGTCGAACAGGGGCGCCACCCGTTCGAGCTCGCGCTCAAGCTGCGCCTGCTCGGCGAGCCGGGCGTCGTCGTCGCGGACGTGCCGACCGTCACCGGCGTCCCCGCATGAGCCGCGCCCGCTCGCGGCGCGCGTCTTCGTCTCCGGTGCGAACGCCGCCTCGATGAGGGCCGTGAACTGGGTGGAGTCGCTCGGGATCGCCGATACGCGCGCGGTCAACTTCGCCTTCGACGCCCCCGCCGCCGACGCGATCCGGCGGGAGTGGCTCGCGCACGGGCCGCGCATCCCGCTCGAGGTGGACGAGGCCCCGTACCGCGACCTCGGCGAGCCGCTGCTGCGCTACCTGCGCGAGCTGACCGGCCCCGGCGGGCAGGAGGTGCTCGTCGTCCTCCCCGAGCTGATACTCCGCGGCTGGGCGCGGCTGCTCCACAACCAGCGGGCGCTCTACGTCAAGCGGCTGCTCCTGTTCGAGCCGCACGTGATCCTCGCGGCCGTGCCGTATCAGCTGCTCCGCTAGCCAGCCTGCGCACTACAGTCCTCGCGTGGCGAGGCGGCGGAAGCAGCAGGAGCTGGAGCGCGTCCTCGGCGCGAACGCGCTCTTCGCAACCGCCTACGGGAACGTCGGCTCCTCGATCTACTACGCGCTCGGCGTCACCGCCGTCTACGCGCTCGGGCTGACGCCGCTCGTCTTCGTGATCGCCGGCATCTTCTTCGCGGCGACCGCGGCCACCTACGCGGAGGGCACCGTCCGCTACCCCGAGGCCGGCGGCTCCTCGAGCTTCGCGCGCCACGCCTTCAACGAGCTCGTCTCGTTCGGGGCCGCCTGGGCGCAGATGCTGAACTACATCATCACGATCGCCATCTCGGCGTTCTTCGTGCCGCACTACCTCTCGATCTTCTGGGCGCCGCTGAGGCAGAACCCGTGGGACATCATCGGCGGCGCCGCGGTGATCGTCGTGCTCGTCGCGCTCAACGTCGTCGGCATCCAGGAGTCGGCGAAGCTGAACATCGTCCTCGCGCTGGTCGACTTCGCGACGCAGCTGCTGCTCGTCCTGCTCGGTTTCGTCCTCATCTTCAGCCCGTCGACGCTCGCCCACAACGTCCACTTCGGGTCGGCGCCGACGTGGGGCCAGTTCTTCCTCGCGATCCCGGTCGGGATGATCGCCTACACCGGGATCGAGACCGTCTCCAACCTCGCGGAGGAGGCGCGCGACCCGGTGCGGAGCATCCCGCGCTCGATCTCGTACGTCGCGGTCGCGGTCTTCGCGATCTACTTCACGCTGCCGATGATCGCGCTCTCGGCGCTGCCCGTGCATCTGATCGGCGGCCACCAGACGACGCTGCTCGCGCTGACGCCGGAGAAGGGCGGCTTCCAGAACGACCCCGTGCTCGGGGTGGTCGAGAACCTCGGCATCTCGGGGACGCTGCTCTCCTCGCTCAAGGTCTACGTCGGCATCCTCGCCGCGACCATCCTCTTCATCGCGACGAACGCCGGGATCATCGGCGCCTCGCGGATCACGTACTCGATGGCGTCGTACCGGCAGCTGCCCGAGGTCTTCCGCCGCCTGCACCCGCGCTTCAAGACGCCCTGGCTGTCGCTGATCGTCTTCGCCGGCCTCGTCTCGATCATCGTGCTGCTGCCGGGCCGGACCGCCTTCCTCGGGACGATGTACTCGTTCGGCGCGATGCTCTCGTTCACGGTCGCGCACGCCTCCGTGATCCAGCTGCGGCGGCGCTACCCCAACGAGGAGCTCGCGTTCACGGCGAGGCCGAACCTGCGGTTCCGCGGCGTCAGCTGGCCGATCTTCGCCGTCTTCGGCGGGATCGCGACCGCGCTCGCGTGGCTCGTCGTCGTCATCCAGAGCCCGGGGACGCGCTACGCGGGCCTCGCGTGGCTCGCGATCGGCTTCGCGATCTACTTCGGCTACCGCCGGCGCGTCGTGAAGCTGCCCCTCCGCGAGACGGCTCGCGCCCCGGTCGTGATCGGCCCGGCCGCGGCCCTCGAGTACCGCAACATCCTCGTCCCGGTCGCGCCGGGCTACCCGTCGGGCGAGGCGATGGACCTCGCCTGCAGGCTCGCGACCGAGCGACGAGCCTCGATCGTGGCCGTCACCGCCGTCGAGGTGCCGCTCGAGGCGCCGCTCGACGCGTATCTGCCCGAGCTGGTGGAGGAGGCGAACCGTCACCTCGACGAGGCGCGGGCGATCGGCGACACCTACGGCGTCCGGGTGATCGGCCGCATCGCGCGCAGCCGCAGTGCCGGCCGGGCGATCGTCGACGAGGCGACGCGCCGCGGGTCGGAGATCATCGTCATGGGCGGCCCGCGCCGGGTGCGCCTGCGCTCGGGCCGGCGGCCGATCTTCGGCGACACGGTCGACTTCGTGCTTCGCCACGCCCCGTGTCGGGTGATGGTCGCCGCCGCGAGCGAGGCGGTCGTGTGAAGGCGCTGTATACGCGGTCGGTCGCCGTGTTCGGCGTGCTCACTGATCGTGCTCGGCGTCGCGATCCTCGCCGAGACGGCGCGGGCCGGCGGCGGCTCGGTCGGCTACCTGTTCGGGACGCTCTTCCTGCTGCTCGGCTGCGGGCGCCTGTACCTGCTCCGCCGCCGGTAGGGTCCGGCCGCGATGGCCCGCAAGCTCCCGCGGCTGCAACGAGTCCTCGACGCGCCCGCGCTCGCGTCGGTGGCCTACGGGGAGATCGCCTCCTCGATCTACTTCGCGCTCGGGATCGTCGCCCTGCACGCGCTCGGCTTCACGCCCGTCGTGCTCGGCGTGGTCGGGCTGCTCTTCGTGGTCGTCGCGCTCTCGTACGCCGAGGGGACGACGTCGATTCCCGAGACCGGCGGTGCGGCGACCTTCGTCCGCGTCGCGTTCAACGACTTCCTCGGCTTCCTCACGGGCTGGGCGCTCTTCCTCGACTACCTGATCGTGATCGCTCTCTCGGCGCTCTTCCTCCCGCACTACCTCGGGCTCGCGGTCGGGATCAAGTCGATCGCGCACCGCCCGGGGGACGTGATCTTCGGCTGCGTCGTGATCGCGGCGATCGGCGCCTCGCGACTCGTCCACCGCACGCGCCTCTACTCGTTCGGCGTGGTGGTGCCGCTGCTCGACCTCGTGACGCAGCTCGTGCTCGTCGGCTTCGGCTTCGTCCTCCTCTTCTCCGGCTCGGCGCTCACGCGCGGGCTCCACCTCGGGCGCCAGCCCTCGTGGCACGAGCTCGCCTTCGCGCTGCCGCTCGGGATGCTGGCGTACACGGGCCTGGAGACGGTCGCGAACTTCGCGGAGGAGACGCGCCAGCCGGGGCGCGACCTCCCTCGCAGCCTCTTCACCGCGATCGGCGGCGTCGTCCTGATCACCGTCCTGATCGCCCTCGTCGCGCTCTCTGCCTACCCGGCGCCGCGCGGCACGACGGCGCTCGGGACGAGCTGGGAGCGGGCGCCGCTGATGGGCATCGTCTCGGCGCTGCGGGGCCACATCCCCCAGCGCTCCGCCGACGCGCTGCGCACGTACGTCGGCCTCACCGGAGCGCTCGTCCTGCTCGCCGCGGCGACCACTTCGATCTCCGGCTTCGGACGGCTCGCCCACTCGCTGGGCGAGCACGGCCAGCTGCCGCGCAGCTTCGGGCGGCTGCACCGGCGGACGCTCGTCTCGCCGCAGTCCGTGATCGCCGCGGTCGTGATCGCGATCGCGCTCCTGCTCACGACCTCGTACCTGACCAACCCGGTCTCGTTCCTCGCGAGCCTCTTCAGCTTCGGCGTGCTGCTCGCGTTCACCGCCGCCCAGCTCGCCGTCGTCCGGCTCCGCATCACGCAGCCGCAGCTCGAGCGCCCGTTCCGCGTCCCGCTCGGCGTGCGGGTGCGCGGCGCCGTGATCCCGGTTCCGTCGCTCGTCGGCGCCGCCGCGACGATCGCCGTGTTCGTCGCGGCGATGTCCACGCACATCGGCGCCCGCTACGGCGGGCCGGCGTGGCTCGCCGGCGGCGTCGTCGTCTACCTCCTCGTCCGACGCGGCAGCGGCGCCGGGCTGCTCGAGCACGTCGAGCCGGCCGCCGGCGAGGTGCTGCCCGCGACGGAGTTCTCGCGGATCCTCGTGCCGATGAAGCTCGGCGAGATCGGAGAGGAGATGATCGCGACCGCGGTCAAGCTCGCACAGGAGCGCGGCGGCGGCGTCGAGGCGCTGCACGTGATCCTCGTCCCACTCGACCAGCCGCTCGACGCCGATCTGTTCGAGGAGGAGGAACGGGCCGCTGCGTCGCTCGCCGAGGCGGTCGCGCTCGGAGCGGACAACGGGGTCGTCGTCGACGGGCGCACCGTCCGCGCGCGCGCCATCGGCGACGCGATCGTCGAGGCCGCGGCGGCGAGCGGCGTCGACCTGATCGTGCTCGGCTCGTCGCCGCGCTGGCGACGCCAGTCGCGCTTCTTCTCGCCGACGGTCGACTACGTTCTGCGCCGGGCGAACGCCGAGGTGCTGATCGTGGCCTTCCCCCAGGGCGTGCTCGAGGAGACATCGGCGTGACCGGCCGCGCTACGCTGCCTCGGGCATGAAGGCACTCGTCATCGGTTGCGGCCGGGTCGGCTCCTCGATCGCCCTCCAGCTCGACGAGGAGGGGTGGGACGTCGTCGTGGTCGACGAGAACGAGGACGCGCTCTCCCGGCTGGGCGACCACTGGCCCGGGAGCTTCCTCGTCGGGCACGGGATGGACGCAGACCTGCTCCGCGACGCCGGCATCGAGGAGGCGGACGCGGTCGTCGTCGCGACCGACGGCGACAACACCAACATCGTCATCGGCCAGGTCGCG
Organism: uncultured Actinomycetes bacterium; assembly: GCA_963746895.1. Taxonomy (GTDB): domain Bacteria; phylum Actinomycetota; class Thermoleophilia; order Gaiellales; family Gaiellaceae; genus Palsa-739. The sequence goes on along the minus strand of CAVVDI010000012.1, from coordinate 33,785 downwards.
CAGAAGCGCTTCGACGTCCAGTGCGTCGTCGTGCGCGTGCTCGACCCGGCCCGCGCGGGCTTCTACCGCGAGCGCGGCCTGCGCACCGTCTGCCCGACGAGCGTCGCGATCGGGACGCTGATCGACGCGGTGCGCGCCTGCGAGATCCCGGCGTCGAAGGCGGCGAGCTAGATGTACGTGATCATCGCGGGCGGCGGCAAGGTCGGCGCGAACGTCGCGCGCTCGCTGCTGCGCCTCGGCCACGAGCTGACGCTGATCGAGCAGCGCAGCGACACCTTCGAGCGGCTCGAGGAGGAGTTCGAGCATCAGGTGAAGCGCGGCGACGCGACCGAGCTGTACGTCCTCGAGCGCGCCGGGATCGCGCGGCCGCCCGACATCCTGCTCGCGCTGACCGGCGACGACGAGGACAACATGGTCATCTGCCAGATCGGCAAGGAGAAGTACGGGGTGTCGAAGGTGATCGCGCGCGTGAACGACCCGCGCAACCAGGCCCACTTCGACCTGCTCGGGATCTCGCCGACGGTCTGCGCGACCGCTCGCATCATGGCGCTCGTCGAGCACGAGGTGCCGGAGCACGATCTGATCCACCTGCTCGAGCTGCGACGCGAGAACCTCGAGATCGTCGAGGTGCAGATCGACCGCGACTCGCCCTCGGCGGGCAAGCGCGTCGAGGGCCTCGCCCTGCCCGAGGGCTCGCGCCTGATCTCCGTGATGCGCGACGGCAGGGCGGAGATCGCGGTCGGCGCGACGACGCTCGAGGCGGGCGACCAGGTGCTCGCGATCCTCGAGCCCGGCAAGGAGGACGAGCTACGCCGGGTGCTGCTCCGCTCCTGAGCGGGGAGTCGCGCGCCATGAGGTCGGATCGCGGTCGCGCTGTTCGCGCTCGCCCTCGCCGCCTGCGCGGGCGGCGGCGCCGCGGCCGGCACGACGGCGACCTCGGATGTCCGCGCCGCCGCGAAGAGGCTCGTCGCCGGCGAGGACTGGACGCGCTTCGGTTGGGAGGCGAGCCGCGGCAACGACGCCGAGATCGACACCGGGATCACGGCCGGCGACCTCGACGCGCTGCAGCGCCAGCAGGTGCAGCTCCCGGGCACCGCCGACTCGTCCCCGATCTACCTCCACGACGTCACGGTGCAGGGTGCCCGGCACGACGCCCTCTTCGTCACGACGACGTACGGGATCACGCTCGCGATCGACGCCGCGAACGGCTCGATCCTCTGGCGCTGGACGCCGCCCGGGTACTCGTCCTGGGCGGGATCGGCGCAGATCACGACCGCGACGCCGGTCGCCGATCCGGGTCGCGCCTGGATCTACGCCGCGTCGCCCGACGGGCGGATCCAGAAGCTCTCCGTCGCGAGCGGTCGCCCCGCCTGGCGCCGCTCGATCACGAGGCTGCCGTCGCGCGAGAAGATCGCCTCCTCCCTGAACTTCGATCGCGGCCACGTGATCGCGACGACGGGCGGATACATCGGCGACGCGCCTCCGTACCAGGGTCACGTCGCGATCCTCGACGCGACGAACGGGAAGCTGCTCCGTGTCTGGAACTCGCTCTGCTCGAACCGGCACGCGCTGATCGCGCCCCACTCGTGCCCGTCGAGCGACTCCGCGATCTGGGGCCGCGCCGGCGCGGTGGTCGTGCCCGGCAGCGGCGACCTGCTCGTCGCGACGGGGAACGCGCCGTGGAACGGGCGCACCGACTGGGGCGACGCCGTCGTTCTCCTCCCGCCCGACGCGCGCCGCATGATCGGCAACTACACGCCCTCGAACACGGAGGAGCTGAGCTCGAGCGACCTCGACCTCGGCTCGACGTCGCCCGTGCTGCTGGCGAGGAACCTGATCGCCCAGGGAGGGAAGGACGGGAAGATCCGCCTCCTCTCGCTGCAGCGTCTCCGCGGTAGGGCGGCGCATCGCGATCACGAGCTGCAGGTCGTCTCGACGCCGTCCGGCGCCGACCTCTTCACGGCACCGGCCGTGTGGCGGACGAAGACGCGCACGTGGATGATCGCGGCCGACAACGGCGGCACGGCCGCGTGGGCGCTGCGGAACGGGCGGCTGCACCGCGTCTGGCGGAACGGCAACGGCGGGACCAGCCCGGTGCTCGCGGGCGGGCTGCTGTGGGTCTACGGCCCCGGCGGCGGGCTGCGGGTCTACCTCCCCTCGACGGGCACGCTCGTCGCGACTCTCGATGCCGGCGGCGGCCACTGGAACAGCCCGATCGTGGTCGACGGCCGCGTCGCGCTCCCCGAGGGGAACGCCAACGACCATGCCACGAGCGGCGTGCTCGACATCTGGCGCCTGGCCGGCTGACGCGGCTGTGACGCTCGCGCGACGGCGCGTCGGGCGCCCGGCGCCGGGCGTCAGAGGCTGCGGCGGCGCCGCACGTTCGGCGCCTGCTGGCCGAGGGCCGCGTAGGCGAGCGCCTGCAGCGACTCGTTCAGCGTCGTGAGCTCGCGGGTCAGGCGCAGGAAGTTCTCGTCGTTGTCGAGCCGCTTGTTGACCCGCGCCAGCTCGTCGCCGATCCGGTCGAGCCGCTCGAGCAGGGTGTCGAAGCGGCGGTCGGAGAGGTCGCGCTCCATCGGCTCATCTTAGGTCGGCCAGCTGCTCGCGCGAGCGGATCACCCGGGCATCCTCGCCGAGCGCCGCCCTCACCTCGTCCAGGGTCCCGAGCACCTCGACGCGCCGCGCGGCGCCCACATGGGCGAGCGCGACGTCGGCCAGTTCCCGCGGCGCGTCGGTGAAGACGCCGATCCGCACTCCGTCGGCGGAGAGCCGGCGGAGGATCGCGCTCGTGTCGGCGCGCGGGCGGAAGTACACGGGCGCACGGTCGGAGGCGAAGCGCTCGAGCAGCGGCCGCCAGTCGCCGAGCCGCTCGTCGAGAGCCGCCGCCGCCTCCGTCCTGTCGTCGGGAACCTCGAGGTCGACCCGCGCCCGCCGCGCCGCGTCCTCGAGCCAGTCGCGCCAGAGCGGCCGCGTGTCGGCGAGAACCGTGTCGAGCTCGAGCGCGAGTGCGGGCACCGCCGACGATGCTAGTGTCCCGCCACACATCGGCGAGCGGTGAGGGAACTCCGGTGCGATTCCGGGACGGTCCCGCCGCTGTAAGGGGAGACGCTTCTCCGCCACGACGCCACTGGGCCGCAGGCCTGGGAAGGCGGCGGGGGAGGGAGCCCCGAGTCAGAAGACCTGCCGCCCGCCGCCAGATCGAACCCCTCGCGGAAGGGAGGATTCGTGCTTCGTCGTTCCCTCATCGGCGTCGCGGCCCTGGTGGTCGCTCTCGTCGCCGTGTCGCTCTCCGCGGCCGCCCGTCGCGGGCCGAGCCGCACCCACGCCGTCCCGTCCCGGATCGTCTCGCTCTCGCCCACGCTGACCGAGGATCTCTTCGCGATCGGCGCCGGCAAGCAGGTCGTCGCGGTCGACGAGCAGTCGAACTACCCGCAGCAGGCGCCGCGCACCTCGCTCTCGGGCCTGACGCCGAACGTCGAGGCGATCGTCGCCTACCACCCCGACCTCGTCCTGATCTCCTACGGCGGCGCCTTCGTCTCCCAGCTCGAGACGCTCGGGATCCGGGTCGTGAACGAGCCGGCCGCGGACGACCTCGCGCAGGCGTACGAGGAGATCCGCGACCTCGGCCGCCTCACCGGCCACGAGGCGAAGGCGACGACGGTCGTCCACTCGATGGAGGTGCAGCTGAAGAAGCTGATCCAGAGCGTCCCGAAGTCGCGGCGGCATCTGACCATCTACCACGAGCTCGACCAGACGTACTACTCGGCCACGTCGGCGACGTTCATCGGCCGGCTCTACAAGCTGTTCGGGTTCCGCAACGTCGCGGACGCCGCCGACACCGCCCACACCGGGTATCCGCAGCTCTCCGCGGAGTACATCCTCGCCCGGAACCCGGCGATCGTCGTGCTCGCCGACTCGAAGTGCTGCGGCCAGAGCGCGAAGACCGTGGCGGCCCGGCCGGGGTGGGGGACGCTCGCCGCGGTCGAGCAGCATCGCGTGATCACGGTCGACGACGACGTCGCCTCGCGCTGGGGCCCGCGCGTCGTCCAGTTCGCGCGCGCCGTCGCCGCGATCGCGAGGCGGAAGTAGGGCATGGCCGCCGTCGACGTCGTCAGACCGGAGGCCGCCCCGCGCATCGAAGCCCGGGGGATCGGTCTGCGCTGGGGGCTCGCGGCGGCGGCCTTCCTCCTCTGCGCCCTGCTCGTCGGGCTCGCCGTGGGCCCGATCGGGATCGGCGCCGGCTCCATCGCCGAGTCGGCGCTCTCCTACGTGCCGTTCCTGCACGTGCGCTCGCACCTCGACTCGGTCGAGCAGGCGGTGCTCTGGCAGCTGCGCGCGCCGCGGGTGGTGCTCGCGGCTCTCGTCGGCGGCATGCTCGCGGTGTCGGGCTCCGCCTACCAGGGCGTCTTCCGGAACCCGCTCGCCGATCCGTACCTGCTCGGCGTGGCGGGCGGCGCGGGGCTCGGCGCGACGCTCGCGATCGTCTACGGCGTCGCCTCGACCGGTACGGACGCGATCGTGCCGCTCGCGGCGTTCACGGGCGCCGTGGCCGCGGTCGTCGTCACCTACGCACTCGGCCGCTCGGCCGGCGCGGCCCGCACGACGGGCGCGCTCGTCCTCGCCGGCGTCACCGTCGCGACCTTCACCGCCGCCGTGCAGACGTTCGTCCAGCAGCGGCATACCGACGTGCTCCAGAACGTCTACGCCTGGCTGCTGGGCGGCTTCGCGACCTCGACCTGGAGCGACGTCGCCGTGGCCGCGCCGTACATCGCGGTCAGCTCGCTCGTGCTCGTCCTCCACCGTCGGGTGCTCGACGTGCTCAGCCTCGGGGACGACGAGGCGGCGAGCCTCGGCGTCGACGTCGCGCGCACCCGGCTCCTGATCGTGGCGGTCGCGACCCTCGGCACCGCCGCCGCGGTCGCGGTCAGCGGCCTGATCGCGTTCGTGGGGATCATCGTCCCGCACACGATTCGCCTGCTCGTGTCGACCAGCTACCGCGCCGTGGTCCCGCTCTCGCTGGTCGTCGGCGCCGGCTTCCTCGTCCTCACGGACGTGCTGGCGCGGACGGTGCTCTCGCCGGCCGAGCTGCCGATCGGCGTCGTCACGGCGTTCTTCGGCGCACCGTTCTTCGCGGTCGTCCTCCGCACGTCGAGGACGATGCGGTGATCGCGCTGCGGGACGTCTGGGTCCGCTTCGGCGCGACCGCCGCGGTGCGCGAGCTCACCTTCGCGGCCGGGTCGGGCGAGTGGGTCGCGCTGATCGGCCCCAACGGGGCCGGGAAGACGTCGGCGCTGCGTGCGCTCGCCGGTCTCGTCCCTTCGAGGGCGAGATCGTCGTCGCCGGCAGGGAGGCGCGGCGGCTGCGGCGCCGCGAGCTGGCGCGCCTCGTCGCGTTCGTGCCGCAGAAGCCGGAGACGCCGCCCGAGCTGACCGTCGCGGAGTACGTCCTGCTCGGCCGCACGCCGCACGTCTCGACCCTCGGCGGCGAGCGGCGGAGCGATCGGGAGGCGGCGGCGCGCGCGCTGCACCGGCTCGATCTCGACGGCTTCGCCGGACGGCGCCTCGGCTCGCTCAGCGGCGGCGAGCTGCAGCGGACGGTGCTCGCGCGGGCGCTCGCCCAGGAGGCGCCGATCCTCCTCCTCGACGAGCCGACGACCGCGCTCGACCTCGGCCGGCAGCAGCTGGTGCTCGAGCTCGTGGACTCGCTCCGCGGCGACGGGCTGACCGTCGTCTCGACGATGCACGACCTGACGCTCGCCGGCCAGTTCGCCGACCGGCTGCTCCTCCTCGACCGCGGCGCCGTTGCCGCGGAGGGGACGGCCGCGGAGGTGCTCTCGGCGTCGAACGTGGCTGCGCACTACGGCGCGAACGTGCGCGTCGTCGCGGACGGCGGCTCGGTGTTCGTCCTCCCCGTGCGGCGGTGAAGCCGGAGCCGGTCGCGGCGGAGAGCGGCTCGAGGTCGCGCTGCCGTGGGCGTGCGAGGCGCTCGACCTCGAGCCACCGGGCCGGATCCGCTACAGTCGCCCGCGGCGCTCCGGCGCCCTCCATGCGGAACTAGCGAACTCCATCCCGTCCCGAGCCAAGTGACACAGTGTTACTTGGCGCGTTCTCGTGGAGGTCGCGCATGGCCCGCCCGTCCGGCACGCTCGTCGCAGCCCGGATCTCGAAGTCGCACGGCGCCCAGGTGGTCCTCGCCGGCGTCGACCTCGTCGTGCCGCCCCACGCGCGCATCGGGCTCGTCGGGCCGAACGGCGCCGGCAAGTCGACGCTGCTCCGCCTGCTCGCCGGCGAGGACGCGCCGGATCGCGGCACGGTGCGGCGCACGCCGCCCACGCTCGCCGTCGGGCACCTGCCGCAGGAGCGGGACGCGCTCCGGCACGAGACGCTGCGCGCCTACCTCGAGCGCCGCACCGGCGTCGCAGCGGCAGCGGAGCGGATGGACGCGCTCGCAGATCGCCTCGCCGCCGAGCCGGAGCTCGCCGCCGAGCACGCCGACGCCCTCGACGCCTTCCTCGCCCGCGGCGGCGACGACCTCGAGGCGCGGGCCGCCTCGACGCTCGCGGAGCTCGGGCTCGCGGTCCCGCTCGACCGGACGCTCGACGGGCTTTCGGGCGGCGAGTCGGCACGCGCCGCCCTCGCCTCGGTCCTGCTCGCCCGCGTCGACGCGCTCCTGCTCGACGAGCCGACGAACGACCTCGACTTCGAGGGGTTGGCGCGTCTCGAGTCGTTCCTCGCCGGCTACGACGGCGCCGCCGTGATCGTCTCGCACGACCGCGCCTTCCTCGACCGCACCGTCACGCGCGTCGTCGAGCTCGACGAGTGGACGCACGGCGCTCGCGAGTACGTCGGCGGGTGGACGGAGTACGAGGAGCAGCGCCGCAGCGCGCGCGAGCGGCACGACGCCCGCTGGGAGGGCTACGTCTCCGAGCGCGAGCGGATCGAGGAGCAGGCGCGCCGGATGAGCGAGTGGGAGCGCCGCGGCTACGGCCAGGGCCGCAAGAAGAAGAAGTCGAAGGACGTGAAGCGCACCTACGGTGCGAAGCTCGACCGGCTCGACGCGGTCGAGAAGCCGTACGAGCCGTGGCAGCTTCGGCTCGGGCTCGCGCCGGCAGCGCGCAGCGCCGACGTCGTCCTCCGCCTCGAGGGCGCGGTCGTCGAGCGAGGCTCGTTCCGCCTCGGCGCCATCGACCTCGAGCTGCGCTGGGGCGACCGGCTCGCGATCGCCGGTGCGAACGGCAGCGGCAAGTCGACGCTCCTCGACCTGCTGCTCGGGCGCCTGCCGCTCGCCGCAGGCCGCCGCTGGATCGGGCCGGGCGTCGTCCTCGGCGAGCTGGAGCAGGATCGCGCGTCGTTCTCGACCGCGCGGCCGCTGCTCGACGTCTTCCTCGCGCTCTCGGATGCACCGGCGGAGGCCGCCCGCGCGCTGCTCGCGAAGTTCGGGCTCGGCGCGGACGACGTGCTCCGCGCGTGCGCCTCCCTCTCGCCCGGCGAGCGGACGCGCGCGATGCTCGCGCTCCTGGCTGCGTCGCGGCGTCAACTGTCTCGCCCTCGACGAGCCGACGAACCATCTCGACCTGGATGCGATCGAGGAGCTGGAGCGCGCGCTGGGCGCCTACGAGGGCACCGTCCTGCTCGTCACGCACGATCGACGCTTCCTCGCCGCGTTCGCGGCCACGCGTACGATCGAGCTATGAGCGTAGGCTCGGCGGAGCTCATCCAGGAGCGGAGGCGGCGGCTCGGCCGTCGCCGTGAGCGGGAATGACCCCGAGCGCCAGCGCCTCGATCCTGACGATCGGGAACGAGCTCGTCTCGGGCGACGTGCCGAACACGAACGCGTCGTGGCTCGCGAAGCGGCTGGCGCATCTCGGCGTCGAGGTGCGGATGACGGCGGCGCTGCCGGACGAGATCGGCCAGGTCGCCGAGTACGTGCGCGCGGAGGCGCCGCGGGTCGACTTCCTGCTCGTCACGGGCGGTCTCGGCGGCACTCCCGACGATCTCACGCGCGAGGCGATGGCGTTCGCGTTCGGCGTGGCGCAGCAGGAGGTGCGCGAGCTCGCCGACGACCTGCGCGCGCGCTTCCGCCGCGACCCGGAGTACGCGGCCCGCTGGGCCCACCTGCCGGTCGGGAGCCGGGCCCTGCGGAATCCGCTCGGCGGAGCCCCCGGTTTCGCGATCGAGAACGTCTACGTCTTTCCAGGCCTGCCCGCCGAGATGGAGGCGATGTTCGCCGCGATCGAGGAGGAGTTCCGGCGCGGCAGCCCGATCGCGGCCTGGCGGCGGGTCTACGTCACCCGCGAGAGCGTGATCGCGCCCGCTCTGGTCGAGGTCGGGGAGCGCTGGCCGGGCGTCCTCGTCGGCTCCTACCCGAGCTTCCTGCCGAGCGGCCCCGAGGTCGAGGTGGTGGTCAAGTCGAGCGACGCGGCCGAGCTGGCCGCCGCCGCGGGCTGGCTCGAGGCGCGGCTCGCCGAGCTCGGCCGCGCCTGAACAGCGCCGCCGAGGGCAGGTGGAAGACCTCGATCGCGTCTGCGAAGACCGCAGCGTCCATCGGCGCTCCAGGATCGTGGGCGTGCGAGATCCCGCGTAGGAGCGGGGGTGTTCCGGATTCCTCCACGCGCGGAATCGTGGCGAACGTGGGGGACGGATCCGGCATTCCCCGGATTGCCCGCGGTGAGAAGGCGACGAGACAATGGTCGAAACGAAACGAGGAGAGAACCGATGAACGACCGTCATCCCGTCCAGCTCGAGGGTCGCCTGGACGAGCCGCTCAGCCGCTGGCTCTGGCTCGTCAAGTGGCTGCTCGCCCTGCCGCACTGGTTCGTGCTGCTCTTCCTCTGGATCGGCTTCGCGCTGTCCACGCTCGCGGCGTTCGTCGTGCTGCTCTTCACCGGGCGCTATCCGCGCCGCCTGTTCGCCTACAACGTGGGCGTCATGCGCTGGAGCTGGCGCGTCGGCTACTACGCGACCTCGGCGCTCGCCACCGACCGTTATCCGCCGTTCACGCTGGCGGACGTGGCGGACTACCCGGCCCGGCTGGAGATCGAGTACCCGGAGCGGCAGCGGCGCGGGCTGCCCCTGATCGGCTGGTGGCTCGTCGGGATCCCGCAGTACGTGATCGCCGGCATCCTCGGCGGCGGCTGCGGTCTCGGCTGGTCGGGCGCCCACTCGTCGGGCGGCCACTGGTCGGCGGCGGGAGCGAGCGTCACCGGCGTGCTCGTGTTCGTCGCGGCCGTCCTGCTCCTGATCGGACGCGGGTACCCGCGCGGCGTCTACGACCTCGTGATGGGTTGCAACCGCTGGTCGATGCGCGTGCTCGCCTACGCCGCCTTCATGACGCCCGAGTACCCGCCCTTCCGGCTCGACCAGGGCGGCGAGGAGCCTACGACGCCAGCGCCGGGCGCAACTCTCGGCCCAGCAGTCTGACCGGCTCGAGGTCGGCGTGGAGGAGGTGCTGCAGCATCACCCGGTCGCAGCCTGCGCGCTCGTAGCCGCGTAGCCGCTCGACGGCCTCCTCCACCGAGCCCACGACGGCGCCCCGCGCCGAGTAGGCGGCGACCCACTCGTCGAAGCCCGTGTCGCGAGGGCGCCGGTCGTAGAGCTCGCGGGCCCGCTCCAGCGCCTCCCCGCGCGTCGCACCGACGAGGTAGCCGACCATGACCGAGAAGCGCAGGTGGGAGGGGACCCTCGTCCGGATGGCGGCGGCCTCCTCCGGCGAGACGAACGGCGCGTTGTACTCGTCGGCGAAGCGGGCCGCCGGCTCGATGGTGCCGCGCCCGCCGGAGCCGCCGACGAGCAGCGGCGGGTGCGGACGCTGCACGGGCCTCGGCTGCCCGGGCGCGTCCAGCAGCGTGTAGTGGCGGCCGCGGAAGTCGACGCGCTCCTCCGTCCAGAGCCGGTGCACGATCTCGAGCTGCTCCGCGAACATCTCGACCCGCACGGGCGTCTCGGGGAAGGGGAACCCGTAGGCGGCGTGCTCGCGTCCGTTCCAGCCGGCGCCGAGGCCGAGCTCGATCCGGCCGCCGGAGACGTGGTCGGCGGTGGCGGCGGCGTTCGCGAGCAGTGCGGGCGCGCGGAACGTGGCGGGGGAGACGAGCGTCCCGAGCCGCAGGGTCCTCGTCCGCGCCGCGAGCGCGGCGATCGTCGTCCAGGCGTCGTGGGCCACGTTGCCGGCCTCGTCGGACTGCGAGATGTAGTGGTCGGAGCGGAAGAGCGTCGGGACGCCGTGCTCCTCGCACGCGTCGGCGAGCGCGCACCACTGCTCCCAGCTGACGCCCTCCTGGCCCTCGATCATCAGCGCGACGCGCATTCCCGGACCTTAGAGGCCGGCGGCTAGGGTTGGCCCGTGGGTGACCTGCGGCTGCACTGGAAGCCCGGAACGGCGGCGATGGCACCGCACGCGGCGCTGGCCGAGATCGGTGCCGACTACGAGCTCGTGCTCGTCGAGCGGGACGAGAACGGGAAGAGCAGCGACGCCTATCTGCGACTGAATCCGTCGGGGCTGATCCCGACGCTTGAGGACGGCGACCTCGTCCTCACCGAGTCGGCGGCGATCCTGCTCCATCTCGGCGACCGCTTCCCGGAGTCGGGGCTCGTCCCGCCGCTCGGCACGCGCGACCGCAGCGAGCTCTACCGCTGGCTCTTGCACCTGACGAACACTGTCCAGCCGACGCTGCTGCGGGCGCTCTACCCCGACCGCTACGGCACCGCCGGCGTCCGCGAGGCGGCGGTCGCGGCGGCGGCCGAGCAGTTCGGGCGGATCGAGGCGCATCTCGCCGGTCGTGACTGGCTCGTCGGGGAGGGCCGCACCGCCGCTGATCTGTTCCTGTTCATGGTCACGCGCTGGACGCGCAATCTCGACCGTCCGGCCTGGGACGAGCCGGACGTGCGCGCGCACTGGCTGCGCACTCTCGGGCTGCCGGGCGTCGCCCGCATGATCGCGGAGCAGGGGCTCGAACTGCCGCCATTTGCACTCGCAGCCTGACCGTCCCGCCACGGACGACCGCCCGAAGGAGCCGGCCATGTCCCCTCTGGCCACGTCTGGGGTCAGACCCCAGACGTGGCCAGAACAGGCACGTCCGGTGCCAGGCAGCAGACGTGTCCGAAAGAGCCCTCCCCGGGCCGGCCGGCGGCATGGAACGGCAGGCCTGGTCGAGCCGCAGCAGCTGTCTCTCGCGAAGCCGCCGGGCCACCCCGCTACGATCGGTCGGTGGCCGCGACGACGCCGGAGACCTACCTCCACGACCTCAATTCGGCCCAGCGCGAGGCGGTGCTGACCACCGAGGGGCCTCTGCTCGTGATCGCCGGCGCGGGCTCCGGCAAGACGCGCGTCCTCACCCGCCGGATCGCGCACCTGCTGCGCGCCGTCGGCGTCAAGCCGCCCGAGATCCTCGCGATCACCTTCACGAACAAGGCCGCCGCCGAGATGCGCGAGCGCGTCGAGCACCTCGTCGGGCCGCCGGCCCGCGCCGCCTGGGTGATGACCTTCCACGCGGCCTGCGGCCGCATCCTCCGCCGCGAGGCGGAGCGGCTCGGGTACCGCTCCAACTTCACGATCTACGACTCGGCCGACCAGGTGCGCCTCACGAAGCACTGCCTGGAGGAGCTCGAGCGCGACCCGAAGCGCTTCACGCCGCGCGGCATCCACAGCCAGATCTCGAACGCGAAGAACCAGCTGATCGGCCCGGGCGAGTTCGGAGAGCGCGTCGCGAGCTTCTACGACCAGACCGTCGCGGAGGTCTACGACCTCTACCAGAAGCGCCTCTTCGCCTCGAACGCGGTCGACTTCGACGACATGCTCTACCTCACGGTCGACGTGCTCGAGCGCTTCCCGGAGGCGCGCGAGAAGTGGCAGAAGGCGTTCCGCTACGTGCTCGTCGACGAGTACCAGGACACGAACCACGCGCAGTACCGCCTGCTGCAGCTGCTCGCCGAGCGGCATCGCAACGTCTTCGCGGTCGGCGACCCCGATCAGTCGATCTACGCCTTCCGCGGCGCCGACATCCGCAACGTCCTCGAGTTCGAGCGCGACTTCCGGGGAGCGAGGACGATCGCGCTCGAGCAGAACTACCGCTCGACCCAGAACATCCTCGACGCCGCGAACGGCGTGATCGTCAACAACCGCGAGCGCAAGGAGAAGAACCTCTGGTCGGAGCTCGGCGAGGGCGACCCGGTGCGCGTCGTCGAGGTCGAGGACGAGCACGCCGAGGCCCGCTACGTCGCCGCCGAGATCGCGCTGCTCGTCGAGCAGGGCTACTCCGGCAGCGAGATCGCGGTCTTCTACCGGACGAACGCGCAGAGCCGCGTGCTCGAGGACGTGCTCGTCCGCCAGGGCGTCGCCTATCAGGTGATCGGCGGCCCGCGCTTCTACGAGCGCGCCGAGGTCAAGGACCTGATCGCGTACCTGCAGGTGCTCGACAACCCGTACGACGCCGTCTCGCTGCTGCGGATCGCGAACCGGCCGCGCCGCGGGATCGGCGACTCGACGCTCGCGCGTCTGACCACCTGGGCCGGCCAGCGCGAGATCTCGCTCTGGGAGGCGACCGCCGAGGCCGGGATGGCCGGCGTCGGGGCGGCGCCGCAGAAGGCGGTGAAGACGTTCCGCGGCACGATCGAGTCGCTGATGAGCGCCGCCATGGAGCTCGACGTGCCCGAGCTGATCGAGGCGGTGCTCGAGCGCAGCGGCTACCTGGAGGCGCTCGAGGCGGAGCGGACGATCGAGGCGCAGGGCCGGATCGAGAACCTCCAGGAGCTCGTCTCGGTCGCGCGCGAGTGGCGCGAGCAGGCGGCCGAGCCGACGCTCTCCAGCTTCCTGCAGGAGGTCTCGCTCTACTCCGACCAGGACGCGATCCGCGGCGAGGGCTCGCTCGTCACGCTGATGACCCTCCACAACGCGAAGGGCCTCGAGTTCCGTGCCGTCTACATGATCGGGATGGAGGAGGGCATCTTCCCGCACTCGCGCTCGATCGAGGAGCAGGGGGTCGAGGAGGAGCGCCGCCTGTGCTACGTCGGCATGACCCGCGCGATGGAGCGGCTGACGCTGCTGCACGCCTCGTCGCGGATGCTCTACGGCGGCCGCGACCACAACCTGCCCTCGCGCTTCCTCGACGAGGTGCCCGAGCAGCACGTCGAGCGCGAGCGGCTGCGCCCGGCGTCGTGGTCGGGCTACAACGCGCCCGCCCAGAGCCGGATCGCGCCGCGCGAGGACGTGCCGAGCCTCTCGACCGGCGACAACGTGCGCCACTCGACGCTCGGGGAGGGCGTCGTCGTCGGGATCGAGCCCGGCGGCGTGGTCACCGTCCGCTTCGCCGGCGACGGCTCCGAGCGGCGGCTGATGCTCGACTACGCGCCGCTCGAGAAGTTCTAGGCTGCCCGCCGTGGCGATCGAGATTCGCATCCCGCGGGACGACGAGCTGCGCGACCTCCTCGTGGTGCTCGAGGGCGCCTTCGGCAGCGAGCTGCCGGGCAACGAGGAGGAGGTGCTCGCCGCGACCCGCAAGACGATGCCGCTCGACCGGGTTCTCGGCGTCTACGACGAGGGCCGGCCGGTCGGTCTCGCCGCCGCCTGGCCGCTCTCGCTCGCGGTCCCGGGCGGCGAGCTGCCGTGCGGCGGCGTCACCTGGGTCGGTGTCCTGCCGACGCACCGGCGGCGCGGGCTCGCGAGTGAGCTGATGCGGCGCCAGCTCGACGACCTGCACGAGCGCGGCGAGCCGCTCGCGGCGCTCTGGGCGTCGGAGTCCGTGATCTACGGCCGCTACGGCTACGGCGTCGCGGCCCTCGCGGAGAGCATGGACGCCGTCCGCGCGAGCTTCGCGCTCCGCGACGACCCGGGCCCCGCCGGCAGCGTCCGGATCGTCACGCGAGACGAGGCGCTCGAGCTGATGCCGCCGGTCTACGACCGTGTGCGCTCCGGCCGCTCCGGGCTGGTCGCCCGCAGCCGCGAGTGGTGGGCCGAGCAGCGGCTCGCGACCCACTGGGACACCCGCGACGCAGGCCCGCGCTTCCACGCCGTCCTCGAGCTCGACGGCGCGGTCGAGGCGTACGCGATCTACCGGATCAAGGCGAAGTGGGAGCAGAGTGTCCCGGACGGCACGGTGAACGTCGTCGAGGCGTTCGGCACCTCGCTCCGGGCGACGCAGGAGATCTGGCGCTTCCTCTTCTCCATCGACCTGACGACGCAGGTCTCCTGCCGGATCCTCGACCCGGCCGCGCCGCTCTTCCTCGGCGTCGCCGACCCGCGCCGGCTCCGGCTCAGCCGCGCGGACGGGCTCTGGCTGCGCCTCGTCGACGTCGACGCAGCCCTGCGCGCCCGCTCGTGGAACGGGGAGGACTCGCTCGTCGTCGAGGTGCGCGACGCGTTCTGCCCCTGGAACGAGGGCCGTCACCGGATCGGTGCCGGAGCCGGCCGCGCCGACGGCGAGCCGGACCTCGCGCTCGCCGCCGACGACCTCGCCTCGCTCTACCTCGGCGGGATCGACGCCGCGCTGCTCCACGCCGCCGGCCGGATCGAAGAGCGCACGGCCGGCGCGGTCGAGCGCACCGCCTTCCTCTTCCGCACCTCGCTGCCCCCCTTCTGCCCCGAGGTGTTCTAGGTGCTCGAGGTTCGCCCCGTCCGCGACCACGAGGAGTTCGGCCGCGCGGTCAACGGGATCGGCCAGTACTTCAGCCCGCCGCCCGGGGAGGAGATGCTCGCCCGGTTCGCGCAGATCCTCCCGTACGAGCGGATGCACGCCGCCTTCCAGGAGGGCGAGATCGTCGGCGGTGCAGGCGCCTTCCCGTTCGACCTGTCGGTCCCGGGAGGCTCGCTGCCGTGCGGCGGCGTCACGGTCGTCGGCGTCTACCCGACGCACCGGCGGCGCGGCGTGCTGCGGGCGCTGATGGACGCGCAGCTCCGCGACCTGCACGAGCGGGCCGAGCCGCTCGCCGCCCTCTGGGCCTCGGAGGAGACGATCTACGGCCGCTTCGGCTACGGCCTCGCGTCGTGGGCCGGCGAGCTGGCGGTGCGCCGGGAGCACGGTGCGTTCGCGCATCCGCTCGAGCGCCGCGGGCGGGTCCGTCTCGTCGAGCCCGAGGAGGCGCAGCAGCTGTTCCCGCCGGTCTGGGAGGAGCTGCGCCGCCTGCGCTCCGGGGTCTTCGCCCGCACCGACTCCTGGTGGTCGTCGCGCCGCCTGCGCCTGCCGGCCGAGGAGGCGGGCTCGCCCCGCCGCTTCGCCGCGCTCGAGCTCGACGGCGAGACGCGGGCGTACGCGATCTACCGCACCTTCTTCGGGTTCGACGAGGGCTCGTCGTCGTCGCGGCTCGTCGTGCAGGAGGCGGTCGGCGCCACGCCGCAGGCGACGGCCGAGATCTGGCGCTACCTGCTCGACGTCGACTGGATGGCGTCGGTCGAGGTCTCGCTCGCGCCGCCCGACCATCCGCTCTTCCTCCTGCTCGCGAGCCCGCGTCGCGCCCGCTACCGGATGGGCGACGGCCTCTGGGTGCGCCTCGTCGACGTCGGCGCTGCGCTCTCGGGGCGCGCCTACGCGGACGGCCCGCCGCTCGTGCTCGAGGTGCGAGACGCGGTCTGCGAGTGGAACGACGGCCGCTGGAAGCTCGCGGACGGCGACTGCGCGCGGACGGACGCGGAGCCGGATCTCGCGCTCGACGCGTCCGCGCTCGGCGCGGCCTACCTGGGTGCGGTCCCGTTCGCGCAGCTGCGCGACGCGCTGCGGCTCGAGGAGCTCCGCGAGGGAGCCGTCGAGCGGGCCGACCGGCTGTTCGCCCGGCGTCCGCTGCCCTGGTGCCCCGAGATCTTCTGATCTGACCGTCCCGGGCGCCGCGACCGAGGCGCGAGCCCGCGGGCGAGCGTCTACTAGGGCCGGATCGTGACCGGCGTGCCGGCGGGCGCGAGCGCCAGCAGCCGTCGCATGTCCGCGTTGCTCAGCCGGACGCAGCCGTGCGACGCCGCCAGGCCGATCGTGCCGGGCTCGTTCGTCCCGTGGAGCGCGATCGGGCCGTTCTGCACCCAGTTGCGGAGGACGTTCGAGTGGGCCGAGATGCCGAGCGCGGCGACTCCGAACACGCCGTTCGGGTCGGCGAGCAGCCAGCGCTCGTTGATGAAGTAGCGCCCGGTCGGCGTCGGCGTCTGCGGCGCGCCGATCGCGACGCGCGCGCGCAGCACCGCGCGCCCGTTCCGGTAGGCGACGAGCCGCCGCCCGGAGAGGTCGACGACGATGTGGCTCCGAACCGCGAAGACCCGCACGGCGCGGGCCGGGATCCAGCCGGCTCGCAGGTTGGGCGGCACCGGAACCTGGACGAGGTAGGCGGACGGCGCGCACCGGCGGCCCGTCCGCTGCGCCCCGAGGACGCCGAGGACCGTCGGGTACCCGTTCTGGTCGCGGCGCGAGACGCGCGCGAGCACGCGTCCGCCGGCGGGCCGGCTGAGGATGCGCGTGTCGGAGCGGACGAGCGCGGCGAACGAGCGGCGCGACGTCGCCTGGACTGCGCTCTCGACGCGGCACGAGGGCCGCACGACGGAGTGCCTGGAGAGCTCGAGCGGCGCGGCGCGGTGCGGCCGGGCCGCACCCGGCTCGGAGCGGAGCCGTGCCGTCGAGCCGCCGCAGCCCGCGAGGAGAGCGACGCCGAGCGCGAGAACGACTGCCAACGGCCTCATCGAGCGCATCGCAGAATTGTCGCAAGTATCCGTCGCAAGCCGCAAAGACCGGGGCGTCTAGGAGCCCCCGCTACAATCCGGCGAGACCGGGGCGGTTAGCTCAGTTGGGAGAGCACCAGCTCGACAAGCTGGGGGTCACTGGTTCGAGCCCAGTACCGCCCATCCAAGAAAGACCTGGAAACAGGGCTTTCTTGTTGGCCGGATCGGCTACGCACGCGTTGTCCGTGGCAATGATGGAGACGCCTGCCGAGTGAGGTCGGGGACTCGTCCAGGCGTGGGCTAGCGAACGGGCGCGCGCTCGCGCGAACGGTTTCTGGCGTTGAGCGGCGGCCGGTGTTCGCTCGCCTAGTTGAGCCGGAAGTGGTGTTGGTTGGGGGTCACCGATCGCTAGCGCCGCTACCGGGTCGAATGCTGGTCGACGCAACGCTCTTCCGGTTCCTGCGGAGTAGCGTTCTCTGTTGAGATGACGCAGCTGTTTGCCGGGCGTGTGCGGAGCATCCTGCTCGGGGTGGCGGCGTGCGCGGTGTCGGTCGCGGTGGTGAGCGGGTCGATCGAGCTGTTGAAGGGGCACATCCCGGTGCTGAGCCTGGCGGTGCTGTACCTGCTGGCGGTGCTCCCGGTCGCTGTCTTCCTAGGGCTGCCGTACGGATTGTTGGTCGCGGTGGCGAGCATGTTGGCGTTCAACTTCCTGTTCTTGCCGCCGCTGTACACGTTCACGTTGGCGGACTCGCGGAACTGGTTCGCGTTGCTCGTCTTCTTGATCACGGCGGTGGTGGTGAGCCAGTTGGCGACGCGCTCGCGGCGGCAGGCGCGGGAGTCGGCGCTGCTGGCGAGGATCGCGACCTCGCTGCTCGAGCGCGGGAGCGTGAGCGATGAGCTGGAGCGGATCGCCGCCGAGGCGGCGCAGGCTCTGCAGGTCGAGGGTGCAGCGATCGAGCTCGGGTCGGCGGTGGACGTCGGCGAGAGCTCGTATCCGCTCGCGGCGGCCGAGCGGCGTGTCGGGACGATCCGGCTCACGCGGCCGAGGCCCGGCGGCGGTGGAGCTCGGCGGCGACTGCTGCCGGCGCTGGCGTCGCTGCTCGGGGTGGCGATCGATCGCGAGCGGCTGGCGCAGGAGGCGTATGAGGCGGAGGCGCTGCGCCGCAGCGATGCGATGAAGACTGCGCTGTTGCGTGCGGTCAGCCATGACCTGCGTTCCCCGTTGATGGCGATCCTTACCTCGGCCGGCGCGCTCGCCCACGGCGAGCTGTCGCTGAGTCGCGCTGATCGCCGTGAGCTGGTCGAGACGATTCTGGGGGAGGCGGGCAGGCTCGACCGGCTGGTGAACAACCTGCTCGATCTCTCGCGCCTGCAGGCCGGTGCGGCCGAACCCGAGGTCGGTCTGTGGGGGGTCGACGACCTCGTGCTGCAGGCGCTGGACGGGATCGAGGCGGCTGCCGGCCGGGTCGAGGTGTCGCTTCCCGAGGAGGTGTCGCCGCTGGTGCGGGTGGATCTGCATCAGGTCGAGCGGGTGGTGGCGAACCTGGTCGAGAACGCGCTGCGCTACTCGCCTGCTTCGGAGTCGGTGCACGTACAGGTGCGCGAGGCCGGGGCGGAGATGCTGGTGCGGGTGATCGATCGCGGCGCGGGGATTCCGGCCGGCGAGGCGGAGCGGATCTTCGAGGCGTTTCAGCGTGGGTCGCGGACGGGCGGTGTGCGCGGTGCGGGTCTGGGCCTGGCGATTGCACGCGGTTTCGCGGAGGCGAACGGCGGCCGGGTGTGGGTGGAGTCGCACGAGGGGCAGGGGGCGACCTTCGTGCTGGCGCTGCCGCTCGCGACCCAGCCGGCGGAGGTACCCGCATGAGCGGGCCCCGGGTGCTGGTCGTCGACGACGAGCAGCAGATCCTGCGCGCGTTGCGGACGAGCCTGCGCGGCGCTGGCTACGAGGTCGAGACGGCCGACACGGCGGAGGGCGCGCTGGCGGCGGCGGCGATGCGTCCACCCGAGGCGGTGATCCTCGACCTCGTGCTGCCCGACGGGACGGGGACCGACGTCTGCCGGGAGTTCCGCACCTGGAGCTCGGCGCCGGTGATCGTGCTCTCGGCGGTGGGGGAGGAGCGCGAGAAGGTGGCTGCGCTCGACGCGGGTGCCGACGACTACGTGACGAAGCCGGTCGGGATCGACGAGCTGCTGGCGCGGCTGCGGGCGGTGCTGCGACGGACGGCACCGGCCGGCGAGCCCGTGATCGAGGTGGGCGAGCTCGTGGTCGATCTGACGAAGCGTTCGGTGACGACGGCAGGGAAGCCGGTGCACCTGACGCCGCACCAGTTCGACCTCTTGCGCGTGTTCTCTCTGAATGTCGGCAAGCTGCTGACCCACCGGATGCTCCTGCAGGAGGTGTGGGGGCCTGGCTACGGGGACGCCTCGAACCTGCTGCAGGTGAACGTCTCGCAGCTGCGGCGCAAGCTCGAGCCGGACCGGACGCAGCCGCGGTATCTGCTGACCGAGCCTGGCGCGGGCTACCGGCTGGTCGACCCGACCGAAGCCTCCTAGGCCTTCAGCGTTTCTTCAGGCCGGCGGCCTGAATCTTCAAGCGGCCGTCAGCGCCGCGGTCCTAGCGTGATCGGTGATGGACGATCTCGCTGCGATCGCTATCGCCGCGGCCTGCCTGCTGGCGATGTTCGCGCTGCTCTGGGCGCTGGAGCGGGTCTGATGTCGGCCGGGGACGCGTTCGGGCTCGCGATCTCGATCGCGGTGCTCGTCTACCTCGTCTACGCGCTGTTCCGCGGGGAGCGGCTGTGATGCAGGGCTGGGCGCAGATCGTCTTCTACGCGGCCGTCCTGGTGGGCCTCTCCTACCCGCTCGGGATCTGGATGGCACGGGTCTACACGCGCGAGCAGTCCGACCCGGTCGAGCGCGGCTTCCTGCGTCTGCTCGGCCGCGACGCCGCCGCGGACCAGGACTGGAAGGCGTACGCGAAGTCGGTGCTCGCCTTCACCGTCGCCTTCTCCGCGTTCCTGTACGGGCTGCTGCGGCTGCAGGGGCATCTGTTCCTGAACCCGGCGCACCTGCCGGGCGTGCCGTGGCAGGTCGCGCTGAACACCACGGCGAGCTTCGTCACCAACACCAACTGGCAGTACTACGGCGGCGAGTCGACGATGTCGTACCTGAGTCAGATGGCGGGGCTGGCGGTGCAGAACTTCGTCTCCGCCGGCGCGGGCATGGCCGTTCTGGCGGCGGTGATCCGCGGGATTGCGCGCCGTTCGGGCGGCGGCGTCGCGCTCGGCAACTTTTGGCGCGACCTTTACCGCTCGATCGTCTACGTCCTGCTGCCGCTGTCGCTCGTGCTCGCGGTGATCCTGATCGCGCAAGGGGTGCCGCAGACCTTCCACGGCTACGCCCACGCGACGACGCTCCAGGGTGCGCATCAGACGATCGCGCGCGGGCCGGAGGCGTCGCAGATCGCGATCAAGCAGCTGGGCACGAACGGGGGCGGCTACAACAACTCGAACTCGGCCGTTCCCTTCGAGAACCCGACGCCGACCTCGAACTTCTTCGAGCTGCTGGCGATCCTGCTGATCCCGTTCGCGCAGGTGGTGATGTTCGGGCGGATGGCCGCGGCGCGGCGACAGGCGTGGGTGCTGTACGCGGTCTGCTTCGCGATCTTCGCGATCGGCGTCGGGGTCGCCTACCCGGCCGAGCAGCACGGCTCGCAGGTGTTGCGCGCCTCGGGCGTGAGTCTCGCATCGACCGGCGGCCAGAGCGGCGGCAACATGACCGACAAGGATGTCCGCTTCGGGATCGCCAACACTGCCCTCTGGGCGACGGCGACGACCGACGTCTCGAACGGCTCGGTCAACGGCGGCCACGACGCCTTCACGCCGCTCGGCGGCGCGGTGCCGCTCGTGAACATGTTCCTCGGCGAGGTCGAGCCCGGCGGCGTCGGCTCCGGTGTCTACGGGCTCTTCTTCTACGTCCTGATCGCCGTTTTCGTCGCCGGGCTGATGGTCGGGCGAACGCCGGAGTGGCTGGGCAAGAAGGTGGAGGCTCGCGAGATGAAGCTGGCCGCGCTCGGCGCGCTCTTCGTGCCGACCATGGTCCTGGTGATGGTCGCGGCCGCGGTCGTCACGCCGGCCGGGCTTGCATCGATCTTCAACCCCGGCGCGCACGGCTTCTCCGAGGCGCTCTACGCCTACACCTCGCAGGGCAACAACAACGGCAGCGCCTTCGCCGGCTACGGCGCGACGACCTTCTCGACCACGCTCGGAACGGTCGCGCTCTTCTTCGGCCGCTTCGTGCCGCTGCTGTCGGCGCTCGCGATCGCAGGCTCGTTCGCCGGCAAGAAGACGGTGCCGTTCTCGGCCGGAACGTTCCGCACCGACGGCGGCACCTTCGGCGTCCTCGTCTTCGGCGTGATCGCGCTCACAGCCGGCCTGATGATCCTGCCCGCTCTCTCGCTCGGCCCGATCGTGGAAGGGCTGATGCACTGATGCGCGCCCTCGCCGCCTCGGTCGTCGCCGTCGTCGTCTTCACCGTCGCGCTCGGCTTCGGCTACCCCGCGCTGATGACCGGCTTCGCCGCCCTCACCTTCCCAGCGAAGGCGACCGGCAGCCTCGTCCACCGGAACGGAGTCGTCGTCGGCTCGACGCTCGCCGCACAGGCCTTCCCGGGCCAGCGCTGGTTCCACGAGCGCCCGTCCGCGACGACACCGCCCTACAACGCGGCCGCGACGACCTTCTCGAACCTCGGCCCGACCAGTCCGACGCTCGCGAAGCTCGTCCGGGCGAACGCCCGCGCCATCCTCAGGCGCGAGCGGCCCTACAACCCCGGCCTGACCCTCCACGACATCCCCGTCGACGCCGTCGTCCCCTCCGGTTCGGGGATCGACCCCGAAATCTCGCCGGCCTACGCCCAGCTTCAGGCGCGACGCATCGCTGCGGTCCGGCATCTGCCGCTCGCCTCGGTCAAGACGTTGATCAGTCGCAATACGACTGGGCGGACGCTCGGCTTCTTCGGCGAGCCCGGCGTCAACGTCCTCACCCTCAACCTCGCCCTCGAGCGGCCGCGCTGATGCCCGCCACGATGCAGCGCGAGCCTTCGACGCAGGGGCCTCACGAGGGCTCCGAGCGGCGATCGGCGCGGCGTCGCGGGGGCATGTTCTCCCGCGAGCTCGTGCTCGCCGCGGTGCGGGACTCGTTCCCGAAGCTCGACCCGAGGCTGCAGGCGCGCAACCCGGTGATGTTCATCGTCGAGCTCGGCAGCCTGATCACGACCGCGATCTTCGTCAATGACCTCGTGCAGGGGTACGACGGGCAGCTGTGGTTCGTCGGTGTCATCTCCGTCTGGCTCTGGCTGACCGTCCTGTTCGCCAACTTCGCCGAGGCGATCGCCGAGGGCCGCGGCAAGGCGCAGGCGAGCGCGCTGCGCGCGACGCGGACGACAACGACCGCCCGACTGCTCGAAGGGCGCGAATTTCCTGCGTCCGAGCTGCAGAAGGGGGACGTGGTCGTGGTCGAGGCGGGGGAAATCATCCCCGCTGATGGGGAGATCCTGCAGGGCGCCGGCTCGGTGGACGAGTCGGCGATCACGGGCGAGTCGGCGCCGGTGATCCGGGAGGCGGGCGGCGACCGCTCCGCCGTCACCGGCGGCACGAAGCTCCTCTCCGACCTGCTCCTCGTCGAGGTGACCCAGGAGCCTGGCAAGTCGTTCCTCGACCGGATGATCGCCCTCGTCGAGGGTGCCGAGCGGCGCAAGACGCCGAACGAGATCGCGCTCAACATCCTGCTCGCCGGCCTCACCGTCACCTTCCTCGCCGCCGTCGTCACGCTGCGTCCGTTCGCGCTCTACGCTGGCACGAACCTCTCGCAGACGGTCCTGATCGCGCTGCTCGTGGCGCTGATCCCCACGACGATTGGCGCGCTGCTCTCGGCGATCGGGATCGCCGGCATGGACCGGCTCGTGCAGCGCAACGTGCTCGCGATGTCCGGGCGCGCGGTGGAGGCGTCCGGCGACGTCGACGTGCTGCTGCTCGACAAGACCGGCACGATCACGCTCGGCAACCGGCAGGCGGCCGAGTTCATCCCGGTCCGCGGGGTCGAGGAGCGGGAGCTCGCCGAGGTCGCGCAGCTTGCCTCCCTCGCCGACGAGACGCCCGAAGGCCGCTCGATCGTCGTGCTCGCGAAGGAGCGCTTCGGCCTGCGCGAGCGGGAGCTCGGAGCGCATGAGTTCGTCCCCTTCAGCGCGTCGACCCGGATGAGCGGCGTCAACCTGAACGGCAACCTGATCCGCAAGGGCGCCGCCGACGCGGTCAAGGCATTCATCGCCGAGCAGGGCGGGCGCGCGCCCGAGGAGATCGACCTCGCCGTCCGCCGGGTCGCCGAGCAGGGCGGCACGCCGCTGGTCGTCGCCAAAGACAACTGGGCGCTCGGCGTCGTCCACCTCAAGGACGTCGTCAAGGGGGGCATGCGCGAGCGCTTCGAGGAGCTGCGGAAGATGGGCATCCGCACCGTGATGATCACCGGCGACAACCGCGTCACCGCCGCCGTGATCGCCCAGGAAGCGGGAGTCGACGACTTCCTCGCCGAAGCAACACCGGAGGCGAAGCTCGCCCTGATCAAGGAGGAGCAGGAGCAGGGGCGGATGGTCGCGATGACCGGCGACGGCACCAACGACGCGCCCGCGCTCGCCCAGGCCGACGTCGGCGTCGCCATGAACACGGGCACCTCGGCAGCGAAGGAGGCCGGGAACATGGTCGACCTCGACTCCAACCCGACGAAGCTGATCGAGATCGTCGAGGTCGGCAAGCAACTCCTGATCACCCGCGGCGCGCTCACGACCTTCTCGATCGCCAACGACCTCGCCAAGTACTTCGCGATCCTGCCCGCGATCTTCGCCTACACCTACGCCTCGCGGCCCGGCACGCGCGGCCCGCTGAACGCGCTCAACGTCATGCACCTCGGCGACCCCAAGAGCGCGATCATCTCGGCGATCGTCTTCAACGCGCTGATCATCCCCGCGCTCGTCCCGCTCGCCCTCCGCGGCGTCAAGTACCGGGCGATCGGGGCGACCGCGCTGCTGCGGCGCAACCTGCTCGTCTACGGGCTCGGCGGCATGATCCTGCCGTTCGTCGGGATCAAGCTGATCGACCTGATCGTCCACAACCTCCTGGGGGCCTGACGTGGCGAGAGGCCACTACCGGATCCTGCTCGGGATGGCCGCGGGCGTCGGCAAGACCTACCGCATGCTCCAGGAGGGACGGCAGGCCAACGACGAGGGACGCGACGTCGTGATCGGCTACCTCGAACCGCACGACCGGCCCGAGACCTCTGCGCTCGCGGACGGGCTCGAGGTCGTGCCCCGACTGCATCGGCAGCACGGCGCGCTCGAGCTCGAGGAGATGGACGCGGAAGCCGTCATCCAGCGAGCGTCGGAGCTCGCGCTGATCGACGAGCTCGCCCACACGAACGCCTCCGGGATGCGCCACGAGAAGCGCTGGCAGGACATCGACGAGGTGCTCGCCGCCGGCATCGACGTCATCTCGACCGTCAACGTGCAGCACCTCGAGAGCCTCAACGACGCGATCTTCGAGCTCACCGACATCCGCGTCCGCGAGACCTTCCCCGACCGGATCCTCGACGAGGCCGACGAGGTGATCCTCGTCGACCTCTCGCCCGAGGCGCTGCAGGAGCGGCTGCGCGCCGGCAAGGTCTACCCCGGCGAGCGCGCAGCAGTCGCGCTCGAGAACTTCTTCCGGATCGAGAACCTCTCGGCGCTGCGCGAGCTCACCCTGCGCGAGGTCGCTGAGGACGTCGAAGCGCGCCGCACCGTCCGAACGCTCGAGCCGCTCAGCCAGCAGGCCGTGGCCGAGCGGGTGCTCGCGCTCGTCGAGCCGCAGCCGAAGTCGCAGCGGATCATGCGACGTGCCTGGCGCTCCGCGCAGCGCCTCGGCACCGAGATGGACGCGCTCTGGGTGCGGCCCAACGGCCGGCCGCGAACAGACGAAGAGACGACCCAGCTCGCCGCGCTCCGCCGACTCGCCGGCATCCTCGGCGCCCACTTCCTCGAAGAAGAAGGAGAAGACCTCGTCACCACGGTCCGCCGCGTCGCCGCCGAACGCGGCTCGACCTACATCTTCGTCGGCACACCCGACGAATCGCGGCGCCGCGAGATCCTCGGCGGCTCCCTCCTCTCGCGCATGGTCCGAGAGCTCCCAGGCCTCGACATCCGCGTCGTCACGAACCGCGCCGACCGCGACAGGCTCGCGCGATGATCGCCGCCGTTGTCGCAGTCGCGGTCCTCTCGGCCGCTCTCGCGGCGGCGCTCGCGGCGCGCAGCGGATTCCGTCTCCGTCGCGTGAGACCCGGTGAGCAGCGGATCCTGGTGCCGTTCACCGGCGGCACCCTCGACCCCACCGTCCTCAGCGCCGCGATCCGGCTCGCCCAGGCCGAGCAGGCGACACTCGTACCCGCCTACCTGCTGCTCGTGCCGTTGCAGTACTCCGAGGACTCCCCGCTGGCCGACGAGGTGGCAGTCGCCATGCCCTGGCTCGAGGCAGTCGAGCACGCCGCCCACCGCGCCGGCATCGCCGTCGACGCCCGCATCGAGAAAGGGCGCACCCCGACCCACGCGCTTCGCCGCCTCTGGGACGTCGAGCAGTTCGACCGCGTTGTCGCACCTGCACCGAGCGGTAGCCGCGGTGGATTCACCGTCAAGGACCTCACCTGGATCCTCACCAACGCACCCGCCGAAACGATCGTCCTCAAGCCGGCGCCTCACGTCGAGAAACCGAGCCCATCCCGCACGCCGGCCATGCGAGCGAAGCCTGATGCGACGTCCCATGCGACGGCCGAACTCGACCGACCGCTCGCTGGAGCCCGAGGCCTAGGGTGAGTTCGACTGCCGATTCTCGTACCGTCGGTGGCCGGCCCACGAACGCCGAGGCAGGCGGACCCTGATTGTTTCGCTCGCGAGAGTGATATGGCTCAACCATGCGCCCCGAGCGAACCGGCCGAACCTCACCGAACGCCTGATCCGAATCGACAAGCTGGGGGTCACTGGTTCGATCCCAGTACCGCACCTAGAAAGCGCCTGCAAATAGGCGCTTTCCGTTCTCTGTTTCGGCGCCAAGACCATGTTGCTCCTCTAACGGCAGGTTCGTTAGCGCGGCGCGGGGGCTTGGTTACACGGGATACGCTGCGGTGCTAACGGCCCGAGCACAGCTGGGGTCATCACTCAAGTTGAGCCGGTGCTCGGTGATGCCGTGGGTAGTCGTACGGTGACGCGCAGGCCGCCGCCGTCCCGCGGGGTGAGGGTGAGGGTTCCGTCGTGTGCTTGGGTGATGCTCTTGACGATTGCGAGTCCGAGGCCGACACCGACGTTTGCGTGGTCGGTGCGTGTGCGTCGGTCGCCGCGCTGAAACGGCTCGGCGAGCGTGGAAACGAGCGCTGGGGTGAGCTTCTCGCCGGTGTTCTCGACGGTGAGCACTGCGCCCTCGGGTTGAACGCTGGTCGTGACCCAGACGGAGCCCCGTTCGGGCAGGTTGTGGACGATTGCGTTGTGCACGAGGTTCGTGGCCAGCTGCAGCAGGAGCGCGGGTGAGCCGATCGTCGCGGTCGGGGCGCCGGAGGTTTCGATGGTGGCGCCGCGTTGTTCTGCCACGGGGAGGAGCGTCTCGGTGGCTTCTTCCGCGACGAGGGACAGATCGACGTGCTCTGGGGTGAAGGATCGTCGTTCGGCGCGGCTGAGCAGGAGCAGTGCCTCGGTGAGGTCGATCGCTCGACTGTTGACGTCGTAGAGGCGGTCGACGAGTTCGGTGGCGTTGCGGTCGGAATCCTTGCGGGCGACGTCGAGCAGTGTCTGGGTGACTGCGAGCGGGGTGCGCAGCTCGTGCGAGGCGTTGGCCGCGAATCGCTGTTGTTCGGCCGCTATTCGCCGCTCTTCGGCGACGTGTGCTTCGAGCTGCGCGAGCATGGTGTCGAAGGCGTCGGCGAGTTCGCGGAACTCGTCAGTGCGGCCTTCCAACCGGATCCGGTGGGAGAGCGATCCCGTTGCGGCGATGCGCGTGGCGCCGGTGATTCGCGTCAGAGGTGCGAGCATGCGTCCGGCGAGCAGCCATCCCCCTACCAGACCGAACACGAGGAGAGACGCCAGCACGATGGCCGCGACCGAGCCGAAGCCGTGCAGGGGATCAGAGCGGTCGAATAGAAACCACCAAGAGGGATGCATGTGGGCCAGCACCCCGTTCGGTATGTAGCGCAGAATGACCACCCAAACGGCCGCGAGCATCAAGGCGCCCGCGAGCATGAGGAAGCCGGCGTAGCTGAGCGTGAGCTTCAGGCGCGCGCTCAGCCCAGGGGCTCTATCCACGTTCGCCTTCCTCACGTTCGGTGTCCGGCGAGGCGATGCGGTAGCCGACGCCGGGGACGGTGGCGATGATCCAGGGCTCACCAAGGCGCTTGCGCAGTGCCGAGACGGTGATGCGCGGGGCGTTGGTGTACGGATCGGCGTTCTCGTCCCATGCCCGCGCGAGCAGATCTTCGGCGCTGACGACGCCGCCTTCGGCTTCGACGAGGACTTCGAGCACCGCAAACTGCTTGCGGGTCAGCGCGACGTAGCGACCGTCGCGGTAGACCTCACGGCGGAACGGGTCGAGGCGCAGGCCTGCGATCTCTCGTACGGGCGGCCGCGAGTGGGCGCGCCTGCGGTCGAGCGCCCTCAGCCGGAGCACGAGCTCTCGTAGCGCGAACGGCTTGGTCAGGTAGTCATCGGCGCCCAGCTCGAAGCCGGAGGCTTTGTCGTCGAGCCGGTCGGCGGCGGTGAGCATGAGGATCGGCATGCCGCTGCCGGAGGCGACGATGCGCTCGGCGATCTCGTCGCCGCTCGGTGCGGGGATGTCGCGGTCGAGCACGGCGATGTCGTAGGCGTGGGTGCTCAGCAGTTCGAGCGCGGTGTCGCCGTCCGCTGCGATGTCGGCGGCGATCGCTTCCAGGCGTAGCCCGTCGCGGATGGCTTCTGCCATGTAGAGCTCGTCCTCAACGAGCAATACGCGCATGCTCGAGATGCTACGAGCCGGCACATATCGCCGGCGTATCGAAAACTCGATACGGGCCGGCAACAGCGTGCTCCGCAGACTCGAGAGCATGAATGAGAAGAATCCAGCTCGGACAACCTCCCGCCGGGCTCTAACGCTCTTCGCCGGCCTGCTGGCGCTCTCGACGGTGATCGCCGTCTTCGGAGCGGCGCTCTCCTCCTCGGTGGCCGCGTCGGCCGCGGAGCTCCACCTCCAGCAGCGAGGTGTGCTCAGCGACGCGGTGGCCGACACGGTGTGGCCGCCGTACGGCCAAGCCGCGTTCATCGAGACGGGACGGTCGCAGATCGAGACAGGTCCGAACCAACATCCGGCCCCGATCGCGAGCGTCGCGAAGGTGATGACCGCCTATCTCGTCCTGCGCGACCATCCGCTGCAGCTCGGTCAGGAAGGCCCGACGATCACGCTCACCGACGTCGACGTTGCCGACACCGACCGCCGGGCCGCGCGGGACGAGTCGGTCGTGCCGGTCGCCGCCGGGGAGCGCTTGACCGAGTTGCAGGCGCTGCAGGCGCTGCTGCTGCCGTCGGCGAACAACATCGCCGCGGTTCTGGCCCGCTGGGACGCCGGCTCGCTCGACCGGTTCGTCGCCCGGATGAATGCGACCGCACGGTCGTTGGGCATGGCCGACACTCGCTACACGGATCCGAGCGGCTTCGACGACTCGACGGTGTCGACCGCATCCGATCAGGTGCGGATCGTCGTGCGGGCGATGCGCCAGCCGGTGTTCGCACGCATCGTCGCCACGCGGAGCGTGTGGCTGCCGGTTGCCGGCACCGTGCACAACACCGACCGACTGCTCGGCCATGACGGGTTTGTCGGCGTCAAGACCGGCTCGGACAAGGCGGCCGGCAGCTGCTTCGCCTTCCGCGCCATCCGCTCGCTCCGCGGCACGCGGACGACGATCACCGGGGTCGTGCTGGGACAGCCCGGCGACGACCCCGTGGGCGCCGGTCTCATGGCCGCCGCCGCCATGGTCGACCGCCTCACCGGTCAGCGGGTCATGCCAGATCCGAGTCAGCCGATCACGCCGCCGGGTGCCCCCGGTTGGCATCGATCGCCGCCGCGCATCCGCCCGCACCGACCGTAGGGAGAAAACCATGAGGAGAAGACTGTCGCCGCTGCCCGCTCTCGCCCTGCTCGCCGTGATCGTCTCCGGTTGTGGAAGCGCATCCGCCGGCAGTGGCAACCAGAACGGAAGCAGCACCGCCACCGCCCGCGACAAAGCGGTGAAGTTCGCCGAGTGCATGCGCTCGAACGGCGTCAGTGGGTTCCCCGACCCGAACGCGTCAGGCCAGTTGACGATCGATGCGGTCGCCAACGGCTCGTCGATCGACACGAACAGCGCGACGTTCAAGACGGCGATGAGCGCGTGCAAGAACCTCGAGCCGGCGGGGTTCACAGGCCCGAAGACGACGTCGCAGCTGCGGGCTGCGCGCCTGGCGTTCGCGAAGTGCGTCCGCGGCCACGGCGTGCCCGACTTTCCCGACCCCGCCCCGAACGGGCCGCTCGTCGACACGAGGAGAATCCCGTCGACGAACACCTCGGCCGGCATGAGCGCTCTCCACACCGCGATGCGTAGCTGCGGCAACTTCGCGAGGGCGGCCGGCGTGACGGGAGGCCGGTGATGCGGACGTCGTGGCTGCTGGCCGGCACGGCCCTCCTGGTCGCCGCGACCGTAACCGGCGGTGTGGTCGCTGGGGCGGGCGCGCCGCAGGCGAGGGCATCCGGTCACGCGCCATCGGTGCGGACCGCACGGGTGGAGCGGGGGACGCTCTCGGGTCAGATCTCGCAATCCGGGACGCTGACCTACCGCGCACGACCGGACGGCTCGCCCTACACGGTGTTCACCCGTGCCCGCGGGATATACACAAAGCTGCCCAGCAGCGGCGATCAGGTCGAGTGCGGGGGCGTGCTCTACCGGGTGAACAACCAGCCGGTCGTGCTCTTGTGCGGCACGACGCCGGCGTACCGATCCCTGTCGCGGGGCGCCAGCGGACCCGATGTCGCCGAACTCAACGCCAACCTCGTCGACCTCGGGTACGCGACCCGCGCGCAACTCAACCCTTCCTCTGATTCCTTCAGCGCGGCAACCGCGGCTGCGCTTCGAAGGCTGCAGGCGAAGCTGGGCGAGGGGCAGACTGGATCGCTGACTCTCGGTCGGGCGGTGTTTCTGCCCGAGCGCGTGCGGATCGCCAGGGTGAGCGGCGAGCTCGGCGCATCGGCCAGGCCGGGCGCGCAGGTCCTGTCGGCCACCTCGAACACGCTCGAGGTGCAGCTGTCCCTCGACCCATCGCAGCAGGGCGCAGTGCAGAAGGGCGACCGCGCCCAGATCACGCTGCCCGGCAACACGACGGTGACGGGACGAGTGGAGTGGCTGGGGCGAGTCGCCCAGGTTCCTGCCGGCCAAAACAGCAGCGCCGAAGGTGCAACCATCCCCGTCTACATCGGTCTCAGCGAGCCGGGGCAGGCGCACGGACTCGACCAGGCCCCGGTGCAGGTGAACATCACGACCAGGGGCGTGAACGACGCCCTCAACGTCCCGGTCACCGCGATCGTCGGGCGCTCCGGCGGCGGCTTCGCCGTCGAGGCGCTGCGCGCTGACGGACAGCGCGAGCTTATCCCCGTCAAGCTGGGCCTGTTCGACAGCGCGGGCGGACGCGTCCAGGTCGAGGGTGATCTGCACGTCGGCGAGCGAGTGGTGGTGCCGTCATGAGCGGCGCCTCCGTGCTCGAGCTGGACGGGGTGAGCAAGGTCTACGGCGCGGAGCCGCCGGTGGCCGCCCTCCGCGGCGTCTCGTTCTCCGTCAGGCGGGGCGAGCTGGCGGCGATCGTCGGCCCGTCCGGGTCCGGCAAGTCGACGCTCCTGCACATCATCGGGACGCTCGAGCGGCCCAGCAGCGGGATCGTCCGGATCGCCGGCGTCGACACAGCACAGCTGCACGATCGCGACCTCTCGCAGCTGCGGGCTCGTGAGATCGGCTTCGTCTTTCAGCGGTTCTTTCTCGCCGAACACGCCACAGTGCGCGAGAACGTCGCCGACGGGCTGCTCTACGCCGGCGTTCCCGCCGCCGAGCGGTACAGCCGCGCCGACGAAGCGATCGACCGGGTCGGCCTCTCCGACCGCTCGAGCTTCAAGCCCACGAAGCTCTCCGGAGGCGAACGGCAACGCGTCGCGATCGCCCGCGCCGTCGTGGGACGGCCGGCGATCGTCCTCGCCGACGAACCAACCGGCAATCTCGACAGCACAACCGGCGCATCGATCGTCGAGCTCATCCGCGAGCTCAACGCCGGCGGCGCCACCATCCTCATGATCACCCACGAGGCCGGCCTCGCCGACCAGGTGCCGCGCCAGATCCGCGTGCTCGACGGGCAGGTTGTCTCCGACACTGCGAATCCCGAGGCGGCATGAGCGCCGACACTGGACGTCTCGAGCTGAGGGACTGGCTTCGGGTCGCGAGCGTCGGCCTGCGCGCGCGGCCGCTGCGCGTCGCGCTCTCGGCGCTCGGGATCGCGATCGGAACGGCAGCGATCGTCGCCGTCCTCGGACTGTCCTCCTCCTCCCAGGCCGGACTGATCGCCGAGATCAACCAGCTGGGCACCAACCTCCTGACCGTCCAGGCGGGACAAAGCCTCACCGGAGGCCTGGCGCAACTACCCCCCGAGGCGCCAGCCCGGATCACGCTTCTCGACGACGTCCAACAGGTGGCACACGCCGCCCTGATCGCCAACAAGAACGTCTACCGGAGCTCCGCGATGCCGGCGGCGGAAACCGGCGGCCTGGAGGTGCAGGCCGCCAGCCTAGGCCTGCTGTCCGTGCTCGGCACCGGCATCGCCGACGGCAAATGGCTCAACGCAGGCACCGCCCGCGAG
This sequence comes from uncultured Actinomycetes bacterium, assembly GCA_963746895.1. Taxonomy (GTDB): domain Bacteria; phylum Actinomycetota; class Thermoleophilia; order Gaiellales; family Gaiellaceae; genus Palsa-739. The sequence continues at coordinate 2,204 of CAVVDI010000012.1, read as the reverse complement.
CCGGTCGCAGTGCTCGGCGCAGTCGCCGCGCAACAGCTCGGCATCGAAAGGGTCTACCCGGGGAAACGGATCTGGCTCGGCGGCCAGTGGTTCGACGTCGCGGGCATCCTCAAACCCTCACCGCTCGCACCCGAGATCGACATAAGCGCCCTGATCGGCTATCCCGCCGCCCAGACGCACCTCGGCTACGTCACCGTCGCCCGCGGCCGGCAAGAACCCGGACCGCCGAGCACGATCTACGTGCGCGCCGCCACCGGCCACGAGGCGGCAGTGCAATCACTGCTCGCGCAAACCGCCGACCCCGAATCACCCTACGAAGCAGCCGTCAGCCAACCATCCGACGTACTCACCGCCCGAGCCGCCGCCGCAGGCGTGTTCAACAACCTCTTCCTCGGACTCGGAGTCGTCGCACTGATCGTCGGAGCCGTCGGCGTCGCCAACATCATGATCATCTCCGTGATCGAACGCCGCTCCGAGATCGGCCTCCGCCGCGCCCTCGGCGCCACCAAGGCCCAAATCCGGACGCAATTCCTCGCCGAGTCGATCCTGCTCGCCCTCATCGGCGGCGCCGTGGGCATCCTCGCCGGAGCAGTTGCAACCGCCGTCTATGCCGCCTCGAAGGGCTGGGCCGCCGTCATCCCTGCCGAGGCGTGGACGGGCGGCATCGCCTCGGCCATCCTGATCGGCGCCGTCGCCGGTCTGATGCCCGCCGTCCGAGCATCCCGGATGTCACCCACCGCGGCGTTGCGCACGGTATGAGCAGAAGGTAGATCGCGAGCTTCGGGCTATGAACCTGCGACCTCGGCAGGCTTTCCTATCAGGGACGTTTCGTGTTCACTCGGCAGGCGCAGGCTGCTGGGAGGAACGCCTGCAGGAATGCGGCCGACGACGTAGAGGTCCGACCCTTCGAATCGGATTTCGACGACCGTCGTCGTCACTCGCATGAGTGTGAGCGAGGCGCTGTTGTCGGCGGCGATCAGGGCGTGCACGTGGGCGACTCCTGCGGCTGCGGCTTCGGAGGCGAGGCGTCGTGCGAGAGCGATGCCGGCGCCGCGGCGTTGCCATGGGTCGGCGACGGCGACGGCCACGTCGGCCGCGGTCGTGTCGGGTTCGCGCACGAGGCGCGCGAACCCGATCGGATACCCGTCCGCGCGGGCCACGAGTGCCAGCCGCCCCGAGCCGACGCGGGCGAGAAGCGCCAGCTCGTCTGCGCTCAACCTCGGTTTGGGTGCCCCGAAGCGCCAGCGGCGCGTCTGGGGGCCGAGCTGCCGGAAGACGGTCTCTCGACCGTTCCGGTGTCGCCGTCCTCGAGCGGCTCGACCACGACCGCGCGGGGGGTGGTCCGGCCCGCGGCAGCGCCGATGACGCGCTCCGTCGTGATCGCCCCGCGTGCGCCACGGCGACCAGGTGCCGGGAGGGCACGCCCGAGCCGGTCTACCTCGACCACGGTCTCAGCTCCCCGTGGCGGCGACGGCGCCGACGTTGATGCGCGTGGGGGCTTCGAGGGTTGCGAAGCTGCGCGTCTCGATCGAGTGCACGCCGGGCAGCCGGTCGAGGGCGCCGAACACCGGGCCGGTCGCGGCCGGCGATCCCGCTGCCGCGCTGATCCGAGACGATCTGCGGCGCGACCCGATCGGGCAGGGGCGGCGCGCGCTCGCGATCCGCTCGATGCTCGCCGCGGACACGGGTGAGGGGCTCTCACCGCTCCAGGCCGCCTGCTGGCTCGACCTCAAGCGCGAGTACCTGGCGTTGAGGCCTGCCCTCCGGCGCGTCTACACGGTCGTCGCCTCCATCGAACAGCACGGGCCGACGCTTGCGCCGCTCGGTTTCGCCCCGTCCGTGGCGGCCCGGTCGACCTCGGCGGCGTCGCCTACCACGTGCTCGCGCTCGACCTGGGCCCCGCCTCGGTCGATGGTTGGCTCGGGAGGCTGATCGCAGATGATCTCCAGCTCGACGACGAACTGCTCGACGAGCACCAGCGCCAGCTCGTGATCGACGGCGCCCGCAGCGACCTCACGCCGCTCGAGTTCGATCTGCTCCGCTACCTGCTCGACCGCGAGGGCCTGATCGTCGAGCGTCGTGCCATCCTCCGCGACGTCTGGGGCACCGACTGGACCGGTGGCAGCAACGTGATCGAGACCGTCGTCAGCGCCCTGCGCCGCACGCTCGGACGACACGCCGCGATCATCGAGACCGTGCGTGGC
>CAVVDI010000011.1:0-35549 GCA_963746895.1 uncultured Actinomycetes bacterium | reverse complement strand
TTCAAAACCGGTACGGCCGTGCAACCCACGGCTAGGTCGGTTCGACTCCGGCGCCGCTCCGTCGTCAGGAGAGCATCGATCGCGGGCCCAGGTCGTCGACCCAGCGGAGGGCGCGGTAGATCGGGATCGTCCACGAGTGGAGGCACAACTCCGTCCTCAGGCGGCGTCTCAGCCCACCGCGGCTCGCCGCCAGCCGGTCCGGATCGAGGCGATGGGTGGCGTCGTGCAGGGACAGGCTCTGCCCGACTCCGACGAGCGCCTTGTTCGCATCCCCCTCCGGGCCGGCCCAGCGGTAACCGCGAGCTCCCTTCACGTGGGCGTAGTCGTGGGTCTGATGGATCACCAGCGCCGACCGGGAGATGTCGACGACGGCGAGCCGCAACTTCCGCGCCCGCCAGATCATCCAGTTGTCCCAGGACGGCCGCCCGACCGCGAAGGGCGGAAGCGACCCGATGCCGTGCCGACGGAAGACGAAGAAGTCGATCCAGTCGTGCTCGCGCACGACGCCGTCCACCGAGACGCGGCGGCGGAGATCGGCCTCGCGGCGCTCGTCGAGCGGAGCCAGGTCTTCGTCGACGTCGAGATCCCAGGATCGTCCGACCAGCATGTAGCGCCGCTTGGCGGACGACACCCGCACGACCGCCTCGAGCAGATCGGGGAAGAAGATCAGATCCGCATTCGCGTAGCACACCACGTCGTGCCTCGCAGCGTCCTGCGCCCGACGGAAGGCAGAGCTCAGCAGCGGTGTCCCGAAGTCGTTCGTCTCGATGTCGGGGATGTGGTCGACGCCGCACTCCACCGCGGCCTCGGCCACCCCGGCCTCGTCCCCGCACAGGATCACCTGGCAATCGCGACCGAGTTGCTGCCAGCTGCGGATCGCGTTCAGCTGAATCCGTTCGATGTGCCCCCGAAAGGGCTTCGGCACGGCGAAGATCGTCAGCACGGAGCCCTCTCGGATCGACGTCTCTCAGCTCGCGCGCCGAAGGGCTCTCGCCTCTCGGCGGCTCACATCGGGGCAACCTAGCGGGCGCCGCCCGACCACGCGAGGGCGCCGGGGCGGAGGACGGCCTACCCTTCCGGCTCGGGGTCGCCCCGGACGACGAGCACCGGGCAGGGCGCGTGGTGGAGCACGGCCTGCGAGACGCTGCCGAAGAGCACCCGGCGAACCGCTCCCCAGCCGTGCGCGCCGACCACGACGAGGGTCGCCGCCAGGCGGTTCGCGAGCTCGCAGATCTCGTCCGGCGGGATCCCCGCGAGCAGCTGCGTCTCGGGCTCGACCCCTGCGGCGCGCGCACCCGCCGCAGCGACGTCGAGCGCACGCTGCGCCTGCTCGCGCACGACGTCCGCCAGCTCCGCGCCGGTGTCGATCGGGCTGTAGGCGAAGCCTGTCGCCGGCAGGTGCCAGACGGTGACGATCGTGAGCGGCCAGCCCGTCGCGAGCGCAAGCGCGACCGCCTCGTCGGTCGCACGGCGCGCCGATGCCGAGCCGTCGGTCGCGAGCAGGATGCGTGCCATCGGATCGACGAGCCGGGCGGCGTCGCCGCTACTCGGCCCCGTCCATCTCGTCGATGGCCGCCCGGCCCGCCTCGTGGACGCGACGGCGCCGCTGCTCGGGGCCGTCGGCCGCCGCCGGCTCCTGGTCGAACCCGCCCTCGGGCTCCGGCGCGGCCGGCTGCGCCTCGGCAGGCCCGGTCTCGGCGAGCTTCGCGCGCAGCTCCTCCGCGCGCGGATCGGCGTCCGCGTCGGGCGGGGGCGGCGCCTCGACCGCTCCCCGACCGCGCCGCGCGAGGACGCGCCAGGCGGCGAGCCCGCCCGCGGCTCCGGCGATCCAGGCGAACAGGCGGCGCATGCGCCTGATGCTACAGTGGCCGTCGCTTCCTGCCCCGTCATCGCGCCGTTCCGTCCCGAGCGGCGCCGGCAGTCGGGGCCGACTTGTGACCATGGGAAGGGAGGAGATCGGGACTGTGACCACCTACGAGATCCTGCTGATGCTGGACCCCGAGCACGCCGAGGCTCGCCAGGACGAGATCGTCGCGCGCACGCGCGAGCTGGTCGAGAAGGCCGGCGGCGCCTGGCGCAGCCACGACCCGTGGGGCCGGCGGCGGCTCGCCTACGAGATCGCCCACAAGAGCGAGGGCGTCTACCACCTCGTCGTGTTCGACAGCGACGGCGAGACGCTGAACGAGATCTCCCGCGTGCTGAAGATCGACGACGCGGTGATTCGCCACATGGCGACCCGGCACATCGAGGGCTCGCGCACGAGCGCACCCCGCGACGACGCGGCCCCCGCGCCGGCGCCGACGGCACCTGCACCGGCCGCCGCCGCCCCGTCAGTGGAGACGCCGGACGAGGCCGAGGCGGACGAGCCCGTGGCCGAGGCGGACGAGCCCGGGACGGAGCCGGACACCGACGAGGACGAGAGCGAGGAGGAGTAGAGCCATGGCCGCGAACATCAACCGCGTCGTGCTGGTCGGGAACCTGACGAAGGATCCCGAGCTGCGCCACACCGGCGGCGGCACACCCGTCTGCAGCCTGCGCATCGCCGTCAACACGCGGCGGCGCGACGAATCGGGGCAGTGGGCCGACAAGCCGAACTACTTCAGCATCTCCGTCTTCGGCAACCAGGCGGAGAGCTGCGCGCAGTACCTGTCCAAGGGCCGCCCGGTCGCGGTCGACGGCCGCCTCGAATGGCGCGAGTGGGAGGCGAAGGACGGCGGCGGCAAGCGCGAGTCCGTCGAGATCGTCGCCGACAGCGTCCAGTTCCTGGGCAGCCGCGAGGGCGGCGCCGGCGACTTCGGCGGCGGCAACCAGTTCGTCCCGAGCGGGGCGGCGCAGGAGAGCGCCGACTTCCCGGCCGCGGCCGACGACGACATCCCGTTCTAGGAGAGCCATGGCACGCGAGAGAACACAGCAGCGCAAGCGGCCCGGCGGGCCTGCCGGAGCGATCAAGCGCCGCAACTGCTTCTTCTGCAAGGACCACATCACGGAGATCGACTACAAGAACGTCAACCAGCTCCGGCGCTACATCTCGGAGAAGGGCAAGATCCGCAGCCGCCGCATCACCGGCGCGTGCCGGCGCCACCAGGTGCAGGTCGCGCAGGCGGTCAAGCGGGCCCGCGAGATGGCGCTGCTGCCGTACGTCGCCGAGGGCACCGAGAGCGGCGGCGGGGGCGGGCGCCGGGACCGGGGCGACCGCGGTGACCGGGGCGACCGCGGGGATCGCTGATGGAGGTCATCCTGCTCTCGGACGTCGACCACGTCGGCCTGCGCGGCGAGGTCGTCACGGTCGCGCGCGGGTTCGCGCGCAACTACCTCCTGCCCCGGCGGCTCGCCGAGGAGGCGACCGCGGCCAAGGTCGCCGAGCTGCGCAAGCGGGACGAGCAGCGCGCCCGCCACGAGGCGAAGACCGCCGAGCAGGCGCAGTCGATCGCGGACACGCTCGGCAAGACGGTGCTGCGCTTCGAGGTGAAGGCAGGCCCGACCGGCTCGCTCTTCGGCTCGGTGACGCCGACCGACATCGCCGACGAGATCTGGCGCACGCGCAAGATCCGCGTCGACCGGCGCAAGATCGGCACCGACGCGATCAAGCGGATCGGACGCTTCGACGTGCCGATCGACGTCTTCCAGGACGTGCAGGTCGAGGTGAAGACGCTCGTCGTCCCGGAGGGCGGGGAGCTCCCGTCCGACGAGGAGCTGGCCGCGATGGAGGCGACCGAGCGCGCCGAGCGGCAGATCGCCGACGCTCCGCCCGAGCCGAGCGAGGAGCTCGAGGAGCTGCTCGCCGAGGCGGAGGCCGCCGCCGCGCCGGAGCCCGAGCCCGCCGAGGAGGCGGAGCCCGAGCCCGAGTGGCGCGCCGACGCCGAGGCGGCGCTGCGCGACGAGTAGCGCGACGCGAGCCGTGTGAGGAGCCGGCCCCTGGGCCGGCTCCTGTGCGCCCGCGCCGCCGTCCCTCCGCCCGTCCACAGGACCTCGCTTCCCTGTGGAATTGCGGAGGAAGTTCCCGCTCCTAGCGGCAGAGTCATCCACAGCCGCACCATCCGACGTCACTGCGATGCTGGGTGATTCTCCTGCAAATGTCGAAAAACGACACGGTCAGAACGGACGAATCCCCAGCTGGCGGCCGCGGCCCGCACCTGCTGGAATCGGGGGCGATGGCGCTCGCCCCGATTCCGTCTGCCCCGGCCTCCGACGGCGTCGTCCCACCGCAGAACCTCGAGGCCGAGGAGTCCGTCCTCGGCGCGATGATGATCTCGCCCGGCGCGATCGCCGCCGTCAGCGAGATCCTCGACGCGGGCGACTTCTACCGCGAGTCGCACGCGAAGATCTACCGGGCGACGCTCCAGCTCTACGGCAAGAACGAGCCGGTCGACGCGATCACGCTCACGAACGAGCTCGAGCAGCGGGGCGAACTCGACGCGGTCGGCGGGCGCGTCCGGCTGCACGAGCTGGCGCGCCTCGTCCCTGCCACGGCGAACGCGCGCCACTACGCCGAGATCGTCCGCGAGACGGCGACGCTGCGCGGCCTGATCCGGGCAGGCGGCGAGATCGCGCAGCTCGGCTGGGAGCGCGAGGGCGAGCCCATGGAGCTCGTCTCGCGGGCCGAGCAGCTCGTCTACGAGCTCGGCGAGCGGCGCACCCAGGGCGACCTCGTCCTCTTCAAGGACACGCTGGTCGAGACCTTCCAGCGGATCAGCCATCTCTACGAGTCGGGCGCCGAGGTCACCGGCCTGCCGACGGGCTTCAAGGATCTCGACCGGCTGACGGCCGGGCTGCAGCCCGCGAACCTGATCATCCTCGCCGCCCGGCCGTCGATGGGGAAGAGCGCCTTCGCGCTCGAGATCGCCAACCACGTCGCGGTCGACGCGCAGCGCCCCTGCGCCTTCTTCAGCCTCGAGATGTCGCGCCAGGAGGTGGCCCAGCGCCTGATCTGCTCGCGCGGCAAGGTCGACGCGCACGCGATCCGCACGGGCCGGCTCGCGAAGGACGACTGGCCGCGGCTCGCCCAGGCCTGCGGCAAGCTCGAGGCGGCGCCGCTCTACGTCGACGACACGCCGGCGCTGAGCCTGCTGGAGCTGCGCGCGAGGTCGCAGACGCTGAAGCGGCGTCAGCCCGACCTCGGCCTGATCGTCGTCGACTACCTGCAGCTGATGACGACCGGCCGCAGCGAGGAGAGCCGTCTCCAGGAGGTGTCGGCGATCTCGCGAGGCCTGAAGGAGATCGCGAAGGACCTCGACCTGCCGGTCGTCGCGCTCTCCCAGCTCTCGCGCGCGGTCGAGCAGCGCCACGACAAGCGCCCCGTCCTCTCCGACCTGCGCGAGTCGGGCTCGATCGAGCAGGACGCCGACCTCGTCATGTTCCTCTACCGCGACGAGTACTACGAGCGCGACGAGGCCGACGACTCGCAGAAGGGCATCGCCGAGGTGATCATCGGCAAGCACCGCAACGGACCCATCGGCTCGTTCAACGTCGCCTTCATCAGCCGCTATGCCAAGTTCGCAAGCCTCCAGCAATAGCGTGGTCACGCGCTGCCTCGGCTGCGGACGCGAGTTCGAGACCGAGCAGGTCGTGCTGCTCGGGCAGACGTTCACCGCCGAACGCTACTGCGGCATCTGCCGGGCCGGCGAGGAGGCGAACGCGGAGCAACGGCAGGCCGAGTCGCGCTGGGCGCGGGTGATGGTGCCGACCGCCTACGCCGGGTGCTCGTTCGAGAGCTTCGAGGCGAATCCGGGCACCGAGCACGCGCTCGGCGTGTGCAGGCAGTGGGCGCGGGAGTACCGGGCCGGGACGGCGCTCCGCCGGGGCCTGCTCCTGCACGGCCCGCCCGGAGCCGGGAAGACGCACCTCGCGGTCGCGATCCTGCGCGAGCTCGTCTGGAGCGACCGGCCGGCGTCGGCGCTGTTCCTCAACGTCCCCGAGTGGCTGAACTCGCTGCGCGAGAGCTTCGACGAGGGCGAGCCGCCTCCCAATCCGAGCGGCTACGACGTCGTCGCGCTGGACGATCTCGGTGCCGAGAACCTCACCCCGTGGGCGCGCGACCGCATCTACGGGCTCGTCAACCACCGCGAGCAGGAGCGGCTGCTCACGCTCGTGACGACGAACTGCGAGCCGCGCGAGCTGGCCGTCCGCGTCGGGGGGCCGACGGCGAGCCGCCTGCGCCGGCTGGCGGCCGACGTCCAGGTGGAGGCGCGGCGCGACTTCCGGGAGGTTCTCGTCGAGCGCGAGACGCCCGGTGCGCAGCAGAGGCATGCCTGAGCAGCTCGTCGCGATCACGCCGCGGACGACGACCTTCACCGCCGTCTGCGCGGAGTGCGCCCGCGGGGCGGCCGAGCCGTCCTGGATCGGCGCGACATTCTCCGGGATGCTCGACCTCGACCTCGACGGCGGCATGTTTCTCTGTCGCCGGGGGCATAGAGTGCGGGTCACACGAGCGAAAGCAGAGTCGGCGGCCAGGACGGAAGCCGCCTGAGTGGAGGGAAAGTCGATGATCCGGACGAAGCGCGTCGAGTCCTCGTCGTCCGCGTTCGCGGTCAGCGTGGTCACCTGGGACGACGAGACGGGAGAGGCCGAGCGCGTGGAGTACGACGCCGACGGCAACCGCGTGCGTCGCGCCGTCGTGCACCGCTTCCCTCGCGCTCTCTGGCACGACGACGTCGTCGGCGAGGCGACGTGGTTCGACGCCGACGACCGGGAGCTGGGGCGCACGCCCGTGCTGCTCGGCCGCACGACCCTTTAGCCGCGCAAGACGCTGCGCGTCTCGCGCGGGGCAGCGGCGGCGTAACGGCGCCGCGGCGCCCGCTACGCCACCGCCGACCCAGCGGTCGGCAGCCTGGGCGGGCATCGTCGACGAGCAGCGAAGACCCGACAGCACCGGAGCTCGATCGAGACCGCGCTCTCGATCGAGCCAGCTCCGCTATATCCCGCGCGAACAGCGCAGCTTTCGCGGGGCGAAGCCCTATTCCCATTCGCGGTCGCGCAGCTCCAGCATCGGCACGCCGAGGCGCCGCGCGGCGGTCGGGATCGTCGCCGCCTGGAGCGTCACCGAGAGCGCGACCACGACGAACACGATCAGGTAGATCTGCTGCGCGTGGTCGACCTCGCCGAGGAGGGCGAACGAGGCGAGGAGGATCGGCACCGCCCCCTTGAGGCCGGCCCAGACGACGAACAGGCGCTCGCCGGCGTTCAGCTCGAGGACCGCGAGCAGCGGGGCGAGCGCGAGCGGCCGGATCACGAAGGTGCCGAGCACGGCGAGCACGAGCCCGTCGACCCAGACGTGGTCGGCGAACACCGAGTGGAGGCTCACGGTCAGACCGAGCGCGACGAAGACGACGATCTCGGCGAGGCTCGCGAGCGAGGTGTGGAAGCGGGCGACCGCGCGCCGGCCCGGGAAGGGCGCGTCGCCGACGAGCACGCCCGCGATGTAGGCGGCGAGGAAGCCGGAGCCGTGGGCAGCCGAGGCGACGCCGAAGACGACGCCGACGAAGGCGAGGGTGCGCAGGGGTCCGAGCGACGCCTCGCGGAGCGGCAGGCGCACGAGGCGCGGGTGCACCCAGAGCGCCCGCGACCGCGCCGAGCACGAGCCCGATCAGGAGCGAGGAGACGAAGTCGACGACCGCGCCGCCCACCGAGCCGCCGCCCGCCGCCGCCGAGACGAGCGCCAGCGTCAGCGCGATCCCGACCGGGTCGTTCGCGCCCGACTCGCCCTCGAGGATGGTGCCGCTGCGACCGGAGATCTCCCTCTTGCCGAGCACCGAGAACATGATCGCCGGGTCGGTCGGCGCGAGCGCCGCCCCGAGCACGCCCGCCGTCGTCCAGGAGAAGCCGAGCACGAAGTGCGAGACGAGCGCGAGCAGCCCGGCCGTGATGAACGTCCCGAGCAGGCCGAGCGACACGATCGGGATCGCCGACTCGCGGAAGCGCCTCCAGCCGACCCGCAGCCCGCCGTCGAAGAGGATCACCGCCAGCGAGATCGAGGCGACGCGCTCGACGCTCCGGGTCGAGAGGTGCGAGACGTCGGGGAAGATGTCGGAGACCGCCGCGGCGGCGAGCAGGAAGAGCGCCCCCGGCGGCACGCGCACGCGCTCGGCGAGGCGCGTGGACACGATCGCCGCGAGCGCGGCGGCGGAGATGAGCGCCACCAGGCCGCCGAAGTGCGTCAGCTCGCTCACGCCGTGAGCCTACGGGGCGGGGCTGCCTCCCGCCGGGGAATCCGCACGACGGGACCGCCGTCCGTCCCGGCGGTCCGGCAGACTTCGGCTCGTGCCCGCCACCGTCATCGTCGGTGCGCAGTGGGGCGACGAGGGCAAGGGGAAGATCGTCGACCTGCTCGCGCAGCACTCGGACGTGGTCTGCCGCTACCAGGGCGGGCCGAACGCCGGACACACGATCGTCGTCGGGGAGGAGACGTACAAGATCCGTGCGCTGCCGAGCGGGATCGTGCGCGGCAAGCCGTGCGTGATCGGCAACGGCTGCGTCGTCGACCTGGAGGTGCTGATCGGCGAGCTCGACGAGTTCGAGCGGCGCGGCCACTCGACCGACGCCGTCTACCTCTCCGGGAACGCGCACCTGATCATGCCGTGGCACGTCGCGATCGACGGGGCGAGCGAGCATCGCCTCGGCCGGCTCGCGATCGGGACGACGCGGCGGGGCATCGGCCCGTGCTACGCCGACAAGGCGATGCGCCTCGGCATCCGCGTGCAGGACATCCTCGACCCGAAGATCCTGCGCCAGAAGATCGAGGTCGCGCTCGCCGAGAAGAACCTCTGGCTCGAGCGCGTCTACGAGACCGAGGGCTTCGACCTCGAGACGGTCGCCTCGCAGTACGAGAGCTACGCGCAGCGGCTGCGGCCGTACGTCGCGGACACGTCGCTGTACGTGGACAACGCGCTCCGCGAGGACAGGGTCGTCCTCTTCGAGGGCGCCCAGGCGACGCTGCTCGACCTCGACCACGGCACGTATCCGTTCGTCACCTCGTCGAACCCGGTCGCGGGGAACGCGGCGGTCGGCGTCGGCATCGGCCCGACCCGGATCGACCGCGTGATCGGCGTCGCGAAGGCGTACGTGACGCGGGTCGGCGAGGGGCCGTTCCCGACCGAGATCCCGGAGCCGCAGCAGACCCTCGTCCGGGAGCTCGGGCACGAGTACGGGACGGTCACGGGACGCGAGCGCCGCTGCGGCTGGCTCGACCTGGTCGCGCTCCGCTACGCCGTTCGCGTGAACGGGATCCACCAGCTCGCGCTGACGAAGCTCGACGTGCTCTCGGAGTTCGCGGAGCTGCCGGTGTGCACGCGCTACCGGCTGCGCGACGGCAGCGAGTCCCCCGACTTCCCCGCGCACCAGAGCGACTTCCACGCGGCCCGGCCCGTGTACGAGACGCTGCCCGGCTGGGAGGAGCCGCTCGACGGCTGCTCGTCGATGGGGGAGCTGCCGGCGGCGGCGCGGGGCTACGTCGACTTCGTCGAGCGGGAGCTGGGCGTCGAGGTGACGCTGGTTGGCACCGGAGCCGACCGCGAACGGATCCTCTCCCCGCGCGGCCTCGAGGCCGTCGCGCGCCCGTAGGCCTCCGCGCACAGCGGCCTAGACTCTGTCCCGTGGACTCCGACGGACTCGCGGTCCTCGAGTACCCGGCGATCGTGGAGCGCCTCGCGGCGGCGGCCCGGACGCCGATGGGCGCTGCGCTGGCGGAGACGCTCGTGCCCTCGCCGGACGCAGCCGAGGTCGCGCGGCGCCAGGCCGCGACCGCCGAGGCGATCGCGCTGCTCGACGAGGCCGCCGAACCGGAGCTCGCAGGGGCCGCCGACGTCCGGCCGGCCGTCGAACGCGCCGCGCGCGGCGGGGTGCTGCAGCCCCCGGACCTCGGCGCCGTCGCGCGCACGATCGACGCGGGCCTCGCCGCCCGGCGGGCGCTCGAGGCGGTGGCCGCGAACCTCCCCCTGCTCGAGCGGCGTGCCGCCGGGATCGACCCGGGCCTCGCCGGTCTGCGCGACGCGATCGGCCGTTGCGTCGAGGACGACGGCTCCGACCTGCGCGACAACGCCTCCCCCCTGCTCCGGCGGCTCCGCTCGGAGCTCCGCACCGGCCGCGGCCGTGTCTCGGAGGAGCTGGCGCGGCTCGCCCGCTCGCCCGAGCTCGCGGAGCACCTCCAGGAGCGGTTCGTCACCCGGCGCGGCGGCCGGCCGGTGCTCGCCGTGAGGGCCTCGGCCCGGGCGCGCGTGCCCGGCATCGTCCACGACGCCTCCGGCTCGGGCGAGACGCTCTTCGTCGAGCCCTTCGCGATCGTCGAGCGGAACAACCGCCTGGCCGAGACGGCCGGCGCCGAGCGTGACGAGGCGGAGCGGATCCTCCGCTCGCTCTCCTCCGTAGTCGCGGAGCAGGCCGGTGCGCTCGCGGCCCTCGTCGAGGCGCTCGGTGCAATCGACCTCGCACTCGCGTGCGGGGCGCTCTCGCGCGGCTGGCGCGGCGCCGAAGTGGCGGTCGGCGGCGAGGTGCGCCTGCTCGCGGCGCGCCACCCGCTGCTCGACGGTGCGACCGCGGTTCCCATCGACCTCGACCTCGACGGGCTGCGCGCCCTCGTCGTCAGCGGGCCGAACACGGGCGGCAAGACGGTCGCGCTCAAGACGCTCGGGCTCGCGGCGCTCCTCCACCAGGCCGGCCTGCGCCCGCCGGCGGCGGAGGCGGCGCTGCCGGTGTTCGACCGCGTGCTCGCCGACATCGGCGACCGGCAGTCGATCGAGATGAGCCTCTCCACCTTCTCCGGCCATCTGCGCACGATCGTCTCGATCCTCGCCGCTGCGGGCGGGCGCTCGCTCGTCCTCCTCGACGAGCTCGCCGCCGGCACCGATCCCGAGGAGGGCGCGGCGCTCGCGCAGGCGCTCGTCGAGCGCCTCGCCGCGCAGGCCCGGCTGACGGTGGTGACGACGCACTTCCCCGAGTTGAAGGAGTGGGCGAGCGCGACCGAGGGCGCCGCGAACGCGGCGACCGGCTTCGACCCGGAGACGCACGCGCCGCTGTACCGGATCGCGATCGGCCGGGCCGGCACGTCGCGGGCGCTCCAGATCGCCGAGCGGCTCGGGCTCGACCCGCAGCTCGTCGCCGCTGCGCGCGCGCTCGTCGAGCCGGCGCGGGCTCGGACCGAGCAGCTGCTCGCCGAGGCCGAGTCGGCCGAGCGCGGAGCCCGCGACGAGCTCGAGGAGGCGCGCGCCCGGAGGCTGGAATCCGAGCGGACGCTGGTCGCACGCGCAGGCGCGCGAGGCCGAGCTGCGAGCGGAGATCGAGACCGTCCGCGCCTCGGCGGCGCAGGAGCGCCGGCACGCGCTCGCCGCAGCGGAGCGCGAGCTCGACGGGGCGCGCGCGGAGCTGCGCGGGCTGCGGGACGAGATCCGGGAGGCGCGGCGCCGCGAGGAGGAGCGAAGCCGAGCGGCCGCCCGGCCGGCCTCGCCCGCAGCGCGCGAGCGCGACCGGCGGCTCGGCGCGGCGTCGGCGCGCGCTGCCCGCGTCGACGAGGCGCTCCAGGCCTTCCACGAGCCGCTCGAGGCCGTCGCCCCACTCGCCGAGGGCGACCCGGTCGAGGCCCCCGAGCTCGGCGTCCGCGGCACGATCGCCCGCATCGAGGCCGACGACGCGCAGGTGGTCGGGCCCGGAGGCCTCCGCGTGCGGGTGCCCCTCCGGCGGCTGCGGCCGGATCCGCGCGGAGCGGCAGCGGAGACGGAGCCCGCGGTGCGCGTCGTCGCGGCCGCGCGCAGCGACGTCTCCGACGAGCTCGACGTGCGCGGCCGCCGCCCGCAGGAGGCGCGGGAGGCGGTGCGCTCCTTCGTCGACGACGCCGCGCTCGCCGGCCTCCCGCTCGTCCGCGTCGTCCACGGCCGGGGCACGGGCGCCGTCCGCGCCGCCGTGCGGGCCGAGCTGGCGGCGCACCGGCTGGTCACGAGCCACGCCTCCGACTCGGCCGACGGCGCGACGGTCGTCCGGCTCGACTAGGGCGGAGGCGCCAGCCGCTCCAGGTCGGACGGCTCGTTCACGTTCGCAAGCAGCGTCGGATCGAGCTCGACGACGACCGCGTCGAGCTTTGCCACCGCGTCGGTGAGCCGCAGCTCCCCGGCCGCAAGACGGCGCTCGAGAACGGGCAGCGCGCTCCGCCGGTAGGCGCCGGGCAGCGGGCCGCCCGGGGGCACGGCGGCGTCGCGGCACGCGGCGGCGAGCGCGCGCAGCGACGGCGCGTCGACGAGCGGCGTGTCGACCGGCAGGAAGACGACGACGTCGCTCGCCGCAGCCCGAAGCCCGGCCACGAGCCCGGCGAGCGCCGCCCGCACCTCGGTCCCGTCGTCGACGAGCGGGAACGGGAGCTCGAGCCCGTCGGCTCGCTTGCCCACCGCGAGGCGCTCGCCGCCCAGCTCGCCGAGCACGCGCCAGGCGCGCTCCGCCAGCGTCTCGCCGCCCAGCCGCGCGAGGGCCTTCGGCGAGCCGAACCGGCTGCTGGCGCCGCCGACGAGGAGGACGCCGGTCAGTCCGGGAGGATCCGCCACGGCTCGGTGTAGACGTTCGCCGAGCCGCCGCGGACGAAGCCGCAGAGCGTGACGCCGCGGTCGGCGGCGAGCTCGACCGCGAGGCTCGACGGCGCGCCGACCGCGACGAGCAGCGGGCAGCCGGCGACCGCGGCCTTCTGGACGAGCTCGAAGGAGAGGCGGCCGCTGACGCAGAGCACGGACTCCGAGAGCGGCAGCCGGCCCGCCCCGAAGGCCCAGCCGACGACCTTGTCGAGCGCGTTGTGGCGGCCGACGTCCTCGCGGACGCAGAGCGGCTCGCCCTCGGCGGTGAAGAGACCGGTCGCGTGCAGCCCGCCGGTCGCCGCGAACGCCGCCTGCGCCTCGCGCAGCCGGTCGGGCAGCGCGGCCACGAGCGCGAGCGGCAGCCGCAGCCGCGACTCCACGCGCGGCGCCTCGACCGCGACCGCGTCGAGCGCGCCCTTGCCGCAGACGCCGCACGAGGAGGTCGTGTAGAAGCTCCGCTGCAGCCGTCCGGGGTCGAACCCGGGCGCGTCGACCTCGACGGTGTTCGCGGCCAGGTCGTCGGGAAGCCGCGCGCCGGTCGGGCGCAGCCCCTCGGAGAGGCAGAAGCCGAGCGCGAGCTCCTCGTCGTGGCCGGGCGTTCGCATCGTCACCGCGACGGGACGGCCCTCGATCCGGATCTCGAGCGGCTCCTCGGCCGCCACGCGGTCCCGCTCGCTCGTACCGCTCGGCAGGCGGACGACGTCGACCGCGACGGCGGAGTACGGAGGCGCCTCCACCGCGCGAACCCTAGTGCAGGACGGGGCGGAGCCTCGACCGCGCCGCGCCCGGGCCCTGCGCGCAGGCGGCATGCCCCCGCGCCCGGTTGCGTAGGATCGGCCGGTGAAGGTGCTCGTCGTTGGGTCGGGTGGGCGCGAGCACGCACTCGCCTGGGCGATCTCGCGCAGCGGCTCGCTGCGCGAGCTGCACGCGGCTCCCGGCAACCCCGGGATCGCGGCGCTCGCGAGCTGTCATCCCGTGCGCGCCGAGGACGCCGCCTCGCTCGTGCCGCTCGCGCGCGAGCTCGAGATCGACCTCGTCGTCGTCGGCCCCGAGACGCCGCTCGTCGCCGGCCTCGCGGACGAGCTGCGCCACCGCGGGATCGCGGTCTTCGGTCCCGGCGGCGCCGCGGCGCGGATCGAGGGGTCGAAGGCGTTCGCGAAGGACGTGATGGAGGCGGCCGGCGTGCCGACCGCGCGGACGCTCGCGGTCGCGCGGCCGCCGTGCGTCGTCAAGGCGGACGGGCTCGCCGCCGGCAAGGGCGTCTGGGTCTGCCGCACCCGGGAGGAGCTCGACGCCGGGCTGCGCGCGGCGCAGTCGCTGGGCCAGCCGTTCCACGTCGAGGAGCTGCTCGAGGGCGAGGAGGTCTCGATCTTCGCGCTCTGCGACGGAACCAGGGCCGTGCCGCTCCCGGCGGCGCAGGACTACAAGCGGGCGCTCGACGGCGACGAGGGCCCGAACACCGGCGGCATGGGCTCGTACTCGCCGGTGCCGCGGCTCCCCGGCGACGCGGCGCAGGGGCTCGTCGGGACGGTCGTCGAGCCGGTGCTCGCCGAGCTGGCCGCGCGCGGGACGCCGTTCAGCGGCTGCCTCTTCGCGGGAGTGATGCTCACGAGCGACGGCCCGCGCGTGCTCGAGTACAACTGCCGCTTCGGCGATCCCGAGACGCAGTCGCTCCTCCCCCGGATCGAGGGCGACCTGCTCGAGGCGCTCGCGGCCGCTGCGCACGGCGACCTCTCGCAGGTCGAGCTGGGCAGCTCGCCCGACGCCGCCGTCACGCTCGTGCTCGCGGCCGGCGCCTACCCGGAGCACGGCGACACGGGCTCGCCGATCGAGGGGATCGAGGAGGCGGAGGCGGCCGGCGCCCACGTCTTCCACGCGGGCACGGCGCTGCACGACGGCCGCCTCGTCACGAACGGCGGGCGGATCCTCGGCGTGACCGCGCTCGGCACGACGCTCGCCGACGCCCGTTCCCGCGCGTACGACGCCGCGCGTCGCATAGATTTCGCCGGCGTGCGCTTCCGCTCCGACATCGCCGCCGATGCCTGACGTCAAGATCGGCATCCTCGTGGGCTCCGAGTCCGACCGGGAGCGGATGCAGGCGGCGACCGCGCTGCTCGAGGAGAGCGGCGTCGGCTACGAGTTCGAGGTGCGCTCCGCGCACCGGACGCCGGACGCCGTGGCCGAGTACGCCCGCACGGCGCGCGAGCGCGGGCTGCGCGTCCTGATCTGCGGCGCCGGTCTCTCCGCCGCGCTGCCGGGTGCGGTCGCCGCGCACACCGACCTGCCGGTGATCGGCGTCCCGCTCCGCTCCAGCCTCAGCGTCCTCGACGGCCTCGACGCACTGCTCGCGATCGCGCAGATGCCGCCCGGCGTCCCGGTCGCCGCCGTCGGCGTCGACAGCGCCAAGAACGCGGCCGCGCTCGCTATCCGGATTCTTCGCGCATAGCGCGAAGAATCCGGATACAACGGTACTGCGCGAGCCGGAAAGCGCGGTTTCCGGCTCGCTCCGTGCAGAGAGCTTGTCGCGCCGTTCAAGCCTGACTGGAGTCGCGCCCGATCGTGCCCTTGCGGGCAGGACCGGGAGCGCTGGTTCGGCCTCCACGTAAGCCGGCCTCCGGCCAGTCTTACGCTCCGGCCCTGGTCGAGGCCCGCTTCGACGCCGAACCCCACCCCAGCGTCGGCGTAACGAGAGCCGCAGGCGACGTTACGACGACGCGAACCAGCGGGTGCGCACGCCGGAGGCCTGCGCGCCCGCGACGGCACCACCGTCACGCCGAGAGCATCGAATCCAGAAACAGCACGGAGCGCGCCCGAGTCGCGCCTCGGGCGCGCGGAGTTCCGTCCCTCCCGCGGGAAGAGCGCAGCTCTTTCCGCGGCGCCCTCTAGACTGCCTGCGTGATCGCGCGCTATTCCCGTCCGGCGATGGCCAGGATCTGGTCGGACGAGGGCAAGCTCGCGGCGTGGCTCGAGGTCGAGCTCGCTGCGACCGCGGCGTGGTCGCAGCTGGGGGTCGTGCCGGGAGACGCCGCCGACCGGATCGCCGCGAACGCCTCCGCGCCGAGCCCCGAGCGGGTCGCCGAGCTCGAGGCGACGCTCCACCACGACACCGCCGCCTTCGTCGACGCGGTCGCGGAGACGCTCGGCGACGAGGGTCGCTGGTTCCACTACGGGCTGACGTCCTCGGACGTCGTCGACACGGCGCTCTCGCTCCAGATCCGCGCGGCGGGCGCGCTGATCGTCGCCGGGCTCGATCGCGCCTTCGCCGCCGTCGCGGCCCGCGCGGAGGAGCACCGCGCGACGCTCCAGATGGGGCGCACGCACGGTGTCCACGCCGAGCCGACCACCTTCGGCCTCAAGCTCGCCGGCTGGGCCTTCGAGCTCGCCCGCGGCCGCGAGCGGGTCGCCCGCGCGCTCGAGGGGATGCGCGTCGGCAAGCTCTCCGGCGCCGTCGGCACCTACGCCGCCACCGACCCGGAGCTGGAGCGGATCGCCTGCGAGCGGCTCGGCCTCGAGCCGGCGCCGACGTCGACGCAGATCCTCCAGCGCGACCGTCACGCCGAGCTGCTCGCCGCACTCGCCGTCCTCGCCTCGTCGCTCGACGCGTTCGCACTCGAGATCCGCCACCTCGCCCGGACCGAGGTCGCCGAGGTGCAGGAGCCGTTCGGCAAGGGCCAGAAGGGCTCCTCTGCGATGCCGCACAAGCGGAACCCGGTCGTGGCGGAGCGGATCTGCGGGCTCGCGCGGGTCGTCCGCTCGCACGCGCTGGTCGGGCTCGAGAACGTCGCCCTCTGGCACGAGCGCGACATCTCGCACTCCTCGGCCGAGCGGGTCGTGATCCCCGACGCGTTCCTCGCCCTCGACTACATGCTCGACCGCTTCGCCTGGCTCGTCGAAGGCCTCGTGGTGCGGGAGGAGCGGATGCGCCGGAATCTCGAGGCGAGCCACTCGCTCTTCTTCAGCCAGCGCGTCCTGCTCGCCCTCGTCGAGGCGGGGCTCGCGCGGGACGACGCGTACCGGCTCGTGCAGCGGAACGCGATGCGCGCCTGGGACGAGGAGCTCGACTTCCGCGAGCTCTGCCGCGGCGACGAGGAGGTCGCGGGCCGCGTCGACCTGGACGCCGTCTTCGACCTCGGCGCGTACACGCGCCATGTCGACACGGTCTTCGCACGTTTGCACGCGCTCGTTCAATCCACCGAGGAGGAACCGGTTCATGCCTGAGGCCCGGCACGTCGCGTCCGGCAAGGTGCGCGAGATCTACGAGCTCGACGAGGAGACGCTGCTGCTCGTCGCCAGTGACCGCATCTCGACGTTCGACGTCGTGCTGCCGACCGAGATCCCCGACAAGGGGCGCGTGCTCACCGGCCTCTCCGGCTACTGGTTCGCGCTGCTCGCCCCGATCGTCCCGAACCACATGCTCGCGATCCGCGAGGACGGCCGCTCGATGGAGTGCCGCAGGCTCGAGATGCTGCCGATCGAGTGCGTCGTCCGCGGCTATCTCGCCGGCTCGGGCTGGAAGGACTACCGCGCGAGCGGCGAGGTCTGCGGCCACACGCTCCCCGAGGGACTGCGCGAGTCGGAGCGGCTGCCGCAGCCGATCTTCACGCCCGCGACGAAGGCCCAGGAGGGGCACGACGAGAACATCACGCGCGAGCAGGCGGCCGAGCTCGTCGGCGAGGAGCGGCTCCGCGAGGTCGAGAAGGTGGCGATCCGCCTCTACACGACCGCGGCCGAGCACGCGTGGCGCGCCGGGATCATCATCGCCGACACGAAGTTCGAGCTCGGCCTCGACCGGGACGGCGCCCTCGTGCTCGGCGACGAGGCGCTGACGCCCGACTCGTCCCGCTTCTGGCCCGGCGACGCGTACGAGCCCGGTCGCGGGCAGGACAGCTTCGACAAGCAGTACGTCCGCGACTACTGCGAGACGACCGACTGGGACAAGACCGATCCCGGCCCCGAGCTGCCGGACGAGGTCGTCGAGGCGACGCGGGCGAAGTACGTCGAGGCCTTCGAGCGGCTGACGACGATCCCGTTCGCGCGCTACCTCGACGACCCGACGGTTGTGCCGGCGTGAGGGCGACGGTGCTCGTCCGGCCGAAGTCCGGGATCCTCGACCCGCAGGGCGAGGCCGTCGAGACGGCCCTCGAGCACCTCGGCTTCTCGGTCGCGGGCGCGCGGGTCGGCAAGGTGATCGACCTCGAGGTCGAGGCGGCCGACGCGGCCGAGGCGAAGGCGCAGGTGGAGAAGATGTGCGAGCAGCTGCTCGCCAACCCGCTGATGGAGTCGTACGAGGTCGAGGTGCATGGCTAGCCCGCAGCCGCGGATCGGCGTGGTCACGTATCCCGGCTCGCAGGACGACCGGGACGCGCTCTGGGCGCTCGCCGCGCTCGACGCCGAGGCCGTGCCGGTCTGGCACGAGGAGCGCGAGCTCCCCGACCTCGACGCGGTCGTCCTCCCGGGCGGGTTCTCCTACGGCGACTACCTGCGCTGCGGCGCGATCGCACGCTTCTCGCCGGCGACGGCGGCGGCCTGCGAGTTCGCCGATCGAGGCGGGCTCGTGCTCGGCATCTGCAACGGCTTCCAGATCCTCTGCGAGGCGGGCCTGCTGCCGGGCGTGCTGCTGCGCAACGAGTCGCTCCGATTCGTCTGCCGCGACGTGCACGCTGACGGTGGAGCGGGACGACCTGCCGTTCACGTCGCGCTGCAGTGCCGGCCGGCGGCTCGTGATCCCGGTCAAGCACGGCGACGGCCGCTGGTTCGCTCCCGACGACGTCTACGACGAGCTGGCCGCGCGACGGCAGATCGTGCTGCGCTACGCCGAGCCGTGCAACGGCTCGACGCACGACGTCGCGGGCGTCTGCAACGAGGCCGGGAACGTGATGGGCCTGATGCCGCACCCCGAGCACGCGGTCGACCCGCTGCTCGGCTCCGACGACGGCGCGCTGCTCCTCGCGTCGCTCGTGGAGTCCGCGCAGGCCCGCGCGGTGGCGCTCGCCTGAGACGCCCCCGCGCGGCCCCGCTCAGATCCCGAGCGCCTCGGAGAGGGCCGGGTGCTTGACGAGAGCGGCTCTCAGCCGTGCGATGTCCCGTGCCCGGAGCGTCACCGGCCCGCGCCGGCTCGTGCCGTCGGTCGAGTAGGCGAAGCGCACGAGCCGCTCGCCCTTCGCCGTCTCGAGCAGCTGCACGCGCGACGCGAACCGCTTCGCCCCCGCCTGCTGGGGAAGCGTCAGCTCCTCGACGAGTTCCGCCGGTCCCCACGGTGTCGCCGCCCTGCTCGCCATGTCGAGGACGCTAGCGCCGGAGGCGTGACGCGAACGTCCCGCCTCCCTGGCGAATGTGTGACACGAGGCCGTCGACCCCTCTGCCACGGACGCACCTTCGCGCACGCCGCACCGCTCGCCGTCGGATCCGCGGCACTCCTCGCGCTCGCAATCGCCGCCTTCGCACGGCGCGACCTCGCGTAGCGCGTCGGGCCGCGCGACGTGCCCCGTCTCGCGGCGCCGATCGGGGCCGGCGTCCGGCGGCGCCGCAGCTACCAGACGCGGGGGAGCAGGCGCGCCGTCGAGCTCGCGTAGTCCGCGTCGTCCGTGCCGAACGCTCGCGCGAGCGCGCGCTCCTCGACCCGGATGCGCGGCAGCATCCCGGCGAAGACGATCAGCAACGCCACGGCGGCGCCGACCCAGCTCCCGAACGCGAGCCCGAGACCGGCGACGATGAGGATGAGGCCGGTGTACGACGGGTGGCGCAGCACCCGATAGGGGCCGCGACGCACGATCCTCTGACCCGCCTCGATCGTCACGTCGCGCCGGAAGTAGCGGCCCAGGCTCAGGATCGACCAATCGCGAAGCGCGGCCCCGGCGAGGACGATCGCGATCCCCAGTCCGAACGTCCACCAGGTGTCGGCGAGGGCGCGGAGCCCCGGCACCCTGGCGATCGCAAGGGCCGCGGCGACGGCGAGGTACACGAACAGGGCGACGGGATCCTGCAACAGCAACGGCATGACCGGGGCAGTCCAGGAACGCCGCTCTAGTGCGCGAGCAGGCCGAGCAGGTAGCCGAGCCCGAGCGCCGCGGCCGGGCCGAGAATCCAGCCGCGGAGGATCGCGAGCAGGGTCGGCAGGTGGACGGTGTGGCGGCCGCGCGCGACGCCGGCGCCGGCCATCGCGCCGACGAGCGCCTGGTTCATCGAGGTGAAGAAGCCGAAGGCGACGGCACTCAGCACGACTGCGGCCTGGACGAGCTGGGCCGCGGTCGCCATCGGCCGGTCGACGGCGACGATCTCGAAGGCGACACGCCGGAGGAGCGGCCTGCCCCAGGTGAGGACGCCGAGCGCGAGGCCGGCGCCGCCGACCGCGCCGGCGGCGAGAGGCCCGAACGTGCCGGTGCCGACGAGCGCGCCGCTCGCGTTCGAGACGTCGTTCGCGCCCATCGCGACGGAGGCCGCGGCGCCCATCGCGACGAGGGCCGCGCCCGTGCCGGCGCCGAGCGGAACGAGGTCGAGCCCGCGCGTCAGGGCGATCCCGAGGGCGAAGGCGGCGAGCGGCGCGCAGGCCCAGACGACCGCGAGCCGTCCGATCTCGCTCCAGCGGACGCCCGCGCCGACGGCGAGGGCGACGCCGACGACGGCGAAGACGAGGATCTGGATCGTCGAGGTCGGCACGCGCAGCCGGTTGAAGAGCGTCGTCAGGGCGAAGGCGACCCCGATCACGACCACCTGCGCGCCGACCGAGAGCCGCGCCTCGGTCAGGCCGGAGCCGACCCGCCTCTCGACGGCGTGGCTGGCGAAGGTCGCCCCGAGGAGGGTGAGCGGCGCCATCAGCAGCAGCGCCCGCCGGGCGTCGATCGCCCCGAGCGCGTGCGGCATCCCCATCGTCGCGCCCGTGTAGTGCGCGCCCATGCTCCACGCGAAGCCGAGCGCGAGCGCGATCAGGAGCGCCGTCACCGGCGCGAGCCTAGCCGGACGCGGATCGCGTCCCGGGCGATCAGTAGAACGCCGCACGCCGACGCGGAGGGGTGCCGATGTTCCCCGCGGTCGGCCGGGGCAGCCTAGGCCCGTGGCTCTCGACCTCGCTCGCTGGCAGTTCGCCGTCACCACGCTGTACCACTTCCTCTTCGTCCCGGTCACGATCGGCACGGCGTGGTTCCTGGTCGGGATGCAGACCGCCTGGTACCGCACCGGCGACGAGAAGTGGCTGCGGATGACGCGCTTCTTCGGGAAGCTCTTCCTGATCAACTTCGCGCTCGGCGTCGTCACCGGGATCGTCCAGGAGTTCCAGTTCGGGATGAACTGGTCGGCGTACTCCCGCTACGTCGGCGACATCTTCGGCGCGCCGCTCGCCATCGAGGGCCTCGCCGCGTTCTTCCTCGAGTCGACCTTCCTCGGGCTCTGGATCTTCGGCTGGGACCGCCTGAAGCCGAAGGTGCACCTGGCCACGATCTGGCTGGTCGCGATCGGGACGACCGCGTCGGCCTACTTCATCCTCGCCGCGAACTCGTGGATGCAGCACCCGGTCGGCTACAGGCTCAACCCGGCGACCCATCGCGCCGAGCTGACCTCGATCGCGCAGCTCCTGACCAACAACACGCTGATCCGCGCCTTCGGCCACACGATCGCGGCCGCCGTCCTCACCGCCGCGATGCTCGTCCTCGGCGTCGCGGCCTGGCACGTCCGGCGCGGCGCCGAGGCGGCGCTGTTCCGGCCGGTGGTGCTGATCGCGCTCTGGGCGACGCTCGTCGCGGGCCTGGCGACGGCGCTGATCGGGCACGCACAGGGCCAGCTGATGACGAAGGAGCAGCCGATGAAGATGGCGGCGGCGGAGGCGCTCTACACGACGGAGTCCGGCGCCTCCTTCTCGCTCTTCGACATCGGCCCGTGGCAGAAGTTCCCGGACAAGAGCCTCGTCTCGATCAGGATCCCGCACGGGCTCTCGATCCTCGCCTCCAACTCGTGGAACGGCACCGTCCTCGGGATCAACGACGTCGAGAGCCGGTACACGGCGCTGTACGGGCCGGGGAACTACAAGCCGATCGTCGGCGTCACGTACTGGACGTTCCGGATCATGACCGGGCTCGGCTTCCTCGCGATGCTGCTCGCGGCGGTCGGGCTCTGGCTGGCCCGGAAGCCGGGCCGGCT
Source organism: uncultured Actinomycetes bacterium (assembly GCA_963746895.1). Taxonomy (GTDB): domain Bacteria; phylum Actinomycetota; class Thermoleophilia; order Gaiellales; family Gaiellaceae; genus Palsa-739. The sequence continues at coordinate 13,878 of CAVVDI010000011.1, read as the reverse complement.
CGAGGGGAGCCCGCGCTACCTCCGCTTCATGGTCTGGATGATCGCGCTGCCGTTCCTCGCCAACCTGGCCGGGTGGATCTTCACCGAGATGGGCCGCCAGCCGTGGATCGTGCAGGGGCTGCTGCTGACGAAGGATGCGGTGTCGCCGAGCGTCGGCGCCTGGTCGGTCGGGCTCACCCTCGCCGGATTCACCGCCCTGTACGGCGTGCTCGCAGCGGTCGAGGCGGGGCTGATGATCCGCGCCGCGAAGGCCGGGCCCGACCCCGAGGGGACGTACACGGGCGACTACGGCGGCGACCCGAACCAGCCCACCCGGATTCCGGCGATGACCTACTGAGATGACGCTCCTCCGCCTCGACCCACGGCTACTGGAACCTGCAGACGCTCTGGTTCTTCCTGATCGTCGTGCTCTGGATCGGCTACTTCGTGCTCGAGGGCTTCGACTTCGGCGTCGGCACGCTGATCCCGTTCGTCGGGCGCGACGTGAAGGAGCGCGGCACGCTGCTGCGCACGATCGGCCCGGTGTGGGACGGGAACGAGGTCTGGCTGCTCGTCGCCGGCGGCGCCACGTTCGCGGCGTTCCCGGGGTGGTACGCGTCGCTCTTCTCCGGCTTCTACCTCGCGCTCTTCCTCGTCCTCGTCGGGCTGATCGTCCGAGGCGTCGCGATCGAGTACCGCAACAAGCAGACCGGCGAGGTGTGGCGCACGCGCTGGGACGTGATCCTCGCCGTCTCGAGCGCGCTGCCGGCGCTGCTCTGGGGGGTCGCCCTCGCGGACGTCGTCCACGGCGTGCCGATCGACGCCCGCGGCGAGTTCACGGGCAACCTGCTGGATCTGCTCGGACCGTACGCCCTCTTCGGCGGCCTGACCTCGCTCGCGCTCTTCACCTTCCACGGCGCGCTCTTCCTGGCCATCCGCACCTCCGGCGAGCTGCAGGCGCGGGCGCGGAGAGCAGCGACGACGCTCGCCTTGCCCGCCGCCGCGCTCGTCCTCGGCTTCCTCGTGTGGACGTACGCGAACGCCGCCTCGGCGCACGACAAGGGTCTCGTCCCGGGCGTGATCCCGATCTTCGCGATGCTCCTGCCGCTCGCGGCTTGGGGCTTCACCCGCGCCGGCAAGGACGCGTGGGCGTTCGCCTCGACCGCGGTCTCGATCGCGCTGATCACGCTGACGCTCTTCCTCAACCTCTATCCGCGCGTGCTCGTCTCGAGCACCGACAACGCCTTCAGCCCGACGATCTTCGGCACGAGCTCCTCGCACTACACGCTGGTCGTGATGTCGGTCGTGGCGCTCGTCCTCACCCCGGTCGTGCTCGTCTACCAGGCCTGGACGTACTGGGTCTTCCGCGCGCGGCTCGGCGACGCGGACGCGCCGCACTCGCCGCTGGAGATGCTCGAGCGCTCGCCCCTCGGCCGCGGGAAGCCGCAGGCCGGAGCCTAGGAGCGGCGCCCGATGCGCCCGCTCGATCCGCGGCTCCTCCGCGAGGCGCCGCCGGCCCGCCGTTTCCTGATCGCCTGCGTCGGCCTCGCGCTGGCGAGCGCGGTCGCGATCGTCGCCCAGGCGGCGCTGCTCGGGCACGTCGTCGCGGAGGCGTTCCTCGCCCGCCGCGGCCTCGGCGAGCTGGCGCTGCCGCTCGTCGCGCTCGCCGCGGTCTCGGTCGTGCGCGGCGTGCTCGGGTGGGCCTTCGAGACGGGCGGCTCGCTCGCGGCGGCGGGAACGGTGGCCGCGCTGCGCCGGCGGGTGCTCGCGCACCTCGTCGCGGCGCGTCCGGGCGGTCTCGGCGAGCTCCGCGCCGGCGAGGTCGCGGCTGCCGCGGTCGACGGCGCCGAGGCGCTCGAGCCCTACTTCGCGAAGTTCCTGCCTCAGCTCGTGCTCGGCGCGGTCGTGCCTCCCGCGCTGCTCGTCTGGATCGGCTGGCGCGACCTCACGTCGGCGCTCGTGCTCGCGGTCGCGCTGCCGACGATCCCGATCTTCGGGATCCTGATCGGGCGCAGCACCGAGCACGCGACGGAGAGGCGGCGGCGAACGCTCGCGCTCCTCTCCGCGCACTTCCTCGACGTGGTGCGCGGGCTGCCGACGCTGCGCGCCTACCGGCGCGGGCCTGCCCAGGCGGCGGCGATCGCGGAGCGCACCGACGACTTCCGGCGCGAGACGCTCGCGACCCTGCGGGTGGCGTTCCTCTCGGCGTTCGTGCTCGAGCTGGCGGCCTCGCTCGGGACGGCGCTCGTCGCGGTGGAGATCGGGATCCGGCTGGCGAACGGCGGCATCTCGCTCGACCCGGCGCTCGCCGTCCTCGTGCTCGCGCCCGAGCTGTTCCTGCCCTGGCGGAACGGCGCCGCCCAGTTCCACGCGAGCGCGGACGGGATCGCGGCGGCCCGGCGGCTGTTCGAGCTCGCCGACCTCGAGCCGTCGGTGGCGGCGCACGGAGACGGCGAGGCTCCCGACCCGGCGGTCGCGCCGCTGCGGCTGGAGGGCGTCGTCGCAGGCTACCCGGGACGCGGCCGCGTGCTCGACGGCGTCTCGCTCGAGCTCGCGCCCGGCGAGCGCGTCGCGGTCTTCGGCCCGAGCGGCGCGGGCAAGTCGACCCTGTTCTCGCTCCTGCTCCGCTTCCTCGATCCGGACGGCGGCCGGATCCTCGTCGGCGGCGAGGACGTCCTCGCGGCGGAGCCCGACGGCTGGCGGCGGCGGATCGCGTGGGTGCCGCAGCGGCCGCTGCTCGAGGCGGGCACGCTCGCGGACGCGGTGCGGCTCGGACGCTCCGAGGCGAGCGACGCCGAGGTCGAGGCGGCGCTCGCGGCGGCCGGCCTCGCGCTCGGCGGCCACCTGCGCGTCGGGGCCGGGCGGCGTCGCGCTCTCGGCCGGCGAGACACGCCGTCTCGCACTCGCGCGCAGCCTCCTCCGCGGCGCGCCGCTGCTGCTCCTCGACGAGCCGACAGCGCACCTCGACGCGACCTCTGCGCGCGAGCGTCCTCGACGCCCTGGCCGCGCTGCCGCGGACGACCTCGGTGCTCGTCGCCACTCACGATCCCGCGGTGCTCGGGGTCGTCGATCGCGCGCTCGAGCTTCGCGGCGGGCGGCTCGCGCCGCTGGCCGCCGAGGCGGTGGCGCTGTGAGCGCGCTGCTCCGCGTCCTGCGGCTCGCGCGGCCGCTGCGACGGCGCTTCGCCCTCGCCCTCGCGCTCGCCGCGCTCGCGCTCGGAGCCGGCACGGCGCTGATGGCCTCGTCCGGGTACCTGATCTCGCGCGCCGCACTGCGTCCCGAGATCCTCTCGCTGACGATGGTGATCGTCGGCGTCCGCTTCTTCGCGCTCGCGCGCGCGAGCCTCCGCTACCTCGAGCGGCTCGTCTCGCACGACGCCGCCTTCCGCTTCCTCGCCCGCGCCCGGGTCTCGTTCTACGAGCGGCTCGAGCCCCTTGTCCCGGGCGGGCTGCCGGGAACGCGGCCGGGCGAGCTGCTGAGCGGCTTCGTCGCCGACGTCGACGCGCTCCAGCACCTTCTCGTCCGCGTGCTCGGCCCGCCGCTCGCCGCGCTCGCGGTCGGTGCCGGCGCGGCACTGACGGCCGCGCTGCTCGTCCCGCAGGCCGGGCTCGCCCTCGCGCTCGCGCTCGTGGCCGGCGCCGTCGCGGTGCCGCTGCTCGCCGCCCGGATCGCCCGCAGCGCCGGGCGCCGCCGCCCGCACGAGCGCGCCGAGCTCGCGGACGGCACCGTCGAGCTGCTCGCCGGGCTGCCGGAGCTCGTCGCCTACGGCGCCGCCGAGGAGCGGCTCGCCCGGCTCGAGGAGTCCGACCGCCGGTTGCGGAGCTCCGTCGTCCGCGAGGCCCTCGCCGGCGGCGTGGGCGACGGCCTCGCGATCGCGCTGACGGGGCTCGCCGTCGTCGCCGTCCTCGTCGCGGCGATCCCGGCCGTCGACGCCGGACGGCTGAACGGCGTCTGGCTGGGGATGCTGGCGCTGCTGACGCTGGCGAGCTTCGAGGGGGTGCGCAGCCTCCCGCTCGCCGCCCAGCACCTGGCCGGGACCGAGGCTGCGGCGAAGCGGCTGTTCGCGCTCGCCGACACCGAGCCGCCGGTGCGCGAGCCGGCCCAGCCCCGCCCGCTCGCCGGGCACGGGATCGTCCGGCTCGAGGGCGCCCGTCTCCGCCACCCCGGCGGCCCCTGGCTGCTCGACGGCGTCGACCTCGAGCTCCGGCCGGGGCGCCGCGTCGCGCTCACCGGGCCGAGCGGCGCCGGCAAGACGACGCTCGCCGAGGTGCTCGTCCGCTTCCGCGACCTCGACGGCGGCCGCGCCACGCTCGACGGCCACGACCTCCGCGAGTACGCGCAGGACGACGTGCGCCGCGTCGTCGTGCTCTGCGGGCAGGACGCGCACCTGTTCGCAACCACGATCCGCGAGAACGTCCGCCTCGCGCGGCCGGACGCGGGCGACGACGAGATCGCGGACGCTCTGCGTCGCGCCGGCGCGGGCGGATGGCTCGACTCGCTCCCCGACGGGCTCGGCACGGACGTCGGCGACGGCGGCGGGCTCGTCTCGGGCGGCCAGCGGCAGCGGATCGCGCTCGCCAGGGCGCTGCTCTCGGGCGCGCGGATCCTGATCCTCGACGAGCCGACGGCACACCTCGACGAGGCGACCGCGGCGGCGGTGCTCGACGACCTGCTGGCCGTCTCGGACGACGTCGGGATCCTGCTGATCACCCACTCCCCGCTGCGCCTCGAGCGCTTCGACGAGGTGCTCGAGCTCGCGGACGGGAGGCTCGTCCGGCAAGGATGAGCCCCGGCGAGGGCGAACCCCGGCGGCATGCGCCTCGCCGTCACGGCCCTCGTGCTCATGCTCCTGGCGGGTGCGCTCGGCGCGGCGGCGCTCGCGCTGCGCGACACGCGGAGCGCCGCCCCCGGGCCGCCGCGGACCACGGCGAGGCACGCCCTGCCGCGGCTCGAGACGGCACTGCCCACCTGGGTCGCGCCCGGCGCCCGCGTCCACGTCGGCGGCTTCGCCCCCGCCTCGAAGCGTGTCCGCCTGCAGACCCGGACCGGCCGCACGCTCGCCGTCGCGACGAGCGGGCCGCGAGGCCGCTTCCTGCTCCGCTTCCGGGCCCCGGCCGCCGGCCGCTACCGGCTGCGCGTCCTCTCGGGAGGAGGGGCGACCGCCGCCGGCTCGCTGCTCGTCCGCCCGCTCGTGCTCGACGCCGTCGGCGACGTCACGTTCGGCGAGCAGGTCGGCCCGGCCGTGGCCGTACACGGCGGCGCCTACCCGTGGACGGGCGTCGCGAAGACGCTGCGTGCGGCCGACGTCACCGTCGGCAACCTCGAGACCTCGGTCAGCATGCGCGGCGTCGCGTCGGCCGGCAAGCAGTATTCCTTCCGCGGCCCGCCGCAGGCGCTGCCCGCGATGGGCGCGCTCGCCGGCTTCGACGTGCTCACGCTCGCGAACAACCACTCGGTCGACTACGGCTCCGAGGCGCTGCTGGACACGATCCGCTACGTGCGCGCCGCCGGGATCCGGACGATCGGCGCCGGCGCGAACGTCGACGCCGCGCGTCGGCCCGCCCTCGTCGAGGCGGGCGGGCTGAAGGTCGCGCTGCTCGGCTATTCGGACGTCAACCCGCTCGGCTTCCCCGCCACCGCCTGGACGCCCGGAACCGCCCGCGCCGACCCGGTCACGATCGCCGCCGACGTGCGGGCCGCGCGGCGGAGGGCCGACGTCGTCGTCTGCTTCTTCCACTGGGGAACCGAGCTGCAGCCGCAGCCGGACGCGGGCCAGCGCCGACTCGCCGCCGCCTGCCTCGACGCCGGCGCGCAGGTCGTGCTCGGCGCGCACCCGCACGTGCTCGGCCCGGTCGACCGCCCGGGGAAGCGGACGCTGGTCGCCTGGACGCTCGGCAACTTCGTCTTCCCCTCGTCGGGAGAGGCCGCGCGCAGCGGGATCCTGCAGGTGCGCCTCGGCGCCGACGGCGTCCGCGGCTACCGGCTGCTGCCGGTGCGCATCGACGGCTTCCGGCCGCAGCTCGCGCCGTAGAGCAGCGCGAGCCGGCCGAGCACCGCGGCCGCCGGGGCTATGGGCCTGCCGCGGCGTCGCCCTGGAGGACGACGTCGTCCGCGAGCCGGAAGCGCTCGTGGAGGACCTGCACCGCCCGCTCCAGCTCGTCCGCGCGGACGACGCAGGAGATGCGGATCGGCGAGGTCGAGATGATCTCGATGTTGATCCCCGCGTCGGCGAGCGACTCGAACATCGCCGCGGCCACGCCGGGGTGGCTGCGCATGCCGGCGCCGACGACCGTGACCTTGCCGATCTCCGGGTCGACGGCGAAGCCGCTCGCCTCGACCTGCTTCGCGAGCCCGTCGAGCACCGGCTCGGCCTGCGCCAGGTCGGCCTTCGGGAGCGTGAACGAGATGTCGGTGTGCCCGGCCGCGGAGACGTTCTGGACGATCATGTCGACGTGGATCCCGGCGTCGGCGAGCGGCCGGAACACGCGGCCCGCGACCCCCGGCCGGTCTGGCACGGCGAGCATCGTCACCTTCGCGTCGCCGGTGTCGCTCGCGATTCCCGAGACGATCGCCTGCTCCAGCATCTCCTCCTCCTTCACGACCCACGTGCCCTCGCCGTCCGCGAACGAGGAGCGGACATGGATGCGCACGCCGTGGTTGCGAGCGTACTCGACCGAACGCAGCGCCAGGACCTTGGCGCCGGACGCCGCGAGCTCGAGCATCTCCTCGTACGAGACGGACGCCAGCTTGCGCGCGTCGGGGACGATCCGCGGGTCGGCCGTGAAGACGCCCTCGACGTCGGTGAAGATCTCGCAGGCGCTCGCCTCGAGCGCGGCGGCGAGCGCGACCGCCGTCGTGTCGGAGCCGCCGCGCCCCAGGGTCGTCACGTCGAGGTCGGTCGAGACGCCCTGGAAGCCCGCGACGATCGCGATCCGGCCCGCGTCGAGCGCCTCCCGCAGCCGCTCCGTGCGCAGCTCGAGGATCTTCGCCTTGCCGTGGCGCGTGTCGGTGACGATGCCCGCCTGCGAGCCGGTGAGCGAGACCGCCTCGCGGCCGAGGTCGTGGATCGCCATCGCCAGCAGCGCGATCGAGATCCGCTCGCCGGCGGTGAGGAGCATGTCCAGCTCGCGCGGGTGCGGCAGCGGCGAGACCTGCCCCGCCAGCCCGATCAGCTCGTCGGTCGTCTTGCCCATGGCCGAGACGACGACGCAGACCTCGCTCGCGGCGGCCGCCGCAACCACGCGCTCTGCGACGCGGCGGATCCGCGCCGGCCCGTCGACCGAGCTGCCCCCGTACTTCTGGACGACGAGCGCCACGACCGTACGCTAGCCCCCTTCCCGGCACGGACCGGCGCTGTCGTCCGGGTTTACCCCGGGCGTGAGACGTTCGTCAGCCGCGACCGCGACCGTCGCCGTCCGACCGGGCTCCCGCAGACGGTGTAGAAGAGGCGTGCCGGCCCCGACGAGGAGGCGACATGCCAGAGGAGACGCTGCTCTACCGAACGCACGGCCCGGTCGCGACGATCACGCTCAACCGGCCCGACTCGCTGAACACGATCGTGCCGCCGATGCCCGACGAGCTCGAGGCGGCGGTCGACGCGGCCGTCGCCGACGAGGCGGTCAAGGTGATCGTGCTGCGCGGCGCCGGCCGCTCCTTCTGCGCCGGCTTCGACTTCGGCGCCGGCTTCCACCACTGGGACGAGCGGATCACGACCGGGGGCGAGTGGGATCCCGGCAAGGACTTCGCCTTCGCGACCTCGCCGACGCACGGTCCGGTGCCGAAGTTCATGAGCCTCTGGCGGGCGCCGAAGCCCGTGATCGCCCAGGTGCACGGCTGGTGCGTGGGCGGCGGCAGCGACCTCGCGCTCTGCGCCGACCTCGTGATCGCGAGCGAGGACGCGCGGATCGGCACGCCCTACTCGCGCCTCTGGGGCGCCTATCTGACCGGGATGTGGCTCTACCGGCTCGGCCTGACGCGGGCGAAGGAGTACGCGCTGACGGGCAGGCCGCTCACGGGGGTCGAGGCGGCGGAGGTGGGCCTGATCAACCGGGCCGTGCCCTTCGGGCGGCTCGAGGACGAGGTGCGCGCGGCCGCGGAGCAGCTGGCCGCGATCCCGTCCTCGCAGCTCGCGGCGATGAAGCTCGTCGTCAACCAGGCGTACGAGAACATGGGGCTCGCCTCGACGCAGACCCTTGGCCCGATCCTCGACGGGCTGATGCGCAACACACCCGACGCGCGCCGCTTCGTCGAGCTCGCCGAGCGGGAGGGAGTCCGCGCCGCCGTCTCCGAGCGCGACGGCCCGTTCGGCGACTACAGCCGGGGCGACGGCCCCGATCCGGAGCACGTGATCGATCCGTAGCGCTGCCGATCTTCGAGGCTGCGGGCGGCAGTACGCGCGCGGCGTGACACGCTCGCGGTCGAGATCGGCTGAACGGCCCACCTACCGTCCGCCCGCCGGACGCGATACGGTCCCCCCATGGCCGACCAAGGCAACGGCGGCGAGTACGAAGACTGGTTCGACGAACCCGAACCGCCCCAGCAGCGACGCAGGCGGGGGCAGCGGCGTCCGGCGGAGGGCGAGCCGGCGGACGACCCCTGGGTCGCCCAGAGCTCGACCGAGCGCAGCGGGCCCCGGACGCAGCGCGAGCCGCTCGTCATCGGCGGGCGCACCGTCACCCAGACGCAGGCCGCGATCGTCGTCGGCTCCGCGATCGTCCTCCTGCTCGCCATCCTCGCGGCCGCGGGCGTCTTCAGCAGCGGCTCGAAGCAGACGACGCCGCCGGTGACCGTTCCGAGCACGAACCCGCCGGCGGTCACCCCGACGACGCCGACCACCCCGGTGACGACTCCGGCGACGGCGCAGGCGCCGGCGACGACGCTGAAGCCCGGCGCCAGCGGCGCCGAGGTGAAGAAGCTCCAGCGGGCGCTCACCGCGCTCGGCTACGCGCCCGGCAAGGCCGACGGGTCCTACGGCCCGACGACGAAGAAGGCGGTCACCGACTTCCAGACCGCGCAGGGCCTGACCGCCGACGGCATCGTCGGCCCGAAGACGCTCGCCGCGCTGCAGAAGGCGCTCGCCGGCGGCTGATCGCAGTCCGGCGCGTCGTTCCCTTCCACCGCTGCGCGGAGTAGCGTCGACCCATCACCCGCCTCGCCGTCGCCGTGCTCGTCTGCCTCGTCCTCCCGGCGACCGCCGCCGCCGGGGCGCCGCTCCGAGGGATCCGGACGCCGAGCGGGAACATCGAGTGCCTCCCCCTCCCCGGTCCTGCGCCCGTGCTCCACTGCACCGTCGCCGCCTCGAGCTACGCGGCGCGGCTCCAGAGCCGCTGCCTGCGCGTCGCAAGCGTCGACTGGCACGGCTTCGAGCTCGGGCGCTCGACGGCGGCGCGCGTCACGTGCTCGGGCGGCATCCTCCAAAGCCCTGGCACGCAGCGACCGGTCTACCGCACGCTCGCCTACGGCGCCACCTGGCGCCGCGGCGGCTTCACCTGCTCGTCGGCCCGCACGGGCCTCACCTGCCGCACCGCGGCCGGGCACGGGCTCTTCCTCGCGCGCGAGTCCTGGCGCGCCTGGTAGCGGGGACGGCGCCGAGCCCGCTTCCGTACGATGGCGCGGTGGCAAGGGAGGGAGCTTTCGCCGACGTTCTGACGGCGAACGAGACCTACGCGGCCGGCTATGCGCTCGCCGGGCTGAGCGGCACCGCGGCGAGACGGCTCGCCGTGGTCACGTGCATCGACTCGCGGATCGAGCCCCTCTCGATGCTCGGCCTCGTTCCGGGAGACGCGAAGATCCTCCGCACCCCCGGCGCGCGCGTCACCCGCGACGTCCTCGATGCGCTCGTGCTCGCCTCGCACCTGCTCGGAGTCGCGCGCGTGATGGTGATCGCGCACACCGACTGCCGCATGGCCGGCCGCGAGGACGAGATCCACGCCGCCGTGCGCGAGGCGGGCGGCCCGGACACGCGCAGCCTCTTCCTGGCGACGGCGCAGGAGCAGGAGCCAGTGCTGCGGGAGGACGTCCAGCGCGTGCGCTCCTCGCCGTACCTCGACCGGGTCGAGGTCGGCGGCTTCGTCTACGACGTCGAGACCGGACGCGTCACCCCGGTCTGCTGAGCGGCTGCAGCGGGACGACGAGCTCGAAGCGGGCGCCGCGGCCGCCGCGCTCGTAGACGAGGTCGCCCCCGTGTGCGCGTGCGTACGCGCGAGCGATCGCGAGACCGAGACCGCTGCCCGACGCGCCGTCGCCGCGGGCGAAGCGCTCGAAGAGCCGCGGCAGCAGCTCCGCCGGGACCCCGGTGCCGGAGTCCTCGACCGAGATGCGCAGCTGCCGGTCGCGCTGCTCGGCCGCCAGGACGATCGGCGCGGTGCCGTAGCGGGCGGCGTTCACGAGCAGGTTGGTGACGACGCGCTCGATGATCGTTCTGTCGGCGACCGCGACCAGGTCGGGCGGGATGTCGAGACGGACCTCGGACGGGTCGGCGACGGCGCCGGCGGCGATCTCCTGCAGCGTGGTGCGCAGGCCGAGCGGCACCGGGTCGACCGAGATCGCGCCCCCGTCGAGTCGCGAGAGGTCGAGGAGCTCCTCGAGCAGCCGCCGCAGGCGGTCGGCCTGCTCGTAGCCGACCTGCAGCAGCTCGGCGCGCCGTTCGGGCGAGAGTTCGTCGCCCCGCCCGACGAGCGTCGCGAGCACGCCGTAGACCGACGTCGCCGGCGTGCGCAGCTCGTGCGAGGCGAGGGCGACGAAGTTCAGCTTCAGCTCGTCGAGCCGCAGGGTCTCCTCGTGCAGGCGCGCACGTGCGATCGCGAGGGCCACCCGCTCGGCGACGAACTGCAGCAGCTCGGTGTCGGCGGGCGTGAACCGGCGCTGCGTCAGCGAGCCGACGTGGAGGACGCCGATCGGGCGGCCGGCGACGAGCAGCGGCACGCCGAGCATCGACCTGAGCCCTTTCTCCCGCAGGAGCGGGTTGACGACGTCGGCGTGCTCGAGGTCGTCGAGGACGACGGGCCGCTCCTCGGCGACGATCCGGCCGGCGAAGCCGCGCCCGACCGGGACGCGGACTCCCTGCTCGACCTCCTCCTCGATCCCGACCGCGGCGCGCGCCAGCAACTCCGCGCGCTCCTCGTCGAGCAGCAGCACCGCGCACGTGTCGGTGGCGAGGATGGTGCGGATCCGCGGCAGCAGGACATCGAGCAGCTCGGCGAGGTCGAGATGGACGAGGGTCGCGTCGGTCAGCGCCTGCACGTTCTCGATGCGCAGGCGCGCGTTGCGCTCGGCCTCGAAGAGCCGCGCGTGCTCGATCGCGATGGCGGCGCGGTCGCCCGCGAGCTGCAGCAGCTCCACCTCGTCGGGACGGAAGCTGCGCTGGACGAGCGAGCCCACGTGCAGCACACCGAGGACGTGCGACCCGACCACCAGCGGCACCCCGACCATCGACCTGATCCCCTTCTCGTGCAGCAGCGGGTTGAGGACGTCGGCCCGATCGACGTCGTCGACGATCACGGGGCGCCGCTCGGCGGCGACGCGCCCTGCGAAGCCCCGCCCGAGCGGGATCCGTACGTCCGCCTCGACCTCCTCCTCGATCCCGACCGCCGCGCGGACCACGAGCTCGTTCGTCGTCTCGTCGAGCAGGAGGATGGCGACCGTGTCGACCTCGAGGATCTCGCGCGTCCGCAGCAGCAGCGCCTCGAGCAGGTCGTCGAGCTGGAGGTGCGCGAGCGCGGCGTCGGTCAGTGCCTGGAGACGCCGCAGGCGCTCGGTGTCGGCAACCCCCCCGGGTTCCATTGCCGCATTGTGGCTGGTCTGCGGCGAGCGTGCGACGGGCCGGCCTGGAGCGCAGGCGGAAGCGATCCGGGCCGGCGGGCGAGCGACATCGCCGCCGGCGCCCGGCTCTCCCCACGCGGCTACACGGCGGCCTCCGCGGCGAGGAGCTCGTAGGAGCGCAGCCGCGCAGCGTGGTCGTGGACGCCGCACGCGAAGATCAGCTCGTCCGCCTGCGTCTCGTCGAGGAAGGCGCGGATGCCGTCGGCGACGGTGGCGGGCGAGCCGACGAAGGAGCGCTGCAGCATGTTCTCCACGTTCGCCTTCTCTTCCGCCGACCAGTACGCCTCGATGTCGTCGACCGGCGGCGGCAGCGGGCCGCGGCGACCGCGGAAGACGTTCACGAACGCCTGCTGCAGCGAGGTGAACAGCCGCCGTGCAGCAGCGTCGTCGTCGGCCGCGACGACGTTGGCGGCGACCATCGCGTAGGGGCGGTCGAGCTGGGCCGACGGCCGGAACCCCTCGCGGTAGGTCGCGAGCGCGGGCAGCAGCGCGGCGGGCGCGAAGTGCGACGCGAAGGCGTAGGGCAGTCCGAGCGCCGCCGCGAGCTGCGCGCCGTAGAGGCTCGAGCCGAGGATCCAGAGCGGCACGCGCGAGCCCTCCCCCGGAAACGCGTGCACCATCTGCCCGGGGTCCGGGTCGCGGAGCAGCGCCTGCAGCTCGAGCACGTCCTGCGGGAACGTGTCGGCGCTCGACGCCGTGCGGCGCAGCGCGAGCAGGGTCAGCCGGTCGGTGCCCGGCGCACGGCCGAGCCCGAGGTCGATCCGGCCGGGATGGAGCGCCTCGAGCGTCCCGAACTGCTCGGCGATCACGAGCGGCGCGTGGTTCGGGAGCATGATCCCGCCCGCGCCGACCCGGATCGTCTTCGTGGCGGCGGCGACGTGCGCGATCACGACAGAGGTCGCGGCGCTCGCGATCCCGGATGCGTTGTGGTGCTCGGCGAGCCAGAAGCGCCGGTATCCCCAGCGCTCGGCGTGCCGGGCCAGGTCGCCGGAGTTCGCCAGCGCCTCGCTCACCGTCGACCCCTCGACGACCGGGGCCAGGTCGAGGATCGAGAGCGGCACCATCGGCGCGACCATACCTGCGGGTTCTCCCGACCCAGGGCGGGTGCGATGCGGGATCCTGCGTGTACCCGTGGCGACAGCTGCCGGCCTGTGCCTCTCGTTCGTGTCGGCAGTCGCCGTCAGCTGGGCGTACTCGCGCCAGCACGACGCCGTCGCCGGGATGCCGCACTTCTCGCTGCGGCGGCCGCTGGAGCTCGTCCTGCTCCTGGCGCGGAGCGGCGACTGGCTGCTCGGCCTCGGCGTGGAGACGGCCGGCTGGCTCTTCTACCTGGCGGCGCTGCGGCTGGCGCCGATCTCGCTCGTTCAGGGCGTCGGCGCCTCGGGGATCGCCGTCCTCGCCTTCGCCACCGCGCGCGGTCACCCGGGCCGCCTCCCCCGCGGCGAGCAGCTGGCCGTGCTCGCCGGCTTCACGGGGCTCCTGCTCCTCTCCCTCTCCCTCGTCGACACGACGCAGAGGGACCTGTCGCCGGCGCCTGCAACCGTCGTGGTCTGGCTCGCGGCGACGTTCGCCGGCGCCGCCCTGCTCGCGAGCTCGCGGCTGAGCATGGCCCGCGCGCCCGCGCTGGGTCTCGCCTCCGGGCTGCTCTTCGCGGCCGGCGACATCTGCTCGAAGCTCGTCGTCTCCGGCCACCTCTGGATCGTCGCGGCGCTGCCTCTGCTCGCGGCCTACGTGGTCGGCACCGGGCTGCTGCAGTCGGCGTTCCAGCACGGAGATGCGCTCACCGGCGCCGGGCTCGCCGTGCTGGCGACGAACGCAGTCCCGATCGCGGCCGGCTTCGTGCTCTTCGACGAGCAGCTCCCGCACGGCGTCAAGGGCGTGCTCCAGCCGGCCGGCTTCGCGGCGCTCGTCGCGGGCGCGATCCTCCTGGCGCGCCGAAGGACACCGGCGGCGCCCGCCGCGGTGGTCGCGGCCGAGGCGCCGGACGAGGCCTAGCGCTCCCGGGGGCCGCGCCGCGTTCCACGAGAAACGGCGGGGCTACGCTCCCGAGCGCTCGATCAGCTCGATCCGGTAGCCGTC
>CAVVDI010000010.1:0-116379 GCA_963746895.1 uncultured Actinomycetes bacterium | reverse complement strand
AAGCTCGCAGCACTGGGCATCCTCGCTGCGACAGTCCCAGATGCGAGCGGGCTTGACATCGTCGGCTCGTGGATCATCGGGACCGTCGCGTCGCTAGTGGCGATTGCGGTCATCCTCGCACGGCGCGGAAAGCGGATATTCCACGCCCCCCGGGTCGAGTTCTTCGGCGATCGGCAGGCACGGCCCTCATGCACCACTGGATCAACCTTGCCACCGTCGGACCTCGGACCGCGCTTCCCCCTCATCGTCACCGGGACAGTGTCGGCCGCAGCCAACGGCGCGTTCTATCCCGCGTGGATCGTGGCGACTCTGCTCTACATCATCCCGATGCATCTCTCGACGAGCCTCTTCGCCGTCGGATCGATGAACCCCGGGGCGCTCGCACGCAAGACGCGGGTGTCTATCAACGTCGCTGTCGCAATCGGGCTTCCCCTCAGCATCGTGTGCGCGATCGTCGCGCACCCGGCGCTCTCGCTCTTCGGGCACGCCTTCGCCCGGGCGCCACGGTTTCACTCCAGCTTCTCATGCTGGGCTATCTACCGAACGTCGCTCGCTTCCACTACATCACGGTGATGCGCGTTGAGGGACACCTCCGGCAGGCCGCGATCATGCTCACCGGACTGGGCGCGTTGGAAGTCGCGGGCGCGGGAGCCGGTGCGATCGTCGGAGGCCTCACCGGCTTGTCGGCGATGTTCGTCGCAGTGATGTGTCTCGAGGCGGCAGTGGTCGCTCGACCTATCGCGAGAGTTACAGGCTTCACGTTGTTTCGCACATGAGCGCGGTGATCGAGGCGAGGGGTCTTGTTGGAGGAGCCGAACAGGTACTCGTCTCTGCCGTCATTCCCACAACTGGCAGACCGTCTCTGTCCGACGCAGTCCGTTCCGTGCTCGCCCAGAGCATCAAGAGCGTCGAAGCTGAATTCATCTACGACGGCCCACGCGCCGAGCTGACGATCGAGCTGCCTTCGAGGCGCCGCCGGCGTCCGCGTCGTGGCGACGGGGCACCCGTCAAGGCGGTTGCGCGCCGGACCCTGATCGGCCGGGGTCCAGGCCGCTCGGGGCAGGTATGTCGCGCTCTTGGACGACGATGACACCTGGCTCCCCAACAAGCTCGCCGTTCAACTGGAAATGGCAGCGGAGCCGCCCCCCGGCCTGGATCATGTTGTCCTGGCGAGCAGAGTGGCGGTCGTCGACCTCGACGGCCGCCCCCAAATGATCGTGCCACGTCGCCTCATCGAGCCGCGACAGTCCGTTGCTGACTATCTCTTCAAACGGCGGCGCATCCGCTGGGGCGACGCCGTAATTCACCCCATCGACGCTCGTCGTGGAGCGCAGGCTCGCTGCGTCCATACCTTGGAACGACCTCGCGATTCATGCGGACTGGGATTGGCTCCTGCGCCTCGCTGCGAGTGACGGTGTCGGGCTGCTGATGGCGGGGCAACCGCTCACGGTGGTGACCGAGACACGTGGTTCGGCTTCGCGATCCGCGAATTGGCGTGGCAGCCTGGCCTGGGCGACGTCGATGCGTTCGCGGTTCTCGGCGAGGGAATGGGGGGCCCTGCTGCTGTGCACCACGGCGCCGTATGCACGCGTAGCCGAAGGACGTCGAGGGTCGTTGAGGATCGGTTACCAGGCCTTGACCAGGGGGAGACCCGGGCTGCCGGCGCTAGTGTTCTTCGGGCTCTCTCAGCTCGCCCAGCGGGGCTCCTCACACGGCTAGCCCGTCTGACGTCCTGCACCCCCACAGCCTGCCGAATGGTTCCGGCAGAACCGTCCCAAACCGGTAACGACCAGAACTCCGTGAGCGCAACCTGATTGTCGTGAGCAGACGCTACGTTGCTTCCCGATTCCGAGAGCGCCGACCACGACTAACCACCCCATGACATTACTCCGACGATCGAAATCGGCAGACGCAGCCTTCGCCTCCTTCGAGTCGGTGTCCCGACCGTGAGTGCGACGGCGCAAGCGACAACTGTGACGGCTCCAGCGCACTGCTCCAGGATGCACCGACGCCTACGTACCGACATGACCGGCCTTCCAAGCGTGCGCGCTGGCGCGACCCGGGAACAGGGTGGCGCTCACACATGCCTAGGCCCGGGGAGCAATGGGAGCGCAACAGTCACGCGAAGTCCTGCCGGAATATCGTGAACTCAGCGCCGAACCAGGCAGCAACGTGCTGCGATCGCGACGTCTCTCCCCCGCATGGAAGAAGGCCTCCGCGCAGGCCGACGTCACGCTGGTACGGTGGACGGACGTCGCTTGCGGAGGGTGCCGGGCCGAAAAGACTGTGCCCTCGCACCCGTCGCCACGATCCGGACCAAACGCTGAGCAACTCGACTTCACTGTTCGCACGGACGATGGTGGGTGAGATCGATCTCGCACAACCAATTCCGGGACCTCCGGGAGTCGGCTGAGGGTGGGGCCTACAGTGCGGCACTCGTGCTCGTCCGCCGTCACACGGTCCCACTCGGCTACGTCCGGTTCGAGTTCAGCTCCGGCGATGCGCGCGACCGTCTGGCGGACGCGATCGAAACGCAGCTCGCCCCGCGCCTAGACTCCTCGCTAGGATCTCGCTCCGAGCAGCTGGAGACTGGAGTCCCGCCGACCGATGGCGACAGTACCGCACTGCTCACCCGTGAAGCGGCGATTCGGAACGGCCTTCCGTTTACCGTCGTCGTCTGCACGCGTAAGCGACCCGCGCGGCTACGCGCATGCCTCGAGGCACTCCAGAAGCAGGATTACAAAACATTCGAGATCGTCGTCGTTGATAACACACCAGGTGATCCATCCGTCAGACCGGTCATCGGTGACTTGTCCTTCGACGTTCCTGTCCGCTACGTCGTCGAACCGCGTCGCGGCATCTCACGTGCGAGAAATACGGGGCTATGGCCGCCGAAGGCGAGGTGGTTGCATTCACGGATGACGACGCCGTTCCGGATGGTCATTGGCTCTCGGAGCTCGCGTGCGGATACCTCTCCGTTCCGAGCGCCGGTGTGATCAACGGAGCAATCGCACCGGGAGCTCTCGATACGGAAGCACAGGAGTGGTTCCTGCAGTACGGGGGACACGCCAAAGGCCGGCAGTTCTCGCAGCAGGTATTCGACCCGACAGTTCCCGGCACGCAGAGCCCACTCTACCCCCTCCCTCCCTTCGGCGCCGGCGCGAACATGTCGTTTCGGCGGGAAGTCCTCCGCGACATACGTGGCTTCGACGAGGCGCTCGGTTCCGGCACCAGGGCGTGCGGCGCGGAGGAGACGGCAGCCTTCACCCTGGCCCTCCTGGAGGGAAACGTGCTCGTCTTCCGTCCCACTGCGTTTGTCTGGCACAGCGATCGTGAGAGCTATTCGGAACTCGAGAAGCAGTTCCGTGACCTCGGCACGAGCTTGACGGCGTACTACACCTCGCTGCTGTTGAGAGATGCCCGAACGATCCTCCCTCTGCTCAGACTGCTCCCGCGGGGATTGAGCGATCTTAAGGGCGGTAGAGCTTCAAGTCGAACTGCCATGATTGGAGCCACGTTCCCACGGCAGCTGCTACGTGCCTATCGCCGCGGGATGCTCAGCGGACCGCTCGCCTACACGATCGGTCGAATCAACGAGCATCGCCACCAACGTCGAAGGGGCGCGAGCACGCCATGAGTCGGACGCTTCCTATCCTTGTCTACCACAGCGTGTCCGATCAGGTGAGCGACGGGCTGCGCCGTTACTCAGTGTCACCTGCCCTGTTTCGAGCTCATCTCGAGCTACTCGCCACTTCCGGCTACGACGTCGTTACGGTCTCGACCGCTCTGGAGAGGCTCGCGAGCGACTCATTCGAGCCTACCGTGGCGCTGACCTTCGACGATGCCTACGCGGACTTCGCCGAGAACGCGCTCCCAGCCTTACGCGAATACGGGTTGCCGGCAACGCTCTTCGTGCCCACTGCATACGTCTGCCGGACGGCTGCCTGGCTACGGCGGGAGGGTGAGACTCAGCGACCAATCATGTCGTGGGACGACCTGCGGGAGGCGGTACGCGCCGGGATCGAATGCGGAGCCCACAGCCACTCGCATCCGGAACTCGACCGGCTCGACAACCGCGCACTTGCCCTCGAGGTATGCCGTCCGAAGGAGCTGCTCGAGACCCAACTTGACTGCAAGATTCGCACGTTCGCCTACCCCTTCGGATTCCACAGCCGGCGTGTTCGCGATGCCGCTCGAAAGAGCTACGCCGCGGCGTGCGAGGTTGGGAACCTCGTCTGCGACTCGGACTCCGATCGCTATGCCTTGCCGCGCTGCTCAGTGACCGACACGACGAGTACTTCAGAACTCGCCCTGCTGCTGCAGCGCCGGTCGGGCCGGCGGCACGTTGCGGTGTCGACGTCGAAGCGGATCGTCTGGCAGGCGCGCCGGCGCTGGCTACCGAGTCGAGCATGAGAGCCGGCGCGCCGCGGCGACCCTTCCCCAGCTTCTCGACGCCGCCGTCAGCGTCCAGCCCCTCTCAAGCGCCAACGATCAATCAGCGGCTCTGCCGACGGAAGCAACGCTGTCACGAACTACATCTACGCGAGCTCGGCATCCGCTGACACGGATCCAGGGGGTCTTCTCTTGGGACGCCGGCGCTGCGAGAAAATCGTTCTTAGCACGCGCCAACCGTCGCGAAACGTTCTCAGGTTGCTCTCACCGTTCAGCCGGGCATCTTCGAAGCTCGCCACCTCGGTCACGCGCAGCCCCGCCTTTGCGATCTGAATATTCATCAGTGTCTCTACCTCGAATCCATCGCACTCGATATCAATTCGCGATAGGCAGCGTCGCCAAAAGGCGTTGTACCCGTAGCACAGATCTGTATAGGCCGTGCCGAAAAGCCGGTTGACGATGGCACCGAGAAAAGCGTTACCGCGCCTTCGCAGCATCGTGATATCGGCGCTCCCGCCGCCAGGGGCGAATCGTGAGCCCTTCGCAAAATCAGCTCCGGGAAGCAAAGCGTCGACAAACGCTGCTGATCTCTTCTGGTCTCGCCGATCCATCCGCGTCGAGCATGACGATGATGTCACCCCTCGCAGCCGCAAATCCGCAGCAAAGCGCGTTTCCCTTGCCTTTCCCTGATTGAGCAACTATCCGGACGTCCGCTCGATGTGCTCGTGCGACCTCGACCGTCCCGTCCGTTGAGTGACCGTCGACGACGATTACCTCGTACTGTGGTGGTATGCGGGACAGGACGTGTGGCAGGTTTGCTGCCTCGTTGAGAGTAGGCACGACCACGGACACCGCCAGATCGCGATCAACAGTCGGCGTAGCCAACGCCTGAGGGCTCTCAGCCATCTCCGCAACTCCCCTCTTCCCCAAAAAGGCGCCGACCCCCGGCCGTACGCCGCAGTCCGATCGATCGTAGCGGGGTTTCGAAGAAGCGCAAACCTTTCCCGCCAAAGGTCTAGGGCTAGACTGTCGCGCGTCAACGCCCCGTTGCGGTTCCATAACGCTCTCGAAACAGCCCCGAGATCCCGCGTCGCCGCCTCTTGAACGGCCGTCCGCCGATACCTTGGCGTGATGGGGTCTGGGGCACTCCCGCGAGACGAGCCTTGATGTCCGGATCGCCTCGCCTCGGCCGGGGGCTCGCGGCGGCGTGCGGCCTCAGCCTCGCGCCTGCTTCCAGGACGGATCGCCTACAGCGACCGTAGCACCTACGACTTCCTGGCCTGGAACCTCGCGCTCGCCGTGATCCCGCTGGCACTGGCTCTGGTGCTCGACCGGCTGCTGCCGCGCGGACTGCGAGTCGTGTCGGCCGCCGGCATCGTGCTCTGGATCCTCTTCCTGCCGAACGCGCCGTACATGGTCACCGACTTCGTCCATCTCACTCCCGATCCACCGGTGCCGCTCTGGTTCGACGTGCTGCTCTTCTCGACCTACGCCTGGACCGGGCTGCTGCTCGGCTTCGTCTCGATCCACGTCGTGATGGAGCACGCGCGACGGCGGCTCGGAGGACGAACCGCGTGGCTTCTCACGGTGGTGCTGCTCGCGGCGTGCTCGCTCGCCATCTACCTCGGCCGCTTCGAGGTCCTGAACTCGTGGGATCTGCTCGTGCGGCCGCAGGTCGTCCTGAGCACGATCTTCTCGCCGCACTCGCTGGCGCGCGTTGCCGGCTTCACCGCCGGCTTCACGGCCTTTCTCCTCGTCGCCTATACGAACGTCGAGGCGCTGATCGAGAGCCGCGGCATGCGCGCGGTCCCGGCGCCGGCTAGGAGGCGATCCGGATCGCCGTCTGCCGAGGACAGCCTCGCCGAACGAGATCTGCCGCCAGAGGAGCATCGAAGTCGCCGGCGAGAGCGAGGGGCACCGCCTCGCGCCAGCTGAACCCCGCGGCGGTGAGCGCCTCGAAGCGCAGCCGCGACAGATCGGCGACGTCGTACGAGGAGCTCGAGCCTGAGCGTTCGCGAGGAACCGAGATCGCCATCGTGCTCATGCTCTTCGGCCCTCGCGCTCGCCTTGTTTAGCGCTTTCCCTCGGACAGGCCTTCATTCGCGCCCCTTTTCGGGCACGGATGTGCGCTCTCCTGCCGCCACCGCGGCGGCTCGCGCCGCTACATGCGGTCGATCATGGCCTGCGCGAACGCCGAGGTGGAGATCTCGGTCGCGCCGTCCATCAGGCGGGCGAAGTCGTAGGTGACCTGCTTGTCGCTGATCGCGGCGCCGAGCGAGTCGACGATCAGGTCGGCCGCCTCGAGCCAGCCCAGGTGGCGCAGCATCATCTCGGCCGAGAGGATCAGCGAGCCCGGGTTGACCTTGTTCTGGCCGGCGTACTTCGGCGCCGTGCCGTGGGTCGCCTCGAACTGCGCCACCTCGTCGGAGAGGTTGCCGCCCGGCGCGATCCCGATGCCGCCCACCTGGGCGGCGAGCGCGTCGGAGATGTAGTCGCCGTTCAGGTTCAGGGTCGCGATCACGTCGTACTCGCCCGGCCGCGTCAGGATCTGCTGCAGGAACGCGTCGGCGATCACGTCCTTGATCGTGATCGAGCGCCCCTCGTGCTCGATCGTCAGCCAGGGGCCGCCGTCGATCGGCGTCGCGCCGAACTCCCGCGCCGCGAGCGCGTAGCCCCAGTCGCGGAAGGCGCCCTCGGTGAACTTCATGATGTTGCCCTTGTGCACGAGCGTCACCGAGTCGCGCCCGTTCGCCAGCGCGTACTCGATCGCCTTGCGCACCAGCCGCTCGGTGCCCTCGCGCGAGACCGGCTTGATCCCGATCGCCGAGGTCTGCGGGAAGCGGATCTTGCGGACGCCCATCTCCTGCTGCAGGAAGTCGATCACCTTGCGGGCGCCCTCCGACTCGGCCTCCCACTCGATCCCCGCGTAGATGTCCTCGGAGTTCTCGCGGAAGATCACCATGTCGGTCTTCGACGGGTCCTTGAGCGGGCTCGGCACCCCCGGGAAGTGGCGCACCGGGCGCAGGCAGACGTAGAGGTCGAGCTGCTGGCGGAGCGCGACGTTGAGCGAGCGGATGCCGCCGCCGATCGGCGTCGTCAGCGGGCCCTTGATCGAGACCGAGAACTCGCGCGACGCCTCGAGCGTCTCGTCGGGCAGCCAGACGTCGGCGCCGTAGACGCGGGTCGCCTTCTCGCCGGCGTAGATCTCCATCCAGTGGATCCGCCGCGAGCCGCCCGAGGAGCGCTCGACGGCGGCGTCCACGACGGCGCGCATCGCCGGCGTGATGTCGACGCCGATCCCGTCGCCCTCGACGAACGGGATGATCGGGTTGTCGGGGGTCGGCTCGCCGGGGACGATCCGGGCGCCGTCTGTCGGAACCTCGATGTGCGTGGTCGCGCTCATTTGCCCTACCGTTCGGTCGTGGAGAGGGAGCGGAACCAGGCTATCGCAGGCGTCGACGAGGCAGCGGCACGACGGGTCGCGGCCGTCCTGGTCGAGGGCTTCGACAAGCACTACCGGCTCTTCCGCGCCGCCAGCGGGCTCGCGAGGCAGCGCTTCGAGGAGGGCAAGTGGGCGGCGCTGCAGTACGCGATGCGCGAGCGGATCAAGTTCTACGACGAGCGCGTGCTGGAGTGCGTCGAGCGGCTCCGCGGCGAGTTCGACCTCGGCGCCCTCAGCGACGGGACCTGGCGCGAGGCGAAGCTCCACTACATCGGCCTGCTCGTCGAGCACGGCCAGCCGGAGCTCGCCGAGACCTTCTTCAACTCGGTGATCACCCGGATCCTGCAGCGGACGTACTACGACAACGACCTGATCTTCGTCCGGCCCGCGATCTCGACCGAGTACATCGAGCCCGACCCGCCGATCGTCCGCGGCTACTACCCGCGCATCGACGGCGAGCGCGAGTGCTTCGCCCGGCTCTTCCGCGACTTCGGCTGGCGGCGGCCCTTCGCCGACCTCGACCGCGACGTCGAGCACGTGCTCCGCGCCCTGGCCGAACGGCCGGGCGGGCACTGGACGCACCTCGAGCCGAACTACCAGATCCAGGTGCTCGGCTCGGCCTTCTACCGCAACAAGGCCGCCTACGTCTTCGGCAAGCTCGTCAACGGCCACCAGGAGCTGCCCTTCGTCGTCCCCGTCCTCCACGACGCCGGCGGCCGGCTCGAGGTCGACGCGATCCTGCTCGACCCGCAGCAGATCAACGTCCTCTTCTCGCTCTCGCGCGCCTACTTCATGGTCGAGATGGAGGTGCCGTCGGGCTACGTCCGCTTCCTGCGCTCGATGACGCCGCACCGCGCCCCCTCCGAGCTGTACACGATGCTCGGCCTCGGCAAGCAGGGCAAGACCGAGTTCGTGCGCGAGCTGCGCCACCACCTGCACCACTCGCGCGACCAGTTCGTCGAGGCGCCCGGGATCCGCGGCCAGGTGATGCTCGTCTTCGCGCTCCCCTCGTTCCCGTACGTCTTCAAGGTGATCCGCGACGAGTTCGGGCCCGCGAAGGACACCGACCGCGAGACCGTCCGCTCGAAGTTCGCGATGGTCAAGCACGTCGACCGGGTCGGGCGGCTCGCCGACACGCTCGAGTTCGTCGAGCTGGCGCTGCCGCGCGAGCGCTTCTCGGCCGAGCTGCTCGAGCAGCTGCAGGAGCTGGCGCCGTCGATGGTCTCCGCCGACGACCCGCTCGTGATCCACCACTGCTACGTCGAGCGCTGGATGGTGCCGCTCAACCTCTACCTCGACCGCGCCTCGCCCGCCGAGCTCGAGGCCGCCGTCGTGGAGTACGGCAACGCGATCCGCGACCTCGCCGCGGCGAACATCTTCCCCGGCGACCTGCTCTGGCGGAACTTCGGCGTCACCAGCTACGGCCGCGTCGTCTTCTACGACTACGACGAGATCGAGTACCTGCACGACGTCACCTTCCGGCGGCTGCCCGAGGCGCCCGACGACGCGACCGAGCTCGCGGCCGAGCCCTGGTACGGCGTCGACCGCGGCGACGTCTTCCCCGAGGAGTTCGCGACCTTCCTGCTCGGCGACCCGCGCCTGCGCGAGCTCTTCCTGCGCCACCACGCCGACCTCGTCGAGCCCGAGTTCTGGCAGGCGGCGCAGCGGCGGATCGAGGAGGGCGAGCTGCTCGACTTCTTCCCCTACCCCGAGTCGGTGCGCTTCCGCAACCGCTCACCGCTTTCTCACGTGCCGCCCGTAGCGTCTCGGCCCTGATGAGCGGGCGTTCCTCCACGAGGAGGAACCAGGAGCAGGACGCCGCCGCCTCGCCGCCGCAGCGCGGAGTCAGCCGGCTGGGCTTCCTGCGCCTCGCCGCTGTCGCAGGATCCGGGCTGCTGTTCGGCCCGCCCGCCGTCGCGGCCGGGGCCGACACCAGAGCCGCCGCCGCGCCCCGCGTGCAGCGGTTCGTCTCGCGCCCCGACCTCGTGCCGCCGGTCGTCACCGTGCTCCACCCGGCCCAGGAGACGGCCCCCGGCCTCGTCTTCATCGCGCCGTCCTCGGGGCCGGGCCAGCGAGGCGTCGCGATCCTCGACAACCACGGCGAGATCGTCTGGTTCCACCCCACCACGCCCAACACGGCGATGAACTTCCGCGCGGGCAGCTACCGCGGCAAGCCCGTGCTCACCTGGTGGGAGGGGAAGACCCAGCACGGCCTCGGCGTCGGCGAGCACGTCGTCTTCGACGCCTCCTACGGCGAGATCGCCCGCTTCCCGGCCGGCGGACACCGCGCGTCCGACCTGCACGAGCTGGTGCTGACGAGCCGCGGCACCGCCTACGTCACGAGCTACGAGACGGTGCCGATGGACCTCTCCGCCGTCGGCGGCCCGGCGAACGGACGCGTCGTCGGCGGCATCGTCCAGGAGGTGGCGATCCCCAGCGGACGGCTGCTCTGGGAGTGGCGGAGCCTCGAGCACGTCCCGCTCGACGAGGGCTACACGAAGAAGCCGGGCAACCCGTACGACTACTTCCACGTCAACTCGATCGACGTCACCCCCGACGGCGACCTCGTCGTCTCGGCCCGGAACACGTGGGCGGTGTACCTGGTCAGCCGCAAGAGCGGCGAGATCCTCTGGCGGCTCGGAGGCAAGAAGAGCGACTTCCGCATGGGGCGCGGCACGGTCTTCGCCTGGCAGCACGACGCGCGCCTGCACGGGGACGGCACCCTGCTGAGCGTCTTCGACGACGGGGCGGCGCCCCAGGTGCAGCCGCAGTCGAAGGGGATGCTGATCCGCCTCGACCACGCGCGGCGCCGCGCCACGCTCGTCCGCTCCTACGTGCACCGGCCCAACCGGCTGGTCACCCGGTTCATGGGCAACGTCCAGCTCCTCGACGACGGCCACCTCTTCGTCGGCTGGGGGAGCGAGCCGTACTTCACCGAGTTCGCCGCCGACGGCTCGATCCGCTACGACGCCAGGCTCCCCCACGGCGGCGAGAACTACCGCGCCTTCCGCCTGCCCTGGACGGCGACCCCGGCCGAGCCGCCCGCCCTCGCCTACTCGGCGGCGCGCCACGCGCTCTACGCGAGCTGGAACGGCGCCACCGAGGTCGCGAGCCTGGCAGCTCTCCACCGGCAGCGCGGCCGACGCGCTCCAGCCGGCCGGCACCACCGCGCGGCAGGGCTTCGAGACGCAGATCCCGGCCCCGGCGCCGGGCACCTACGCCGCCGTCGCCGCGCTCGACCGCGCCGGCACGAGCCTCGGCGAGTCCGCCCCCGTCCTCGTCGCGTAGCGCGCTCGCCGACGCGGCGGCGCGCATTGCTAGCCTCACCCGGCGATGCGCGTCCTCGTCACCGGTGGAGCCGGCTTCATCGGCTCGCACCTCGCCGACCGGCTGCTCGCCGACGGACACGAGGTGCGCGCGCTCGACAACCTCGACCGGCAGGTGCACCCCGAGGGCGAGCGGCCCGGCTATCTCGACCCGGCCGTCGAGCTGCAGGTCGGCGACGTCCGCGACCACGACGCCGTCGCCCGCGCGCTCGAGGGGATCGACACCGTCGTCCACTTCGCCGCCGCGGTCGGGGTCGGCCAGTCGATGTACGAGATCGAGCGCTACACCTCGATCAACGCGATCGGCGCCGCCGTCGTGCTCGAGGAGGTGCTGAAGCGGCGCGACGCGATCGCGAAGCTGCTCGTCGCGTCGTCGATGTCGATCTACGGCGAGGGCCAGTACCGGAACCCGCGCACCGGCGAGTCGGGGATCGCGCCCGGGATCCGGCCCGAGAGCCAGCTGGCGGCGCGGCAGTGGGAGGTCGTCGCCGCGGACGGCGGCCCGCTCGAGCCGGAGCCGACGGCGGAGACGAAGCCGCTCCGCCCCACCTCGGTCTACGCGATCAACAAGCGCGACCACGAGGAGCTGTTCCTCGCGGTCGGCGCCGCCTACGGGATCCCGGCGGTGGCGCTCCGCTTCTTCAACGTCTACGGCGAGCGCCAGGCGCTCTCGAACCCCTACACCGGGGTCGCCGCGATCTTCTCGTCGCGCCTGCTCAACGACAACGCGCCGCTCGTGTTCGAGGACGGCGAGCAGACCCGCGACTTCGTCGACGTGCGCGACCTCGTCCGCGGCTGCACGCTCGCGCTGACGCGCGACGGCGCCGACGGCAGCACGGTCAACCTCGGCACCGGCGTCCCGACCTCGGTGCTCGAGGTGGCGCGGACGATCGCGCGCGGCCTCGGCAGGGAGATCGAGCCCGAGGTCGTGGCCCAGTACCGCGCCGGCGACATCCGCCACTGCTTCGCCGACACGCGGCTCGCCGAGGAGCTGCTCGGCTTCCGGGCCGAGATCGCGTTCGAGGACGGGATGCGCGACCTGCTCGCCTGGCTCGAGGGCCAGCGGGCGGTCGACGCCGTCGACGCGGCGCGCGAGGCGCTCGTCGCCCGCGGCCTCGCGCGGTAGGCGCGGTGGCGCCGCCCGACGTCTCGATCTCGCTCGTCAACACGAACTCGCGGAGTTGCTGCTCGCGTGCCTCGATTCGCTTCGCAGGTCGAGGCCGAGATCGTCGTGCTCGACAACGCCTCCGAGGACGGCTCCGCCGAGGCGGTGCGCGAGCGCTTCCCCGGGGTGCGCCTGATCGCGCAGGAGCATCGGGCCGGCTTCGGCGCGAACCACAACACCGTGATCCGCGCGACGAGCGGCCGCTACGTCTACGTCCTCAACGAGGACACGACGAGCGAGGACTGGGGGCTCGACCGCATGGTCGCCCACCTCGACGCGAGCCCGCGCGTGGCCGCGCTCGGGCCGCGGCTCGTCTACCCCGACGGGAGCCTGCAGGACTCGGCCTGGCGCTTCCCGAGCCCGGCGGTCGCGGCGCTCGGGCTGCTCACGCTCGGCCGCGCCGGCGTCACCCAGTCGGGCGGGAGCGCGACCCGCGACGTCGACTGGGCGATGGGCGCGGCGCTGCTCGTGCGGCGCGAGGCGCTCGACGAGGTCGGCCTCTTCGACGAGGGCTTCTTCATCTACTCCGAGGAGACCGACCTGTGCCGGCGCCTGCGGGAGGCGGGCTGGCGGACGCAGTACTTCCCGCAGGTGACGGTCGTCCACCACGAGTCGCAGTTCAGCGCCGGGATCCCCGAGCGGCGCGTGAACGAGATGTGGCGCAGCCGCCACCGCTACTGGCGCAAGCACCACTCGGCGCCGGCGGCCCGGCTCGCCGCGCTCTGCACCGGCGCCCAGTACGGGATCCGCGCCCTGCTCCGCCGCCGCGACCGCGACTTCGCCGGCCGGATGCGGCTGCACGCCCGCGACTCGCTGCGCGTCACCGGCCCGGGCCTCCGCGAGCTGGCCGAGGACCGGAACCGCACGCGGACGTAGCGGCCCCGCGGACGGGGCGCGGTCAGGACGCCGACGGGAAGCCGGGCGTCGTGAAGACGCGCCCGTCGGCGAGGATCGTCATCGCCTGGTGTCCCTGCAGGCGGGCCGTCCAGTGCAGCGCCCGCTCGGCGCCCATCGCGAAGGCCGCGGTCGCGTACGCGTCGGCGGTCGCGAGCTCCGGGCCGGTGACCGTCACCGAGAGGATCCCCTCGGGGGCGCTGCGCGTGTGCGGGTCGAGCACGTGGTGCCCGCGCGCGTACTCGCCGGAGGTGGCGACCGCGAGCTCGCCGGTCTCGATCACGGCCGCGACCGCCTCCCGCTGCCGCGGATGCTGGATGCCGACGCGCCACGACCAGGAGGGGGCGGCGCGGCCGCGCAGCCGCATGTCGCCGCCCGCGCTGAGCGCGTAGTTGCGGACGCCGCCCTGCTCGAGGATCCCGGCCGCGCGGTCGACCGACCAGCCCTTGACGAGCCCGGACGGGTCGAGCGCGTCGGGCGAGGCCGCCCGCGCGTCGAAGTAGCCGCCGCTCTCCTCGCGCAGCTCCTCGCAGCGGGCGAGCACCGCCCGCACCTCGGGATGCGCGTCGGCGAGCGCGAGCTCCCCCCGGTTGAGCCGGCTGATCTCGCTCTCCTCGGAGTAGGTGCTGAAGGTCTCGTCCACCCAGCGCAGCCAGGCGAACACGTCGTCGAGCAGCGACTCGTCGACCTCGTCGTCGCGCACGTCGGCGACGACGGGCATGCCCATCACGTGCTCGATGCGGCGGACGCCGGGCAGGTCGCGCACCGGGCTCAGACCTTCTTCGCCTTCAGCAGCGCGGCCTGGAGCGACTGGCCGAACCCGTAGCTCGTGTCGGTGGCGCCGGAGATCACGTTGATCTTCGAGATGTCGAAGTTCGCCTGGAGCGTCTCCTGGCGGAGCAGCGGCACGGCCTGCTGGTTGATGAACACCGAGCGGTCGGTGTGGTTGGGGTAGACCGGGACGCCGATGGCGACGATCTTCCGCGCCACGGTCTTCTTCTTGCCGACGATCGTGGTCGTCTTCCTGACGACGAGCGTGACCTCGACGTTGCCCCAGCGGCCGGCGCTGCCCTGCGGGCCGACGACCGTCTTCTTGACGGTGACCACGCGTTTCTTCGCCTTGGCGCGGACGGGCTTCTTCTTCGCGATGCTCGCGGCGTTCGCGATCGGCGCGGCGAGGGCGGCGACGGTGACTGCGACGGTGACTGCTCTGCGCATGCGGTCGGGCTCCTTGGGTTCGGTCAGAGGGCGAATCGTTCGGCGTGGACGTGGCGGCGGGGGACGCCGGCGCGGCGCACCTCGCGCTTCACGACGTCGGCGAGGCCGGGCGGGCCGCAGAGGAAGACGTCGCGCTCGACCAGGTCGGGGACGAGCTCGTGCAGGTGCGGCGCGGTGAGCAGGCGGCCGCCCTCCTCGGTGCGGTGGTCGCCGACGACCTCGTGCAGCTCGAAGCCGTGGCGGCCGGCGAGCGCGTGCAGCTCGTCGCGGAGGACGAGATCCTGCTCCGTGACGGCCCGGTAGAGGACGACGACGTCGCCGCGCAGCTCCTCGAGCAGCGCCCGGATCGGCGTGATCCCGATCCCGCCGGCGATCAGGAGCAGCTTCTGGCGCCGCCGCGCGGCCGCGGTGAAGACGCCGAACGGGCCCTCGGCGAGGACGCGCGTGCCGACGGGGACGGCGGCGAGCGAGCCCGAGTGGTCGCCGAGCGCCTTCACGGTGATGCGCAGCGAGCGGCCGTCGGGCGCGGCCGAGAGCGAGAAGGGGTGGGCGCTCCACCAGCGGCCGCGCGTGAGGAAGCGCCAGGTGAAGAACTGGCCCGGCCGGGCGCGCAGCGCGTCCAGGCGGCGGCCCTCGATCCGGAGCGAGACCACGCCGGGGCCTTCCGCCACGACCTCGGCGACGCGCAGCCGGTGGCGGAACCAGCCGGCCGCGGGCGCGAGCACACGGAAGACGACGAGCACGGCGAGCGTGGCCAGGTAGAGCGAGCGCCAGTAGTCGGCGGCGGTCGGGTCGAGGACGAGCTCGTTCCCGGTCGGGATCTGGTGGAACCAGGCGAGCGCGATCGAGGCGTAGGCGAGCAGGTGCACGGCGTACCACCACTCGTAGGGCAGCCGGCGGCGCACGATCACGTACGAGGTGGCGACGACGCCGATCAGCAGGCCGGTGCCGACCGTGGCGGTGATCATCCCCGGGTAGATGCCGCCGCCGAGCATCGTCGAGATCTCCTTGCCGAGCGGGTAGTGGTCGAGCAGCGCGTAGCCCCAGACGCTGAAGATCACGTGGGCGATCACGAGGTCGAAGGTGGCGTGGCCGTTCCAGCGGTGCCAGACGGTGAGGCGGTCGAAGCCGACGAGGCGCTCGAGCACGGGCAGGCGCGCGAGGAGGACGACCTGGAGCAGGGCGGTGTAGGCGCTGACGAGCCCGGTGATCCGCGCGATGCTGGTGAAGAGGTCGCCGGTGGTCTTCGGGTGCAGGTTGCCGCCGTTGGCCCAGAGCCAGACGATCGCGGCGGCGTTGCCGAGCACGACGATCCAGACGAGCGAGAGGCCGAGCGCGCGGCGGAGCGCCAGCCGCTCGTAGGCCGCCGCGGGGGTGGAGACGCGGTCGGCGAGCACGCCGGCATCGGTCATGCGTCGTATCAGACCAACGCAACCTGAGGAACACGTGAGAGGGCAAGCAGATTTACCTGTGTCTTACGTGGGGGGCCGATGTGCCTTCCGGACCTGTCGGCGCCTGCCTTGTCGGGGTCTGACCCCGGACGTGTCCCGCCGGGGCGGCTCGCCGCGCGGCACGGTGCGCCGCGCCCGCTCTGCGGGGCGGAATCCGACCCCGCGGCCCGTCCGGAGCGGCCACGTCCCGTGCCTGGCACCGGACGTGGCTCCGCGGGACGTTCGGTCCCGCTCTTAGCACCGTCTCACCTGCGAGGGCACACTTAGCGGTGAGATGCTCGTTCTCGTCGTCGACGACGACCGCGCAGTGCGCGAGGCGCTCGAACGCGCGCTCCAGCTCCACGGCTACGAGGTGGAGCTCGCGAGCGACGGCGACGCCGCGCTCGCCGCGGTCGAGGCCCGCACCCCCGACGCGGTGGTGCTCGACGTGATGATGCCCGGCCTCGACGGCCTCGACGTCACGCGCCGGCTGCGCCGCGAGGGGAACCGCGTGCCGATCCTCCTGCTCACCGCCAGAGACGCGGTCGGCGACCGGGTCGAGGGGCTCGACGCCGGAGCCGACGACTACCTGCCCAAGCCGTACGACCTCGAGGAGCTGCTCGCGCGGCTCCGCGCCGTGCTCCGCCGCGCGCTGCCGGAGGCCCCGGGCGAGGTGCTCCGCTTCGCCGACCTGATGCTCGACCTCGGCTCGATGGACGCGCGCCGCGGCGGCCGCCGCTTCGAGCTGACGACGACCGAGGCGCACCTGCTCGAGCTGTTCATGCGCAACCCGCGCCAGGTGCTCCCCCGCTCGCTGATCTACGAGCGCGTCTGGGGCTACGACTTCAGCCACTCCTCGAACGCCCTCGACGTCTACGTCGGCTACCTCCGCCGGAAGACCGAGGCCGAGGAGGAGCCGCGCCTGCTCCACACCGTTCGCGGCACCGGCTACGTGCTGCGCGAGCCATGAGGGCACGCCCGTGACGCTCCGCCTCCGTCTGGCGCTCGTCGCCGCCGGCGTCGTCGCCGTCGTCGTGGCGGCGGCCTCGCTCGTCGTCTACTTCACGATGCGGCACGAGCTCCTGTCGCAGGTCGACAGCACGATCGCGGCCCACGCCGCCCACCTGCAGCAGGACCCGCGCGACGTCTTCAGCGGACCCGGCCCCTACAGCGGCGACTTCTCGACGATCGTCGGCTCCGGCGGCAGCGGGCCCGGGACGCTGCCGATCGACGCGGCGCTGCGCAAGCAGCTGCGGGCGGGCCTCGGCACGGAGGCCTTCTACCGCAACGCCAGGCTCCCGACCAGCGCCGGCACGCAGGTGCTCGTGCGCGAGATCGTCGTGCCCGTCGGCGCGAACACGATCGTGGTCGGCCGCGTCATCGACTACATCGGCCACGACCTCGCCCGCCTGCGGCTGATCCTGATCCTCGTCTCGCTCGGCGGCGTCGGCGCGGCCGCGCTCGCCGGCGCGCTCGTCTCGCGGACGACCCTCGCGCCGGTGCGCCGGCTGACGGCGGCGGCCGAACGGATCGCCCAGACCGGCGAGCCGAGCGAGCGCGTGCCCGAGGGCGGCCGCGGCGAGCTGGCGCGGCTCGGCGCCTCGTTCAACACGATGCTCGGCGCGCTCGAGACCTCGCTCGAGACGCAGCGCCGCTTCGTCGCCGACGCGTCGCACGAGCTGCGCACGCCGCTGACGAGCCTGCAGACGAACATCGACGTGCTCCGCGGCGAGGCGCAGCTCGAGCCGGCGGCGCGGCAGCACCTGCTCGCCGACCTGCACCGCGAGTCGCAGGAGATGCGCTCGCTGATCGCCGGCCTGCTCGAGCTCGCGCGCGGCGGCGACGCCAAGCGGGAACACGCGCCCTTCCAGTTCGACGAGCTCGTCGAGGGCGCCGTCGAGCGGGCCCGCAGCCGCTTCCCCGGCATCGTCTGGCACGCGCAGCTCGAGCCCACGGTCGTGGACGGGTACCCGGAGCGGCTCGAGCGGGCGATCTGGAACCTGCTCGAGAACGCCGGCAAGTGGGGCGGCGAGGGCTCGGTCGTCGAGGTCTCGCTCAGCGGCGGCGAGCTGCGCGTCGGCGACCAGGGCCCCGGCATCGCGCCGGAGGACCGGCCGCGCATCTTCGACCGCTTCTACCGCTCGGCCGCCGCCCGCTCGATGCCCGGCTCGGGGCTCGGGCTCGCCATCGTGCGCGAGATCGCCGAGGCGCACGGCGGCACCGTCACGGCGGACGAGGCCCCCGGCGGCGGCGCGCTGATGCGGCTGAGCCTGAACGGGGCGGCCCGCCCGAACGAAACCCTTACGAGCTCTTAGGCCCGCCTCATCTCCGCGTGATCTTCTGGGGATGCATCGACCCTCCCTCGGTCGAGCGGCCCCTCTGGCCGCGCCCTCCCCGGTCCGGCGCCCTCCCGATCCCCTGTGGAGAGGGCGCCGGGCTGTCAGGGCGCTCCTCGAGAAGCAGCGCGAGCGCCGGGCACGCGGCGACGGCGCGGCGCGCGTGCTTCTGGAGCGGCCGCGGCACCGGCTCGCCGGAGACGACCGGGTAGCCCCACTCGTCCAGCTCGATCAGCTCCGGGAGCAGCTCGGCGCAGAGGCCGTGCGCGTCGCACGCGATCGGGTTGACGCGCAGCCTGCGGCTCACCGGGCCTCCCGCAGCGAGCGCGCGGGCAGCGGCAGCACCGCGTGCCCGGCGCGGCCCGAGCAGCGGCCGTGGCGCACGTGCAGGTCGACCTCGTCCGCGAAGACGCGCAGCGCGCTCGCGACGAAGCGGACGGCGCCGTCGGGGTGACGGCACGCGCCGCGGCCGTCGACGAGGCCGAGCCGCCGCCGCAGCGACTCCAGCGCCGACGCCCTGTCGCCGGCACGGCCCAGCGCGGCGAGGTCGGAGGCGATCGCGTCGAGCCCGTGGACGCACGGCCCGCACTGGCCCGCGCTCTCGGCGGCGAGCCAGCGGGCGACCCGCGCCGTCTCGCGCAGCCCGCACGAGGAGGAGGGCAGCGCGACCAGGGCGCGCGCCCCCGGGGCGGCGCCGAACGGGAGCGAGCCCCGCGACCGAGAGCGGCGCCGCGAGCGCCTCCGCGGCGGGCACCCAGGTGCCGAAGTAGCCGCCGACGAGCAGCGCCCCGAGCTCGGCCGTCGCGCCGCCGGCGCGGGCGAGCAGCTGCTCGAGGGTGCTGCCGAGCGCGACCTCGTAGACGCCCGGGTCGCGGACCGCCCCCGAGAGGGTGACGAGCGCCGACCCGGGCTCGTCCGCCGTGCCGACCGAGCGGAACCAGCCCGGCCCGAAGCGCGCGACGAGCGCGAGGTGGGCCAGGGTCTCGACGTTCTGGACGAGCGTCGGCGCACCGCCCACCCCGCGCTCGAACGGCCGCGGAGGCGCGAACGACGGCAGCGCGGGCCCGCCGTCGAGGAAGGCGACGAGCGCCGTCTCCTCGCCGGTGACGAAGCCGTCGGGGACGGTGACGGCGCGCATCGTCAGGTCGGCGTCCATCCCGGCCCAGCGGCGCTCGGTCAGCGCGGCGGCGACCTGCGTGCGGCACGTCGCGCCGGCCGCGACCACGACCTCGCCCGCGCCGACCGCCCGGGCGGCGAGCACCGCCCCGTCGAGCACGAGGTGCGGCGCGTAGGCGAGCAGAACCTTGTCCTTGCCGCTCGGAGGCTCGCCCTCGGTGCCGTTCGCGACCACCACGGCGGGGCCGCGTCCGGCCGCCACGGCCTCGAGCTTCCGCGCGAGCGGGAAGCCGGCGCCGCCGCGGCCGGTCAGCCCCGAGGCGGCGACCGCCTCGCGAAAGGCGCGGCGTCCGCGGCTGCCGCGCACGGCCGGAGCGGCGCCCCAGCGGTGCAGGTGCTCCTCGAGCGAGAGCGCCTGCCCGTCGCGGCGGATCCCCGAGAGCAGCCGCTGCGAACCCTCGGGCGCGGCCACGCCGGTGCGCGTGCGCTCGGCCGCGCTCATCCGATCCTCCCGACGCGGAGCGCGCCGGTGACGCGGCCGTGCGGGCGGTCGATGCGCAGCCGCAGCGAGACGGGGACGCGCGTGCCCGAGGCGCTCGCGAGCACGGCGGTCATCGTCGTCCCGCTCAGCTGCCGCAACGGCCCGGAGTAGAGCGCCGGTGCGGACGCGCTGCCGAGCTGCATCCGGCTGGAGCTGACGCGGACGCCACCGCCGCCGAGCGGCGCTCCGCGCAGCCGCACGGCGAGGCGCTCGCCGCCGGTGACCGCCCGGATCCGGACGATCACGAGCCCGCTCGGCCCGGGCCGCGAGGTCGCGATCGTGCCGTGCAGGGTGGCCGACACGGGCCTGAACGTCACCGTGGCCGCCGTCCGCGCGAGCAGCGTCACCGGCGTGCCGGCACGCGCCGCCCAGCCGGGGGCGCCGGGGCCGCCGACGTACCAGAGGAAGAGCCCGAGCGGGACGAGCAGGGCGGCGGCCGCAGCGCCCGCGCGGGGCGCCGCGGTTCCCCCGGCGGCGGCCGCGCGCCAGAGGACGGCGAGCGCGACCGCGCCGGTGCAACCCACCGCGAGCGCCTGCATCCAGCCGACTCGCACGTCGCTGCCGGTGCCGAGCGAGTGCACGAGCGCCACCGGCCACGAGGCGTAGGCGAGCCAGTGCACCGCCCGCCAGGTGCCGGCGCCGATCCGCACCCGCACGAGGCTCGTCAGCGTCAGCGCGAGCAGGAGGTCGAAGGAGACCGTGCCGAGCCCGAGCCAGACCGGCCGATACGGCGACGCGAAGGGCACGATCGCGTCGAGCAGCCGGATCGGCGCGAACCCGTCGGCGACGGTCGTGAGCACGTGGATCGCGATGAAGAAGAGAGCGAGCAGCGTCAGGTTCCGGTGCAGGCCCTGGACGACGAAGCGGGGCAGGCCGGCGCTGCGCCAGCGCGCGATGCCGAGCACGCCCAGCAGCAGCACGGCGGTGAGCAGCAGCAGAGAGACGACGCCCGTGCCGCGGCTCAGGTACCAGAGCGCCCGCGTCGAGGCGGCGACGGTCACGCTGCCGCCTCGTCGGGCCAGCCCGCGACGGTGACGACGGCGCCTTCCCGGGTGACGAGGCGCGCGGGCAGCCGGCGCTCCTCGAGCCAGTCCGGAGCCTCGCCGCCGAGGACGACCGCCGCGGTGCTCGCGACGTTCGCGTCGAGGCAGCTCGCGGCGGCGACGCTCACCGTGCGCCAGGGCGTGTCGGCGGGTCGGCCCGTGCGAGGGTCGAGCAGGTGGTGCAGCTCGGCGTCGCCGGCGCGCCAGCGGCGGACGGCGGTGCCGGAGCTCGCGAGCCCGCCGCCGGCGAGAGCGACGAGGGGCCCGGGGCCGTCGAGGGGGGCGGCGTGGTCGTCTGCGATCCGCACCGGCCAGCCGCCGCGAGGCGGCTCGCCGGCGAGAGCGAGGTCGCCGCCGAGCGAGACGAGCACCCCGCAGCCGGCGGCGGCCTCGGCGGCGACCGCGGCGCGGTCGGCGGCGAGCGCCTTCGCCGTCGCGCCGAGGTCGAGCTCGACACCCGGAGGCACCCGCACCGTCGAGCGCTCCTCGTCCAGCTCGACGCACGAGGCGCCGCGCGCGGGCTCGCAGCGGGCGGCGAAGGAGGCCGGGTCGCGGCCGGCGACGATCGTGAAGGTGCGGTCGTAGCCCGCGAGCCGCAGCGGGCGGCCGACGGTCGGGTCGACGAGACCGCCGGTCGCCGCGGCGGCGCGCAGCGAGGCGCGGAGCGCCTCCAGCAGGAGAGGCCCTGTCCGGACGGCTCGGCCGGCGGCGGCGTTGACGCGGCTCAGCTCGCTGTCCTCCCGGAAGCGGCTGCACGCGAGGTCGATCGCTGCGAGCTCGCGCTCGACGGCGGCCTGCGCGGCGGGCAGCCGCGCCGGATCGGCGACGGCGACGGTCGCGGTCGTGCCGAGCGCGCGAAAGGAGGCCGAGGCGGTCACGAGCCGCCCGAGACGACGACGGGAGGCGGCGGCGGAGCCGGAGCCGGCGCGGGGGCGGCGGGCGGCGGAGCCGGGGCGGGCGCCGACGCCGGGCTCGCGGCCGGGGCGGGGGTGTCGTCGCTCGACGCGGCCGGCGCGCTCGCGGGAGCCTGCGTCGCAGTGCTGCGGTGCGGCTTCGGCGGCTGCAGGCGCAGGCTGCCGCCGCCGGAGGCGGCCGGCGCCGCGGGCGTGGCCGCGCCGGCCGTCTTCCGGCCGGGCACGGCATTCGCGGCGAGCCCTGCGAACGCGCCGGCGAGCGCCGTGCCGACAGCGGTCGCGAGCAGCGTCAGCTTCCGCAGACGCCGCAGCGCCGCATCGCGCGCAAGGGGCGCCGCCTGTCGTCTCGGGCCCATGGCCCCAAGTGGAGCAACGGGCCATGAGACCGCAATGAGGGCCGTCAGCCGCGCGCGGCCGCGCCGGCGGGCCGGGGCGGGCGGACGCCCGAGCCCCGCGCGCTCGGAACCTCGATCCAGACGTCCGCGCCGCCCGCGGGCAGGTTGCGCAGGCCGACGCTGCCTCCGTGGGCGCGCGCGATCAGCTGGACGATCGAGAGGCCGAGGCCGGAGCCGCCGTGGCTGCGCGCCTCGTCGGCGCGGCTGAAGCGGTCGAACGCGCGCTCCCGGAAGCTCTCGGGGAAGCCCGGCCCCTGGTCGCGGACGTGCAGCTCGACCCCCTCCCCGGACACGGTCGCGGCCAGCTCGACGGCGCCGGCGCCGTACTCGAGCGCGTTGTCGACGAGATTGCCGACGGCCTGCTCGACCCGGACCGGGTCGGCGTCGAGCAGCGCCTGGGACGGCGCGACCCGCAGCTCGCGCCCGAGCGAGGCCGCGCGCGTGGCGAAGCGGCCCGCGACGACCTCCAGCACCTCCGCGGCGGCGACCGCCTCGGGGCGGATCGGCAGCGGCCCCTGGTCGGCCCGCGCGATCAGGAGCAGGTCGCCGGCGAGCCGGGTCAGCCGCTGCGTCTCGTCCGCCGCCGAGCGGAGCGCCTGCTCGAGCTCCTCGCGCGAGCGCGGCCGCCGCAGCGCCAGGTCGAGCTCGGTCTGGAGGAGCGCGAGCGGCGTGCGGAGCTCGTGGCTCGCGTCGGCGACGAAGCGGCGCTCGTGCTCGAACGCGGCCTGCAGCCGGGCGAGCATGTCGTTGAGGGTGACGGCGAGACGCGAGATCTCGTCCCGGCTCGAGGGGACGGGCAGGCGGCCGGGCCGGTCGGCGGTGACCGCCTCGGCGCGGCGGCGCATCGCCTCGACGGGCCGGAGCGCCCCGGCGGCGAGCGCGTAGCCGCCGACCGACGCGGCGAGCAGCGCGAGCGGGAGGATCAGCTCGAGCTCGTGGCGCAGGTGGTCGAGCGACTCCGCGCGCGCGTTGAGCGAGCGGGCCACGACGACGGCCCCCGAGGTCGCTGCCGGCACGGCCAGGACGCGCCACTGGCCACGGCGGCCGGCGACGTGCACCGTCCGCAGCAGCCGCACCCCGGCGGCGGCCCGCGCGGCGTCGGCACGGGAGAGCAGAGGCTGCAGCCCCGCGGGCTCGGAGGCGCCGACCGTCCCGTCCGGGCCGACGAGCTGTGCGAGCGTCGTGCCGCCGGAGACGTCGGGGTCGACGATCCGGTCGCCGTGGCCGGCGTGCGCGGACGCCTCTGCCGCCTGCGAGCGCAGCGTCTGGTCGACGGAGCCGAGCAGCTCCCCGGAGACGCGGTGATGGACGAGCAGCCCGACCCCGGCGAGGACGACCGCCATCGCGATCGCGAACGCGAGCGTCAGCCGGACGCGGATCGGGATCGCTCTCACGCGTCGGCCCGCAGCCGGTAGCCGACGCCGCGCACCGTCTCGATCGACTCGCGCCCGAAGGGCCGGTCGACCTTCTCGCGCAGATACCGCACGTAGACGTCGACGACGTTCGAGCGGCTCTCGAAGGCGATGTCCCAGGCGCCGTCCAGCAGCTGCGAGCGGGAGAGCGCGATCCCCGGCCGGCGCATGAACAGCTCGAGCAGCTGGAACTCCTTCGCCGACAGCTCCAGCTCGGCGTCGCCGCGCCACGCGCGATGCGAGGCCGGGTCGAGGCGGAGGTCGGAGACCTCGAGCACGGCGGGCCGCTCGACCGGCGCACGCCGCGTGAGCGCGCGCAGGCGGGCGAGCAGCTCCTCGAAGGAGAACGGCTTGACGAGGTAGTCGTCGGCGCCGGCGTCGAGGCCGATCACCCGGTCGTCGACGGCGTCGCGCGCGGTCAGCATCAGCACCGGCGTCCAGATCGACCCGGCGCGAAGCTTGCGGCAGACCTCGAAGCCGTCGACGCCCGGGAGCATCACGTCGAGGACGATCGCGTCGTAGTCGACGGCGTTCGCCATCCAGAGGGCCTCCTCGCCGCGGTCGGCGAGGTCGGCGGCGTACCCCTCCTCGCGCAGGCCGCGCGCGACCAGCTCCCCGAGCTTCTTCTCGTCCTCGACGACCAGCACGCGCATGGGGTCATTGTGGCGCGCGGCGCCTGAGAGGCGGATGAGGTCTCTCATTGCCGCTTCATTCGGCGTTGCTGCACTGCGCGGGTGATCACCTCCGCCCGCCGGCCGCAACGGCGTCCGCCTGCCCTCTCTCCCCGGCCCGCCAGCCGCAGCGGCGGCGTCGACGGCAACGAGCGCCTGACAGCGGCGACCGCAGTCGCGCTGGTTCTGCTGCTGGCGGCGGAGGGGGTCACGATCCTCTTCCTGCGCCCGCTCTTCTCGGTGCACGTGTTCGTCGGGATGCTGCTGATCCCGCCGGTGGCGCTGAAGCTCGGCAGCACGGGCTGGCGCTTCTTCCGCTACTACAGCGGGCGCGACGAGTACGTCCGCCGCGGGCCGCCGATGCTGCCGCTGCGACTGCTCGCGCCGCTCGTGGTCGCCTCGACGCTGGGCGTGTTCGCCACCGGCGTGGCGCTGCTCGTCGTCGGCCCGGCCGGCGGGATCGTGCTCGGCCTGCACAAGGCCTCGTTCGTGGTCTGGCTCGTGGCGACCGGGATCCACGTGCTCGCGCACCTGCGGCGGATCCCCGGCCTCGTCATGGCCGACTGGCGCGGCCGCGCGCTGCCGCGGGAGCGAGCCGTGCGCGGGACGTTCTGGCGCCAGACCCTGCTCGCCCTCTCGCTCGTCGCGGGCGCGATCCTCGCGATCGCGACGATCCGCTACGCCCAGCCGTGGCTGCACTTCATCGCCACGCATCGCGGTCACGACGGATAGCTCGCGCTCCGCGCGGCTCTGGTCGTCGCGGCTCCCGCATCGCGGGAGCTGCAGGCGCCTTCCCTTCCAACGGTGCCTCGGCATGCCGAAGCACCGTGCCCTCGGTGTGACGGCTTCGTGACGCCGGCCGGGACGCAGGGACGCCGCGCGGGAGCGCGGCGCGGGCAGCCCCGGACGGCCGGGCCAGGCGCCTTCCTCTTCAGCGGTGCTTCGGCATGCCGAAGCACCGTGCCCTCGGTGTGACGGCTTCGTGACGCGGGCCGAGACGCTGCGCGGGAGCGCGACGCGGGAGGCCCGGGCTACCCCGTCAGCAGGTCGTGCAGCTCGCTGAGGCGGCGCTCGACCGAGCCGCAGACGTCGTCGCAGAGCTGCCAGATCGCATCGTCGACGACGCTGTAGTAGACGAAGTTGCCCTGCTTGCGCCGACCGAGGACGCCGGCCTCGGCGAGCGCGCCGAGATGCTTGGAGACGTTCTGCTGCGTCGTCCCGACCGCGGCCGCGAGCTGCTGCACGCTCGCGTCGCCGCCGCGCAACCGGTCGAGCAGCTTGATCCGCGTCGGCTCGCCGAGCAGCTTGAAACGGCGGGCGATCAGCTCCGCCAACTCGTCCGGGAGTGGATGCGGAAGCGCCATGGGCGGGAGCGTACGCGACGCGGCCGGAGCGGGGGGAGTCGTGCCCCGCTCCGGCGCGCCGGTCCTGTCACGCGGGCGTCGGATGCACCCGGTGGTGCACCGTCACCTCGTGCTCGTGCCAGAGGCCGTAGCCGGCGAGGAGGACGAGCAGGATCCCGGGGATCACGAAGAACCACGTGAAGAGGTTGAAGTTCGGCAGGCTGTCCACCGACTGGTAGTCGGAGACGTTGCCCTGCATCGTCGTCACGAGCGGCTGGTACCACGCGAGCCCCGCCGGCACCTTGGCGAAGACCGCCGTGTTGTTCGCCATCAGCCCGATCAGCTGGGCGAAGTCCTTGCTCATCGTCGGCAGCGAGGCCAGGATCGCGGCCATGTGCGGGAACTGCTGCCCGAGCATCGCCTGCACCTGCGCCGGCGTCATGTGCATCGCCTGCGCGAGCGCCGGGACGAGCTTCTGCCCGTCGGTCATCATGCCCTGGAAGCCCTGCCCGTAGCCCTGGAACCTCGCCACGGTCTGCGCGTTCAGCGCCGGGGCGACCTTGCCGAGCGGGACGAACACGTTGTCGTAGTAGTTCGCCGTCGTCGCGACCGCGTTCGCCTGCATGAGCGGGCGGAAGTCGTTCAGCATCCGCTGCCCTGCCGCGGTCTTCGCCGGCATCCCGAACGCGAACGGCACGATCACGAGCGCCAGCCCGAGCACGAGCACCGGCCACAGCACCTTGCGTTCCATGAACTCCTCCTTGGTGTCCGGGCGCAGCCTCGGGCGCGGGGCGGCCGCGGCCGTCGGCGTCCGACCCGATCGCCTCAGCGGTCAACTACG
This sequence comes from uncultured Actinomycetes bacterium, assembly GCA_963746895.1. GTDB lineage: Bacteria > Actinomycetota > Thermoleophilia > Gaiellales > Gaiellaceae > Palsa-739. The sequence continues at coordinate 89,900 of CAVVDI010000010.1, read as the reverse complement.
TAACTATGCAACCCCGTAGTTGTCCGCACGCGATCGACCGCGGACTCCGGATGGAGGGGCGCCCGGACCGACGGAGGGTGAGTTCGGAAGGTCACGCAGTCCAGAGGAGGCTCGACCATGCTCACGGAGCTGGAGGTCACCGCTGCCGGGATGACCGAGGAGGTCGTCAGGCGCATCGTCAAGGAGGAGCTCGAGCGCGCGTCGGAGCACGACGCGGCGGCGCGGCATGCGGCGATCATCGCCTCCAAGGGGACGCTCGACTGGGCCTATCCGCCGCTGATCCTCGCCACGACGGCCGCCGCATCGGGCATGGACGCCTCCATCTTCTTCACCTTCTACGGGCTGAACATCGTCCACAAGGACTTCGAGCGGAAGCTCAAGGTCTCGCCGATCGGCAACCCGGCGATGCCGATGCCGGTGCCGATGCCGAACCTCGTCACGGGGCTGCCCGGGATGGGCCCGCTCGCGACGCAGATGATGAAGTCGATGTTCCGCGGCAAGCACGTCGCGACGATCGCGGAGCTGCTCGAGTCGGCGCAGGACCTCGGCGTGAAGCTCGTCGCCTGCCAGATGACGATGGACGTCTTCGGCTACACGCAGGACGACTTCCTGCCCGGCGTCGAGTTCGGCGGCGCGGCGGCGTTCCTCGCCGACGCCCGCAAGGCCCACGTGACGCTGTTCGTCTAGGAGGAGCGATGACGACGATCCAGATCGATTCCGAGCTCGACGCCCGAGGACTGCTCTGCCCGATGCCGATCGTGAAGACGGCGAAGGCGATGAAGGAGCTCGCGCCCGGCCAGGTGCTGAAGCTCCTGTCGACCGACCGCGGCTCGGTGACGGACGTGCCGGCGTGGACGGACACCACCGGCAACGAGCTCGTCGAGCAGCACGAGCAGGACGGGGTCTTCGTCTTCGTGATCCGCAAGGCCGCCAACTGAGGAGGAGGAACGAGAGATGCCCGACCAGGAGAAGCTCGTGATCATGGTCACGCACGGGCCCGACGACCCGGAGCTGGCCACCATTCCGTTCGTGATGGCCGGTGCGGCCGTCGCGTCCGACGTCGAGGTCGTGATGGGCTTCCAGGGCGACGGCTGCCGGCTCGTGCAGAAGGGCGTGGCCGACACGGTCACGGCGCCCGAGTTCGCACCGCTCTCGGGCCTGCTCGACAGCGTCCTCGAGTTCGGCGGGAAGCTGCTCGTCTGCTCGCCGTGCGTCAAGAGCCGCGGCATCGAGGACGAGCTCGTCGAGGGCGCGGAGATCTGCGCCGCGGCGCGCTTCGTCGCCGAGGTCACGTCGGCCACCAGCACGCTCGTCTACTAGGAGGAGAAGAAGCGATGACAACCCTGATTCCCGAGATCGACCTCGGCGCCCTGACCGCCGACACGGTCGTCGACGCGCGCGGCGCCGCCTGCCCTGGCCCGCTGCTCGAGGCCAAGAAGGCGATGGGCACGATCGCGGTCGGCAACCTGCTCGAGCTCTGGTCGACCGACCCCCAGACCAGCATCGACGTCCAGGCCTGGTCGACGAAGGTCGGGCACGAGTTCCTCGGGCACCTGACCGCCGAAGGCTACGAGCGGGTCTTCGTCCGCCGGGCCAAGTGAGGCGAGGGCCACGGCCTCGACCCTGAGCGAGTCTCCTCCCCGGACACCGGGGTCGGAGACGGCGTTCGTCCCGAAGATCCTCGTCTTCTCGACGAACACCATCTCCGATCCCGGCATCGACCTCGCGGGGAGCTCCCATCTGCACTATCCGCCGAGCGTGCTGACGATCAGCGTCCCCTGCACGAGCGGGATCCGGCCGGGGTGGATCCTGCATGCGCTGCGCAGCGGCTTCGACGGCGTCTTCGTCGCCTCCGACGGCGACGAGTGCGCGTACCTGCCGGACTGCTCCGCGCGCTCCGCCCGCGTCGTCGGCGAGGCGCAGACCCTGATCCAGGAGGCCGGCTTCGACGCGCAGCGGCTGCGGATGGCGGCGATCTGCTCGGTCTGCGCGGCGCCGTTCGCGAAGCACGTCCGCGACTTCTACGCGGCGCTCGAGACGCTGGGGCCGGCGGAGCGATGAGCGGCACGAACGGCAACGGGCGCGGCGACTACGACGTCCTCGTCGTCGGCAGCGGCATCGGCGGGATGGAGTCGGCGCTGAAGCTCGGCGCGATGGGCTACCGCGTGCTCGTGGTCGAGAAGGAGCCGAGCGTGGGCGGGAAGATGATCCTGCTCAGCAAGGTCTTCCCGACCCTCGACTGCGCGAGCTGCATCTCGACGCCGAAGATGGCGGCGACGACGCACCACCCGAACCTGACGGTGCTCACCGACGCCGAGGTGCAGGGCATCGTCCGCGACGGCGGCGGCCGCTTCACCGCGACGATCAGGCAGAAGCCCCGCTTCGTCGACGCGAGCCTCTGCACCGGCTGCCGGCAGTGCGAGACGGCGTGCACGGTCTCGGTGCCGGACCAGTTCAACGGCGACCTCGTCGCCCGCCGCGCCGCCTACATCCCCTTCCCGCAGGCCGTGCCGCAGAAGGCGCTCGTCGAGCGCGCCGGCGCCTCGCCCTGCAGCTTCGCCTGCCCGGCCGGGATCAAGGCGCACGGCTACGTCTCGCTCGTCCGCAGCGGCGAGTACGAGAAGGCGTTCCGCCTCGTGCTCGAGACGACGCCGCTGATCGGCAGCCTCGGCCGCGCCTGCTACGCGCCCTGCGAAGAGCAGTGCACCCGCGGCGAGCTCGAGGGCCCGCTGCCGATCCGGCGGATCAAGCGCTTCGTCGCCGACGCGCACGACGCGGCCCACGGCCCCGGCTTCGAGGCGGGCGAGCCGAGCGGCAGGCGCGTCGCGATCGTCGGCTCCGGCCCCGCGGGACTGACCGCCGCCTGGCAGCTGCGGCTGCGCGGGCACGAGGTGAAGATCTTCGAGGCGGCGCCGGTGCCGGGCGGGGCGCTCCGGCTCGCGATCCCGAGCTACCGCCTGCCGGCCGAGGTCGTCGAGCGCGACGTCGCGAACGTGACCGCGCTCGGCGTCGAGATCGAGACGGACGCGCGCGTGGACGACCTCGCGGCGCTCCGTGCCGACGGCTTCGACGCGGTGCTCCTCGCCACCGGCACGCCGGTCTCGGCCCGCCTCGGCGTGCCCGGCGAGGAGCTGGACGGCGTCCACCCCGCGCTCGACTTCCTGCGCCGGATCAAGCTCGCCGACGCACCCGACCTCGCCGGGAAGACGGTCGCCGTGATCGGCGGCGGCAACGTCGCGATCGACGCCGCCCGCAGCGCGCGCCGGCTCGGCGCGAAGGCGGTGCACCAGGTCAGCCTCGAGTCGCGGACGGAGCTGCCCGCGCACGAGTTCGAGGTCGAGGAGGCGCTCGCCGAGGGCGTGATCCTGCACGACTCCTGGGGCATCCGCGGCTTCCGCGGCGAGGACGGCGTGCGCGCGGTCGAGCTGAAGCGCTGCAGCGCGGTCTTCGACGCCGAGGGGCGCTTCAACCCGCAGTACGACGAGGACGAGACCGGCGAGCTCGCCTGCGACGCCGTGGTCGTCGCGATCGGGATGCGCCGCGAGCGGGACGTCGCGGCCGACCCGGTGACGCTGCAGACCGCCGAGCCGTGGCTCTTCGCCGCCGGCGACGTCGTCACGGGGCCGACGCTGATCACGACGGCGGTCGGCTCGGGCCGGCGGGCCGCGTTCATGGTCGACCGCTTCCTCCGCGGCGAGAGCCTCGAGGAGCTCCCCTTCGACGAGCGGCTCCCCGTCGTGGAGCACGAGGCCGTGCTCGCGCGCCAGCGCAGCCACAGCCGCCGCGAGCCGCTCCGCGCGGCGCCCGCGCTCGACACCGCGCCGCAGGACTTCGCCGAGCTGGAGCGCGGCCTGACCGAGACCGAGGCGCGCGCGGCCGCCGGGCGCTGCCTCGACTGCGGCGTCTGCTCGGAGTGCCACGAGTGCGTGAACGTCTGCCCCGCCGACGCGATCCGGCTCGACGCGCGCGAGGAGGAGGTCGAGGTCGGGATCGGCACGGTCGTCGTCTCGACCGGCTACACGATCTTCCCGGCCGACGCGAAGCCGCAGTACGGCTACGGCCGCTTCCAGAACGTGATCACGGGCGTCCAGATGGAGCGGCTGCTCGCGCCGACGCGCCCGTACAACACCGTCCTCCGCCCGAGCGACGGCAAGGTGCCGGAGCGGATCGCCTACGTGATGTGCACCGGCTCGCGCGACGAGACGGTCGGCAACCCGCTCTGCTCGAAGTTCTGCTGCATGTACTCGATCAAGCAGAACCAGCTGATCATGGGCGCGCTGCCGCTCGCCGACGTGACCGTCCACTACATCGACATCCGCGCCTCCGGCAAGGGCTACGACGAGTTCTTCGAGCAGTCGAAGGCGATGGGCGCGCAGTTCGTCAAGGGCCGCGTCGCCTCGATCGCCGAGGCGGAGGAGGGCAACCTCGTCCTCCGCTACGAGGACGTCGACAACGGCACGATCGCCGAGGCGGAGTACGACCTGGTCGTGCTGGCGGTCGGCGTGCGGCCGAACCTCGAGACGAAGGCGCTCTTCTCCGACGAGGAGCTGGCGCTCGACGAGTTCGAGTACGTGGACGAGCCGGACGAGGACATGAACCCGGGCGCGACGAGCATCCCCGGAGTCTTCGTCGCCGGCGCCGCCTCGGGCGCGAAGGACATCCCGGAGTCGATCCTGCACGCGGGCGCCGCGGTCGCGCAGGCGGCCGCCCACCTCGAGCGCGCCAGGATGGCGGTGCCGCGCGGCGTAGGCTCGACGGAGCCGCCCAGGAGCGGAAGCGCCGGCTTGGCCGGCGCCGGAGCGGGGCGATGAGCGAGACCACGCTGCCCGAGCGCCGGATCGGCGTCTACGTCTGCCACTGCGGCGGCAACATCTCCGACTACGTCGACGTCGAGCAGGTCGTCGCCGCGGTCGAGGGCGAGCCGAACGTCGAGGTCGTGCGCCACACGATGTTCACCTGCTCCGACGCGACCCAGTCGGAGATCATCGAGGACATCGAGGGCAAGCAGCTGGACGGGCTCGTCGTCGCGTCGTGCTCGCCCAAGCTGCACACGTTCACCTTCCGCGCCGCGGCGAAGCGCGCCGGCCTCAACCCGTACCAGTACACGCAGGTCAACATCCGCGAGCAGTGCTCGTGGACGCACACCGACGACCACGAGGGCGCGACCGACAAGGCGATCCGCCTCGTCCGGGCCGGGATCAACCGCACGCGGCTCACCTCTCCCCTCGAGCCGCTCGTGGTCGAGACGGCGCAGCGCGCCCTCGTGGTCGGAGGCGGCGTCGCGGGCCTGCGCGCCGCCCTCGGGCTGGCCGAGATCGGGCTCGGCGTCTTCCTCGTCGAGCGCGAGGCGGAGCTGGGCGGCTGGGTCGGCCGCTTCGGCGAGATGTTCCCGCGCGGCAAGGACGGCCACGCGCTCGTCGCGCGCCTCGTCGAGGCCGTGCGCGCCCGGCCGGACGTGACGGTGCTGACGAACGCCGAGGTGGTCGGCAAGTCCGGCAGCTTCGGCAACTACACGGCCGCGATCCGCGTCCGGGGCGACACCGGAGCGGAGACGATCGAGGTCGAGGTCGGCTCGATCGTCGTCGCGACGGGCTTCGACGCGTACGAGCCCGACGCCGGCGAGTTCGGCTACGGGATCGACGGCGTCGTCACGCTGCCGCAGTTCAAGGAGCTGCTCGACGGCAGCGACGGCCCGCTCGAGTGGAACGGCAAGCCGGTCCGCAGCATCGGCTACGTCTACTGCGTCGGCAGCCGCGGCGAGAAGCACGCGTACTGCTCGCGCTACTGCTGCCCGGCCGCGATCCACTCCTCGCTCCAGGTCGCGAAGCGCGACCCCGAGGTCAGCCAGTACCACCTCTACCGCGAGCTGCGCGCGTACGGCGAGCACGAGCCGGCGTTCACCGAGTCGCGCAAGCAGGGCTCGCTCTACCTCCGCTTCGCGGACGACGACCCGCCCGATGTGGCGCAGGACGCCGACGGGCTGAAGGTCACCGTCCGCGACCTGCTGACCGCGGGCGAGGAGGTCACGATCCCCGTCGACCTCCTCGTGCTCGTCACGGGCATGGTGCCGCGCGAGAACGAAGGGCTCGTGCAGACGCTGAAGCTCCCGATCGGCCGCGACGGGTTCTTCAACGAGATCCACCCGAAGCTGCGCCCGGTCGAGACCGTCGTCGACGGCGTCCTGATCGCCGGCGCGTGCCAGGGCCCGAAGACCTCGAGCGAGAGCGTCACCTCCGGTCTGGCCGCGGTCGCGCAGAGCGCGGCGATGCTGATGCTGGGCGAGGCCGAGCTCGACCCGCAGGTCGCGGTCGTCGACGTGACCGCCTGCACCGGCTGCGAGGACTGCGTCGCCTCCTGCCCCTTCGGGGCGATCGCGATGGACGGCGGGGCCGCCCACGTCGACGCCGCCGGCTGCAAGGGCTGCGGCGCCTGCACGCCGGTCTGCCCGGAGGACGCGATCGACCTGCTCGGCTACACCGACGGCCAGATCCGCGGCATGATCGACGGCCTCGTGAGCGGCGTAGGCTTGACGAAGCCGCCCAGGAGCGCAGGTGCCGGCTTTGCCGGCGCCGGAGCGGGAAAGGTGCCGGCGTGATGCGCGACACCCGCGAGATCATCCGCGAGGAGCCGCTGCACCGCGGCGCCATCCTCGAGGCGATCGCCGACGAGCCGCACACGGTTCCGGAGATCGCGGACGCGATCGGCGAGCCCGAGCGCGAGGTCATGTTCTGGGTGATGGGCATGCGCAAGTACGGCCGCCTCGCCGAGCTGCCCGAGGTGTCGCCCGAGGGCTACTACCGCTTCAAGGCGGTGGGCGCATGACCGTGATCGCCGCCCCCGACTTCGCGGAGCGCGTGCGCGAGGCGGGCGCCTTCGACGCCGAGGCCTGCATGAACTGCGGCGTCTGCACGGCGGCCTGCCCGCTCGGCCTCGACGTCCTGCCGCGGCGCCTCTTCCGCTACGTCCTGCTCGGGATGGAGGAGCGCGTCCGCGAGGAGTCGGAGACCGTCTACTCGTGCCTGCTCTGCCGGCTCTGCGAGGAGAGCTGCCCCGCCGGCGTGCACATCACCGAGAACGTGCGCACCCTGCGCCACCACCTGAACCGGTCGCTCTACCGGATGGAGGTCTGATGGCACTTCCCACCGGAGACGTGATCGGGATCCTGGCCGACAACCTGCGCCTGCGCGGGTCGGTGCTGCCCCTCTCCTCCAGGAGCGCCACCCGCTGGGCGCGGGGGCTCGGCCTGCCGCGCGGCGGCGAGACCGTCCTCTACACCGGCCAGATGTACCAGCTGATCCCGTACATCGAAGGGCTCGTGCGGACGGAGCAGCGCCTCGGCAGCTCGCCGCTCGCGCGGCTCACCCCGGTCGGCCGCCGCGTCAACCGGCTGGTGAACCTCTCGGCCTTCATGGCGCGCCCGTCGCGGCGCGAGCGGGAGGAGTTCGACCGCGTCCCGCGCGCCGTCGTGCGGCTGCTGCGCGACGCGGGCGTCGAGTTCGGCTGCCTCTACGAGGACGACCTCTACTCCGGGGCGCTCGCGCACGACCTCGGGCTCGACGAGCTGGTGGCCGCCCACGCGCACCGCGTGCACGCGCTCTTCGCGAAGCACGGGGTGCGGCGGGTGATCACGATCGATCCGCACACGACGAACATGCTGCGCACGGTCTATCCGGCGCTCGTCGAGGGCTACGACGTCGAGGTGCGGAGCTACCTCGAGGTGCTGGCGGAGCTCGACGCCGGGCCGGCGCCGGAGCCGCACGGCCAGGTGGTGCTGCACGACTCGTGCGTCTTCGCCCGCTACGAGGACGTGGTCGAGGAGCCGCGCACCCTGCTCGCGCGCGCCGGCCTCTCGGTCGTCGAGCCGGAGCACGCGGGGCGCCTGACCTGGTGCTGCGGCGGCCCGGCCGAGTCGCTCTACCCCGAGAAGGCGCTCGCGCAGGCGCAGCGCCGGGTCGAGCAGCTGCGGGCCGCGGGCGGCGAGTGCGTCACGGCGTGTCCGCTCTGCCTCGTCAACCTCTCCAAGGCCGCGGACGGGACGGTCGTCTTCCGCGACCTGTCCGAGGTCCTGCTCGAGGCGCGCACCGCGGCCCCGGCCGAGGCCGTCCCGGCCTGAGAAGCTCTCACAGAATGACGTTCCGTCGAACGGGTGCGATGGGCGGCCGAGCGACATCTACTTCATTGTGTGAGAGCTTCTAAGCCGGACGCTGGGCGGACCGCCGCGAGCGCGGCGGCCCGCTTCGCGTTCGTCGCTACGCGGCCCCGGGCGCGGGCGCGATCGGCACCCACGCGGGAGGCTGCGCCAGGGTCGCCGGCACTCCCGCCGTCCCGGGCTGGGCCCAGGCGTACGAGCAGCCGGGAACCGCGGGCGCCACCGTCACGGGCATGATCGGCACCGACGCCGGCGGCTGCGTGCAGGTCGCCGTCGGCAGGGCCGCACCCGGTTGCGCCCATGGGTAGTCCGCACCCGGAGGCGCGGGTGGTGCACTCGCGAACGCCCCGGAGGCGACGACACATGCCGCGGCCGCCGGAGCGGCGATGAGGAGAACCTTGCGGGTACGCATGGCTCCTCCTTTCACGAGATCCCTGGGGACGTCCCGGTGCCGCCGCCATCGTGGGCGTCGCGCAGGCCGTTGCGCGAAACCCGCAACTGTGTGCTCACATGGATGTGTCAGGTGTCACGACCCGACCGCCAGCCGGCGAGCACGGCGAGCGCCTCCTCGAGCGAGCCGACCACGGTACCGCCGCTCGCCTCGATGCAGCCGCGCACGAAGAGGTTCACGTCGTGGCCGCCGCCGCGGGTGCCGCGCATGTCGGTCAGCAGCCCGACGATGCCGCGCTTGGTCGGGTCGGCGCGCATCAGCGCGTGGAAGATCCCGATCTCGCACGCCACGCCGTCGTCGACCGTCGGCCCGTCGAGGAGCGCGAGCAGCGCGTCGGCGCCCTCGATCCCGGGCCAGTCCTTCGCGAAGATCGCCGCCGCGCTCGACTCCGGGGTCGCGGCGAGCGCCTCCTCGTGCGGGACGAACACCTCGAACGACTCGTCCCGCAGCCGGGCGGCACAGGCGTCGATGAACCCGCGCTCGTACGGCGTGAAGAGCGGCCCTGCGAAGTAGACGCGCACCGGCGCGAGCCTACCCCGCGAGGAGCGCCTCAGACCCGCCGCAGGAAGGTCAGCGAGTGCGCGTCGACGGCGACGAGCGCCCGCGCTCCCACCGACTGCTCCGGGGCGTCGCCCGTGGCGAGCTCGACGGCCCAGCGCGCCCCGAAGCGCCGGGTCGGCAGCGTGAAGACGACCGGCTCGTAGTGCGAGTTGAAGAGGAGCAGGAACGAGTCGTCGACGACCGGCTCGCCGTGATCGGTGCGCCGACGGATCTCCTCCCCGTTGAGGAAGACACCGAGCGTCCGCGTCGCCGCGCTCTGCCAGTCGCGCTGGGTCATCCGCCGTCCGTCGGGCCTGAACCACCAGACGTCGGGCAGCCCCGACCCGAGCGGCGACGACCCGGTGAGGAAGCTCGAGCGCCGGAAGACCGGATGCTCGCGCCGGAGCCGGATCACCCGGCGCGTGAACTCGAGCAGCTCCGCGTCGGCGCGACTCCCAGTCGAACCACGAGATCTCGTTGTCCTGGCACCAGGCGTTGTTGTTGCCGCCGCTGCGTTCGCCCGACCTCGTCGCCGCCGAGCAGCATCGGCGTCCCCTGCGAGAGCAGCAGGGTCGCGATGAAGTTCCGCTGCTGCCGCCCCCGCAGCGCCCGCACGGCCTCGTCGTCGGTCTCGCCCTCGACGCCGTGGTTCCACGAGCGGTTGTCGTCGGTGCCGTCCTTGTTGTCCTCGCCGTTGTCGTCGTTGTGCTTCTCGTTGTAGGAGACGAGGTCGCGGAGGGTGAAGCCGTCGTGGGCGGTGACGAAGTTGATCGACGCGAACGGGTCGCGGCCGTTCGTCTGGTAGAGGTCGGCCGAGCCGGTGAAGCGCTGCGCGAAGTCGCCGACGTTGCCCTGGCCGCGCCAGAAGTCGCGGACCGCGTCGCGGTACTTGCCGTTCCACTCCGCCCAGAGCACGGGGAAGTTGCCGACCTGGTAGCCGCCCGGGCCGACGTCCCACGGCTCGGCGATCAGCTTCACCTGCGAGATCACCGGGTCCTGGTGGATCGTGTCGAAGAAGGCCGAGAGGCGGTCGACGTCGTAGAGCTCGCGCGCGAGCGCCGAGGCGAGGTCGAAGCGGAAGCCGTCGACGTGGCATTCCAGAACGAAGTAGCGGAGCGAGTCCATGACCAGGCGCAGCACCGACGGGTGCACGGGGTTGAGCGAGTTGCCCGTCCCGGTGAAGTCCATGTAGAAGCGCTGGTGGTCGGGGACGAGCCGGTAGTAGCTCGCGTTGTCGACGCCGCGGAACGAGAGCATCGGCCCGAGATGGTTGCCCTCGGCGGTGTGGTTGTAGACGACGTCCAGGATCACCTCGATCCCGTGCCGGTGCAGCGCCTTCACCATCCCCTTGAACTCGCGCACCTGCTCGCCGTGGCGCCCGGTCGCCGCGTAGAGCGCGTGCGGCGCCAGGTAGCCGATCGAGGAGTAGCCCCAGTAGTTCGTCAGCCCGCGGTCGTGGAGGAAGTGCTCGTCGGCGATGTGGTGGATCGGCAGCAGCTCGACCGCGGTCACGCCGAGCTGCTTCAGGTAGGCGATCGCCGGCTCGGAGGCGAGCGCCGCGTACGTGCCGCGCAGGTCGTCGCGCACCTCGGGATGCAGCCGGGTGAAGCCCTTCGCGTGCACCTCGTAGATGACGGTGTCGTTCCACGACGTGCCGGGCGGGGCGTCGTCCTCCCACTCGAAGGCCGGGTCGATCACGACGCACTTCGGTATCGCGTCGGCGTCGTCCTCGTCGTCGGGCTCGAGGTCGGCGTCGGGATCGGGGCTCGGCACGTACGGGAGCGTGTTCGCGCGGTCCCAGAGCACCGGCCCCTCGATCGCCTTCGCGTACGGGTCGATCAGGAGCTTGTGCGGGTTGAACCGGTGCCCGGCGCCGGCGTCGTAGCGGCCCTCGACGCGATAGCCGTAGCGCCGCCCGGGGGAGAGCCCGGGGACGTAGCAGTGCCAGATGTGCGCGGTCTGCTGCGCGAGCTCGATCCGGATCTCGCGGTCGTCCTCGTCGAAGAGACAGAGGTGTACGCGGTCCGCGTTCTCCGAGAAGAGCGCGAAGTTGACCCCCTGCCCGTCCCACGTCGCGCCGAGGGGGAACGGCTTCCCCGGCCAGACGTCCATCAGCACACGCCCGTCGGCGCCCGAGTTCCACTGTGCGGTGTGCGAAGTCGCCAAGGAGCGCAACGCTACCGCGCCGGAGCCGCAGCAGCTTCCGCTGCTCGTCCATCCCGACCTCGGCCTCGCTCGCCGTGGACGTCCCCGAACGGGGCCAGGCGTTGCACAGGCGCGACGCTTCCGTACCGGTGCTTCGGCATGCCGAAGCACCGTCACAAGGGTGTGGCGGATGCGTGAAGCGGCGGGCGCCGCGGAGCGGTGGGCGCCAACGGCGCCCCGTCAGCGGCCGGCGGCGTAGCCCTGCATGCCGCGCGGATTCGCAGCGGCCTTGAGGACTCCGTCCGTCTGGCGCGCGACCGCGCTCACGCGCCCGAGCGACCAGTCGCCCGAGGGCTCGACCTCGTGGCCGCGGGCGCGCAGGCCGGCGAGCGTCTCCTCGCCCGCGCGCTCCTCGACGGCGACGTGCCGCGGGCGCAGGTCGCGCGGGTAGAAACTGCTCGGGAACGCCTCGGTGTGGTGGTTCGGGGCGTCGATCGCCTCCTGCAGGTCGAAGCCGAAGTGGACGTGGCCGAGGAAGACCTGCAGCGTCCACTGGTCCTGCTGGTCGCCGCCCGGCGTGCCGAACGCGAGGTACGGCTCCCCGCCGCGCGAGGCGATGCTCGGCGAGAGCGTCGTCCGCGGTCGCTTGCCCGGCTCGAGCGAGTTCGGCAGACCGTCCTCGAGCCAGAACATCTGCGCGCGCGTGCCGAGGCAGAAGCCGAGCGACGGGATCGCGGGCGCACCCCAGAGCCAGCCGCCGCTCGGCGTCGCTGCGACCATGTTCCCGAAACGGTCGACGACGTCGAGGTGGACCGTGTCGCCGCGCGTCGGCTCGCCGACGCCCGGCGCGACGGGCGCGTCCGCGACCGGCCCCGGCAGGCGCGGCTCGCGGCCCCCCGGCGAGCCCGGACGCAGCCCGGGGGACGACTCGCCGCCGACGAGCCGCCGCCGCTCCTCCGCGTACTGGCGCGAGAGCAGCGCCTCGACCGGCACGTCGACGAAGTCCGGGTCGCCGTACCAGGCCTCGCGGTCGGCGAACGCGAGCTTCGCGCACTCGGTCACGGTGTGGACGTACTCCGTGCTCGCGTGCCCCATCGCCGCGAGCTCGAAGCCCTCGAGCAGGCGCAGCTGCTGGAGGAAGACGGGCGACTGCGCCCAGGGCCCGGCCTTGAACACCTCGAAGCCGTGGTAGTCGACCGAGAGCGGCGCCTCCCACGTGGGCCGCCAGTCGCGCAGGTCGCCCTCGGCGAGCAGCCCCGCATGCCGCTCCGCAGAGCTGTCCATCCACTCGGTCTCCTGGAAGCGGACGATCTCCTCGGCGACGAAGCCGCGGTACCAGCAGTCGTGGGCCGCCTCGATCTGCGCCTCGCGCTCCGGCGACGCGGCCTCCGCCTCCTCGAGGAGGCGCCGGTACGTCGCGGCCAGGGCAGGATTCCGGTGCAGCCTCCCCGGTTCGGGAACCGGCAGGTACAGCTCGGCGGAAGTCGTCCACTCGTCGCGGAAGAGCTGCTCGACGTTGCGGATCGCGCCGGCGATCTGCGGCACGACGGGATAGCCGTCCTCCGCGTAGCCGATCGCGAAGCGGAGCACGTCGCGAAGCGGCAGCGTCCCGTGCTCGCGCAGCATCGCCATCCAGCCGCCGAACGCGCCGGGCACGACCGCCGAGAGCGGCCCCGTCCCGGGAACGAGGGAGAGGCCGAGCTCGTCGCGGTAGCGGGCGATCGTCGCCGCGCGCGGCGCGCTCCCCTGCGCGCAGAGGACGAGCGGCTGCTCGCGCCCCGCCGGCCAGAGGAGCGCCGGGAGGTCGCCGCCCGGCCCGTTCAGGTGCGGCTCGACCACCTGGAGCGTCAGCCCGCAGTGCGACGGCGGCGTCGAACGCGTTCCCGCCCTGCTCGAGCACTGCCATCCCGGCGGCCGACGCGAGCCAGTGCGTCGAGGCGACCATGCCGAAGGTTCCGCGCAGCTCCGGACGTGTGAGCACGGGCGAAAGGCTACGCCTTCGCCCGTGGGGAAGCGGCACTGCGCGCGCGAGAGAGCGCGGTCTCCTGCGCGCTCCGTGCAGAAGGCTCGTCCGAGTAGTCGTGGGGGCGTTTGGCCCTGGAGTCGCGCCCGGTGGAACCGCGGTTCGAGGCGGCGCTCGAGCCGAGCTGCCAAGTAACACTCTGTTACATGGCGCTCGGGCGGTGCCTCCCGAGACCGCTGGAAGCCCGTTGCCGTCGGCCCGAAGCGTCAGACGGCGCAGCCGGCCCCCAGCGAGACGCGCAGCCGCGCGCGGCTACTCCGGTGCGAGCCAGACGGCGCCGAGCGGCGGCAGGGTCAGCTGCGCCGAGAACGGCTGGTCGTGCCACGGGGTCGCCTCGGCCTCGACGCCGCCGAGGTTCCCGACGCCGCTGCCGCCGTAGAGGGCGGCGTCGGTGTTCACGACCTCGCGCCAGCGGCAGCAGAGCGGCATCCCGACGCGGTACTCGTAGCGCGGCACGGGCGAGAGGTTGAGCACGCAGACGAGCGGCGGCGAGCCGCCCTCGCCGACCCGGGCGAAGGCGAGCACGTTGTTCGCGGCGTCGTTCGCCTCGAGCCAGCGGAAGCCGGCCGGGTCGAAGTCGACCTCCCAGAGCGCAGGCGTCTCCCGGTAGGTGCGGTTGAGGTCGCGGACGAGCGCCTGCACGCCGTGGTGCTCGGCGTACTCGAGCAGGTTCCAGTGCAGCGAGCCCTCGGAGTCCCACTCCTCCCACTCGGCGAGCTCGCCGCCCATGAAGAGGAGCTTCTTGCCGGGGTGCGCCCACATGTACGCGTAGAGCAAGCGCAGGTTCGCGAACTTCTGCCAGCGGTCGCCGGGCATCTTGTCGAGCAGCGACCGCTTCCCGTGCACGACCTCGTCGTGCGAGAGCGGCAGCACGAAGTTCTCGCTGAACGCGTACATGAGCGAGAACGTGAGCGTGTGGTGGTGGAAGCTGCGGTAGACCGGGTCCTTCTGGAAGTAGAGGAGCGTGTCGTGCATCCAGCCCATGTTCCACTTGAACCCGAAGCCGAGCCCGCCGAGATACGTGGGCCGCGACACGCCCGGCCACGCCGTCGACTCCTCCGCCGCGGAGACGACGCCCGGCTCGCGCGCGTACAGGGTCTCGTTCATCTCCTTGAGGAAGGAGACGGCCTCGAGGTCCTCGTTGCCGCCGAACTCGTTCGGCACCCACTCGCCCGCCTTGCGCGAGTAGTCGAGGTAGAGCATCGAGGCGACGGCGTCGACGCGGATCCCGTCGGCATGGTGCTCGCGCAGCCAGTAGAGCGCGTTCGCGAGCAGGAAGTTGCGCACCTCGGTGCGGCCGAGGTTGAAGACGAGCGTGCCCCAGTCGGGATGCGCGCCGCGGCGCGGGTCGGCGTGCTCGTAGAGGTGCGTCCCGTCGAAGGTGGCGAGCGCCCAGTCGTCGCGGGGGAAGTGCGCGGGCACCCAGTCGAGGATCACGCCGATGCCGCGCTCGTGCATCCGGTCGACGAACTCGCGGAAGTCGTCGGGGGCGCCGAAGCGCGAGGTGGGCGCGTAGTAGCCGGTCACCTGGTAGCCCCAGGAGCCGGAGAAGGGATGCTCCATCACCGGCAGCAGCTCGACGTGGGTGAAGCCGAGGTCCTCGACGTAGTCGCCGAGCTCGTCGGCGAGCTCGCGATAGCCGAGCGGCCGGTTGTCCTCGAGCTGGTTGCGCCGCCACGAGCCGAGATGCACCTCGTAGACCGACATCGGCCCCTTCTGCGGGTCGCTGCCGCGCCGCCGCTCCAGCCACTCCTCGTCGCGCCACTCGTGCCGCGGCCGGTGGACGACCGACGCGTTCGCCGGCGGCACCTCCGCGTGGAAGGCGAGCGGGTCGCTCTTCAGCCGCAGCCGCCCCTCCCGGGTGCGAAGCTCGAACTTGTACTTCGTCCCGTCCTCGACCCCGGGGACGAACAGCTCCCAGATCCCGGACGACCCGAGCGAGCGCATCGGGTGCAGGCGCCCGTCCCAGAAGTTGAAGTCGCCGACGACGGCGACCGAGCGTGCGTTCGGCGCCCACACGGCGAAGGCCGTGCCGGTGACGCCGTCGATCTCGCGCACGTGCGCGCCCAGCCGCTCGTAGAGGTTCTCGTGGCGGCCCTCCATCGCGAGGTGCAGGTCGAGCTCGCCGAGCGTCGGCAGAAAGGAGTACGGGTCGCGCTGCGTCGACGTGTTGCCGTCGGCGTACTCGACCTCGAGCTCGTAGGCGAGCGGCAGCTTCGCCTTCGGCAGCAGGGCCTCCCAGAGCCCCGCCGGGTCGGTCAGCTCCGCCTCGACGGCATCCGCCCCGCCGCCCGCGGTCTGGACCCGGACCGCCCGCGCCTCGGGCCGGTACGCGCGGACGACGACGCCGCCGCCGCCGGCCTCGTGGGCGCCGAGCACTCCGTGCGGGTTGGCGCCGAGCTCTAGCACGGAGGAGACCGGTCGAAGCCGGCGCGCGTCACGCGATCTCCGCGGTGGTCTCGATGAGCCGCTGGATCCCCGCCACCGGGATGCGAACCCAGTCGGGCCGGTTGTCGAGCTCGTAGCGGAGCTCGTAGACGGCCTTCTCGAGCTCGAAGACGGCCAGCATCCGTTCGACCGCGGGCTCGCCCGCCGGCAACAGCGTCGGGTCGACGGTCTCGAAGTAGCCCTCGAGGAAGCGTTCGCGCGCACGTGCCTCCCAGTCCTCGGGCGGCTCGGCCCCGCGCGCGAGCGCCGAGGCGGTGGTCGCGTAGGCGAAGGAGCGCAGCATCCCGGCGACGTCGCGCAGCGGCGAGCGCTTGCGGCGGCGCTCGACGAGCGACCGCGCCGGCTCGCCCTCGAAGTCGATGATCACCCAGTCGCCGTCCGCCCAGAGGGTCTGGCCGAGGTGGTAGTCGCCGTGCGTGCGGATCACGCGGCCGGTCGAGCCGGCCTGCGCGAGCAGGCGCAGCTGCTCCCGCACCTCCTCGCCGCGACCGAGGATCGGCGAGAGCCGCTCGTCGTCCTCGGGCAGCTGGAAGAAGACGCGGGCGATCTCCTCGTCGACGGTCGCGGTCAGCAGGCCGAGCGCCTCGACGCTCGGCTCCTCGGGCGCGAACGCCGGATCGTTCGGATCGGAGGCGAGGACGGTGTGCATCTGGCCGGTCACCTCGCCGAGCCGGCGCAGCCGGTCGAGGAAGCGCTCCGGCGCGGCGCTCGCCTCGTCGAGCGCGAGCTCCCAGCCGTCGGAGGCAGAGGCCACGTACTCCTGGAGGACGCCGAGCGTCGTCGCGAGCTGCCCGCCCGAGTAGCCGTACCAGCCGGCGAGCGCGGCGATGTTGTCGAAGCCGCGCTCGCCGAGGAAGCGCAGCATCTCCAGCTCCGGGTTGGTGCCCGGCTCGAGCCGCCGGAAGAGCTTCAGGATCAGCGACTCGTCGAAGACGATCGAGCTGTTGGACTGGTCGGTGCCGACGAGGCGAGCCGAGCCGAGCTCGCGGGTGAGCGCCGAGAAGTCGTCGGCCGGGCGGAACTCGACGATCCCGTCGCGGCCCTGCAGCGTCAGGCTCCCGCGCATCGCGCTCACGAGCTCGCGCGCCAGCCCCGGATCCTCGGCGAGGCCGTCGATCCGGACCTCGCCGCCGAGGTTCGCGTAGAGCAGCTGGTAGATGTCGTGCGCGCCGGTCTCGTAGCGCAGCTCGACGATCGAGAGCGCGAACTCGGGATCGGCGGCGCGGACGACGACCGTGTCGAGCACCTCCGACGCCGAGACGGGGCGCGACTTGGCGCCGTACCAGCGCTGCCTGGTGACGTAGTCGATGAGCTCGGACGACTCGAGCGTGATCATTCCCCCTGCCTCAGCTGGAACCAGAAGAAACCCCGCGGAGCGAGCGTGAGGAGGTACGGCAGCTCCCCGATCGGCGGGAAGGCCGTCTGGCCCAGCATCTCGACCGGAACCATACCGGCGAACTGCGCGAGGTCGAGCTGCACCGCCTGGGCGGAGCGCGCGAGGTTGTGGACGCAGAGGACGATGTCCTCCTCCCAGCGGCGGATGTGGGCGAAGATGCGCGTGTTCTCGGCCCGGAGCGGCTGGTAGCTGCCGAGCCCGAAGACCGGGTGCTCCTTGCGCAGCGCGATGAAGCGCTGCAGCCAGCGCAGGAGCGAGGTCGGCGTCCGCAGCTGCGCCTCGACGTTCACCGCCTGGAAGCCGTAGACCGGGTCCATCAGGGGCTGCAGGTAGAGCTGCGCCCAGTCGGCGCGCGAGAAGCCGGCGTTGCGGTCGCCCGACCAGTGCATCGGCGTGCGCACGCCGTCGCGGTCGCCGATGTAGACGTTGTCGCCCATCCCGATCTCGTCCCCGTAGTAGAGGACGGGCGAACCCGGGAGCGAGAAGAGGATCGCGTGCAGCAGCTCGGCCTCGTCGCGGCCGTTGTCGATCAGGGGCGCGAGCCGGCGGCGGATCCCGAGGTTGAGCTTCATCCGCGGGTCCTTCGCGTACTCCTCGTACATGTAGTCGCGCTCGTCGTCGGTCACCATCTCGAGCGTCAGCTCGTCGTGGTTGCGGAGGAAGAGCCCCCACTGCGCGTTGCGCGGGATCTGCGGCGTCCGCTCGAGGATCTCGTAGATCGGCGTCGCGTCCTCGCGCCGCAGCGACATGAACATGCGGGGCATGACCGGGAAGTGGAAGGCCATGTGGCACTCGTCGCCGTCGCCGTCGCCGAAGTACTCGACGACGTCTTCGGGCCACTGGTTCGCCTCGGCGAGCAGCACCCGGTCGGGGTAGCGCGCGTCGATCTCGGCGCGGACCCGCTTCAGGTAGGCGTGCGTCTCGGGGAGGTTCTCGCCGCTCGTCCCCTCGCGCTCGAACAGATACGGCACGGCGTCGAGGCGGAAGCCGTCGAGGCCGAGGTCGAGCCAGAAGCGCAGGACCTCCAGCATCGCCTCCTGCACCTCGGAGTTGTCGAAGTTGAGGTCGGGCTGATGGTGGAAGAAGCGGTGCCAGTAGTACTGCCCGCGCGTCTGGTCGAACGTCCAGTTGGACGGCTCGCTGTCGATGAAGATGATCCGCGCGTCCTGGTAGCGGTCGTCGGTGTCCGACCAGACGTACCAGTCGCCGCGCGGCCCGGTGGGGTCGCTGCGCGACTCCTGGAACCAGGGATGCTCGGACGAGGTGTGGTTCATCACCAGGTCGGCGATCACGCGCATCCCCCGCTGGTGCGCCTGCTCGACGAACTCGCGGAACTCCTCGACGGTGCCGTAGTCGGGGTGGATCCCGAAGAAGTTCGCGATGTCGTAGCCGCCGTCGCGCAGCGGCGACTCGTACATCGGCAGCAGCCAGAGGCAGTCGACCCCGAGCCACTCGAGGTAGTCGAGCTTGTCGACGAGGCCGCGGAAGTCGCCCGAGCCGTCGTCGTTGCCGTCGAAGAAGCCGCGGATGTGGATCTCGTAGAAGACGGCCCGCTTGAACCACTGCGGGTCGCGCTCGAACCAGCTCTCGCTCATCGGCCGGCCTCCCGCGGGCCGGCGAGGCGTCCGCGCCGGCGCCGCCCCGGTGAGGTGAGCGGTCTCATCCGCCGATCCTCAGCAGGTGGCTCTTCCCCGGCGGCAGCCGGACGTAGTTGCGGCCGATGTGCCACGTCCAGGTCTCCTCCGCCAGCAGGTCGCGCACCGGGTACGCGGGCGGCAGGCCGGTCGAGACCGGCAGGATGCAGACGCCCTCCCGGACGGCGGCCGGGTCGAGGTTGACGACGACGACGACGGTGTTGTCGCCGTCGCGCTTGAGGAAGGCGAACAGCTGCTCGTCCTCGGTCTCGAGGAAGGTGATCCCCTCGAGCCGCTGCAGGGCCGGGTTCTCGCGCCGCGCCGTGTTGAGCGCCTGGACGAGCGGCAGCAGCGGCCCGTCGAGCGCGCGCGTCTTCACCTCGTACTTCTCCGAGTCGAGGTACTCCTCCGAGCCTTCGCGCACCGGACGATTCTCGCAGTGCTCGAAGCCGGAGTAGATGCCGTACGACGGCGAGAGCGTGGCGGCGAGCACGAGCCGGGCCTCGAAGGCGGGGCGGCCGCCGCGCTGCAGGTACTCGTGCAGGATGTCGGGCGTGTTCGCGAAGCAGTTCGGGCGGTAGACCTCGCGCCAGTCGAGCAGCTGGCCGAGGAACTCGAGCAGCTCCCAGCGGCTGTTCTTCCACGTGAAGTACGTGTAGCTCTGCGCGAAGCCCGACTTCGCGAGCGTCGTCATCATCGCCGGCCGGGTGAACGCCTCGGCGAGGAAGATCACCTCCGGATGCTCGGCGCGCACCTCGCGGATCAGCCACTCCCAGAAGGGGACGGGCTTCGTGTGCGGGTTGTCGACCCGGAAGACGGTCACGCCCTGCTCGACCCAGTGCAGGACGACGTCGAGCAGCGCCTGCCAGAGGCCGCGCCAGTCCTCGCTGTCGAAGTTGACGTTGTAGATGTCCTGGTAGCGCTTGGGCGGGTTCTCCGCGTACTTGAGCGTCCCGTCGGGACGGCGGTTGAACCACTCGGGGTGCTCCCTGAGCCACGGGTGGTCGGGGGAGCACTGGATCGCGAAGTCGATCGCGATCTCGATCCCGTGCTCCTTCGCCTCGGCGACGAGCCGGCGGAAGTCCTTCCCGGTGCCGAGGCTCGGGTCGATCGCGTCGTGGCCGCCCTGCTCGGAGCCGATCGCCCACGGGCTGCCGACGTCGCCCGGCCGGGCGGTGGCGGCGTTGTTGCGCCCCTTGCGGCTCGTGTGGCCGATCGGGTGGATCGGCGGCAGGTAGACGACGTCGAAGCCGAGCTCGGCCAGTCGCGGCAGCTGCGCGCGCACGCCCTCGAAGCCGCCCCAGGATCGGGGAAAGAGCTCGTACCAGGCTCCGAAGCGCGCCAGCACGCGGTCGACGTCGACGCAGTACGTGTCGGACGACGCCTTGTCCGAGCGGTCTCCGTCCCCGGCCGCGAGCGCCTCCTCGAGGGTGACCTCGTCGCGGCCGAGCAGCACGGCCGCCTCCGAGAGCTCGCCGGCGAGATCCTGCTGACCGGCGTCGACCTTGCGCCGCAGCTCCTCCCGGAGCGAGGCGATGCGGTCGACCCAGGCCTCGACCCGGAACTGCCACACGCCGGGCCGGTCGACCTCGAACGAGCCCTCCCAGCGGTCGTTGCCGAGCGGCTCGAGCGGCGCCTCGGACCAGCGAGACGCGCCGGGCGCCCGGACGCGGACCGCCGCGCCGAGCGTGTCGTGCCCGTCGCGGAAGATCCGCGCCGTGACCTCGACGCGGTCGCCGACGGTGCGCTTGACCGGAAAGCGGCCGCAGTCCACCTGCGGGGTGACCGCCTGGATCTGGATCCGGGCCGGGGGCTCGGGGCTCTTCGGCAGCGCCATGCTGGATTCTCTCCGGGGACGACGATTCGAACGGGCGCGACCGCGGCGCAGCCGATTACGCTGGGCCGCTGTGCAGCTGACGCGCTCGTCGGGGATCCTGCTACATCCGACCTCGTTGCCGTCGAGGACCCTCGACCGCGAGGCGTACCGGTTCGTCGACTGGCTCGCCGAGGCCGGGCAGTCGTGGTGGCAGGTGCTGCCGCTCGGGCCGCCGGACGAGCTCGGCTCGCCGTACCGCTCGACCTCCGCGTTCGCGGCGTCGCCGCAGCTGCTCGCGAGGCCCCGGACGGCGGTGTCGACGGCCGAGATCGAGGACTTCGTCGCGCGCCATCCGTACTGGGTCGGACTCTGGGCGCGCTACCGCGGCGAGGGGGCGCTGGCCGACCAGGTGCGCTTCGAGCGCGAGTGGGGTGCGCTGCGGGCGTACGCGCGGGAGCGGGGCGTGCGGCTGATCGGCGACGTCCCGATCTACGTCTCGGACGAGGGCGCCGACATCGAGGGCCGGCCCGAGCTGTTCGTCCCCGGCGAGGTCGCGGGCGCGCCGCCGGACGCGCTCAGCTCCCACGGGCAGCGCTGGGGGAACCCGCTCTACGACTGGCCGGCGCACCGCGCGACCGGGTACCGCTGGTGGATCGAGCGCTTCCGCCGCACCGTCGAGCTCGTCGACCTCTCGCGGATCGACCACTTCCGCGGCTTCGTCTCCTACTGGGCGATCCCGGAGCGGCACAGGACGGCGAAGCACGGCCGCTGGCGGCGCGGCCCCGGGGCAGAGCTCTTCCGCGCGGTCGAGAGAGAGCTCGGCGGGCTGCCGCTGATCGCCGAGGACCTCGGCGTGATCACGCCGGCCGTGTACCGCCTCCGCGACGCGCTGGGGCTGCCGGGGATGGCCGTCCTCCTCTGGGCGTTCGACGGCCCGTCGAGCCCGCACGCGCCGGCGAACCACCGCGAGAACCAGGTCGTGTACACGAGCACCCACGACACCGACACGGCCGTGGGCTGGTTCGGCCACCTGAAGCCGCGGCAGCGCGCAGCGACCGGCCTCGACCCCGAGGAGCCGCACTGGGGCCTGATCGCGCTCGCGCTCGCCTCGCCCGCGTCGCTCGCGATCGTTCCGGCGCAGGACGTCCTCGGCCTCGGCAGCGACGCGCGGATGAACCGCCCCGGACTGACCGGGGGCAACTGGAGCTGGCGCCTCGAGCCGGGGCAGCTCACGCGCGCCCTCGCGCAGCGCCTGCGCGAGGGCGTCGAGGCGAACGGCCGTCTCCCCGGCTGAGGCGCGGCGGGCCGGGACGACCGGCTCTTGACGCGCAGCGGCGCAGCGGCAGCGACGACCCGCGAATGGTGACGTTCCGGTGTCACGGCGTCTCCCGCGCCAGGCGGCTCTATGGTGACCTCGTGCAGTCGACCCTGGAGCACGAACGCAAGCTCGACGCTCCCGAGGGCTTCCTGCTGCCGCCGCTCGGGGGAAGCCCGCTCGAGCCGCGGTTCTTCACCTCGGTCTACTACGACGTGGCCTCCGGCTCGCTCGCGGACGCCGGGATCACGCTCCGCCGGCGGATCGAGCACGGGCGCAGCCTGTGGCAGCTGAAGCTGCCGGCCGCGAATGCGCGGCTCGAGCTGGAGGCCGCGGGCGGACCCGTGCTGCCCGACGAGCTCCGGCGCCTCCTGACCGCCCACGTGCGGCACGGCCCGCCCGCCCCGGTGGCGGAGCTCCGCACGCGCCGCCACGGCGAGCTGGCGACACGCAAGGGCACGACCGCGGAGGTGACGGTCGACGAGGTGGCCGTGATGGACGGCCGCCGGGTCGCGGCCCGCTTCGTCGAGGTCGAGGTCGAGCTCCGCTCGGGCGACCCGCGCCGCCTCGGCAAGCTCGTCGACGAGCTCGCCGCCGCAGGCGCGCAGCCCGGCGACGAGACGCCGAAGCTCTTCCGCGTGCTCGGGCGCGAGCGCCCGAAGGCCACTCCGAACGACCCGTTCGAGGCGCTGTGCAGCCTGCTGCGGACGCAGCTGCGCCAGATCCTCGCCCACGACCCGGGCACCCGGCTCGGCGAGGATCCCGAGAGCCTGCACGACATGCGGGTCGCCGTCCGGCGCTCGCGGGCGCTGCTCGGCGCCGGCAGCGTGCTGCTCGCGACCGACACGACCGGGCTCGCGGCGGAGCTGAAGCACCTCGGGGCCGTGCTCGGCGCGGTGCGCGACCTCGACGTCCTGCTCGAGCGCCTGCGCGGCGAGGCCGCCCGCCTCGGCGAGCCCGACGAGCAGGCGGCGCGCGAGCTCCTGCGCGCACTCGCCGGCGAGCGGGAGCGCGACCGCGGGCGGCTCCTCCGCCACCTCGAGAGCCCCCGCTACCTCGACCTGCTCGACCGGTTCGCGGGAGAGCTCGACGGACTGGAGCCGAGCGGCGCGCGCGTGCGGCTCGAAGCGGCGGCCCGCGCGGAGCTGAAGAAGGCGCGCCGGCTCGTCTCAGGCGCTCCCGGACGAACCGGCCGACGAGGCGCTGCACGCGCTTCGCAAGCAGGGCAAACGGGCGCGGTACGCAGCGGAGCTGGCAGGACAGGACGAGATCGTGCGCCGGGCGAGGACGCTCCAGGACGTCCTCGGCGAGCACCAGGACGCGGTCGTCGCCGAGCAGCGGTTGCGCGCCCTGGCGGAGACGGCGCCGCCCGCGCAGGCCCTGGCCGCCGGGCGGCTCGTCGAGCGCGAGCACGAGCGCCGCGACGACGCCCGCGAGGACTGGAAGAAGGCCTGGCGTCGCCTCGAGCGGGCCTCGCGATGACCGTCGTCCGCGCCGCGGGAGGGCTCGTGCACCGCAACGGCCTCGTGCTGCTCGTCCACCGTCCGAAGTACGACGACTGGACGTTCCCGAAGGGCAAGGCCGAGGACGGCGAGCCCGATGTCGTCTGCGCCGTCCGCGAGGTGCGAGAGGAGACGGGCCTGCTGTGCGCCACCGAGCGCGAGCTGCCCGCGACCGAGTACACCGACGCGCAGGGCCGCCCGAAGCGCGTGCGCTGGTGGCTGATGCGCCCGCTCGAGGGCGAGTTCGAGCCGACCGACGAGATCGACGCGATCCGCTGGGAGGAGCCTGACGCGGCCGGGGAGCTGCTCAGCTACGAGCGCGACGTGCCGCTGCTCGGGGAGCTGCCGTGACGACGATCCTGCTCCGCCACGCGTCGGCCGGACGCCGCGCCGACTGGGACGGCGACGACCGCCTGCGTCCGCTCGACCCACGCGGCCGCCGCCAGGCGGAGGAGCTCGTCCCGCTCCTGCTCGCGCACGGCCCGGCCCGCGTCGTCTCCAGCCCGTACGTCCGCTGCGTGCAGACCGTCGAGCCGCTCGCGGCGGCGCTCGGCGTGGCGGTCGAGGCCGACGAGCGGCTGGCCGAGGGCGCAGGCGGGCGGGCGCTCGAGGTGCTCGCCGCCGACGGGGTCGTCGCCTGCACGCACGGCGACGTGGTCGAGGACGTGGTCGGCTGCGGCCTGAAGAAGGGCGCGGCCTACGTGCTCGAGGGAGGCAGGCCGGCCGCCGCGATCCCCGCGCCGTGACGCCTACGCCGCGAGCCGCTCGACCGAAGCGAGCACCGCGCCCTCGCGGATGCCGCCGTCGCAGACGTGCAGCGGCACGCCCAGGCGTCGCTGCACCTCGGCGAGCAGGACGATCCCGCCCGGCAGGATCCGGGCCCGGTTCCGGTCGACGCCGAACTTCCGCGCGATCGCGCGCGGGTGCTTCGCGACCACGAGCCGCAGCGCCTCCGCGAGCTCCTCCTCGCCGAGCTCCGGGCCGACGAGTCGCCGGGCCGCCCGCGCACTCCCTCCGACCGCGAGGGCCGCCTCGACCGGCGGCGGGACGATTCCGGCGAACGCCTCGGCGGCGTCGACGCGCGCCTCCTCCAGCTCGTCGCTGCGGATCCGCTCGCCCCGTACGACGCGGGTCGTCAGCCGGACCGAGCCGAGCGGCACGGAGCGCACCCACTCGGGCCTGCCGTGCGAGGAGCCGACCGCGACCTCGGTCGACGCGCCGCCGACGTCGCAGACGGCGACGCGCTCGGGCAGGACGAACGGGGCGTTGGCGACGGCGCCGGCGTAGGCGAGGCGCCCCTCCTCCTCGGCCGAGAGCACGCGCACGGACACGCCGGCGGCGCGGGCGATCGACCCGACGAGCTCGGTCGCGTTGCCCGCCTGCCTGCCCGGCGCCGTCAGGAACACGTCGAGCGACGCGACGCCGCGGCTGCGCGCGGTGGCCGCCAGCTTGCGGACCGCCTTCGCGGCGGCGGCGACGTGCACGTCCGACACGCTCCCGAAGCGCTCGATCTCCTCGCCCAGCCCGAGCCGCACCTTCTCCGTGTGGAGCGGCACGACCTCGCGGCGCTCGACGCCGGCGACCAGCAGGCGAATCGTGTTCGAACCGACGTCGAGGACCCCCACGCGCATCTCGACGCATGGTAGGTCCCCCGCCGGAGGGCGATGTGAGCCCTCCGGTGAACGTCCGGTGACGATCCGGTGTAGGAGCCCGGGCGTGAGGGACGCGGTCAGCGTGAGCGCGCGAGCGAGACCCGGCGCCGTGCGCGGCGCATCAGCATCGTCTGCGCGGAACGGATCCGCTCCTCCTTCTTCGGCCGGACGCGGTGCCAGGTGCCGTCGCCGGCGAGCTCCCACGAGCTCGTGTTGTCGGCGAGGAGCGCGTCGATCGTCGACGCGAGCTCGGCCTGGAGGCCGACGTCCTCGATCGGCGTCACGACCTCGACCCGGTGGTCGAGGTTGCGGGGCATCAGGTCGGCGCTCCCCATCAGGTACGTGCTCCTGTCTCCGGCCTCGAAGACGAACAGGCGGCTGTGCTCGAGGAAGCGGCCGAGCACGCTGCGCACGCGGATCGTCTTGCTCAACCCCTCGATCCCCGGTCGCAGCGAGCAGACGCCGCGCACGAGCAGGTCGATCTTCGCGCCCGCCTGCGAGGCCGCGTAGAGCTCGTCGATCACCTCGACGTGCGTGAGCCCGTTCACCTTGATCCGGATGCGCGCCTTCTTGCCGGCGGCAGCCGCGTCGGCCACGGCCCGGATCTCCTCGATCAGGCGCTGCCGGAGCGTGAACGGCGCCACGAGCAGCTTGCGGAAACGGGCCGGCCGCCCGAAGCCGGTCAGGTAGTTGAAGAGGTCGGCGACGTCGGCGCCGATGTCCTCGTCGGCCGTGAAGAGGCCGAAGTCCTCGTACATGCGCGCGGTGACGTTGTTGTAGTTGCCGGTGCCGAGGTGGACGTACCGGCGCAGGCCCCCGGCCTCGCGGCGGACGACGAGCGTCGTCTTCGCGTGGATCTTCATCGTCGGGAAGCCGTAGACGACGTGGACGCCGGCCTGCTCCAGCGCGCGCGACCACTCGATGTTGCGCCGCTCGTCCCCACGCGCCTTGATCTCGACGAGGCAGACGCTCTGCTTGCCCCGCTCGGAGGCCTCGATCAGCGCCGGCACGAGCGGCGTGTCGTCGCTCGTCCGATACACCGTCGACTTGATCGCGATCACTTCCGGATCGGACGCGCTGCGGTCGAGGAAGCTCTCGAAGCTGCTCGCGAAGGAGTCGTACGGATGGTGGACGACGAGCCCGCCGGCGCGGATCGCCGCGAACTGCTCCGCTGCGGTCTCGATCGAGCCGAAGGGCGGACGCACCAACGGCACCCACGGGTCGTTCTTGAGATCCGGCCGGTCGAGCTTCGTCAGCTCCATCACGTCGGCGAGGTCGAGCGTGCCCGTGAGCGGGAAGACGAGCTCGTCGGGACACGCGCAGGCCCTGCTGGAGCCGCTCGCGCAGCTGCGGCGAGATGTCCTCCGACACCTCGAGCCGGGTCACCTCGCCGAAGCGCGCCCGCCGCAGCTCGAGCTCGACGGCCTCGAGCAGGTCGTCGGCCTCGTCGGAGACCTCCAGGTCGGCGTCGCGAGTGACCCGGAAGAGCGAGCGCTCGAGGATCTCCATCCCCGGGAAGAGCTCGGGCAGGTGGTGCGCGAGCACCTGCTCGATCGGGACGAGGCGGCCGCCCCGGCCGACGGGGAGGAAGCGCGGCAGCCCCTCGGGCACCTTGACGCGCGCGAAGCGCTCCTCGCCGGTCTCGGGATCGCGGACGAAGACCGCGACGCTGATCGTGAGCGGCGAGATGTACGGGAAGGGCTGGCCGGGGCCGACCGCGAGCGGCGTCAGCACGGGGAAGATCTCGCTGTCGAAGCGCTTGCCGAGCTCGGCGAGCTCGCCGGGGTCGAGATCCTCGATCCGCGAGACGACGATCCGCTCGGCGGCGAGCGCCGGGCAGAGCTCGTCCTTCCAGACCCGCGCCTGCAGCGCGTACAGCTCGAGCACGCGGCGCCGCGCCTCGGCGAGCGCCTGGTGCGGCGTGAGCCCGTCCGGCGAGCGGACGGTGACGCCGACGGCGGCCTGGCCGACGAGGCCGGCGATCCGGACCATGAAGAACTCGTCCAGCATCTGCGCGAAGATCGAGAGGAAGAACACGCGCTCGAGCAACGGCACGTCCTCGTCGCGCGCCAGGTCGAGCAATCGCGCGTCGTAGTCGAGGAAGGACAGCTCGCGGTTGATCAGCCGCTCGCCGCCGGGCGACGAGCGCCGCTTCGAGCGTACGGCCGCCATGTCCACGAGCGTAGACGCGCCCGCTCCGCGGCGGTGGTAACGGTCCGGTGACGGTCCGCTACGAGACGGCGAAGTAGATCGCGGCCGCCGTGCCCGCCGCGGCGCAGTAGATCGCGAACGGCGTCAGCGTGCGGGTCTCGAAGTAGCGCATCAGGAAGCGCACGGCGAGGTACGCGGTCACGGCCGAGCAGACCGCGCCGACCGCCGCCGGCCCGCGCACGCCGTCGCCCTGCGGGCCGGCCAGCTCGGGCAGCTTGAGCGCGCCCGCCGCGAGGATGATCGGCGTCGCGAGCAGGAACGCGAAGCGCGCGGCGTCCTTGTGCGAGAGCCCGACGAGCAGGCCGCCGGCCATCGTCGCGCCGGAGCGGGAGAAGCCGGGGATCAGCGCGAGGGCCTGCGCGGCCCCGACGAGGACGGAGTCCCGCCACGAGACGGTGCGCGCGATCCGCGTGTCGTCGTCCTCGTCGACCACGGGGGCGCGACGGCGCAGCAGCTCGGCGCCGTAGAGCAGGAGCCCGTTCAGCGCGAGGAAGATCGCGGCCGACTGCGGCGAGGCGAAGATCTTCCGCAGCGCGTGCTCGAGCGTCAGCCCGAGGATCCCGGCCGGGATCGTGCCGACCACGAGCAGCCAGCCGAGCCGCGCGTCGGCGTCCGCGATCTCGCGGTCGCGCAGCGAGCGACCGAGCCCCTTGAGGATCCGCCACCAGTCGCGCCGGAAGAAGGCGAGCAGGACGAGCGCGGTGGCGATGTGCGTCGCGACGAGGAAGGTCAGGAAGTACGAGTCGTTCTGATGGATGTCCCAGCCGACGAGCCGCGGGAAGATGACGCTGTGGCCGAGGCTGGAGACGGGGAAGAGCTCGGAGACCCCCTGGAGCAGGCCGAGCATCGCCCCCTGGAAGTAGCTGATCGGGCCCACGTCAGGAGGTCGCGCGCGTCTTCTTCGGGCCCGTGTTGAACCACGCGAACGCGAGGCAGGCGAGACCGACGAGGAACGACGCGATCCCGTGCTTGGCGTGATGGTGGCTCGAGCCGGCCTCGTGGCCGGGGAAGAAGGACGGCAGCGACTTCGCCGGCTCGACCCAGTAGATCGCAGCGACCACGATCAGGGCGATTCCGACGATGATCGCGACGGCGACGAGAAGCCTCTGGTTGCGCATGGGCTCAGGCTACTGCGGCGCGGGGTGGGAGGCGTCGGTGAACTCGCGAAACTCGGCCGTGAGCAGATACGCCGTCTGCTCGCCGACGTCGACCGCCCGGTCGCCGATCCGCTCGATCGTTCGCGCGACCACGACCATCCGCAGGCCCCACTCGCGCATGTCCGGCTCGGCCATGACGTCGACGAGGCGCTCGACGAAGCGCCGGTTCGCGTGGTCGATCAGCTCGTCGAGCTCGACGAGGCTCTCGGCGCCGGCGAGGTCGCGACGCGCGAACGAGTCGAGCGCGACGCGCACCATCTCCTCTGCCCGCTCGCCCATCTCGACGAGCACCTCGACGAGGGCCGGGTCGGGCTCGACGTCGGCAACCATGCGCGACAGCTTCGCGACGGTGACGCATCCGTCGGCGCTGCGCTCGAGCAGAAGGTTGATGTGGAGGATCGCGAGCAGAAGGCGCAGGTCGCGGGCGACGGGAGTCTGCAGGGCGAGCAGCGCCTGGATCGCGCTCTCGATCCCCAGGAAGAGGTTGTCGATCTCGTCGTCGAACGCGATCACCTCGTCCGCCAGCTCGACGTCGCGGTCCTCGAGGGCGCGGATCGCCCCCCGGACGGCGCTGAGGACGCGCTGCCCCTCCTCCTGGAGCTGAGCCTCGATGCGGTTGAGCGCGTCGTCGATCGCCATGCGGGGAAACTAAAGGTAGCCGATGGGGCGGAAGTGGCCGGTCACCACTCTGTCACCGCCTCGCAACGGCGGTGTTGCCCATCCGTCGCGGGTCGGGTCGTACGTTGGCCGCGAACCCACGAAGGAGGAGAGACACCGATGCCGAAGTCCGGCAAGTTCATTCGCAGCGCAGCGGTCGCGAGCCCTCGCGGCCCTCGTCGCCGTCAATCGCGGTCAGTGCGGCCGGCGCAGCGTCCACGAAGAAGACCGACACGGTCATCACCGGCGCCGGGAGCACGTTCGTCGCCCCACTCATCGCGCAGTGGATTCCCGCCCTCGGTGCGGCGCACGGCTACACGCTTCAGTACAGCGCGATCGGATCGGGCGGCGGAATCGCCTCGATCACCGCCCGCGACGTCGACTTCGGAGCCAGTGACGCCCCGCTGTCGCCCGACCAGTTCACGCGCCTGCAACGGCTGCATCCAGATCCCGTGGGCGCTCGCGGCGACGTCGGTCTTCTACAACATCCCGGGCTCGAAGAACCTGCTCAAGCTGGACGGGCCCACTCTCGCGAAGATCTACATGGGCCAGATCACGAACTGGAAAGACCCGGCGATCGCCAAGCAGAATCCCGGCGCGAGCTTCCCGAACCTCGCGATCACCGTCGCGCACCGATCCGACGGTTCGGGCACGACCTACAACTTCACCGACTACCTCTCCAGCGTCAGCGGCGCCTGGAAGAGCCAGATCGGCAAGGGCACGGCCGTCAACTGGCCCGTCGGCGTCGGCGGCAAGGGAAGCTCCGGGGTCGCGGCGGTCGTCTCGCAGACGCGCCGGCGCGATCGGCTACGCCGACGTGGCGTACGCCCTCAAGAACCACCTCAACTACTTCAGGATGAAGAATCAACTCGGGCGTCTACGCTGTCCCGGCGCTCCGCAACATCCTCCAGGCGGCCACGCTCGACACGAAGCCCGCGGCGGACGGCTCGCTGTCGATCGTGAACCCGCCGAAGGCGAAGAAGTACAAGAATGCGTACCCGATCTCGACCTACACGTACGTGATCGTGCCGACCACCACGTCCAAGGCCAAGGAGCTGAAGATCTTCGTCAGCTGGGCGCTCACGCACGGCCAGCAGTTCGGCCCGAAGCTCGTCTTCCAGCCGCTTCCGCTTCCGGTCGTGAAGTTCGCCGAGAAGTCGATCGCGAAGATCCACGGCTAGGACCGAGTGTCGTCCGCCGAACTGACGCCCGATGCGACCCGCCGCCCCTTCTCGGGGCGGCGGGTGCGTCTCGGGGACGTCGTCCTCCAGCTGGTCGCCGGAGCAGCGACGCTCGCCACGACGGCGCTCGTCGGGCTCATCGTCTGGAAGGTCGTCGAGGGCGCGAGGCTGTCCCTGACGACGTACGGCGTGCGATTCGTCGGCAGGATCGCCTGGAATCCGGTCGCCGGCCGGGAGCTCTACGGCGCGGCGAGCTTCCTCTTCGGGACGGCGGTCACCTCGCTGCTCGCCCTGCTGCTCGCGGCCCCGCTCGCAATGGGAATCGCGCTCTTCCTCACCGAGCTCGCGCCGAACGCGATCAAGGCGCCGGTCACGGCGCTCGTCGAGACGCTCGCCGCGATTCCGAGCGTCGTCATCGGGCTCTGGGGGATCCTCGTGCTCGGCCCTCAGCTCAGCCAGCACGTCGAGCCCTGGCTCCACTCGACGCTCGGCTTC
The DNA here is from genome assembly GCA_963746895.1 of uncultured Actinomycetes bacterium. Classification (GTDB taxonomy): domain Bacteria; phylum Actinomycetota; class Thermoleophilia; order Gaiellales; family Gaiellaceae; genus Palsa-739. The sequence continues at coordinate 59,128 of CAVVDI010000010.1, read as the reverse complement.
ATACCGCTGTTCGGGACGCCGGCCTCGGCCGGGCCGAGCATCTTCACGGCCGTCATCGTCCTCACGATCATGATCCTGCCGATCGTCTCGAGCATCGCGCGCGAGCTGTTCCTCGGCGTCCCGAGCGACCTGAAGGACGGTGCGCTCGCCCTCGGAACGACCCGCTGGGAGATGGTCCGCGGCGTCATGTTCCCGTACGCGCGGGGCGGTATCGCGGCTGCGCTGATCCTCGGGCTCGGCCGCGCGGTCGGCGAGGCGATCGCCGTCACGCAGGTGATCGGCGGAGGTGTGTTCATCCACTGGAACCTGTTCGGCGGCGGAGACACGCTGGCGAGCAAGATCGCGGCCGAGTACCAGGGTGCGACGTCCAATCTCCAGGAGTCGTCGCTGATCTACCTGGCGCTGATCCTGCTCGTGTTCTCGCTGCTCGTGAATCTCCTCGCGCAATGGATCGTCCGCCAGGTGACACGACGCCAGGGGCTCGCCTCGTGAGCGCGGTCGGCCTCAGCGGCCCGCAGGCGCGCAACGACAGGCTCCGGCGGCGCAAGGTCGTCAACCGCGGCATGGAGGTGCTCGCGTGGCTCGCCGCGGCGATCGCGGTCTTCATCCTCGGCGTCGTCGTCTGGTCGGTCGCCCGGAAGGGCTCGAGCGAGCTCAACCTCGATCTGATCACGAAGTCGCCCGTCCCCTTCAGCCTCACGCCGGTGAAGCAGGGGCTCGCGAACGCCTTTGCAGGCAGCCTCGTGATCGTCGGACTGGCGACGCTCCTGGCGCTCCCGATCGGAATCCTCGTCGCGGTCTACCTGAACGAGTTCGCGCGGCCGGGCGTCCGCGGCGCGGTCAGCCTGACCCTGGACGTCCTGAACGGGATCCCGGCGATCGTGATCGGAGTCTTCGTCTTCGGTCTGCTGGTCGTCGGCCGCGGTCAGAGCGCCTTCGCCGGCTCCTTCGCACTCGCCTGCCTGATGCTGCCGCTCGTCGCGCGGTCGACGATGGAGGTTCTCGCTCTCGTCCCGAGCTCGCTCCGCGAGGCGAGCCTCGGCCTCGGCGTCCCGCGCTGGCGGACGACGCTCAGCATCGTCCTGCCGCAGACGATCGGCGGCGTGGTCACGGGCGCGACTCTCGCCGTGGCGCGAGTCGCGGGCGAGACGGCGCCGCTCCTCTTCACCTCCTCGATCGTCGGGACGCAGGTCAATTGGAATCCGCACGTCGCGCTCCAGACGATCCCGGTCGCGATCTTCGAGCTGTCGGAGTCGCCCGACCCCAGCGACCACGCCCGCGCATGGGCTGCCGCGTTCGTGCTGCTCCTCTTCATCCTCTTCGCGAGCCTCGGAGCGCGCTGGCTCGCCACACGCAGTCGTCGTAAGCTCGGCGCGGCGAGATGAACACGGAGACGGGAGTCATGTCCGCGAGTACCATCCAGACCGCCGTGCGCGTCGAGACGAAGCGAACGCCCATGCCTCCGCGCGAGCGGCTCGAGGAGATCTTCGACATCCAGGGCCTGGACGCGATCTACGGCGCGAAGCCGGCGATCAAGGACGTGAACCTGCACGTCTACAAGACACCTGGTCACCGCGATCATCGGCCCGTCAGGCTGCGGCAAGAGCACCTTCATCCGCTGCCTGAACCGGATGAACGACCTGATCCCCGGCTTCCGGCAGACCGGCACCATCCGCTACCACGGCCAGGACATCGGCAGCCGCGAGGTCGACCCCGTCGCCGTGCGGCGGACGATCGGCATGGTCTTCCAGCGGCCGAACCCGTTCCCGAAGTCGATCTACGACAACGTCGCCTGGGGTCTGCGCGTGCTCGGGATGAAGGACAGCCTCGACGAGCGGGTCGAGCGCGCCCTCACGCAGGCGGCGCTCTGGGACGAGGTCAAGGACCGGCTCAAGGCGAGCGCCCTCTCCCTCTCCGGCGGCCAGCAGCAGCGCCTCTGCATCGCGCGCACGATCGCCGTGGAGCCCGACGTCGTCCTGATGGACGAGCCTGCGTCGGCCCTCGACCCGATCGCGACGCAGGCGATCGAGCAGCTGATGCACGACCTGAAGAGCGAGTACTCCTTCGTGATCGTCACCCACAACATGCAGCAGGCGGCCCGCGTCGCGGACATGACCGCCTTCTTCTCGATCTCCACCGGCGGCGAGGGCGAGCGCTGGGGCGAGCTGATCGAGTACGACGACACGACGAAGATCTTCACCGCTCCGTCCGACAAGCGGACGGAGGACTACGTCACCGGCAGGTTCGGCTAGCCGCCCCGGCCGACCGCGCGCCAGAGCGGGCGCAGCACGGGATCCGTGAGCCGCTCGACGTAGCGGACGAGCAGCGCCACGAGCGGGCGCAGCAGCTGCGAGACCACGAGCGCGCTGGCGAGCCCGACGAGGAGGCCGGCGCCGACGTCGCCGGGATAGTGCGCGCCGATGAACAGCCGGCCGATCGCGATGATCGCGGCCAAGAGGAGAAAGAGCGCCCCCGCCAGCGGATCGAAGAGCAGCACGGCGAAGGCGATCGCGAACGAGGCGCTCGCATGGTCGCTCGGGAAGGACGCGTCGTGCGAGTTGCTCCACGGGTGGGAGATCACATGATCCTGGTAGGGGCGGTCGCGGTGCCAGATCAGCGAGGCGATCGCCCGGTTCGCCGCGAGCGCGACCGCGGCGGAGCCGAGGGCCGCAGTGGCGGCGAGCTTCCACTTCGCGTTGCCGCCCGGCCGAGCGAGCAGCCAGAGCGCGACCGTGACCACGACCATGAACGGGATGCTCGCCTGCTCGATGCCGTTGAAGAGCGATCCCACCCAGTGGTGGTGCAGCGAGACGTCGTAGATCGCCTTGTAGATGCGCCAGTCCACGCGCGGAACCTTAGCGAGGGAAGCGAGCGACGATCTCGAGCCCCCGCCCGGGCTCGCTGCGCGCCTCGACCGAGCCCCCCGCGGCGGTGACGACGTGCTTGACGATCGCGAGCCCGAGCCCGGTGCCCCGGCTCGAACGCGCCTGGTCGGCGCGGTAGAAGCGCTCGAAGAGGCGAGGCACGTCGCTCGCCGACACCCCCTTGCCGTCGTCTGCGACGCGGATCGTGGGGCCGGCGCCGAGATCCGAGACGGTGACGGCGCAGCGGGTGCCGGGGCCGGCGTAGCGCACGGCGTTCGCGACGAGGTTCTCGAGGACGACGCGGAGCATCCGGGGCCGCAGCGGCAGCTCGACCCGGGGGCCGACCTGCGCGACCAGCGTCACCTGGGCCCGCTCGGCCCGGTCGGCGAGCGCCTCCAGCACCGCGTCGACGACCGGCTCGGCCGGCGTCCGTCCGAGCGAGACGACCTCGCGCCCGGTCTCGAGCTCGCCCAGGAAGAGCACGTCGTCGATCAGCTCGCCCGCCTGCTGCACCTCCTGCTGCGCCTGGTCGACGAGCGCGTCCACGTCGGCGTCGGGCAGCGTCGCGCTCTCGAGCAGGACGAGCAGACGTGCGAGCGGCGTGCGGAGCTCGTGCGAGACGGCGGCGGTGAAGCCGGCGCGCAGCTCCTGGTATGCGGAGAGCTCGGGCGGCGACTCGAGGAAGAGGACCAGGATCTCCGCCCGCGAGGCGAGCGTCTCCTCGCTCAGCCGCCGCCCCGGGTCGGCCGTTCCGAGCAGGTCGACCGCCGCCGGGCTCGCTCCGACCAGCACCCGCTCGCTGTCGAGGACGACGACCGGCTCGACCGCGGCTTCGACCAACCGCCGCGCCCCCTCCGCCGAAGGAACGTTCACGACTCCTTCACCACTCCTTCACCCTCCTCCAACCCGGCAGGCACAGCCCGCGACCGATAATGACACCGATGCCCAAGGTCTTGATCGTCGAGGACGACGAGGTGATCGCGCAGGGGATGGCGCGGCATCTCGGCGCGGCCGGCTTCGATCCCGTCTGGGTCGGCAACGGCGACCAGGGCCTCGCGCGGCTCCGGTACGAGAAGCCGGACGTCTGCGTGCTCGATCTGATGCTGCCCGGCCTCGACGGCTGGAAGCTGATCGAGACCGTGCGCAACGAGGGGATCGGGACGCCGATCGTCGTCGTGTCCGCGCGGGGGACCGAGCACGACCGGGTGCATGCGCTCGAGATCGGCGCCGACGACTACCTCGTCAAGCCGTTCTCGATGAAGGAGCTCGTCGCGCGGACGCGCGCGGCCGCCCGGCGCGGGATCCGGCGCGACGAGTCGCCCCGCGGCGAGCCCATCGAGATCGAGGAGCTGCGGATCGACCCGCTCGAGGTGCAGGCGTACGTCGACGGCGAGAGCGCCGAGCTGACGCCGACCGAGTTCAGGCTTCTGTATCAGCTCGCGCTCGACCGGGGGCGCGTCGTCACCCGGGACGAGCTCCTGCAGAAGCTCTGGGGCCGACGCGAGTCGCACCGCGACCGCACCGTCGACGTCTTCGTGAGGAGGCTGCGCGAGAAGATCGACCGGCGCGCGACCCGCCACACGTTCATCCAGACCCGCTACGGCGTCGGCTACCGCCTCGAGCCCGTCCCGAAGGACGCGGCGGACGGGTAGCGACGCCCGCGCGCCTCGGGACGGCGGCCGACCGGCCCCCGGTCGCCGTCGGGGCCTGAGTCACTCGTACGGCTGCGGCTCGAGGCCCGTCTCGACGCGGCGCTTCCCGTCCACCTCGTAGACGACGTCGACGGTCTCGTGCTTGCGATAGGTGCCGGCGATCCCGAGCCACATCGAGGCCCAGCGCCAGAAGCCGAGGCTGCCCTCCTGGGCGAGCGGGCGCGGGAAGACGAGCGAGCGCCCCTCGTGCTCGAAGTCGCGTCCCGGCTCCTGCCGGACGCCGTTCACGTAGACCTCGACGGCGGCGGGGATCCACTCCGGCAGGTCAACACGCGTGCGCTCGGCCACGTCCATAGAATGCCGGTTCGGGTGCGACGGAAGCTGCCGGTCCTCTTGCTTCTCCTCGGCGCCGTCCTCGCGACGGCCGGGGTCGCCGCTGCCGCGAACGGCGGCTTCACGCCGGAGTCCCCGCACTCGCCCAACGCGAGCCGCATCGCCAGCGCCTACTACCTGATCCTGGCGCTCACCGGCGCCGTCTTCGTGATCGTCGAGACGGCGCTCGCCGTCTTCGTCTGGAAGTACCGCAGCCGCGGGCGCGGCCGCAAGGTCGAGGGCGCGCAGGTGCACGGGCACACGCGCCTCGAGCTGCTCTGGACGGCCGGGCCGGTCGTGATCCTCGCCGTGATCGCCGTCTTCGTCTTCGTCAAGCTGCCGGGGATCGCGAACGTGCCGAAGGCGAGCGCGGCGGACCGGATCGACGTCACCGTCGAGGGCCACCAGTACTACTGGCTGTTCCGCTATCCGAACGGGGCCGTCTCGATCAACGACCTCCACGTCCCGGTCGGAAAGGTCGTCTCCCTCACCGTGACGTCGGCGGACGTCATCCACAGCTGGTGGATCCCCCAGCTCGGCGGCAAGCTCCAGGCCATCCCGGGCCGCACGAACCACACGTGGCTGGAAGCCGACCACACGGGCGTCTACCAGGGCCAGTGCGCGGAGCTCTGCGGCATCTACCACGAGGCGATGGCGGGCCGCGTGATCGCCGAGCCCGAGTCCGGCTACCAGCGCTTCGTCTCCTCGACGGCCGCGAGCACGCTCGGCCGGCAGGAGTTCGAGGGCTCGTGCGCGACCTGCCACGGCATGCAGGGCCAGGGCGGGTACGGCCCGGCGCTGACGTCGAGCACGATCCTGACCCAGTACGCGTCGCTCGCGAGCCGGGTGCGCGACGGCGGCGTCCTGATGCCGGCGGTCGGCAACACCTGGACGACGACGCAGATGCAGGCGCTCTTCGCGTACGTGAGCAAGCACGTCTACAAGGGAGCGGCGAGTGGCGGTTAGGTCCGAAGCGGTCCACCCGGTCGACTGGAAGCACGGGCGCGCCGCGCAGTGGCTCGTCACCGTCGACCACAAGCGGATCGGGATCCTCTACATCCTCACCTCGCTGGTCTGGTTCGTCGCCGGCGGGCTCCTCGCCGTCCTGATGCGGGCGCAGCTCGCCACCCCGGGCGAGTCGGTGCTGACGAAGAGCTCCTACGACGAGGTCATGACGATGCACGGCACGACGATGATCTTCCTCGTCGTCGTCCCGGTCATGGCCGGCTTCGGCAACTACCTCGTGCCGCTGATGATCGGGGCGCGGGACATGGCGTTCCCGCGGCTCAACGCGCTCTCCTACTGGCTCTACCTGCTCGGCGGCGTCGTGCTCTGGGGGAGCTGGTTCGCGACCGGCGGCACGGCGAAGGCGGGCTGGTGGTCGTACCCGACGCTCTCGGAGGCGCAGTTCAGCCCCGGCCACGGCCAGGACTACTGGATCCTCGCCATGCACATCCTCACGCTCTCGTCGCTCGCGGGCGCGATCAACCTCATCGTCACGATCGTGAACATGCGCACCCCCGGCATGACGTGGATGCGGATGCCGCTCTTCGTCTGGTCGATGTTCACGTACGCCGTGCTGCTGCTGCTGGCGCTGCCGGCCGTGTCCGCCGCCGTCACCCTGCTGCTGCTCGACCGGCAGGCCGGCACGCACTTCTTCATACCGGCGCAGGGCGGCAACGTCGTCCTCTACCAGCACATGTTCTGGTTCTTCGGCCACCCCGAGGTCTACGTCATGGTGCTGCCGGCGATGGGGATGGTCTCCGAGATCCTGCCGGTCTTCTCGCGCAAGCCCATCTTCGGCTACACCGCGATCGCCTTCTCGACGCTCGGCATCGCCTTCATGGCGATGCTCGTCTGGGCGCACCACATGTTCACGGTCGGGCTCGGCACCGGGCTCGACTCGTTCTTCATGATCTCGTCGATGGTGATCGCGGTCCCGACCGGGATCAAGATCTTCAACTGGATCGCCACCACCTGGCGCGGCAACCTCCAGCTGGACACGCCGATGCTGTTCGCGCTCGGCTTCGTCGCCCTCTTCACCATGGGCGGCCTCTCGGGGATCTTCCTCGCCGCGTTCCCGGTCGACTGGCAGGTGAACGACTCGTACTTCGTCGTCGCCCACCTCCACTACGTCGCCTTCGGCGGGGTCGCGTTCGCCCTCTTCGGCGGCCTCCACTACTGGTGGCCGAAGATGTTCGGCCGCATGCTCGACGAGCGGCTCGGGAAGCTGAGCTTCGTGATCCTGTTCGTCGGCTTCAACCTCACCTTCCTGCCGCAGCACATGCTCGGGCTGCTGGGGATGCCGCGGCGCGTCTACACCTACCACCACGGCGGGCTCTGGGAGCTCTACAACCTGCTGTCGACGATCGGCTCGGGTGTGATGGTTCTCGGCGTCGCGGTGTTCGTCGCCAACGTCTGGATCGCCCACGTCCTGCGGCGCGGCGTCCGCGCCGGGAACGACCCGTGGCTGGCGGACACGCTCGAGTGGTACGCGACCTCGCCGCCGCCGCCGCACAACTTCGACACCGTCCCCTACGTGACGAGCGCGCGGCCGCTGCGCGACCTGCGCCGCCGCGCTCGCCGAGGAGCCGGCATGAGCCGCACGCTCGAGGCAGGCGGCCGGAGCGCGGAGGCGGCGGCTCTGCCCGCGCCGGAGCAGGCCCTGACGGGCACGGCCCCGGGCCCCTGGCTGCGCCTGACGGCGCTCGCCGCGGCGGCGGGGACGCTGCTCGCGGTCGTCTCGGGCGCCGACCACCTCGGCACCACCCACCGCGTGCTGGCGGCCCTCGTCGCGCCGCCGCTGGCGGCCCTCGTCGTCTCGGCCTGGCTGGCGCACCGGCGGCTCGTCCCCGGCGCGCTCGCCGCCGCGACGCTGTTCGCCGCAGCCGCGGCGCTGCCCGGGCGAGACGTCCACGCGGGCTTCGCAGCCGCGGCGCTCGCCGCGCTCGCGGTCGTCGCCGTGCAGGGCTTCCGCGGCGAGCGGCAGGCGTGGGGGTCGTGGCGCGACTACGTGACGCTGACGAAGCCGCGGATCATGTCCCTGCTGCTCGTGACCGGCTTCGCGGGGATGATCGCCGGCGCGCGCGGCTGGCCCGGCACCGGGCGGGCGGCCGCGGCGATGCTCGGCCTCGCGCTCGCCTGCGGCGGCGCGTCCGCGCTGAACCACGTGCTCGATCGCGACATCGACCCGCTGATGGGCGAGCGGACGAAGGCCAGGCCGGTCGCGTCGGGCCGGGTGGCGGCGAGCCGCGGGCTCGAGTTCGGGCTCGCGCTCTCGGCCTTCTCGTTCGTGCTCCTCGCCAGCGCGGTGAACGTCCTCACCGCGGTGCTCGCGCTCGCCGGCAACCTCTTCTACGTGCTCGTCTACACGCGCTGGCTGAAGCGCTCCACCTCGCAGAACATCGTCATCGGCGGCGCGGCGGGCGCGGTGCCGCCGCTCGTCGGCTGGAGCGCCGCGACCGGTCACCTCGGGATCGCCGCGCTGCTCCTGTTCGCGATCGTCTTCGTCTGGACGCCGCCGCACTTCTGGGCGCTCGCGCTGCTGATCAAGGAGAACTACGCCGCCGCCGGCGTGCCGATGCTCCCGGTCGTGAAGGGCGAGCGCGAGACCGCCCGCCGGATCGTCCTCTACTCGCTCGCACTGGTCGGCGTGACGCTGCTGCCCTGGGCCTGGGGCGGCGCCGGCCCGCTCTACGTCGTGTGCGCGCTCGCGCTCGGCGCCGCGTTCGTCTGGCTCGCGGAGCGGCTGCGCCGCGACACGACGCCGCGCCGGGCGATGCTGCTCTTCCACTACTCGCTGCTCTATCTCGCGCTGCTCTTCGCGGCGCTCGCCCTCGACGCGGTGGTGCTCTAGCGATGGATCCCGAGCTCTCCCGCAGGAACGCGCGCTTCGGCTGGCTGCTCTTCGCCGTCTTCTGGGTGTTCTTCGCCGGGTCGATCGGCGTCGCGTTCCTGTACCTGGCCCTCGACTAGCGGTTTCGTGCCGCTCGACGGGATCTGGCTCGCACGGCCGGCCGAGCCCGGGCCGGGAACCCCCGTTGCGATCAAGGACCTGCTCGACACGGCGGGCCTGACCACGACCTACGGCTCGGCGATCTTCGCCGAGCACGTGCCGGCCGAGAGCGCCGAGGCGGTGCGCCGGCTCGAGGCGGCCGGCTATGCCGTCGCCGGGAAGACGAACCTGCACGAGTTCGCCTACGGCATCTCCTCGCAGAACGCGCACTACGGCACCGTCCCGAACCCGATCGCGCCCGGCCGGCTCGCCGGCGGCTCGAGCGGCGGCTCGGCGGCGGCGATCGCGGCGGGCGAGGTCGAGCTCGCGCTCGGCAGCGACTCGGGCGGCTCGATCCGGATCCCGGCCGGCTGGTGCGGGATCGTCGGCTTCAAGCCCACCTACGACCTGGTCCCGGTGGACGGCTGCTTCCCGCTCGCGCCGAGCTACGACCACGTCGGGCCGATGGCGTCGAGCGTCGAGGGCTGCGCCGTGCTGCTGGAGGCGCTCGTCCCCGGCTTCGAGCAGGACGCGCTCGAGTCGCTGGAGGAGCTCGCGGTCGGCGTCGCGTGGACCGGGGACGCCGACCCGCTCGTGCGCGAGCGGGTCGAGGCCGTCGCGAGCCGCTTCCCACGGGCGAGGCGGCTGGACTTCCCCTTCCCCGACGCGGCCGAGAACAAGCTCTTCGCGCGCGAGATAGCGGACGTGCACCGGGCGCTCTTCCCCGAGCACGCGGACGAGTACGGCGAGACCGTGCGCACGAAGATCGAGCGGTGCTTCGAGGTGACCGACGGCGAGGCCGCGGCGGCGGAGCGGCTGCGGGCCGAGTACCGGGACCGCTGCGCGGAGCTGCTCGACGGGCTCGACCTCCTGCTCACGCCGACGCTCGCCTTCGTCGCACTGCCGGCCGACGTCGACGAGCGCGAGGTGCGCACGGCGGTCACCCGCTTCACGTATCCGTTCGACGTCCTCGGCTGGCCGGCGCTCGCGCTGCCGTGCGGGCCGGCGGAGGACGGGCTGCCCGCGTCCGTCCAGCTCGTCGGCGGGGCCGGCGCCGACGCGCGCGTCCTGGCGGCCGGACGACTGCTCGAATCCCCCGTCTGAGGGACGGCGCAGGCCCGGCCGATGCCGAGAACGAGGGATGCCGATGCGCGTTGCACGCCTCGCACCTCTCGTCCTCGTCCTCGTCCTCGTGGGCAGTGCCCAGGCGGCCTCACGCGGCACGGCGGCCCCCACCGGACTGCACGGGTTCATGCTCCGGGCCGACGCGGCGCCGACGCGCATGTTCCACACGACGCCCTCGTTCGCCTGGAACCCGGTGGCCGGGGCGAAGCACTACGAGTTCCAGCTCTCGCTCAGCACCGCCTTCCACGACAACTCGGTGGTCTACGGCAGCTACGACCTGAAGAGCCCGGTGGCGGCTCCGGAGCTCACACTGCCGTGGATCACCGGGAACCCGCACTCGCTCTATGCTCGCGTGCGGGCCGTCAGCCCCAGCGCGACCACCCCCTGGAGCGCGCCCTACGGCTTCGACGTCGTCCCCCCGGCGCCGCCCGCGCCGCTTCCCGCCGCCCCCGGACTGCTGCGCTGGACCCCGGTCGAAGGCGCAGACGCCTACCAGATCTGGTTCCTGGACGCCGGCAAGATGGAGTACAGCGTCACGAACGTCCTCGACGAGCGCGAGTTCTACACCTTCCACCAGGCGTCGTCCTTCACCGGGACGGTGCGCTGGCGGATCCGCGCCCTCCGCGGCGACTTCTCGCGGATCGCGCTCGGCGCGACGTCCCCGACGCGGGCCAACGGCATCCCCGCCGTCCAGTACGGCGCCTGGAGCCCGGCCTACGTCTCCACGAACCCGACCTACGCGTCCGGCGGGAAGCTGACGCTCGTCGGCACCCTCTCGGACGTCGCCTGCCCGGCGTCCGCCGACGGCAGCGGCTGCGCGCAGGCGCACCGGCTGATGCCGTCGTTCGTCTGGAGCGGCGACGTCGGCCTCAACGGAAAGAGCTCCCAGCTCTTCCGCGTCTACGTCTTCACCGACCGGCAGTGCCTGAACCGCGTCTTCACCGGCGCCATCGTCGGCAGCCCGGCGTACGCGCCCCGCCCGTTCGGGCCGCTCAGCCTGCCGACGACCGCGGCCGACATCGTGTCCGCGCAGACGAAGTACCTCGTCGACGGCGTCGAGGGGACGGTCAGGACCGCCGACGGCGAGAACGTGCCGACGACCGAGGCGAGTCCGGACGCGACCCCGACGACCGTGCCGCCCGGCACCCCCGGCGCCCCCGCGACCACGACCGCGACCCCGAGCGCCGGCCGCACCGACGACCTCGTCCTCCTCCTCGTCGTCCTCGTCGTCGTCGTCCTCCTCCTCGTCGTCGTCCACCACCACCGTGCCGGACGGCGCGCTGACCATCACCGGCCGCACCGGGGCGCCCGTCGATCTCTGGGACACCGCCTGGCCCCAGAGCGGCTACTACTGGACGGTCGTGCCTGTCGCCGCCGTCGACCCGGGCGCCTTCTCGACGAACGTCGCGTCGCCCGGCGCCAACGCCGGCTCGACCACGCTGCCCGCGGCGAGCTCCAGCGGATTCAACGTCGGCGACACGGTCACGATCGGCGGCCGGCCAGACGCTCGAGACCACGACCGTGCAGGCGACCGGCGGCGGACTGCTCACGCTCGCGGCCCCGCTGAAGTACGGCCACGGAGTCGGCGAGACGATCTCCCGCTCCGGCTCGGGCCTCGTGTACTACGACCAGGAGCTGCCGCAGGACGCGTGCGCAGCCGGCCGGGTCGCACGCTTCGGCAAGGACAGCGAGCCGTCGCTCACCTCCGGCGGCAGCCTCTTCGCAACCGGCCTCAGCTCGCGCGGACGCCTCACCTCGGCCCTCCACAACACCGCCTTCTACGGCCAGCCGCTCGTCGCGTGGCAGCCGGCCCTCGGCGCCTCGGCCTACGAGGTGCAGTGGAGCAAGACGAAGTACCCGTTCGTCCCGCGCAAGGCTGCCTCCGGGGCGAAGGGGATCATGACCTTCGCGACGGGCATCGTCCTGCCGGTGCAGGCGGGGACCTGGTGGTACCGGGTGCGCGGCTTCGACTACTCGCTGCCGAGCGGCGCGCAGCAGATGACCTGGTCCGACCCGGTGAAGCTCGTGGTCGCGCACCCGACGTTCAAGATCGTCAAGGCCGCCGCGAAGCGCTCGAAGTAGCACGGTAGGCTCGCCGGGTGGCGTCCGACCTCGCCCTCGCGCTGGAGCTCGCCGACCTCGCCGACTCGCTGTCCCTGCCGCGCTTCCGAGCCGCCGACCTGCGCGTCGAGACGAAGCCCGATCTCACGCCGGTCACGGACGCCGACACGGCAGTCGAGCGCGCCCTGCGCGCGCGGATCGCAGCCGAGCGGCCCGACGACGGCGTGCTCGGCGAGGAAGGGGGCGACAGCGGCGGTGTCGTGCGCTGGATCCTCGACCCGATCGACGGCACCCGCAACTTCTCGCGCGGCGTCCCGGTGTGGGCCTCGCTGATCGCGCTCGAGCGCGACGGCCGGCTCGTCTGCGGCGTCGTGTCGGCGCCGGCACTCGGCCGTCGCTGGTGGGCGGCGCGCGACGAGGGAGCGTGGTGCGACGGCGACCGGATTCGCGTCTCGCAGGTCGCGCGGCTCGAGGACGCCTCCGTCTCGTGCTCGCACGGGAGTGACCTCGCCCGCGTCGAGCCGGCCGCCTGGCACGCGCGCGGCCTCGGCGACTTCTGGCAGAGCACGCTCGTCGCCGAGGGCGCGTTCGACGCGGCGGTCGACGCCCGCCTCGCGCTCTGGGACTACGCGCCGCTCGTGCCGCTCGTCGAGGAGGCGGGCGGCCGGGTCACCGCGCTCGACGGCGGGCCGCCCCGCCCCGGGGAGCAGCTCGTCTGCACGAACGGCCTCGTCCACGGCGAGCTCCTCGAACTGCTGGCCAAGTAACACAGTGTCACTTGGCGTTCTCGGTCGCGGCGGCGACCGCGGCCTCGTAGACCGGGTCGCGGCCGAAGCGCTCGAGCTCGTCCGAGAGGACGTCGCTCGGAGCGGGCGGATCGCCGGGCGGGAACGGAGCGGGCTCCCCGTCGAGGTCGATGCCCTCGAGGCGCTCGGCCTCGACGTGCTCGAGCGCGATGTCGTCCCGGCCGAGCCGGGAGCGGAGCCAGCCGACCAGCAGCCACGCCTGCGCCGAGGTGCCGCGCACCCTGATCGTGCCGACGCCGCCGATGTCCGGCCAGAGCGACGCGAGCAGCGAGCGCCAGCGCGAGGTCCGGGCCCAGGCGATGTCGGAGGTCGCGGCCTGCGGGAACAGCGCCGCCAGGTGCCGGTAGGCGTAGGGGACGTCTTCCCACTCGGTCGAGTCGACGATCAGCCGATCGGTGACGTGCAGCAGCTCGTCGAGCTCGGGCGCTCCCCACGGCGGCTCGCCCCGCCAGCGCAGGAAGACCGGCAGGTCGGAGATGAGCAGCGGCTCGACGATGCTCGCCGGCGCCTTGGCCCGCCTGCCGTGCAGCCACAGCTCGACGACCTCCGAGACGATGCGCCGGTCCGATCCGGGCACCTCGTAGCTCTCGAGCGCCGCCGCCGCGTCGATCCGGTCGAGGCCGGAGTCGGCGTCGGGGAAGAGCAGGATCGTGCGCGACGGGTGCTGCTCGCCCATCCCCTCGAGAGCGGCGAGAGCCCGCTCCTGCCACTGCTCCGGCACCCAGGCGAGGTGCGTCATCACCGACGTGCGCATGCTCGGGTGGTCGGCCGCCGCCGCGACGCGCAGACGCGCGAGGGCCGCGTCGACCTCGCTGAGGCGGACGCCCTCGCCGGTCCAGGTCAGTGCCGCCGCCACGACCGCCCGTCCCGGTGCACGAGGTCGTCGGCGCTCGGCGGCCCCCACGTGCCCGACGCGTAGTTCGGGAAGCCCGGCCGGTCGCGCTGCCACGCCGCGACGATCGAGTCGACGAGGAGCCACTGCTCCTCGACCTCGTCGGCACGCGTGAACAGCGTCGAGTCGCCGAGCAGCGTGTCGAGGATCAGCCGCTCGTACGCCTCCGGCATCTCCGGTGCGGAAGGCGCCGCCGTAGAGGAAGTCCATGTGCACGGTCCGGATCGTCATCCCCTGGCCGGGCACCTTGGCGCCGATGGCGAGCGAGACGCCCTCGTCCGGCTGGACGTGGACGAGCAGAACGTTCGGGCGCAGGCCCTCCGAGGCGGTCTCCTCGAACGGCGGGTGCGGCGCGCGCTTGAACTGGATCGCGATCGTCGTCTCGCGGCGCGCCATCCGCTTGCCCATGCGCACGTAGAAGGGCGTGTCGGCCCAGCGCCAGTTGTCGACGTAGAGCTTCGCGGCCACGTACGTCTCGGTCATCGAGTCGGGGGCGACGCCGGTCTCCTCGCGGTAGGCGGGCACCTCGGCGCCCTCGACGTGGCCCCGCCCGTACTGGCCGCGCACGATCGACTTCGGGCCGGGCGTGTGGAGCGCGCGCAGCACCTTCACCTTCTCGTTTCGCACCGACTCGGCGGTGAAGTCGATCGGCGGCTCCATCGCGGTCAGCGCGAGCAGCTGCAGCAGGTGGTTCTGGAAGATGTCGCGGATCGCGCCCGCGCGCTCGTAGTAGCCGGAGCGGTTCTCGATCCCGATCGACTCGGCCACCGTGATCTGGACGTGATCGATGAACTGCCGGTTCCAGATCGGCTCGAAGATGCCGTTCGCGAAGCGCAGCGCCAGCATGTTCTGGACCGTCTCCTTGCCGAGGTAGTGGTCGATCCGGAAGATCTCCTCCTCCTGGAAGTACTCGCGCAGCTTCGCCGTGAGCTCGCGCGCCGAGGCGAGGTCGTGCCCGAACGGCTTCTCGACGATCAGCCTCGTCCAGCCGCGGTCGTCGCGCCGCTTGCCGAGCGCCTCGACGATCATCGGGAACACCGGCGGCGGCACCGCCAGGTAGAAGACGCGATTCCCGCCGAGGTCGCGCTCCCCGTCGAGCGAGCGGAGCAGCTCGTGGAGCCGGTCCTCGCCGCCGTCGTCGGCGAAGTCGGTGGAGAGATAGTGGAGCGAGGCCGCGAGCTCGTCCCAGACGTCGTCGCGGAACGCATCGCGGGCGTGCGCCTGGACGGCCTTCTTCATGTCCTCGCGGTAGCTCTCGTCGTCGCCCTCGCTGCGCGCGACGCCGACGATGGCGAAGCGCGGCGGCAGCAGCTGGCGCACCGCAAGCGCGTAGAGGGCCGGCATCAGCTTCTTGTGGGCGAGGTCGCCGGACGCGCCGAAGATGACGAGGGCGCACGGGTCGGGCGTGCGCCGCAGCAACAGCCCCTCCAGGAGCGGGTTCGGCTGCTCGGTCGTCTCCGCTGTCGTCATCGGCGCACTATCCACCGTCGCGCGCGTGCTTCGCCTTCTCGGCCGCCTTGATCGCGTGGCCGCCGAACTGGTTGCGGAGCGCGGCCGCGACCTTGGCGGAGAAGTTGATCTCGTCACGGGAGGCGAAGCGCGCGAAGAGCGCGGCGGCGATCACCGGCGCGGGCACGTTCTCGGCGATCGCCTCGTGGATCGTCCAGCGTCCCTCGCCGGAGTCCTCGACGTAGGGCGCGATGTCCCCGAGCTCGCCGCCGTGCTCCTCGAAGGCCGCGTGCAGGAGCTCGAGCAGCCAGGAGCGGACGACCGACCCGTAGCGCCAGATGCCGGTGATCTGGTGCAGGTCGAGGTCGAACTCGGCGTGCTCCATGATCTCGCAGCCCTCCGCGTACGCCTGCATCAGCCCGTACTCGATCCCGTTGTGCACCATCTTCACGAAGTGGCCGGATCCGGACGCGCCCACGTGCGCGTAGCCGTTCTCGGGGGCGAGCGCGGTGAAGACGGGCTCGAGGCGCTCGACCGGCTCGCGCTCGCCGCCCACCATCAGGCAGAAGCCGACCTCGAGGCCCCAGATCCCACCCGAGACGCCGGCGTCGAGGAAGTGCAGGCCCCTCTCCTCCGCCTCGCGGCAGCGCCGCTGCGAGTCGCGGAAGTTCGAGTTGCCGCCGTCGATGATCGTGTCGCCCCTGTCGGCGAGCCCGAGCAGCTCCTGGAAGACGCCCTCGGTCACCTTGCCGGAGGGCACCATCATCCAGAAGGCGCGCGGCGCGTCGAGCTTCGACTTCAGCTCGTCGAGCGAGGCGGCCGTCCGCGACTCGACCTTCGGGTCGAAGGTTTCGACGTCGTGGCCGCTCTCCCGCAGGCGCTCGGTCATCCCGTTGCCCATGCGGCCGAGGCCGATCATTCCCAGTTGCATCAGGTCACTCCTCCAGGTGGATTCGGGCGACGCGGCGGCCGCGCTCCTTCAGCGACTCGAAGTCGCCGGCAGCCTGGGCCTGGATCAGCCGACGGAAGCCGAACGGCCGCCCCGGTATCTTCAGCTCCTCGCCCGGGTCGTCGACGACCTGGAGGAAGAGCCCCGTGTTCGGGCCGCCCTTGTGCAGCTGACCGGTCGAGTGGAGGTAGCGCGGCCCGTAGCCGTGCGTGACGACGAGGCCGCTCTCGCGCCGCAGCTTCGCGACGAGGTCCTCGATCAGCCGGTCGTTCGCCGCGGACGGCTCGACGAACGCCTGGACGCAGACGTAGTCCCCTTCGCCGGCCTGCGCGAGCAGCTCCGCGATCGAGCCCTCCTGCTCCAGCCGGGGCTCCTCGCCGCTTGCCAGCACCTCGTTCGTCTTGTCCTTCGCGGCCTGCACGTCGGGCTGGTCGAACGGGTTGATCTCGAGCAGGGCGCCGGCGACCGCGACGGCGAACTCCCAGCGGAAGAACTCGGAGCCGAGCGCGTACGGATCGTCCACGCGCGGCTCGGCGGCCTGACGGTCGGGCCCGTCGGACGACTCGCCCGGGGCGGGGACGAGCCCCTTCCCCTGCTTGCCGGTCGACTCGGCGATCAGCTGCTCCGCCCAGAGACCGAAGCCGCCCTCCGTGTCGGCGATGCAGATCTTGTCGCGGCCCGCGCGCCAGCCCTCGCCGAAGGCGGCGCCGAGGTCGTAGCCGGGATTGTCGCGGTCGTGACGGCACGCCTCGGCCATCTCCTCGGCCGCGGCGAGCAGGGCGTCGACGTCGATCCCCATCAGGGCGGCGGGCACCATCCCGAACCGCGAGAGCGCGGAGTAGCGGCCGCCGATCGTCGGCTCGCCGGCGAAGCAGCGGCGGAAGCCGCGCGTCCCGGCGAGCTCCTCGAGCGCGGAGCCGGGGTCGGTGATCGCCACGAACCGGTCGCCCCGCTTGCCGACCCGCTCCCAGAAGTAGTCGGTGTGGGAGCGGGTCTCGAGCGTCGACCCCGACTTGGAGGCCGAGACGAAGAGCGTGCGCTCGAGGTCGATCCGCGCCTCGAGGGCGCGGATCGCCCGCGGATGCGTGGTGTCGAGGACGTGGAGCGACTCGACGCGGAAGGTGCGCCGGAGCACCTCGGGCGCGAGGCTCGAGCCGCCCATCCCGAGCAGGACGATGGCGTCGAGCCCGCCGTCGGCGACCTCGTCCGCGAACGCCGCGAGCTCCGGAACCCGCTCCCGCATCCGGTGCGGCTCGTCGAGCCAGCCGAGCCACTTCGCCTCGTCGCCGCCGGTCCAGGTGGTCGGATCGCGCTCCCAGATCCGGTCGATCAGGTCGGCCCGTTCCATGGTCATCCCGCGACGAGCTCGCCGCGCTTCGCGCGCACGCCGTCGAGCAGCTCCGCGAACGAGTCGGCGAACTTCTGCACGCCCTCGACCTCGAGCGTCTCGGTGACGTCGTCGACGTCGACGCCGACCTCGGCGAGCTGCTCGAGGAGCGCATGCGCCTTCTTCAGCCCCTTGGCGACGGTGTCGCCGCGCACCTCGCCGTGGTCCTGGAAGGCGCGGATCGTCTCCTCCGGCATCGTGTTGACGGTCTGGGGGCCGATCAGCTCCTCGACGTAGAGGACGTCCCGGTACTCGGGGTTCTTCGTCGACGTGGAGGCCCACAGGCAGCGCTGCGGGAGCGCGCCCTTGCCGTCGAGGAACTCCCAGCGCGGGCCGGAGAACGCAGCCTCGTAGTGCTCGTACGCGAGCTTCGCGTTCGCGACCGCGAGCTTGCCGCGAAGCGCGAGCGCCTGCGCGCCGCCGATCTCCTCGAGCCGGCGGTCGGCCTCGGTGTCGACGCGCGAGACGAAGAAGCTCGCGACCGAGCGCACGGCTGCGGGGTCGCCGCCCGAGGCGACGAGCCGCTCGAGCCCGCGCAGGTACGCCTCGACGACCTCGCGGTAGCGCTGGAGCGAGAAGATCAGGGTCACGTTGATGCTCTTCCCCTGCGCGATGCAGTCCTCGATCGCCGCGAGGCCGGGCTTCGTCGCCGGGATCTTCACGTAGAGGTTCGGCCGGTCGATCCACGTGTGCAGCCGCATCGCCTCGGCGAAGGTCGCCTCGGGGTCGTAGGCGAGCGTCGGGTCGACCTCGAGCGAGACGTAGCCGTCCTCGGGGTGCCGCTCGTGGACGGAGGCGAGCGTGTCGAGCGCCGCCTCGACGTCGCGAACGGCGAGCCGGAGGAAGATCTCCTTCGGGTCGGTCTCGTCCGCGAGCAGCTCCTTCAGCTGCTCGTCGTAGGCGTCGCCGTGCGAGATCGCCTTCTGGAAGATGGTCGGATTGGAGGTCACGCCGACGACGGCGTCCTCCTCCATCATCCGCTTCAGCTCGCCCGACGCGAGCATGTCCCGCGAGAGGTAGTCGATCCAGACCGACTGCCCGTGCTCGCTCAGCTCGTGGAGCCTCGACTCAGCCATCGCGCATCTCTCTTTCCATCGCTTGCACCTTCTCCAGTCTGGCAACGTAGCGCTCGCCGCCGTTGAAGCGCGCGCCCAGGAAGGCGTGGACGAGCTCCGCGGTGAGGCTCGGGCCGACCACCTCGGAGCCGAGGCAGAGGACGTTCATGTCGTCGTGCTCGACGCCCTGGTGGGCGGAGTAGGCGTCATGGCAGATGGCGGCGCGGATGCCGGCGATCTTGCAGGCCGCGACCGAGGCCCCGACGCCGGAGCCGCACACGAGCACGCCCCGCTCGGCGCGCCCGTCGCGCAGCGCGGCGCCGATCTCGGCGGCCTTGTCGGGATAGTCGATCCGCCGCGCGTCGCTGTCGGTGCCGAGGTCGACGATCTCGTGCCCGTCCTCGCGCAGCAGCTCGAGGATCGGGTCGCGCAGATGGACGCCGCGATGGTCGAACGCGACGGCGACGTTCACGAGACCCGGGCTCGCAGAGCGAGCGCCCGCTCGACGACGGCCTCGCTCGTGTAGCCGAAGTTCTCGAGCACGGTCCCGCCCGGCGCCGAGGCGCCGAAATGCTCGATCGAGATCGAGCCCCCCTCGTCGCCGACCCAGCGCTTCCAGCCGAGCTCGACGCCGGCCTCGACCGAGAGCCGCGCCTTCGCGTCCGGCGGCAGCACCTCGTCGCGGTAGTCGCGGGGCTGCGCCTCGAACACCTCCCAGCAGGGCATCGACACCACCCGCGCGCTCGTCCCCTGCTCCGCCAGCCGCCGGCCCGCGTCGAGCGCGAGGTGCACCTCGGAGCCGGTCGCGAGCAGAAGCACGTCCGGCAGGGCGTTCGCGCCCTCGCTCTCCCAGAGGACGTAGGCGCCGCGCGCGACACCCTCCGCCGAAGCGACCTCGCTCCGGTCGAGCGTCGGCACCTTCTGCCGCGTCAGCGCGAGCGCGACGGGGCCGTCCTCCCGCTCGAGCGCGAGCTTCCACGCCTGCACGGTCTCGTTCGCGTCGGCCGGCCGCACGAACCAGAGGTTCGGGATCGCGCGCAGCGCCGCGTAGTGCTCGACCGGCTGGTGCGTCGGCCCGTCCTCGCCGAGCCCGACCGAGTCGTGCGTCCAGACCCAGACGACGGGGAGCGACGAGAGGGCGGAGAGCCGCACGGCCGGGCGCATGTAGTCGGAGAAGATCAGGAAGGTCGAGCCGTACGGCTTGACCGTGCCGCCGTGGAGCGCGATCCCGTTCACGATCGAGCCCATCGCGTGCTCGCGGATGCCGAAGGCGATGTTGCGCCCGGCGTGCGTGGCCGAGAAGACGCCGCCGCCCTTGAACTCCGTCTTCGTCGACTCCACGAGGTCGGCGGCGCCGCCGAGCATCGTCGGCGCGAAGCGCTTGAACGCCTCCATCGTCTTGCCGCCCGCGTCGCGCGTCGCCAGGTCCTCGCCGGACGGGAACTCCGGCAGCGCCTCGACCCAGCCGGGGCGCGGCCTGCCGGTGTGCACCTGGTCCCAGTCCTCGCGCAGGCCCGGGTGCTTCGCCGACCACGCCTCGAGCTTCCGCTGCCACGCCTGCTCGAGCTCGAGCCCGCGCGCCGTCGCGTTCATGTGCGCGCGCACGTCGTCGGGGACGAGGAAGGTCGCGTCGGGATCCCAGCCGAGCGCCTCCTTCGCCGCGCGCACCTCCGCCGCGCCGAGCGGCGCGCCGTGCGACTTCGCCGTGTCGACGGCGTGCGGCGCGCCGAAGGCGATGTGCGAGCGGATCACGATCACGCTCGGCCGCTCGGTCTCGGCCTGCGCGCTCGCAATCGCCTCGCGCAGGAGGTCGAGGTCGTTCGCGTCGTCGACGTGCTGGACGTGCCAGCCCTGCGCGGCGAGGCGGGCTCCCCGGTCCTCGACCGAGAACGAGACCGAGGTCGTCCCGTCGATCGTGATGTGGTTGTCGTCGTAGAAGTAGACGAGCTTGCCGAGGCCGAGCTGGCCGGCGATCGAGGCCGCCTCGTTCGAGACGCCCTCCATCAGGTCGCCGTCCGAGCAGATCGCGTAGACCCGGTGGTCGACGATCTCGTCGTAGGGACGGTTGTAGCGCTCGGCGAGGGAGCGCTCGGCGATCGCGAAGCCGACGCCGTTCGCGAAGCCCTGCCCGAGCGGCCCGGTCGTGGCCTCGATTCCCGGCGTGTGGTGCACCTCGGGGTGGCCGGGCGTGAGCGACTCCCACTGGCGGAAGCGCTTCAGCTCCTCGAGCGAGAGGTCGTAGCCCGAGAGGTGGAGCGCCGAGTACTGGAGGATGCAGGCGTGGCCGGCCGAGAGGACGAAGCGGTCGCGGTCCTGCCAGTGCGGGTTCGCCGGGTTGTGGTGCATGACCTCCCTGTAGAGGAGGTAGGCGAGCGGCGCGAGCGCCATCGCGGTGCCCGGATGGCCCGCGTTCGCCTGCTGAACCGCGTCCATCGCCAGCGTGCGGATCGTGTCGATCGAACGCTGCTCGAGCTCACTGTTCGCCACGGAGCACCTCGTAGAGTCGCTGCTGCTGATCCCTCGCCGAACGATAAGCGCCAGCCCGCTCCCTTCGCAGGCTGATCGAACCGGCGATCGGCGCCTCCAGCGGCTCGTGACCCAGCCGACGGAGGACGGAGACCGCCGCGCCGCGCAGCGACGCCTCCTCGACGGCGGACACGAGCACGGGCCGGGCGAGCGCGTCGGCCATGATCTGGATCCAGTCCGGGTCGCGCTGGAGGGCGCCGCCGGTCGCCACCACCTCGCGCACCTCCGGCAGCAGGTCGAGGATCGCCGCGAAGCGGAACGCGACCCCTTCGAGCGCCGCCTGGCGCAGGTCGAGCGGCGTCGTCGCGAACGTCAGCCCGGTGACGGAGCCGGTCGCCTCGGGGTTCCAGCCGGTCGAGCGCTCGCCGCCGAGGAACGGCAGGAAGGTGAGACCGTGGTCGCTCGGATCGCGCCCGGCGAGCGAGCCTTTCGCCGGCACGAGCGTCTCCTCGAGCCAGGCGTGGAGGTTGCCGCCGTCCGAGAGCGCGCCGCCCTCGACGACGTGGCGCTCGTCGACGAGGTAGGTGAAGAGCCCCGGCCTGGGCTGCGGCCGCTCGGCCTCGTAGACGACGCGGAGCGCGCCCGAGGTGCCGACCATCAGCGCCGCCCGCTCGCGGCCGACGCAGCCGGCGCCGAGGTTCGAGCACGCCGCGTCGAGCCAGAGCGGCAGGTCGGCGATCCGCGGCAGCCGCTCCTCCTCGACGCCGACGGCCGCGAGCAGCTCCGCGTCCCAGCTCCGCGCGCCCAGGTCGAGCAGCCCGGAGGAGGACGCCATCGAGAGGCTCGTCTCCGGTACGCCGCGGAGATAGTCGCCGAAGGAGACGAAGTGCGCGGCGCGGCGGAAGACCTCCGGCTCCTCCCGCGCCAGCCAGGCGAGCTTCGCCGGCCAGAAGCTCGGGTGGAGGAAGGCGCCGGTACGTGCGTGCACCTCGTCGGCGTCGAGCCGGCGCCGCAGCTCCCCGGCCGCGCCCGCGCTGCGCGTGTCGCGCCAGCCCAGGATCGGCGTCAGCGGGTTCCAGTCGCGGTCGACGGCGACGAGGCTGTGCGCGAAGCAGGAGATCCCGTCCGGCTCGTCGCCACCGAGGACGCGGCGCACGACCGCGGCGACCTCGTCCGCGTCGGCGGTCCGGTACCGCTCCTGGCGGAGCTCGCCCTCCGGCTCGCCCTGCTCGTCGAACCGCTGCGCCCGGACCGAGGAGGAGCCGACGTCGAGCGCGAGCACGGTCGCCACCCGGCGAATCTACCCTTAGCGACATGGCGGTCGTGATCGCAGCGAACCTTCGCAAGGAGCTGGCCGGGAACGTGCTCTTCGACGGCGTCTCGTTCGCCGTCGAGCGCCGGGACCGGGTCGCGCTCTCCGGGCCGAACGGCGCCGGCAAGACGACCCTGCTGCGGATCCTCGCGGGCGAGACCGAGAAGCACGGCGGCGAGCTCGCCTTCGAGAAGGGGACGCGCGTGGCGCTGCACGACCAGCGGCCGCCGCTCGACCGGGAGCTGACGCTGCGGGAGTACGTCCTCTCCGGCGCCCGCGACCTCGTCGAGCTCGAGCACGAGCTGCAGCGGCTGGAGCAGGCGATGGCGAGCGGGACGCACGACCAGGCGACGCTGAACCGATATTCGGAGGCGCAGGCGCGGCTCGAGCACGCGGGCGGCTACGGCTGGCGCGACCACGCGACCTCGGTGCTGCGCGGCCTCGGCTTCGCGGACGAGCACCTCGAGCGGCCGCTGCGCACCTTCTCCGGCGGCGAGCTGACGCGCGCCTCGCTCGCCCGCGCGCTGGGCGGCGACCCCGACCTGCTCCTCCTCGACGAGCCGACGAACCACCTCGACGTCGCGAGCCTGGAGTGGCTCGAGCGGGAGCTGCAGTCGCTCGACGCGGCCGTGATCCTCGTCGCGCACGACCGCTGGTTCCTCGAGGCGGTGACGACTGCCACGCTCGAGGTCGTGGCCGGGCGGGGCACGTTCTTCCCCGGCCCGTGGCACGCGTGGCGGCGCGAGAAGGCGGCGCGGATGCTGCACGCCCAGAAGGAGGTCGAGCGCGTCCAGGCCGACATCGAGCGGCTGGAGCGCTTCGTCGAGCGGTTCCGGGCGAAGAAGGACAAGGCGAAGCAGGCGCAGGCGAAGCTCACCCAGATCGGGCGGCTGGAGCAGGAGCGCTCGGCGGCGGCCGGGGAAGTCGCGCTGCTCACGCGCCGGCAGCGCTCGCTCGGGTTCGAGTTCCTCAAGCCGGCGCGGAGCGGGCGGACGGTGGTCGAGGCGGACGGGCTCGACGTCGCGATCGGCGAGCGCGTGCTGCTCCGGGGCGCGAGCTTCGCGCTCGAGCGCGGCGAGCACGTCGCCCTCGTCGGGCCGAACGGCTCCGGCAAGACGACGCTGCTGGAACGACTCGTCCGCGGCGCAGGCGTGCGGATCGGACACGGCGTCCAGGTCGGCTACTTCTCCCAGCAGGAGCTGGAGCTGGACACACGCGGCTCGGTGCTGCAGTGCGTGCAGACGATGACCGGCCTGTCGAGGCCGGACGCGCAGTCGCTGCTCGGCAAGTTCCTCTTCTCCGGCTGGGACGAGCACGAGAAGCCGGCGGCGGTGCTGTCGGGCGGGGAGCGTCGTCGGCTCGCGCTCGCGGTCACGGTCGCCTCGGGCGCGAACTTCCTCGTCCTCGACGAGCCGACGAACCATCTCGACCTCGAGAGCCGAGAGGCGCTGGAGGCGGCGCTCGACGCGTTCCCGGGGACGGTGCTGCTCGTCTCGCACGACCGCGCGCTGCTCGACGCGATCGCGGAGCGGACGCTCGCGATCGAGGACGGCGAGCTGCGCGGCTACGACGGCGGCTGGGCGGAGATGCTGCGCCGGCGCGAGGAGCGCGCACGGCTGACGGCCGCGACGACGGAGGCGAAGGCGCCGAAGCCGAAGCCCGCAGCGAAGCCGAAGGCCGCTCCGAAGCCGAAGGCGCGCCGTCCGAGCGAGCTGGAGCGCATCGAGGCCGACATCGCCGCGCGCGAGGCCGAGGTGGCGGGGCTCGAGGCGAAGCTCGCGGAGGACTGGAGCGACGTCGACCTGCTGGCGGCGCACAAGCGCGGCCGCGACGCGCTCACGGCGCTGCTGGCGCGCTGGGAGCAGCTCTTCGAGCAGGCGCAGGCCTAGCGGCCCGGTCGCGGAGCGCGGGGCCGACATGGGCGCTAGGCGGCGAGAGCCGCGCCCGCAGCACGCGACCGGCCCGACGAGCCACGTCCGGTGCCAGGCACCAGACGTGGCTCGTCGGGACGTGTTCCACCGTCGTCCCGCTCAGAGAGCGGGATCGGAGGGCGCCGTCCCCCGTGGATACCGGCACTTCTGGACACGTCCGGTGCCTGGCACCGGACGTGTTCGAAACAGCCGCGCCTACAGGGTCTTCTCGAAGCAGCGGCTCAGGCCGCGGGCGGCGTAGACGCCGTAGCACGGGATCGGCTGGTAGCCCGCCGAGGCGTAGAGGCCGAGCGCCTCGCGGTTCAGCTCGCCCGTCTCGAGGACGACGCCGCGGTAGCCGAACCGCCGCGCGTGCTCCTCGAGCTCGACGAGCAACCGCCGCCCGAGGCCGCGGCCGCGCGCGGCCGGGACGACGTACATCCGCTTCAGCTCGCCGCGCGCCGCGTCGAAGCGGCAGACCCCGCCGCAGGCGACGGCCCGGCCGTCGCCGTCCCGTGCCACCAGGAAGATGCCCTCCGGCGGCTCGAACATCGCCGCCTCCCGCGCCGGGCCGATGTCGGCCGCGCCGGCGTAGAGACCGCGCATCTCCTCCTGCTGCGCCGACGCGAGCGCCTGCACCGCAGGCGAGTCGAACGGCTCGGGCGCGATCACGCCCCGGCCGCGCCCCTGGCGCCGCGGTCTTCCGGCCGGGCGTCGTCAGCCCGGACGACGGCGGTTTCCGCCCAGAAGCGCTCGAAGGCGGAGTCGAGCGGCACCGCCGTGACCTCTTTCCAGAGCCCGGCCTCGCAGCGGATCACGAACGCCTGGTCGACGTCGAGCTCGATCCCGTTCCGCCGGCCGACCGCGCGGTAGATCGCGAGCGCCCACTCGTCGTTCGCGAGCACCGTGTGGAGGGAGCTGCGGTACGTCCCGTCCGTCTCCAGTCCCGTGCGGCGGAGGAACTCGACCACCTCGCGGCGGCCGCGGTACTCGCCGCTCATCGTCGTGTTCCCGGGCACGCGCCAGACGACGTCCCGCGCGAGCGCCGCAGCGATCGCCTTCGCGTCCCGGCCGAAGTACGAGAAGACCCGCCGGGTCAGCGTCGCGTTCGGGTGCTCCGCTCCCGCGCCGGCCGAGCCGGCGCCTCCGCTCCCGGGCCGCTCCGTCGAGGCTTCGCCGCCGGAGGCGCTCATGCCTCGTCGCCCCCGAGCGTCGCCACCACGGCCTCGGCGATCACCTTCAACGGCCGCCCCGAGGCCTGGCTCGCCCGGCGCAGCCGCGCGAACGCGTCCTGCTCGGACAGCTGCTCCTTCTCCATCAGCAGGCCCTTCGCACGCTCGATCACCTTGCGGGCGGCGAGCGCGTCGGCGAGCGACTCCGCCTCGGCCCGTAGCGCCTGCAGCTCCTCGTGCCGCGCGCGGGCCGCCGCGATCGCCGGCAGCAGATCCTGCTCGCGGAACGGCTTGACGAGATAGCCGAAGACGCCGGCCTCGACCGCGCGCGACACGAGCTCGTCCTGGCCGTAGGCGGTGAGCATCACGATCGGGATCGGCCGCTCTTCGAGGATCCTCCGCGCGGCGTCGATCCCGTCGAGCCGCGGCATCTTCACGTCCATGATCGCGAGATCGGGCTCCTCCGCTCCGTGCGAGCTCGACCGCCTCCTCGCCGTCCTTCGCCTCGGCGCACACCTCGAAGCCGGCCCGCACGAGCAGGTCGCGCAGGTCGAGCCGGATGATCGTCTCGTCTTCGGCGATCAGGATCCTCACGGCGACAGTCTCGCGTTTCGCAGGGGGATGCCGCTGAGCTGAAGCGACGCGTTCACCACTTTCGCGCGCCGACGCGGGTGTCCGCCCCCCTCACGCCGGGAACGCGACCTCCGCCCGCGTGCCGCCGTCGCTGCGGAGGTCGAAGCTTCCGTGCAGCTCGTCCCCGACGAGCGCCTGCACGATCGAGAGGCCGGTCCCCGCCGAGGCGCCGTCCGGCCCGCCCCCCTCGTCCGCGATCGCGAGCACGACCTCTTCACCGCGGCGCGCGAGCTCGATCCGCACCGTCCCCTCGCCGTGCTCGAGCGCGTTCTGCAGCAGCTCCGAGAAGACCAGGGCCAGAGCCGTCGCGCGGCTTCCCGCGAGCGACACGTGCTCGAGCCGCGCCTCCACCTCGCGTCCGGCGCCGATGCCCTGGACCAGCATCGCCCGCAGCCGGTCGATCAGCTCCGACAGCTCGACGTCCTCCTCCCGCTGCTCGGTCAGGGCCTCGTGGACGGCGGCGATCGCGAGGATCCGGTTGACGGAGTGCTCGAGCGCCTCGCGCGGGTCGACGCCCTCGGCGCGGGCCTGCAGCCGCAGCAGGGACGCGACGGTCTGGAGGTTGTTCTTGACGCGGTGGTGGATCTCCTGGGCGAGCACGCCGCGCATCACCGCGCGCCCGTGCTCGAGCGCGACGGCCGCGTGGTGGGCGATCGCCTCCAGCAGGGCCCGTTCGTCGTCGGTGAAGGGCGAGTCGCGGTCGGCGACGAGCTCTCCGATCACGCGCCGCTTCCAGCGCAGCGGGGTCCGGACCGCGTGCGCGCCGGCCCGCCCCTCCGGCCAGGCGATCCGCCCGTCCTCGAGCACGAGCGCGGCACCCGTGGCCTGCACGGCGTCCATCGTCGTCTCGACGATCGCCTCGAGCGACTCCTCGAGATAGAGCGACTCCGAGACCGCCTCGGAGATCTTCGCGAGCGCCTCGAGCTCCGCCACCCGCTGCTGCGCCTGCGCGTAGAGCTGAGCGTGGACGATCGACTGCGCGACCTGGCCGGCGATCGCCTGCAGCAGCTCGATCTCGTCGCCGCGGAACTCGCGCGGGCGCAGCGTGCGGACGTTGAGCGCGCCCGCGAGCGTGTCGCGCGCGAGGATCGGCACGGCGAGGATCGACTCGTACTGCTCCTCGTGGAGGTTCGGGAACTCCTTGAAGCGCGGGTCGAGGTGCGCCTCGGCCGGGATCATCACCGGCGACCGCTCGGCCGCCGCGCTGCCGGTGATCCCCTCGCCCGGGCGCATCCTCGGCCGGCGCGACATCTCGTCGATCGGCGTCCCGTGCGTCGCGCGCAGGACGAGCTCGCCGCTCCGCTCGTCGTAGAGGTAGACGAAGCACGCGTCCGCCTCGAGCGCCTGCGCGACCTTGGTGGCGACGAGGTGCAGCACCTCTTCGAGGTCGAGGCTGGAGTTGACGGCGGCGATCGTCTCCGTCAGGAGCTGCAGGTGCCGCTCGGTGGCCTCCACCGCCGTATCGTAGGAGCGCGTGACGCTCTCGCACTGGCTGTTGTTCGGGCACCTGCTCGGAGCCTTCTCGTTCTTCGCCGGCGCTGCCGTCGCCGGGACGCTGCAGGTCGCCGCGATCCGGCGCGAGCGGCCCGGCGAGATCCTTCTGCTGCTGCAGCTGACGCGCGTCGGGGTCGCGCTCGTCGGCATCGGGGCGATCTTCACGCTCGGCTTCGGGCTCGCGCTCGCCGAGCACCTGGGCTACGGGCTGTCGCCCGCCTGGATCCAGGCGGCGCTCGCTCTCTGGGTGGCGAGCATGGCGCTCGGCGGCTACGGCGGCCGGACGGCGCGCCACGCGCGCCACCTCGCCGAGCGGCTCGCCGGCGCGGGAGATGCCCCGAGCGCGGAGCTGCGGGCGCTCGTCTCCGCCCGCGGTCCGCTCTGGGCGAGCTACGCGAGCTCGCTGCTGCTGCTCGCCGTCGTCGGGCTGATGGTCTGGCGGCCGGCCTGACGGTCAGCCGAGGATCACCACCGGTCCGCCGCTGACGACGTTGATCCGGAGCCAGAGGACCGGCGGGAGGACTGGCCGAGCATGTGTTGAACCTCACGGGGTGCCATTAACAAACCTTTTACCCCATGCCCGCAATTTCCCTCGCAGGAAGGGGATAGCGTGAGCTACGTGAGCGCTCTCGCCATCGACCTCCGCCGCACCGCCGGCTACATCGTCGCCGACCGGCAGGGGCGCCTCGTCGGCAAGGTCGAGTGCCCGATGTACGGCACGGCCCCCGACGTGCCCGACGCGCTCTCGGTCCGCTCCGGGCTCTTCGCCCGACGCCGGCGCCTCGTCCCCGCCGACGCGATCGAGCAGATCGACGGTCGCAGCGGCGTGATCGGGCTCCGCGTCGACCGCGACGCGATCCGCAGCTTCCTCTAGACCGGCCCCGGAACGACCACGAGGTGCCGCAGCACCTCGCAGTCGGCCGTCAGTTGGGCGCCACCCCCTGCAGAGAGAGCGCCGGAGACGACCCTACGCCGTCCCCGGCCCCGCGACAAGGTCTAGAGCACCGCCAGATACTTCTTCATCTCCCAGGCGGTCAGCTGGACGCGGTACTCGTCCCACTCCTTCCGCTTCAGCTCGACGTAGCGGCCGAAGATGTGCGGCCCGAGCGCCTTCTTCATCAGCTCGGACTGCGACAGCTCGTCGATCGCCTCGCCGAGCGTCTCCGGAAGCGAGACGATGCCGCGCTCGCGCCGCTGCTCCGGCGTCAGGTGGTAGAGGTTGGTCTCCATCGGGTCGGGCAGCTCGTAGCCCCGCTCGATCCCCTCGAGCCCGGCGTGCAGCAGCGTGGCGAAGGTCAGGTACGGGTTGCAGGCCGGGTCGGGGCAGCGGATCTCGGCCCGCGTCGCCTGCTCGGAGCCCGGCTTGTAGAGCGGGATCCGGATCAGGGCGGAGCGGTTTCGCTGCGACCAGGCGACGTAGACGGGCGCCTCGTAGCCCGGCACGAGCCGCTTGTACGAGTTGACCCACTGCGCGAAGACGGCCGACAGCTCGCGCGCGTGGCGCAGCTGGCCGGCGATGAACGCCTTCGCGACGGTGGAGAGGTGCCACTTGTCGCTCTCGTCGAAGAACGAGTTGCGCCCGTCCTTGAAGAGCGACATGTGCGTGTGCATGCCCGAGCCGTTCTCGCCGAACAGCGGCTTCGGCATGAAGGTCGCGTGGTAGCCGTGCTGCTTCGCGACCTCCTTGACGACGAGCCGGTAGGTGAGCATGTAGTCGGCCATGTCGAGCGCGTCGGCGTAGCGGATGTCGATCTCGTGCTGCGAGGGCCCCACCTCGTGGTGGTGGTACTCGACCGGGATCCCCATCTGCTCGAGCGCCTTGATCGTGTCGCGGCGGACGTTCGTGGCCGCGTCCATCGTCGTCTGCGCGAAGTAGCCGCCCTCGTCGAGCGTCTCGGTGCCCTTCTCGTCCTTGAAGAGGAAGTACTCCGCCTCCGGCCCGACGTTGAAGGTGTCGAAGCCCATCGAGCGCATCCGGTCGAGAGCGAGCCGGAGCACGTGGCGCGGATCGCCCGCATACGCCTCGCCGTCGGGGGTGACCACGTCGCAGATCATCCGGCCGGCCTGGCCGTCGGGCAGGATCCGGAAGGTCGCCGGATCGGGGATCGCGACCATGTCCGACTCCTCGATCGCGTTGAAGCCGGTGATCGACGAGCCGTCGAACCCCATCCCGTCGTCGAGCGCCCCCGCGACCTCGCTCTTCGTGATCGAGAAGCTCTTGAGATGCCCCTCCAGGTCGGTGAACCAGAGCAGGACGTCCTCGATCCCGCGCGCCTCGAGCTCGTCGAGCACCTGCTTCCGTGCCGCCGGGTCGGACGTCGCCCGGTCCTTGCTCTGCACCTGCGCCATCGCTCTTCCTCCCTGAAGTGCGAAGAGCCCCGGACGCCGTACCGGTGACGGCGACCGAGGCTCCGTCGCCTCGAATTCGACGTGTGGAGTCTAACGGAGAGGCTCCTCGGGCGACACGGCCACCCTCGGCCGCATCAGGCTCGAGCGAGCGCGCTCTAGGAGCCCCAGGCCGCGGACTCCTGCACCGGCGCCCGCTCTCTGAGCGACTCCCACCAGGCACGGCTCGCGCGGTACCACTCGACGGTCTCCCGCAGCCCGTCCTCGAACCCGACCTGCGGCTCCCAGCCGAGCTCGCGGCGCAGCTTCGACGAGTCGAGCAGGTAGCGGCGGTCGTGGCCGGGCCGGTCGGGGACGATCGTCTTCAGCGACTCCGGCTTCCCGGTCAGCTCGAGCACGAGGTCTGCGATCTCCTCGACCGACTTCTCGATCCCGGAGCCGACGTTGTAGGTCTCGCCGTCGCGACCGCGGTCGAGGACGAGCTCGATCGCGCGGCAGTGATCGTCGACGTGCAGCCACTCGCGCCGGTTCTGCGTCGACGCGTAGAGCGGCAGCTCGCGGTCGTCGAGCGCGTTCGTCGTGAAGAGCGGGATCACCTTCTCGGGGAACTGGCGGGGCCCGTAGTTGTTCGCGCAGTTCGTGATCGTCACCGGCAGGCCGTACGTCTCGTGGTAGGCGCGCACCGCATGGTCGCCGCCGGCCTTCGACGCGTTGTACGGCGTGCGCGGCCGGTACGGCGACTCCTCCGTGAAGGCGTCGCCCGAGTCGAGCGGGAGGTCGCCGTAGACCTCGCAGGTCGACACGTGGTGGAAGCGGTCGACTCCGGCCCGGCGCGACGCCTCGAGCAGCGCCTGCGTCCCGAGAACGTTCGTCCGGAAGAAGCGCCCGGGCTCGACGACGGCGAGGCTGTTGTGCGACTCGGCCGCGAAGTTGACGACCACCTCGACCCGCTCGTCCGCGAGCACGCGCTCGCCGAGCTCGAGATCGGCGATGTCGCCCTGGACGAACGGCACGCGCGCCTCGAGGCCCTCGAGGTTGCGCCGGTCGCCGGCGTAGGTGAGGAGATCGAGCGCGACGACGTGGTCGTCCGGGTGCCGCGCGAGCCAGTAGTGGACGAAGTTGGAGCCGATGAACCCGGCCGCGCCGGTGACGAGGAGCCGCATGCGCCAGAGCCTAGCGCCGGCCGTGAAGTCGGCCGTGGACAGGAGGAAACCGGCACTCGGGCCGAGAAGGTCGCTGCCGATACCTTCCCGTGGCACGCCGCCTCCTCCTCACGCTGCTCCTGCTCGGCTCGCTGGCCGCGGCCGGCCCCGCCGCGGCCGCGCAGTACACCGCGCCGGCCGGCTCCGGCGCGCTCTTCCTCTTCAGCGGACACGGCTGGGGCCACGGCGTCGGGATGAGCCAGTACGGCGCCTACGGCTATGCCCAGCACGGCTGGACGTACGACCAGATCCTCGCGCACTACTACCCGGGCACGACCCTCGGGCCTGCGCCGATCACGACGATCCGCGTCCTCCTCGCCGACCGCCGAAAGACGCTGACGCTCTCCTCCGACCAGCCGATCACGGTGACCGACGGCCTCGGCGCGACGCACACGCTCGCCGCCGGCGTGACGAAGCTCGGCACCGGCCTCCGACTTGCGGTCGACGGGAGCCCGGCCGCGGCGCTCTCTCGCACCGCTCACGTTCGCCCCGGCCGACGGCTCGACCCTGACCCTCGGCCGCGCCTACCGCGGGCAGATCCTCGTCGACCTCGTCGACGGCAGGCTGCGCGCGATCGACATCGTCGGACTGCAGCAGTACCTCGACGGAGTCGTGCCGGCGGAGATGCCGTCCGACTGGTCGCCGGAGGCGCTGAAGGCGCAGGCGGTCGCCGCCCGCTCCTACGCGCTCGCGACCCGGCCGGCGGCCGCGCCGTTCGACGTCTACGCCGACTCCCGAAGCCAGGTCTACCTCGGGGTGACGGCGGAGAAGCCGTCGTCGAACGCAGCGGTCGAGGCGACCGCGGGCCAGGTGCTCTTCTACGGCCCGAAGATCGCGACGGCCTTCTTCTCCTCCACGTCCGGCGGGCAGACCGAGTCGGCGGTCGACGTCTTCGGCGGCCAGAGCCTGCCCTACCTCGTCTCCGTCCCCGACCCGTACGACGCGATCTCCCCCTACCACGACTGGGGCCCGGTGCCGGTGACGGCGCAGACGATCGCGCAGAAGCTGAAGGTGCCCGGCCGCATCGTCGACGCGGCGACGACGGCCAACGCCGTCGGCCGGGCCGCGACACTCGACGTCTCCTCGCTGCAGGGGGCGAGCGCCGCCGAGGTCGTGACCCCGGTGCCGGGCACGATCGCGCGCAGCAGGCTGGGGCTCCGCTCGACCTGGTTCGACGTCGGCGTGCTCGCGCTGCTGCCGCCCGCGAAAGCCGTCCCCGTCCCGTTCGGGACGACGGTGACGCTGAGCGGGCTCGTCCGCGGCGTCGACGGGGTCGTCGTCGAGCAGCGGAACATGCACCTGCCCTGGCAGGAGCTGGCGCCGGCCGCCCCGGACGGCAACGGCGCGATCAGCCTCGTCGCGACGCCGGCGATCACGACGGACTACCGGCTCGCGACGGCCGACGCGGCCGCGGCCTACGTCAGGATCCGCGTCACGCCGCGCGTGAGGCTCCTCACGGCCACGCGCACGGAGGTCTCGGGGGCGGAGCGGCCCGTGCTTCCGGGCGCGACGGTGCAGATCCAGCAGCAGAACCCCGCCGGCTCGCCCGCGTGGACGACCCTCGCGCGAGGCACGGTGGACGCGAACGGCGTCTTCTCGGTGCCCGTCTCGCTGCCGCCGGGCACGGTTCGCGCAGTCGTCGCCCCCGGCCACGGTTTCTGGCCGGGCGCCTCGCCTGCGGCTACCGTGCCCTGATGCGATTCGCCCTGCTCGCTGCGCTCGTGACGGCTCTCATCGCGGCGGCTCCGGCGGCAGGGTTCACCCCGACCAATCCGTACTTCGCGAAGCAGTGGTACCTCACGCAGGACCACGCGTTCGACGCCTGGCCGGACGCGCCCCCGACGACGCTCGCGCCCGTCAAGGTGGCGATCGTCGACTCCGGCGTCGACTGCTCGCTGCCCGATTTCGCCGGGCGGATCGTCGCCACGCAGAGCTTCGTCGGCGGCGATCCCTGCGTCGACACGGAGGGCCACGGCACGGTGGTCGCGGGCGAGATCGCGGGCAACCTCGGCTCGACCGGAGTGGTCGGCATCGCGTACACCGCCCAGCTGCTGATCGCGAAGGTCGTGCGCCCGGACGGGAACATCCCGCTCCAGGCCGAGGCCGACGCGATCCGCTGGGCCGCCGACCAGGGCGCGCGCGTGATCAACCTCAGCCTCGGCGGCGTGCGCGACCCGGCCCAGCCGAACCGCGACACCTTCTCGCACCTCGAGGCGGACGCCGTCTCGTACGCCGCAGCAAAGGGAGCGCTGCTCGTCGCGGCCGTCGGCAACTCGGACGAGGCGTACGCCACGCCGTGGCCCTACGCGAGCTACCCTGCCGCACTGCCGCACGTGCTCGGCGTCGCGGCGCTCAGCCGGACCGGGAACGTGCCGTCGTTCTCCGACCGCGACCCGAGGTTCGTCGACCTCTCCGCGCCGGGCATCGACATCTTCTCGACCTTCCCGCTCTCCCTCACGGCGCAGCAGATCGGCTGCACGCCGCAGGGCTACACCGACTGCGCATCCGGCGAGTACCGGCACCCCGAGGGCACGTCGTTCGCAGCGCCCCAGGTCAGCGCCGCCGCGGCGGTGCTCTTCGCGGTCGCGCCGACCCTGACGAACAGCCAGGTCGAGACGATCCTCGAGCGATCGGCCACCGACGTGAACGCGGCCAACGGCTGCCACAGCTGCCCCCTCGGCCGCGACCTCTACAGCGGCTGGGGACGCCTCGACGTCGCGAGTGCCGTGCGGCAGGTCACGAGCGGCGGCCCGCTCCCCGCGGCCGACCACTACGAGACGAACGACGACGCAGGGGCGAACGCGGTCACCCTCTGGGGCAAGCAGCGCGTGGTCCACGCGACGCTCGACTACTTCGACGACCCGGTCGACGTCTACCGGATCGCGCTCGCCAAGGGCGAGCAGCTGAAGGCTCGGCTGGCCGCGACCTGGTCGGGGGCGAACGTCGCGATCGTGCTGTGGCGGCCCGAAACCGCCCATGTCACGGGCTCGACGAGAGCGAAGCTCCGCGCAGCCCAGTCGATCACGCCGGGCTCGGTGCAGCACCTCCTCTACCGCGCCACCACGCGCGGCTGGTACTACGTCGAGGCGCGGGTCACCTCACCGGGGAGCGGCTCGTACGCGCTCTCGCTGACGAAGACGCCGCCGGAGGCCGAACGCCAAGGCGAAGGCGCGCCGCACCACGTGAGCGCGGCGGCACGGCGCCGAGCACCCCGACCGAGGCAGGGTCGCGTGTCCCTCGCTCTCCCGCACGTGCGATAGTGCGCGGCCAGGTCACTCAGACGAAAGGTGGCAGGACGTGCCGACGGTCATCGGGTACCACGACGTGAAGGACACGCAGCACTGGCTTGCATCACCGAAGCGCGAAGAGGTCTTCGGACCTCTCGGCGTCACGAACATCCGCACATTCGTCGACCCGCAGAACCCGAAGAGGGTGGCGGTGCTCATGGACGTTCCCGACATGGACGCCCTCATGGCTGCGATGGAGACTCCGGAGATGGGCAGCGCGATGGAGTACGACGGCGTCCTGCCGGAGACGCTCGTCATCCTCATCGAAGCCTGACCCCGCCGGCGGCGCCGAGCGCGCCAGTGACGGTGCTTCGAAGTCACAGTCACGGTGCTTCGGCATGCCGAAGCACCGTCACGAAAGTGTGGCGGTAGCGACTCCTCCGGGGCGGGCCGATGGCCAGCGCTACTGGTTGTCGAGCAGCTCGTCCTCGGAGACCGGACGCAGCACGCGCGCAGGGCTGCCGACCACGAGCATGCGCGGCGGCACGTCCTTCGTCACGACCGCGCCCGCGCCGACGAACGCCTCCTCGCCGATCTCGACCCCCGGGCAGAGGATCGCACCGCCGCCGACGCGCGCCCCTCGGCGGATCGTCGGGCCCTTGACCAGATCGTGGCGGCGCTCGGTGCGACCCATGAAGTTGTCGTTCGTCGTGACGACGCAGGGCGCGATGAAGACGTGCTCCTCCAGCGTCGAGTACGCGGTGACGTAGGCCTCGGCCTGGATCTTCGTCATCGCCCCGATCGTCGAGTCGTTCTCGACCAGCGACCCGCGGCCGATCACGACGTCGTCGCCGACAGTGACCCGCTCGCGCACGCACGACTGGTCGCCGAGGATCACCCGCGCGCCGATCTCCGTCCCGGCGAAGACGACGGCGCCGGTGGAGACGATCGTTCCGGCGCCGATCACCGCGGGCGGCAGCGGCTCGCGCTTCGCCGTCGACCGCGGCGAGAGCGACGGCTGCTTGCCGACGACCGCGTTCTCGAGCACCTTCACGTCCTCGCCGAGGACGGTGCCCGGATGGACGATCGCGCTCGGGTGGATCTCCGCCTCAGCCATGCAGCGACTCGGTCAGGAGCTCGAGCGCGCGCACGACCTCGAGGCCGTCGCGCATCTCGCGCCCGTCCCAGCCCTCGGCGACGAGCCGGAGGAAGTGCTGGCACTCGAGCCGCAGCGGCTCGGCGTTCGAGAGCTTCGGGATGAAGATGTCGCCGGTGCGCGTCCGCCACTCGCCGTAGGACTCGGACGGCTGCTCGGGCGCCTTGTCGTAGACGGTGATCTTCCGCTCCAGCTCCATGTCGTCGAAGACGGCCATCCTGTCGCGACCGACGACGGTGAGCCGCCGCATCTTGTGCGGGTCGAGCCAGGAGAGGTGCATGTGCGCGATCTTCCCGGACGCGAACTCGAGGTAGCAGAAGACGACGTCCTCGACGCCCTCGTTCAGGAAGGCGTGGCCGTGAGCGGTCGCCTCCACGATCTCCTCCCCGATCAGGTAGAGGATCACCGAGAGGTCGTGGACACCGAGCGACCAGAGCGCGTTCTCGTCCTTGCGGATCTTGCCGAGGTTCTGGCGGTTGCCGTAGACGCAGAGGACGTCGCCGAGCTCGCCCGAGTCGACGAGCTCCTTCAGCTTGTGCACGGCCGGGTGGTAGAGCAGCAGGTGACCGGGCATGAGCACGAGCCCGCGCTCGCCGGCGAGCGCGACGAGCTCGTCCATCTCGACGACGCGCATCGCGGGCGGCTTCTCGACGAAGACGTGCTTCCCGGCCTCGAGCGCGCGCTTGGCGAGCGGGTGGTGCGTCGGGACCGGCGTCGCGACCACGACCGCGTCCAGCGTGTCGTCTGCGAGCAGCTCGTCGAAGTCGGCGGTCAGGCGCGCCTGCGGGTAGCGGTGGGCGAAGCTCTCGCGCAGGCCGGCGTCGGCGTCGCAGAGCCACGTCAGCTGCCCGAGGTCGTCGAAGTTTCGAACGAGGTTCTTGCCCCAGTAGCCGAGGCCGACCTGGCCGATGCGAAGCCGGTCGTCCGCCATCACAGCTTGAAGACGTTCGCGGCGGCCGTCCCCTTGTCGCGGGTGGCGTTGCGGAGGTCGACGACGACCATCGCCTCGTCGACGAGCGCGTCGTAGTCGAGCGCCGAGTGGTCGGTGACGACGACGCAGCAGTCGTAGGCGGCCGGCTCGTACTCGACCGACGACATCTCGAAGCCGTGCTCGGAGAACGAGGGGACGTGGGGGTCGTGGTAGGCGACGTCGGCGCCGGCGTTCGAGAGGAGGCCGATCAGCTTCACCGCCGGCGACTCGCGCATGTCGCTGATGTCGGGCTTGTAGGCGACGCCGAGCACGAGGATCCGCGAGCCCTTCATCGCCTTCTGCGAGTGGTGGTTCAGCGCCTGCGAGACGAGCGAGCGGCAGAAATACGGCATCTCCTCGTTCACCTTGCCCGCGAGCTCGATGAACTCGGTGTAGAAGCCGAACTCGCGCGCCTTCCACGTGAGGTAGAACGGGTCGATCGGGATGCAGTGCCCGCCCAGGCCGGGGCCGGGACTGAAGCGCATGAAGCCGAACGGCTTCGTCGTCGCGGCGTCGACGACCTCCCAGATGTCGATGCCCATCCGGTCGCAGAGCATGGCGAGCTCGTTGACGAGCGCGATGTTGACCGAGCGGAAGATGTTCTCGAGCAGCTTCGTCAGCTCGGCGGCCTCCGGCGTCGAGACCTCGTGGACGGCGTCGATCGCGCGCCGGTAGACCTCGGCGGCGCGGCGCGTGCACTCGGGGGTGATGCCGCCCAGCACCTTCGGTGTCGTCTTCGTCGTCCAGTCCTCGCGGCCAGGGTCGACGCGCTCCGGCGACATCGCGAGGTAGAAGCCCTCGCCGGCCTTCAGCCCGGTCGCCTGCTCGAGGATCGGCTGCAGCACCTCGCGCGTCGTGCCGGGCCACGTGGTCGACTCGAGCACGACGACCTGACCCGCGCGCAGCACGGCGGCCACGCCGCGGGTGGCCGCCTCGACGATCGAGAGGTCGGGCTCGCGCTGGCGCGAGAGCGGGGTCGGCAGCGCGATCAGGATCGCGTCGGCGCCTCGCATGTCCGCGTAGTCCGTGGTCGCGTGGACGAGCCCCCGCTCCACGAGCGGCGCGAACCGCTCGCCGGCGATGTCCTCGATGTGGCTCTCGCCCCGGTTGATCCCGGCGACGATCGACTCGACGACGTCGACCACGAGGACGCTGCACCCGGCCTCGGCGAAGGTCGTCGCGAGCGGCAGGCCGACGTAGCCTGCGCCGACGACGGCGATGTCGTAGCGGGTCTCGTCGCTCATACCGCGGCAAGGCTAGCTCGCAGG
Organism: uncultured Actinomycetes bacterium; assembly: GCA_963746895.1. GTDB lineage: Bacteria > Actinomycetota > Thermoleophilia > Gaiellales > Gaiellaceae > Palsa-739. The sequence continues at coordinate 21,366 of CAVVDI010000010.1, read as the reverse complement.
GCGGCTGCGACTTTGGGGGAGGCGTTGCCGTCGCCGTAGAGGACGGGCCGCTCGATCGGGCATGCGTGCCTGGGCGACGGCGGCCGCGAGCGCGGCCGGGTCGTCGTCGACGAGCACGTTGGCGCCGGCCTCGACGGTGTCGACCCACTCGGTCGAGGGGCGCGCGGTCACGCACGGCACCCCGTACCAGTACGCCTCCTTCTGCAGGCCGCCCGAGTCGGTCACCAGCACCCTGGCCTGCGAGACCAGCGCCGCCATGTCGAGATAGCCGAGCGGCTCCAGCACGGCCACATTCGCGGGCACCGCGGCCACGCAGGCCGCACGGGTGCGCGGATGCGCCGGAAACACGACCCGCTCCGGGATCCGGCCCAGCCCCTCCACGATCCGTCCCAGCCGCTCGGGCCGCACGTTCGCCTCACGGTGGATCGTCGCAGCCACATAGCCGCCAGGCTCGAGGCCGAGCCGCTCCAGCAGCCGCGAACGCCGACGCGCCAGCGGCGCGAACCGGTAGCAGGCATCCGCCATCACATCGCCGACCACCTCGACCCGGCCCGCCACGCCCTCCCCGCGCAGCGTCTCCGCCGAACGCTCGTCCGGACACAGAAGCAGCGCCGCCACCCCGTCGACCGCGACCCGGTTGCGCTCCTCCGGCATCGACCAGTCGCCGCTGCGCAGCCCAGCCTCCACATGCGCCACCGCAACCCCCGCCGCCAGCCCCGCCTCCGCCCCCGCCAACGTCGAGTTCGTATCCCCATACACCAGCAGCCAGTCCGGCCGCTCGACCGCGATCGCCGCCGCGATCCCCGGCCGCATCACCCCCGCCTCAGCACTCTGCAGATCGAGCCGATACCGAGGCTCCGCCAACCCCAACTCCTCGAAAAACACCCCCGACAAGCCACGATCCCAATGCTGCCCCGTATGCAGCACCACCTCCACCAGCCCCGCATCCCGCAACGCCACCGACACCGGCCCCGACTTCACAAACTGCGGACGATTCCCCACCACCGAGAGCACCTTCACCGGCGTGAGCCTATGCGGACCGCGGCTACAATGGCCCGCGCTTCGGGCCGTTAGCTCAGCTGGTAGAGCAGGGGACTCTTAATCCCAAGGTCGCAGGTTCGATCCCTGCACGGCCCATGCACGTGGGGTTGCGCGGACCACGACGGCGGCGGTTGGTGATCAGGTCGCGCGCGCGGAACTCGGGTGCGGGGCGAGCTCGATCGCGTCCGCGAGCTGGAGTCGTGCGCCGTCGTCCAGCGCGTTCTCGAACGCCAGGTCGCCGAGCGCGCTGCGCAGCGCCTGCTGTGTCCGCGCATGGAGATCCTTCTCGAATGGCTTCATCGTCGCGCCGATCCGCGTGAGCAAGGCGGTGGTGAAGCCGAGCATGCGGGCGCCCGAGAGCGGTTCCCGGGCGTGCGCAGAGACCGCGCCGAGCGCGATCAGGCACCAGGCGATGTCCTCGCTGTCGCCGACCTGCCGGGCAAGCGCAACGCTCTCGCCGAGGAGCGCACTGGCGTCGTCGAAACGCTCCTGTTCGACGGCGACGGCACCGAGGTTGTAGAGGGCGCGCGCGACGTTCGCGGTGTCGCCGAGGGCGCGCAGGACATCCAGGCTTCGTTCGAAGTACCCGGTTGCGGTGTCGAGGTCGCGCTGCGAGAGCGCGACGTCTCCTCGATTGTTCTGGGCGAGTGCGAGAAGGCGGTCGTCGCCGAGCCTGCCGCAATCGAGGATGCACTCGTCGAGGGTGGCCGCCGCGAGATCGAGCTCGTTCTGCGCATGCAGGATCGCGCCCAGGTTGCTGAGGGTTCGGGCGATGTTCGGCCGGTCGTCGAGGCTTCGGTAGAGCGACAGCGCGCCGTCCGCGAACCGGCGTGCAAGCGGATAGTCGCCCTGGATCAGCGCGAGCGCGGAGGTCGCGCGGAGAGCTTTCGCGAGCGTCGGACCGTCGTTCCCGTCGGCCCGGTCGATTGCGTGTCGGAGGCGCGTCAGCCCCTCTTCGATGTGCCCGCGCACGTACCAGAAGCGCCCCAGGGCGGCGGCCAGGCGCAACTCGGCGGCCGCGTCGCCGGCGGCGAGCCAGTCGAGCGCCGATCTCAGGTTGTCGTGCTCGGTGTCGAGACGGCAGAGCCAATCCACCTGATTGGCGCCGGAGAGCTCTCGTTCGGCCGTTTCGGCGAGGTGTGCGAAGTGGTCGGCGTGACGCCGGCGCGGCTCGAGGTCGTCGCCGAGCCGCCCGGCGGCGTACTCGCGCACGACCTCGAGCAGCTGATGGCGGCCGTCGCGGGCCTGCACCATGCTCGCGTCCACGAGGGCGGCGAGCCGCTCGATCGTCGCCTCGGGGCCGGCGACGGCGGCCATCGCATCGACCATGAAACCTCCGGAGAAGACGGAGAGGCGCGTGAAGACCCGCTGTTCGGCGGGGGCCAGCAGGTCGAAGCTCCAGTCGATCGTCGAGCGAAGGGTCTGGTGGCGCTTCGGCGCGTCCCGTGGACCGTCCCGCAACGCGTCGAGTCGCGAGTCGAGCAGCCTGAGCAGGTCGGCGGGGGGAAGCACCCGCAGGCGAGGAGCGGCCAGCTCGATCGCCAGCGGTGAGCCGTCCAGTCGCTCGCAGATCTGGTCGATCGCCTCTCGGCCCGCGGAGACCGTCGAGCGGGCGACGCCCGCCGCGATCGTCTGGCGGACGAACAGCTCGACCGCTGCCGGGCGCTCGAGAGGCGGCACTTCGACGACCTGCTCGGCCGCGAGGCGAAGCACCGACCGGCTGGTCACGAGCAGTCTGAGGCGCGGGGCGGCTGCGAGCAGCTCGCCAAGTGGCGCGGCACCGGCGGTCAGATGCTCGAGATTGTCGAGCACGAGCAGCAGCTCGAGCGGCTGCAGCTGCTCGGCCAGCAGCTCCGGCCAGGAAAGGGCACCGCTCATGCGGAGGCCGAGCGCCCGGCCGATCGACGGCACCAGCAGCTCGTGGTCGCGCAGAGACGCCAGCTCGACCAGAACCGCGCCGTCTGCGAGCTCGGCTCCGACGATGCGCGCAGTCTCGACGGCGAGCCGGGTCTTGCCCACGCCGCCCGGGCCGACGAGCGTCACGAGGCGGCTCGACTGCGACAGCAGCAGACGCCGCAGCTCGGCGATCTCCCGCTCGCGGCCGACCGTCGCCGTCGCCGGCGACGGGACACGGACGCGCGCGGCCGCAGCGACCCCCGACTGCACTTCCACTGGATCGAGAGCGGGATCCTGACGCAGGACACGCCGCTCGAGCTCGCGCAGCTCCGCGCCGGGCTCCAGCCCGAGCTCCGCCACGAGCACGTCGCGTCCCGCCCGGTAACTCGCGAGCGCGTCCGCCTGGCGGCCCGCTCGGTACAGCGCCAGCATCAGCTGCCCGCGCAGCCGCTCGCGCAGAGGATGCTCTGCGACGAGCCGCTGGAGCTCGGCCAGCACGTCGACGTGCCGGCCGAGCTCGAGGTCGGCCGCGATCCGCTCCTCCAGGCACTCCACACGCAGGTCGTTCAGGCGGGCGGCCTCGTTGCCCGCGAACGGCTCGTCGGCCAGCTCTGCGAGCGCCTCGCCGCGCCACAGGTCGAGCGCCCGACCCAGGAGCGCCCGCGCGAGCCGCGCGTTGCCCTCGGCCCGTACCCGCCGCCCGTCCACCAGCAGCTCTTCGAAGCGCTCGGCGTCCAGCTCGCCCGGCTCCACGAGAAGCGCATACCCCTGCGGCCGCGTCACGAGCCGGCCCGGCGGCAGGGCGCCCCGGATCCGGGACACGTAGAGCCGCAGCAGGTTGGCGGCGGAGGCGGGGGGATCGCCGCCCCAGACGGCGTCGATCAGCTCGTCGCGGGACAGCGGTTGCCCCCGGCGCAGAAGCAGCGCCGCCAGCAGCGCGCGCTGCCGCCGCGCGGTGAGCCCGACCGGCGTGCCGCGATCGATCACCAGCAACGGGCCAAGCACGCGGAACTCCATCGGCGCCTCCAGGAGCGGGCCGCCGGACTATGCAGATCCTATGCGCCGGCCGTTGACACTGGGCCCGACCGTAACCAGCCACCGGGGGGCTCCGATGAGACGCGTTCTTCTCCTCACCACGATCACCGCCTGCATCGCCGCCGCTGCGGCCGCCGCCGCCGCACGGAGCGCGACGACCGCACCTGCAGGCCCCGATGCGAGCCGCGGCGCTCCGCCGTGCATGCCGAAGGTCACCAAGATCAAGGGCCACCTGGCTGCGGCCAACTGCGGCCCCGCGACCGCGACGGTGCGCATAGGCGGCAAGACGTACACGTTCCGCAACGGCTTCTGCCAGCAGAGCAAGTCGGCCGGCAGCCTGCTCGAGCTCGACCTGGGCACGGTCGTGAACGGCGTCAAAGGGAACGCGGGCCTGCCGGGACTTCAGCATGCTCATCGGTCACGTTCGCACGCTGGCATCGGTATTCAGCGCCAGCTACGGAGGCAAGGACATCCTCGGAGACAGCCTGATCAACGTCGGCGGCAAGCTCCCGAACATGGGCACCTTCACCTCGAGGGTCACCATCGGTGCGAAGTTCACCGGCTCCTGGAACTGCCACGGAGTGGTCTGGAAGGCACCGTGAGAGTCACGGGCCAGGTGGGCGGGCCGGCGGAGAGCCGGCTCCTCCTCCCGCGCGGCCGAGCCCAGGTGGATCCACTCGAGCGAGAGCGGTTCCCGAGCTCGATCGCGAAGGTCGCCACCCGCTCGTAGCCCGCGGCCGATGCGGCAGGATCCGGTGGTATGGCCGCTGCCGCCGAGGACGCGCTCCGGGACGCCGCGCCGGCGATCTTCTGGCTCGACGACCCGGCCCGGCCGGCCCCGCGGCCGCCGCTCGAGAGCGACGCGGAGGCCGACCTGGTCGTCGTCGGCGGCGGGCTGACCGGACTCTGGACGGCACTGCTGGCGCGCGAGGCCGACCCGACTCGCGCGGTGGTGCTGCTCGAGAGCGAGCGGATCGCCCACGGGGCGAGCGGCCGCAACGGCGGCTTCGTCGCGTCGTCGCTCACCCACGGGATCGCGAACGGGCTCGCCCGCTTCCCCGGCGAGATCGACCTCCTGGAACGGCTGGGCCGAGAGAACCTCGACGCGATCGCCGCGACGCTGGCCCGGCACGAGATCGACGCCGACTGGGAGGAGACCGGCGAGCTCGCGGTCGCGACGCGCGCGCACGAGCTCGCCGGCCTGGGCGCGCACGCCGACGCGCTCCGCCGGCACGGCCGGGACGTCGTCGAGCTCGACCGCGACGGGATGCGCGCCGAGGTCGCCTCGCCGACCTACCTCGCCGGCGTCTGGAACCGCGACGGCTGCGCGCTCGCGAACCCGGCGAGGCTCTGCTGGGGCCTCGCCGCGGCCGCCGAGGCGGCCGGGGTGCGGATCCACGAGGGCACCGCCGCGACCGCGATCGAGGCCGACGGCGCGGGCGTCGCGGTCACGACGGCGCACGGTCGCGTCCGCGCGCGCCGCTGCGTGCTCGCGACCGCGGCCTTCCCGCCGCTGCTCGGAGCGATCCGCCGCCTCATCGCCCCGGTCTACGACTACGTCCTCGTCACCGAGCCGCTCGCGCCGGTGCAGCGCGAGGCGATCGGCTGGCGCCGCCGCCAGGGACTGTCGGACTCGGGCAACCGCTTCCACTACTACCGCCTCACCGCCGACGACCGGATCCTGTGGGGCGGCTACGAGGCCGTCTACCACTTCGGCAACGACGTGGGCCCCCATCGAGACCAGAGCGACGACGTGCACCCCGTGCTCGCGCGCAACTTCCTGGCGACGTTCCCGCAGCTCGAGGGGATCCGCTTCTCGCACCGCTGGGGCGGCGCGATCGACACGTGCAGCCGCTTCTGCGTCACCTTCGGGACGTCGCACGGAGGCGCCGTGGCCTACGCGGTCGGCTTCACCGGCCTCGGCGTGGGTGCGAGCCGCTTCGGCGCGCGGGTCGCGCTCGAGCTCGTCGAGGGCCGCGACAGCGAGCTGACGCGGCTCGAGCTCGTTCGCAGCCGGCCGCGCCCGTTCCCGCCCGAGCCGCTGCGCTGGCTCGGGATCACGCTCACCCGACGCGCGCTCGCCCGCGAGGACGCGACCGGCCGACGCGGCCTCTGGCTGCGCGCACTCGACAGGGCCGGAGTGGGCTTCGACTCCTAGGTCAGCTCGGTCCGCCGCTGCAGGACGGTGTTCGCAATCGCGATCAGCACGCCCGCGGCGAAGATCAGCGTCCCCATCACGAACACCTGCGGCGGGATCCCGACCTTGACGGCGCCGTAGACCCAGAGCGGGAACGTCAGCGTCTGGCCGGCGACGAACTGCGTGATGATGAAGTCGTCGATCGACATCGCGAAGGCGAGCAGCGCCGCCGCGACGATCCCGGGCAGGAGCAGCGGCAGCGTGACCGTCCGGAAGGCGGTGAACGGCCCGGCGCCGAGATCGGCAGCCGCCTTCTCGATCGCCGGGTCGAGCCCGACGGCGCGGGCGCGCACGACGACCGCGACGTAGGCGACGTTGAACGCGACGTGCGCGACGAGGATCGTCAGCAGCCCGCGCGCGACGTTGAGCGTGATGAAGAACGAGAGCAGCGACGCGCCGACGACCACCGACGGCGCCGCGATGTCCACGAAGATCGTCGAGTCGACGACGGCCGTCCCCCGGAACCGGTGCCGCGCCAGCGCGAGCGCGAGCGGCACGCCGAGCACGAGCGAGATCGCGGTCGACGCGGTGGCCAGCTCGAGCGAGTTGACGAGCGCGCCGGTCAGGTCGGCGATGTCGAAGACGTGCCGGTACCACTCGGTCGTGAAGCCGATCCACTGGAAGGTCAGACGCCCCGAGGGCGCCCGGTTGAAGCCGTAGGCGACCATCACGCCGATCGGGACGATCGTGTAGGCGATCACGAGCCACGTGTAGACCGGCAGCAGGAAGCGGGCGGGACGCACCCGTGTGGCGCGCGCCTCGAGCGGCGCCGGCGCCGCTTCCGCGACCATCAGGCGTACTCCTGGATCCGCGCCGCCCCGAAGGCGCGGGCGTAGAGGAAGATCACGATCAGCGTCCCCGCGATCAGCAGCGACGAGAGCGCCGAGGCCAGCGGGTAGTCGAAGTTCTGCAGGTACGCCGTCTGAATCACGTTGCCGACCATCGTCGTCCCGGGCCCGCCCAGGATCGACGCGTTCACGTAGTCGCCCACGTTCGTGACGAAGACGAGCAGGAAGCCGGCGAACACCCCCGGCGCCGAGAGCGGCAGGATCACGCGCAGGAACGACGAGGCCGGCCGCGCGTACAGATCGCCGGCCGCCCGCACGAGCCGCGGGTCGATCCGCTCGAGCGCGACGTAGAGCGGCAGCACCATGAAGGGCAGCGCGCTGTACGTCAGCCCGGCGAGCACGGCCGTCGGCGTCGAGAGCACGTGCGTCGACTGCGGCAGCAGGTGCCAACCCTTGAGCGTGCCGAGCACGAATCCCTGATCGGAGAGGATGAACTGCCAGGCGAGCGTCCGGATCACGAACGAGACGAAGAAGGGCAGGAGCACGAGCAGGAGGTACGTCGACTTGTGCCGGCCGCCGTGGAACGCGATCCAGTACGCCATCGGGTAGGCGATCACGAGCGAGACCCCGGTCGAGATCGCCGCGTACTCGAAGGAGCGCAGGAACTGCGTGTGGTAGCGCTCGATCGCGGTCGCGTACTCGCCCCAGTGCCAGGTGAGCACGAAGCCCGCGTCGGGGTTCCCGGTCTGGAGCGACACCGCGAGCACCGCGAACAGCGGCACGATGAAGAACACCGCGAGGTAGACCCCGCCCGGCATCCCGAGCAGGTACGGCGTCAACCGCTGGCGCAGGCCTCCGGTCACGGCGCGGCTACGACTGGATGATCGGGTCGAAGATCCCGTTCCAGGTCTGGAACTCGGTGTAGTCCTTGAACGTGTAGTAGTCGCGCGCCTTCTTGTTCATCGCGGGCGTCGGGAAGACGAGCGGGCTGTTCGCGACCGCGGGGTCGTCGAGTTGCTTGGCGATGATCTGCTTCGCCGCCGGCACCGGGCAGAGGTAGTTGACCCAGTCCGCGACCTCGGCCGCGATCTTCGGCTGGTAGTAGAAGTTCATCCACGCGAGCGCGTCGACCGGGTGCTTGGCGTGGAGCGGGATCATCATGTTGTCCGTCCAGTGCATGACCCCCTCCTTCGGCACCACGAACTTCAGGTGCGGGTAGCCGGAGGCCTGCGCCTGGAAGATGTCGCCCGACCACGCCTGGGTGATCCAGGTGTCGCCGTTCTCGAGCGCCTTGACGTAGCTCTGGTCGTAGTACTGGCGGACGAGCCCGTCGTCGCGCTGCGTCTGCAGGATCTTCGCCGCCTTGTGCCAGTCGGACTCGCTCGAGGTGGCGGGGTCGATCCCCAGCTTGAGCAGGCCGACCGAGCCGAGCTCCGTGTTGTCGCTCATCATCCCGACGTGACCCTTGAACTTCGGGTCCCAGAGGTCGTTGACCGAGGTGATCTCGCGGCCGGTGAGCTTCGGGTCGTAGGCGATGCCCGTGAAGCCGGACTGCCAGGCGACGGTGTACGTGTTGCCCTTGTCGTAGTCGGGGCTCTTGACGAGCGGGCCTGCGTACTGCTTGAAGTTCGGCAGCTGCGACAGGTCGAGCGGGATCAGCCATTGGTGGTTGATCAGCTCGGTCAGGTACCACCCGTTCGTCATCACGATGATGTCGTAGCCGATGCCCTGGCCCGCCTTGAGCGAGGGCGCGATCTTGGCGTAGAACGGCGCGTTGTCCTGGATGACCTCCTTGTAGTTGACCGTGATCCCGCTCTGCTTCGTGAACTGCTGCAGCGACGGGTGCTTGCCGTGGTCGGTGTCGATGTAGAGCGGCCAGCTCGCGAAGTCGAGCGTCCCCTGCTGCTTCTGCTTCGCCCACCACGATCGACGAGCCGACGGCGTCGCTCGCCTTCGCCCCGACGGTCGCGGTCGAGCCTCCGCCGTTCCCGCCGACGCCGCAGGCGGCCAGGAGGCCCGACAGGCCGACGCCGGCGGCGCCGACGCCGGCGCGCCGCAGCAGCCGGCCTCGCGTGAGACGCTCCTCGGTCAGGCCGCGCAGGAGTGCGGCTTCCGTCCCGTTCCCGTGCTCGAACTCGGTCATGCGTGTCTCCCTCCCTCGGCCGGCCCCGCCGGCGCTGACGACGAAGGTGTGCTCGGGCCGCCAGCGCAGGCGCACGGTCTCCCCTGCGCCCGGCGTCGACCCGCCGGCGTTCTGGACGTAGACGGTCAGAGACGTGTCCCCCGGACCGTCGATGTCGAGCTGGTGGCCCAGCCCGAGATACGTGCTCGTGCGGACGCGGCCGCCGATCTCGTTCTCCCCGGGCGGCGTCGCCGTCCCCCGCGCGGACCGGCTGGAGCTTCTCCGGACGGACCCCGACCTTCACGCGGACGGCGCCCCGGGGCACGCGCTCCGCAGGCACGCGGACCTCGCCCGCGTCATCGAGCGCGATCGTCGTCAGCACGCCGTCCGAGCCCCGGATCTCGCCGGGCAGAAGATTGGACGCACCGAGGAACGCGGCCACGAACTCGGTCGCAGGCCGGTCGTAGACCTCCTCCGGAACGCCGATCTGCTCGATCTTGCCGAGGTTCATCACCGCGAGCCGGTCGCTCATCGCGAGCGCCTCCTCCTGGTCGTGCGTCACGTAGAGGAACGTGACGCCGACCTCCCGCTGGATCCGCTTGAGCTCGACCTGCATCTGCTTGCGCAGCTTCAGGTCGAGCGCCCCGAGCGGCTCGTCGAGCAGCAGCACGCGCGGCTCGTTGACGAGCGCGCGAGCGAGCGCGACCCGCTGCTGCTGTCCGCCCGAGAGCTGCGCCGGCCTCCGCTTCTCGAGCCCCGCGAGCCCGACGAGCTCGAGCGCCTCGCCGACGCGCCGCCCGATCGCGTCTCGCGCGAGCTTGCGCCGCCGGAGGCCGAAGCCGACGTTCGCCGCGACGTCGAGGTGCGGAAAGAGCGCGTACGACTGGAAGACCGTGTTCACGTCCCGCCGGTACGACGGCACGCGCCGCATCGCGTTGCCGCCGAGATAGACGGAGCCCTCGCTCGGCTCCTCGAAGCCGCCGATCATCGCGAGCGTCGTGGACTTCCCGCACCCGGACGGCCCGAGCAGGCTGAAGAACTCGCCGTGCGAGATCTCCAGGTCGATGCCGTCGACCGCGACCGTGTCCCGGAAGCGCTTCGAGACGCCCTCGAGCCGGACGTCCGGGGTCGCCACGCCGTCGCCGGACGCACCGAGGCCCGCGCTCGACGTGCCGGCGGCCGCACTCACGGCGAGCCGCCCGCCTCATTCCGCCCCGCGGCGCCCCCGGTCCCGCACATCGGCCTACGATACCCCGCTCGAAACCGCTGTGCGTCGGATCGCGGGAGCGACCTCCGACCGGCGGGTCGAGCAGGCGGCGGAGAGCGGCATTTCGGGTTGCGGGGTCAGTGAAACGATGCGCATCCGTTTCGACTAGGCTCCGCCGAGGATGCGCAGGGGCTCCATCCTCACGCTCTTGGGGATCGGTGTGATCGCAGGCGGGGCGGCCGCCGCCGTCGCGCTTCTGCTGCCGTGGCTGCCGACCCCGGCGTCGCGCGAGGCGGGACGGATCGACTTCGTCTTCTGGTTCGTGATCGCGATCTGCATCGTCATCTTCGCGCTGGTCGCCGCCGCGCTCCTCTACTCGGTCGTCCGCTTCCGCGTGGCGCCGGACGACGACTCCGACGGCCCGCCGATCCACGGTCACACCGGCCTCGAGATCGCGTGGACGATCGTCCCCACCCTGCTCGTGACGGCCATCGGGATCGTCAGCGCCATCGTGCTCGCGCAGAACGACGCGCAGGGCAAGGACGTCCTCAACGTCGACGTGACGGCACAGCAGTTCGCGTGGAGCTTCACCTATCCGGACGCGAAGCTGACGACCGCGGCGCTGCGGCTGCCGAAGGGCCGTTCCGTGCTCCTGACCCTGCACTCCAAGGACGTGATCCACTCCTTCTGGGTGCCGGAGTTCGGACAGAAGCAGGACACCGTCCCCGGCCTGACGACCACCCTCCACATCACGCCCGACAAGGTCGGCACGTTTCCGGTGATCTGCACCGAGCTGTGCGGGCTCGGGCACGCGCTCATGCGCTCGGAGGCGATCGTGATGGAGCCGGCCGCCTTCGACGCGTGGCTGAAGAAGCAGACGCAGGCCACGAGCTCCGCGAACGCGACGGTGAGCGGGTCGACGGTCTTCGCGGACAACGCGTGCGGCTCCTGTCACACGCTGACCGCCGCCGGCGCGACGGGCAAGGTCGGGCCGGACCTCGACAACCTCGCCGCGGCGGCGCAGAAGGCGGGCAAGCCGCTCGCCGCCTTCGTCAGGGAGTCGATCACCGACCCGAACGCCTACGTCGCGCCGGGCTACCCGCAGAACGTGATGCCGCAGACCTTCGGCAGCTCGCTCTCGTCGCAGCAGCTCGACGCGCTCGTCACGTACCTCGTCGATTCCGGCAAGAAGGGGTGATCCGAAGCTCGTGACCGCGGCAACCATGAACGACGTGCACACGACCGCACCGGGCGGCGGCGGGAGGCGGCTGGAGCCTCCTCTACCGGGGCGGCTGGATCCGCGCGCTCTGGATGACGCCGCTGTTCGGCGGCATCGGGCTCGGGCTCGTCGCCGTCTTCCGCTGGTGGGGCGGCTGGCACCCCATCCTCGCCACCGACCCCTCGGTGCTCGTCGGGCTGCTCGTCGCGGCGCCGATCGGCTTTCTCGCCGGCATCGGCGCCTTCGACTACTGGACGTACTACGCCCTCGGCTTCCCGACGCGCGCCGAGGACCACTCCGGCCACGGCGCGCGCAGCTGGCGCGACTACTTCCGCGTCAACACCGACCACAAGGTGATCGGGGTGCAGTACCTGGTCACGACGATCTTCTTCTTCCTGGCCGGCGGGATGCTCGCGCTGCTCGTCCGCGCGGAGCTCGCGAAGCCCGGGATGCAGTTCTTCGACAACCAGACCTACAACGGGCTCTTCTCGGTGCACGCGGCGCTGATGATCTTCCTCTTCGTCATCCCCGCCTTCGCCGGGCTGGCCAATTTCGTGGTGCCGCTGATGCTGGGCGCGGGCGACATGGCGTTCCCGCGCCTGAACGCCCTCTCCTTCTGGCTGCTCCCGATCGCCGGCCTGATGATGCTCGGCTCGTTCCTCGTCCCGGGCGGCGCGTTCGCGTGCGGCTGGACGGGCTACGTGCCGCTCTGCTCGACGCACCAGCCGCTCGGCGCCGTCTTCTTCAACCAGGGCGTCCAGTGGGCCGGCGCCTCGTCGATCATGACCGCGCTCAACTTCCTGGTCACGATCATCACGATGCGGGCGCCGGGAATGACCTTCTGGCGGATGCCGCTGCTCGTCTGGGCGAACTTCACGACCTCGCTGCTCGTCGTGGTCGCGACGCCGTTCATCGCCGGATCGCAGTTCTTCTCGATGTTCGACCACGTGATGCACACCGCGTTCTTCGACCCCGCGAACGGCGGCTACCCGCTCGGGTACCAGCACATCTTCTGGTTCTACTCGCACCCGGCCGTCTACATCATGATGCTGCCGGGCTTCGGGATCATGAGCGAGGTCATATCCGTGTTCAGCCGGAAGCCGATCTTCGGCTACCGGCTGATGGCGCTGTCGCTGATGGCGATCGTCGTCCTCGGCTTCTCGGTCTGGGCGCACCACATGTTCGTCAGCGGCATGGCCTCGTGGCTGCGCGTGCCGATGATGGTCACGACGCTGCTGATCGCGGTCCCGACGGGCATCAAGATCTTCAGCTGGCTCGCGACGATGTGGGAGGGCAAGCTCCACCTCAACACTCCGATGCTCTTCGCGCTCGGCTTCCTCTCGATGTTCGTGATCGGCGGTCTCTCGGGCGTCATGCTGGGCGCCGTCCCGATCGACATCCACGTCAGCGACACGTACTTCATCGTCGCGCACATCCACTACGTGCTCTTCGGCGGCTCCGTGTTCACGATCTTCGCCGGGATGTACTACTGGTTCCCGAAGATGACCGGCCGTATGTACGACGAGCGGCTCGGGAAGCTCCACTTCTGGCTCACCTTCGTCGGCTTCAACCTCACGTTCTTTCCGATGCACCTGATCGGGGTGGAGGGGATGCCGCGCCGCGTCTCCGACTACGCGCCGAAGTTCGCCGGCATGAACATGTTCATCTCACTCGCGTCGTTCGGGCTCGGCGCGTCGGTGCTCGTGTTCCTCTACAACATGATCACGAGCTGGCGCAGCGGCGAGATCGCGCCCGCGAACCCGTGGCGCGCCATGACCCTGGAGTGGCAGGTCAGCTCGCCGCCGCCGATCTTCAACTTCGACGAGATCCCACAGGTCGTCGGCTCGCCGTACGAGTACGGCGTCCCCGGCGCGAAGCACGCGATCCTCGCGCCTTCGAAGACGAAGGAGCTCGAGGAGGTCGGCGCGTGACCGGGGACGAGCTCGGCACGCACCTGCTGCTGGTGGCGAACGAGACGGTCGGCGAGAGGATGCTGCTCGATGCGCTGCAAGGGCGCGGCCCCGACGTGCACGTCACCGTCGTCTGCCCCGTCAACCAGCCGCGGCGCGGCTACGTCGTCTACTCGGACACGCGCCGCGCGTCGGCCCACCGGCGCCTCGAGCGGGCGCTGGAGCACCTGCGCGGCGCCGGCGTGTCGACCGAGGGGTACGTCGTCGAGGGCGATCCGGTCGCCTGCGTCCGCGACGCGCTCGCGCAGCTGGAGCCTCCCGTCGACGCGATCCTCGTGTCGACCCACCCGGAGGAGAAGTCGGGGTGGCTGCGCCGCAACGTCGTCGACCGGGTCCGCGCCGCCGCGGCCGACGTGCCGGTCGAGCACCTGATCGCGCACGTCCGGGGGCCGAACGACGCGAACGTGCTCGTGATCGCCAACGAGACCGTGCTCGGGGAGCCGCTGCTCGCGAGGATCCGGGAGCGCGCCGAGGCGAGCCCGTCGAGCTTCCTGATCGTCTCACCCCAGACCGACCCGAGCCTCGGCGCGCACCCCGATGCGGAGCGCCGCATCAAGCGCGCGCTGACGCTGCTGCGCGGCGAGGGCATCGACGTCCACGGCCAGGTCGCGCACCCCGACCCGTTCAGCGCGGCCATGGAGGCGGTGCACGACGAGCGCGTCGATGAGATCATCGTCTCGACGTTCGAACCGCTCAGCTCGGGCTGGCTGCGCAAGGACCTCGTCGAGCGGCTGCGCAAGGAGACAGGCGTGCCGGTCGAGCACGTCGTCGCCGAGGCGAGCGCGGAGGTGGGGGCGTGACCGCGTACACGCACGTCGAGGCGTTCGAGCACGACGATCACGAGCACCACGGGCCGCCCGAGCCGCACTTCAGCTCGCGGATGACGCCGAGCGTCCTCGGCATGTTCCTGTTCATCGGCACGGAGATCATGCTCTTCGGCTCGTTCTTCACCGCGTACTTCTTCGTGCGCGTCGTGAACGGGACGCCGTGGCCGACGCCGCCGTTCCACCTCCCGATCTACGTCGCCCTCGTCAACACGTGCATCCTCGTCACGTCGAGCTTCACCATGCACTGGGCGCTGCAGTCCGTGAAGCGCGGCAACCACTGGGGGCTGCGCGCCGGGCTGCTGCTGACGTTCCTGATGGGGCTGACGTTCCTGATCACGCAGGGGCGCGAGTACTCACGAGTCGGGTTCGCGCCCAAGGACGGAGCGTTCGCGACGATCTTCTACTGCCTGACCGGCCTGCACGGCGCCCACGTCTTCGTCGGCCTGACGATCCTGCTGATCATGACCGTGCGCGCGTTCCGCGGGCACTTCGACGCCGAGCACCACCACGGCGTCGAGATCGGGGGCATCTACTGGCACTTCGTCGACGTGATGTGGATCGTCGTGTACCTGACGGTCTACATCCTCTGACGAGCCGGGCGGGCGGAACGATGCGCAACCCGCTTCGCACCGAGGCGGAGGCGTTCCGCTTCCTGCTCGTCGTGATCGTCGGCGCGGCGATCGTCGTCGCAGGCGCGTACGCCGGCGAGTGGGTCGGCGTCGCTGCGGCCGTGCTCGTGGTCGGCGGGATCGCGCGGTGGCTGTGGCGCGCGCCGCCTGCCGCGGAGGCGGCACCGGCCGAGCCGGCGGCGGCCGGTGCGCGGCGGCGGATCATCCTGCTCGCTCTGCCGGCGGCCGACGTGCACGAAATCGGGGATGCCCTGCGCTCCCGCCTGGAAGGCCACGAGGCGGAGGTGCTCGTCGTCGCGCCGGAGGAGACGCGGGGCGCGGCCGGCGCACTCGCCGCGCAGCTGCGCGGCGCGGGATTCGACGCTCGGAGCACCGTGGGCCCGGACGAGCCGCTGCTCGCCGTGGAGAACGCTCTGCGGGAGTTCGGCGCCGATGAGGTCGTGCTCGCGGGCGCCGCCGAGCTTCTCGCCGCCGCCCGCGAGCGCCTCTCCGTCCCCGTCTCGCTCCTCCCAGGGTCGTGACGCTCGCGTCTCGGCGCCCGGGCACGCCCGCTAGAGCTCGATCCGGTACCGCACCTCGGCGACGCGAGCACCGAGGTGCTCGTCCTCGCGACGGCCGCCGTCGTGGCGCCAGCCCTCTCGCTCGTAGAAGCGTCGCGCCCTCGGGTTGTCTTCCAGCACCCAGAGGATCGCGGCGAGGAAGCCCTCCTCGCGCAGCGAGGCGAGCGCCGCCTCCATCAGCACCCTCCCGACGCCGCTCCCCCACGCCTCGGGCAGCGCGTAGATCGCGTACAGCTCCCCCTCATCCGCCACCTCGCGGCTCTCGCCGACCCAGCCGAACGCGACCACGCGCCCGGCCTCGTCCCCGGCGACGTGCACGACCCGGTGAGGCTGCGACTCCGCGAGGGAGCGCTCCCAGAATGCGCGCCGCCGGTCGACGTCGAGCTCGGCGAGCCGCTCCTCGCGCGAAGACGTCCGCGTACGCGGCCTGCCAGGTGCGGACGTGGACTTCCGCGATCGCCGCGGCGTCCTCCACCCGCGCCGGCCGCACGTGCATCCGCGCGCTACTTGCCGGCGGAGGAGGAGACGTACTTCGCCACGGCGTCGATCTGCGCCTGGCTGAGCGTGCCCTTGAACGCCGGCATCACGGCGCCTCCCGCCTCGACCTGGTGCTGCACGCGCGCGAGCGACGGCTTCAGCTGGTCGAGGTTCGGGCCGACGGTGCCGGACGAGCCCGCGGCCTTGAGCGTGTGGCAGCTGGCGCACTCGCCCTTGAAGATCGTCTGGCCGTCGGTGCCGAGCGCCGACGGCGACGGCGCCTCGGCGCCGCCCTGACCCGCCACCGACGCGACGTAGGCGGCGACGTCGACGGCATCCTGGCCGGTGACGATGTCGGCCGGCATCCGCGGCTCCTGCTGGTTCGCCGCGGTGCCGCTCCCGACCGGTCCCGAGCCGAGCCGGATCTGGTCGAGGACGACGTTCTCGATCGAGCTGTCCTTGAAGTTCTGCGAGCGGTCGTACGCGAACGCCGCGTCGAGGCTCGGCCCCACCTTGCCGTTGGCTCCGGCAGCCGAGAGGGTATGGCAGCTCGCGCAGTTGCTCTGGAAGAGCTTCTGCCCGTTCTGCTGGTCGGCGTTCCCGGAGGCGATGCCGCCCGTGCCGCAGCCGGCGGCCAGCAGCATGGTCGCCGCGACCCCGGCGGCCACGACCTTCCGACGAACAGCCCCGACCCGGCCCCCGCTCAGCACTCGCCCGCCGCGACCCCGATTCCGCTCAGCGCCTCGTCCCGGCGCGCGTAGATCGTGAACACCTTGTCGAGGCCGGTGATCTCGAAGATCTTCGTGATGTTGCGATCGCTGCAGACGAGCGACAGCCGGCCGTCGTTCGGGCGCAACCGCTTGACGCCGCCGACGAGCACGCCGAGCGTGGTGGAGTCGATGAACGTGGTGTCGGTGAGGTCCACGACCACCTCGCCGGCGCCGCGATCGATCACCTCGAGCAGCTGCCGCTTGAACTCGGGGGCCGTGTACAGGTCGACCTCGCCCGCGAGCGAGATCACGTAGGTCTCCTCGCCGAGCTGCTCGGTCGTGATGTCGAAGTTCATCCGCGCATCTCTCCCCGAAGGTCGCCGACACATCCACCGGGCGGTGTCGCGCGAGAGTCTACCCGCACGCACGGGCGCGGAACCCGACTACTTGCCCGTCGACGAGCTCTTCTTGGACGGCTTCGCCGGACGCGGGCGAGAGCTGCTTGATCAGCTTCTCGATCTGAGCGCGCTGCGTCGTCTCGGGATTGAGCTGCAGGTACTTCTTCAAGGCGGTCACCGCGACGTCGTACTGGCCCGCGGTCTGAGCGGCCGAGGCGACCTGGAACTGCGCGTTCGCGTCGTGCGGCCGCAGCTTCGTGACCGTCTGGTAGGCGCCCACGGCCTCCTGGAAGTCGAGCGCTGCCTTCTGGTAGAGGTCGTTCGTCGTCCCGCTCGCCTGCTGCGCGGCGGCCTGCTCGATCTTGTTGGTCCCGATCGCCGTGCCGAGCGTGCCGGTCGGGAGGAAGGACTGGCTCGGCGCGGCCGCCGCCTGCGCCGCCGCCGCCGCCTGGTACTGCCCCGCGTAGTTCTGCCCCTGCGTCAGCAAGAGGCCGCCGAGCTCGGCGAACGCGTCGGCGTCCTTCTTCTTGATGCTCGTGTAGGACTGGAGCGCGCGGATCGCGCCGTCCGTGTCGCCCTTCTGCTCGTACGCGGTCGCCAGGTCGCGGTAGCCCTTGCCCGACGCCGGGTTCTTGTCGACCTCCTTCAGCGCCTTCGAGACGGACGAGCCGCCGCTCCCGCCGAAGATGTTGAGCCCGGAGAAGAGCTGGTCGAGGCCGCTCGAGCCGGAACCGACGCCAAGGCCCGCGAAGGTGATCGCAAAGAGGACGGCGAGCCCGACGTACGCCCACTTGGCGTGCCGCCGCAGCTTCATGAAGAAGAGGTCCTGGTTCGGGTTGCCCCCTCCCGAGTGCCGCTTGCGCCCGCCCCTGCGGCGCTTCGTCGGCCCCGCCTGCGGCTGCGCCTTCGCGCGCGCCTGCTGCTTCGCCTTGACCGCGGCCCTCGCCATCAGGCGCCCAGGGTAGCGGAGCTCTGAACGACCTTGGCCTGCCGCCGCTCGACCCAGACCGCGGCCCAGATCGAGAGCTCGAAGAGGATCCACATCGGCAAGATCTCGAGCCCCGTGGTCACGGGATCGGGGCCTGGCAAGCCCAGGCCGACCACCGCTGTGAGGAAGTATCCGAGGCGCCGGTTGCGACGAAGCGTCTTCGAGCCGAGCACGCCCGAGGTAGACGAGCCCCAGCACGACGAGCGGCAACTCGAACACCACGACGACTCCGAGGAGCACGGTGGACACGAAGGAGTAGTACGCCTTCGCCTGGATGAGAACGGTGAAGTGCGTGTCGTCGTAGTGGGTGAGGAAGTGGATCGCCCGCGGCAGCAGGATCCAGTAGCCGAACGCGAGCCCGGACGCCCCGAGGCCGGTCGCGAAGGCAACGAGCCCCAGCGTCTTGCGTTCGATCGACGGGTCGAAGGCGGGTGCGAAGAAGCCCCACACCTGCCAGAGAATGATCGGAAGGGCAAGCACGAACCCTGCGTAGACGCTGATGGTCAGCCCGACCGTGAAGGGCTCGGCGACGCCGAGCGTCACCGGATGACGCCGGTCGAGGGGCAGCGGCCCGTTCAGCCAATCGAGGATGCGCCCGTGGAACGCGTAGGCGCCCCCGGAACACACCACCAGCGCGCCGATCATGACGAAGAGCCGCCAACGCAGCTCCTCGAGATGCTCGACGAGCGTCGCCTCCTCGCCGTAGCCGAGGCGACGCGGAAGCGGACTCATGGCGACCCTAGACCGTGTCGTGCTCGCGGGGCGCGACGGTGGGCGCCGTCGGCTCGGCCGGAGCGGGCGGGAGCTCGGCCGGCTCGTCCGGCGTATTGCCGGTCACCGAGTCCTTGAACTCCCGCATCCCCGTGCCGAGGCTCCGGCCGATCTCCGGAAGGCGCTTCGCACCGAAGAGCAGCAGTGCGAGCAGGAGGATGAGGATGATGTGCGTCGGGCTCGTCCAGCCGGTCATCGAGGACGATGGTAGCAGCGTTTCGGCGCGTGAGGATCGTGCGATACAGGCCGAAGCGGAGATCGTCGGCTAGACTGAGAGCGGTGGATAGTGCGGGCCGAAAGCCCTGTTATTTCATGGAAAGAGGCTGACTTCGTGGCACTGCTGAGACTGGAGAACGTGCACGTCGCGCTCGAGGACGGCACCGAGATCGTGAAGGGCGTCGATCTCGAGGTCGACCTGAACGAGGTGCACGCGATCATGGGGCCGAACGGCTCCGGGAAGAGCACGCTCTCGTACGCGATCATGGGCCACCCGGCCTACGAGATCACCGAGGGGAAGCTGTTCCTCGACGACGAGGACATCACCGAGCTCGGGGCGGACGAGCGCGCGCAGCGCGGCCTCTTCCTCGCGTTCCAGTACCCGCACGCGATTCCCGGCGTCACCGTGACGAGCTTCCTGCGCAGCGCGATCAACGCCGTGCGCAAGGCGCGGAACGGCGGCACCGACGACCCGCTCGCCATCCCCGCGTTCCGCAAGGAGCTGCTGGCGCAGATGGATCGCCTCAAGGTCAGCCGCGAGCTCGCCTCGCGCTACCTCAACGACGGGTTCTCGGGCGGCGAGAAGAAGCGGGTCGAGATCCTGCAGATGGCGATGCTGAAGCCGCGGATGGCGGTCCTCGACGAGACGGACTCCGGCCTCGACATCGACGCGCTCCGCGTCGTCGCGGGCGGCGTGAAGGAGCTCGTCGGCCCGGAGATGGGCGCACTCGTCATCACGCACTATCAGCGCATCCTCGACTACATCACCCCCGACCGCGTACACGTCTTCGTCGACGGCCGCATCGTCGAGTCGGGGGGCCCCGAGCTCGCGAAGCAGCTCGAAGCGGAGGGCTACGACCAGTTCATTCCGGCAACGGCAGGGAGTGAGGCCTGATGGCCCAGATCGAAAAGACCGACGCCGAGACCGAGATCGTCCAGGGAATCGGCTCCGACTACGCGATCAAGTACGGGTTCCACGCCGACGAGAACTACTTCTTCAAGTCGGGCCGCGGGCTCTCGCACGAGCTCGTCGACGCCATCTCCTCGCACAAGAACGAGCCTGACTGGATGCGCAAGTTCCGGCACCGCAGCCTCGACTACTTCTTCGCCCGGCCGCTGCCCGAGTGGGGCGGGAACCTCGACGACATCGACTTCGAGAACATCTTCTACTACATCAAGCCGACCGAGAACCAGGCCAACTCCTGGGAGGACCTGCCGGCCGACATCAAGGACACCTGGGACAAGCTCGGCATCCCCGAGGCGGAGAAGAAGTACCTCGCCGGGGTCGGCGCCCAGTACGAGTCCGAGGTCGTCTACCACAAGCTCCAGGAGGACCTGACGAAGAAGGGCGTGCTCTTCCTCGACATGGACTCCGGGCTCCGCGAGCACGAGGAGCTCGTCAAGCAGTACTTCGGGACGATCATCCCGCAGAACGACAACAAGTTCGCCGCGCTCAACTCGGCCGTCTGGTCGGGCGGCTCGTTCATCTACGTGCCGCCGGGCGTGAAGATCGAGATGCCGCTGCAGGCCTACTTCCGGATCAACGCCGAGAACATGGGCCAGTTCGAGCGGACGATGATCCTCGTCGACGAGGGCGCCTACGTGCACTACGTCGAGGGCTGCACGGCGCCGATCTACTCGACCGACTCGCTCCACTCGGCCGTCGTCGAGATCCTCGTCAAGAAGGGCGGCCGCTGCCGCTACACGACGATCCAGAACTGGTCGAACAACGTCTACAACCTCGTCACCAAGCGCGCCGTCGCCGAGCAGGACGCGACGATGGAGTGGGTGGACGGGAACCTCGGCTCGAAGCTGACGATGAAGTACCCGGCGATCTGGCTGACGGGCGAGCGGGCGCACGGCGAGGTGCTGTCGATCGCGTTCGCCGGCAAGGGCCAGCACCAGGATGCGGGCGGCAAGGCCGTCCATCTCGCGCCGAAGACGACGTCGGTGATCACCTCGAAGTCGATCTCCAAGGACGGCGGCCGCGCCGGCTACCGCGGGCTGCTCGAGGTGGCGAAGGGCGCCAAGGGCGCGAAGTCGAAGGTCGTCTGCGACGCGCTGATCCTCGACGACGAGTCGCGCTCGGACACCTACCCGTACATCAAGATCGAGGAGGACGAGGTCGACATCGGCCACGAGGCGACGGTCTCCAAGATCGGCGAGGAGCAGCTCTTCTACCTGATGAGCCGCGGCCTCTCCGAGTCCGAGGCGAGCGCGATGATCGTCTCCGGCTTCGTCGAGCCGATCACGAAGGAGCTGCCGCTCGAGTACGCCGTCGAGATGAACCGGCTGATCCAGCTCCAGATGGAGGG
>CAVVDI010000009.1:0-307187 GCA_963746895.1 uncultured Actinomycetes bacterium | reverse complement strand
GCCGAGGAGGAGTGCGCGTGAGGAAGCGGTAATAAAAAAGCCCCCGCTGAGCAGGGGCTTTTCCGAAGAGGCGCATACGGGATTCGAACCCGTGTCCCGGGAGATCGACGTCCCGGAGCCCCTTCGGCGGAAACTGGCCGAGCTTCGGGTAGGAGACAGATCGGCGGACTCGGCGTGGAACCCGCTGAGCTGCTGAACGCGAAGGCCGGGGAGTACGAGGTTCTCGCCGCGTTGCACACCGAGCGCGCGCCGCTCGGTGCGACCGGCGAGCACCTCGCTTCAGCGACCGCGTTCACTGTCATCGCGATTGCTCTCCGTGAGGTCGCCGACTCGCTTGACGAGGCCGCATGAGCGAACGGCTGATCTACGTTAACCGTCGCTCCGGGGTCGCGCATATGGACTTCTGGTGCGACGCCCTCGCCTCGGTTCCGACTGACTCGGTTCGTGTCGAGGCGTATGACTCGGATCGACCGCGCCGGAAATGCTCTCGCTGCTGGAACGGCTATCACGGGCCGCCCTCGTAGGAGCGCCTTTGCCGGCACGGCGGGGCCTGTCACCGAGCGCAGCGAGGGGAACCCGCGCAGCGGGTTGACGGGCGCCGGCGGGTCGGCGACCCCTGCGACGGAGAGGGCGGCCGGGGGATCGGACGGTCGCAGGAACTCCGGGGCTAGGCCAGGGGGTCTTGTAACACCCCCTGGGACCTCAGATCTGGGTTGGTAGGTGAGAGTGCATGGCCGGTCAGCGCGTCGTCGGCGTGGGATATCACGACACCTGTTTTCGGTGGGACATCTCGACGCCGCAGCCGTGTGTGTCGCGTCTGGCGGCTCTACCGGCACAGGGCTTGCTTACGCAGCCGGGGAAGACGCTATTCGCGTCCCGTGACCGGTTCGGAAGGTGGGAGCACTTTCTCGGCCCCCGTCACGTGATGTTGGCGTTCACTGTTCAGCCGCGTAGGCACGAGCAGATTCGTCGTCTTGAGGTGCAGGCGCATCTCGGACCTGAGGGCGAGGACGATCTGTGTCCGGTGGAGGAGTTCGGCCGGCGTTTCCGGGAGCTGACTCGGCGGATGGGTCTGTTTGGTGTGCTGCCGTCGGAAGAGCCGCGTCTGGTACGGGTAGACGTGGGTGTGGACGTTGAGTACGAGGACCCGGCTGAAGGTCATCGCGCTCTTGAGGCTCTGCGCTTCGCCCAGTGGCCGAGGTCGTGGTATGCGGAGTGGCAAGGCCCGCCCCCGTACACGACGGTTGCGCTCAAGTCGGGCAGAAAGACGATTGCGCGTGCGTACTGCCGGAACTCGAAGCTGAGGAATGGTGGGCCGAGGTGGGGGAAGATTCGGTTCGAGCGGGAGCAGCGGTTCGAGTGGGCTGTAGGCCGTCCTGTGGCCGAGTTGGAGGACAAGGCCGCGGCGGAATCTACTGGGGGTCGGTTTTTGGAGCCGGGAAGGCGTCTGGTCGCGTGACGCGGCTGGTGAAGGAGGTCGAGGCTGCGAAGCTCATCGAGCGGGTCGTACTTGGGGAGATTTCGACCGTGCAGTACGAGCAGTTGACGGCGTTCTTGACAGCGGAGCGGCTGGGGCTGGTGGATAGGGTCTACTCACGCGAGACGGCCCGGCGGCGGCGGAGCCTTGCGCGGCGCCTCGGAGTGTCGGCGGGTGATGCCGAACTGGGGGAGCTGGACGTCTCACTCGATGACGTGATGGGTCGTCCGCGCGCGTCGTGGCGGGCTCCGGTCGCAGAGGCTGCGTAGCTGCGCTGGTCAGGTGGGAGTGGGCTCGCTAGGGCGGGTCGCGGCGCGTTAGTGGGGCTTGGTGACTTACTGGAGCGTCGACTGATGTCAAGTGGCGGTGTAGCCTCGTAGGTATGGCTCTGGACGATCCCCGTCTCGAGAAGCTCGTCGAGTTGGTGCGCGACAGCTTCCGCGTGCGAGAGAACCACGACCCGATCTACGTCGAGATAGGCGACCACCTCAGCAGGGTGAAGGCACGGCAGCACCAGGTCATATTCGGCCGGCGTGGTTCGGGTAAGTCGTGCCTGCTAGTCCACTTCCACCGGCGCGCGCGCCCATCCGACGAGTTCTCGGTGTATGTAAGTGCTGATGAGGTCAAGACGCTGTCGTACCCGGACGTGCTGATTCGTCTCCTACTCATCATCCTCAAGGGCGTGCCGGTGCGTCGGACGGTCCGGGACCGCCTGCGGCGACGTGGGCCGCTGCGGGGAGAGATCCGCAAGCTCCAGACTCTGCTCGATCGAGCAGAGAGTGAGGCCGTCAAAGAGGACCGAAGTCGCACGCGTGACCTTCAGGGCGGCGTTGGGGGGTCGCCGGGGCCTGTAGAACTCAACCTGCGTGGTGGCCGCACGGATACTTACGCGCGCTCGTCGGAGTTCCGCGAACAGAAGCTCGATTATCTAGAACGACATCTGCGAGACTTCAAGGAGGCAATCGGGAGCGCGCTTAAGGATGGCCCGAAGGGGCGTGGGACCCTGATTGTTGACGATTTCTACCTCATACATCCCTCGGTCCAGCCGGACGTCATTGACTACCTGCATCGGCTTGTGCGGGGCATTGATCTCTATCTGAAGGTCGGAACTGTCCGGCACCGGACCACGCTCGCAAGGCAGAACGGGCAGACGGTGGGGGTGGAGCTGTATCAGGACGTCGAGGCGATTGATCTCGATCAGACCTTCGAGGACGTCGAGGCTACGCATGGGTATCTGGCGCGGATGCTCGACTCGATGGGCCACAAGGTTCGAGTCGATACCGCGAGCACGGAGTTCCTCAGCCCGGATGGGTTGTTCGCGCTGACGCTGGCGTCAGGGGGTGTACCGCGGGACTACCTGACGATCTTCGTAGAGGCGGTCAAGGCGGCGCGCGACGGAGGGGCGTCGAAGTGGCTGACGCCAACGTCCGTGTACAAAGGTGCCGCTCGTCTTTCGTACCGGACGAAGCTGAGGCAGCTTCGCGATGACGTCGGCTCAGACGCGGCCGCACTCGAGCCCGTGTTCCAGGACTTGCTGACGTTCTGCCTCGAGGAGAAGAAGAAGACGGGGTTCCTGATCTCGGAGACAGAAGCGAGGCAGCATCCAGAGGAGCATGAGGCGATCCTTCAGCTGATGGACTTCAAGCTTGTGCACATCGTTGAGCCAGATACCTCGGCAGCCTCGGGTCGCGAGGGGCGGTACGAGGCTTACACGCTCGACTTTGCGTTCTTCATGGAGCCGCGCCTACGGGGGATCGATCATGTGGAGTTCTGGCGAACTGACGATCAGCGGAGGCGTCGCGGTGTGCGTGAGGCTCCCGTGTACGAGCTTTCACGTGTCGCGGCTGTGCGCTCGGCGGAGACGGTGGACACGGGGCGCTCGCGTATATCGGCTGTGGGAGTGGGCGTGCGGTCGACAGAGGCGATGGTCGATGAGCTCGTCGATTCGATCGGGGCAGAAGAGGGCGCGGAGGAGGAGGCGGGGTAGGATCTGAGGACGTCATACGTGATGTCCATAGCATTTGACAGGTATTAGCTTAAGCGTCATACTTGACGTGTGACATCCCCGGACAAGAAGACAGACGTGCTTAACGTCCGTATGGATCCCTCGCTCGCGGCCGAGATCCAGCGGATCGCGGACTGGCGTGGTGCCTCGGCGAGCGAGGTAGCGCGCGACCTGATCCGGCACGGGATCACCGTGGAGCGGCAACTCGAAGCGCAAGAGCTGCAGCGGTCATACGAGCAGTCGAAGATCGAGAGAAACTCCGACTACGGCTACCTCAAGGTAGAGGCGAAGTGGGTCTACTACACGCCGGCTCAGCTGATTGAGATGCGCGATGCTGAAGATGACTGGAGATCGTTGCCCGATGTCTGAGCAGCGGCCGCTTCGGGTCGGCGAGGCGATCGATCTGTATCTCGGCGAGCTGGCGCGCCGTGGCAAGAGTCCGAGGACTCGTGACGCATACGGTCGCAAGCTGAACAAGCTCGCGGACGAAGTGCGCGATGCGTACGTCCACGAGATCGAGCTTGCCGACTACGAGCGCTTCCTCAATCGCTGGATCGATTCCGCGCCGTCGACGCTTGCGAGCAGCGTGAGTACCGTCAAAGAGTTCTCGAAGTTCCTCTGGGAGCGGAGGCACACGTCCGAGCACGTAGCGTTCCCGTTGCGGCGTCCGCCGCGGCCGCGGCCGGAAGATCTCGACGTGGTAACGGTTACCGCCGAGGACGTGGGGCGGATGCTCGATGCGTGCGAGACCTGGCAGGAGTGGCTCTGCCTGACAACCGCCATCTATCTGGGGGCGCGGCGCGGGGCGCTTGGCAGCGTCCGCCGGCGGGACGTAGACCTTGAGCACGGAACGGTCCGCTTTGTCGAGAAGGGCCCGAGGATCATCACCAAGCCGCTTCCGGACGAGTATGCGGAGATCCTTCGCGCGGCCGAGGCGGCCGGCGTGTGGCGCTCGCCGGACGCGCACCTCGTCCCGAACCGAAGACCTGGCGCTGTGCGTCGCGCGGAGCGCTCGGACAAAGTCGATCTGGGAGACGATCAAGAAGATCGCGCGCCGTGCCGGCGTCGTCTGCACGGTTCACGCGCTGCGGGCCGCGTTCGCTGTGCAGTTCGATGAGGAGAACCCTGACCAGCTGATCGCCTTGAAGGAGCTGATGGGGCACAAGCGGATCGAGACGACGCTCGTCTACCTGCGCCGGAAGGACAAGGCGAAGGCGATGGAGCAGGTTCGCGGGCTCTCCTGGGGTGGCGCCGGCGGCTTCGTGTTTCCGCCGCGTGAGGAAGCGGTAGGAAAAAAGCCCCCGCTGAGCAGGGGCTTTTCCGAAGAGGCGCATACGGGATTCGAACCCGTGCCGCCGCCGTGAGAGGGCGGTGTCCTAGGCCACTAGACGAATGCGCCCCGGAACGGCGGTTAGTGTAGCGGCCCTCCTGGGAGACGGGTGCCGTGTTCGCGCGCGAGGGTTGATGGATTGGGTCGAGAGGCAATGCGCATGAGGCTCCTAGCGCCTTCGCGCCGCAGCAGGGCAACGGCCGCGCCCACGGCGCCGACCGCGGCGGCGGCCCCGAGCGTCGTCCACGCGAGCCCCCGACCGGCGGGAGCGGCGGCGACCGCGACCACCGCGGCGGACGCGACGAGACCCGCGAGCACGAGCGCGCCGAGAGCGAATGCCCTCCGGCGGACGACGTCGGCATCCGCGGCGATCCGCCAGCGCGCGTCGAGCGACCAGGCGGCGAGCTCGCCGCAGAGCAGGAGTGCGCAGGCGACGAGGGGCGCCGCCTCGTCCACGCGTCCGCCCGAGATCGCGAGCGAGACGCCGTAGACGACGCCGAGCGGCGCGAGCGCCCAGGCGAGCAGCTCCTGGATGCCGCGCACGAGGACCGCCAGCAGCAGGACGCCGCCGAGGCCTCCGAGCGCGACGAGCAGTCCCGCCACCTGAGGCGTGCGGGCCGCGGCGTAGGCGACCACGCCGGCATAGGCGACGGCCGACGCGAGCGCGAGCGCTACACGCGCGCGGGCCTGGCGAAGCGCCTGTATGCCCCCACCTCCTCGAGCGGGACGTTGAGCGGGACTCCCTCGCGCCACTGAACGACCGGCACGCCGGCGCTCTCGTAGCGCGCGCGCAGCGCCTCGCGGGACAGCTTCCAGAGCCGGAACGACAGACGTGCGAGCTCGTCCGAGCCCGGCTGGACGAACTCGACGGGGGAGACCTCGACGACGACCAGGTCGAAGCCGCGCGCCCGCAGATCGAGCAGCGCGGCCGCCGAGCGCGGGTCGAGCAACGGCGTCAGAGCCAGGACCAGCGCCTTCGGCGGCAGCGAGCGCCGCGGCAGGATCGCGACGTCGCGCGTCGCGAACGTCTGCACGATGTCGGTCTCGAGCAGCGAGTCGACGATCTTGTAGAGCTGGAGCGTCCCCGACGCGGGCAGCAGCCAGGAGAGGAAGCCGCCGAAGCCGATCAGGCCGACGCGGTCCTTCCGCTGCAGGTAGCGGTGAGCGAGGGAGGTGGCGGCCCGGACGGCCAGGTCGTGCGTGCCACGGCCCTGGACCCGCACCTCGGCGAACGTGTCGAGGAAGAGGACGACGTCGGTGTTGCGCTCGGGGTGCTGCTCGTTGACCCAGAGCTCGTCGCGGCGGGCGCTCGCCCGCCAGTTGATCCGGCGCATCCGGTCGCCCGGAGCCCACCGGCGCACGTCGGCGAACTCGATCCCGTCGCCGCGCGTCCGCGAGACCTGATCGCCGACGAAGACCTGCGTCTCGAGCGGCGGCAGGAGCGCGCGCAGCGTCTCGACGCCGGGGTAGACGCGCAACGGCTGCGGCCGGCCGGCCTCCGTCTCCCAGGCGTGGAAGCCGAGTGCGTCGCGTCCGCGGAGCAGGAGCGGTCCGAGCCGGAAGGCGCCCCAGCGCTCGCAGCGGATCGGGAGCTCGAGCGTGTGAGCCCTGCCCGCCTCGAGCCGGAGCGCGCGCGGGTTGCGGCCGCCCGCTGCGAGCTCTCCGGGCAGCGGCAGCAGCACCTCCAGGCGGTCGACGCCGGGCGCAGAGGAGAGCTCGATCGTCGCCAGCGCCTCGTCGCCCTCGAGCGCGCGCTCGCGGTCGAGCTCGAGCCGGGCCTCGATCCGTGGGTCGTGCGCGAGCGCCGCGCCGGCGAGCGCGGCGAGCGCAAACGGCGCCGCCAGGGCGATCAGCTCCACCCGCCCGGAGGCGAGTCCTGCGATCAGGCCGAGGGCGGCGAGGCTCGTGTAGCCGCCGAGCCGCGGCGAGGTGAGCCGCGTCAGGAGTCCGCTCCGCCGGCGGCGTCGCGGAGCGCGTCCTCCGCGGGCGGCGTCGGCACCGTCTCGAGCGCCTCGGCGACGACGTCCTCGCTCCGCACCCGCTGCACCCACAGCTCGGGCCGCAGCGTCAGCCGGTGTGCGAGCGCCGGCACCGCGACCGCCTTCACGTCCTCCGGGACGACGAAGTCGCGCCCGGCGAGCGCCGCCCTCGCTCGCGCGAGCTTGAGCAGCGCGATGCTGCCGCGCGGGCTCGCGCCGACGGCGAGCCGCTGCGAGCTGCGCGTCGCCGCGACGAGGTCGACGATGTAGCCCTCGATCGGCTCCGAGACGTGCACCCGCTCGAGCGCCCGCTGCATCTCGACGAGCGTCGCCGCGTCGACGACCGGGCGCAGTTCGACCTCGTCCTCGCCGCGCTCCAGCCGGCGGCGCAGCATCTCGACCTCGTCGCCGCGCTCCGGGTAGCCGACCGAGATGCGGACGAGGAAGCGGTCGAGCTGCGCCTCCGGGAGCGGGTAGGTGCCCTCGTACTCGATCGGGTTCTGGGTCGCGAGCACGAGGAACGGCGGCTCGAGCCGGTGCGTGTCGTTCTCGATCGTCACCTGCCGCTCCTGCATCGCCTCGAGCAGCGCCGCCTGCGTCTTCGGCGGAGCGCGGTTGATCTCGTCGGCGAGGAGGAGGTTGGCGAAGATCGGGCCCGGCCGGAAGACGAACTCGGTGCTGCGCTGGTCGAAGATCTGCGAGCCGGTCACGTCGGAGGGCATCAGGTCGGGCGTGAACTGGATCCGGGCGAAGCGGAGCGAGCTCGCCTGCGCGAACGAGCGCGCGATCAACGTCTTCGCGAGGCCGGGGTAGTCCTCGAGCAGAACGTGGCCGTCGCTCAGCAGCGCGAGCAGGATCAGCTCGAGCGGCCCGCGCTTGCCGACGACCGCGCGTTCGACCTCGTCGAGGATCCGCGTCGCGCGCAGCCGCAGCTCGGCGAGGTCCATCAGAGCCGTTCCAGACGGTCGATCACGGCGGCGATCCGGGCGAGCGGGATGCCGGGGCCGTTGCGGTCGGCCGGCTCCGGACGGTCGGGTCGGACGAGCTCCCAGGTCTCGTCGCCGAGCAGCTGGCGTGCGCGCTCCGGTCGGCGCGAGAGCTCGACCCCGTGCTGCGCGTAGAGGCGGGCCGAGGCGGCCTCGCGCAGCAGCGGCACCATCCGCCGGTGGGCGTGCCCCGCGCTCGCGGCGGCGAGGGTCAGCTCGCGCTCCGTCCGGACCAGCTCGGGCGGCCGCAGCGGCCGCTCCCCGCGTGCGCGCAGCGCGTCTTCGAAGCGGGAGGGGCTCCGCCCGAGGGACGGCTGAGCGAGGCGCGTCAGCGAGGCGAGCGCGATCGCCGCGAGCAGGAGCACGTAGATCGAGAGCAGCCGTTCGGTCGGCAGAGGATGGACGGCGAGGAGGAGCAGGAGCAGCGCCGTGGAGGCCGCGACGGAGCCGAGGACTCGCCTTCGCTCCCTCACGACGATGCCGCCGCCGGCTCTCGGCTCGGGCTTCCCGCAGCTCGTCCCGGACGGCGACGAGCGCGTCGATCGCCTCGTCCCTCATCTCCGGCTCCGGCTCATGCTGGCTGAACTTAGCCCACTCGAAGAGATCGGTGAGACGGCTCGCCGCCGGTCCGCTCGCCTCCAGCTCGAGCAGGGCGCGCTCGACGTACTCGAGCGGTGCCTCCGCCGGACGGCGCGCGAGCCCCGCTGCGGCGAGCGCCCGCTCCATCCGGGCGTAGGCGGCGACGATCGCGCGGCGCAGATCCGGCTCCGCGCGCAGGTCGTCGAGCGATTCGTCGAGGGCGAGCGACACCGCCTCCTGGGAGGCGCGACGCCACGGGCGGAGCGGAGGCCTGCGCCGCGCTCGGCTCGCGGCCCCGAGCGCGCCGACCCCGGCGAGGAGCCCGAGCACGATCGCGACCTCGTCCCAGCGCAGGTGCGCGCTGCGCGTCCCGGGCTTCGTCGGGAGCGTGCGGCCGGGCGCCTGCGTCGCGCTCGTCTGCGCCCGCTGCTCGGCATCCCGGAGCCGCTTCTGGAAGCCGCTCGTCGAGATCGCCCACGCGACGAGCGCCGCGCCCGCGAGGAAGAGCACGGTCGCGAGCAGGCTTCGACGGCCGCGCCTCGGCCGCGCGCGGGCGGCGGGCGTGGTGAGGAAGGCCCAGACGACGGCCGCCGCGACGAGCGCGCAGGCGATGACGACGGAGGTGAACACGTAGTCGAAGAAGCCCGCCGTCGGCCCGGGTCCGGCCTGCCCGCCGCGCAGCGGACGCCCACGCCCGGCGATCGCGGCGAGCACCAGCAGGCCCGTGACGGCGGCGCCGAGCGGCACGAGCAGGCTGCGTCTCATACGGCGCAGTGTCGCAGCGCGAGGGGGTCGGTAGATCGCCGCAGGGCCGCTCGGCGGGGCCGCGGATGCAGGGCTCCGCGCCTCCCGCGACCATGCTGGGAAAGGAGGGAACCGTGACGGCTCCCGCGCAACCTGTGCCCAGCACTCCCCGGCGTCGGCGGTCTCGCGCGCACGAGGATCCCGTGTTGCTGCTCCGCGGCTGGCGTCCGCAACGGGTGCTCCGGCCCGACGAGGAGCGCGAGCTCGCCCGACTGGTGGCCGGGGGCGACGAGCGCGCGCGGCGCGCGCTGATCGAGGCGAACCTGCGCCTCGTCGTGGCGATGGCCCGCCGCTACCAGGGCCTCGGCCTTCCCTTCTCCGACCTCGTCCAGGAGGGGACGGTGGGGCTGATCCAGGCCGTCGACCGCTTCGACTGGCGCCGCGGCCGCCGCTTCTCGACCTACGCCGCCTGGTGGATCCGCCAGGCGATCCGGCGCGCCCTGACGAACGACTCGCGCATGATCCGACTGCCGAGCCGGCTGGTGGCGAAGCAGCTCGCCACCCGCCGCGCCGCCGCCACGCTCGAGGCCGGACTCGGCCGTCCGGCGACGAAGGAGGAGATCGCGGCCGCGACGGGGTACGACGTGCTCGCGATCGCCGGCGCGGAAGCGGCGCCTCTCGCCGCAGCGTCGCTCGACGAGACCGTCGGCAGCGAGGGCGGCGGGGCTCAGCTCGTCGAGCTGGTGGCCGATGTCGCCGCACGCGACCCGCTGGTCGAGGTCGAGGAGACCTCGCAGGCCGAGGCCGTGCGGGCGGCGCTCGCGGTCCTCGCGCCGCGGGAGCGGGCCATCCTCGCCAACCACTTCGGGATCGACTGCGAGCCGCACACGCTCGAGCAGATCGCCGGCGATCTCCACCTCGCGCCGGAGCGGGTCCGGCAGATCGAGCAGCACGCGCTCTCGACGCTCGCGCGGCGCCTCTCGGCCTGAGCCGCCTCGCGGTCAGCTGCGCGGTCGGAGGCGGCGCGACAGGAGCGCCGCCGGGATGCCGGCGCCGACGACGGCTGCGAGCGCGAGCAGCCCCCACGCGCCTCCGGACCTCCCCGGCCCGGACGCCCGCGCGGCGCCGATGACCGGTGCGGCGAGGGTCTCGGGTCCGGAGGCGGTCTCGACCCGGCTCGGCCCTGTGTCCTTCGGGAGCGCGTGCGGGGGGAGGACTCTCGCCGCGGTCGGAACGACCCGGGTATGCCGTGCCGCGAGCAGCTGCCGCCAGACGACTGCGGCCTCCTCCCGCGGCGCGCCCCTCGGTGCGCGGAGCGTCGCGGGGCGCGGAATCGCCCCCGCGCGCGGCCGCGCGATCCGCCAGGTGCGGAGGTAGCCGGAAGGATCGACGGCGCCGTCGTAGCCGAGCTTCGACAGCTGGTGCGGATGCACCTCGAAGTGGAGATGCGGCTGCGTCGTGAACGCGTCGCCGGTGCGGCCGAGGAAGCCGATCACCTGTCCCCGGCGCACGTGCCGGTGCTGCAGGATCCAGCGCGAGTAGGCGGCCAGGTGGGCGTAGTAGAACCTGTTGCCGGCCGCGTCCTCGAGCCAGAGGCGCCAGCCGCCGACCGCGTTCCAGCCGACGAGGCCGAGCGTGCCGGTCGCCACGGCGACCACCGGAGTGCCGAGCGGGGCGAAGAGGTCGTCGCCGTGGTGCCAGCCGTCCGCGATGTCGCTGCGGACGCCGCCGTAGGTGTCGCCCCAGTCGGCGCCGCGGGCGACCGGGAAGTCGTAGTGCGGCAGGCCGAGCCGCGGCGTGACCTTCAGCGGCTGGTGCTTCTTCGCCTTGTGGCGTTCGTGCTTCCGCGTATGCGCCGTCGCCGCAGCGGGACGGGCGGATGGCGCCGGCCGTTCGGGGACGAGCACCTGCCTCGGCAGCGCAGGCCCGACGACCGCGCGCAGCTTCGTCGTCGCTTCGGGCTTCGCGGCGGCGGCCGGCGCCGGCGTCGCGCCGAAGCCGACGAGCACGACGGTGCCCGCGGGCAGCTGGTCTCGCGGCTCGAGCAGGTGCAGAGCGAGCGGGGCCCTCAGCATGGCCCCCACCTGGTCGGCCGCGATCAGGAGCCCCCAGGCCTCGACCGGGACCGACTCGCCGGGGCCGAGCTCCACCGGGTTCCCGTCGACGCGGAGGTCGGAGACGGAGCCGCGCCCGTCGCTCGCGCTGACCGCGGCGGCGGTGACGGCGCCTCCGAAGAGCGAGAGCGAGCGCACCGAGACGCCGCCCGGCCGGCAGGCGGAGCCGGCGACGTCGACGCCCTCGAAGCTGACGACCGGGGCGGCGGCCGGATACGCGCTCGCGCCGAGGCTGCCCGGCGCCGCGCCGACGGTGAGCGTCGCTGCTCCCGGGGCCACGATCGCTATCGCGCCCGCGGCAGCGCAGTTCGGCGAGAGCTGCGCCGCGGCGACCGGCGCGTACTCCGGCGCGGCGCCCGTGATCGCGGCGGCCGTCGCGGTCGTGGCGGTCGCGGTCGAGCTCGTGGCCGGGCCTTCGGCTCCGGCCGGCGCGGCCATGAAGGCGAAGAGCACGGCGACGAGCGCGGAGACCCCGGTTCCCACCCCGGGGATTGTGACGGGCCGTCGCGCGATCCGGTAGAGGGCATTCGTCCGGCGCCTCGAGGGACGTCTCCTGCAAACGTGAAGAGGGCGCCCGCGGTGGTCTTAGCCGTCGAAATCGAGCCACCCGCGGACGCCCGTCGAACGCTTTCCACGCCGCGGCGGCGGTTCCTCCGGCGCGGGTGCCGTCGCCGGGGACGAAGAAAGCCCCGTTTCCGGGGCTTTCGTGAGGCTGCGGGGCAGGGACTCGAACCCCAACTTCCTGATCCAGATCAGGTCCTTGGTCCCCCCCTCGGCCGCCCAGCCCCTTCTCGACCGACTCGCCCCAACCCTAGACCAACAGGGAAAGGAGAACGACTCGCCACCGGTGACAGCCGCGGGAGCGGCCGAGCGCGGACAGCGCCTCCCGCTCGTCGTTCATCTCCTTTTACCTCTCCATCTTCTCGATGTCCATCTACTCGAGCGTCTATATCTCTTCACCTCTTCCTTTTTCTCTTTCTATCTCTCCTTTCTCTTCTCCTTTCTCTCCTCCCTTTTCTCTTTTTTTTTCTTTCTTTTTATCTCTTCTTCCTCCTTTTTCTTTCCTTTCTCTTTTCCATCTCTCTTCTTTTCTTCTTTCTCTCTTTCCCTTTCCTCTCTCTCCTTACTTTTGAGGTTTCGGTGAATGTAGAGAGGAGGACCAGTAGCCATCTTTCTCAGTCTCTATCTCTTTCTCGTCTTCCATCTCTCTCTTTATCTCTTTCTCTTCTTCTTTCTCTTCCAGTTCCTGGCTCATCGCGACCTGTCGGTAGCACACGCGTGCTCCATCGTCGCCAAGAACTTCGCTCGATTGAAAACGAATAGAGCGACGTCAGATACAAGCTAGCTCTTTCTTCTCCATTCTCTTTTTTTCTTTTTTCTCTTTCTCTTTTTTCTCTTTCTATTTTTTTTTCTCTTCTCTTTCTCTCGTTTTCGTTTCATAACCGGGGCAAGGTAGAGAGGTGAACGGAGAGTCTCTCGAGATTGATTTAAGGTGTCTCTTCTTCTTTTTCTTCTTATCGTCTCTCTTTTCTATTTCTCGCTCTATCTCTCTTTTATCGTTTATGAGGCTGTAGCTCTATCTTCTTATATTTTTATCTTTCTTTTTTTTTCTCTTTTTTTTTCTCTTTTTTCTCTTTTTTTTTTTTTTTTTTCTTTCTCTTTTTTTTCCTTCTCTTTTTTTCTTTCTCTTTCTTTATTTTTTTCTTTTTCTCTTTTATCTCTAACTCTACCCTTATTATTAACACCAAAAACGAATTCACCCCCCCACCGGCAAGGCATATCTGAGATCCTCATACCCCGCTACCCGCGAGCAGGCTGCGCGTCGGCCCCGCTACCGACTTGCAAGACACCGCCCGACTCGCCTAGGATCAGAGACGACGCAGCTACCCTTATTCTTTTCTTTCTACCGGCTATACAGGGCGCTTAGGAGCACAACGATGTCGCCGTAGCCGAGCACTTCCTCTTTTTCTCTCTTTCTCTTTTTATCTTTATATCAGACTCTTTATATTTTTTTTTTTTTTTTTTTCCTTTTTCTCAGGCACGTTCGGAAGCGCGGCAGCATCTTCATCGTCTTCTACGTCTAGGTCGGGACGAGAACAGGCGTCGCGTGCAGCGCTGTCTCTTCACTTTCGTGACCAAGCGTGAAGCAGAAGGAGCGCTGACCACGATCCTGACACGCTCGGACCGAGAGATAAGTGAAGGACAGCGACGGACAATTTCGGGAGCTTCCTCGACACGTGGCTGGAGACCGTCGAGTCACAGCTGCGCCCCTCCACGTTCTCAAGTTACCGTATGATAGTGCAACGGTACATCAAGCCTCATCTCCGGGGGGTGAAGCTGCAACATCTCATCTCTATGCAGTTGTACTTCATTTACTCTTCTCTTTTCCTAGAGGGCGTCTTGCACTAGAAGAAGTCGCTCGAGCTATCTCGCTGACGGTTCTCTATTGCCATAACGTCATCCGGTAGTCTCTCTTTAACGCTTTCTCCTAGAATCTTCTCTCTCTTAACTTCGTCTCTTCTTTTAACTCGCTTAAGAAGACCTTTTTCCTGAAGGCTACTTATATTGCGGAGCAGTTCTGGACGTTTCTCGTGCACGTTTGTAGACGATCAGTTGTACGCTTCTATTTGCTCGTCGCTTCTTCGATAAGCGCCGCATCGAGTTTCTCGGTCTCTTTTTTTCTTACCTTGATTTGTATGCTGCGTATCTCAGTGTCTCTCTGTCGTTTGTCTCGGTAGAATACTATCAGTAGATGAGCGAAATGAAGATCGCTCTCTTACGGCGCGTGTTGCGCTCGAATCGACTATCTTTCAAGCTCTCCTTTAAATTAGTCTCAATAACTGGACTAGCGGATGTACATTAGTTGGGAGTGGGGTTAGAAATCGATCTCTTCTTCACAGCTGTAGAAGGGACGTCGTTGCTCTCGCAGAGCTTCTCAGATACGTTCTATCTTCTGGCTTTATAGGAGAAGTTGCCGTAGCTCAGCTTGCTCTGTCTTCTTCTTACTCACTCGAGTGTCGCGCTCCGGGCAGGGTTCATCGAAGGTCGTCTCTGAGGTTGGTCATGCATCTGTTTCGTTCACGATGGACGTGTATTCTTTCTCTCTTTCTTTTTTTCTTTAGGTTTCTCTTCTATTGGAGGTTGCGCTCGTGCTCTTTTTTAACTTAGATTTTCTTTTTTGTTTTTTTGTATTTTTTTCAGTTTTGGAGTTTTTTATGGGAATTTTTGGTTTTTTGGCGGTTTCGTTTAATTGTTTTTTTTTTTATTTTCTTTTTTATTGTTTGTTGTTTTTTTTTTTTTAAGGTTTGTTTTGTTTTTGTTGTGTTTTTTTTTTTTTTTTTTTTTTTTCTTGGTGTTTTTTTAATTTTTGTTTGTGTTTTTTGTTGTTTTAAGTTACTTTCTTTTTTTGGTTTTTTGGTGTTATGTTATTTTTGAGTCTTTTGTTTTTTTGGAGTTTATATTAGGTGTCTCGTTTTTGTTTGTTTTTGTTTTTCTTTTTCTTTTTTTTTATTTGTTCTTTAGGTTTTTTTTTTATGTTTTTTTTGTTTCTTAGTTTTTTTTTTATCGATTTCTATTATTTCGGTTTTTTTTTTAGAATGTTGCTTTTTGTTCATGTTTTATTTGTTGCTTTTTTTTTATTGTTTGCAATCTTTTATCTGAGGCTCCCTCTTTCTTTTCTTTTCTTTTAACTCTCGGGCTTTCGTGAGCTGCGGGGCAGGGACTCGAACCCCAACTTCCTGATCCAGAGTCAGGCGTCCTACCATTAGACGACCCCGCAAGGATCGGCGGGCATTGTAGCGCCGCGGTGCGGGCGGCTCAGACCTCGAGCCGGTACATCGGCACGAGCACGGTCTCGGTCTCGGTGTCGACGTGCGCGACCACCTCGACGTACGGCTCGAGCCCCGAGCCGCGCAGCTTCGCCTTCAGCAGGCTGTCGACCTGGAAGATGCCGGAGCTGTTGTTCATCAGGATCTCGATCCGGATCGGGCGCTCCTCGCCGTCCGAGATCGTCACGTCCTCGATCGCCGCGGCCGAGAGCGAGTGCATCGAGACCCGGCCCTTCTCGAACGGGATCCGGGAGCGGCCCTTCGCCATGTCGAGCGCGTCGGCCACCCGGATCAGGCCGGCGTCGGTGGTCAGGGGCTGGCCGTCGGCGCGGTGGCTGATGATCGCCTGCAGCACCTCGGAGACGATCACCGTCTTGTCGGGCTCCTCGTAGAGGCCGTCGAGGAGCTCCCGCAGCTTCGGCTCGGCGAGGAAGAGCGAGAAGTCCTCGTGGCCGTGGCGGTGGATCGACATGCCGATGCAGTGCAGCAGCGCCGCGAGCGTGACCACGACCTCCGCGTCGTCCTGGCGCAGCCCGAAGTCGCGGACGATCCCCGGCTCGACGCCGTGCTTCGTCAGCTGGCGCAGGAGCTTGAGGGCGATGTTCGTGACGATCTGGACGTGCACCCACGAGTGGTCGTTGATCTCCATCCGGGCGACCGCGTTCACGTTCGAGACGTGCCACCAGCCCTTCAGCTGGGTGTCGCCGTTGACGCGCTCGATCAGCGTGCGGAGCTTGCGGTTGCCGCGGACGGGGACGTTGATCCGCATCCGCGCGACCGCCTCGGACGGCGTCAGCCGGGCCTCGCGCTCGGCCTCCTCCGGGGCGGGCTGCTCGATCCGGTCCGCGGTCTCCTCGTCGAGCGACATCGACACCAAGTCTACGGGGCCGCCGCCCCTCCCGACCTCCGATCCGTGTGCCATGAATATCGCCGTGCGCGAGCAGCACGAGCACCCGGTCCGGCTCATCGTCGAAGACGACCTCAGGCGCAACCGCGTCACCGTCTTCTTCCGGCTGTTCCTCGCGATCCCGCACCTGATCTGGGTCGTCCTGTGGTCGCTGCTGACGATCCTCGTCGCGGTGATCACCTGGGTCGCGACGCTCGTCGCGGGGAGGCCGCCCGGCGGGCTCCACCGCTACATGTGCGCGTACGTCCGCTACCTCGCGCACCTCAACTCGTACCTCTGGCTCGTGGGCAACCCGTATCCGGGCTTCGTCGGCGAGGAGGGCGAGTACCCGGTCGACGTCGCGCTTCCCGGCCCGGCGCCGCAGGCGCGCTGGCGGACGCTGATCCGGGTCGTGCTCGCGATCCCGGCCCTCGTGCTCTCGAGCGCCCTCGGCGGCGGCGGCAGCGTCACCTATACGCGCGGCAGGCGGTCGTCGGGCGGCGGCGGCGGCGCGCTCGCCTTCGCGGTGGCGGTGCTCGGCTGGTTCTCGAGCCTGGCCCGCGGCCGGATGCCGAAAGGACTGCGGGACGCCGGCGCCTACAGGTCGGCTACTCGGCCCAGGTGCTCGCCTTCCTGCTCTTCGTCACCGACCGCTTTCCGAACGCCGATCCCACCGCGATGCTCGCCGGGGTGGAGCGGCCGCCGGAGCATCCCGTCCACCTCGTCGGCGACCCGGAGGACCTGCGGCGCTCGCGGCCCACCGTCTTCTTCCGGCTCCTGCTCGCGCTGCCGCACCTGATCTGGCTCGTGCTCTGGGGGATCCCGGCGCTCCTCGCCGCGGTCGCGCAGTGGTTCGCGACGCTCCTCCGCGGGACGCCGGCCGGCCCGCTGCACCGGTTCCTCGCTGGCTACGTCCGCTACCGGCTCCATGTCTACGCGTACCTCTTCCTCGTCGCGAACCCGTTCCCGGGCTTCACCGGCGTCGAAGGGAGCTACCCGCTCGACCTCGTGCTGCCCTCGCCGGCGCGGCAGAACCGCTGGCACACCGGCTTCCGGATCGTGCTCGCGCTGCCGGCGTTCGTGGTGACCACCGCGCTCAGCTGGGCGCTCGCCGTGGCGGCGGTGCTGACCTGGTTCGTCGCGCTCGCCACCGGCTCGGCGCCCTGGGGGCTGCGCAACCTGTCCGCCTACGCGCTCCGCTACAGCGCGCAGACGAGCGCGTACCTGCTGCTCCTCACCGACGCCTATCCGCACGCGAGCCCGCTCGAGGGCGCTCCGCCGCAGGACGAGCAGTTGTCGCTCGACGCGTTTGCGGTGTGACCCGTCGCCGCGGCGGGCAGGCGGTGCTCGCGGCCGTCCTCGCCGGGTCTGGGGCGCCGCCGCGTCGCTGCTGTGGCGCACGAGCGTCCCCGCCTCGCTGCACCTTCCGCACCTCGACCCGCACGCGTACTTCGGCGACGCCGAGCTGAGCGCGGCCGCGAGCCTGTCGCGCTTCGACGAGTTCTCCTGGCTCGGCGCGACCCTGGTCGAGCTCGCCGTCCTCGCGGTCTACGCGCGCCGCGGCGTCCGCTTCGCGCGCGAGTCTGCGGCGGGTCCGGTCGGCACGGGGATGTTGCTCGGGATGCTCGGCTTCGCGTTCGTCTGGCTCGCGCAGGTGCCGTTCTCCGTCGCCGAGCTCTGGTGGGAGCGGCGGCACGACATCTCGCACGTCGGCTACGCGGCGGCGCTGTTCGGCGACTGGCTCGCGCTCGGGGCGCGCTTCGTCTCGCTCTGCCTGGCGCTCGCCGTCGTGATGGGGCTCGCGCGGCGCGTGGGCGTCTGGTGGTGGCTGCCCGCGGCGCCGGTCTTCGTCGGGCTGGCGCTCCTGCTTGCGTTCGTGACCCCGTACCTCCTCTCGACGCACCGGCTCGGCGACGCCGGCCTGCGGGCGGCGGCAACGCGGCTCGAGGCGAGCGAGGGGGTGCGCCACGTTCCGATCGTCGTCGAGGACGTCCACGAGGCGACCTCGCTCCCGAACGCGGAGGCGGTCGGGCTCGGGCCGAGCCGGCGCGTCGTCCTGTGGGACACGCTCGTCGACGGAGGTTTCTCCGAGGCGGAGCTCCGTGTCGTCGTCGCGCACGAGCTCGGGCACCTGCGGCAGGGGCACATCTGGAAGTCGGTCGGCTGGTACGCCCTCTTCGCGTTCCCGGGCGCGTTCCTGGTCGCCCTCGCGACGCGGCGGCGCGGCGGGATGGGGGAGCCGGCGGCGGTGCCGCTCTCGCTGCTCGTCCTGATCGTCCTCTCGCTCCTCGCGCTGCCGCTGCAGAACGCGATCAGCCGCCATCTCGAGGCCGAGGCCGACTGGCAGGCGCTCCAGGCCACGCGGGATCCGGCAGCGGCCACGCAGCTCTTCCGGCACTTCGCGACGGACACGTCACCGAGCCCGTCGACGTTCGACTACCTCCTCCTCGAGAACCATCCGACCCTCATGCAGCGGATCGCGATGGCGCAGGCGTGGGGGATGCGCTACGCCGCGGCCCAGTCGCCGTAGAGGCTCGTGTAGAGCCCGCGCCGGGCGAGCAGCTCCTCGTGGCTGCCCTGCTCGACGACGCGGCCGTGCTCGAGCACGACGATCAGGTCGGCGTCGCGGATCGTCGAGAGCCGGTGCGCGATGACGAACGCGGTCCGGTCGGAGAGGAGCGTCCGCAGGGCGCGCTCGATCGTCTGCTCGGTGCCGATGTCGACCGACGAGGTCGCCTCGTCGAGGATCAGGATGCGCGGGTCGGCCAGGAGCGCCCGCGCGAACGCGACGAGCTGGCGCTGCCCGAGCGAGAGCCGAGAGCCTCGCTCGCCGAGCTGCGTCTCGTAGCCGTCCTCGAGCCGGAGCACGAACTCGTGCGCGCCGACGGTCTGCGCCGCTCGGACGATCTCCTCCGGGCGCGCGTCGGGCCGGCCGAAGGCGATGTTCTCCGCGACCGTCCCGGCGAAGAGGAACCCCTCCTGCGGGACGACGCCGAGCTGACGGCGGAGCGTCTCCTGTGCGACGTCGTTCAGGTCGTGGCCGTCGATCGTGATCCGCCCGTGCGTCGGCTCGTAGAAGCGCGCGAGCAGCTTCGCGATCGTCGACTTGCCGGCGCCCGTGTGGCCGACGAGCGCGACCGTCGTCCCGGCCGGCACGTCGAGGTCGACCCCGTGCAGCACCTCGTCGCCGACCCCGTAGGCGAAGCGGACGCCCTCGAAGCGGACGTGGCCCGCGATGTGCGGCAGCGTCCGCGCGCCCTCGCGGTCGACGACCTGCGGCCGCTCGTCGAGGACGCCGAGGATCTTGTCCAGCGCAGCCGTCGCGGAGAGGAAGGTGTTGTAGAGCTGCGACAGCTGCTGCACCGGGTCGAAGAAGTTGTTCACGTAGAGCATGAAGGCGAACAGCGTCCCCAACGTGATCCGGCCGCCGAAGTAGAGGTGGCCGCCGTAGCCGAGCACGACCGCGAGCGCGACCGACGAGAGCAGGTCGACGAAGGGGAAGTAGAGGCCGTTGAGGACGACCGTCTGCATGTTCGACTCGCGGTAGCGCAGCGTGACCTCGCGGAAGTTCCGCTGCGCCGCCTCCTCGCGCGTGAACGCCTGCACCATGCGCATCCCGGCGATGTCCTCCGCGAGCGTCGCCGTCACCAGCCCGAGCCGCTCGCGCACGCCCGCGTAGGCGCGGGAGGAGCGCGTCCGGAAGAGGACGGTGGCGACGCTCACGAACGGGATCACCGCGAGGGTCGCGAGCGCGAGCCGCCAGTCGAGGACGAAGAGGAGGACCGCTGTCCCCGCCAGCGTGAGCGTCGACTGGACGAGCGTCGTGACGCCGTCGGTCACGAGCTGGTCGATCGCCTCGACGTCGTTCGTCAGCCGGCTGATGATCACGCCGGCGCGGTTCCGCTCGTAGAAGCCGAGCGAGAGCTTCTGCAGGTGCCCGAACAGCTGCGCGCGCAGGTCGGCGAGGATCCGCTCGCCGACCCAGCCCGTGAGGTAGGTCTCGACGTAGGTCATGCCCCAGTTGGCGAGCCCGGCC
Source organism: uncultured Actinomycetes bacterium (assembly GCA_963746895.1). GTDB lineage: Bacteria > Actinomycetota > Thermoleophilia > Gaiellales > Gaiellaceae > Palsa-739. The sequence continues at coordinate 287,224 of CAVVDI010000009.1, read as the reverse complement.
GCGACGAAGATGCCGACGACGACGTAGAGGCGCCCGTTGTCGTGCCCGTGGAGCGCGTCGTCGAGCGCGTACTTCGCGAGGTACGGCGGCGCGAGCGCGGTCGCGGTGGCGGTCAGGAGCGAGACGACCGACAGCCCGGTGCGGCCGCGGTAGGGCCGCGTGAGCCGCCAGAGGGTGCCGAGCCGCCGCCGCGTCGAGCGCCACGACCAGTCCGCGACCTCGGCGCCGCGCGCCCGCATCAGGCTGCCGCCCGGCTGGTGGACCCTCACGCGACCTCCTCGACGTCGGCCCGCGCCTCGACCGCATCCGCGAACTGGCGCTCGAGCAGGCCGTGCTCGTGGATCTCGCGGTAGATCGCGCTCGTCCCGATCAGCTCCTCGTGCGTCCCGCGCGCCGCGATCCGGCCGCCGTCGAGGACGACGATCTCGTCCGCGAGCGCGATCGTCGAGAGCCGGTGCGCGATGATCAGCGTCGTCCGTCCGCGCATCACCTCGCGCAATCCGGTGCGGATCCGCGCCTCGGTGGTCGCGTCGACGGAGGCGGTCGCGTCGTCGAGGATCAGGATCCGCGGGTCGACGGCGAGTGCGCGCGCGATCGCGATCCGCTGCCGCTGGCCGCCGGAGAGCGTGATCCCGCGCTCGCCGATCACGGTGTCGTAGCCCTGCGGCAGGCGCTCGACGAACTCGTGCGCCTGCGCGAGGCGTGCGACCCGCTCGACCTCGTCGTCGCTCAGCCCGGCGCGCCCGAAGGCGATGTTCTCGCGCACGGTGGTGGAGAAGAGGAACGGGTCCTGCGGGATGACGCCGATCGAGGTGCGCAGCTCCGTGAGGTCGAGGTCGCGGACGTCGATCCGGTCGACGAGCACGCGGCCCGCGGTCACGTCGTAGAAGCGCGGGATCAGGGAAGCGAGCGTCGTCTTGCCGGAGCCGGTGTGGCCGATCAGCGCCACCGTCGTCCCCGGCTCGAGCTCGAGGTCGACGCCGTCGAGCACGGGCCGGCCGGGCAGGTACTCGAACGAGACCTGCTCGAACCGGACACGTCCGGTGCCAGGCACCGGACGTGTCCGGTCGGGACGGTTCGTGACCTCCTCCGGCTCGTCGAGCACGGCGAAGATCCGCTCGCCCGACGCGGTCGCGCGCTGCGCCTGGCCGATCCACATGCCGAGCGAGCGCAGCGGCATCACGAGCATCGCGAGGTAGAGGTTGAAGGAGACGAAGCCGCCCGCCGTCAGCGTCCCGTGGACGACCATCCGGGCGCCGACGAGCAGGACGCCCGCCTGGGCGAGGAGCGGCACGAACGAGATCAGCGGCACGTAGGTGGCGCGCTGGCGGTTCGCGCGCAGCGTCTCCGCGAACAGCGACTCGTTGCGGCGCCGGAACTTCGCCTCCTCGGCGGCCTCCTGCGCGAACGCCTTGACGACGTGGACGCCGACGATGTTCTCCTCGGCGACCGTCGCGACGTCGGCCAGCTTCTGCTGGACGTCGCGCAGGGTCGGGTGGGCGATGTGGCTGTAGCGGTAGGCGAGCGCGACGAGGAGCGGCGTGGCAGCGAGCGCGATCAGGGCGAGGCGCCACTCGACGAAGAAGAGGACGCCGGTCACCGAGACGACCGTGAGCACGTTCTGGAAGAAGAAGATCAACCCGTAGCCGAGGAAGAAGCGCACGCCCTGCAGGTCGACCGTCGCCCGGGACATCAGCTGGCCCGTCTGGTGGCGGTCGTAGAAGCCGAACGAGAGCCGGACGAGGTGCGCGTACAGGCCCTGGCGCATGTCCATCTCGACGTCGAGCGCCTGCTTGCCGGAGAGGAGGCGCCGGCCCGCCATCAGCACCGCGCGGACGAGGCCGAGCCCGACGATCACGCCGACGGAGACCCAGAGCCGGTGTGCGTCGCGGTGGACGAGCGCGCGGTCGATCACGTCGCGGCCGGTGACCCAGACGAGCGCGATCTGCGCGGCCTGCGAGCCGAGCGCGAGCACGACCGACGCCGCCAGCCCGAGCCGGTAGGGCCGCAGGAAGGCGAGCAGACGGAAGAACGTCCGGCGGTAGGGAACGGCGCTCACGGCCTTCGAGCGTACCCACTCGCCTTCAGCCCGCAGACGCGTCGTGGCCGACGAGGCCGTGCTCGGCCGGAGCGCGGGTGTCAGGCGTCCGGCTCTGGCCGAGACGGACGACGGCGTCCGGCGGTCAGCCCCGCGATCTCGTGCGCGCACGAGACCCGTCGCGACGGCGAGCCGTTCGCGGTTCGCCGGCACGTTCAGCCAGCCGCTCGCGCCCGACGGATGCGGCAGCGGAAGCACGGTCGCGCCGTCGCGCTCGTAGCGCTCGCCGATCGCGCCGGTCAGCTGCCCGAGACCGAGCAGCCGCCGCAGCGCCAGCCCGCCGACGGTGACGATCAGCCGCGGCCGCAGGAGCGCGAGCTCCTGGTCGCGCCAGAACTCGCAGAGCTGCTGCTCGCGGAGGGACGGCGTGCGGTCGCCGCGCCCGGACGGCGCGCGGCCCGGGTAGCAGCGCGTGACCGAGGCGCAGTAGAAGGTCGCGTAGAACGCGTCCTCGTCCAGCTCGAGCCAGCGGCGCAGCGTCTGTCCGGCGCGGCCTCGCCAGGGAAGGCGCTGCTCGCCCTCGACGACGCCCGGCGCCTGCCCGAGCAGGTACGCGGCCTGGCCGGTGCCCGGCGCGCGCACCGGCAGCGACTCGAGCGGGAACCCCGCCTCGAGGCAGGCGCGGCAGCGTGCGGTGTCCCGCTGGAGCGACGCGAGCGAGCGATACGACGCACCGGCGCCTCCCGGGATCGCTATTGTTTTTGAAGTGATGCGTCGGCTCTTCTCCTTCCCGAACCCGGTCAACGAGACCTCGGCTCGCCTCGTCGCCGGCTCGGTCGTCGTGTTGGCCGTGCTCACGATCGCATTCGAACAGGGCTGGGCGATCCCGCTGCTCGCCTACGGCTTCGTCGCTCGCGTCGTCGCCGGGCCGACGCTGAGCCCGCTCGGGCTGCTCGCGACGCGGGTCGTGACGCCGCGCCTGACCGTCCGCCACCGCTACTCGCCCGGTCCGGCGAAGCGCTTCGCGCAGGCGATCGGCGCCGTCTTCACCCTGACGGCGACGGTGCTCTACTACGCGGCCGGCGCCCACGTGGAGGCGTTCGCCCTCCTCGGCGTGCTCGCCGTCTTCGCCTCGCTCGAGGCGGCGCTCGGCTTCTGCGTCGGCTGCCAGGCGTTCTATCTCGGGATGCGGCTCGGGCTCGTGCCGCCGTCGGTCTGCGAGGACTGCGCCCGCGTGCTCGCCGTCGACTCGGCCTAGTCGTCCGCGGCGGGCGGCTGCTCGCCGTCGTAGTAGTCGACGGCGTCCGCGAGCCGGAAGAACGCGAGCAGCCCGCTCCCGTCTGGGCGCCGCTCGGCCGCGCCGAGCTTGCCGGAGTCCGGGTAGAGGACGAGATCCGGCTCGCCGTTCGTGCTGACCGCGAGGAAGCGGACCGGTTCGGCGGTGCGGTTGACGATCTGGTGCGCGCCCGCCTCGCCGCGGGGGAAGGAGACGAGGTCGCCCTCGGCGAGCTCGCGCCAGCCCTCCGGCGTGCGCAGGCTCGGTTGCCCGGCGAGGACGAGCACGAGCTCCTCCTCGGCCAGGTGGAGGTGGTACGGGTAGGCCGCCTGGCCGGCCTCGACCTCCCACACGCTCGCGCCGAGCCGCTCGCTGCCGAGGACGTGGCCGATCCTGAACCGCGTCGCGCGGAAGCCCTCCTGCTCGCGGCGCTGGGCGCCCCCGGTGTCGTTGACGTTCGCGATGCATCGGACTCTACGCACGTACGATCGCGGCGTGCTCCTGCCGCTCGAAGCCGTCCCGAACTTCTCCGAGGGCCGCGACCGGCGCACGATCGACGCGATCGGCGCGGCGCTCTCCGCGCACGCCGAGCTGCTCGACGTGCACTCCGACGAGGATCACAACCGCTCGGTCTACACGCTCGTCGGCGAGGCGGAGCAGCTCGTGGCGGCGCTGCTGGCCGGGATCGCGACCGCACGTGAGCGGATCGACCTCCGCCGCCACGAGGGTGCGCATCCGCGGATCGGCGCCGCCGACGTCGTGCCGTTCGTCGGCGTGCGGCCGGAAGACGCTGAGCGGGCGCGGGCAGCGGCGCGCGAGCTGGCGCGCCGCGTCGGCGAGGAGCTCGGTCTGCCGGTCTTTCTCTACGCGGACTGCGCGCCCGGCCGGGGCCCCGCCTTCTTCCGGCGCGGCGGCCCGGACGAGCTGCAGAGGCGCATCGACGCCGGCGAGGTCGACCCGGACTTCGGGCCGCGGCGTCTCGATCCGTCGGCAGGAGGCGTGATCGTCGGCGCTCGGCCGCCGCTGATCGCCTTCAACGTCGATCTCGCCGGCGACGACCTCGAGGCGGCGCGCGCGATCGCCGCGGTCGTGCGGGAGCGCGGACGGCGGCTTTCCCGGTGTGCGAGCGCTCGGGCTGCGGCTGCCGCGTGCCGGCCGGGTGCAGGTGAGCCTCAACATCGAGGACTGGCGAGCCGCGCCGCCGCACGAGATCGTCGCCGCGATCGAGCGCGAGGCGGCGGCGCGCGGGCTCACCGTCCGCGGCTCGGAGCTGGTCGGCCTGCTGCCTGCGGGCGCCGCCGTCGCTGCCGCGGGCTCCCTGCTGCGGATCGCCGGCTTCGACTCCTCACGCGTGCTCGAGCTTCGGCTGCTCTCCCGCTAACCGCACGATCTCGGCCCAGCGCGCGAGCAGCGCGGCCGCGGCCGTCACCGCGGCTGCGGTAAGGAAGAACGGCGTCGGTCCGAAGGCTCCGTAGACGAAGCCGCCGCCGAGCGAGCCCGCGATCGGGGCGAGCCCGAACGCGACCGCCTTCGCGGCCGCCTGGCCGGTGGCGCGCAGCTCCTCCGGCACCAGCTCGTCGGCCACGAGCACGGTGCCGACGTACGTCAGCCCGAAGCCGATACCGGAGACGAGCCGGAGCGCGGCGAGCGTCCCCGGCGTGGCCGCGACCGACCAGATCGCGAACACGAGCACGTAGATTCACCGCGCCGCCGGCGAAGATCGAGCCAGGCCGGAAGCGGCGGGCGAGGCGCCGCGTCCACGCCATGCTCGGCACCTCGGCTCCCGCCTGGAGCCCGCCGGCGAGACCGACGAAGATCGCGCCGCCGCCGAGCGCCGCGATCTGGACGGCGCCGAAGGTGTAGGTCGCGCTGTAGGCGGCATTCGTGAGGAAGAGCGCGACGAGGAAGAGCAGGAGCGCCGGCAGCGCCGAGATCGGGATCCGCGGTGCTGGTCTGCGCTCGTCCCGTGCAACCCGGATCGGTCGAACCCGCCGCCGCCGGAAGACGACGGCGAGTGCGGTCGCGTTGACGGCGCAGAGGGCGGCGTAGAAGGGCGCGACGACGCCGAGTCCGGCGAACTCGTCGATCGCGCCGAAGGCGATCGCACCGACCGCGAAGCCTGCGCTCATCCACAGTCGGATGCCGCCGTATGCGCTGCGCCGCTCGCGACCGAGGCGGGCCAGCGCGATCGAGTCCACGACCGACATGCCCGCCGACCGCGTCGCCCATGCGACCGAGCCGACGATCGCGATCGCGGCGACCGTGTGTGAGAGGCCGAAGGCCAGGATCGCCACCGCGGTGCCGCTGAGCGAGATCACGAGCGTGCGCTCGTAGCCGAGCACGCGGTCGGCGATGTAGCCCCACACCGGCCCGGCGGCGATCGCGACCGCGGCGTAGAGCGCGAGGACGGCGCCGATCGCCTCGGCGCTGAGCCCGCGGTCGCGGAGGACGAGCGGGAGGAACGGGACGAGCGCCGACTCGGCCACGCCCATCGAGAGAAAGAGCGCACGGATGCGCACGAGCGAGTTCGGAGGACGCACCTGGCGCGAGACTAGCCCCGCGCAGCCCGCTCCACCACGGTGCTTTCCACGAATCGGCACGAACTGCCGACCGAGGTGTCAGGGTTTCCGGCGTACGCTTGCTGCAGGGGGTCCTCGCAGCCCCTCGGGGGCACGTGGAGGAACGATCGGCGCGGCGGCGCCTGGCCGTTCGGGACTCGTGCGGACAGGTCTAGACTCGCGCCGTGGCCCAGCGCACCGCGATCGGCCTCACCGGCGACGACCTCACCGTCGCCGACGTCTGGGCCGTCGCGGTCGACGGGGCGGGTGCGACCCTCACCGACGCGGCGCGGGCGAAGATGCGGGCCGCGCGCGCGGTGGTCGAGCGCGCCGCCCACGGCAGCCGGGAGCACACCTACGGCGTCAACACCGGCTTCGGGCGCTTCGTCTCCCGCTCCATCCCCGAAGAGCTGACCGAGGAGCTGCAGCTGCGCCTGCTCCGGTCGCACGCCTGCGGCGTCGGCGACAGGTACCCGGACGACGTCGTGCGCGCGGCGATGCTCCTGCGCGCGAACACCCTGGCCAAGGGCAACTCCGGCGCGCGGATCGAGACGGTCGAGCTGCTGCTCGAGCTGCTCGGGCGCGGCGTCGTCCCGCACGTGCCGAGCCGCGGGTCGGTCGGCGCGTCCGGCGACCTCGCCCCGCTCGCCCATCTCGCGCTCCCCCTCGTCGGCGAGGGCGACGCCTGGCTCGCGGGCGAGCGCGTCCCGGGCGGCGTGGCGCTCGCACGCGTGGGTCTCGCACCGATCCGGCTGGCGGCGAAGGAAGGGCTGTCGCTGATCAACGGCACGCAGTTCATGGCGGCGACGCTGGCGCTCGGGCTCGTCCGCGCCCGCCGCCTCGCCCGTGCCGCCGACGTTGCCTGCGCGCTCTCGGTCGAAGCGCTGCAGGGATCGCGCACGTCGTACCTCCCGCAGATCCAGGCGCTCCGGCCGCTCCGCGGCCAGGCCGACGCGGCGGCGAACGTCCTTCGCCTGCTCGAGGGCTCGGCGATCATCGAGGCCCACCGCTGGTGCGACAAGGTGCAGGACGCGTACTCGCTCCGTTGCGCGCCGCAGGTGCACGGCGCGTCGCGCGACCTGCTCGACTACGCCGACTACACCGTGTCGGTCGAGCTCAACGCCGCGACCGACAACCCGCTCGTCCTCGTCGAGGACGACGCGCTGGTCTCGAACGGAAACTTCCACGGCCAGCCGCTCGCGTTCGCGCTCGACGCCCTGGCGATGGCCGTCGCCGAGCTCGCGAGCATCTCCGAGCGGCGGCTCGAACGGCTCGTCAACCCGAACCTCTCCGACGGCCTGCCCGCCTTCCTCACGAGCGACGGCGGCCTGAACAGCGGCTTCATGATCACGCAGTACGTGGCCGCGGCGCTCGTCTCGGAGAACAAGGTGCTCTGCCATCCCGCCTCCGTGGACTCGATCCCGACGAGCGCCGGTCAGGAGGATCACGTGTCGATGGGCAACGCGGCGGGGCTGAAGGCGTGGCAGGTGCTCGCGAACTGCGAGCAGGCGCTCGCGATCGAGCTGCTCGCGGGCGCGCAGGCGGTCGAGTTCCACGCGCCGCTGGAGCCGGGCGCAGGTGCGCGGGCGGCGCGGGCGGCGGTGCGGGAGCTGTCGCCCCGTCTGCGCGACGACCGCTCGCTCGCCGCGGACATCGAGGCGGTGGCGACGGCGATCCGCGACGGCTCGATCGTCGCCGCCGTCGAACGAGAGGCGGGTGAGCTGCGATGAGCGCGACCGCGACCCTGGCTGCCCGCGTCGAGTCGCTGTGCGGGGATCTCTCGCGCATCCGCGCCCCGCGCGGGACGGAGCTGAACGCGCGCCAGTGGGCGACCGAGGCGCCGTTGCGGATGCTCCTGAACAACCTCGATCGCGAGGTCGCCGAGCGGCCCGAGGATCTCGTCGTGTACGGCGGCTCCGGGAAGGCGGCCCGGAACCACCCCGCGCTGCGCGCGATCGTCGGCGCACTGCTCGAGCTCGGCCCCGACGAGACGCTGCTCGTCCAGAGCGGGAAGCCGGTCGGCGTCTTCACGACGCACGAGGGAGCGCCGCGCGTGCTGCTCGCGAACTCGCTGCTCGTGCCGAAGTGGGCGACCTGGGACGAGTTCCGCCGGCTCGAGGCGGCGGGGCTGACGATGTTCGGCCAGATGACCGCCGGCTCCTGGATCTACATCGGCAGCCAGGGGATCCTCCAGGGGACCTACCAGACGTTCGCGGCAGCGGGAGAGAAGCACTTCGACTCGCCCGACCTCCGCGGGCGCACGATCCTGACCGCGGGGCTCGGCGGCATGGGGGGAGCGCAGCCGCTCGCCGGGACGATGGCCGGAGCCGCGATCCTCTGCATCGAGGTCGACCCGGTCCGGATCGAGCGGCGGCTCGAGACGCGCTACCTCGACGAGGCCACCGACTCTCTCGACGACGCGCTCGCCCGCATTCGCGCGGCAGCCGCCGAGCGGCGGCCGCTCTCGGTCGGACTGCTCGGGAACGCGGCCGACGTCGTGCCGGAACTGGCCGCGCGCGGGGAGGAGTTCGACCTGCTCACCGACCAGACCGCCGCCCACGACCCGCTCAACGGCTACGTCCCGCGCGGCTACTCGGTCGACGAGGCGGCGGCGCTGCGCGCGTCCGATCCGCACGAGTACCTGCGGCTCGCGCGCGCGTCGATCGCGCGGCACGTCGAGGCGCTGCTCGAGTACGTCCGACGCGGCGCCTATGTTTTCGACTATGGCAACAACCTGCGTGGTGAGGCCCGTGAAGCAGGCGTAGCGGAGGCCTTCTCATACCCGGGCTTCGTCCCGGCCTATATCCGGCCGCTCTTCTGCCGCGGGATCGGGCCGTTTCGCTGGGCAGCCCTGTCCGGGGACCCGGCCGACATCGCGGTGATCGACGACGCGCTGCGGGAGCTCTTCCCCGACGACCCGCTCCTCCAGCGCTGGCTCGAGCTGGCGTCCGAGCGGGTGGCGTTCCAGGGGCTGCCCTCTCGGATCTGCTGGCTCGGCTACGGCGATCGCGCGAAGGCGGGGCTCGCGATCAACGAGCTCGTCCGTAGCCGTGCGGTCAAGGCGCCGGTCGTGATCGGGCGCGACCACCTCGACTCGGGCTCGGTCGCGTCGCCCTACCGCGAGACCGAGGCGATGCGCGACGGCTCCGACGCGATCGCCGACTGGCCGATCCTGAACGCGCTGCTCAACGTCGCGGCGGGAGCGACGTGGGTGAGCGTGCACCACGGAGGCGGGGTCGGGATCGGGAATGCGATCCACGCGGGGATGGTCGTCCTCGCCGACGGCACCGACGCCCAGGCGGAGCGGCTCGAGCGCGTGCTCACCACCGACCCCGGGACGGGCGTGATGCGCCACGTCGACGCCGGCTACCCGGAGGCGATCGAGGCCGCGGAGGCCGGCGGCCTCTGGATCCCGGCCGCACCGGCCGAGGCGTGAGCCAGCCGCGTCTGCTCGTCCGCGACCTCGCGCAGCTCGCGACGCCCGCGGGTCGCGCGGCGCCGCTGCGCGGCGCTGCGCTCGGCGAGGTCGAGGTGATCGAGGACGCCTACGTCCTCTGCAGGGGCGAGACGATCGAGGCGGTGGGACGGATGCGCGACCTGCCGGCGCTCGACGGCGAGGTGGACGAGCTCGACGCGTCCGGCCGCTGCGCGATCCCCGGCCTCGTCGACTGTCACACGCATGCGGCGTTCGGCGGCGACCGAGTCGAGGAGTTCTCGCTCCGCGCTGCAGGGGCGAGCTACGAGGAGCTGCACGCTCGCGGCGGCGGGATCCTCTCGACCGTGCGCGCCACGCGTGCCGCCGGGGAGCACGGCCTGCGCGCAGCCGTGGAACGCCACCGCGGCTGGATGCTCCGCCGGGGAACGACCACGTTCGAGGCCAAGTCCGGCTACGGGCTCGACCGCGCGACGGAGCTGGCATCGCTCGTCGGCGATCCGCGCCGCCGGCGGTGTCCCGACCTGGCTCGGCGCCCACGCGGTGCCGCCCGAGTTCGACGACGCCGACGCGTACCTCGACTTCGCGCTCGCGGAGGTTCTGCCCGAGGCGGCGCGGCTGGCCGAGGCGGCCGACGTCTTCCTCGAGCGGGGCGCCTTCGACGCTGCGCAGGCTCGTCGGTACCTCGAGGCGTGCAGGGACGCGGGCCTCGCACTGCGCCTGCACGGCGACCAGTTCACCGAGCGGGGCGCGATCCCGCTCGCCGTCGAGCTCGAGGCCCGGTCGGTCGACCACCTCGAGGCGACCGGTCCGGACGGCGTGCGCGCGCTGGCGGCGAGCGCGGTCGTCGGTGTGCTGCTGCCCGCGAGCGCGCTCTTCCTCGATCGGCCGATGCCGCCTGCGCGGGCACTCGTCGAGGCGGGCGCGGCCGTCGCCCTCGCCACCGACTTCAATCCGGGCAGCGCCTTCTGCGAGAGCCTGCCGCTCGTCTGCTCGCTGGCCGCGACGCAGCTGAGGCTCGCACCGGCCGAGGCGCTCGCCGCCTGCACGGTCAACGCCGCCCACGTTCTCGCGCGGGCCGACCGCCTCGGACGGGTCGCACCCGGCTTCCGGGCCGACCTCGTGCTGCTCGACGCGCCCGACTGGCGCCACCTCGCCTACCACCTCGGCGGCGACCTCGTGACCGGAGTCGTGGTCGCCGGCGCTCCGGCGACGCTACCCTAGCCACCCATGCCGACCAGGAAGCAGCGGCGCCGGGCCGCCAAGGAGAAGCGGCACGAGTACGAGACCGTCTGGGTCGACTCCGAGGGGAACGAGCTCGACGACCCGCCCGAGGAGGACGGCGAGTCCGACCCTGCCCCGCGGCGTGCCGCCAGGTCGCAGCCGGCGCAGAAGGGAAAGGGCCGGCCGCAGCGCGGCGGGCGGGCCGGACGGACGCCCCCGGCTCCGTCCTGGCAGCGGGCCGGCAAGCGGGCGCTGCTGCTCGGGGCAGTGGTCTTCGTGCTCTTCTACCTCAGCGGCGGCAAGAGCGGGAATCGGCTCGGCAGCGCCCTCGCGCTGGCCGCGGTCTACACCGCGCTCTTCGTCCCGTTCACCTACGCGATCGACCGCTTCTCCTACCAGCGCTGGCAGCGCCGCCAGGAAGGCGGCAGCAGCAAGGCGCCCGCCAAGAAGCGCTGATCCCGGAGTCGGGGCGGTCCGCGCCGCCGTCGTCGCCGCACCGGAGAGGGCCGACCCGCCGCGGCTAGACTCGCCCGCGGGATGAGCCTCGTCGTCGACCGCTACGCGCTGGGCCCGCTGCAGACGAACTGCTACGTCGTCCGGGCGAGCCGCGACGCGGCCGAGGCTGCCGTGATCGATCCCGGCGGCGACGCGGCCAATCTCCGCCTCGAGCTCGCCGGCAGCGGCGCCGCCTGCGCCGGGATCCTGATCACGCACGGCCACTTCGACCATCTCGGCGGCGTCGCCGACCTCGCCGAGGGGACGGGCGCCGAGGTCTGGATGCCCGAGGGGGAGCGCGACCTGCTGGAGCGGTATCCCGAGTTCGCGCCCGCCGGCGCGCCAGGGCGCCCCCACACGCCCGAACATCTGCTCGTGGGCGGCGAGACGGTCGAGGTGGCCGGCGTCGCCTTCGAGTGCACTGCGATCCCCGGCCACTCGCCCGCGCACGTCGCCTTCCACGCCGAGGGCGAGCTCTTCAGCGGCGACCTGCTCTTCGCCGGCTCGGTCGGCCGCGTCGACCTGCCCGGCGCGGACTGGGACACGCTGCTCGCGTCGGTGCGCACGCTCCTCGACCGCTACCCGCCCGAGACCCGCGTCCACCCGGGCCACGGGCCGGAGACGACGCTGGGCGACGAGCTCGCGCGCAACCCCTTCCTCGCGGAGCTCCGCGCCCCGTGAAGATCGAGGCGCCGCGCGGCACGCACGACGTCCTCCCGGCCGACCAGCCGCTCTGGCAGATGGTGACGACGGAGATGGAGCGCCTGTGCGCGCTCTACGGCTACCGCCGCATCCAGACGCCCGTCTTCGAGGACGTCGAGCTCTTCCAGCGCACCTCCGGCGCCGGCTCGGACATCGTCCAGAAGGAGATGTACGTCTTCGAGGACCGCGGCGGCCGCTCGCTCGCGCTCCGGCCCGAGGCGACGGCGCCGATCTGCCGCGCCTACCTCGAGCACGGCATGCAGCGCGAGCCGCAGCCCGTGAAGCTCTACACGCTCGCGAGCATGTACCGCTACGACAAGCCCCAGCGCGGGCGCTACCGCGAGCACCACCAGCTCTCGGTCGAGTGCATCGGCGCCGCCGACCCCGCGGTCGACGCGGAGGTGATCCAGCTCTACGACACGCTGCTGCGGAACCTCGGCGTCACGCGCTACGAGCTGCACCTCAACTCGATCGGCGACCGCGAGTGCCGCCCCGCCTACGTCGCGTCGCTGAACGCGTGGCTCGACGCGCACGACGACCTGCTCGACGACGAGGCGCGCCAGAAGCGCGCGACGAGCCCGCTCCGCGTCTTCGACGTCAAGAGCCCCGCGCTGCGCGCGGCCCTCGAGGATGCGCCGACGATCGGCGACTCCCTCTGCGACGCGTGCGCCGGGCACTTCGCGCGGGTGCGTGCCCTCCTCGACGCCTACGGCGTCGCCTACACGATCGACCCGACGCTCGTGCGCGGCCTCGACTACTACTCGCGCACCGCGTGGGAGTTCCTCGGGCCCGACGAGTCGACGCAGGCCTCGACGATCTCCGGCGGCGGGCGCTACGACTACCTGATCGAGGAGATCGGCGGCCCGGCGACCCCGGGCGTCGGCTTCGGCGCCGGAATCGAGCGGCTGCTCCTCTCGCTCGAGCTGGAGGGGATCGCCGCGGCGGCGCCCGCGCTCGACGTCTTCGTCGTCGTGGACGGCGCTCCGGGCGAGCAGGCGCTCCGGCTCGTCGCCGAGCTGCGCGCCGCCGGCCTCGCCGCCGACAGCGACCTCGCCGGCCGCTCGCTCAAGGGGCAGCTGACGCAGGCGCAGCGCTCCGGCGCGCGCGACACCGTGCTCCTGGGCTCCGGTACCGTGACCCTCCGCCGCCGCGGCGAGCAGGACGTCGACCTGCCGCGCGACGAGCTCCTGGCACGGTTGACGGCATGACCACCTGGCGCGACACGATGTGCGGCGACCTGCGCGCGGCCGACGCGGGCCGCCGCGTCACGCTCTCCGGCTGGGTCGAACACGCGCCGCGACCACGGCGGCCTCGTCTTCGTCGACCTGCGCGACCACACGGGCAAGGTGCAGCTCGTCCTCAACCCGGAGCACGCACCCGACGCGGCGACGACCGCGCACGAGATCCGCAACGAGTTCGTCCTCCAGGCCGAGGGCGAGGTCGTCCGCCGTGCCGCGGACGCGGTCAACCCGAACCTGCCGACCGGGGAGGTCGAGGTGCAGGTGCGCGCGCTCGCGCATCCTCTCCCGCTCCGAGCCGCTCCCGTTCCAGCTCGACGAGGAGAACGTCGACGAGAACCTCCGGCTGCGCTACCGCTGGCTCGACATGCGCACCGACCGGATGCAGCGCAACCTCCGCCTCAATCACACGGCGATCGCGGCGATCCGCCGCGTGATGGAGGAGCGCGGTTTCGTCGACGTCTGGACGCCGAGCATGACGCGCGGCACGCCCGAGGGCGCCCGTGACTTCCTCGTACCGGTGCGTCTGCAGCCCGGGAAGTTCTTCGCCCTCGCCCAGTCGCCGCAGCTCTTCAAGCAGCTCTGCATGATCGGTCGGGCTTCGACCGCTACTACCAGATCGCCACCTGCTGGCGGGACGAGGATCTCCGGGCCGACCGCCAGTTCGAGTTCCGCCAGCTCGACCTCGAGATGGCGTTCGTCGACCGCGACGACGTCCTCGACGTGCTCGAGGCGTGCGTCGTCGGTGCCTTCGAGGCCACGGGCAAGGAGCCGCCGGCACGGCCGTTCCCGCGCCTCTCGTACGCCGAGGCGATGCGCCGCTTCGGCTCAGACAAGCCCGACCTCCGCTACGGGCTCGAGATCGAGGACGCGACCGAGGTGACGCGCGGCTCCGAGTTCGGCGTCTTTGCGGGCGCCGAGGCCGTCCGCCTCCTACGCGCGCCCCGGGCGCTTCTCGCGCGCCGAGGTCGCGCGCCTCGAGGAGATCGCGAAGGAGTGGGGTGCGAAGGGGCTCGCCTACCTCGTCGGCGACGAGTCGGGCGAGGTCCGGTCGCCGATAGCGAAGTTCCTCTCCGAGCGGGAGCTCGCCGAGCTCGGACCGGAGCCGGGGACGACCGTGCTCTTCGCCGCCGCCGACGAGGAGACGACGCGCGCGTGCTCGGCGGCCTGCGCGCGCACCTCGGCCGCGAGCTCGCCCTCGCCGACCCTGAGGCCCAGGTGTTCCACTGGGTCGTCGACTTCCCGCTCTTCGAGCGCGACGAGACCGGCGGCGGCTGGACGTTCATGCATCACCCCTTCACCGCCGCCGTCCCGGGCGACGAGGAGCGAGTCGAGCAGCGACCCGGGAAGCGTGCTCGGCCAGCACTACGACCTGATCTGGAACGGCTGGGAGCTCGGCGTCCGGCTCGATCCGGATCCACCGCGCCGAGCTGCAGCAGGCCATCTTCCGCGTCATGGGCATGGACGATGCGGAGCAGCGAGTCGAAGTTCGGCTTCCTGCTCGAGGCGCTCGCGATGGGCGCGCCCCCGCACGGCGGCTTCGCGATGGGGATCGACCGCTTCGTGGCGCTGCTCGCGGGCGAGCCCGACATCCGCCAGGTGATCGCCTTCCCCAAGGTCTCGAGCGGCTCCGACCCGCTCACCGGTGCGCCGACCGCCGTATCCGAGCGCCGCCCTGCGCGAGCTCGGCATCGACCTCCTGCCGCCGCCCGCATAGCCCGTCCCGAGGCGCTACAGTGCGGCGGCTCGACCCTGTGCGCCGTCCCGGGCGCAAATGTAGAACCAACGCCTACATGAAGGGAGCACGTGTCCCTTTCCGGAGTCCGCTCGCGGTCGACGGAGGGCGCGGCACCCACCTGGGAGACCAGGTTCACATGGCTCGGGACGAAACGGCAGGGTGGAGACCGGGGGCGGGGCCGCGAGGCTCCGCCCCCTCTTCGTCTACGGTGGCCGCATGCTCGAGGTGCTCGGCGACTCGACCCGCGGCGGCGACTGGGCTGCGGTGCGGCTGCGCGTCGACGGCGACCGGATCGTCGAGGCCGACGCGCCGGGGCTCGAGCGTCCGCTCGATGGGCTGACGCTGCTCGAGGCGGCGGCGGTCGGGGGCGAGACGCTCGCCGCCGACGCGCTCGCGAACGCGCTCGGCCAGGTGTTCCAGCGCAGCGCCCCGTCCGGGGCGGGTCGCCGTCGCGATGAGCGGCGGGGTCGACAGCGCGGTCGCCCTCCTCCGCGCCGCGCCGAACGCCGTCGGGGTGACCCTGCGGCTCTGGCTCGACCCGGACGGGCCCGACTCCGAGCGGGCGTGCTGCTCACCCGAGAGCGTGATCGCGGCGCGCGAGACCTGCCACCGGCTCGGACTGCCGCACGTGACCCTCGACCTGCGCGAGGCGTTCCGCCGCGCCGTCGTCACGCCGTTCGTCCGCGGCTACGAGCGCGGCGAGACGCCCAACCCGTGCATCCGCTGCAACGGCGGCTTTCGCTTCGCCGAGCTGCTCGCCTTCGCCGAGCGCGCGGGCTGCGAGCGGCTCGCCACCGGCCACTACGCGCGTGTCGTCGAGCGGGACGGCGTCCGCCTGCTCGCCCGCGGGGCCGACCCGGGGAAGGACCAGTCGTACATGCTCGCCCGCCTCGATCCGGGGTCGCTCGAACGGATCTGGTTCCCGCTCGGCGAGCAGGACAAGGCCGCGACGCGCGCCGAGGCGGAGCGGGCGGGGCTCGCCGTCGCCCGCCGCGGCGAGAGCCAGGAGGCGTGCTTCCTCGCCGGCGACGACTACCGCGCCTTCCTCGGCCGCCACGGCCTCGCGGCCCGGCCCGGCGCGGTCGTCGACCGGGACGGCCGCGAGCTCGGCCGCCACGAGGGCTACTGGCGCTTCACGCCCGGCCAGAGGCGAGGGCTCGGCCTCGCGTCGCCGGAGCCGCTGTACGTCCTCGGCACCGACGCGGCCGCCAACGCCGTCGTCGTCGGCCCTCGCGAGCAGCTCGCGCGCCGCCGCGTGGCCGCCCGCGGCCGCCTCTACGCCGACGTGCGCCGCGTCGAGGCGAAGCTCCGCTACCGCTCGCCCGCCGTCGCCGCGACGGTCGTCCCGGACGAGGGCGGCTTCGGGCTCGAGCTGGACGAGCCGGCGTACGGCGTCGCCCCGGGACAGGCGGCCGTCCTCTACGACGGGGACGCGGTCGTCGGCTGCGGCGTGGTCTCGTCCACCGACTACCACTAGGATTGGTCGCGGATGCTCGTCGCCGCCTTCACGTGGGGGGACCTCTGGCGACTCGCGCTCGCAGTCTTCCTCCTCGCCGTCGGCCTCGCGTCGGCGTACCTGCTGGTGCGCCTGGCCGGAACCGTCGGCCGCCTCTCCGCGCTGCTCAAGGGAGTGGAGGAGTCGGCGCTCCCGGTGATCACGAAGGTCGGGGGCAGCGTCGATCGCGTCAACGGACAGCTCGACAAGGTCGATCGCATCACGGACAGCGCCGTCGATGCGGCGGACAGCGTGGACACGGCCGTCCGGGCGGTGAGCATGGCCGTGGCACGACCCGTGCAGAAGGTGTCGGGACTCGCGGCCGGCCTCAGCTACGGCGCCGCCGACTTCAGGACGGGGCGCGACTGGCGTCACGCGGTGCAGGCGGGGAAGGATGCCGCCGCCCGGCGGGAGCAGGAGCTCACCGACGAGCTGCGCGAAGCCGGCGAAGGGGCGTGACGGTCGGCTCGACCGAGGTCACCAGAGAGCGGAGGCGCGGCTTTGCCGGTGCTGGAGCGGGAGTGACCGTAGGCTGGAGGAGGTCACCAGGGAGCGGAGGCGGCGGCCTTGCCGGTGCTGGAGCGGGAAATGACCGAGGAGATCCGGGTGGTCATACCCGCGGAGGCGGACTTCAGGCCGATCGCGCATCTCGTCACCGGCGGCCTCGCGGTTCGCATCGACCTCACGCTCGACGACCTCCAGGACTTCCAGGTCGCGCTCGCCACCGTGCTCGGCCTGCGCGACGACGAGGACGACCTCGTCGTGTCGCTCGGGGTCGGCGACGGGCTGCTCCGTGCGTCGGTCGGTCCGTTCGACGCGCAGGCGCTCCGCGAGCTCGAGGAGGACGAGAGCGAGCTCGGGCCGCGCCGGGTGCTCGAGACGGTCGCCGACGCGCACGAGATCGACGAGCGCGACGACGGGGCCTGGATCGAGCTGAGCAAGCGGATCGCGACCGCGGCGGGAGGCGGCTGATGCCGCGGACCGACGACGGGATCCTGCTCCGCCGCTACCACGAGGACGGCGACCTCGCCGCTCGCGAGCAGCTGATCGAGCAGTCGATGCCGCTCGTCCGCTCGCTCGCGCGCCGCTACTCCTACCGCGGCGAGCAGCTCGAGGATCTGATCCAGATCGGCGCGATCGGCCTGATCAAGGCGATCGACCGCTTCGACCTCGACCGCGGCGTCGAGCTGACGACCTACGCGACGCCGAACATCACCGGGGAGATCAAGCGCCACTTCCGCGACAAGGGCTGGGCCGTCCGCGTCCCGCGCGGCTTGCAGGAGCTGAACGTGCAGCTCTCGCGCCTGACCGACGAGCTGACCGTCCAGGTCGGACGCTCGCCCACGATCCCCGAGCTGGCGCAGGCCGCGGGGGTGGACGAGGAGCGGGTGCTCGAGGCGCTCGAGTCGGGGCGCGCGTACTCGTCGCTCTCGCTCTCGGCCGGGGGCGGCGGCGACGACCTCGACCCGCTCGAGTCGATCGGCACCGAGGAGCACCAGTACCGGGTCTCCGAGGACCGCGTCGTGCTCGCGCCGGGATTCAAGGCGCTCGACGAGCGCGAGCGGCGCATCCTCCAGCTCCGCTTCTTCGGCGGCCTCACGCAGTCGCAGATCGCGCAGCAGGTCGGCATCTCGCAGATGCACGTCTCCCGCCTGATCCGGCGCTCCCTCGAGACCATCCGCGAGACGATCGCCGAGGTGGAGGAGACCGGGGTGGGCGGCCGCTAGCCCGAGGGATGTTCGATCCGCCGGGGTCTGCCGACCCCGGAGGCATGTCGATCTCTGCCCGCCGCAGGCACGCCGTGCCGGCCGCCGCTCTGCTGGTCGTCGTGACAGCGGCGGTCGCAGCTCCGGCGAGGGCGGCCATTCCCGGCGCGCACGTGAAGGCGCACGCGGCGACGGTCGCGGAGCACCGCGCGCTTCGGGCCCTGTCGGCGGGCGGGGCGTCCCGGGGGAGCTACGTGCGGGCCCTCGTCCACGTGCGGGCATCGATCTCCGACCTCCTGGCCCTCGAGGGCAGGCTGGCCGCCGCGGCGCGCGAGACCGGGCCGATTCCGAACGGCGCGAGGATCCAGCCGCTGTTCGGCGACGCGTACGGGGGGCGAACCTCGCCGCCACCCATCTCGGCCAGGCGATCTGGCTCATCGACCGCGGCGCCGGCGCCGGCGCCCCGTCGGTCGCGCAGATCCGCGCCGAGCTGCGGCGGGCGCTGAGGGCGAGCACGGCGCTCGCGAGGCTCCTCCGCTAGGACGTCACGAGCGGAAGCCGAGGTCCAGCAGCTTCTTCGAGTCGTTGTACATGTCGCCCGAGTCGAGGACGACGGCGATCAGGGTGCGGCCGTGGCGGGTCGCCGAGGCGACGAGGCACCAGCCGGCCTTGTGGGTGAAGCCGGTCTTGACGCCGTTGGCGCCGGGGTAGGCGCGGAGGAGCGAGTTGTTGTTGACGTAGATCTTCGAGTTCGTCGGGGCCGACCACGGCACCTGGATCCGCCTCGTGTGGACGATCTTGCGGAAGGTCGGGTTGCGCAGCGCCATGCGGGTCACGGCGGCGAGGTCCCAGACGGTCGAGTAGTTCCCCTCGTCGATCACGCCGCTCGGGCTCGTGTAGTGGGTGTCCTTCATCCCGAGCCGCGTCGCCTCGTCGTTCATCTCTCTCAGGAAGGCCGCCTTCGAGCCGCCGGCGGCGATCGCGAGCTGGAGCGCGTCGTCGTTCCCGGAGTAGAGGAGCATCGCGTAGAAGAGCTTCCAGGCCTGCACCTGCTCGCCGGCCCGCAGGCCCTCGCGGACGAGCGGCACGCGGGTGACGGCCCGGTCGACGGTGATCACGTCGCCGGGCTTCAGCGCCTCGAGGGCGAGCAGGGCGGTCATGATCTTCGTCGTCGAGGCGATCGGCCGCCTCTGGTGCGGGTGCTTCGCCCACAGCACCTGGCCGGAGCCCGCGTCGACGAGGATCGCGGCGGCGGCGGCGAGCCGCGCGTGCAGCCGGCCGGCGAGCGACGCCGGCCCGTGCACGAGGTCGAGCGGGACGATCGGCGCCGTCTGCGGTCTCTGCGCGGCTGCGTTCGCCGGGTCGTCGGCCGCGCGACGACGGCCGGCGTGTCCGCTCCGGCCGCCTGCACGGCGGCGGGCGAGCGGTGCGCCCCCGACCAGGCGCCGAGCGAGAAGGCGACGACGGCGAGCACGCCGACCGGCGCGAGCCGTCTCAGCCGGTAGCGGTATCTCCGACGGCGCCGACGCTGGGCGGCGGCGGACGCGAGCGCGTCGAGGGACACCGCACGAGGATACGCGGCCGACCGGCGGGGGTCCAGGGGCCGCTCCTAGAATGCCGTGGTGCGCACGACCGCCGAGATCCGCGAGGGCTACCTCGCCTTCTTCGAGGAGAAGGGCCACCTGCGGCGTCCCTCGGCGTCGCTGGTCCCGCGCGCCGACGACCGCTCGACGCTGCTCGTCACCGCCGGCATGCAGCCGCAGATGCCCTTCTTCCTCGGGCGCGAGCAGCCGCCGGCGCCGCTGACGACGCTCTCGCAGAAGGTCTTCCGCACCGTCGACATCGACGAGGTCGGACTCGACACGTACCACCTGACCTTCTTCGAGATGCTCGGCAACTTCTCGTTCGGCCGGTACTTCAAGCAGGGCGCGATCGAGTACGCGACGGAGTTCGTCCGCGAGCGGATGGGGCTCGACTGGGACCGGATCTGGGCGAGCGTCCACGCCGGCGACCCGGAGCTGAAGCTCGAAGCCGACCAGGAGACGATCCGGCTGTGGGAGGAGGTCGGGCTGCCCCCGGAGCGGATCGTGCCGCTCCCGTCCTCGGAGAACTTCTGGTCGGTCGGCGGCCCGGGGCCGTGCGGCCCGGACTCCGAGATCTACTACGACTGGGGCGAGGAGACCGGCTGCGGCGCGCCCGACTGCAAGCCCGGCTGCACGCGCTGCGAGCGCTTCCTCGAGTTCTGGAACCTCGTCTTCATGGCGTACGAGCTGCACCCGGACGGGACGCTGACCGACCTGCCGAAGCAGAACATCGACACCGGCATGGGGCTCGAGCGCGCGGCGCGGATCGTCCAGCAGGTCGCCTCGGTCTACGACACCGACGGGTACCAGCTGATCATGCGCTGGATCGCCGAGCAGTCCGGGGTCGCGTACGGGGAGACGCCCGACGCGACGAAGGCGCACCGCGTCCTCGCCGACCACGGCCGCGGCATGACCTTCCTCGTCGCCGAGGGGATCGCGCCCGGGAACGAGGGGCGCGGCTACGTTCTGCGCCGGATCATCCGCCGCGCCGTCCAGCACGGGCTCCGAATCGGCATGCAGGCGCCGTTCCTGCCGGGGCTCGCCGACACGGTGATCGAGCAGATGGGCGAGGCGTACCCCGAGCTCGTCGAGCACCGCACCGAGATCCACCAGGTGCTGACAGCGGAGGAGGAGCGTTTCGGCGAGACGCTCGAGCGCGGCATGAAGCTCTTCGACGACGCGGCGGCGCGCGGGCGGATCAGCGGCGAGGACGCCTTCGCGCTCCAGGCGACGTACGGCTTCCCGATCGAGCTGACGCAGGAGCTCGCACGCGAGCGCGGCCTCGAGGTGAACGACGAGGAGTACACGCGCCTGATGGAGCAGCACCGGGAGATCTCGCGCGCGGGCGTCGCGGGCGGGAACGTCCAGCGTGCAGCCGACTTCGCGGCCGCGGCCGGCTTCCGCACCGAGTTCGTCGGCTACGAGCAGACCGAGGTGCTGACGCAGATCGGCGCGCTCGAGGAGCTCGGCGACGGGCTCGTTGCTCGTGAAGCTGCGCGAGTCGCCGTTCTACCCGGCGGGCGGCGGGCAGGTGACCGACGCGGGGGCGATCGAGAGCGAGTCCGGCGCTCGGGCGGAGCTGCGCGAGGCCTACCGCTTCGACGGCGACCAGGCGCTGCTCTTCGAAGGGGCCGGCTTCTCGGCCGGCGACCGCGTGCGCGCGACCGTGCCGTGGCTGGTGCGCTACCCGACGCAGGCGAACCACACCGGCACGCACGTCCTCCACCAGGTGCTGCGCGAGGTGCTCGGCGAGCACGTCAAGCAGGCCGGCTCCGCGGTGCGCCCCGACAAGCTCCGCTTCGACTTCACGCACCCGCAGGCACTGTCGGCCGAGGAGCGCACCGAGGTCGAGCGGCGCGTCAACGAGCGGATCTTCGCCAACCTGCCGGTGCGGATCTTCGAGACGCCGATCGAGGAGGCGCGGACGCTCGGGGCGATGATGCTCTTCGGCGAGAAGTACGGCGACGTCGTCCGCGTCGTCGACGTCGGCGGCTGGTCGGTCGAGCTCTGCGGCGGCACCCACGTCCGCTCGACGGCGGAGATCGGCCCGTTCACGATCCTCTCCGAGAGCTCGGTGGGCGCCGGGTCGCGCCGGATCGAGGCGGTCACCGCCGGCGAGGCGTTCGCGCTCCTCCACGAGCGCGCCCGCGAGGCGGACGAGCTCCGCGGCGAGCTGGAGCGGGCCCGCAGGGAGGCGCGGAGGCCCGCCGCCGACGCGGGGCCCGAGTTCGAGATCGTCGACCGCGTCGACGGGGTCGTGATCGTCTCCGCCAGCGGGGTCAAGGGAGGCCTGCTGCGCGACCTCTCCGACCGGGTGCGCCAGCAGGAGCGGGCGGACGGCGCGATCGTCGCGTCGGTCGACGACGGGCGCGCGTATCTCGTCGTCAACCTCGCCGACGGGCTCGTCGGCCGCGGGCTCGACGCGACCCGCCTCGTCCGCGAGCTCGGGCGCCACATCGGCGGCGGCGGCGGCGGGAAGCCGACGCTCGCCGAGGCGGGCGGCAAGAACCCCGACGGCGTCGGCGACGCGCTCGCAGCCGGGAAGCAGGCCGTGGAGGACGCCCTCGCGTGAAGGTGATGGCGCTCGACTACGGCTCCGCGCGCACCGGCGTGGCCGTCTCCGACCCGACCGGGATCGTCGCGCGGCCGCTGTGCGTCGTCGAGCGCGCCGCCGGCGACGCCGGCCTGGCCGAGCTCGCCAGGCTCGCCCGGGAGGAGGAGGCCGGGCGGATCGTCGTCGGGCTGCCGCTGACCCTGCGCGGGGCTCGCGGCGAGCAGGCCCGCGAGACCGAGCGCTTCGTCGCGGCCCTGCGGGCCGTCGTCGAGGTGCCGGTCGTGCTCTACGACGAGCGCTTCACGACCGACCTGGCGCGGCAGACGCCGGCCGCCGCGCCCGTGGACGCGCTGGCCGCGGCCCACCTCCTCTCCGACTACCTGCGGTGGTCGAGCGCAGCTCCGGCATGACCGAGCCGCCGCCCGGGCCCGCCGGGCCACCGGATCGTCGCCCGCCGGCTGCTCGCGCTCGTCGGCGCGGTGCTGCTGCTCGGCGGCGGCTCGGTCGCGGCGTGGATCGTCCTGCGCTCCGGCAATCAGTCGAGCGGCGCGCAGACGCTGCCGTCGACGTCCACCGCGGCGCAGCCGAAGCCGTTCCGGGTCGTCTTCCCCGAGGGCTTCACGCGGGCGCAGATGGCCGACCGGGTCACCGCGGTGGCGAAGATCGCGCACCGGGAGCGCCCCCGGGTGAAGGTGGTGCTCTCGAAGCAGGGGTACCTTGACGCGCAGCGCGCCCCGGGCCATCCCGGGCTTCGGGAAGCGGAAGCGCCCGCTCGAGGGCTTCCTCTTCCCGGCGACCTACGACTTCCTGCCGAAGACGACGCCGGCCCAGCTCGTCGACGCGCAGATCGCCGCCTTTCGCCGGACCTTCAAGACGGTCGACCTCTCGTACGCGAGGACGAAGAACCTGACCCCGTACGACGTGCTGATCATCGCCTCGATGGTCGAGCGGGAGGCGGAGGTGCCGAGCGAGCGCGCGAAGATCGCCGCGGTGATCTACAACCGCCTGCACGCGAAGATGCCGCTCGGGATCGACGCGACGATCCGCTACGGCCTCCACGTGCCGCCGACCGAGTCGCTGCGGCAGTCGCAGCTCGAGAGCGACAACCCGTACAACACGCGCACGCATCTCGGGCTGCCGCCGACGCCGATCGCGAACCCGGGCCTGGCGGCGCTGAGGGCCGCCGCGCACCCGGCGAAGGTCGACTACCTCTACTTCGTCCGCAAGCCGGACCACAAGCACCACTACTTCACGAGCGACTTCAACGACTTCGTCAACCACGAGAAGGCGTACGGCTACTAGGGTCGCCCTCCTCGGCCATCCGGTCGCGCACTCGCTCTCGCCCCGGATGCAGAATGCCGCCTTCGCCGCGGCCGGTCTCGACTGGGACTACGTCGCCCTCGACGTCGCTCCGGCCGATCTCGAGCGGGCAGTCCGCGGGCTGGTGGCGGACGGCTTCGCGGGCGCGAACGTCACCATCCCGCACAAACGGGCGGCGGCGCTGCTCTGCGACGAGCCCGACGGCCCGGCGGTGAACACGCTCGTCTTCGCTGCGAGGGCGGATCCTCGGCTTCAACACCGACCGGGAGATCGTCGCCGGGATCGCGTCCACGCGCGTCTGCCTGATCGGCGCCGGCGGCGCGGCCGAGGCGCTGCTGCCCGGGCTCCGCGGCGAGGTGCGCCGCTTCTCGCGGCGCGGCGAGTGGCCCCCGGACGCGGAAGGCTGCGACCTGATCGTCAACGCGACGCCGGTGCGCGACGAGCTGCTCGTCACGCCCCGGGCGGGGCAGACCGTGGTCGAGCTCGCCTACGCGGGAGGGCGAGACCGCCCTCGTCGCCGCCGCGCGCGCCGCGGGCTGCGCGGTGGTGGACGGGCCGGAGGCGCTCGTCCGGCAGGGCGCCAGGAGCTTCGAGCTGTGGACCGGAGTGCCGGCTCCCGTCGACGTCATGCGCGCGGCGGTCCGCGGCTGACGCAGGCGCCGCGCGGCGCTACGCTCGACCTGCGGACGGCGGCAGTTTCACGCAGGTCTTCGGGTTCGGTGGAGACGGCGAGCCGGAGCGCGAGCACCGTCGGCCGCTCCGGTCTGGTTGGCTCTGGCCGGGTCCCTAGCCGCAGCGGACTAGGCTCTCCCGGATGACGCTCGAGCTCGCAACCGCCGGAGAGTCGCACGGGCCGGCGCTCGTGGCGATCCTCTCGGGGCTGCCGGCGGGTCTCCTCCTCGACCGGGCCGCGATCGACGCCGATCTGCGCCGCCGCCAGCAGGGCTACGGGCGCTCGCCGAGGCAGCAGATCGAGACGGACGAGGTCGAGGTGCTCGCCGGGCTGCGGCACGGGCGGACGCTCGGCACGCCGCTCGCGCTCGTCGTCCGCAACCGCGACCACAAGAACTGGACGTGGGGGATGGACCCGTGGCCGCCGGAGGGCGAGCCGGAGGGAAAGGGCACGAAGGCGGTCACCCTGCCGCGGCCCGGCCACGCCGACCTCGCGGGCGTGCAGAAGTACGAGCTGGCCGACGTCCGCGACGCGCTCGAGCGCGCCTCCGCGCGCCACACCGCCGTCCACGTCGCCGCCGGCGCGGTCGCCAAGTCCCTGCTCGCCGAGATCGGGATCGCGGTCGCGGGCGAGGCCCTGCCCGAGGCGGGAGCCGACCCGGCCGCCGTCGACGCGGCGCGCAAGGACAAGGACACGCTCGGAGGCGTCGTCGAGGTGCGCGCGACCGGCGTGCCGCCCGGCCTCGGCTCCTACGCGCGCAAGGAGGACCGGCTCGACGCGCGGCTCGCTGCTGACGCTCATGGGGATCCAGGCCGTCAAGGCGGTCGAGGTCGGCGACGGGTTCGAGCTCGCGCGGCTGCGCGGCTCCGAGGCGCACGACGAGATCGCCCGCGACGAGCGG
The DNA here is from genome assembly GCA_963746895.1 of uncultured Actinomycetes bacterium. Taxonomy (GTDB): domain Bacteria; phylum Actinomycetota; class Thermoleophilia; order Gaiellales; family Gaiellaceae; genus Palsa-739. The sequence continues at coordinate 262,290 of CAVVDI010000009.1, read as the reverse complement.
GGCCTCCACCGCACGAGCAACCGCGCCGGCGGCCTCGAGGGGGGCATGTCGAACGGCGAGACGGTCGTCGTCCGCGCCGCGATGAAGCCGCTGCCGACGCTGATGAAGCCGCTCGCCTCGGTCGACCTCGACACCGGCGAGCCGGCGAGCGCGCTCGTCGAGCGCAGCGACGTCTCGGCGGTCGAGGCGCTCGCCGTCGTCGCCGAGGCGGCGGTCGCCTGGGAGCTGGCGCGGGCGGCGAAGGAGAAGTTCGGTGGCGACGCGATCGGCGACCTCGTCGCGGCCTGGCGCGCGTACGTGGAGCGGATCGACTGGTCGCGCCGCTGACACGTCACGTCGCGCTCGTGGGGTTCATGGGCGCGGGCAAGTCGACGCTCGGGGCGGAGCTGGCGCGGCGGATCGGGTTGCCGTTCCGCGACGTCGACCGCGAGGTCGAGCTGGCGCTGAACACGTCGGTCAAGAGCTTCTTCGCGGCCGAGGGCGAGGAGGCGTTCCGCGTGCGCGAGGCCGCGGCCACGGTGTCTGCGCTGCGCGACCCCTCCCCGGCGGTGCTCGCGCTCGGCGGGGGGGCCGTCGTGCAGGAGCCCGTTCGCGCGGCCCTGCGCGACCGCGCGGTGACCGTCCTCCTCGACGTCGACCCCGACATCGCCTGGGAGCGCGCACAGGGCTCCGACCGGCCGCTCGCGCAGGAGCGGGCCGCCTTCTTCGCGCTCCACGACCAGCGCTCGCCGCTCTACCGGCGCGTCGCGGACGCGGTCGCACGGGATGTCGACGACGCCGTGCTCGCCGCCGCGGGCGTGCACGTCGAGGCGGAGGCGCTGCAGCAGCTCGGCTCGCTCGTCCCCGGTGACGGCCCGGTCGCGCTCGTCTCCGACCCGCACGTCGCCGGCATCCACGGCATGGACGCGCAGCTCGCGCTCGGCCCGCGCCTCGCCGAGACGCACGAGCTCCCGCCCGGCGAGGAGGCGAAGACGCTCGGCGCGCTCGACCGGCTCTGGCAGGAGCTGCGCCTCGACCGGCACGGCACGATCGCCGCGCTCGGCGGCGGCTGCACCACCGACGCCGCCGGCTATGCGGCCGCCGCCTACCTCCGAGGGATCGCCTGGGTTCCCGTCCCGACGAGCCTCGTCGCGCAGGTCGACGCGGCGATCGGCGGGAAGACGGCGATCGACCTGCCGCAGGGCAAGAACCTCGTGGGCGCGTTCCACTGGCCCGCGCGGACGGTGATCGACCCGGCGCTCCTCCGGACGCTGCCCGAGGCTCAGCGCCGCGAGGGCATGGCCGAGGTCGTGAAGACGGGCCTGCTCGCCGGCGAGCCGCTCTGGGAGCTCCCCGACGACGAGCTCGTCCGCCGCTGCGCCGCGTTCAAGGCCGCCGTCTGCCTGCGCGACCCGGGCGACCGGGGCGAGCGCGCGATGCTGAACCTCGGCCACACCTTCGCGCACGCCCTGGAGGCGGGCGCGCGCTTCGCCGGCGTGACGCACGGCCAGGCGGTCGCGCTCGGCCTGCTCGCGGCGCTGCGCCTCTCCGGACGGGACACCGGTGCGGTCGAGGAGATCCTGCGCCCGAAGCCGGTGCGAGCCGACCGCGAGCTGGCCTGGCAGGCGATGCACCGCGACAAGAAGGCGGTCGGCGGCGAGCTGCGCCTCGTCCTGCTCGGCGACGACGGGCCGCGCTGGGACGTGCCGATCGCCGCGGACGACGCGAGAACGGCGCTCGACGCGCTGATCGCGGGATAGAGTCGAGGGCCGGTGCGGATCCTCGTCCTGAACGGCGTCAACCTGAACATGCTCGGCCGCCGCGACCCGGCGCAGTACGGCGGCCTCTCGATCGCCGAGCTCGAGAGCCGGATCTACGACTGGGGGCGCGAGCTCGAGCTGACCGTGCAGTGCAGGCAGACCAACAGCGAGGGCGAGTTCGTCCACTGGTGCCACGACGCCTACGACACCGTCGACGGCGTCGTCGTCAACCCGGCCGCCTGGACGCACTACGCGTGGTCGATTCGCGACGCGCTCGAGCCGCTCACGGCGCCGATCGTCGAGGTGCACCTCTCGGACGTCGACGCGCGCGAGGAGTGGCGGCGGCACTCCGTGATCGCCGACATCGTCGCCGCGCGCTTCGTCGGCCACGGCCCGGACGGCTACAAGCTCGCCCTCGACTACCTGAAGGCGCACGGTGGAGCCCTAGGCTCGGCCGGCTGAGCGCCGCGCTCGAGGAGCCGCTGCTCGTCACGAACGCCGTCAACGTCCGCTACCTGACCGGCTTCGAGAGCTCCAACGCGGCGCTGCTCGTCGAGCCCGAGCAGACCCGCCTCTTCACCGACTTCCGCTACATCGAGGCGGCGCGGGCCGTCGCCGGCGTCGAGGTGGTCGAGACGAAGCGCTCGCTGGTCGGCTGGCTCGCCGAGAGCCTCTCCGGCCGGGTCGGGTTCGAGGCCGACGTGCTGCCGTTCTCGCTCGTCGAGGTGCTGCGCGGCGGAGGGCTCGACCTCGTGCCGCGCTCCGGCCTCGTCGAGCGGCTGCGCGCGGTCAAGGACGAGCGCGAGCTCGATGCGCTGCGCCGGGCGTGCGCGATCACGGATCGCGTCTTCGAGCGGCTCGCCGACGAGGTGCCCTTCGTCGGCCGTCCCGAGCGCGAGATCGCCTGGGAGCTGACCCGCCTCTTCCACGAGGAGGGCGGCGAGGGGCTCGCCTTCGAGTCGATCGTCGGCGCCGGCCCGACGGGCTCGCGGCCGCACGCCCGCGCGGGCGACCGGGTGATCGGGGTGGGCGAGCTCGTGGTGATCGACACCGGCTGCACCGTCGACGGCTATGCCTCCGACTACACGCGCACCTTCGCGACCGGCGAGCTCGACGGCGAGGCGCGGGAGGCCTACGACGTCGTCCTCGCCGCGCAGCAGGCCGGCCTCGACGCTCTCCGCGCCGGCGTCACCGGGGTCGAGGCGGACGCGGCGGCGCGGGAGGTGATCGACGGGAGCCCGTTCGCGGGCACCTTCGGCCACGGCCTCGGCCACGGCCTCGGCCTCGACGTCCACGAGTCGCCGCGCCTCTCGAGGGAGAGCCCGGACGTGCTCGAGCCGGGCAACGTCGTCACGGTCGAGCCGGGGGTCTACCTCTCCGGCCGCTTCGGCGTCCGCACCGAGGACGACGTCGTCGTCACCGCGGACGGAATCGAGAACCTGACCCGGTTCCGCAAGGACCTCGTCACGGTCGCATAGCTCTCCCGCCTGCGCTCCTGCGGGCTCCGTCGAGGCTGTGCGGTCGCTACCCTTTCGCGCCGATGGCCGAGCAGGTCGACACCAACAGCTTCAAGAACGGCATGCACATCGAGCTGGACGGCAAGGTCTGGCGCATCGTCGAGTTCCAGCACGTGAAGCCGGGCAAGGGCGGCGCGTTCGTGCGCACGAAGCTGAAGAGCCTCGAGGCGGGCGCGACCGTCGAGCGCACCTTCAGGGCGGGCGAGAGGTTCGCGCGCGTCCACACGGAGACGAAGAACGTCCAGTTCCTCTACGACGACGGCGCCGACGTCCACTTCATGGACCAGGAGAGCTTCGAGCAGTTCGCGCTCTCGCACGGCGACCTCGAGGAGGAGCTGCCGTTCATGCAGCCGAACGCGACCGTGCAGGTGATGGTCGTGAACGGCACGCCGGAGAGCGTCCAGCTCCCGTCCTCGGTCGAGCTCGACGTGGTCGAGACCGAGCCGGGCGTCAAGGGCGACACGGTCTCGAACGTGACGAAGCCGGCGACGCTCGAGACGGGCGCGGTCGTCCAGGTGCCGCTCTTCGTCAACGTGGGCGACCGCCTCAAGGTCGACCCGCGCGAGAAGCGGTACATCTCGCGGGCGTAGCGCTCCGGGCGAAGAGCTCCGCTCCTCGCCCGGAAGCGACGGAGCTGCGCGAGCAGCGCAGCTTCTCGCGGTAGGCTCCGCTCCGTGCCGAGGCTCGCCGACACGACCATCCGCCTGCTCGGACAGGAGCCGCTCGCGGGTCGGGTGCCGACCGCCGAGCAGCTGCGGCTGGCGGAGATCCTCGACGGCGCCGGGTTCGCGTACCTCGAGGTCTCGGGCGGCGGCTGCTTCGACGCCGCGGTCAAGCGCGGGATCGAGAGCCCCTGGGAGCGGATCCGAGCGCTGAAGGCGCGGGTGAGGACGCCGCTCGGGCTTGCGCTCCGCGGCCGCTTCCTCGTCGGCTCGCGCGCCGTCGACGCCGACTTCGCGCGCCGCTTCGTCGCCTCCGCGGCCGCGAACGGGATCGACGTCTTCCGTCTCCACGATCCGCTGAACGACGTCTCCAACCTGCGCGAGGCGGCCGAGGCGGTGGTCGCGGCCGAGCGCGACTTCGAGGCCGGGCTCGTCTACAGCCCCGGGCGCACCGGAGAGGTCGAGGCGCTCGTCGAGCGCGCCCAGATGCTGCGCGAGCTCGGCGCGGTCAGGGTGCTCCTCCACGACCCGACGGGCTCGCTCCAGCCGCACACGGCCGAGACGCTGGTACGGGCGCTCGCCGAGGAGAGCGGCCTGCCGGTCGGGATCTACGTGCAGGGCGCGGGCGGCAGCGCGCTCGCCGCGGCGCTCGCGGCGGCCCGGGCCGGGGCGGAGGTGATCGCCTGCGCGATCTACCCGCTCGCGCTCACGCTCCACCGCGTCTCGGGCGAGGCGCTCGCCGAGGCGCTCACCGGGATGGGGCTCGACCCGGGGATCGACGTCGACGCGCTCTGGCGCGCGACCGACCTCGTCGACGAGCACATCGGCGACGCGCCCGTGACGCCGCTCGCGCCGCGGATCGCCGTCCGGGCGGCGCAGCACGACGTCCCCACGAGCCTCGTCGCCGGCCTCGACCAGACGCTGCGCGCCGAAGGCGCCGGCGACCGACTCGACGAGGTGCTCGGGGAGCTCGACACGATCCGCGCCGAGACCGGCTGGCCGCCGCTGGCGGCGCCGATCGGCCAGGTGCTGGGCTCGCAGGCGCTGCTCAACGTCCTCTCCGCGAGCCGCTACCTGACCGTGATCGACGAGGTGCGGGCGCTCGTCAACGGGGCCTTCGGCTCGCCGCCGGCTCCGATCGACCCCGCGCTCCGGCGCGCGGTCGCGCTCACGCGCGATCCGGAGAGCGACGAGAGCGCGGCGCCGCCGCTCGACGAGCTTCGCGAGCGCGCCGGAGGGATCGCGACGAGCGAGGAGGAGCTGCTGCTGCTCGGCCTCTTCGGCGAGGACGCCGAGCAGCTGCTGCGGGGGATCCGGGGCCGGGGCCGCCGCGGCGACGAGCTCGCCTCGATGGAGCAGAGCCGCGCCGAGCGGATCCGCGAGCTCGTCCAGATCGTGCAGGACTCCGGAATCGGCGAGGTGACCGTGGAGGAGGAGGGGATGCGCGTCTCCGTCCGCTCCACGCCCGACACGCCCGCGGCGACCGCCACCGAGGCGCCGCTCGCCCTGCCCGAGCCGGTCGAGGCCACGTTCGCGCCGCCGGCGAACGGCCTCGTCCGGGTCGAGTCGCCGATGGTCGGCACGTTCTACCGCGCCGCGCAGCCGGACACGCCGCCGTTCGTCGAGGAGGGCGACATCGTCGCGGCCGGCCAGACGCTCTGCATCCTCGAGGCGATGAAGCTGATGAACGAGGTCAAGGCCGAGCTCGAGGCGGTCGTCCGCCGCGTCGCCGTCGAGAACGCCGCCCCGGTCGAGTTCGGTCAGGTGCTCTTCGAGCTGGAACCGCTCGCCGGCCGCCCCCGCGACGCCGTCTGAGGCCGTGTTCTCCCGCGTCCTCGTAGCGAACCGCGGCGAGATCGCCGTGCGCGTGATCCGGGCCCTGCACGAGCTCGGGATCGAGGCGGTCGCCGTCTACTCGACCGCCGACGCCGACTCGCTCCACGTCCGCCTCGCCGACCGGGCCGTCCGGATCGGCCCGCCGCCGGCCGGCGAGAGCTACCTCAACATCCCCTCGGTCGTCGCCGCCGCCGCCACGACCGGCTGCGAGGCCGTGCATCCGGGCTACGGATTCCTCGCCGAGAACGCGGAGTTCGTGCGCATGTGCGAGGCGAACGACCTCGTCTTCATCGGCCCCGACGCGCACGTGATGGAGCGGATGGGCGACAAGGTGCGGGCCAAGGCGGAGATGCGCGCCGCCGGCGTCCCGCTCGTGCCGGGCAGCGACGGCGCCGCGAGCCTCGCCGAGGCGGCGGAGGCGGCCGAGCGGCTGGGCTTCCCGGTGCTGCTGAAGGCCTCGGCCGGGGGCGGAGGGCGGGGGATGCGGCTCGTCGCCGGCCCGGCGGAGCTGCACGATGCGTACGAGCGAGCCTCCTCCGAGGCGCACGCGGCGTTCGGCGACGGAACCCTCTACGTCGAGAAGGCGATCGCGCCGGCCCGCCACGTCGAGGTCCAGGTGATCTGCGACGGCCACGGCGGCGTCCTCACCTGCGGCGAGCGCGAGTGCTCGATCCAGCGCCGCCACCAGAAGCTGATCGAGGAGTCGCCCTCGCCCGCGCTCGACCCGTCGGGGCGCGAGGAGATGGAGTCGGCGGCCGAGCGAGCCTGCCGGCACATCGGCTACCGCAACGCCGGCACCTTCGAGTTCCTCGTCGGGACGGACGGCTCCTTCTCGTTCATCGAGCTGAACACGCGCCTCCAGGTCGAGCACCCCGTGACGGAGGCGGTCACCCAGCTCGACCTCGTCCGGCTGCAGGTGCGCGTCGCGGCGGGCGAGCCGCTGCCGTCGACGGGCCGGGCGCCGCGCTCGGGCCACGCGATCGAGATCCGGATCAACGCCGAGGATCCGGCCCGCGACTTCGCACCGAGGCCCGGCCGCCTCGAGCGCTTCCGGGCGCCGCTCGGGCCCGGCGTCCGCGTCGACACCTTCGTCGAGGACGGCACCGTGATCTCGCCGCACTACGACTCGCTGATCGCCAAGGTCGTCGTCCGCGACGAGACGCGGGCGAAGGCGATCGAACGGGCACGGCGCGTGCTGCGCGAGCTCGAGGTCGCGGGCGTGCCGACGACGCGCGAGGTCGCGCTCGAGATCCTGGACAGCGCGGAGTTCCGCAGCGGCGAGTACTCGACGTCGTTCCTCGAGGAGGCGCGCGGCCGGCTGCCGGCGCTGGCGGCGACGTGACGCGCGAGCTCTCCGGCGGCGACGGCGGGTCGGTCGCGCTGAGCGAGGGGGCGCTGGCGCAGATCGTGACCCAGGCGGCCGAGTCGGTGCCGGGGGTGCGCCTGCACAGGCGGCGTCGGCTCGCGGTCGAGCTGGAGTCGGGCCACGCGCGGGCGGAGCTCGAGCTTGCGGTCGCGTACGGCCAGGTGCTTCCGGAGGCGGCCCGGGCGGTGCAGGAGCGTGTCGCGGACGCGCTGGCCGCGATGTGCGGGGTCGTGGTCGATGCGGTGGACGTCTCGGTGGAGGAGCTCCACCGGTGAGCCCGCAGCCGAAGCAGGTCAGCCGCCGCGAGGCGCGCCGGGCCGCCGTGTTCATCCTCTTCCAGTGGGACGTCACGGGGCAGCCGCTCGGCTCGCTCTACGAAGGCGAGTGCGACGAGTACACGCTGCGCCTGGCGGAGTCGGTCGCCGCGCGGGCGGAGCAGCTCGACGTGCGGATCACGGAGGTCTCCGACGACTGGACGGCCGACCGGCTCGGCGCCGTCGAGCGCAACGTGCTCCGCGTCGCGCTCGAGGAGCTCGAGGCCGGCGAGGTGCCGATGGAGGTCGTGCTCGACGAGGCGGTGACCCTCGCGAAGCGGTATGCGTCCGACGACGCAGGCAGGCTGGTGAACGGGATTCTCGGACGGATCGTGCGAGAGGAGGAACGTGGCGACTGAGGACTCGCTGAGCAGGGCGGAGGAGCTGCTGGCGCGGCTGGAGGCGGCGCGGGGCGAGCTCGAGCAGCTCTCCCAGGGCGAGGGCGGCTCGCCCGACCGCGCCCTCGAGCTGCTCGCAGAGCTCTCCGAGCTGGCCAAGGCCGTCGAGGAGGAGCTCGACCGGGCGAAGCGGGCGGCCGAGGCCGATGCGCAGTCCTGACGAGCTGCGTGCGCTCGCCGAGGAGTCGCTCGAGGCCCTCGAGCTGTGGCCGCAGCTGCACGGGCAGGCCGAGTCGGTGCGCTACTCGCTCGAGGTCGGCGGCAAGCGCGTGCGGCCGGTGATCTGTCTGGCGACCGCGGAGGCGGCGGGCGCGGCGCCGGAGGCGGCGCTGCCGGCCGCGCTCGCGCTGGAGCTGATCCACACCTTCTCGCTCGTCCACGACGACCTGCCGTCCCTCGACGACGACGAGGAGCGGCGCGGGCACCCGTCGACGTGGAAGCAGTTCGGCGAGGCGGTCGGCATCCTCGCCGGCGACGCGCTCCACGCCGAGGCGTTCCGGCTCGCGACCTCGTATCCGACCACGCGGATCGCCCGCGAGCTGGCCGAGGCGACGCTCGGGATGATCGGCGGCCAGTGGCTCGACATCACCGGCACCGACGACGAGGTGACCCTGCACAAGCTGAAGACGGGCTGCCTGTTCGCCGCGTCGGTCGGGCTCGGGCTCTGGGCGGCCGGGGTGCCGGAGGCGGCGCAGGGACCGTGGCGGGCGTTCGGCGACGAGCTCGGACTGCTCTTCCAGATCGTCGACGACATCCTCGACGGGGACGGGTTCGTCGAGGCGCACGGGCCCGACGGCGCCCGCCGCCTCGCGGACGAGGCGGCCGAGCGCGCGCGCGGACGGCTGGCCGAGATCGACGCGGACACGTCGGTCCTGCGGGAGATCGTGGACTCCCTCGCCGTCCGCACGGCGTGAACGCGCCGTCGGCGCGGGACCTGGGGATCGAGCGAGGTCGGCGGAGCGAGGCCGGGTCCGACTAGCGTTTCCGTCGACGAGCAACCTGGTTGGGGGGCATATGAGCGAGGTCACGATCCGGCCGATGGAGAGCGGGCCGTACATCGTCCAGGGGCCTGTGCGGGTCGTGGACGCGGACGGCAACGAGTACGACGTGAGCGGGCGCAAGAGCGTCGCGCTCTGCCGTTGCGGTGGGTCGAAGAGCAAGCCCTTCTGCGACGGGACGCACAAGAAGAACGGGTTCACCGCCGTCGAGCGCGCCGTCCCGGCGGACGGCTGAGGCGCCGTCGGCTCGCCGGCGGCCGTCACGGCTCGGAGACCGGGATGTGTCCGAGCCGGGGACGACGCGCTGCATGGCACGATCCGGGCGATGACCGCTCCGACCTGGTACCCGAACGAGCGCGCGCTCGGCGGCCCCGAGCACCTCGACCCGGGTTACGTGGCGGCCTACGAGGCGAAGTCCGGCCTCGATCCCGGGCGACGAGCTCGAGCTTCTTCGCGCACACGGTCTCGCGCCCGGCGGGACGCTCGTCGACCTTGGCGCCGGGACGGGGCTGCTCGCGCTCGTCGCGGCGCCGTTCTGCGGCCGCGTCGTCGCCGTCGACTCGTCTCCGGCGATGCTCGCCCGCCTGCGCGAGGGCGCAGCCGAGGCCGGGGTGGCGAACGTCGAGACGATCGAGGCCGGCCTCCTGACCTACGAGCATCGCGGCGAGCCGGCGCAGTTCGTCCACACGCGCAACGCCCTCCATCACCTGCCGGACTTCTGGAAGGCGATTGCGCTCGTCCGCGTCCGGCAGCTCCTCGACCCGGGCGGGGTGCTCGTCCTGCGCGACCTCGTCTACTCGTTCGAGCCCGCGCAGGCGGACGAGCGGATCGAGACGTGGCTCGCCGGAGCCGCCGCGAGCGCGACGGAGGGCTGGACGCGCGCCGAGCTCGAGGAGCACGTCCGCACCGAGCACAGCACGTTCTCGTGGCTGCTCGAGCCGCTGCTCGAGCGAGCGGGGTTCGAGGTTCGCGAGACGTCCGGCCATCGCGGCGTCTACGCCACCTACGTGTGCGTCGCCCGATGAAGAAGCGTCTCGACGTCCTGCTCGTCGAGCGCGGCCTCGCCGACTCGCGTGCGCGGGCGCAGGCGCTCGTGATGGCGGGGCTCGTGCCCGGCTACGACAAGCCGGGCACGCAGGTCGACGAGGAGGCGGAGCTGCGCGTCGAGCGCGGGCCGGCGTTCGTCTCGCGCGGCGGCGAGAAGCTCGCGAACGGCCTCGACCGGCTCGGCGTCGACCCGGCCGGGCTCGACTGCCTCGATGTCGGAGCCTCGACCGGCGGCTTCAGCGACGTGCTCCTGCAGCGTGGCGCCCGGCGCGTGATCGCCGTCGACGTCGGCTACGGCCAGTTGCACCCGCGGCTGCGCGACGATCCGCGGGTGACCGTGCTCGAGCGCACGAACGCGCGCACGCTCGCGGAGCTGCCGTTCCCGCCGCAGCTCGTCGTCTGCGACGTCTCCTTCATCTCGGTGCGCACCGCCCTCCCGCCCGCGCTGCGGCTGGCCGCGCCCGGCTGGCAGGCGCTCGTTCTCGTCAAGCCGCAGTTCGAGGCGGGGCGCGCTCACGTGGGCAAGGGCGGCGTCGTGCGCGACCTCGAGGTGCGCCGCCGCGTCGTCCGCGAGGTCGCCGAGGCGGCGCTCGGATGGGGGGCGAGCGTCGCCGGCGTCGTAGACTCCGGGCTCCCGGGCCCGAAGGGGAACCGGGAGTTCGTGCTCCATCTCGTGCAGTCCGACCACCCGATTCTCCCCGATGACCTCGACGAGCGGATCGAGCAGGCACTCGCGGCCGGTTGAGTCCGCCGCGATCGTCGCGCACGGCCGCGTCGACGTGGGCGAGGCCGTCGAGCGCGTCCGGGCGGTGGCCGAGCGTACGGGCGTCGCGATCGTCGACGACCCGGCGCGGGCGCAAGTCGCAGTTGCGCTCGGCGGCGACGGCACGATCCTGCGCACGCTGGCGAGGCTGCTCGGGACGGAGGTCGCGGTGATCGGCGTGAACTTCGGCCGTGTCGGCTTTCTCGCCTCGATCACGCCGGACGCCCTCGAGGACGGCCTCGCGCGGGTCTTCGCCGGCGAGTACGTCGTGCTCGAGCAGCCGACGCTGGAGGCGCGGCTCGACGGCGAGACCTACGTCGCGGTGAACGACGTCGTCGCCACGAGCTCGACCCTCGGCCGGATGGTTCAGCTCAACTGGGCCGTCGGCGACGAGGACCTCGGTGCCGTCCCCTGCGACGGGATGATCTGCTCGACGCCGGCGGGATCGACCGCGTACAACCTCTCGAACGGAGGCCCCGTGCTCGTGCGCGGCCTCGACGCGATGGCGGTCACGTTCATCGCGCCGCACTCCTTGCACGCGCGCCCGCTCGTCCTTCCGCGCGGGGCGGAGGTGACGGTTCGCAACGCCACGGCCGACGTCGGCGCGGCCGTGCTCGTGGACGGTCGCCGCGCGGCCGAGCTGCCGCCGGAGGCACGCCTCGCGATCCGCCTCGGCGAGCAGCGGAGCCTGCTGGCGACGCTGCCGGAGACCACGTTCTTCGCGCGCTACCGCGAGACGTTCACCGCCCAGCCGTAGCCGGCGCCGGCGTGTCCATGTCTGCCATGTCGGGGTCTGACCCCGGCCATGGCCGGGGCGGACAATGGGCAGCGTCGGACCGCCGGACTACCATCGGCGGATGCTGCGACGGCTGCGCATCGAGAACCTCGTCCTGATCCGCGAGGCCGAGCTCGAGCTCGCGCCGGGGTTGAACGCGATCACGGGAGAGACCGGCGCCGGCAAGACGATCCTCGCCCAGGCGGTCGGGCTGCTGCTCGGCGGGAAGGGCGGCGACGCGTTCGTCGGCCCGGCCGCCGAGGAGGCCTACGTCGAGGCCGAGCTCGACCTGCCCGGCGAGCTGGAGGAGCTCGCCGACCTGCGCCCGGAGGACGAGGACGCCCTGGTCGTCTCCCGGCGCGTCTTCGCCGACGGCCGCACGCGCGCCTACGCCTGGGGACGCGCCGCCGCGCGCGAGGACGTCGCCGCGGCGGTCGAGCGGCTGGTCGCGATGTCCGGCCAGTTCGAGCAGCGGCGGCTTGCGCGAACGTCGTACCAGCTCGAGGTGCTCGACCGCTTCTGCGGCGAGGAGCAGCTGCAGCGCCGGGCCGAGGCGCGGGCCGCGTGGCGGCAGCTCGCCGAGGCACGCCGCCGCCACGATGAGCTGGCCGCGGACGCCGCGCTCGCCGAGGCCCGCCTCGCCGAGCTGCGCGCGCTCGCCGAGGACACCCAGGGGATGGAGCCGGACGACGAGGAGCGGCTGCGCGGGGACCGCGAGCGGCTGCGCCATGTCGCCGAGCTCGCCGAGGGGGCCGCGGCCGCCGCCGCCGCCCTCGCGCCCGACGACGGCGAGGGTGCGAGCGGTCTCGTCGCGGTCGCCGAGCGGGCGGTGGCGCCGCTCGAGCGGCTGGCGCCGGAGCTCCAGCGCGCCGGCGACGAGCTGCGCGACGTCGAGCTGCGGCTGCGCGAGACCGTCTCCGACCTGCACGCCTTCCTCGCCTCGCTCGAGGCCGAGCCCGGCCGCCTCGAGCAGCTCGAGGCGGAGCTCGACCGGATCGCCGAGGCGAGGCGCCGCTTCCGCTGCGCGACGTACGAGGAGCTGCTCCTCCGCTCCGCCGAGGCGCGCGCCGAGCTGGCCGCGCTCGAGGAGGGCGCCGACCCGGCGGAGGCTGCCGCGCGTGCGCTCGCCGCCGCCGAGGAGCGCGTCCACGCGCTCGCGCTGGAGCTCCGGGCCGAGCGGAACGCAGCCGTCCCCGCCTTCGCCGATGCGGTCGCGTCCGAGCTGCACGACGTGGGCATGGGCGACGGCGAGTTCGTGTGCGAGCTGCGTGAGTGTGTCGGGCCCGGCGCGACCGGCGCCGACGAGGCGGTCTTCCTCGTGCGCCCGAACGCGGGCCTGCCGTTCGCACCGGTCGCCGAGACCGCCTCGGGCGGCGAGCTCTCGCGGATCGCGCTCGCGATCGCGGCTGTCGCGGGCGGCGACACGCTCGTCTTCGACGAGATCGACGCCGGGATCGGCGGCGAGACGGCGAACGCCGTCGGGCGCGTGCTCAAGCGCCTCTCCGAGCGCGCGCAGGTGATCACGATCACGCATCTGCCGCAGATCGCGGCGCTCGCCGACCGCCACTTCCGGGTCGAGAAGGTGCCCGGCGACCCGACGCACACGCGCATCGAGACGCTCGGCGACGAGGAACGGAAAGCGGAGCTGGAGCGGATGCTCGGCGGCCAGGAGTTCCTCGCGAGCGTCCGCTGAGTGCCCCGTTACGCCGCCAGCCGCACGCTGCTCGCGCCGCTCGCCGACGTCTGGGCCTTCCTCGCCGAGCCGTACAACCTCGCCGACTGGTGGCCGGGCATCGCCGGCGTTCAGCCCGACCGCCGCGGTCTCGCGCCCGGCGCCCGCTGGCAGGTCATCGGGCCGAATCAGCCGAGCTACCTGCGCAAGCCGCAGATGAACGGGACGCTGCTCGTGCTGGAGGTGGCCCCGCTGGAGCGGATCGCCTTCCAGCTCCCGAGCGACCGGGTCGACGCCGAGCTGGAGCTCCGCGCGACCGACGCCCAGCGTACGGCGGTGACGCTGACCCTCGACGTCCCCTGGTTCGCGGGCTTCCGCCGCGCCTTCCCCCACCGCGCGCTGAACCGGCTGCACGCGCTCGTCCAGACGGCGGCGGAGTAGTGTCCGGCCGCCGACGCTGCTAGCCTGAAATCCCGTGAGCTCACGGGCCCCCAAGTACGTCTTCGTCACCGGGGGCGTCGTCTCCGCGCTGGGGAAGGGCATCGTGGCGGCGTCGCTCGGGCGGCTGCTGAAGGCCCGGGGGCTGCACGTGCAGCTGCAGAAGTTCGACCCGTACCTGAACGTCGACCCGGGCACGATGAGCCCGTTCCAGCACGGCGAGGTGTTCGTGACCGAGGACGGCGCCGAGACCGACCTCGACATCGGCCATTACGAGCGCTTCGTCGACGAGAACTTCCTCCGCAACGCGAGCCACAGCGCGGGCGCGGTCTGGGAGACGGTGCTGCGCAAGGAGCGCAAGGGCGACTTCCTCGGCGCGACCGTGCAGGTGATCCCGCACATCACGAACGAGATCAAGGCGCGGATCCGCCGCGCCGCCGAGGCGAGCCGGACCGACGTCGTCATCTCCGAGATCGGCGGCACCGTCGGCGACATCGAGTCGCTGCCGTTCCTCGAGGCGATCCGCCAGTTCCGGCGCGAGGTCGGCCCGGAGAACGTGATGTACCTCCACGTGACGCTCGTCCCGTTCATCGAGGCCGCCGGCGAGCTGAAGACGAAGCCGACGCAGCACTCGGTGAACGAGCTGCGCCGCATCGGCATCCATCCCGACGTCGTCGTCTGCCGTTCGCACGAGGAGCTCTCGCGCGACATCCGGGACAAGATCGCCCTCTTCGCCGACGTCGACCCGGGCGCCGTGATCGCGTGCCCGGACGTTCCCGACGTCTACCAGGTGCCGCGGGTGCTCCGGAACGAGGGCCTCGACCGGCTCGTCTGCGAGAAGCTCGGCCTCGACGGGTCGGAGCCCGACCTGTCCGACTGGGATGCGCTGCTCGAGCGGATCGACCGCCGCCGCGACGTCGTCGAGATCGCACTCGTCGGCAAGTACGTGAAGCTGCAGGACGCCTACCTCTCCGTCCACGAGGCGCTCAAGCACGCGGGGCTCGGGCACGGCTGCGGCATCCGCGTCCGCTGGGTCGACGCCGAGCACATGTCCTACGAGGAGACCGCCGAGCTGCTCGAGGGCGTCGACGGAGTGCTCGTCCCGGGCGGCTTCGGCTCGCGCGGCTGGGAGGGCAAGATCCTCGCCTGCCGGGTCGCACGCGAGCGCGGGATCCCGTACCTCGGCATCTGCCTCGGCATGCACGTGGCCGTCTCCGAGTTCGCGCGCCACGTCGTCGGGCTCGAGGGGGCGAACTCGACCGAGATGGACCCGGAGACGCCGTTCCCGGTGATCGACCTGCTGCCCGAGCAGAAGGGGATCGAGGATCTCGGCGGCACCATGCGCCTCGGCGCACAGGCGGTCGAGGTCGCCGAGGGGACGCGGGCGCGCGACCTGTACGGCGAGCCGACGATCCACGAGCGGCACCGGCACCGCTACGAGGTCAACAACGCCTATCGCGAGCGGCTCGTCGAGGCCGGCCTCGTCGTCTCCGGCACCTTCCAGGAGGGTCGGCTGGTGGAGATCGTCGAGCTGCCGGACCATCCCTGGTTCGTCGCGAGCCAGTTCCATCCGGAGTTCAAGTCGAGGCCGACGCGGCCGGCGCCGCTCTTCCGCGGGTTCGTCGGCGCTGCGCTCGAGCGCGCCACCGAGCGCGCCGGCGACCGCGTCGCGGCGGTCTAGCCTCCGCCCGTAGGATCGAAGCATGTCCGACGCCGTCGACCTGTTCCTCGAGCTGGCGGCGCTGCCGACCCCTCCGGGCGAGGAGCGCGCCGCCGCCGACGTCGTCCTCGGCCACCTGCGCGGGCTGGGACTGGAGCCCGACGAGGACGGCTGCGGGCCCGGGATCGGATCGACCGCGGGCAACGTCTACGCACGCCTGGAGCCGACCGTCGAGGGGACGCCGCTCTTCTTCTGCGCCCACCTCGACACGGTCCCGCCGGACGGCGAGCTGTGGCCGGTCGTCGAGGACGGCGTGATCCGGAACGCCGGTGGGACGATCCTCGGCGCCGACAACAAGGCGGCGGTGGCGGCGATGCTCGAGGGCGTCCGCCGCGTGCTCGCAGAGAGCCGGCCGCACGCGGGGATCGAGCTGGTGTTCACGCCGAAGGAGGAGGTCGGGCTCGTCGGCGCCGGCGCGTTCGACCACGATCGGCTGCGCGCCCGGATCGGGTACGTCTACGACCAGGCGGGGCCGATCGGCGAGATCGTCCTCGGGGCGCCGTGGTCGCGCTCGCTGGAGGTGCGCTTCCACGGCCGCGCCTCGCACTCCGGCATGTTCCCGGAGGAGGGGCGTTCGGCGATCCAGGCGGCGGCGAAGGCGATCGCCGACCTGCGGCTGGGACGGGTCGACGAGGAGACGACGGCGAACGTCGGCGTGATCTCCGGCGGGACCGCGGGGAACATCGTCCCCGAGTGGTGCACGTTCCTGGCGGAGGCGCGCTGCCACGACGAGCGGAAGCTCGGCGAGGTCGTCCAGGAGATGCTCGACACGATCTCGTTCGCCGCGACCGCCGTCGAATGCGAGGTCGAGACGACGCTGCGGAAGAGCTACACGGGCTACCGCCTGAGACGCGACGAGGAGGCCGTCCGGCTCGCCGCGGCCGCGCTCGCACGCTGTGGGCACGAGGTGACCTACGGCCTCTCGGGCGGCGGCGCCGACGCGAACGTCTTCAACGAGCGCGGTCGTCGCTGCGTGAACCTGGCGAATGCGATGACCGACATCCATACGCCCGACGAGCGGATCTCGGTGGCCGACCTGGAGGCAATGGTGGACGTGACGGTGGCGCTCGTCGAGGAGGCGGTCGCGTGATCCTCGGGCTCTTCCTCGCGTGGGTGGCGCTTGCGTCGCCCCATGCGTTGCCGGACTGCCTCGGGAAGCCGCAGGTGCGGCCGGCGTCGGTGGTGCTGGCGTGCGGCGACGGGAACTTCGGCGTGCGGAAGCTCCACTGGAGCGGCTGGGGGAAGCCGACCGCGCGCGCGAACGGCATCGCCTACGCGAACGACTGCAAGCCGTTCTGCGCGGCCGGGCACTTCCATACCTATCGGGCCGTGCTGGTCGCGTCTGGTCGCCGGGTCTGTCACGGCGTCCCCGTCTACGCGCGCGTGCGGGTCTCATTCCCCGGCCGGGCGCCGTACCCGCAGGCGACGCCTGCGGAGCTGACCTATCCGCGCCGCTGCGGCTGACCGCTCCGCTGCTCGCCGGAGGTAGCCTCCAGGCGTGGAGGAGCGGCGCCTGGGGCCGGTCGTCGGGCTCGGAACCTGGAACACGTTCGAGCGGGACGCCGCGCTCGCCGGTGAGGTCGTCTCCGCGGCACTCGACGCCGGGACGCGTGTCTTCGACTCGTCGCCGATGTACCGAGGGGCGGAGGCCTCGCTCGGGGAGGCGCTCGCGGGCCGTCGCGACGAGGCGATCGTCGCGACGAAGATCTGGAGCGAGTCGGTCGACGAAGGTCGCGAGCAGTACCGGCGCCAGCGGGAGTGGTTCGGCCGGGTCGAGGTCGAGCAGGTGCACAACCTCGCCGCCTGGCGCGAGCAGCTCGCGTGGCTCGAGCGGGAGCGGGAGGAGGGGAGGGTCGATCGACTCGGCGTGACGCACTTCGAGCCGAGCGCCTTCCCGGAGATGGCCGTGGCCCTGCGGACGGGCCGCTTCGACTGCGTCCAGCTCCCGTACAACCCGTGCGAGCGCGAGGCGGAGCACGAGCTGCTGCCGCTGGCGGCCGGGCTCGGTCTTGCGGTGATCGTGATGCGCCCCCTCGGCGGCGGCCGGCTCGCACGCCTGCAGCCACGGGCGGAAGAGCTCGAGCCGCTGCGGGCGTTCGGCGTCGAGACCTGGCCGCAGGCGCTGCTCAAGTGGGTGCTCTCGGACGAGCGGGTCGATCTGGCAGTTCCGGCCACGAGCCGCCCGGAGCGGACCGCGGAGAACGCGGCGGCCGGCGAGCCGCCCTGGTTCGGCCCGGACGAGCGGGCGCTCGTCGCGCGCCTGGCGGGCGGATGAGCCATCGGCCCGACGCGTCGCGGGTCGTGTACGAGGGATCGCTGATCGACCTCACGATCGAGCGCTGGGGCCGTCACGAGCGGGAGATCGTCGAGCATCCCGGCGCGGTTGCGATCGTCGCCGTGGACGACGAGGGGTGCGTGACGCTCGTCCGCCAGCTGCGCGAGCCCGCCCGGAAGCGGCTCGTCGAGCTTCCCGCCGGCACCGCCGAGCCCGGGGAGGAGCCGCTCGCGACCGCGCGGCGGGAACTGCGGGAGGAGTGCGGCCTCACCGGCGGCGAGTGGCGGCAGCTGGCGGCGTTCTGGACGACCCCCGGCTTCTGCCGCGAGCGGATGCACGTCTTCGCTGCCGAGAACGTCGTCCGCGGCGACGCGGTTCCGGACGAGGACGAGGACATCGAGCTGGTCCGCTGGCCGCTCGGCGAGGTGCTCTCGCACCTGGGCGAGATAGAGGACGCGAAGACTCTCGCGGGGCTTCTGCTCTACCTCCACTCGAGTCTCTGACGGCCACGGCCGGCCGGCCCTGTCGTCGCAGACCCCCACCCAGGGTGGGGCCGCAGGTCCCTCCGCCCTCGAGATCGACGATACCGGCTGCACCGGTTGCACGTCCGTCGCAGGTTCGCGCCGACTCGTCGGCGACCGGATACGGAAGCGTCACGCCTTCCCGGCAAGCTATGGTCTGCGCGCTTTGCGGATCGGCGTTGCGAAGGAGGTCAAGACCGACGAGTACCGGGTGGCGCTGACGCCGGCCGGGGCGCGCGAGCTCGTCCAGAAGGGGCACGAGGTGCTCGTCGAGACGGCGGCCGGCGACGGGAGCGCGTTCGCGGACGCCGACTACGAGCGGGCCGGTGCGCGGATCGTCTCGGTCGACGAGGCGTGGGCCGGCTCGGAGCTGCTGCTGAAGGTGAAGGAGCCGATCGAGGCCGAGTACGGGCGGCTGCGCGAGGGGCTCGTCCTGTTCACCTACCTGCACATCGCCGCGGACGAGCCCCTGACGCGCGCGCTGATGGCGAGCGGGATCGCCGCGGTGGCCTACGAGACGGTCGAGGCCGACGACCGCCGCCTGCCGCTGCTCGCGCCGATGAGCGAGATCGCGGGCAGGCTCGCGCCGCAGGCCGCGGCGCATTTTCTCGAGAAGCCGCTCGGCGGTCGCGGCGTCCTGCTGGCCGGGACTCCCGGAGTCGCACCGGGCCGCGTCGTCGTGCTCGGCGGCGGGATCGTCGGCTACAACGCGGCGATCATCGCGCTCGGGCTCGGCGCGCAGGTGACGATCCTCGAGCGCTCGCTCGACCGGATGCGCCATCTCGACGAGGTTCTCTCGGGGCGCGTCAGCCTCGTGATGTCGTCGAGCCTGCAGGTCGAGGAGTCGATCGAGCAGGCGGACGTCGTGATCGGCGCGGTCCTGATCCCGGGCGCGCGCGCGCCGAAGCTGATCACGCGCGCGATGCTCGGGCTCATGCAGCGCGGTTCGGTGCTGGTGGACGTTGCGATCGACCAGGGCGGCTGCATCGAGACCGCCCACCCGACCACCCACTCCGACCCCGTGTACGAGGTGGACGGCGTCACCCACTACTGCGTCGCGAACATGCCCGGCGGCGTCCCGATCACCTCGACGAAGGCGCTCACGAACGCGACGCTGCCGTATGTCGAGGAGATCGCCGACCACGGGCTCGCCGAGGCGGTCGCGCGCGACGCGGCCCTCGCGCGCGGCGTGAACGTCGTCGACGGCAAGATCACCTACGCGGCGGTGGCCGAGGCGCACGGCCTCGAGTTCACGCCGCTCGAGGACGTCCCGCGGCTGACCGCGGCCTGAGCCGGCGCGGCGCTACGACTTCGTCGTGTCGGGCTTCTTCGGCGGCGACAGCCGCACGACGAGCCACGTGATGGCGGCCGCCACGCCGACGATGACGGTGATGTAGAGCACGAAAGCGAGCAGTCCGAGGGCGTTCGACATCGCCGCCTAGAATAGCCGCATGCCCCGCGCGTGCGTCATCGTGCTCGATGCGGTCGGTGCCGGCGCGCTGCCGGACGCCGCCACGTACGGCGACGAGGGCTCGGACACGCTCGGCAACGTCGCGCGAGCAGTCGGAGGGCTCGACCTCCCGAGCATGGAGGCGCTCGGTCTCGGCAACGTCGAGCCGCTCGAGGGCTGCCCCCCGCAGCCCGGGGCGCCCGCGGTGGCGGGACGGCTCGTCGAGCGCTCGAAGGGGAAGGACACGACGACCGGCCACTGGGAGCTGATGGGCGTCGTCACGGCGCAGGCGTTCCCGACCTACCCGCACGGGTTCCCGCACGACGTGATCGACCCGTTCATGCACCGCACCGGGCGCGGCGTGCTCGGCAACCGGCCGGCGTCCGGGACGGAGATCATCCAGGAGCTCGGCGAGGAGCACCGGAAGACGGGCAAGTGGATCGTCTACACGTCGGCCGACTCGGTGTTCCAGATCGCCGCGCACGAGGAGATCGTCCCGCTCGAGGAGCTGTACGAGGCGTGTCGCGCGGCGCGCGAGATCCTCACCGGCAAGCACGCCGTCGGGCGCGTGATCGCGAGGCCCTTCGTCGGTGAGCCCGGCAACTACACGCGGACGCCGGACCGGCACGACTTCTCGCTCGAGCCCCGCCGGCCCAACTACCTGACGCTGCTGCGCGAGGCCGGGACGAAGGTCTACGGCGTCGGCAAGATCGGCGACATCTTCGCGGGCTGCGACATCGACGAGTCGTTCCCGACGAAGTCGAACATCGACGGCATCCAGCAGACGGAGCGGCTGCTGCGGGAGCTCGACGAGGGGTTCGTCTTCGTCAATCTCGTCGAGACCGACTCGCTCTGGGGGCACCGCAACGACCCGGTGAACTTCCACCGCTGCCTGCAGGACTTCGATCGGCGCCTCCCCGATCTCCTCGACGCCCTGCGGCCGGGCGACCTGCTCGTCGTCACCTCCGACCATGGCTGCGATCCGACGACCCCGTCGACCGACCACTCCCGGGAGCACGCGATGTTTCTCGCGTACGTCGAGGGACACAACGCGGCCGGCCGCATCCATCAGGGCGAGTTCGCCGACGTCGGCGCGACCGTGAACGCCTGGCTGAACGGGAAGGCGCCGTCGCGCGGCATCCCCGGGCAGCCCGTCGTCACGCCGTGAACGGGCTCACCGACCACGGGCTCGTCCGCGGCGAGTACGCGAGCGAGGAGCGGCTCGAGGCGCGTGCATCGGTCTTTCGCTGGGCGGAAGGGCCGGATGCGGTCGAGATGTGCGTCACCGCCGTCGCCGAGGTGCGACCGCGTCGCGTGCTCGACGCCGGGTGCGGGCGCGGCAACATCGCGCAGCGCATGGCGGAGGTGTCCGGTGCGGTCGTCCTCGGCCTCGACCAGTCGGAGCGGATGGTCGAGCTCACCCGTGCGCGCGGGATCGAGGCCGTCGTCGGCGACGTCCGCAATCTGCCCTTCGCGGATGGGTCGTTCGACTCGGCGCTCGCCGCCTGGATGCTCTTTCACGTCGAGGAGGTCGACGCCGCGCTCTCCGAGCTGGCGCGAGTGCTCCGTCCGGGCGGCCGCCTGGTCGCCGCCACGAACGGCGAGCGGGCGATGTACGAGCTGCGCGACGCCCTCGGCGCGGGACCGCTGCTCCAGTCGTTCTCGCTCGAGAACGGCGAGGAGCAGCTGCGGCGCCACTTCCGGACGGTCGAGCGGCGGGACGCGTCCGGGACGGTTCGTTTCCCCGACCGAGCCGCCGCGCAGGAGTACGTCGACGCGTCGATCACGCTCCTTTCCGGGCGGCTGCCCGGCGACCTTCCCGAGCCGTTCGTCGTCACCCGCTCTTCGTGCGTGTTCGTCGCCGAGACGATGATCCGGCCGGCCGAGCTGATCCAGCGCAAGCGCGACGGCGGCGAGCTCGCCGGAGCGGAGCTCGGCGACCTCGTGCTCGCGTACGCCCGCGGCGAGGTGCCCGACTACCAGCTGGCGGCGTTCTGCATGGCCGTCTACTTCCGCGGGCTCTCGGAGGCCGAGACGTTCGCGCTCACCGACGCGATGGTTCGCAGCGGCGAGACGATCGACCTCGCGGGTCGCCTCGGGCGCCGGGTCGTCGACAAGCACTCGACCGGCGGCGTGGGGGACAAGACGACGCTCGCCGTCGGCCCGATCGTCGCGGCCTGCGGCGTCCCGTTCGGGAAGATGAGCGGTCGCGGGCTCGGGCATACCGGCGGCACCCTCGACAAGCTCGAGTCGATCCCCGGCTTCCGCGTCGAGCTGACGAACGAGCAGTTCGTCGATCAGGTGCGGGAGCTGGGGATCGCGATCGTCGGGCAGACCGCCGATCTCGTCCCCGCCGACAAGAAGCTCTACGCGCTCCGCGACGTCACGGCCACCGTCGACAACGTCTCGCTGATCGCGGCGAGCATCATGTCGAAGAAGATCGCCTCCGGCGCCGACGCCGTCGTGCTCGACGTCAAGGTCGGCGGCGGGGCGTTCATGAAGACGGTGGACGCCGCCCGCGAGCTCGGCGAGATGATGCGCGCCCTCGGCGGCCGCGCCGGTCGCGACGTCGTCTGCCTGCTCACCGACATGGACCAGCCGCTCGGCCGCGCGGTCGGGAACGCGCTCGAGGTGCGCGAGGCCGTCGCCACGCTGCGCGGCGAAGGGCCACCCGACTTCGCCGAGCTCGTGCTGGATGCGTCGGCTCACCTGCTCGCGCTGTCCGACCTCCGGATCGACCGCCCCGAAGCGCGGCGGCGCGCAGAACAGGCAGTCGCAGACGGCTCCGCCAGCGCGGCATACGAGCGCTGGGTCCGTGCGCAGGGCGGCGACCCCGACGAGGACGCGTTGCCGAAGGCGCCGCTGATGCGCGAGGTGTCCGCCCCGCGCGACGGCTACGTCGCACGCGTCTCCGCGCTCCCGGTCGGGCTCGCGGCGCTGCACCTCGGCGCGGGACGCCGGGTCAAGGACGATCCCGTCGACCATGCGGTCGGCGTCGTCTGCCGCAGGAAGATCGGCGACTCGGTTGCGCGCGGCGAGCCGCTCGCGGAGATCCACGCCCGCGACGAAGAGGCGGCGCGCGAGGCGTGCGACGCGGTCCTCGCCGCGTACGCGTTCGCGGACGAGGCACCCGTCGCACGGCCGATCGTGCTCGAAACGCTCGCCTGAGCAGCGGGGCGGGCCGGCCCGACTACGCTGGGCGCATGCCCGAGCTGCCCGAGGTCGAAAGCGTCCGCCGCCAGCTCGAGCCGGCCCTGCGCGGCAGGCGCTTCGAACGCGTCGAGATCCTCGACTCGCGCCTCGTGCGCCCCTACGAGCCGGCCGAGGTGGCGGCGGAGCTCGAGGGCGAGCGCGTCGCATCCGTGGAGCGCCGCGGCAAGTATCTGGTTGTCGGATTCGAGAGCGGCCGGGTTCTCCTGATCCACCTCCGTATGACGGGGAGCCTTCGCCATGCGCCGGAGGGGATGCTCCAGGACGATCCACACCGGCGCGCTGTTGTCAGGCTAGACGACGGCTCGGACGTCGCCTACCGCGACGTCCGCCGCTTCGGCACGTGGCTCCTGCTCGAGCCGGGCGAGGCCGAGCCGCACCTCGACGCCCGCGTCGGCATCGAGCCGCTGGAGGCGTTCTTCACCGCGGCCCGGCTCGGCGAGCTGCTCCAGAAGCGGCGCGCCCCGGTCAAGGCCGCCCTGCTCGACCAGCGGACGCTCGCCGGGATGGGCAACATCTACGTCGACGAGGCGCTCTGGCGCGCGCGGATCAACCCGTTGCGTCCGGCGGAAGGTCTCGACCGCGACGAGATTCGCCGCCTCCATCGCGGCATCCGCGCCGCGCTCGAGCACGGGCTCGCCCGCCAGGGGTCGACGCTGCGCGACTACGCGCTGCCGGACGGAGGCTCCGGGTCGATGCAGGACGAGTTCCGGGTCTACGGGCGCGGAGGCGAGCCCTGCGGGCGCTGCGGGACGCCGATTGCGAAGACGCGCGTCGCGGGGCGGGGCACCTGGTTCTGCCCGGCCTGCCAGCCTCAGGCGGCGAGCATCTCGTCGAGCCGGCCGTCGCGGTCGAGGCGCCAGAGCTCGGTGTAGCCGCCGATCGGCTGCTCGTCGATCAGGATCTGCGGCACGGTCCAGCCGCCGGCGAGGTCGTAGACCGTCTGCCGGAAGGCCGGGTCGTCGTCGAGGTGCACCTCCTCGTACTCGATGCCCTTCGAGTCGAGGAGGGTCTTCGCGCGCACGCAGTAGCCGCACCAGCGCGTCGTGTAGATCCGAATCCGGCTCATCCCCGTTTGAAACGTATAGACACCGCCCGGCCTTTCCACCCGACCCCGCTTCTAGACTGGAGCCGTATGGCCGGACGCTCCTACACGACCGAGGCCGTCGTGCTCCGGTCGATCCGGCTCGGCGAAGCCGACCGAGTCCTCCACCTCTACACGCGCGCGCACGGCCGCGTCGGCGCCGTCGCCAAGGGCGTCCGCAAGACGAAGTCTCGCTTCGGCGCCCGCCTGGAGCCGCTCTCCCACGCCGAGCTCGTCCTCCATCGCGGCTCCGGCGAGCTGGAGACGGTGACGGGCGTGCAGCTCGTCCGAGCGCACCACGCGGCGCGCGAGGACTACTACCGCCTCTCCGTCGGGCTGATCGGCGCCGAGGCGATGCTGCGGCTCTTCAGCGAGCAGGAGGAGAACGAGCGCGCGTTCGTCGCGCTGACCCGGTTCCTCGACCTGCTCGACGAGGCGCCGCACACGGCCGATCGGCCGGCGCTCGACCCGCTCGGACTGTCGTTTCAGTTGAAGCTGCTCTGGCTCTCGGGCTACCTGCCGCACTTCACGAGCTGCGCCGAGTGCGGGGCGGAGGACTCGGCGCTCGTCGGCTATTCGCCGCGCGCCGGGGGCGCCGTCTGCGGTGCGTGCGCGGGCAGTGCCGGGGCGCTGGCGCTCAGTGCCGACGGGATCGCGGGGATCGAGGCGCTGCTCGCCCACCCGCTCGCCGACGCCGCTCCGCTCGCGCTCGGCGAGCGCGCCCGCCGCGATGCGCTCCGCGTCGTCACGGCCTCGTACGAGTTCCACGGCGGTTTCCGTCTGCGCACCCTGAGCGCGTAGGCCTACAGCCCGAGCCGCCGGCGCAACCTGCGCTCCCACGGGCGAGGTGGCACGTAGCGGTCGATGACCGCCCGCTGGCGGATCGCGACGACGACGAGCGCCACGGTGAGCACCGGCGTCGCGGCGACGACGAGCATGTCGGCGAGGTTGAACGCGACCGTGCCGACGGTCAGCGGGTTCGGCACGCGCCCGCCGTGCAGGCGGGCCGAGACGACGTTGCCGAGCACGCCGCCGGCCGCGACGCCCGCCGCGACGGAGGCGAGGCGCGAGGGCACGAGCCCGCAGAGCAGGAGCACGCCGAACAGCGCGAGCGCCACGACCGACCAGAGGTGCGAGCGCTGGTGGAAGTCCCACGCGGCCGTGTGCAGGGACGCCTTGGACGC
The DNA here is from genome assembly GCA_963746895.1 of uncultured Actinomycetes bacterium. Lineage (GTDB taxonomy): Bacteria > Actinomycetota > Thermoleophilia > Gaiellales > Gaiellaceae > Palsa-739. Next base: position 237,321 of record CAVVDI010000009.1, on the reverse strand, counting down.
CAGGTCGGCGCCGGCGCCCAGCGAGCAGAGGACGAGGACGAGAGCGATCCGCGACGCCATCGCCCTGGCATCGGCAGCGCCGGACGCGTCCCTGAGCGCCTGCGAGACTTGCCGCGTGAGACGCGACCTCGGCGACGGCTTCGAGCTCGACGACGATCCGGCGCGGATCGACCGCGCCGCCGTCCACGCGTACCTCGGCGGCGAGTCGTACTGGGCGAAGGGCCGGACGCGCGAGCGGCAGGAGGCGTTGATCGACGCGAGCGCGCGGGTCGTCGGGCTCTACCGCGGCGGCCGTCAGGTCGGCTTCGCGCGCGCGGTGGACTGCGACGCTGCCGGATTCGTCTACCTCGCGGACGTGTACGTGCTCGAGGAGTGGCGCGGCCGCGGACTCGGGCTCGAGCTCGTGCGCGAGATCGTCGAGACCGAGCCGCTCGCGAGTCGCCGCTGGGTGCTGCACACCCGCGACATGCACGGCCTCTACGCGAAGCTCGGCTTCGGGCCGAGCGAGCGGCTGCTCGAGCGCGGCGTCACGGGGAGCTCGAGAGCAGCTCGAAGCTGAGCGCCCCCTGCTCGCAGACCGGCGTCGGCGGCGTCACCGGCACGACGAGCGAGGCTGCGCCTCGCAGGGAGACGCGGAGACTCGCCGCCTTGTGCTCGCACGGGCCGCTCTGCTGCTCGCCGACGCCGGGGACGTCCGGCGAGAAGCGGGCCTGGGCATAGGCGGAGTCGCCGGGAGCCAGGAGGATCCGGGCGGCGAGCGCCTGCCCGGGCCGTGCGGCGGCAGCGTGCGTGGGCAGCGGCGAGCCCGACGCGTCGAGCAGCTGGACGTCCGGGATCCCGGACACGAAGCACGTGGACCGCGACGTGTTGGTGAGCGTGAGCTCGTAGCTGATGTGGCCGGCACCGGCGCTCCCGCGCACGACGGCGAAGCTCCCGCCGAGGTCGCCGCTCGAGCAGGCGGCCGCCGCGGTCGCGTCCGTCGTCGTGCCCGCGCCCGTGCCGGTCGTCGTCACCGTCCGCGTGCTCGTGACCGTGACCGTCCGCGTCACCGTGGTCGAGCCGCCGCAGCCCGCGGCGAGCAGGACCGCGGCAAGGGTGAGGGCCGCCGCGCGCGTCAATCGCCCTTCGGCGAGCGCCACTCTCGCTCGAGCGCGTCGTCCAGCCAGCTGCGGACGCCGGAGAGCGGCAGCCGCTGCTGCTCCAGCGAGTCGCGGTCGCGAACGGTGACCGTCTCGTCGGCTGAGCGTCTGCTCGTCGACGGTGAACGCCCATGGGGTGCCGATTTCGTCCTGGCGGCGGTACCGCCTGCCGATCTGGCCGCTGTCGTCGTGCTCGACGACGTGGTGGCGGCGCAGGTCCTCGTAGAGGCCGCGGGCCCGGGCCGCCATCCCCTCGTCGCGGGGGATCAGCGGCAGGATCGCCGCGGTGACCGGCGCGATCCGCGGGTGGAGGCGCAGCACCGTGCGCTCGCGCTCGCCGACCACCTCCTCGTCGTAGGCGTCGCAGAGGAAGGCGAGCATGATCCGATCGATCGACACCGCGGGCTCGACGACGTGGGGCGTGTACCGCTCGCCGTCGGGGCCGACCCACTCGAGCTTCGTGCCCGACTCCTCGCTGTGCTGGGTGAGGTCGAAGTCGCCGCGGTTCGCGACGCCCTCGAGCTCCTGCCAGCCGATCGGGTAGCGGTATTCGAGGTCGCTCGTGCCGCTCGAGTAGTGCGAGCGCTCCTCGGGCTCGTGCTCGCGGACGCGCAGGTTGCTCTGCCGCAGCCCGAGACCGAGGTACCAGCCGACGCGCTGCTCGATCCAGTACCGGTACCAGGCCTCCGCCTCGTCCGGCGGGACGAAGAACTCCATCTCCATCTGCTCGAACTCGCGCATCCGGAAGAGGAAGTTGCCCGGGGTGATCTCGTTGCGGAACGACTTGCCGATCTGCGCGATTCCGAACGGCGGCTTGCGGCGGGCGAGCTGCGCGACGTTCTTGAAGTTGACGAAGATGCCCTGCGCGGTCTCGGGACGGAGGTAGGCGGACGAGCTGGCGTCCTGCATCGCGCCGACCTGCGTCTCGAACATCAGGTTGAACTGCCGCGGCTCGGTGAGGTCGCAGTCGGAGGTCTCGCCCGGGCGCTTGCTCGGCTTCTGGCCGCACTGCGCGTCCTCGAGCCTGTCGGCGCGGAAGCGGCGCTTGCAGTGGCGGCAGTCGATGAGCGGGTCGCTGAAGCCGGCGACGTGCCCGGACGCCTCCCAGACGCGGGGGTTGAGGATGACGGCGGAGTCGAGGGCGACGATGTCGTCGCGCTCCTGCACCATCGCGCTGAGCCAGAGCCGGCGGATGTTGTTCTTCGTGAGGACGCCGTAGTGACCGTAGTCGTACGTCGAGCCGATCCCGCCGTAGATCTCCGACGAGGGGAACACGAATCCACGTCGCCGGCAGAGCGAGACGATCTTGTCCATCGTGAGCGGCTCGGCGGGCTCCGGCATGGCGTGAGGTTAGCGACCGGTGCCGAGGCGCCTCGCCGGTGCCGTGCGCGCCGGGGCCTGTGGACGAGATTCCGGCCTTGCGCCGGCAAGCCTCGACTCCGGCGTCACACCCGCGGACGTACGCTCATGTCCCCGCGGGCGGGTGGGGGTTCGGGACGGTATCGAGGGGCCGCGCCCGAACGGGCTAGAGTCGCGCGATGGCCGGCACACGCGCGGTCGTCGTGGTCGAGAGGGCCGGGATCGCGTTCACGCTCCACGCGTACGAGCACGATGCCGGAGCCGGTTCGTACGGGCTCGAGGCCGCCGCGAAGCTCGGCGTCGACCCGGCACGCGTGCTCAAGACGCTCGTCGTCTCCCTCGACGGCGCGCTCGCGCTGGCGCTCGTGCCGGTCGCCGCGCAGCTCGACCTGCGCGCGCTCGGCAAACGGGCTCGGCTCGCCGAGAAGGCCGACGCCGAACGCGCGACCGGGTACGTGGCCGGCGGCATCAGCCCGCTCGGCGGGCGGCGCCGGCTCCCGACGTACCTCGACTCCTCGGCGCTCCAGCACGACGCCGTCCTCGTCAGCGCGGGCCGCCGCGGGCTCCAGCTCGAGCTCGCGGTGCGCGACCTCGTCGAGCTCACGGGCGCTCGGGTCGCGGCGATCGCGGCGTCGCGCTGAGCCCGGTTAGGCTGGGCGCCGTGCCGAACCCGCCCGTCGAGCTGCATGTCGTGTCGGACGCCACCGGCGAGACGGCGGCCCGCCTCGTCCAGGCGCTGGAGGCGCAGTTCCCCGAGCAGGAGTTCGTCGAGATCCGGCACCCTCGCGTCGAGTCGGAGGACGACCTTCAGCTCGCGGTGAGCCGCATGCGCGGTCGCCCGGCCGTCGTCGTCTACACGCTCGTCAAGCCCGAGCTGCGCGACGCGATGCGCACGCTCTGCCGACGCGCCAAGCTCCACTACTGCGACCTGCTCGGGCAGCCGATCGACGCCGTCGCCCGCGTCTCCGGCATGGCCGCGAAGATGACGCCCGGCTCGCGGCCGCCGCTCAACTCGGCGTACTTCAAGCGGATGGAGGCGATCGAGTTCGCGGTGCGCTTCGACGACGGCGTCGGGCGGGGCCTCCACGACGCGGACATCGTCCTCGTCGGCGTGTCGCGGACGTCGAAGACGCCGCTCTCCATCTACCTCGGCTACCTCGGGCACAAGGCGGCCAACGTCCCGGTCGTCAAGGGGATCGCGCCGCCGAAGGAGCTCTTCGCCGTCGACCAGCGCAAGGTCGTCGGGCTGACGATCGACCCGAACCGGCTCGTCGAGATCCGCCGCGCGCGCGTCCGGACGATGGGCGGCGGCGCGCGCAACCGCCAGTACGCCGAGCTGATGGAGATCTACGAGGAGCTCGAGCAGGCGGAGAAGCTGCACCGGCGGCTCGGCTGCCCGGTGATCGACATCTCGGAGCTCTCGATCGAGGAGACCGCGCACCGCGCGCTGCGCGTCGTCGCAGAGCGCAGAGACGAGAAGGCGCACGCGTGAGCGCCTCTCGCGCGAAGCCGAAGATCCCGCTCCGCTACTGGGCGCTCTGGTGGGCGATCCTCGTCGTTGCGGACCTCGTCTTCTACGTCCTGCTCACGCCGATCTGGATCGGCCTGCGCGCCGTCGCCTGGCTGGCGGAGTTCCGCGCGCGCCGCCGCCGCGGCTAGCCCTTTCCCCTCGGGTGCTCGCCCCCGCGCCGGCCCGAGCAGCGTGGGAGGCGTGGAGACCGACGACCAGGTGGCCGCGGGCCGCGAGGCCGCGGGAGACGCGGCCCTCGCCGCAGCCGACCTCGAGCGTCCGCCTGCCGGGCGCCGGCACGAGCTCGAAGAAGGTCGGGCCGCTGACGGCGTCGCCTCGCAGGGCAGCGAGAGCGGCGGCCCGTCGTACGCCGGGATCGCCGTGCCGTCCACGAGCAGGCGCCGACCGCGCGCGAAGCCGAGTACGTACTCGACCATCCGCGTGTCCGGGAACCCGCCGATGCCCACGATTGTGTGGCGTTGCATCGTGGGCTGTATGACAACATCTGCGCTCATGACACGCTACGTCTACGACTTCGACGAGCCGGCGGAGGGAGGGCGGAACCTCCTGGGAGGCAAGGGCGTCGGGCTCGCGGAGATGACGCAGCTCGGCGTCCCCGTTCCCGCCGGCTTCACCATCACGACGGACGCCTGCCGCGCCTTCATGGCGAGCGGCGGCGGCGTGGAGGGCCTCGACGCCGAGGTCGAGGAGCACATCGGCCGGCTCGAGGAGAAGGCCGGCAAGCGCTTCGGCGACACCGAGGACCCGCTGCTCGTCTCCGTCCGCTCCGGCGCGGCGATCTCGATGCCCGGGATGATGGACACGATCCTCAACCTCGGTCTCGACGACGTCGCCGTCGAGGGGCTCGCGCGGACCACCGGCAACGAGCGCTTCGCGCGCGACTCCTACCGGCGCCTGATCCAGATGTACGGCGAGGTCGTCGACGGGATCGACGGTCACCGCTTCGAGCAGGCGCTCGCCGACCTGAAGCGCGAGTGCGGCGTGCAGCAGGACGTCGACCTGACCGGCGACGACCTCGCGCGGCTGATCGCGACCTTCAAGCACATCTACGAGCAGGAGACGGGCGCCGGCTTCCCGCAGGACGCGCGCGAGCAGCTGCGCCGCGCCGTGCTCGGCGTCTTCCAGTCGTGGGAGAACCCGCGCGCCCGGGTCTACCGGCGGACGTACTCGATTCCCGACGAGATCGGCACCGCGGTCAACGTCGTGCAGATGGTCTTCGGCAACAAGGGCGAGCAGTCCGCGACGGGCGTCTGCTTCACACGCGACCCGTCCACCGGCGCGCAGGGCGTCTACGGCGAGTACCTCGTCAACGCCCAGGGCGAGGACGTCGTCGCCGGCATCCGCACGCCGCAGCCGCTCGAGGAGATGCAGGGGCGGCTGCCGGCGGCCTACGAGCAGCTGCTCGAGAACCTGCACCGGCTCGAGCAGCACTACCGCGACATGCAGGACATCGAGTTCACCGTCGAGGAGGGGCACCTCTATCTCCTGCAGACGCGCTCGGCGAAGCGCACCGCGGCCGCCGCCCTCAAGGCCGCCGTCGACATGAACGCGGAAGGGCTGATCGACCAGGAGGAGGCGATCGCCCGGATCGACCCGGCTGCGCTCGACCAGCTTCTGCACCCGATGCTCGACCCGAAGGCCGAGTTCGACGTCGCCGCGCGCGGACTGAACGCGTCGCCCGGCGCCGCCTGCGGTGCGATCGTGCTCGACGCCGACACGGCGGAGGAGCGCGGCAAGGCCGGGGAGGCCGTGATCCTCGTCGGCTGGGAGACGACCCCGGACGACATCCACGGGATGATCCAGGCGAAGGGCGTCCTCACCGCCCACGGCGGCATGACCTCGCACGCGGCGGTCGTCGCGCGCGGGATGGGCAAGCCGTGCGTCGCCGGCTGCGAGGGCCTCGAGATCGACGCCGCGGCCCGGACGATCCGGATCGGCGGCCACGAGCTGCGCGAGGGCGACACGATCACGATCGACGGCGGCACCGGCCGCGTCATCGTGGGCGAGGTCGCGCTCGTCCCGCCGCAGATCAACGAGGACCTCGAGACGATCCTCGGGTGGGCGGACGCCGTGCGCCGCCTCAAGGTGCGCGCGAACGCCGACAACGTCGAGGACTCCGCCAAGGCGCGCGAGTTCGGCGCCCAGGGCATCGGCCTCTGCCGCACGGAGCACATGTTCTTCGGCGAGGACCGGCTGCCGGTGGTGCAGGAGATGATCCTCGCCTCCGACGAGCACGGCCGCCGTGCGGCGCTCGACCGGCTGCTCCCGTTCCAGCAGTCCGACTTCGAGGCGATCTTCGAGGTGATGGCCGGGCTGCCCGTGACGATCCGGCTGCTCGACCCGCCGCTGCACGAGTTCCTGCCCGACCTCGAGGAGGCGACCGACGAGCGGATGCGGGCGCGGATCAAGGCGCTCTCCGAGTCGAACCCGATGCTCGGCACCCGCGGCTGCCGGCTCGGCATCCAGTGGCCGGAGATCTACGAGATGCAGGTGCGGGCCATCGCGCGGGCGGCGAAGGCGGTGCGGGAGCGCACGGGCGCCGCGCCGCTCGTCGAGATCATGCATCCGCTGGTCGGCTTCCGGGAGGAGCTGCGCCGGCTGCGCGAGCTGACCGAGCAGGTCATGGCGGCGGAGGCGCCCGAGATCGAGTACCTCTGCGGCACGATGATCGAGCTGCCGCGCGCTGCGCTGCGCGCGGACGAGATCGCCGAGATCGCCGACTTCTTCTCGTTCGGCACCAACGACCTGACGCAGACGACGCTCGGCATGTCGCGCGACGACGCCGAGGGCAAGTTCCTCACCTTCTACCTCGAGGACGGCGTGCTCGAGCGGAACCCGTTCGAGGTCCTCGACCAGGAGGGTGTCGGCGACCTGATGCGGATCGGCGTCGAACGCGGCCGCTCGACGAAGCCGGAGATCAAGCTCGGCATCTGCGGCGAGCACGGCGGCGAGCCCTCCTCGGTGGAGTTCTGCCACGGGATCGGGCTCGACTACGTCAGCTGCTCGCCGTACCGCGTCCCGCTCGCGCGGCTCGCCGCCGCGCAGGCGGTGCTGAAGGAGGCGCACCGCGCGCAGTACGTCTCGGCGGGAGGCTGATCCTGCCGCGCTACGAGCTGCTCGTCGACGGGAAGCGACGCCACCGCGCCGCCTCCGCCGACGAGGCGCTGGTCTGGCTGCGCGGCTACCGCACCGAGCACGCGGCGGACGACCCGGACGCGGCCCACGTCCAGCTGCGGCAGCTGACCCGCCTGTCGTGGCTGACCGGGGGGCGGCTGGTGGCGCGCGCCGACTTCCTCGACGACGATCCTCCGCACGCGGTCGAGAGGCGAGAGCTAGACGGCCGACCGATTCGGAAGGGTGGGATGGAGTTCTGTTAGAGCAGACGAGATCTCGTCGAGCGGCTTGCGCGCGAGGTCGGGCACCGTCGCGTCCTCGGCCGGGAGGCCGACCGGGATCAGGACGAACGGCCGCTCGTTCGCGGGCCGGCCGAGCAGCTCGCGCAGGAAGCCCATCGGCGAGGGCGTGTGCGTGAGCGCGCAGAGCCCGGCGGCGTGGATCGCGGCGAGCAGGAACCCGACCGCGATCCCGACCGACTCGCGGACGTAGTAGTGCTTCACCCTGCGCCCGCCGGGCCCGTGCCGCCATGCCTGCTCGAAGACGACGATCGTGTACGGGGCGTCGGTGATGTGCGTCTTGATCGCGTCGGTTCCGATCGGCTGGAGCGCCGCGAGCCACTCCGGCGTCGCGCGCCGCTCGTAGAACTCCCGCTCCTCCCGCTCGGCCGCCTCGCGGATCCGCGCCTTCAGCTCCGGGTCGGCCACGACGACGAAGCTCCACGGCTGCTGGTGCGCGCCCGACGGCGCCGTTCCCGCGGCGCGGATCGCGTTCTCGATCAGCTCGCGCGCCACCGGCTCCGGCGAGAACACCCGCACCGAGCGGCGCGTCTGCATGCGCGCGAGGAACTCCCGCGAGCGGCGCAGCGCCTCCTCCGGCGCGAGCCGCTCGTACGCCAGCGGCACCGCGCGTCACGCCGTGAGCCGCCGCTCGATCGCGTCGAGCTTGCGCAGGACGTCCGCGATCCCCGGCCGCGGCAGCGGCGTCGCGTTCAGCGCACCCTCGGGCTCCAGGACGACCCGCTCGACGTCGCCCAGCTCGAGCCCCTGGCGGCGCAGCCCCGCGACGAGCTCCTCGCGCGTGATCGCCATCCGCCGCAGCGCGCGCTGGTCGACGCGGCCGTCGGCATAGAGCGTCGTCGGACCGCCCTGGAGCGTCTTCCCGAAGCGCGCGCTCATGAACGCGCCGCGCACGAGGACGACGTCGACGGCGAGCAGGATCAGCGCCCCGAGCAGCCCGCCGGCGAGGGAGTTGTCGTTGCCGATCACCGCGTTCTGGACGACGTTCGAGAGCAGGAGCAGGACGACGAGGTCGAACGAGTTCAGCTGGGCGAGCTGCCGCTTGCCGGCGAGGTGCAGCAGGACGACCAGACCGCCGTAGACCGCGACCGTCCGCGCCGCCTTCTCGCCGGGCGAGATCCCCATGTGCGCGAGGTCGTGCCACACGGGGAACCGCTTTCGCTACGCGTAGCCGCGAACCTTCCAGTACGCGAGGGCGAGGCTCGCGCCCGCGACCACCACGAGGCCGAGGGCGCCGGTCGGGCCGAGCCGGCCGTAGGCGGCGTGGCCGCGCCCGAAGCCCGCGTACGCGAGCGTGACGAGGATCCCGCCCACGAGGCCGCCGACGTGGCCGCCCCAGGAGACATTCGAGAACGTGAAGGAGATGACGAGGTTGATCACGATCCACGTCATCGCCTGTCCGGCGAGGCTGCCCGTCGCCTGGTACTCGAGGATCAGCATCGCACCCAGGATCCCGAAGATCGCTCCCGAGGCGCCCACGACCGGCGTCGTCGGCGCCTGGAGCAGTGCTCCGGCCGAGCCGGCGAGGCCGGAGACGAAGTAGAGCCCGATGAAGCGGCCGCGGCCGAGGTACTCCTCGACCGGGGCGCCGATCCACCAGAGCGCGAGCATGTTGAACGCGATGTGGAGCAGGAAGCCGTGCAGGAACATCGCGGTCACGAGTCGATACCAGCCTCCGTGGACGACCCAGGGGCCATAGAGGATCCACCTTCACGTAGAGGCTGCCGCCGGGGCTGTTCAGCCCGGCGCCCTGGACGACCGTGACGAGATAGATGCCGACGTTGACCGCGATCAGCACCTTGGTCACGAGCGCAGGCGTTGCGCCGATCCGTCGCTCGGCCCGCGCGATCGAGCGCCGGCTTCGCGATCGCTCCGGCGACACGGCTCCGGCCGCCCGCGTGGTCGGGGCAGCGCAGACCGACCGGCGCCGCCGTCATGCAGTCGGTGCAGATCGGGCGACCGCACTCCGAGCACGACAGGCCGGTGGGCCGGTCGGGGTGGCGGTAGCAGTACCTCGTCTCCGTGGTCGACATTCGGACTAGCGTAGCCCTCGCGATGCGTGTCCACGTGGCCTTCACGCCGGGCGAGCAGACCCCTGCTCCGCTGGGCATCGTCGTCGACGTCCTCCGTGCGACCTCGACGATGACGCAGGCGCTCGCCGCGGGGTACGAGCGCGTCCTCTGCTGCGCGGAGATCGACGAGGCGTGGGCGCTCGCCGGGATGGAGGGCCCCGCGACGCTCGCGGGCGAGCGGCGGCTCGAGCACATCGAGGGCTTCGACTTCGGCAACTCCCCGCGCGAGCTGGCGGGTGAGCCCGCGACGTCGACGCTGATCCTGACCACGACGAACGGGACACGGCTGCTCGTCTCGGCGGCCGAGCGCTTCGAGCGCGTCTACGTCGGGTCGCTGCTGAACCTCGAGGCCGTCGCGGCCGCGGCACGCGCAGGCGGGGAGGACGTCGCGGTGCTCTGCGCCGGCGTGCTCGGCGAGCTCGCGCTCGACGACGCGTACTGCGCCGGCAGGATCGCCCGGGCGCTCGGCGGAGATCCGCAGGACTCGGCCCAGGCGGCGATCCGCCTCGCCGAGAGCTTCGACGGCCCGCTCGACGGCCTCGGCGCGAGTCGCAGCGCCGCCGAACCTCCGCCGCCGCGGGATGGAGGCCGACATCGAGTGGTGCGCCCGCGAGAGCGTGCTCGACGCCGTGCCGCGCTTCGTCCGGCGCGTAGGCCCGGCGGCCGAGGTTGCGCTCCTCCGGGGGGAGTGACCGTCCGCCGGGGGGCCGCTATCGTGCTCCCGTGGCGAGGATGCTCCGGGTCGCGCTCGCACTCGCGGCGATCGTGCTCCTCTGCGCCGCGTGCGGCTCGAGCGGCGGCGGCCCGGCGACGACGCAGGCGGCCCACAGGCCCTGGCTCTGGCAGTGCACGGGCATCCACCTCGACGAGGCGCGCGACCAGTGCTACATCCGGCTGCTGCTCGCGGACATCGACCGCTCGGGCGACCCCGCGACCGAGCTCCCCAAGATCGACCGGCGCGCCAGGGCGGCGGGCACCGACCTCTACGGGCGCTGCCATCTGCTGATGCACGCCGTCGGGCGGCGCTGGGGGGCAGAGCACCATCTGACGCTCGAGCGGCTGCAGGACGTCGTCCCGAGGTCGAACGACCCGGGCTGCTCCGCCGGCTTCGGGATGGGGCTCGTGATCTACCTCGGCCCGCAGATCATCCCGACCGGCGGGCGCAGCGCCCTGAAGACGTGCGCCGCGCTGCCGACGCGCTACCGCTCCTACACCTGCGTGCACAGCCTCGGCCACGCGCTGATGCGCGGCTACCACGAGACCCTCTGGCTCGCGGTCCGCGCCTGCGCCCGGCTCGGCGCCGCCTACGCGCCCGACTGCACCCAGGGCGCGTTCCACGACTACTGGATCTCGCTCCGCGGGGCAGACGACACGAGCTCGCCGCTCCACCCGGTTCGCTCGGCACGGAAGCTCTGCAGCGAGCCGCAGTACGCGCGCTGGGCCCTCGGCTGCTGGTACCGCTATTTCATCGAGCAGGCCCCGGCGCCCGAGATCGCGAGCGCCGCCGACCTGGAACGCACCTGCCGCGGGCTCGCCGGGGTGCAGCGGAGCGGCTGCATCGCCGGCGCGTCGCTGGAGCTGCAGCTCCCTCCGCTCGAGCAGACGCGCCTCTGCGGCACGCTTCCCGCCCCGGACGCCGTGAACTGCCTCCGCGGCGTGGGCGTCCAGGCGACCACCGGCCGTCCCGCGCAGCAGCGCGCCCTGCTCGCGGCCTGCCGGCGCTTTCCCGCGGCGGCGCGCAGCGGTTGCGTCTCCTGGTTCGGGCTGACCCTCCAGCTGGTCACCGACGGCCGCTTCGCCCGTGCGGGCTGCCCGCGTCTCTCCACCGCGGCCGAACGCGCCGCCTGTCGCGCGGGCACCCGCCGGGCCCGGGGGCCGATCGTGACGTTCTCCTGACGAAAAGTCCGCAAAGAGCGGACTCTTTCCCGGAGCCTCTCTTGCACGGCTCGGGCCGCGCGCGTAGCTTCCCTCTTGCCGAGCACGGGGCACTGGAGGTTGAAGCCCCGCCAAGCGATCAGACAGGGCCTCGGCCCGGTCAGGTTGGTTGGTTGGGTGGACGAAGGCGCAACCGGCTCGGCTTTTTCGTGGTCCCGTTCAGCCGGTCATCCGCGCCGCGACCTCGTACTTCGTCACCGCGCCTCGCCGGCCCGGCGTCTCGCCGGCGGGCATCGCGTCGAGCGCCGCATGTCCCTGTGCGTAGTCCTCCTCGGTGTCGAACAAGAGGATCGCGAGGGCCGTCTCCGTCCCGGGGTCGTGCAGCATCAGGAGCTCGGTCGCCGGGACGCCCTCGGGCCGCCCGCCCTGCTCCATCTCCCGGCTCATCTCGGCCATCCGCTCGGCGCTGACGCCCTCGAACGACACGACACGTGCGAGTGCCATGGACACCTCCCTGTCGAAGTGCGGCGACCCTACGCCTCGATCGGCCCGCTGTGAAGGCCTGTCAGCGGGCGAGCTCGGCGAGCTTCGCGACGGTACGCCAGTTGCGGACCGTGCCCGGCACCCGGAGCAGCTGCTCGAGCGTGCCGGCGCTCAGGCGCGACCCCTGGACACCGTGCGGGAACTGGAGGTAGACGTGGGCGCCGGCGAGCGCGGCCCGGTCGGGACCGTGGTCGGCGTCGGTCAGGCGCGCGACCGCCGCCGCGTCGGGCGCCGCCGCCAGGAAGGAGACGTGCGTCTGCGAGGTGTCGTCCCCGAACGGGTGGCCGGCGACGACGGCGGCGAGCTCGTCGGGGGTGCGCAGGATGGCGGTCGTCGCGACGCCGAACGCCTCCGCGACGAGCGCCTCGAGCTCTGCGGCGACCTTCGCCCGGCTGCGACTCCGCGTCTCGAAGAGGACGTTGCCGCTCGCGATGTAGGTGCGCACCGATGCGTGGCCCGCCTGCTCGAGCAGCGCGCGCAGGTCGGCCATCGGCACCTTGTTGCGGGCGCCGAGGTTGACTGCGCGCAGAAGCGCGACCCAGGCGCTCATCCGCCGCGCCGCCTCCGCTCGCCGCGGCGGAGGGCGTCGAGACGGCGCCTGTCCTGCTTCGTCGGACGCGTCCCGAGGTCGGAGCCGAGCGGTCGCGCCAGCCTGCGCTCGAGGCGCTGCTGCTCCCGCGCGGCCGCCGACTCGGGCGTCTCCTCGTAGAGCTCCGCCGCCGCGCTCGCCGAGCCGCGCCGCTCGGCGATTCCGGTCACGACGACGGTGCGCCGAGTCGTCCCGAGCCTGACCTCGACCGTGTCGCCCGGCCGCACCTCCTTCGCCGGCTTCACGCGCTCGCCGCCGACGTGCACGTGCCCGGCGAGCACGAGTTCGGTCGCGGCGCCGCGCGTCTTCGCGAAGCGCGCCGCCCACAGCCACTTGTCGATCCGCACCCGCTCCATCAAGTCGCGATTGTCGCCGATGACTCCGCTGGCGGCGGATCGCGTGCCCGGCCGGCAGGCGGCCGAGCTGGACGCGGGCGGAGGCCGGCCCCTACCGGCGGGAGGCGTGGCCGCGGTGGCTGCGGCGGATGATCCCGATCATCTTCAGGTTGATCGCCGCGAACCGCCACAGCTGCCAGGGCAGGAACGTCCGCATGAAGACGGTGCGGCCCGTCGGCTTCGTCACGTAGGGGAGCTTCTCGTCCACGCTCACTCGGGGATCAGGCGCCACCCGGGGCGGAGGCGCGCCTTGTGCAGGAACAGGTGGTGGAGCAGGATCTTGATCCAGTGCCCGGCGAGCCCGATCTCGCCGAAGGTGCGGCGCTGGTCGCGCCCGGTCTCGGGGTAGCGCTCGTAGTCGGGGACGATCGGGAAGACGGTCATCGAGGCGGCGGTGCCGGTGAACGGGCTCGCCCCCGCCGACGCGACGCAGGCGGCGCCCATCTCCGCCATCGACGCCGTGTGCGTCGGCCCGCTCCTCGCCGCCGATCATGTCCGCGATGCTGCGCGCGACGGCCTTGCCGATCATCGCCGAGGGCATGCCGGTGCGCGGCGGCGCCGGCGCCACGGGCGCGCCGCTCGGCGTCGTGTGCGGCCGCGAGATCGCGTGCGGCGGCGCGAACGCGATTCCGGCGGCGAAGAGGTTCGGGTAGGCCGGCGACTGGTAGGTGCGGGGCCAGTCGGCGGCTCGCCATTCCTCGTACGGCTTCGGCGTGTAGTCGGCGTCGACGCGCATGAACTCGTTCGGGAGGAAGAGCCGCTCGGTGATGTCGGCGCCGTCGCGGTCGAAGGCCTGCATGCCGGCACCGGAGAACGGCGGCAGCAGCATCGCGAAGTCGAACGCCTGCTCGCCCTCGACCCCGTCGATCGTCTCGTACTCGACCCGCCCGGGCTCGACCGTGCGGACGTGGGCGCGGGTGATCCAGTCGATGCCGCGCTCGGCGAAGAGCGACGCCGTGAAGATGCTGCTCGGTGTGACGTAGCCGCCGCGGCGGAGCTGCATCCCACCCATCCCGAAGTCGCCCAGCTCGTACTCGTTCGTGATCCACGTGATGTCCGCGAGCTCCCGCACCTTGCGGGCGCGGAGCTCGAACTCGAGGTTGACGACGTACTCGAAGGCGGCGCCCTCGCACGTGCAGGCGCCGTGACCGGTCCCGACGAGGAAGCGCTGCCGATCGCCGCGCCGCATCCGCTCGACCGCCTCGTCGAGCGCGGCTGACGCCTGCGCCGCGTGCTCGGCGGTGCAGACCGAGAGGCTGTGCCCGTCCGGCCCGAGGCCCTCGGTGCGGTCGAAACGGAGCCGCGGCCCGGTCGCGTTGACGAGGAAGTCGTACGGGACGCGCTCGCCGGCGTCGGTGACGACATACGGCGTCGGGTCGCCGCGCGTCCCCCTCGGGGCGGATCTCGCGGGCGGCGGCCTGCACGAACCCGATCCCGTGCCGTTCGTAGACCGGCCGCAGCGGGAAGGTGACCTGCTGCGGCTTCATCAGGCCGACCCCGACCCAGATGTTCGAGGGGATCCAGTTGTAGAGCTCGCGCGGCGAGACGACCGTGACGTCGTGCTCGCGTCCGAGCCAGGTGCGCGCGAACGCCGCGGCGGTGTGCCCGGAGACTCCGGCGCCGAGGACGACGACGCGGCTCATGCCGCAGGGCTTACCGCATCTCCGGAGGCGGTGAATCAGGGCGCGCGCGGATCGGCCTTCGCGACACATCCCCCTTGATCCCGGCCGTCGAGAACGAGATGCTGCACCAATGCCTCGCAGGCCGAAGCTGTCCGTCGCCGCCGCCGAAGCCGCGCTCGTGCTCGTCGCGATCGGGCTCGCATTCGCGGCGGGCGCCGCGGGCTGGGTGATCGGCCACTCGCAGGGCCAGTCGTCCCGATCGGGGAGCAAGGCGGCCGCCGCCACGACCGCCGCTGCGACTGCCTCCCTCGACCCGCAGGTGGCCGCCGGAGGGCACATCTTCGTCCAGTTCGCCTGCGCGCAGTGCCACGGCGAGCAGGGCCGCGGCGGCGTCTCCCCGGACGTCCCCGCGCTGACGAGCATCGCCAAGTCGCTCGACGCACAGAAGCTGCGCTCGATCATCGACCACGGCCTCGGCGAGTCGGCCAACCCGACGAAGCCGTACATGCCCGTCTGGGGCGAGGTCATCTCGACGACGCAGGTCTCCGAGCTGATCGCCTATCTGCGGGCGGGCCTGCCGAAGGTGCCGACCGCGACCCCGCCGGCGATTCCGCAGGGGCAGGGCCCGGCCGTCGAGGGCTCGGTGCTCTACGTCCGCTACGGCTGCATCAACTGCCACGGCCCGAACGGGCTCGGCGGCGTGCCGAATCCGCTCTCGCCCGACAAGTCGATCCCGCCGCTCGCCGGCCAGGGCTTCCGCCACGACTTCCCGACCGACAAGGCGATCTCCGACATCATCCGCAGCGGCAGCGTGATCGGCAAGGCGCCGATCGTGAGCATGCCGCACTGGGGCGGGATCATCTCCGACAGCCAGGTCAAGGCGCTCGTCGCGTACCTGAAGACGCTCAAGTAGCCGATCCCGGATTCAGCCCGTCGCATCGCGGCGGCTCCGGCCCGCCGCTCGTCTGCATCCACGGCTTCACCGACACCTGGCGCACCTGGGAGCTCGTGCTGCCCGCGCTCGAGCGGCGCCACGACGTGCTCGCGCCCGACCCTGCCCGGCCACGCGGGCGGCCCGCTGCTCCGCGCGGACCGCGTCGGTGGAGTCGGCCGTCGACGCGCTCGAACGGGTGCTCGACGAGGCCGGCTTCGCGACCGCGCATCTCGCCGGCAACTCGCTCGGAGGTCATCTCGCGCTCCGGCTCGCCGCCCGCGGCCGAGCGGAGTCGGTGGTCGCGCTCGCTCCCGGCGGCGGCTGGGCCGAGGACGGCGGACCGTTCGAGCTCGGCCTCGTCCGGCACTTCCGGACGCTCGCCGACCTCGTCCGAACGGCTGCGCCGGTCGCCGACGCGATCGTCGCGACGAAGGCGGGCAGACGCCGTGCGACCGAGTACACGGCCGTCCGCTACGAGCACATCCCGGCCGACCTGCTCGCCCACCAGATCCGCGGCGTCGCGGCGTGCGAGGTCGAGCCGTTGCTCGAGAGCTCGTTGCGTCATGGCTGGAGCCTCGACGCGGAGCGGATCGAGTGCCCGGTGCGGATCGTCTGGGGGACGGAGGACCGGATCCTGCCGTGGCCGGAGGCGGCGGTTCGCTACCGGGAGCGGTGGCTCCCGCAGGCCGACTGGGTCGTCCTCGAAGGCGTCGGCCACTGCCCCCAGCTCGACGTCCCGCTCGAGACGGCGGAGCTGATCCTCGGCTTCACGTCGCGCTGAAGCCGCGCTCCTGCAGCACCCAGGTGTTGCCGTCGGGGTCGGCGAGGTCGGCGAACGAGGCGTAGTCGGTGCGCGCGGGATCGACGCCGGGCTGCCAGCCCTCCGGAGACATGTGGCGGATCTCGCTCACCTCGGCGCCGCGGGCGGCCAGCTCCTCCCGCGCGGCCACGATGTCGGCGACGACGAGATGGAGGCCGCGGACGGAGCCCGGCGGCGTGTCGAGGAGCCCGACGCCGACCGTCACCGAGCAGGCGGAGCCGGGCGGCGTCAGCTGCACGACGCGGAACGCGTCGCCGGCCCGGTGGTCGACGTCGAGCCGGAAGCCGAGCCGTTCCGTGTAGAAGGCCTTGGCGCGGTCGACGTCCGCGACCGGCAGGAGGACGAGCTCGAGCTTGTAGTCCACGGCGATCCTTTCGTTCGCTGGCTGCCAGGTTATGATCCACGACGGCGCGGGATCACGATCCGATCGGCGGACGTCTCGTTCGCGATCGACGACGTGACGGCCGACCTGATCGACACATCTCGCGCGGCGGGTGGGGGCGTCTTGACAGGAGAACGTGTGTTCGTGTAGAACGTACGTTCCCGTGATCGCCTGTCTCACCATCCCAGGGCTCGAGCTGAAGGTGGCGCTGCGGAGGGCGCCGTCGCTCGCGCTGCGTCCGGCGGCGCTTGCTCCCGAGCCGCAGGGGGAGCCGCTGGTCGGGCCCGTGACCTCCGCCGCCGAGGTGCTCGGGGTGCGGCCGGGAATGCGGCTGGGGGAGGCGCTCGCCACCTGCCCGCAGCTGGCGCTCGTCGAGCCCGACCCCGCCGGCGCCGAGCTCGCCTGGGAGGAGGTCGTGCGCGCGCTCGAGGACGCCGGCTTCGCGGTCGAGCCGACGGCGCCCGGGGTCGCGTACTTCGAGACGCGCGGGGTGGAACGGCTCTACGGCGGGCTCGAGCCGGCGCTGCGGCGTGCGCTCGGCGCGGTCGGCTCCGAGCTGGACGCCCGGATCGGGGCGGCGGAGCGGCGCTTCGCCGCGCTCGCAGCCGCATCCGTCGCTCGGCCGGGGCAGGTCGTCGTCGTGCGCGAGGAGGAGCTGCCGCAGTTCCTCGCTCCGCTGCCGCTGACGCTGCTGCCGCTCGAGCGGCAGCGCTACGAGGAGCTGGAAGCGCTCGGAGTCCGGAAGCTGGGACAGCTTGCCGGGCTCCCGGGTGGCGCCGTCGCCGAACGATTGGGGCCGGACGGCAGGCGCGCCTGGGGCCTGGCGAGAGGCGGGGCGGCCGCGCGGGTGCGCGGCCGCCGCCCGCCCGTCGAGGTGGCGGAGTCGCTCGAGTTCCCGGAGGCGGTCGGCAACGAGCTGACGCTGCGTCGCGCGCTCGGTGCGCTCGTCGAGACCGTGCTCGCGCGGCCGGAGCGGCGCGACCGGTTCGTCCGCAAGGTCGCCCTCGCCGCCCGGCTCGTCGGCGGCGGCTCCTGGCGGCGCACGCTCACGCTGCGCGAGCCGACCGGCGACCCCGACCGGATCCGGGTCGCGCTCGCGCCCCGGCTCGCCGACCTGCCCGCGCCGGTGCTCGAGCTGCGCGTCGAGCTCGTCGAGCTGACCGAGCCGTCCGGGCAGCAGCTCGAGCTGCTCGCCGCCGGCGCCGAGGACCGCCGCCGCCTGCGGGAGGGGCTGCGCCAGGTGCGCGCCAGCACCGGATCCGGCTCCGTCTGCACCGTCGTGGAGGTCGCACCGTGGTCGCGCATCCCCGAGTCGCGCGCGCTGCTCGTGCCGCGGGACGACTAAACGCCCCGCTCGCGGCGCGCGTCGAGCAGAGCGTCGACGGGACGCCGTGGCAGGTCAACCATCAGCCGGTCACGCTCGTGCGCGAGGAGTGGCGCGTCGTCGACCGCTGGTGGACGGAGGAGCCGGTCGTCCGCCGCTACTTCGAGGTCGTGCTCGAGACCGGCGAGAACACCGTCGTCTTCCACGACGGCGCAGGCGGCGGCTGGTTCACGCAGCGGGGCGCGTGAACGGCTGCCGCAACCCCCGTGCCGCGTCCTCCGGGTCGTCCGCGTCCCGGATCGCGCGCACCACGGCGACCCCCCGGGCGCCCGCAGCTGCCAGCTCCTCGACGTGCTGCCGCTCGATCCCGCCGATCGCGAACCAGGGGATCCGCAGCGTCGCAGCGGCGACCCGGACGAGCTCGAGGCCGGCGGCGCCGTTCTCCGGCTTCGTCGGGGTGGCGAAGATCGTGCCGACGCCGACGTAGTCGGCCTCCGTCGCGGCGAGCATCTGCTCGCGCGAGTGCGTCGAGACGCCGACGAGCCGCTCGGGCCCGACGAGTCGCCGTGCCTCCGCTGCCGGCGAGTCGCCCTGGCCGACGTGAACACCGTCGGCGCCGCAGCGCTCGGCGAGATCGGGGCGGTCATTGAGGATGAAGAGCGCGCCGTGCGCGGCGCATGCGACGCGGAACGGCGCGGCTGCGCGGACGAGGTCGTCGTCGCCCAGCCCCTTCTCGCGCAGCTGCACGACGTCGACGCCGCCGCGCAGCGCCGCGTCGAGGAGCGGCCCGGGGTCACGCCCGGTCGGCCGAGCCTCCATCACGAGGTACAGGCGCGAGCGGGCGAGCCGCTCGCGGCGCTCGTCGCCCGTCATCGCCGGGGAGTGGCTGCCGTGCGGACGTGCATCCGCGACAGCCTACGCGGCCGCGCCGCCGCTAGGATCGGCGCCGAACGGGAGCCCGGCGACTCGGGCTGAGAGGGCGGCACGAGGCGCCGCCGACCGTCAGGACCTGATCCGGGTCATGCCGGCGAAGGGAGGTGCGGGAACATGGAGGAGCGGTTCGACCTGGTGGTCGTCGGTGCCGGCGCGATCGGCCTCGCGTGCGCATGGAGGGCGGCGCAGCGCGGCCTGCGCATCTGCGTGCTCGACCGGGGCGAGCCCGGCGCCGGCGCGTCGTGCAAGGCAGCGGGGATCCTCGCCCCCGACACCGACACGGAGCCCGGCCGGGAGTCGTTCGTCGCGCTCGCGCATCGCTCGGCGGAGCTCTATCCCGAGTTCGTTCGCGAGCTCGAGGAGGAGACCGGTCACGACGTCGGCTACGAGCGCTGCGGCACGCTGCTCGTCGCGCTCGACCGCGACGAGGTCGCCGTCGTGCAGCGCGAGCTCGACCTCCACCGACGGCTCGGCTCGCACGCCACCTGGCTCGCGCCGGGCGAGTGCCGCCGCCTCGAGCCCGGCCTCGCTCCCGCCTGCGCGGGCGGGCTGCACGTTCCGGGCGAAGGGCACGTCGACCCCCGCCGGCTCGTCCCGGCGCTCGTGGCGGCGATCCGTGCCCGCGGCGGCGAGGTGCGTGGCGCGAGCGAGGTGACGGGCGGCGTCCTCGAGAGCGGTCGCCTCTGCGGCGTCGCCACCGCCGGCGGCGGCGAGGTGCGCGGCCGGCGGGTGCTGCTCGCCGCAGGCGCCTGGTCGTCGGCGTGCGCGCTCGGGGAGGAGCCGGTGCCGATCCGGCCCGTCGTGGGCCAGGTCGTTCGCCTGCGCGCCGAGCCGGCTGCGCTCCCCGCGGAGCGGATCGTCCACACCGAGCGCATCTACGTCGTCACCCGTCGAAGCGGCGAGGTGGTGCTCGGCGCGACGGTCGAGGAGCGCGGGTTCGACGCGCGCGTCACCGCAGGCGGCGTGCACGAGCTGCTGCGCGAGGCGTATCGAGCGCTTCCGGAGATCGCGGAGCTCGAGCTCGTGGAGGCGAGCGCGGGCCTGCGGCCGGCCACGCCGAACGGCGACCCGATCGTCGGCGAGTGGGGTGACCGCGGTCTCCTCGTCGCGGTCGGCCACTACCGAAACGGGATCCTCCTCGCGCCGATCACGGCCGACGCCGTGGCGGCCCTGGTGAGCGGCGAGGCGCCGCCGCCGCTCGCCGTTCCCTTCGCCCCCGAGGCGCGGGCGGCAGTTCGTTGAAGGTACGGGTGAACGGCGAGGAGCGTGACCTGCCGGACGGGACGACGGTGGCCGACGTCGTCCGCTCGCTGGGCGCGGCGCCGGGGCGCGGCGTCGCGGTCGCCGTCGACGGCGAGGTCGTGCCGAACAGCGACTGGGAGGCGGCGGGGCTCGGCGACGGGCAGCAGGTCGAGGTGTTGCGGGCGGTGGCGGGCGGATGAGCGGCGGCTTCGAGCTCGGCGGCCGCGCGTGGGCGTCGCGGCTGATCATGGGCACGGGCGGCTTCCGCAACCTCGCCGAGATGGAGGCGGCGCTCGTCGCATCGGGCGCGGAGATCGCGACCGTCGCGCTTCGCCGGGTCGATCCACTGGCCGGGCCGGACTCGCCGCTCGGCATCATCGAGCGGCTCGGCCTCTTCGCACTCCCGAACACCGCCGGCTGCTACACGGCGCGCGAGGCCGTCCGCACCGCGCACCTCGCGCGCGCGGCGTTCGACACCGACTGGAT
This sequence comes from uncultured Actinomycetes bacterium, assembly GCA_963746895.1. Taxonomy (GTDB): domain Bacteria; phylum Actinomycetota; class Thermoleophilia; order Gaiellales; family Gaiellaceae; genus Palsa-739. The sequence continues at coordinate 216,662 of CAVVDI010000009.1, read as the reverse complement.
CAAGCTCGAGGTGATCGGCGACGACCGGACGCTCCATCCCGAGCCGGTCGAGCTCGTCCAGGCCGCGGAGACGCTCGTGGCGGACGGCTTCACCGTCCTCCCCTACGCGAGCGACGACCCGATCCTCGCGCGGCGGCTCGAGGCCGCCGGCTGCGCCGCCGTGATGCCCCTCGGCTCCCCGATCGGCTCCGGGCGGGGGATCGACAACCCGCACAACCTGAGCCTGATCGTCGAGCGGGCCGGGGTGCCGGTGATCCTCGACGCCGGTATCGGCACGGCCTCGGACGCGGCGCTCGCGATGGAGCTCGGCTGCGACGGCGTCCTGCTCGCCAGCTCGGTCTCGCGCGCGGAGGACCCGGCGGCGATGGCGGGGGCGATGCGCGGCGCGGTCGAGGCCGGGTACGCCGCACGGCACGCCGGTCGCATCCCGCGCCGACTCCATGCGGAGGCGTCGACCCCGGCGGCGGGGCTGGCCGAGCTCGACTGAGCCGTCCGCCTGCGGTTGACTCACGGGATCCTCACCCGACAGCAGGTACCGTCGCCGACGTGACACGGCCGCGTCGACCGCCGCCCAGGCGGCGAGTTGGGAGACCCCTGTTCGCCGTCGCCGCGGTCGCCGCGCTCGCGGTCGTCGGCGCCGTCGTGCACCACGGCGGCTCTCCCCAGCCCGCGAGCGCGCGGACACGCGCGGCGTCGTCGACGGTGCAGTCGAGCCGGCCGGCTCCCGTCCGGCCCGCGCGGATCGCCGCACCGCTGCCCGGCGCGCTCTTGATCGCCGACCGCGGCAACAACCGGATGCTGGTCGTCGACGCACACCGCCGCATCCTCTGGCGCTTCCCGACCGCCCGCGACCGCACGCTGGGGCGGACGCTCGTCTTCGACGACGACACGTTCGTCGAGCCCGGCGGCAAGGCGATCGTGTCGAACGAGGAGGAGAACCACACCATCCTCTCGATCGACATCGCGACGCACCGGGTCACCCACCTCTACGGGACGCCGGGCGTCAGGGGCAGCGGGCCCGGGCTCCTGAACACGCCCGACGACGCGTACGTCCTGCCCGACGGGACGCTGACCGTCGCCGACGCCTACAACTGCCGCATCCTCTTCATCCGGAAGCGGACGATCGTGCGCCAGCTCGGGACCACGGGCGTCTGCAGCCACGACCCGCCGCGCAGCTTCGGCGCCGTCAACGGCGACACGCCGCTCGCCGACGGCGGCGTCCTCGTCTCCGAGATCCAGGGCTCCTGGGTCGACGACATCTCGAAGAGCGGGAAGCTGCGCTGGTCCGTGCAGGCGCCGGTCAGCTATCCCTCCGACCCGCAGCCGCTCTCGGGTGGGCGGATCCTGCTGGCCGACTACGCGAACCCGGGCGCCGCGATCGTCATGGACCGGCACGGCACGGTGCTCTGGCGCTACGGCCCGGCGAGCGGCTGGGGCGCGCTCGACCACCCGTCCCTCGCGGCGATGCTCCCGAACGGGGACGTCGTGATCAACGACGATTACAACCACCGGATCGTGATCGTCGACTTCAAGACGCGGAAGATCGTCTGGCAGTACGGCCACCGTGCGAAGCCCGGTACCGGCCCGAACTTCCTCAACACGCCCGACGGCATGGACTACGTCCCGCTCGGAACGAACGGGCAGCTGCTCTGGTCGCTCGTGCACCACCCGTAGTACGGTTCCCGACCGGATGCGCCGCGCGGCCCTCGTCGGCACGCTGCTCGCGCTCGCGACTCCGGGCGCGGCGACCGCGCGCGTCCCGCTCGTGATCGGCGGCTACCCGTATGCGGACGACTGCCCGCGGGCGGGCTCGCGCGACGTCGCCGACCGCTGGGGGATGGACGTGTGCAACTGCACGTCGTACGTCGCCTGGGCGCTCGTCCGCAACGGCTACAGCACCGACTGGTTCCTGCCCGGGGAGATGGACGCGCGGCGCTGGGCGCTCGTCGCGCGCTCGGCCGGCATCGCGACCGGATTCGCGCCGCGGCGGGGCGCGGTGGCGGTGTGGCCGTGGTGGAAGCGATTCGGCCACGTCGCACTCGTCACGCGCGTGCGGTCGAACGGGCGCTTCGACGTCGTCGAGTACAACGAGCCGGGCGGCGTCCGCTACGGCTTCGACAAGCGGCGCAACGTCTCTCGTGGCGGCGTCACGTTCGTGTACGTGCCCCGGGCGCGCTGACGTCCACCGGGACGACGCGGCCGTCGTCGCGACGCAGCTCGCGTCCCATGCCTGCGGCGTCGTGCTTCGGTGCGCGGCTCCCATCGGCGCAGCGCCGATGCACACGAACATCTGTTCGCCTAGACTCCGGGCGTGGCGCTACCGGTTCCGCAGCGACTCGTTGAAGCCGACGTTCGGTGCGTGGACGTTGAGCACGCGGATCCGGCTCTCGCCGGTGCTGCGGAACCCGTGCTCGACGCCGGGCGGGACGGAGACGTAGGTCCCGGGGCCGCCGCGGCGCCACTCGCCGGCGACGAGGAACTCGACCTCGCCCTCGAGCACGTAGAACGAGTCGGTGTGATCGTCGTGGCGGTGGGGGGCGACACCCTCCCAGCCGGGCTCGAAGATCGAGTCGACCACCTCCAGGTGCGGCAGCTCTCCGAGCAGGCGGAGGCGGCGGTGCTCCCGCTCGACGATCTCGCCCTCGTCCGGCCCTGCGAAGTACGCGTCCACGAGCGGAGATCATGACGTACGTCGAGCTGCACGCGCACTCCGCGTACTCGTTCCTCGACGGCGCCTCCCAGCCGGAGGAGCTGGCGGCCCGGGCGGCCGAGCTCGGCTACGAGGCGCTCGCGCTCACCGACCACGACGGCGTCTACGGCTCGCTCGAGTTCGCGCACGCGGCGAAGCACCTCGGCGTCCGCGCGATCACCGGCGCGGAGGTCACCCTGGCCGGAGGCGCCCACGTCACGCTGCTGGTGGAGTCGCCGCGCGGCTACGCGAACCTCTGCCGCCTGCTGACCGCCGCACATGCGGGGACGCGCCCGAAGGAGGGGCGGGAGCCGGTGCCGCCGCGCCTCGAGCGGGCGCAGCTCGAGGAGCTGAACGAGGGGCTCGTCTGCCTCTCCGGCTGCGCGCGCGCCGGGCTCGCGGTTCGCGACCCGAGCGCCGCTGCGCGGCTCGCGGCGGCGTTCGGGCGCGACCGCTTCTTCGTCGAGCTGCAGCGGCCGTTCGAGCGCGGCGACGCGCGCCGGAACGCCGCCCTGCGCGACCTGGCCGAGACCCTGCGCGTGGCCACCGTCGCGACCGGCGACGTGCACGCGCACGACCGCCGCCGCGCCGCGCTCCAGGACGTGCTCGTCGCCGTCCGCTGCCGTACCTCGCTCGACGGCTGCGAGCGCGAGCGGCGCGGCAACCACGAGGCGGTGCTGCGCTCGCCCGAGGAGATGCTCGACCGCTTCCCCGGCGACCGCGACGCCGTCCTCCGCACCGGCGAGCTGGCCGAGCGGCTCCGCTTCGACCTGACCCAGGAGCTCGGCTACCGCTACCCCGACTTCTCCGGCGGCGCCGAGCCGGCGGGCGTCCAGCTCCGCCGCGTCTGCGAGCGCGCCTTCGCGGAGCGCTACGCCGGGCCAAGTAACACTGTGTCACTTGGCAGGGTTCGGGCGCGGCTCGACGAGGAGCTCGCCCTGATCGACGAGCTCGGGCTCGCGGGGTTCTTCCTCCTCCACTGGGAGGTGCTCGAGCTTGCGCGCGAGGTCGCGCTCGAGGTGCGCGGGGCCGGCTCGATGCGCCACGTCCTGCCGCCCGGCCGCGGCCGCGGCTCCTCCGTCGGCTCGCTCGTCTGCTACCTGACCGGGCTCTCGCACGTCGACCCGGTCGCGGCGAACCTCTCGCTCGGGCGCTTCCTCAACCGCGAGCTCGCATCGGTGCCGGACATCGACCTCGACTTCCCGCGCGACATCCGCGAGAAGCTGATCGTCCGCGTCGTCGAGCGCTACGGCGCCGAGCACGCGGCTCTCGTCGCCAGCTTCGCCACCTACCGCTCGCGCGGTGCGATCCGCGACGTCGGCAAGGCGCTCGGGCTCCCGTACGCCGACCTCGAGCGGCTCGCCCGGCTCACCGACGGCTGGAACGCGCAGCGGGTCGGAGACGAGATCGCGGCGCTCCCGGACGCGGCGACGAAGCTCGGCTCGCCGCGCTGGCGCGCCTTCGGGGCTCTCTGCAGCGAGATCGCCGGACTGCCGCGCCACATCTCGCAGCACCCGGGCGGGATGGTGATCTCGACCCGGCCGCTCGTCGAGCTCGTGCCGGTGCAGCCGGCGGCGATGGCGGGTCGGCAGATGTGCCAGTGGGACAAGGACTCCTGCTCCGACGCGGGCTTTCTCAAGATCGACCTGCTCGGGCTCGGGATGCTCTCCGCGGTCGAGGAGTGCGTCGACCTGGTCGCGAGCATCCGCGGCGAGCGGGTCGACCTCTCGCGCGTCCCGCTCGACGACCCCGACGTCTTCGCGGAGATCCAGCGCGCCGACACGGTGGGCTGCTTCCAGATCGAGAGCCGCGCGCAGATGCAGACGATCCTGCGCACCCGGCCGGAGAACCTCGACGACATCACGATCCAGGTGGCGCTCGTCCGGCCCGGGCCGATCCAGGGCAAGGCGGTGCACCCGTACATCGAGCGGCGGCAGAGGCTCCGCGAGGACCCGGGCTACGAGCCGCCCGCCGACCACCCGCTCCTGCGCGAGCCGCTGCGGGAGACGCTCGGCGTCGTCGTCTTCCAGGACCAGGTGCTCGACGTCGCGATCCACCTCGCCGGCTTCACCGTCGGCGAGGCGGAGGGGCTGCGGCGCGCGATGAGCCGCAAGCGCAGCCTTGCCGCGCTCGAGGCGTACCGCGACCGCTTCATCGCGGGGGCGCTCGGCAAGAACGTCGACGAGGCGACCGCCGACGCGATCTACGACAAGCTCGTCGCGTTCTCCGGCTTCGGCTTCCCGAAGTCGCACTCGGCCGCGTTCGGCCTCCTGGCCTACCAGTCCGCCTGGCTGCGGCACCACTACGGCGCGGAGTTCCTCGCCGCGCTCCTGAACGCGCAGCCGATGGGCTTCTACCCGCCCGCGACGCTCGTGCGCGACGGCCAGCGGCGCGGGGTGGAGACGCGGCCGCCGCACGTGAACCTGAGCGAGGTCCGCTGCACGATCGAGGACGGCGCCGGCGTCGGCTCGACGGGGCCGGCCGCGGGAGCCGTCCGGATCGGGCTCGAGTACGTGCAGGGCGTGGGGGCGGACGACGCCGAGGCCGTCGTCGCGAACCGGCCGTACCGCTCGATCCGGGAGCTCGCACAGCGGACGTCGCTGTCCGGCGACGAGCTGCGCGCGCTCGTCGAGTCGGGCGCCTGCGACTGCTTCGGCCTCGCTCGCCGCGAGCTGCTCTGGCAGCTCGGGCTCGTGCCACGGCCGCAGACGGTGCCCGGGAGCAGGGGGAGGCGAAGCAGCTCGCGCTCCCGCTCGAGCCGACCGTCGCGACGCCCGACCTGCCGGAGCCGACGGCCTGGGAGCGGATGCTCGCCGACTACCGGACGACGAGCCTCTCGGTCGGCGTCCACCCGCTCGAGCTGCTGCGCCCGCACCTGCCCCCGGGGACGCTCTCGAGCGAGGAGCTGCTCGAGCGGCCGCACCGTGCCGACGTGCAGTTCGCCGGGCTCGTCGTCGCGCGTCAGCGGCCGGCGACCGCGAACGGCGTCGTCTTCATGCTGCTCGAGGACGAGTTCGCGCAGGTCAACCTGATCGTGCCGCCGCCGACCTACGAGCGCTTCCGGGCCGTCGTCCGCGGCGAGCCGCTGCTGCTCGTGCGCGGCCGCTACGAGCACGCCGACCGCAACCGCAACGTCCTCGTCGACGAGCTCGCCTCGCTCGGATCGCTCGCGCGCGAGCTCACCGGCGGCGGCGACGTCCACGAGTCCCTGCCGCGGGCTCACCACTTCGGGCACCGCTAGCGGGGTCGGCTACTTGAACGGCACGGTGACCGGCCCCGGCAGCCGCCGGTAGACGGCGAAGAAGTCGCGGTCGTCCGGGACGAGGTAGCGGGTCGCGGCCTGCATCGGGTTCGGGACGACCTTGGTCGGGACGAGCCCGTGCTGGTGCCGGTAGGTGATCAGGCTGGGCCACTCCGGGTTGATGTCGAACTCCATCGCCCGCACGGCGCCTGCATGCTGGAGGATCTGCGCGAGCGTGGTCACCGTCTGGTAGTCGGCGGCGGCGTAGATCAGATTGCCGTGCGCGTCGACGCCGACGCCCGTGCGCCAGACGCGAACGGCGTTCCCGAGGGTGAAGCCCCACTGCGTGCTGTCGTTCAGCGCCGGGCTCAGCTTCCCGTTGCGGATGATCAGCGGCAGGCTCTGACGCACGAACGCGTACTTGCGACCGGGGTTCGGGCCGCCGTGCCAGGTGACGATGTCGACGCGGCCGTCGCGGTAGCCGACCAGCGTCGCCAGGCCGTCCGTCAGCGGCTCGTCGGTCTGGCCGTTCACCGCCGAGCCGTTGTGGCCGTCGATGTAGATGAAGCCGCTGTTGAACGTGGCGAGCAGACGCCAGCGCTGGCCGTAGGGCACCGACATCGGCCCGCGCACGGCGGCGCTCGGCGGCTCGTAGCGCCCCGGGTAGAAGGCGAGCGCGCTTCGCGTGTGGTCGAACCAGGCCACGTAGGCGACGATGCGCGGGTAGGCGAGCTCACTGCGGAAGGTCGTGACGAGAACCGGCGGACGCCCGTCCACGAGCGGCCCGGTCCGCTTCCAGGCGCCCTCGCCCGGGAGAGGATGCGTGAACACCGGTGCGATCCGCGGCGGCGAGGCGGCGGCGTGGGCCGGCGCAGGCGTCCGGGGGCTCGCCCCTGCCGCCCGCGGGAGCGGCGACACGAGCCCGACGGTCGGCAGGCTCTTCAGCTGCGGGCCGCCCCGCTTGGGAGCCTTGAGGCTGTAGTACACGTGCTCGACCTCGTCGACGAGCCAGTTGCCGTGGTGCGTCCGGAGCCATTCGACGCTGCGCACGTACAGCGGCAGGCTCGAGGGCCGGATCATCGTCGCCGTGTACGAGTAGACCGCCGGCGAGAGCAGCAGCAAGAGGCCCGCCGCCAGCACCCAGCGAACCCGCACCCGGCGCCTGCGGGGCGGGAGCGCGCGCCCCCCGTCGGCGACCCGGTCCGTCATCCGCGTCCACGCTAGGCACGCCGGATGAGGAGGGCATGAACGGGCGGCCGGGGCGCGGGCGCGAGGAACGCTAGCCGGCGTGCCGGTGGGGCATCGTCGAGGGCAGGTGCGGGGTGACGTTGAAGGCGGTGTTGACGAGCGCGAGGTGGGTGAACGCCTGCGGGAAGTTCCCGAGCAGCCGGCCGGCGACGGGGTCGTACTCCTCCGCGAGCAGGCCGACGTCGTTCGCGAGCCCGAGCAGCCGCTCGAACAGCGAGTGCGCGTCGTCGTGTCGGCCGAGCAGCTCGTAGCAGTCGGCGAGCCAGAAGGAGCAGGGCAGAAAGACGCCTTCGCCGGGCGGGAGCCCGTCCACGCCGGCCTCGCTGGTGCGATAGCGGAGCACGAAGCCGTCGTGGAGCAGCTCTCGCTCGACCGCCTCGACCGTGCCCCGGATGCGCGGGTCGGAGGCGGGCAGGAAGCCGACGAGCGGCAGCAGGAGGAGGCTCGCGTCGAGCTCGTTCGATCCGTACGACTGGACGAACGAGCCCAGCTTCTCGTCGAAGCCCTGCGCGCACACCTCGGCCTTGATCTCGTCCCTGATCCTGCGCCAGCGCTCGGCCGGCCCGTCGAGCGGCTGTGTCTCGACCGTTCGCGCGGCGCGGTCGAACGCGACCCACGCCATCACCTTGGAGTGGACGAAGTGGCGCCGCTCGCCGCGGATCTCCCAGATCCCCTCGTCGGCCAGCCGCCAGGCGTCCTCGAGGTGCTCGAGCAGCGCGATCTGGATCTGCCAGGCGGCGGGCTCGAAGGCGAGACCCAGCGTGCGCGCCTGGTAGAGCGCGTCCATCACCTCGCCGTAGACGTCGAGCTGCACCTGCTCGCTCGCCGCGTTGCCGACCCGCACAGGGCGCGAGCCCTCGTAGCCGTCGAGCCACGGCAGCTCGAACTCGGCCAGCCGCCGCTCGCCCGCGACGCCGTACATGATCTGGACGTCGGCGGGGTCGCCCGCGACCGCGCGCAGGAGCCAGTGCCGCCACGCCGTCGCCTCCTCGGTATGGCCGCCGTGGAGGAGGGCGAGCAGGGTCAGGGTCGCGTCGCGCAGCCAGCAGAAGCGGTAGTCCCAGTTGCGCACCCCGCCGATCCACTCCGGGAGCGACGTCGTCGGCGCGGCCACGATGCCGCCGGTCGGCTCGTACGTCAGCGCCTTGAGGACGATCAGCGAGCGGCGGAGCAGGTCGGCCCACTCCGGCGGGAGCGCCGCGGTGCAGCCCTCGCTCCACTCGCGCCAGAAGCTCTCGGTCTCGGCGAGCGCCAGCTCGGGGTCGATCGCCGCCGGCACCGGCTCGTGCGACGGGTACCACGTCAGCACGAAGGGGACGCGCTCGCCCTCGTCGACGGCGACCTCCGACACCGTCTGCATCTCCTCGCCCCGGGTCTCGGCCGGCGTGCGCAGGCACAGCGCGTCCGGGCCGGCGATCGCGACGCGGGTGTCGTCGATGCGGCGCACCCAGGGCACGACGTGGCCGTAGTCGAAGCGGATGGTCAGCTCGGAGCGCATCCGCACCCGGCCCTCGACCCCTTCGACGATCCGCACGATGTCGGGTGCCCGCCCGCGCGGCGGCATGAAGTCGAGGACGCGCGCGACCCCGGTGTCCGTCTTCCAGGTCGTCTCGAGCACGAGCGTGTCGTGGAGGTAGCGGCGCGAGGTCGTGCCGCCGTCGACCGGGGCCAGCAGCCAGCGGCCGTTCTCGGGGCCGCCGAGCAGGGCGGCGAAGCACGCGCCCGAGTCGAAACGCGGGAAGCAGAGCCAATCGATCGAGCCGCCGCGCTCGACGAGCGCCGCGGTCTGCAGGTCCCCGAGCAGCGCGTAGTCCTCGAGCCGCGCCATCAGCCCTTCCGCTCGCAGCTCGTCGACCCGCCTCACCGGTTCTCGATCTCCAGCCCGAACGCCGGCCAGCGTCTGCGCACGGCCCGGTTGAACTCGTCCTCGTACGCCTCGGCCGCCGCCTCGGCGAGCGTCTCCCCGAAGCGGTCGCGCATCTCCGCGAGCGCCTCGGTCGCGGTCTCGACCGCGTCCATGTAGTCGCCGTACGCCTCCTCGGCCCGGTCGCGGCCCGAGCGGTCGTAGGCTCGCTCCCTCTCGCGGCAGTCCGCGATCAGCTCCGCCTCGTCCTCCGCGAAGAGGTCGAGCTGACGCGCGATCACCTCGGCGAAGCGGGCGCGGCGGAAGCTCACGCGATCTCCTCGTAGACGGCCAGGTGCGCCGCGGCCGAGGCGTCCCAGGTCAGTTCCCCGCGTGCGCGCAGCGCGCCGGCGCGCGCCTCGGCGAGAGCGTCGGCGTCCTCGAGCAGCTCGTGGATCGCGGCTCCGAGCGCCTCGACGTCGCCCGGGGCGACGACCCGTCCGGCCCCGAAGCGGCGTACCGGCTCGGCGATCCCTCCCACGTCGTAGGCGACGGCCGGCACGCCGGCGCCGAGCGCGCGCAGGAGTGCTCCGCTCTGGTCGAGCTCAGGCCGGTAGGGGAAGACGGCGACCGTCGCCTCGGCGAAGGCGGCGTCGACCTCGTCCGGGGCGAGGTAGCCCAGCCGCCACTCCGTCTCGAGCCCGCGGGCGGCGGCGCGGTACGGCTCGATCGGCTCCAGCGGGTCGCCGGCGACGAGCAAGCGCGCGCGTCCGGCGCGGCGCACGGCGTCGATCGCGTCGCCGAGCCCCTTGTAGGGGCGGATCATGCCGAAGGCGAGCACCGTCCGCCCGTCGTCTCGCCGGGCGGCCCCACTCGGGAAGACGGGGTGGGGAATGACGCGGAGCTTCTCCGGCTCGACGCCGACGGCGGCCAGCACCTCCTTCCCGCTCTCGCTGTGCACCACGACCCGGTCGAAGCGCGCGAGCAGCCGCCGCCAGAGTCCGGCGCGACCGGCGGTGCGGCGCGGCAGCAGGTCGTGCGCGGTGAAGACGGAGGGGAGGTGGGGGCGGAGGAGGCGCGCGTCGAGCTCGGGTGCGGCGAGCCACTGGACGATGCAGCACGTCGGCGTGGCGGCGCCGCAGCGCGAGCAGGCCGAACGGATGCTCCGCGGCCTTCAGCGGCAGGCGCAGTCGCGAGCGGCCGAAGAGGCGCGACGAGAGCGGGTAGAAGGGCTCGCTGCGCACGTAGCCCTCCGGGGTCGGGACGGCGCCGAAGCGGAAGCGGGAGCTGACGAGCTCGACCTCGGCGCCCGCGCGCGCGAGCGCCGCCGCGAGCTCGTGGTCGTAGCTCGGCGTGAAGGCGGGGGGATCGGCGAGGAGCACGCGCACGACCTCGTAGGCTACGTCGCATGCCGCTGCTCGTCCGCACCTGGAACGTCTTCCACGGGAACGCGGTGCCGCCGGAGCGCGACGCCTTCCTCGAGCAGATGGTGCGTCTCGCCGTCGCGGACGACCCCGACGTCGTCTGCCTGCAGGAGGTCCCCGCCTGGGCGCTCGGATCGCTGGAGGCCTGGAGCGGGATGGCGGCGGTCGGCGCGGTCGCGGCGCCGCCGCGAGTCGGGCCGCTGCGGTGGCCGGCGTCCCTCGGGCGCGCGGTCACCGAGGTGCACCACGGACTCCTCCGCTCGGCGGTCGCGGGCCAGGGCAACGCCATCCTCGTCGCTCGCCGCCACCGGGTGCTCGACGCGCGCGAGATCGTCCTCAACGACCGCGGCTTCCGGCGCCGCCAGGCCCGCTGGCTCGGGCTCGACCTCGTGTCCAGGCTCGCCTGGGCGAAGGAGCGCCGGGTCTGCCAGGCGGTGCGGATCGAGATCGGCGGCGCGACGGCGCTCGTGGCGAACCTCCATGCGACGAGCTATGCCGCCGACGAGCGGCTCGCCGACGCCGAGCTGCTCCGCGCGGCCGTGTTCGTGGAGGGGCTTGCGCTCCCGGACGAGCCGCTCGTGCTCTGCGGCGACGCGAACGTCCTGCCGGAGCGGTCGCGGACGCTGCGCGCCCTCGTCGCCGACGGCTTCTCCGGGCCGGCGCCGGGGATCGACCAGGTGCTCGTCCGCGGCCTGCCGGCGGCGCCGGCGCAGGCGTGGCCCGAGGAGCGGCGACGCGTCGGCGGCCGGCTGCTCTCCGACCATGCGCCGGTCGAGGCGGTGGTGGGATGACCTTCGAGGAGGCGCGGGCCCAGCTCCCCGTGCTCGAGCGCTGGGCCTACCTGAACGCGGGCACGAACGGGCCGCTCGCCCGCTCGACCGCGGAGGCGGTCGGGCGGCAATTCGAGCGGGAGGTGCGCGAGGGGCGGAGCGGCGCGGGCTGGATCGAGGACGTGCTCGCCCTGAGGGAGCAGGCGCGGCGGGGCCTGGCCGAGGTGCTCGCCGTCGACCCGGCGCTCGTGGCGCTGACCGACTCGACGACGCGCGGCTGCCAGATCGTCGTCGCGGGACTCGGCCTCGGCCCCGACGACGAGGTGGTGATCACCGACCAGGAGCACTTCGGGCTCATCGGGCCGGTGCACGCGAGCGGGGCGCGCGTCGTCGTCGCGGAGGCGGACGAGGAGGCGATCCTCGCAGCGGTGACGCCGCGGACGCGGCTGATCGCGACCTCGCACGTCCTCTGGACGAGCGGCCGGCGGCTCGACCTCGCCCGGCTGCGCGCCGACTCGGGCGTCCCGGTGCTCTGCGACGGGGCCCAGTCCGCCGGCGCGATCCCGCCCGGCGAGGCGGCGAGGACCGACTTCTACACCGTCTCGGCGCAGAAGTGGCTGTGCGCGCCGGAGCCGACGGGCGCCCTCGTCGTCCGGGAGCCCGAGCGCCTCGAGGTCGCCGCGCCGAGCTACCTGGCGCAGAGCGCGTACGAGCCGACCGGCGCCTTCACGCCCAAGGACGGGGCGGCGCGGTTCGACTCGGGCTGGATCGGCACGCCGACCCTCGCCGGGCTGGTGGCCGCGCTCGCGACGCACCCGGAGTGGCGGTACGAGCGCGCCGCCGAGGCCGCCGCGCGCTGCCGCGCGCTCCTCGAGCCGCTCGTCGAGGTGGTGACCCCTCCCGGCCACTCGACCCTCGTCTCGTTCCGCCCCTCCGGCGATCCGACAGAGCTGGTCGCGGCGCTCCGCGAACGCGACGTCGTCGTGCGGGAGCTTCCCGGCCGCAACCTCGTGCGCGCCTCGTGCGGCTGGTGGACGAGCGACGACGACCTGCAGCGCCTCGCCGACGGCGTCGCGGGCTAGCCGGCCGGGAGGCCGAGCTCGCCGGCGATCGGCTTCAGCGCTTCGACGACCGTGCGGATGTGGTCGTCGAGCTCGACGCCGAGCTCCTCGGCGCCCTTGTAGACGTCCTCGCGGTGCACGCCGGAGGCGAAGGAGGGCTGCTTCAGCTTCTTGCGCACCGACTTCGGCTCCAGGCCCTCGAGGCCGGTAGGGCGGACGAGGGCGCAGGCGTGGACGAAGCCGCTCAGCTCGTCGCAGGCGAAGAGCGCCTTCTTCAACGGCGTGTCGCGCGGCAGCCCGAGGTGCTCGGCGTGCGAGAGCACCGTCTCGACGACCTCGTCGGGATAGCCCTCGTCGCGGAGGATCGGGGCGCCGTCCTGCGGGTGCCTGTCGAGCGTCGGGTGCATCTCGTAGTCGAAGTCGTGGAGGAGCGCCGCCACCCGCCAGAGCTCCTCGTCGCCGCCGAGCTTCCGCGCGTAGGCGGCCGTCGACGCCTCGACCGCGAGCGCGTGCCGCAGGAGCGACTCGCTCTTCGTGTACGACGTCAGCGTTTGCCAGGCCTGTTCGCGTGTCGGGCTCACGGCGCGGCTATCCTAGCCGTCCCATGGCCCTGAGAACCCTCCCGGAGGCCTTCGTGATCGAGGGCGGCAAGCCGCTGAACGGGCGGATCCGCACGGTCGGGAACAAGAACGGCGCGCTGCCGATCCTCGCCGCGACGCTGCTCGCGGACGAGCCTGTGACGCTCGCGAACGTGCCGCGGATCCGCGACGTCGAGACGATGATCGAGCTGCTGCAGAGCCTCGGGGCGTCGGCGGAGTGGACGGATCGGAACGAGGTCCGCGTCGACGCCGACGGCCTCGCCTCGCACGAGCTCGACGGCTCCCTCGCCGAGCGGATCCGCGCCTCGTTCCTCCTCGCCGGCCCGCTGCTCGCGCGCCTCGGCCGCGCGAGCGTCCCGCCCCCCGGCGGCGACGTGATCGGCCGGCGCCGCCTCGACCCGCACATCCACGCCTTCGAGCGGCTCGGTGCCACGATCGAGGTCGGCCAGCGCTACGAGATGAGCGTGCCCGACGGGTTCACGGCCCAGACGATCTTCCTCGACGAGGCGAGCGTGATGGCGACGGAGAACTCGATCATGGCCGCCGTGCTCACGCCCGGCGAGACGGTGATCGGCAACGCCGCCTGCGAGCCGCACGTCCAGGACCTCTGCCGCTTTCTCGTCGCGCTCGGCGCCGAGGTCGGCGGGATCGGGTCGAACGTGCTCACGATCCGCGGCGTCGAGCGGCTCGGCGGGGGCGAGTGGTCGGTCGGGCCGGAGCACATCGAGGTCGGGAGCTTCATCGGGCTCGCGGCGGTCACCGACAGCGACCTGACGATCGAGAACGTCGTGCCGCGCGACCTGACCTCGATCCTGCTCAACTTCGCCCGCCTGGGGGTCGAGGTCGAGGTCGGCGACGACTGGCTGCGCGTGCCGCCGTCGCAGGAGCTCGTGATCCAGAACGACCTCGGCGACCAGATCCCGAAGATCGAGGACGGCCCCTGGCCCGCCTTCCCGGCCGACCTGACCTCGATCGCGGTCGCGGTCGCGACGCAGGCCTGGGGGACGGTGCTCGTCTTCGAGAAGATGTTCGAGAACCGTCTCTTCTTCGTGGACAAGCTCGTCTCGATGGGCGCGAAGATCATCGTCTGCGACCCGCACCGGGTCGTCGTCACGGGGCCGTCGCGCCTCTACGGACAGCGGCTGACGAGCCCCGACATCCGCGCCGGGATGGCGATGCTGATCGCCGCGCTCTGCGCGAACGGGCGCTCCGTGATCGGCAACGTCGCCGAGATCGACCGGGGCTACGAGCGCATCGACGAGCGCCTCCGCTGCGCTCGGCGCCGAGATCGAGCGTGTCGACGTCTGACGCGCTGTACGCTCAGCCGCGATGAGCATGAGCGGCGAGAGCGGCGGGCGGAGCGGGGTCCGCCTCGACGTCCGCGGCAGCGGGAGCGCCGGCATCGAGACCGGGCTGCCGGTGCTGAACTCGCTGATCGGGCGGCTGGCCGAGGTCGCCCGCTTCGACCTCGTGCTCGAGCTGGAGCCGGGCGACGCGGCAGCCGAGGTCGAGGCCGCCGGCGACGCCCTCGGCACCGCGCTCGCGGGCTTCCTGCGCTCGCCCGGCGCCGCGGGCTGGGGCGCCGCCTCGCTCGCGTCGATCGAGGCGCTCGCCCACGTCGTGCTCGAGGTCTCCGACGCGCCGCTTCTCGTCTCGAACGTCGACCTGACGGAGGCGCGGATCGGCGGGCTCGAGACGGACGTCGCGCGGAGCTTCCTCGAGCACTTCACCGAGCGGGCCGGCCTCGTCCTGCACGTGCGCCTGCTCAACGGCACCGACTCCGAGCACGTGCTCGAGGCGATCTTCAAGGCGCTCGGCGCCGCCCTCGCCCAGGCCTGCACGATCCAAGGAGGAACCACGTGAGCGAGAAGTCCGTTGTCCGCACCGAGGCCGCGCCGGCGCCGTTCCAGGGCGCGCCGTACTCGCAGGGGATCGCCGCCGGCGGCTTCGTCTTCGTCTCCGGCCAGCTCTCGCTCCGGCCGGGCGAGAAGGAGCTGAGCGGGGCGACGATCGAGGAGCAGACCGAGCAGGTGTTCGCGAACCTGCGCTCGATCCTCGAGGAGGCCGGCAGCGGGCTCGACCGGCTCGTCAAGACGACCGTCTTCCTGCAGGACCTCGACGACTTCCCGGGCATGAACTCCGTCTATGCGAAGCACGTCGGCGACCGGCCGCCGGCCCGCGCCACCGTCGAGGTGGCGCGCCTTCCGTCGGGTGCGAAGGTCGAGATCGAGGCGGTCGCGCTGGCCTAGCTCGCAAAGCTGGCGCTTCGCTCGCTCGGAACCGAACTCCGCCCGCGGGAGAGCGCGGTCTCCCGCGGGCTCTGTACGGAAGGCTTGCTCTCCCTCGTCGTGCCGCGCGCCTCGGTCGTGAGCGGTCGGTCGCGGCCTGACGGCCGGGACCGACGGCGCTCGCGTCGGCGTGGCTGCAACGTCGGCTTCGCCTCCCGTTGCGTCCGCGCCGCACGACCTGGTGTGCGTGTGCAGGCAGCCTTTCAGCGCGAAGGGGGTCGGAGACCGCGCTCTCCGGCGCCCGTAGCACCGTTTCCCTGGCGCACGCCGCCAGAATGGTGGCGTGCGCCAGGAAATGGAGGAGTACGTCCGCTCGCTCGGGCTCGACGCGTACCTCGTCGGCGGCGCGATCCGCGACGAGCTGCTGGGGCTCGAGTCGACCGACGCGGACTTTCTCGTCCCGGGCCTCGACACCGACGCGCTGAAGCAGGCGCTCGCGCCGCACGGGCGCGTCGACGACCTCGTCGTCGCCGGGCGGCTCGTCGGCGTTCGGCTGCACCCGCGCGACCGGCGCATCGGCGCCCTGGCCCCGAAGGGCATCGAGCTCGCGCCGCCTCGCGCCGAGCGGAGCACCGGCCCTGGCCGGCACGACTTCGAGATCGTCGCCGACCCCTCGCTCTCGGTCGAGGACGACATGCGGCGTCGCGACTTCACCGTCAACGCGATGGCGCGCCGCCTGGAGACCGGCGAGGTGGTCGACCCGCTCGGCGGCCGCGGCGATCTCGAGGCGCGCGTCCTGCGAACCGTCTCGCCGCAGAGCTTCCGCGAGGATCCCCTCCGGCTCGTCCGTGCGCTCCGCTTCGTCTCGCAGCTCGGGTTCGAGCCCGACGAGGAGGCTGCTGCGGCAGATGCGCGAGGAGGCCCCGGCGGTGAAGCTCGTTTCGGGCGAGCGGATCGGCGGCGGTCTCGCCGCCGACGGCCGGGGAGAGCTCTCGAAGCTCCTGCTCGGCGCGGAGCCCGCGCGCGCGCTGCGCCTCGCTCGCGACACCGGGGTGCTCGCCGAGCTGCTGCCCGAGTTCCGGCCGGCCATCGGCTTCGACCAGGAGAGCCGCTACCACGACCTGACCGTCGACGAGCACACCTTCGCGGTCGTCCAGGCCGCAGCCGATGCCGGTTTCGCGCTCGAGGTGCGGCTGGCGGCGCTCTTCCACGACGTGGGCAAGCCGCGCGTGGCCTGGCGCGGCAACGACGGGCGCCTGCACTACTACGCGAAGCCGGGCTTCGCGGAGCGCGGCCACGACCAGGTCGGCGCGGAGCTGACGGCGGGTGCGCTGCAGCGGCTGCGCTATCCGACCGCGCTCCGCCGACGGGTCGTCCGGATCGTCCGCCGGCACATGTTCCAGATCGGCAGGGGCGACGAGTGGCGGGCGCGGCGATTCCTGCGCAAGCACGGCGTCGAGCTCGCGTTCCAGCTGCTCGACCACAAGCAGGCCGACCTCTCGGGCAAGCGCGGCAGCTCGGGCGAGCCGCCGCCGCTCGAGGAGCTCGAGCGCCTGGCGGCCTTCCGGCAGGTTGTCGCGCGCGAGCAGCACAGCCCGTACCGGCTCGCCGACCTCGCCGTCGACGGCAGCGACCTCGTCGCGCTCGGGATCCCCGCAGGCCCGCGCCTCGGCCGTCTCCTCGAGGCGCTCCTGGACGAGGTCGTGGAGGATCCGGAGCTGAACACCCGCGAGCGCCTGCTGCAGCTCGCCGGTCGTAAGGTGCGGGGATGAGGCAGGTCGAACCGCTCGCGTGGGACGCGCCCGGCCCCTACCGGGTGGCGTTCTCGACCCGGCAGGGCGGCGTGAGCGAGGGCGTCTTCGCCTCGCTCAACCTCGGGATCCGCACCGACGACGACCCGGCGAGCGTGGTGGCGAACCGGACGCGGCTCTGCGCCGCGGTCGGGGCCGACCCCGATGGCGCGACGATGGCCTGGCAGCGTCACGGCGCCGCCGTCGCACGCGCCGCGCCGCGAGGGATCGTCACGCCCGGCACGGTCTACGAGCACTGCGACGGGCTCTGGAGCGACGAGCCCACGCGCGCGATGCTGCTCCTCACCGCGGACTGCCTGCCGATCGCGCTCGCCCGCTCCGACGAGCGCCGGCCCGCCGTCGCGATCCTCCACGCCGGCTGGCGCGGCCTGCTCGCGGGCATCGTGGCCTCCGGTGTCCGCGCCCTCGGCGGCGGCCCGCTCGCCGCCGCGATCGGCCCCGGTATCGGCCCCTGCTGCTACCGGGTGGGAACGGAGGTGGCCGAGCCGTTCCGCGAGGCGTTCGGCGACGACGTCGTCCGCGACGGTCGGCTCGACCTCTGGACGTCGGCCGAGCGCGCCCTCCGCGCCGCCGGCGTCGAGCGCGTCGACCGCTTCGACCTCTGCACGTCGTGCGACGAACGACGCTTCTTCTCGCACCGCCGCGACGAGGGCCGGACCGGCCGCCAGGGGGTGATCGCCTACGTCGCCTGACGCGGTGCGCGAGCGCTACGAGCGCATCCGCGCGGAGGTCGGCCCCGGCGTGACCGTCGTCGCCGCGACGAAGTACGTGTCGCCGGACGACATGGCCGTGCTCGCGGAGGCCGGGGTCGAGGTCGTGGGCGAGAACCGCGCGCAGGATCTCGAGGCGAAGCACGCGCGCTACGGCGACACGTTTCGCTGGCACTTCATCGGCCACCTGCAGAGCCGCAAGGCGCCCCTCGTGAGCGGGATCTGCGAGCTGTGCCACTCGCTCGCCTCCGAGTCGGCGGCGCGCCGGCTGACGATACCCGCCCTCGTCGAGGTGAACCTCTCCGGCGAGGAGTCGAAATCCGGCGTCACGCCCGAGGAGCTGCCCGGCCTGCTCGAGCTCTACGCCGACGTGCGGGGGCTGATGACGATGCCCCCGCCGGCCGCCGATCCCGAGGAATCGCGCCCGTGGTTCCGCCGTCTGCGCGCGCTCGCGGAGACCCACGGCCTGCGCGAGCTGTCGATGGGGACGAGCCAGGACTACCGCGTCGCGGCCGAGGAAGGCGCCACCTTCGTCCGGGTCGGCGCAGTCCTCTGGCAGGGGTAACATCCCGCCGGACATGGGCTTCGCCGACGTCTGGAACCGCACGCTCGTCTACTTCGGGATCGCCGAGGAGGAGGACTGGGACGAGGACGGCTACCTGACCGACGAGGAGCTCCAGCGGGCCTACGCGGAGCGTCCGAACGTGCGCCGGCTCGCACCCCGCCGCGCCCGGCGCGACGAGTTCGACGACTGGACCGACCCCGAGCCGGAGCCGGTGCAGCGGGCGAGCGTGCTCCGGCCGGCCCCGCAGGCGCGGGCGGCCGAGCCGCGGCGCGTGCGCAACCTCGAGGCGGTGGCCGGGGCAGGCGCGGCGCGCGTCCACCTCGTCCTGCCGCGCAGCTTCAACGACGCCCAGCAGGTTGCCGACCGCTTCAAGGAGGGCGTGCCGGTGATCCTGAACCTGCAGGCCACCGACCAGGAGCTGTCGAAGCGGCTGATCGACTTCGCGAGCGGCCTCACGTACGCGCTCGACGGGGGCATGCAGCGGATCGCCGACAAGGTCTTCCTGCTCACGCCGCGAAACGTCGAGCTGTCGGCCGAGGATCGGGCGCGGATGCTCGAGCGCGGCTTCTTCAACCAGGCATAGGAAAAGCCCGGCCCGGGGCGAACGGACGCTCGATGGGCTCCGTGGCCGTGCTCCTGCTCGCCGACGCGATCTCGAAGGCGCAGAACTTCGTCCGCGTCTTCGCGACCGTCTACATGCTCGTGATCTTCGCGTACATCATCACGAGCTGGCTGCGGCTGCCCTATTCGATCTGGCTGAACCGGATCCAGCGATTCCTCTACGACGTGACCGAGCCGTACCTGCGGCTGTTCCGGCGCGTCCTCCCGGGGACGGGGCCGCTCGACTTCTCCCCGATGCTGGCCGTGATCGTCCTCTGGGCGGTCGCGTATGCGGTGATCCGGATTCTCGGTGCGTTCCACTAGAGGGGGTACACGATGGCGCTGACACCCGTCGAGATCAGGCACATGAAGCCCGGGCGAGGGCTCTTCGGCTACAAGACCGGTCCGACCGACCGCCTGCTGGCCGAGGTGGAGGAGAGCTTCGAGGACGTGTGGCGGGAGCGCGCCGACCTCGCCGACCGGGTCGAGCAGCTCGAGGCCGACCTCGTTCGCTACCGGGAGCTCGAGTCGCTGCTGCGGACGACGCTCGTCTCGGCCGAGCGCGCCTCGGCCGACATGAAGGAGCAGGCGCGCCGCGAGGCGGAGCTGATCCTGGGCGAGGCGCATGCCGACGCCCGCGCGATCCAGCGCAACGCGCTCGCCGAGACCGAGCGCCTCGCGGCCGAGTCGCGGCGGCTGCGCGTCCACCTGGAGGCGGCCCTCGCCTCGGTCGCGGTGCCCGACCCCGAGGCCGCGGCCGTGCCGCAGCCCGAGCCCGCCGGGAACGGAGCCGAGGCGGATGAGCCCAGGCAGGTCGACGGGCCGGGCGACACCTGGCACGGCTTCGCGGCCGGCCTGCCGCTCCCGGACGCCGACGCCGCCTGACGCTTCTCGGGGCCCGCGGGCGACGCGGCTCGGGCGTGGTGCGCGGCCGGGCCGACGTACACTTCGCGCATGGCCGCGGCGACGACACGGTTGAGGCTCCGCGTCAGCCCCGGAGCGGGGCGTGCGGCGGTCGTCGGGCGCCACGGCGACGCCTGGAAGGTGCGCGTCACCGAGGCGCCCGAGCGCGGACACGCCAACGAGGCCGTCCTGCGCCTGCTCGCGGAGGCGCTCGCCGTTCCGCGCGACGCCGTCTCGCTCGTGTCGGGCCACGGCGGCCGGGAGAAGATCGTGGAGCTCACCGGGGTCGGGCCGGCGCTGATCGAGCGGCGTCTCGCATCCGCGGCGGCTCTCGACCGCGGCAGAAAGGACAGGCGCTGATGAGCATCGACACCGATCGTTTCCGGGCGGCTCTGCTCGACGAGCGCGAGCGCGTGGAGAAGGCGCTCGCGAACCTGCGCGACGACCACCCCGGCTCGCTCGACGACGAGATCGAGGAGTCGAGCGACAACCATCTCGGGGAGACGGCGTCGGCGACGCTCGGTCGCGAGATCGACTACACGCTCGGCGAGAACGCCGAAGAGGTGCTGAGCCAGATCGACGGCGCCCTGAAGCGGCTCGACGAGGGCACGTACGGCACGTGCGAGCGTTGCGGCAAGGAGATCGTGCCGGAACGGCTCGAGGCCTATCCGTGGGCCTCGCTCTGCATCGACTGCAAGCGCGAGGTCGAGCGAGGGTGAACGAGCCTGCCCGTCCGCTCGACATCCGCGTCGGCTCGGCGACGGACGGGCTGACGCCGCTCTCGATGGCCGAGCGGTCGCTCGCGGCGAGTGCGGCGCAGTGGCTTGCGCTCTGCGCGATCGCGCTCTCCGCCCTTGCGGCCGACCAGTTGACCAAGCACCTCGTCACGGCGAGCCTGCGCCTGGACGAGGGAGTGCACGTGCTCGGCCCGTTCTGGATCCACCACGTGCGCAACTCCGGAATCGCGTTCGGGCTCTTCGCGAGCGCGACCGCGGGCGTGATCGTCCTCACCGGGATCGCGGTCGTCTGGATGCTCTGGTACTTCGCGCGCGCCGGCGCCCGCCATCCGGTTCTGCCGATTGCGCTCGGGCTGGTGATCGGGGGCAGCGTCTCGAACCTGCTCGACCGGGTGCGCCTCGGCTACGTCACCGACTTCCTCGACTTCCGCTACTGGCCGGCGTTCAACCTGGCCGACAGCTTCATCGTCGTCGGCGTCGGCATCCTCCTCGCCGCGCTCGCGGCCGGTGACCGCGAGCCCCGCCGCCGCGCTTGACGCGCGCCCGCGTCGCCGACGACGACGCCGGCACGCGGCTCGACCGCTACCTCGCCGGCCTCCCCGAGATCGCATCGCGTGCGGCGGCCGAGCGCCTGCTCGAGCAGGGCGCCGTCCTCGTCGACGGGCAGGCGCGCCCCAAGAGCCACCGGCTCGCCGGCGGGGAGGAGATCGAGTTCGAGCCGCCGGCGCAGGCCGTGGGCGGGCTCGTCGCCGAGGAGCTCGACCTGCCGATCCCGTACGAGGACGACCATCTGCTCGTCGTCGACAAGCCGGCCGGGCTCGTCGTCCATCCCGCGCCCGGGCACGGAAGCGGCACGCTCGTCCACGGCCTGATCGCGGCCGGCGCCGAGGGCGGCGACGAGGAGCGTCCGGGGATCGTGCACCGCCTCGACCGCGACACCTCGGGCCTGCTCGTGGTGGCCCGCTCGGACGAGGCGCACGAGCGGCTGCAGGAGCTCCTCCGCGCCCGCGGGCTGACCCGCGAGTACCTCGCCCTCGTGGTCGGCCGGCCGCGCTCGCTGCGGGGCACGATCGACGCGCCGATCGGCCGCGACCGCCACGACCGGCTCCGCCACTCGCTCGACACGGACACGCCGCGCGAGGCGGTCACGCACTTCGAGGTCGAGGAGCTGCTCGACCGCCACGCGCTCCTGCGCGTCGGTCTCGAGACCGGGCGCACGCATCAGATCCGCGTCCACCTGGCCGCGATCGGGCTGCCCGTCGCGGGCGACCCGCTCTACGGGTGCCCCGGCGAGCTCGGGCTCGAGCGCCAGTTCCTCCACGCGGCGCGGCTCGCCTTCGCGCACCCCTTCGGCGGCGAGCCGGTCGACGTCTCGTCCCCGCTTCCGGACGACCTCGCTGCGGCCCTCGCGCTCGCCCGCCGCAGCTAGACTTCCCGCGTCCCTGTCCCGACTCCCCGGCGGCCCAGCCGCGGCGCGAGTGCCAGGCGTTCAGCCTGGTGCGCCACGAGCCCCCACCGGCGCTCGACCGACAACGAAACCGGAAGGAGCTTCAATGGCAGTCTCGATGCGCGAGCTGCTGGAGGCCGGGGTCCACTTCGGCCACCAGACGCGACGCTGGAACCCGAAGATGCGCCGCTACATCTTCGCCGAGCGCGGCGGCATCTACATCATCGATCTGACGCAGACCTCCGAGCTGCTCGGCGAGGCGGAGCAGTTCCTGCGCAACGTCGCCGAGCGCAACGGCACCGTCCTCTTCGTCGGCACGAAGAAGCAGGCGCAGGACGCGGTCGAGAGCGAGGCGAAGCGCGTCGGCATGCCCTACGTCAACCATCGCTGGCTCGGCGGCCTCCTCACGAACTGGCGGACGATGTCCGACCGGATCGAGCGCCTGCACGAGATGCGCCGCCTGCGTGACGAGGGGCAGCTCGACCTGCTCCCGGCCAAGGAGCGGATCGCGATGGCGAACGAGCTCGAGAAGCTCGAGCAGAACCTCGGCGGCGTCGCGGACATGCGCCGCCAGCCGGACGCGATCTTCATCGTCGATCTGAAGAAGGAGACGCTCGCCGTGCGCGAGGCGCGGCGGCTCGGGATGCCGGTCGTGGCGCTCGTCGACACGAACTGCGACCCCGACGAGGCCGACTACGTGATCCCCGGCAACGACGATGCGATCCGCTCGTGCAGCCTGATCGCGCGCGCCGTCGCCGACGCGATCGAGGAGGGGAAGCAGAAGGTCACGGCGCGCGAGCTGCAGCAGCAGCAGGCCCGCGCAGCGGAGGCCGAGGCGAAGGCCGCCGCCGAGGCCAGGGCCGCCGAGGAGGCGGCTGCTGCGGAGAAGGCCGAGCCGGCCGAGGCCGCCGAGGAGCAGTCGCCCGTCCCGACGGTCGACGCGCCCGCCGAGGCGGGTGCCGCCCCGACGGATCCCGCGCCGGCTGCAACGGAGGTGGAGGGCTGATGGCGCAGATCTCAGCCCAGCTCGTCCGCGAGCTCCGCGAGCGCACCGGCGCCGGGATGATGGACTGCAAGCGCGCGCTCGAGGAGACGAACGGCGACATGGAGGCCGCGATCGTCCTCCTGCGCGAGAAGGGCATGGCCCAGGCCGCGAAGCGCGCCGACCGCGCCACGACCGAGGGCCTCGTCGGCTACCGGCTCGCGGACGACGGCTCCCGCGGGACGATGGTCGCCGTGGGCTGCGAGACCGAGCCCGTCTCGAAGAACGACGGGTTCCGGGCGTTCGCGGAGAAGGCGCTCGATCTCGTCGAGGCGAAGGGCCTCGAGGCCGTCGCCGAGCTCGAGACCGAGCGCGCGGAGCTCTCCGCCAAGCTCGGCGAGAACATCGCGGTCGCGGGCGGCGCCCGCTTCGAGGCGGTGGACGGCGGGCGCGTCTCCGCGTACGCTCACCCGCCGGCGAACAAGCTCGGCGTGCTCGTGCATCTACGCGGCGGCGGGGAGGAGCTCGCCCGCAACCTCGCGATGCACATCTCGTGGTCGGACCCGCGCTGGGTCGGCCGCGAGGACGTCTCCGACGACCTGCTCGCCGCCGAGCGCGAGATCTACCTCAACTCGGACGAGGTGCAGTCGAAGCCGGAGCAGGCGCGTGAGAAGATCGTCGAAGGAATGCTCAACAAGCGCTTCTTCGCCGAGCGCGGCGGCGTCCTCGCCGACCAGCCGTGGATCCACGACTCGTCGCAGACGGTCGGGCGTGTGCTCGCGGACGCGGGCGCCGAGGTGCTCGAGTTCCAGCGCTTCTCGCTGGCCGGGTAGAGGTCGGTGACCATCCGATCCGAGACCGTGGCCGAGCCCGCCGGGCGGGCGCCGGCGTTCCGGCGCGTCCTGCTGAAGCTCTCCGGCGAGGCGCTGATGGGCGAGCGGGAGTACGGCATCGACGTCGGCGTCACCCGCGCGCTCGCGACCGAGGTGGCGAGCGTCCGCACGGGGGGCGTCGACGTCGCGATCGTGGTCGGCGGCGGCAACTTCTACCGCGGTCTCGCCGCCTCGGCCGAGGGGATGGAGCGCGCGACCGCCGACTACGCCGGGATGCTGGCGACGCTCCTGAACGCGCTCGCGCTCCAGGATGCGCTCGAGAAGGCGGGCGCCGACACCCGCGTCCTCTCGGCGATCGAGGTCTCGGAGGTGGCGGAGCCCTACATCCGCCGCCGCGCGCTGCGGCATCTCGAGAAGGGTCGCGTCGTCATCTTCGCGGCCGGCACCGGCAACCCGTACTTCACGACCGATACGGCGGCGGCGCTGCGCGCGCTCGAGATCGGCGCCGACGCCATCCTGATGGCGAAGCACGGCGTCCGCGGCGTCTACGACGGCGACCCGCGGCAGGTGGCGGATGCCCGGTTCCTGCCCCGGCTGACCCACCTGCAGGCGATCGAGCGCGGCCTGAAGGTGATGGACACGACCGCGCTCTCGCTCTGCATGGACAACCGTCTCTCGATCCACGTCTTCGAGCTGGCCGACGGGAACATCTCCCGCGTCGTGGCCGGCGAGGACGTGGGCACGATCATCGCGACCGCACAGGAGGGCTGAGGGCAGATGGCAAGCGTGGACGAGCTGATCCAGGACGCGAAGGAGCGGATGGCGAAGTCGGTGGAGCACGCGCGCTCGGAGTTCGCGACCGTCCGCACGGGACGCGCCTCCGCCTCGCTGCTCGACCGGATCGAGGTCGACTACTACGGCACGCCGACGCCGCTGCGCCAGCTCTCGACGGTCAACGTCCCGGAGCCGCGCATGCTCACGGTGCAGCCGTTCGACCCCGGCTCGGTCAAGGCCGTCGAGAAGGCGATCCAGGAGTCCGATCTCGGGCTGACGCCCTCGAACGACGGCAAGATGATCCGCCTGCCGATCCCGCAGCTGACCGAGGAGCGGCGCAAGGAGCTCGTCAAGGTCGTGCGCAACATGGCGGAGGACCACCGCGTGGCGGTCCGCGAGATCCGCCGCGACGCGATGCGCCACCTCAAGGAGCTCGTCGACAGCGGCGAGGTCGGCGCCGACGAGGAGCATCGCGCCGAGGGCAGGGTCCAGGAGCTCACGGACGAGCACACGAAGCAGATCGACGAGCTCGTGAAGCACAAGGAGGCCGAGGTGATGGAGGTCTGACGTCCGTCCCCGGCACCGACGTCACCCCCGGATTCGAGGAGCTCCTCCCGGAGGTCGCGCACGCCGTCGCGATCATCATGGACGGCAACGGCCGCTGGGCGGCGGGCCGGAGCGTGTCGGTCGCCGAGGGTCACCGCGCCGGCTCGCGGGCGCTGCGGCCGGTGGTCGAGACGGCGATCGACCTCGGCGTCGAGTCGCTCGTCGTCTACGCGTTCTCGACCGAGAACTGGACCCGCTCCGGCGACGAGGTCGGCAGCGCTGATGGAGATCTTCGGCGAGACGATCGACCGGGAGCTCGACGACCTGGCCGCGCAGGGGGTGCGCACGCGCTTCGTCGGCCGCCGCGACCGCGCGCCGGAGTGGCTGCGCGAGAAGATGGCGTCGCTCGAGCGGGCGACGGCCGAGCGGTCGCGCCTCAGCCTCTGGATCGCCTTCGACTACGGCGGGCGCGCCGAGCTCGTCGAGGCGGCGCGCCGGCTGGTCGAGAGCGGCGTCGCGGCCGACGAGGTGGACGAGGGCGCGCTCGCGCGCAGCCTCTATGCCCCGGAGATGCCCGATCCCGACCTCGTCATCCGCACCTCCGGCGAGCAGCGGATCTCGAACTTCCTGCTCTGGCAGTCCGCCTACGCCGAGTACGTCTTCACGGACACCCTCTGGCCCGACTTCGGGCCGGCGGAGTTCCGCGCCGCGATCGAGGAGTACGCGCGCCGAC
Source organism: uncultured Actinomycetes bacterium (assembly GCA_963746895.1). Lineage (GTDB taxonomy): Bacteria > Actinomycetota > Thermoleophilia > Gaiellales > Gaiellaceae > Palsa-739. The sequence goes on along the minus strand of CAVVDI010000009.1, from coordinate 190,918 downwards.
GCCGTAGATTCGGCGGACGGTGAACAACTTCTCCTCGCGGATCCTGGTCGCGCTCGTCGGCCTGCCGGTCGTGCTCGGCCTCGTCTGGCTCGGCGGCTGGTGGCTGTTCGGACTGCTCGCAGTGGCCGGGGCGATCGGCGTCCACGAGTTCGTGACGATGGCGCGGCCGCTGCGGCCGCTCGCACCGGCGGCCTATGCGGGGGTCGCGCTCGCGCTCGTGGGCGCTCGAACGGGGGGAGTCGTCTGGATGTTGGGCGGCTTCCTGGCGACCTTCGTCCTGTCGTTCCTGCTCAACGCCCTCGCGAGGACGAAGGCGCCGGCGACCGCGGCGGTCGGCTCCACCATCCTCTCCGCCGCCTGGATCGGCTTCGGGCTCGCCCACATCCTCCTGCTCCGCGAGATGGGAGCCGAGCCGCGGCTGCTGGCGTTCACCGTTCTGCTGACCGTGTGGGCGGCGGACACCTTCGCGTACCTCGGCGGCCGGCTCTTCGGGCGCCACAAGCTGGCGCCGCGCCTCTCGCCCGGCAAGACGTGGGAGGGGCTCGTGGTCGGCTCGCTCGCCGGGATCTTCGTCTCGTTCATCGCGCTCTACGACTCGCGCCACCACTACCTCGCGATCTGGCAGGCCGTCGTCCTCGGCGGCGCTGTCGTGCTCGCCGCGGTCGCCGGCGATCTGTTCGAGTCGGCGGTGAAGCGCGACATGGAGGTCAAGGACACCGGCCGCCTGCTCGGCGGGCACGGCGGTGTCCTCGACCGCGTGGATGCGCTCCTCTTCGCCGGGACGGCCGCCTTCTACGTCGTGCTCGCCTTCGGCTACCACTGACGGCGAGGCCGTCTCCCCGGGACACGTCCGGTGCCAGGCACCGGACGTGTCCTCCGGAGGCCTGTCCGTACACTGAGGCGATGAAGCGCGTCGCCCTGCTGGGGGCCAGCGGCTCCATCGGGCGCCAGGCGATCGAGATCGTCGAGGCGCACCCGGAGCTCGAGCTCTGCGCCGCCGCCTCCGGCTCGACTCCGCTCGACGACGTCGATGCGCCGCTGAAGCAGGTCGGTGGCGATCTGAGAGAGCTGCTCGAGCGTGCCGAGCCGGACATCGTCCTCAACGCCGTCGTCGGCTTCGCGGGCATCCACGCGACGCTCTGGACGCTCGAGCGCGGCGTCGACCTCGCGCTCGCGAACAAGGAGAGCCTCGTCGCCGCCGGCGAGCTCGCGCTCACCGCCCTCGAGCGCGGCGGCGGAAGGCTCCTGCCCGTCGACAGCGAGCACTCGGCCCTCTTCCAGTGCCTCGAGGGCCGCAGCTGCGGCGCAGGTCGACACGCTCGTCGTCACCGGCTCGGGAGGCCCGTTCCGGGGCCGCAGCCGCGACGAGCTCGACGACGTGACGCCCGCGCAGGCGCTCGCGCACCCGACCTGGCGCATGGGCCCGAAGATCACGATCGACTCGGCCACGCTCGCGAACAAGGGCCTCGAGGTGATCGAGGCGCACTTCCTCTTCGGGATCCCCTACGAGCGGATCGAGGTCGTGCTCCAGCCGACCTCGATCGTGCACTCGCTCGTGCGCTTCCGCGACGGCGCCTCGCTCGCCCACCTCGGCTACCCCGACATGCGCGTCCCGATCTCGTACGCGCTCACCTACCCCGAGCGCGCCGCCACGCCGCTCGAGCCGCTCGACCTGACGGACCTGACGCTGGAGTTCTCCGCCCCGGACCTCGAGACGTTCCCCATGCTGGCGCTCGCGCGGGAGGCGGGAGGGAGGGGCGGAACCGCGCCGTGCGTGTTCAACGCCGCCAACGAGGTCGCGGTCGCCGCCTTCCTCGAGGGCAGGCTCCCGTTCCTCGGCATTCCCGAGCTCGTGGGGGAGGCGCTCGCCGCGGCCGACGGCGCACCTGCGCGTGACGTCGGCGACCTGCTCGAGGCCGACCGGGCCGCGCGCGAGCTCGCCGAGCGGGGGCTCCCGGTCGCGTGATCTGGCTCGTCGTCATCCTCGGCCTCGTCCTGCTCGTGTTCCTGCACGAGCTCGGGCACTTCACGGTGGCGCTCCTGGTCGGGATCCGGCCGCGCAGCTTCTACATCGGCTTCCCGCCGGCGGTCGCGAAGGTCCGGCGGAACGGGATCGAGTACGGCATCGGCGCGATCCCGCTCGGCGGGCTCGTCCGCATTCCGGGCATGCATCGACCCGCGGGCCACGACCTCGAGACGTTCATGGGCGCCGCCCTCCGCGAGGATCCCTCGCTCGCGCCGTACGTGCAGCGGGTGCGGCGCGCGCTCGACGCGGACGACCTCGCCGCCGCGCGTGCGGGATTGCCGGAGCTCCGCGTCGCCGCCGATGACGCGACGCTCTCGCCGGCCGCCCGCCGCTCGGCGGCGCGGGCCCTGCGCGAGGTCGACGAGGGGACGGGCGACGACGCCTACTGGCGCCAGCGCACCTGGAAGCGGATCGCCGTGATCGCGGCGGGCCCGCTTGCGAACGTGATCGTCGCCTTCGTCATCTTCTTCGCCGTCTACGCGACCGGGGCGCCGTCGCAGACGCCGAGCGCCGAGGTCGCCGCCGTCTCCGCCGGCACGCCCGCCGCGACGGCCGGGCTCCAGCCCGGCGACCGGGTGGTCGCGGTGGACGGCAGCGCGACCCGCACCTTCGACGCGGTGTCCCGTCGGATCCGGGCGAGCCGCGGTCGTGCGATCACCGTCACGGTCGAGCGGGGCGGGAGCAGGGTCGCGCTCGGCCCGCAGCACACGATCTTCAGCGGCGGGCACTGGATCTGGGGGTTCAGCCCGGCCGCGCAGCTCGTCGCGTACCCGCTCGGCCGCAGCGCGTCGCTCGCCGCCTCCGACTGCTGGCAGGTCGTCACCGGCACCGTGAAGGCGATCGGCTCGCTCTTCGGCGCCCACGGGCAGGGCCAGCTGACGAGCACCGTCGGGATCGTCAGGATCTCCGCGGCCGCGCTCAAGGTCAGCGTCAGCTGGTACCTGCAGATCGTCGGGCTGGTGAGCATGTCGCTCGCGCTGCTCAACCTGCTGCCGCTGCTGCCGCTCGACGGCGGCCACATCCTCTTCTCGATGATCGAGGCCGTTCGCCGCCGCGCGCTCGCCCGCGAGATCTACGAGCGCGTCTCGGTCTTCGGCTTCGCGTTGATCATCCTGATCTGGGTGATCGCGCTCTCGAACGACTTCTCGTCGACCGCGCCGCGCTGAGCTCAGCGTCCGCTGAGGCGGCCGCTCTGCACCGATTCGCGGCCGAAGGCCCCGGCTACACTCAGCTGCGGATGCCCAGCGAGCGCCAGATCTCGGTCGGCGGCGTCAGGATCGGCGGCGGCGCGCCCGTCGTCGTGCAGTCGATGACGCTGACGAAGACGCACGACGTCCCGGCGACGACGGCGCAGATCGCCGATCTCGCCTCCGCCGGCTGCGAGATCGTGCGGGTCGCCGTCCCGAAGCTCGAGGACGCAGAGGCGCTCCCGCGGATCGTCCGCCTCTCGCCGATCCCCGTGATCGCCGACATCCATTTCAACGCCAGCCTCGCCCTGAAGGCGATCGAGGCCGGCGTCGCCGCCGTCCGCATCAACCCTGGCAACATCGGCGGCCCCGACAAGGTCGAGCAGGTCGTGCGCGCCGCGCAGCGGGCCGGCATCCCGATGCGGATCGGCGCCAACTCCGGCTCGCTCCCCAAGCATCTCTCCGATCTGGCCCGGCACGACCAGGCCGAGGCGCTCGTCGAGGCTGCGCTCGAGGAAGTCCGCCTGCTCGAGAAGCTCGGCTTCCACGAGTTCAAGATCTCGGTCAAGTCGAGCCATGTGCCGACGATGATCCGCGCCTACCGGATGCTCTCGGAGAAGGTGCCCTATCCGCTCCACCTCGGCGTGACCGAGGCCGGGACGCCGTTCTCCGGTTCGATCAAGAGCGCCGTCGGCATGGGCGCGCTGCTCGTGGACGGGATCGGCGACACGATCCGCGTGTCGCTCACCGCCGATCCCGTCGAGGAGATCAAGACCGCGTACGAGATCCTCTCGTCGCTCGGCCTGCGCCACCGCGGCCCGGTGATGATCGCGTGCCCGAGCTGCGGCCGCGACAACGTCGGCGTGCAGACGCTCGCCGAGGAGGTCGAGCGCCGCAAGGCCGCGTACTCCGAGCACTTCGAGATCGCCGTGCTCGGCTGCGCGGTCAACGGCCCCGGTGAGGCGGGCGATGCCGACTTCGGGATCGCCGGCGGTCGCGACGTCGGCTTCGTCTACGCGCACGGCCACGTCCTCAAGAAGGTCTCGTCGGAGGTGCTGATCGACACCCTCTTCGACGAGATCGACAGGTGGATCGCCGAGGGCATGCAGCGCCCGACTCGCCTCAAGATGGCCAAGCCCGCCGCGCTGGCGATGGCCGAGGCGTCGATGATCCCGCTCGACTAGGGTCTCTCGAGCCCCGTGATCGCCAGAGCATCACAGCTCTTCCTGCCGACCCTGCGCGACGCCCCTGCCGACGCGGAGGCCGCCTCGCACAGGCTGCTCGTGCGCGGCGGCTTCATCCGCCAGGTCAGCGCCGGCATCTGGACGCTGATGCCGCTCGGCTGGCGCGTACACCGGAGGATCGAGCAGATCATCCGCGAGGAGATGGATGCGATCGGCGGCCAGGAGATGCTGATGCCCGTCCTCACCCCGGAGGAGCTCTGGGCGGCGACCGGGCGGCTCGGGATCCCGGAGATCTTCCACGTCGAGGATCGGAGCGGCCGGCGCTTCGTGCTGCCGATGACCCACGAGGAGACGGTCACCTTCCACGCACGCGAGATCCAGTCGTACAAGCAGCTGCCGCAGCTCTGGTACCACTTCGCGGTCAAGGAGCGCGACGAGCCGCGGCCGCGCGGGGGCCTGCTCCGCGTCCGCGAGTTCATCATGAAGGACGCCTACTCGTTCGACCGGGACGAGGAGGGGGTCAAGCGGAGCTTCGAGGCCAACCGCGAGGCGTACCGGACGATCTTCGCGCGCTGCGGGCTCCAGACCTACGACGTCCAGGCGGAGAGCGGGATCATGGGGGGGAAGTTCAGCATCGACTTCCTGGCGCCCTCGGGCTCGGGCGAGAACGTGCTCGTCACGTGCGAGAACGGCGACTACGCGGCGGACGGCGACATCGCCGAAGCCGTGCCGCGGGCGCCCGAGCTGCCGGCTGCGCTGGTCGTGCCCGAGGAGGTCGAGACACCGGGCGTCACGACGTGCGAGCGGCTGGCCGAGTTCCTCGGCATCGACCTGGCGGCCACCACGAAGGCGATGCCGGTGACGAAGCCCGACGGCGCGGTCGTCCTCGCTCTCGTCCGCGGCGACGACCGGCTGAGCGAGATGAAGCTCTACGAGGCGCTCCCCGGCGACTCCCGGCCCTCGACCGACGAGGAGATCCGCGCCGCCTTCGGGGCGAGCGGCGGCTCGCTCGGGCCTGTCGGGTTCTCGGGCGAGGTGATCGCCGACACGACCCTGCGCAGCGGCCAGTTCGTCAGCGGCGCGAACCGCGACGGCCGGCACCTGCGCGGCGTCGAGGCCGGACGGGACTACGAGCCGCGCTTCGCCGATCTGCGCGAGCTGAGGGAGGGCGATCGCTGCCCGCTCTGCGGCGGCGCGCTCCGCTTCCAGACGGCGGTCGAGGTCGGTCACATCTTCAACTTCGGCAGCTCCTACTCCGCGCCGCTCGAGGCGACCTTCCTCGACGAGGACGGCCGCGAGAAGCCGCTGCTCGGCGGTAGCTACGGCATCGGCCCGGGCCGGGTGATGGCTGCGATCATCGAGCAGCACCACGACGGGAACGGAATCGTCTGGCCCGCTTCCGTCGCGCCGTACGACGCGCACGTCGTCGTCCTCCCGGGCGCGGAGGAGGTCGGCGCGCGCGCCGCCGAGGCGCTGTCGGCGGCGGGCCTCGACGTGCTCCTCGACGATCGCGAGCAGAGGGCGGGGGAGAAGTTCGCCGACGCCGACCTGATCGGCTGCCCGGTGCGCGTCACCGCGGGCAAGAGGAGCCTCGAGGACGGGATGGTCGACGTCCGGGATCGTGCAAGCGGCGACGAGAGACGCTTGAATGTTGGCGACCTCGGCGAGGAAGTCTGACGTGGCGCGACGGAAGCGGTTCAGCGAGGAGGCGTTCGGCCCGACCGTGGAGCGGTTGATGGCCGACACCGGCGTGACCTATCGCGAGCTCGCTGCGCTCACGAGGCTGTCCGCCGGCTATCTCAACCATCTCGTCCACGGGAACCGTCCGGTGCCGTCGAACGACGTCGTCCGGACGCTCGCCGGCGCACTCGGCGTCGAACCGGAGCATTTCCGCGAGTACCGGCTGCGGGTGATCACCGACCGGCTCGAGGCGATGCCCGAGCTGATCGACCGGCTCTACAAGCGGCTGGGGGAGTAGGCCGTGCGAGACGCCGCCCGTCCCGCGCGGCGCGGCTCCCGATCTCCGCTAGACGTCCGCGGGTGGTCGCGGCTCGGGCGGCTCGAGCGGCAGCCCCGTCTCTCGCCAGAGGTGCACGCGGACGAGGGCGTCGATCCCGTAGAGCAGCTCCTGGAGGAGGTCGACGTCGTTCACGTCGGTGTGCTCGAGCGCCTCGGCCCACGACGCCGAGCGCCTCGAGCCCCTGCTTGTCGCGCTGTGCGTGCGGCTCGAGGCGGAGGCGCACGCCCTCGGCCAGTGTCGTCCGCACCGCTCTCCGCTCCTCCAGCGTCTGGGCGCGGATGGTGCGCGCCGCCAGCCGCAGCTCCTGCGCGAGCTGCTCGAGCTCGAAGCGGCGGGCGGTGTCGATTGCGGCCATGGCTCTCCCTTCGTTGCGCCGATGGTGGACTCCTCGACGACGCCGCCCATCCGCGAACCCACGGATCGCGACGGCCGTCAGCCGAGCGCGTAGCGGAGTAGAAGATGGCTGTCCGACCGCCGCACCGAGCGGAGCCTTCCGGCCACACGCACGTCCGGCAGGAGCTCGGCGCCCTCCACGAGCGAGAGCCGCCGCGAGCCGCCGCGCCCGGCGACGAGGGGCGACAGGGTCAGGAAGAGCTCGTCGACGAGCCTCGAGGCGAGAAGGCTCGCGAGCATCGTCGGCCCGCTCTCGGAGAGGACGACGCGGTGTCCGAGCTCACGGAGGACGGCGAGCGCGGCTGCGAGGTCGACGGCGTCCTCTCCGGGAACCGCCACGACCTCGGCGGCCTGCGGGACCGAGGCCCGCAGCGCGCGAGCCGCGCGGGCGGTCGTCAGGACGAGAGCGCCGCGCTCGAGCGCCGGATGCCCCGGGTCGAAGGATCCGGCCGTCGTCACGATCGCCACCGCCGGGTGCTCCGGCCTGCCGCGGCTCGCGCGCAGCTCGGCCAGCGCCGCCGCCGCCGGCGGGAAGATCCGGTCGGCCCGCCACGTGGCTCGCGGCGAGGCGAGCAGCGTGCCCGAGCCGACGAGCACGACGTCCGCGCAGGCGCGGAGCAGCGCCATCACGAACCGGTCGGCGGCGCTGTCGTCCGCGAGCAGGACGTTCGACCGCGGCACCTCCGGGATCGAGACGACGCCGTCGAGCGACTCGACGAAGTTCGTGATCGTGCAGGGCTCGTCGAAGCCGAGCGCGCCGCCGTACAGCCGCTCGAGCTCGTCCGGCAGCGGCCAGCGCGGAGCTCCCGCCTCCTCGGCGAGCAGCTCGAGCGGCTCCAATCGGTCGGTCGGGTCACGCATGCAGTCCGCCTGTTCGTCGTGTGGTGTCGGGCCGCCGCGCCGGCGGCGGCCGAGGCGACATTCTCCGCCGGAGATGACTCTGTGGGCTACATTTGGTAACATTCCTGGTTCTCTGTGCTTCCCCTGTGGAATCGGGGTGTGCCATGACGAACGACGTAGTGTGTCCGGTGTGCGACGGATCCGGAGTCGTACACGAGGCGATCGCGGCGATCTATGACCCGGTGGTCGACGACCAGGTCCTCGCCGATCGTGACCAGACGTTGAGCGATAGCGATCAGACGATGTCCGATCGCGATGAGTCGTCGAGTGAACAGGATCAGCGAATCCGCCGACAGGAGCAGGCTGCTTCCGACGACGACCTGGCCGCGGGAGGCGATCAGGCCATGCACGACCGCTCGGCTCTGGCCAGGGCTCGCGCAGCGGCCGACCGGTTGCTGGCTTCGCAGTTGCGAGACCAGGATGCCGAGGCGAGGGAACTCACCGCGGAAGAGCGGGACCGTGCCGCCGAATTGCGCGATCAGGCGGCGAATCAACGGGACGAGATGGCTCTTGCTGCGGACAGATCGCTCAGACCCGACGCACCGGTCGACGAGGTCTTGCGTCGGCACCAGGAGGCTCGCGCGAGTGCGGCTGCGTTGCGGGCAAGGGCAGCGCAGGATCGTTTGCAGGCGGCGGCCGATCGGAGCAGGCGGCAGCAGAACGAGCCGAGGCCCTCCATGCTCGTGACGAGGCTCAGCGCGAGTTGGCCCTCGCTGCGACCGATGAGCTGACAGGGAGCTGGACGCGGAAGTTCGGTCTGGCGGCGATCGGCACGCGAGGTCGACAGGGCTCGCCGGACGACCGGCGCTCTTGTTCTCGCCTTCATCGACGTCTCGGGTTTGAAGGAGGTGAACGATACCCACGGGCACGACGAGGGCGATGCTCTGCTGAAGCGCGTCGGAGAGACGTCTGCGCGCGCACGTGCGCCCGTACGACGTCGTCGTGCGCTACGGAGGCGACGAGTTCCTCTGCGCGATGCCGAACCTGACCCGGATCCCGGCGACGGATCGTCTGGAGGCGGTCGTCGCAGCGCTGAGAGGCCGCCGACGAGCAGCACTCGATTTCGTTCGGGCTCGCCGAGCTGCAGCCCGGAGACACCGTCGCCGATCTGATCAGCCGTGCCGATGCGGGGCTGCTGGCGGCTCGGCGCGCCGGTCTCGGCTGCTGATGTCGTCCTGGATCGTGCTCGTGGCGGTTCCGCAGGGCCGAGAGCGCGTTCTAGACGGGCAGGTAGATGGTGACGAGCGCTCCTGGGCCGGAGTCGCTCTGGAGGTCGACCGCTCCACCGTGTTGTTGAACGACTTCTCGGACAGCTGAGAGTCCGAGCCCGGTCCCGGGCTCGCCTTTGGCGGTGAAGAAGGGCTCGAAGACCCGCGCGGCGGTTGCCGAGCTCATCCCGCTTCCGGTGTCGCTGAAGGCGAGCGTGACGTAGTCGCCGGGCTGCAGGCCGAGGTTCCCGGCCTGGCGCGGGCGCAGGGAGCACCGGGCTGTGGTGATGCCGACCGTTCCGCCGTGAGGGAGTGCGTCGCGGGCATTCGCAGCGAGGTTCAGCAGGAGCTGGTCGAGATTTCCGGGTTGGGTCTCGGCTTCGTGGCGTTCGCTCAGGTCTCGGCTCGTGGAGAGCACCATCGGTGGAGCTCCGTTCTCGCCCGGAACGATCGTGGTCGTCGCCTCGATCGGGATCGGCGATCCGTCTTTGCGAATCATGCGTCCGTGGATCGACGTCGCCGCGGTTCCGGCGGCCACTCCGACGCCGCTGTCGAGTCGGCGCGCGAAGTCTTCGGGATCGGTGATCAAGCTGACCGGCCGGCCGATCAACTCCTCGGACGTGTACCCGAGTGTTGCTTCGTGGGACTTCGATGCGAAGAGGATGATGCCGTCGCCGTCGGTCAGGCTGGTCATGTCCTGCGAGTTGTCTGCGAGTGCCTGATAGAGGGTCTTCGCGCGGCGCAGCTCCCGTTCTGCGACTTTCTGGTCGCTGATGTTCCGGAAGAGCAGGAGTGTCCCGCTCTTCTCTTCGCTCTCGGTGAGTGGCATGGCGGTGTGCTCGATCTCGAAGGAGCTGCCATCTCTGCGCCAGAACACGTCGGCACGGCCGTTCTGCATCAAGCTGGCCCGCGTGGTGTCGAGGAGTGTGCAGTCTTTGCGCCGGAAGGGCGTCCCATCTGCGTGGGAGTGATGGAGCAGTGCGTGTGACGTCGTGCCCGCGGAGCTCGTCTTCGGTGTAGCCGAGCTCGCGGCAGGCGGTCGGGTTGGCATGCGTGATCCGCCCGGCTGGATCGGCTGTCAGGACTCCGGAATTGAGCCCCTCGTACAGCAGGTCGTGTCGTGTGGTCAGGCTGGAGAGCTCCGCTGAGACGGCGTGGAAGTTGGCGGCACTGACGAGGTTCTCGTTCCTCAGGCGGTGGAGTTCGAGAAGTCGCATCACCTGATGGGCGAGCATCTCGAGAGCGCCGAGCTGTTTGCGGGTCAGCTTCCGCGGCACGGTGTCCTTGACGCAGAGCGTTCCGATCGCGTGACCGAGGCGGGTGATCAACGGCACTCCGGCGTAGGAGCGCACCTCCGGGCCGCCGATCACGTTCGGGTTCTCGGCGAAGCGAGCGTCTTCGAGCGCGTCGCGGATGACGAGCGGCTGCTGATCGACGATCGCGTGGCCGCAGAACGAGACGTCCCGCGGCGACTCGCGGAGGCTGCTCCCGACGGCCGCTTTGGAGAACTCGCGGTCCTCGGTCGACGAGGTTCACGAACGCCATCGGGCAGCGGCAGATTTCGGCGGCGAGGCGCGCCAGATCGTCGAACTCCGGATCCGGTCCGGTATCGAGGATGCCGTAGCTGTGGAGCGACGCGAGCCGTTCCGGATCGTCGACGGGGATTGGTGCGTCCGAGGCACGGCCGGCGCGACTCGGGGCGGCGGCCTCCCGCCGAGCGGGCGACCTCGCCCTGGCCTTCCCGCCGCGCGGGGAAGACTGATCGGCTGTCTGTCCGGCGGACTTCCGTTGATCCGTCGGAGGAGCGATGAGAGCTGACAGCGCATCTGCGGGCAGGGGCCGTTCGAGCAGGAAGCCTTGCGCAGCGTCGCAGCCGAGACGGCGGATATTCGTCAGCTGAGTGTCGTCTTCGACTCCTTCCGCTATCACGATCAGCCCGAGGGACTTGCCGAGGCTGATCGCCGCTCGCGCGAGGGGAGAATCCGCCTCGGGTTGCCGAAGCGCATCGAGGAAAGAGCGATCGATCTTGATCGCGGCGAGTGGAAACCGTTCGAGTGCGCCGAGCGACGAGTAGCCCGTCCCGAAGTCGTCGAGCACGATTCGGGTGCCGCTCTCACGGAGCTCGGCGAGGTTCCGCGCCAGCGTCGTGTTGTCGGCCTCGATGAAGATACGCTCGGTCAGCTCGAGCGAGACGTCGCCGTGGCCGAGCCCATGCCGCGTCAGGGTTTCGGTGAACGAGGCGGCGAAGTCCTCTTCCGCCAGCTCTCGAAGCGAGACGTTGACGAAGACTCCGAGCGGCAGCGAGCCGGGATGCCGATCGCGCCATTCAGCCGTCTGGCGGGCTGCCGCTTCGAGGACGTAGCGGCCGAGCCGAACGATCGAGCCGTTCTTCTCCGCGAGCGGAATGAACTCGTCCGGAGCGACACGACCCCAGCGTTCGTTCACCCAGCGAGCAAGAGCCTCGACCGCGAGCACCTGCCCGTCGGCGACGGAGACGATCGGCTGGTAATACACGTCCAGCTCGCCGCGGGACAAGGCATCCTCGAGCTCCCGACCGAGTGCGACGTACCGGACGAGCTCGGTTCGGGCAGCGGCGTCGAAGAACTCGCATCTGCCTTTGCCGATCGCCTTCGCACGGTACATCGCGACGTCGGCGTCCCGCATCAGGTCGGAGGAGCCCGTGGGCGCGACGTCGAGGGCGATGCCGAGGCTTCCTGTGATCGCAGCTCGCGTGTCGGCGACCAGGAATGGCTCGGCGAACACTGCGGTGACGCGAGCTGCGAGCGCCTGCGCTCCCTCCCGCGACGCGTCTTCCATAACGAGCGCGAACTCGTCCCCGCCGACTCGCGCGACCGTTTCCCCCGCGCGGACGGTCGCTGTCAGCCTTGCAGCGATGTCCACCAGAAGCTCGTCGCCCGCTGCGTGCCCGAGGCTGTTGTTCACCAGCTTGAAGTCGTCGATATCGAGCAGGAGCACGGCCACGGCGGAGCCGTGCCGCTCGGCGCGTACGGCGGCTCGACGGACTACGGTCGACCAGCAGGGCACGATTTGGCAGCCCGGTCAGGTCGTCGTGGAGTCTCTGGTGGCGAAGCGCCTCCTCGCTCGCGTGGCGCGCGGTGGTGTCTCTGGCGATCCCTTCGAGGCGGCCAGGGCCGCCCGTCTCCACGACGAACCGGCCCGTCACTTCGGCGAAGACGTGGACGCCGTCCTTCCTGACGAGCTCCACTTCGACGGGCTCGTCGGAGTCGGCGGCGATCCTCTCCGCGATCGACTTTGCGGTGAGGGCGGCGTATTCGGGCACGACCAGATCCATCATGTGCATGGACAGGAGCTCTTCCCGGCTGTAGCCGGTGAGACGCTCGGCCGCCCGGTTCAACGAGCGCAGCCTCCCGTCCCGGTCAGCCGTGTAGATCGCGTCGGATGCGTTCTCGAGCAGTTCCTGGGAGGGACCGAGGCGGCCTGAAGCGTGGCCTCGGCCTGCCGCTGCTCCGTCACGTCGCGCATCGAGATGACGAAGCCGCGAACGGCCGGGTCATCGAGGAGGTTCTTCCCCGAGGTCGCCATCCAGTGCCACGATCCGTCGGCCGCCTTGATCCGAACGTCCACCGTTCCTGTCGCACCCTGCGGCTCCATTCGGGCGCTGCGATCGTGCCCAGCAGCGCTGGAACGTCGTCGGCGTGACACAGCGGAATCAAGTCAGTCCCCACCAGCGACTCCGACGGATAGCCGAGCACCCGCTCGAAAGCGTCGTTCGCCCACTGCACGACACGATCCTCGTCGGCGATCATCAGCGGGTCGGGCGATTGCTCCGCGATCGCCTCGAACCTGCCCTCCTGCACCCCGTGTGGGGTGCGTGCCGCTCTGAGCGACGGTTCGGCGAGGAACAGTCGACGGCTCGGGCCTCGGCGACGAACCGCCGAAGACCGCGCGATCGAATGAAGGACACGACACGCTCGGCCCCCGGCGATGAAGAGACGTGTGAAACGCACGGCACTCACCTCTTCCCCCGGCACCCCCGCCCCCGCACAGGTACAGGGTGTACGCCATGTGGGCAATGCCGCATGGGGAGATGACACATGTCCATTGCGGATTTGCCGAACGGTCCACCGGGGTCACATCGTGTCGGAGAACGGCCTGCCTTCGAAGCCGTGAGGCGAATCGAGCGCAATCTGCTTCGCGTGAGGGCACGATCGCCTTGCGACGTTCCTGCTGATCGGGCTTTCCGATCGGGGCGCCGAGATTCGAACTCGGGACCTCCAGTCCCCCAGACTGGCGCGCTAACCAGGCTGCGCTACGCCCCGCGACGCGGCACACCGTATCAAGCCGCTCCCGGCGTCCGAGAGCGGCTGGACGCCGTTTTCGCGGCGGTCGGCGGCACGCGCGGCATCCGTCGTCGTCCGTGCCGTGCGTGCTCCTGCGGCTCATGTCGCGGTTTCGATCTGCCGATGGTCAGGCATCGTGGCGATCTGCACTTTGCGTGCGTCGTCGCCTGGTGATCCGCTGGGTGGCCTGACTCGGCTCGGGCTGGCGCCGGGCAACCGGCGGCTGTTCGAGGCGTTGATCGAGCACGCGCCGTTCGGCGTGTTCGTCGCTGACTGCCAGGGGGCGTGTCTGTACGCGAATGCGCGCCTGTGCGAGCTGACCGGCCTGCCCTTCGAGCAGCAGCTCGGGTTCGGCTGGAGGCGGGCGCTGCATCCCGAGGATGTCGAACAAGTGGAGGCGGCGTGGGCGGAGGCGCAGACGAGCGGCTCGTCGCTGGCGCAGGATCAGCGGTTCGTCCGTCCGGACGGGACGGTCGCCTGGATCGAGATGACCGCCTCCATCGTCGCAGACGATGAGGGCGGCGCCGCGGGCTGGGCCGGTGTCTGCCTCGATGTGACCGAACGGCGACAGAGCGAGGACCGGTATCGGCAGTTGGTGGAGCACGCCCGAGACGCCATCTACCAGGCGGGTCCCGGAGGCGACATTCGCACGGTCAACGAGGCAGCCGCGCAGCTGACCGGATACAGCCGCGAGGAGTTGGTGGGCATGAACTTCTTCGACCTGGTCGCTCCCGAGGACGCCGAGTACGCCCAGGCGGCGTTCGCGCGGAGCCTGTCCGGTGTGGACGAGTCGCGGATCGAGCTTCGCCTGGCCACCAGGGACGGCAGGGGCGTGTACGTCGATGTGTCCGGTCGTCTGGTCGAGGAGGCGGGTCGGCCGGTCCGCTTCGAGGGGATCGCGAGAGACATCACCGAGCAGCACAGGCTCCAGGAGGAGCTCGCCCATGGCGCCTTCCACGATCCGCTCACCGCGCTGCCGAACCGTGCGCTCTTCTTCGACCGCCTCGGTCACGCCCTCGCGGGCGTGGAGCGCTCCGGGGCGGCGCTGGCGGTGATCCTGCTCGACGTGGACAACTTCAAGCTCGTGAACGACAGCCTCGGACACGACGTCGGCGACGAGCTCCTGGTCGCGGTTGCCGCCCGGCTGCTCGAGGAGATGCGAGACGGAGACACCGTCGCCAGGCTGGGCGGCGACGAGTTCGCCCTGGTGATCGAGTCGCTCCACGACGAGCTCGGGGCGGTCGCCATCGCCGAGCGCGTCGTCGCGGCGCTGCAGAAGCCGATCCTGGTCGCCGACGGCGTGCAGCGCGTCTCTGCGAGCGTCGGCATCGCGCTCGCCTGTCCCGGGGACGAACCGGGCACGATCCTTCGCAAGGCCGACACGGCCATGTACGCCGCGAAGGCGAGCAAGCGGGGCAGCGTCAGGATCTTCGACGACGGGATGCGCGGCCGCGTTCTTCGCGAGCTCGAGGTCAAGAACGCCCTTGCCGCTGCCGTCGAGAACGGGGAGCTGCAGGTCTACTACCAGCCGATCGTGGCGCTCGACGGGGGCGAGGTGCTCGCCGTCGAGGCGCTCGTGCGCTGGCTCCATCCCGAGTGGGGCTGGGTGCAGCCGAACGAGTTCATCCCCATCGCCGAGGCGGACGGGCTGATCGTCTCCCTCGGCCGCTTCGTGCTCGTCGAAGCGATCCGCCAGGCCGCCCTCTGGTGCGATCGTCGCCCGGACGGACTGCCCCAGGGCGTGTTCGTCAACGTCTCGGCGCGCGAGCTCGCCACGCCCGAGTACGCCGCGTTCGTGCGAGAGAAGCTTCGCGAACACGACGTGTCCCCGGCGCGGTTCGGGCTCGAGATCACGGAGCGGACCTTCGTCGACGAGCGTGATGCGCGCGTCGCCGTCAACCTCGGCGAGCTCGCCGCATTGGGCGTCCGCCTGATCCTGGACGACTTCGGCACCGGCTACTCGGCGCTCGCCTCCGTCAAACGCTTCCCATTCGCAGCGCTCAAGATCGACCGCTTCTTCGTCCGCTCGATCAAGACGGCCGCCGACAGCGCGCCCGTCACCGCCGCGATCGTCGGCCTCGGCATCTCTCTGGGAGTCGCCGTCATCGCCGAAGGCGTCGAGACCCGGGTGCAGGCCGACTACCTTCGCCGCCTCGGCTGCCAGGCCGCCCAGGGCTTCTACTACGCTCGACCTCAACCGGCCGAGGCGATCTCGACGCTGCTCGACGCAAGCTGGGCTCGCGGCTCCCTCGCAGCGAGCAGCGCCGCCTGAACCCGCTTCCACCACCTCATCGCCGCCCACTCGACACCGGCCGATCTGTCCGTGCTCTCAACCCGGCTCGGCCCGGTGCCGATAGAGGCGTGGTGCCGGTAGCGACGAGCCAGCGGTTGCTCGATGTCCTCACCCGGACCGCGTTCGCCGTGGTCGAGGCGGTCGACGGCGACGCCTGCGTGGTCTCGCGTGTGATCGGCGACCTGCTCGTGCTCGTGACGCAGGCGGGACCGGCGGGGAAGCCGATCGAGCTCGACCGGGGCTTTCTCGTCTCGGAGTTCCCGGAGACGCGGCAGGTGCTCGCAACCGGCAGGCCGCGGGCGGCGTACGTCGGCGAACCCAGCGTCGACGCCGCCGAGGAGCGGCTCCTGCTCGAGATGGGCTTCGGCGCGCTGTTGATGCTCCCGCTCGTGCTCCATGGCGAGACCTGGGGTCTCGTCGAGGTCTACCGCGAGGCGCCGCGACCGTTCTGCGGCTCGGAGGCGCGCGCGGGCGAGGTCGTCCTGGCAGCGCTCGGCTAGCGGCTCAGAAGAGCGCGGTGGCCAGCCGGCGCCGATAGGCGACCGTCGTCGGGTGCTCCGGACCGAGGTCCGCGAAGAGCGCGACCATCGTCCGGCGCGTCCGCTCGCGCTCGTCGGCGTCGGCGTGCGGAATCCGCTCGAGCAGCAGCTCGAGCGCGCGTGCGACGTCGCCCTCGGCGAGCGCGGCGGCCACCTCCGGGTCGGCGTCGCCGGACTCCGCGAGCTGCTCGGCCGCGGTCGGGGAGCCCAGGCCCTCGACGAAGGCGCGGACGCGCTCCGGGGGAAGCGCGCCGACGAACTCGTCCACGACGTGTCCGTTCCGGAACGCCTTCACCGCGGGGATGCCGCGGACGCCGAACTCCGCGGCCAGGGCGGGGTTCGCGTCGACGTCCACCTTCGCGAGCTCGACCGCGCCGCCGGCCGCGTCGACCTCGCGCTCGAGAACCGGCCCGAGCGAGCGGCAGGGGCCGCACCACTCGGCCCAGAAGTCGACGATCACCGGCCGCTCGCGCGAGCGCTCGACGACGTCCTGCTCGAAGGTCGCTTCGCTGACGTCCATCAATCGGAACGGTAGACGACGTCGGCGGAGCAACCGCTGACGAGCGCGCGGAGCGGGTCGGCGACGTCGCGCAGCTGGGGGTGGGAGCGGTTGATCCGGATCGGCGGCCAGGACTCGAGGCCGAGAGCGGCGGCCCCCTGGGTGGAGCCGATCGCGAGCAGGTCGTCGACGGCGAAGACGTCGCGGCGACCCGATTGGCGGCGTGCGATCCCGTCCAGCTCGCGGAGCTCTTCGAGGGGGTCGATCCGGGTGTTGGAGTCGGAGCCGATGCAGAGCGAGATGCCGCGGTGGAGCACCCGTTCGACCGGCAGGAAGCCGTCCGCGAGGTTCGCCTCGGTCGTCGGGCAGGCGCAGATCCGCGCCCCTGCGCGGGCGAGAAGGTCGAGCTCGTCGCCGTCGGCGTGTGTCGCATGGACGACGGTCGTCCGGGGCCCGAGGCAGCCGCACGCGTCCAGGAGCTCGATCGGCCGCAGGCCGTGCTCGGCGACGCACTCCTCGATCTCGCGGGGCTGCTCGTCCGCGTGGACGTGCAGCGGCAGCTCGTGCTCGTCCGCGTACCGGCCGAGCTCCACGAGCCAGTCGCGGGGGCACGCACGAACGGAGTGCGGGGCGACCCCGACGCGGATGCCCGCGGCGCGCAGCTCCTCGAGCTCGCGGAGGTAGTCGGCGACGGACGCCTGCCGGAAGCGCTCGATCCCGCCGCGTCCGTAGGCGACGTGGAGCAGCACCGGCTGGATCCCGGCCTCGAGCGCCGCGGCTGCCGCAGCATGCGCCTCGGCGAGGCCGAGGTAGTGGAACTCGCCGACGGCCGTGTAGCCCGCGGCGCGCAGCTCCCGGTAGACCTCGCGGTACTCGCCGCGGACCCGCTCGGGGGTCTGTCCGCGTGCCAGTTCCAGCATCGTCTCGCGCCAGGCCCAGAAGTCGGCGCCCTCGGCGCGCCCGCGCAGGGCGCGCTGGAAGGCGTGGCAATGCGCGTCGACGAAGCCGGGGAGCTGGAAATCGTCGTGCCACGCGCGAGAGGATACGACCAAGTGCTGCGGCGCCTCCTTCTCGTGGGGCTTGCATGGACATGCTTCGGCGTGCCCGCTGCGCGTGCCGGAACGGTCGCGATCTTCTACTACCCCTGGTACGGGACGCCGGCGCAGGACGGCTCCTGGCAGCACTGGAGCCAGAACGGGCACGCGCCTCCGAAGGACATCTACGCGCCCTACTACCCGGCCCGCGGCCCCTACTCGAGCTCGACGCCGTCCGTCGTCGACGGTCAGATGGCCGAGCTGAAGGCCGCGGGCGTGGACGAGGTCATCGTCTCGTGGTGGGGGCGCGGCTCGCACGAGGACCGGCGGCTGCCGCTCGTCGCCCGGGCGGCGCGCGCTCACGGCCTGCGGGTCGCCGTCCATCTCGAGCCGTACCAGGGTCGCTCCGCGTCCACGATCCCGGGCGACCTCGTGTACATCGCCTCGCTCGGCGTCCGCGACGTCTTCGTCTACCACCCGCTCGACCTGAGCGTCTCCGACTGGGCCGCGCTGCTTCCGGCCGCGCCCGCGCCGCTGCGCGTCTTCGCCGGAACCGACGACGTCGGCGTCGCCGTCCACGGCGGCTTCGACGGCTTCTACACCTACGACTTCGTCAACTACGGAGCGGCGAAGTTCCGGCGCCTGTGCACCGAGGCGCACCGCGCCGAGCATCCTCTGCGCGCCGTCCGTGGGGCCTGGCTACGACGGGATCCGCGCCGGCGAGGCGCCCGTCACGAAGGGCCGACGCCGGGGCGCGACCTACGACCTGCTCTGGCGCGGGGCGATCGCGGCGGCGCCGGACTACGTCACGATCACGAGCTACAACGAGTGGGGCGAGGGCACGCAGATCGAGCCCGCCGCGAACCGGCAGGGCTACCGGAGCTACGACGGCTCGTGGGGCCTGAGCGGCGTGAGCGCCTCGACCGCGTACCTCATGCGCACCGCGTACTGGTCGGCCCAGTTCCACGCGCGCGGCTGAACGTATCCTTCCCTGCATGGCAGCGCGCGCGGTACCCGCTCCGCTGGCCCAGCTGCCGAACGCGCTCACGCTCGCCAGGCTGGGCCTGATCCCGGTCTTCGTCGTGCTCATGGTCCGGGCGGGACACGGCCACAGCTGGCCTGCGGGTGTCGTGTTCGGGATCGCCGGCATCACCGACCAGGTCGACGGGTTCCTCGCGAGGCGCTGGCACGTCGAGTCGCGTTTCGGGAAGATCGCCGACCCGCTCGCCGACCGCCTGATGATCGACGCGGCCGTCATTCTGCTCTTCGCCTACGACCGGCTGCCCTGGGCGGGACTCGCCGTGATCCTCGGCCGCGACGTCCTGCTGCTCGTCGGCTACCGGGTCCTCGCGCCGCGCGGGATCGAGGTCGACGTCAATGCGGTCGGCAAGGCGGCGACCTGGATCCTCTACCTCGCGATCGGCTGTCGGATCGTCACGCACGCGCCCACGCAGTGGCCGCTCGACCTCTTCTGGGCCGGGATCGGCCTCGCGCTGATCGCCACGATGTTCTACGTCCGCACCGCGTGGGGAGAACTGACCCGATGAAAGCGGTCGTCATGGCCGGCGGCGAGGGCACCAGGCTCCGTCCGCTGACGTCGAACCAGCCGAAGCCGATGGTGCCCATCGTCGGCAAGCCGTGCATGGAGCACATCCTCGAGCTCCTGAGACGGCACGGGCTGGAGGACGTGATCGTGACGGTGGCCTTCCTGCCCCAGGCGATCCGCAGCTACTTCGGCGGCGGCGAGTCGCTCGGCATGGAGATCGGCTACTCGGTCGAGGAGTCGCCCCTCGGCACCGCCGGCTCCGTGCGGCTCGCGGCGGGCCGGCTCGACGACACCTTCCTCGTCATCTCCGGCGACGCGCTCTGCGACATCGACCTCACACGCCTGGTCGAGTACCACCGCGAGAAGCAGGCCTCGGTCACGATCGGCCTCAAGTCGGTCGACAACCCGCTCGAGTTCGGGATCGTCGTGACCGACGACGAGGGGCGGGTCGAGCGCTTCCTCGAGAAGCCGTCGTGGGGCCAGGTCTTCTCCGACACGATCAACACCGGCATCTACGTGCTGGAGCCGGAGGTGATGAAGCACGTCCCGACCGACCGGCCGTACGACTTCTCGAAGGAGCTGTTCCCGCTGCTGCTCGAGATGGGCCGCCCGATCTACGGCTGCGTGCTCGACGGCTACTGGCAGGACATCGGCAACCTCGACCAGTACCGCCAGGCGAACTTCGACGCCCTCGACGAGCGTGTGACCCTCGACATTCCCGGGATCCGCATCCGCGGCAACGTGTGGCTGGGGGAGGGGGTGGACCTGCACGACCTCGACGTGCTCGAGGGGCCGGTCTACGTCGGCAACTACTGCCGCGTCGGGCGCGGCGCGCACGTCGGCCCGTACTCCGTCCTCTCGACGAGCGTGACGGTTCGCGAGCGGGGGCGGGTCGTCCGCTCGATCGTCGACAGCTCCACCTATCTCGGTCGCAGCGCGAACGTCGAGGGCGCGATCCTCGGGCGCGGCTGCGACCTGCGCGCCCACGTGCGCGTGCACGAGGGCGCCGCGATCGGGGACGAGGTCAGCGTGGGGGCCGAGAGCGTGATCATGCCCGGAGTCCGGATCTACCCGTTCAAGGAGGTCGAGACGGGATCGCAGGTCCACGAGAGCCTGATCTGGGAGCCGCGCGGGACGACACGGGTGTTCGGGCACGACGGCGTCTCGGGGATGGTGAACGTCGACCTCACGCCGGACGTGGCGCTGCGGCTCGCCTCGGCGCTCGGGACGGCCCTCAAGCGCGGTGCCCGGGTCGCAGCGAGCCGCGAGGGCGAGGCGGCGTGCCGGATGATCAAGCGGGCGATGATCTCGGGGATCTCGTCCACCGGGGTCGACATCGCCGACCTGCGCGTGATCCCCGCGGCGGTGGGCCGGCACCTCGTCAAGTCGGAGAGCTACGACGCCGGCTTCCACGTCGGCGTCAGCCCCTCCGACCCGGAGGTGATCCGGATCCAGTTCTTCGAGCAGCAGGGGATCGAGATGGCGACGGCCATGCAGAAGGAGGTCGAGAAGCACTTCACGCGAGGCGAGCTGCGCCGGGTCGCGGCGGACGAGGTCGGCCGGATCTCCTACCCGGCGCGCGTCCGGGAGACCTACGCGGCGGAGCTGCTCTCGACCCTCGACGTGGAGGCGATCCGCGCGCGCCGCTTCCGGATCGTCGTCGACTACGGCTTCTCCGGCGCGTCGTACGTGCTCCCGCTCGTCCTCGGACCGCTCGGCGTCGAGGTCGTCTCGGCGCACGCCTTCCCGGGCGAGGGGGTCGACCACCCCGACCGCGCAGCGGGTCTCGCGGCCTCGATCGGCCAGACGAAGCGCCTCGTGCCGCCGCTCGGCGCCGATCTGGGAGCCGTCTTCGACCGGTCCGCCGAGCGGATGCACCTCGTCGACGAGCTGGCGCGCGAGATCCCCGTCGAGCAGGCGCTGCTGCTCTTCGTGCGCCTGCTCGGCGCGGCCGGACGCGTCGGCAAGGCCGCGTTCCCGATCACGGTCACGAGCCAGGTCGAGCGGCTCGCCGAGGGTACGCAGCTGGAGGTGGTGCGGACGCCCGCCTCGCTGGCGGAGCTGACGAAGGCGGCGGCCGAGGACGGGGTCGTGTTCGCGGGCGCGGTCGGCGGGGGCTACGTCTTCCCGGAGTTCCTCCCCGCGTACGACGCGATCGCCAGCCTGGCCAAGCTCCTCGAGCTGCTCGCGAGCGTCGACCGCCCGATCTCCGAGCTCGTCGGCGACCTGCCCGAGACGACGCTCGTCCATCACCAGCTTCCCTGCCCCTGGTCGCTCAAGGGACTCGTCATGCGTGTCCTCAACGAGCGGCTCTCGGGCCGCGAGGTCGACCTGACCGACGGGATCAAGCTGCACGAGGAGCGCGGCTGGTCGCAGGTGCTCCCCGACCCCGACGACCCGGTGATCCACCTCTACGCAGAGGGCGACTCCCGAGAGACCTCGGAGGAGCTCGCGGGCGAGCTGCGCGCGCTCGTCGAGGAGATCGAGCAGGGCGAAGGCGCTGCGGCGCGAACCTAGACGCGGGCCGTACAAAGGCTAAAGTTCAGGTTCACCCTCATCGAGGGTTCATCCAGCCTCCCGTCGAAAGGTGCCGATGGAACCGCTCCCCGACCTCGCAACGCTCTCCGACGAGGATCTCAAGAAGCTGATCGACGAGCTCACGCGCGAGGAGCAGGAGGTCTCGTACCGGCGCAGGCTCCTGCACGGGAAGATCGACATCCTGCGCGCCGAGCTCGTTGCGCGGCTGCAGACCACGCAGGGCCGCAGCGTGCTCGAGCAGGTGGACGTCGCCTCGCTGACCGAGATCCTGACCGGCAAGGCGGCGCCGCCGGCGTCATGAGCCACGTGTATTGCCCCGAGTGCGGCTACCAGAACCCCGAGGCCGCCCGTTACTGCGCCAAGTGCGGCGCGATGCTCAGCCGCGAGGAGGGCGGCGAGACGACCGAGACGTTCAGCCCGGACGAGGTGGCCGAGCTCTTCGACACGCTCGACGACATGGGCGTGCGCGGCGCCGCGCTCGTCGTGCGCTCCGGCGGCGGCCGCTCGGGCGAGACGTTCACGCCGGAGGGCGAGCGCACGAGCATCGGCCGATCTCCGGAGTGCGGAATCTTCCTCGACGACGTCACCGTCTCGCGCAAGCACGCGGTGATCGAGCAGCGCGGCGAGCGCTGGGTGATCGAGGATCAGGGAAGCCTCAACGGCACGTTCGTCAATCGTGACCGCGTCGACTCGGCGCAGCTTCAGGACGGCGACGAGATCCAGATCGGCAAGTACCGGCTGACGTTCCTCCAGCGTTGATGGCCACCCAGGCGCCCTCCCGCCAGCGATTGTTGACGATCGGCACGGTCTGCCGCCGCCTGAAGCCGGAGTTCTCGGACATCTCGATCTCGAAGATCCGCTATCTCGAGGATCAGGGCCTGCTCAGCCCGAGGCGAACGCAGGGCGGATACCGGCTGTTCGACGAGGAGGACGTCGACCGCCTGCAGACGATCCTGCGGCTGCAGCGAGACGAGTTCCTGCCGCTGCGGGTGATCCGCGAGGAGCTCGCGGCGGGGGCCGGGAAGGAGCGGCGCCGGCGGCGCGCGGCCGTCGCGGCGAGCGAGGATGAGCTCGAGCCGGAGGACTTCTGCGAGCGTGCGGGCATCACGTCGGAGCGCGCACGCGAGCTGGAGGAATTCGGCCTCCTCGAGCCGCGGATCGAGGGCCGGCACCGGCTGTACACCGAGACCGACGTCGACGTCGCGGCAGCCTGCGAGACCCTTGCGCGCTACGGGATCGCTCCTCGCCACCTGCGCGCCTTTCGCTCGTCGGCCGATCGCGAGGCGGGCCTGCTCGAGGCCGTCGTCGCGCCGGCGCTGCGCTCGCGCAACGTCGAGCGCCGCCGCGCCGGCCTCGAGGATCTCCAGTCTCTGGCCGAGAGCGCGCAGGAGCTGTCGGAGCTCCTCCTCTGGCGGAATGTACGTAGAGTTGCCGGGTGATCGACCTCAAGACCCGCATCCGCGAGGTGCCGGACTTCCCGGAGCCGGGCGTCGGCTTCAAGGACATCACGCCGCTCCTGCTCGACCACGAGGCGTTGAAGCAGGCGGTGGACGGGCTCGCCGAGTGGACGGCGGCGCGGAAGCCGGATCTCGTCCTCGGCGCCGAGGCACGCGGCTTCCTGCTCGGAGCCGCCGTTGCGATCGAGGTCGGCTGCGGCTTCGTCCCGGCACGGCGCCCGGGCAAGCTGCCGCCCGAGACGGTGACGGCGAAGTACGTGCTCGAGTACGGCGAGAACGCCCTGGAGGTGAACGCGGACGCCATCGCACGCGGCGCCCGCGTTGTCATTCACGACGACGTGCTCGCGACCGGCGGCACCGTCAACGCGATCGCGGGGCTCGTCGAGCAGCTGGGCGGTGTCGTCGTCGGTGTGAACTTCGTGATCGAGCTCTCGTTCCTGAACGGGCGCGACCGGCTCGAGCGCTACGACCTGCTCTCGCTCCTGACGTACTAGCGCCGCGCTGCATGGATCGGGCGGTTTCCCCGTCCGGCGTTCCGTCTACAACGTCGTCATGTACGACGTGCTCAGGAGCCGCTACGAGTTCGCCTGTCCCGTGCACGGTGCGACGCTCGTGCCCCTGTCGGCGTTCCGTCAGATCGAGCGCCTGGCGGGCACCGCCCATCCGGTGGTCTTCCGTGTCCGTTTCGAGTGCGCCGCCTGCGGGGCCGATCACGACGGTCTCGTCGGCCATGACGATCTCGACTGGGCGCCGCTCGGGCTCGCCGCGGGAGAGTTCCTCAATCTGATGACCTCTCGCGTCGAGCCGGTCGCGAGCGAGCTCGGCGATCTCGCCGCGACGCGCATCGGAGCGGGGGAGTGGCCGTGGAGCTTCTTCTGCTACCCGGAGGAGCGCCCTCGTCCGGTCTTTCCGTCGTCGTTCACGCTGCTCGCTGCGGGGGAGGGCTCGGTCGGGCTCGCCGTCCGCTGCCCGCACTGCCGCGCGCTCTCGCTCAATCTCGTCTCCCAGCCGCACGTCGATCTGCCGTTCCACAACGACCGGGAGGTGGGGGTCGTCGAGCACCTCTTCGCCGACGACGCACTGCGGACGGTCGACGAGTTCGGCGCCGAGCTATGGTCCTCGAGCTTCGATGCCCGCCGGCTTGCGCTCGAGTAGCGAGCTCGCAGCGGCGCGCTTCGACCGTTTGACCGACGATGCCGGAAGACGGAATGGGGTGAGAGGTATGCGGAGGTACGGGCTCTACGACACGACGCGTGGCCTGACGACGGTCGTCTCGGTGGGCGTGGCCGGGCTCCTGCTCTGGTTGGCGACACGGGTCGGCACGCAGACGGTGGGCCGCTTCTGGGCGGCGATGGCGATCGTGGCCTGCGGGGGGCTGGTGATGTCGCTCGCGCACGTGGTCCTCGGGTGGACCAAGGGACTGCGGCTGCGCCTCTCCGTGGGGACCCTGGGGCTCGCCTTCCTGCCGGTCCTGGTCTGCGTGGGCTGGATCCTGCTCGCGACGCAGCCGGGCGACGGGTTCGCCGAGGGCCACGTCGACTCCTGGAGCCGCTCGATGGGCCTGATCGGCGTGATCCACGATCTCGCGCTCTGGCACGGCGTCCTCGCCTTCGGCTTCGGCCTCGTGCTCGGCCAGGCGTTCGACAGCGTCCCGGAGGTCGCCGTCGCCGCGGTGCCGCCGGCGGTCGGCGAGTCGCCCGAGGCCGAGCCCGACGAGGCAGCGACCGATCGGAGTGGGGCAGACCTTCCCGGGGAATGACGCCCCCGGGGCCGCCGGCAGAGCCCTGTGGCCGCGCGATCCCTTCCCGGAGGGATCATGCGGTCGCGCGGGCGCTTCCGATAGGAGGAGCGGGATGAACGTTCAGCCGGGCCTCTTCGACGACGCCGCGCTCTCGCGCATCGCGGCTCACTGCAGGAGCCTCGATCCGGCCACGCCCACGGCCCGGGAGCGGCTCGAGGATGCACTGGGAGTGGAGCTGGCGCGGAAGCTGCTGTTCGCACTCGCGACCGGGCGGCCCCGCGAGCGGCGAGCCGCCTAGAGGCGCTCGCGGCGGGTCGACCGGCGGTGCGGCGTGTCCTCGCCGCGAAGACGGACGAACAGCCAGATGCCGGCAGCCGCGACGAGCGTGAGCACGATCGCGGTGGCGCCGCTCGAGCCGACGGCGAGGAGCCCGAAGTAGATGTAGGCGCCGAGGCCGATCGCCCAGAGAAGGGCGATCACGCCCTGGTCGATGCTCGGCGGCCGGAAGTGCACGGCGTGATCCTAGCGGGGCGAGCGGAGCGGGGCTCCGCCGGACGGCGTTGGACCATAAAAAATCGCCGAGTCGGTCGCGGTTTCGTCCACAACCCCGGTCGACTTTCCGCTTCGGCTCTTGCGAGCCGCCCCGTACGGCCTCTCGGTGCTGCTTCGTCCTACTCCCGCGCCGTGCTCGGCGCAAGAGGGAATCTAGGGGGTGGGCCGTGGTGGTGCAAGGGGCTCCCCACACGAAAATGTCGCAATTTGCGAAAGTTCAACAATCAACATTTCCACAGCCCTCTGTGCAACCTGTGGAAAACGTCGCCGCCGGCCCGCCCCGCGGCGATCGGTGAGCCTCGCGACCCGCGAACGCCGGAGGAGGGGGAGTAGGCCCGTGGTGTGCCCGCAGATCACGACTTGACATAACACACGTTCTCGTGCAGAGGCTTGCACCTCGACGGTGCGGCGTGTTTGGGTAGTAATGACACGCGGGAACACCGACGCGCGCGGAACACGGATCGGGGGGATTCAGTGACGACCGTCGAGATCGAGTCGATCCTGGCGAGCGAGGAGCTCGCGGTGCTGCTCGAGGCCGCCGAGGCGAACGGGCAGTTGAGGCAGGCCGAGCTGCTGGAGATCCTGGAGCCGCTCGAGCTCGACCCGCTGGAGACCGAGGCCGTCCACCGCGAGCTCGACCGGCGCGGTATCGAGCTGCTGGTCGAGCCGGAGGCCGACGCGGAGCCGGAGAGCGAGAAAGGCGGGGACAAGGACAAGGCTCCTCCGCCGGTGACCGCGCCGTTCGAGACGACGACGGACGCGCTGCAGCTGTTCCTGCGTGAGGCCGGCAAGCACGCGCTCCTGACCGCGGCGCAGGAGGTCGAGCTGGCGAAGCGGATCGAGTGCGACGACATGGCGGCGAAGCAGCGGATGATCCAGTCCAACCTGCGCCTCGTCGTCTCGATCGCCAAGAACTACCGGAACCAGGGCCTGCCCTTCCTCGACCTGATCCAGGAGGGAACGCTCGGACTGATCCGCGCGGTCGAGAAGTTCGACTGGCGTCGCGGCTACAAGTTCTCGACCTACGCGACGTGGTGGATTCGACAGGCGGTCGCGCGCGCGCTCGCCGACAAGGCGCGCACGATCCGCATGCCGGTCCACATCGTCGAGCGGATGCAGAAGATGAATCGGGCCGAGCGCACCCTCTGGATGGAGCTCGGGCGAGAGCCGACGCTCGAGGAGATCGCGATCGAGGCGTCGCTCCCGGTCGAGCAGGCGCGCGAGGTTCGCGCAGCCGCGCGGGCGTCCACGAGCCTCGACCAGCCCGTCGGCGACCAGGACGATGCGGTGTTCGGCGACTTCGTTGCGGGCGACGATCCGCTTCCCGAGGAGCGCGTCGAGGTCTCGCTGCGCAGCCAGGCCCTCGCGATCGCGCTCCAGGCGCTCCCCGACCGCGAGCGGCAGGTCCTCGCTCTCCGGTACGGGCTCGTCGACGAGGAGCCGAAGACGCTCGAAGAGATCGGCAAGCGGCTCGGGATCACCCGCGAGCGCGTCCGCCAGATCGAGCTGGAGTCGTTGCGGCGGCTCGCGAACCTGCGCGAGATGCAGGTCGTCGCCGCGACGTAGCGGCTACTCGGTACGGAGGTAGAGCTCGAGATCGGGCGCGACCGAGCGCAGCTCGCGCAGCGCGCGTGTCTCGAGCTGCCGGACGCGCTCGCGGGTGATTCCGAGGCCGGCGCCGACCTCTTCGAGCGTCTTGGGCGGCTCCCCGTCGAGGCCGAACCGGAGCGTCAGCACCCGGCGCATGCGCGGGTTCAGCTGAGTCAGCGCCGTCGCGACCTCGACGGCGCGATGGCTCTCCGCGGTCAGCTCGTCGGGATCCTCGGAGTTGATGTCCTGGATCAGGTCGCCGTAGAGGCTCTCGCCGTCGCCGACCGGCGTCTCCAGGCTGACCGGGTCGTCGACGAGCTCGAGCAGCTCCCGGACGCGTTTCTCGTCCTGCTGCGTCTCCTTGGCGAGCTCCTGGATCGTCGGGTCGCGGTTGAACTTCTGCGCCAGCTGGCGGCGGGCGCGCAGCAGGCGGCGCACCTGGTCGGCCACGTGCA
Source organism: uncultured Actinomycetes bacterium (assembly GCA_963746895.1). Classification (GTDB taxonomy): domain Bacteria; phylum Actinomycetota; class Thermoleophilia; order Gaiellales; family Gaiellaceae; genus Palsa-739. The sequence continues at coordinate 163,434 of CAVVDI010000009.1, read as the reverse complement.
CGGGCAGCCTGATCGTCCGGCCCTGGTCGGCGAGCGCACGTGTCACCGACTGGCGGATCCACCAGGTCGCGTAGGTCGAGAGCTTGTAGCCCATCGTGTAGTCGAACTTCTCGACCGCGCGGATCAGCCCGAGGTTGCCTTCCTGGATCAGGTCGAGGAGGGGCACGCCCGCCTTCGTGTAGTTGCGGGTGATCGACATGACGAGCCGAAGGTTCGCCTCGATCAGGCGCCGCTTGGCCGCTTCGTCGCCGGCGTCCTTTCGGCGCGCGAGCTCTCGCTCCTCGGCCCGGGTGAGGAGCGGCCCGCCGCCGATCTGGCGGACGTAGAGCTTGAGCGGATCCTGGGACTGGGCGGACTGCTCGAGCGCCTCGGCCTCGTCCCCGTCGGACGCGTTCTCCTGCGCGTCGGGGACGGTCTCCTCGACTGCGGGGTCCGCGGTCTCGGACACGAGCTGCAGGTGCGCGTCGGTGCCGTCGGCGAGGCCGACGACGCTGTCTGGAAGGGGCTGCTGCTCCATCGGGGTCGATATCGGCGTTGCCGGGCCGGCGCTTTAGGGTTTTCCGGCGACGCGCGAGAGGGACGAGGGAGAAAGGCGCCGAACTAGCCGCTAACTTCGACCCCGGCAGCGCGTCCGAAGAGGACGTGGGGCCTGCGGCCTCGATCGGGGCCTCGGGGTCTCCAGAACCCGATGTGCGGAATCGCCGGATACAGTCTTTCAGCCCGCAGCGGCCTCGACAGGACGCTCGCGGCGCAGGCGCTGCTCGCCGGGATCGCAGAGCGCGGCGCCGACGCGGTCGGCTATGCGTACCGGTGCCGGGGCGACGGCTATCCGGTCGTGACGAAGCAGCGGACGGCGGCCAGCCGGCTGCTCGACCGCGTCCGCGTCGCGCCCGAGGCGCTCGAGCTGCTCGTGCACGTCCGTGACTACACGAAGGGGCATCCGTCGATCGACGCGAACAACCATCCCGTGCGTCACGGGCCGGTCGTCGGGATCCACAACGGGATCATCGTCAACGACGACGAGCTGCTCGCCCCCCACTCCTGCTCGCGCTCCGAGCCGAGGATGACCGTCGACTCGGAGGCGATCTTCGCGCTCGCGGCCCACTCGCGGAACGAGCCCCGGGCGCTCGAGGCGCTCGCCGGCTCGATGGCCACAGCGTGGCTGGACGCACGGGAGCCCGGCGTCGTCTTCGCCGCCCGCGGCGTGGGTCGGCCGCTCTGGCTCGGCCAGGCGCGCGAGGAGGTCTTCTTCGCCTCGACCCGTGCCGCGCTCGGGATCGTCGAGCGCTACCTCGAGCTCCCGCTCCGCGCGAACGAGGTGCCCGAGGGGACGTTCCTCGCCCTCGAGGACGGCCGCGTCGCGCGGCGGGCGAGCTTCCGCCCCGACCCGGACTACGTCGAGACGCGGGCTCTCCCCGCGGTGCGGGCTCCGGGAGAGGCCGCGTCCTGCCTGCTCGAGGCTCGCGGCGCTCACGGCAGTGGCGTAGCGCGGCCCACGGCTACTCGAGGAGGCGCCCGTCGCTCCCGACGCGCACGCCCTGCTCGTCGAGGCGCTCGCGGACGAGGTACTGGAACGTCGACCAGGCGCCGCGACGGGCCTCGAACATCCGGTAGACCTGCCACTCGGTCAGCAGCGAGTCGTCGCGCTTGCGCGCCTCGGCCCAGTCCGCGAACTTCGGGAGCCACCCGAGCTCGACCGCGAGCGCGACGCCCTGTCCGACTGCGCGTTCGAGCCTCTCCTCCCCCACCGGCACGTCGAAGCCGGCCTCGCGGAGCGCATTCGTGAGCGAGCCGAAGGTGTGCCAGTAGAGCGACTTCGAGGGCATGCGGCCCTTGTGCGCGTCGATGTCGCGGGCCGTCGGCGGTCGACCCAGCTCGTCGCCCAGCTCCCTCAGCAGGCCGAGGAGCTCCTCGCGTGTGGCGAAGCGGCGCGGGACGAGACCGGCGGCGCGCTTGGCGGCGTTCCACGAGCCGAAGTGCTCGATCGCCGTCTGCGGGTGGACGCTGGTCTCCTCGTCGGCTGCGAACTCCCGCATCGTCGGCGAGCGGCCGAGGCGCGCGGCGCAGGCCTGCAGCTCGGCGACGATCTGGGTGTCCGAGTAGCGCTTGCGGATCCCCGCCTGGAACTCCGCGAGCGCATCCGGGTCGATCGAGGCCACCGCGCGGTAGCGGGGCTTCGGGGCCATGGCAATAAGTGTAGAGCAGGTTGGTGAATTTGCAAGTGCGCCCGCGCGGCTGCCGCTCCGCGGCTAGGAGGCGACTGCGAGGCGCGGCAGGTCGGAGAGCGGGAGCTCGAGCGGCAGCAGGCGGTCCAGCGCTGCCACGCAGCGCGGGCAGAACTGCGCGCCCGTCCCCCTGCGGATCTCCGCCAGCGCGTCCTCGAGCGAGCGTGCCGGCCGGTAGATGCGCGTCGTCAGCATCGAGTCGAGCGCGTCGGCGACGTGGATGATGCGCGCGCCCAGCGGGATCTCGTCTCCGGCGAGACCGGCCGGGTAGCCCGAGCCGTCGACGTGCTCGTGGTGGTGTCGGATCGCCGGCACCGCGTCCTGGAGGAAGCCGAGCCGCTCGATGATCCGGGCGCCCTCCTCCGCGTGCTGCTCCATCAGCTGCGACTCGTCCTCGGTCAGCCGGCCCGGCTTGAGCAGCACCACGTCGGGCACGGCGAGCTTGCCGATGTCGTGGAAGAGCGCTGCCCGGTCGAGCGTCTCGAGCTCGGAGCTGCGACAGCTCCAGCTGCCGGCCGATCGCAAGAGCGAGCTGCTGCACCCTGCGCGAGTGCCCGGCCGTGTAGGCGTCGCGCGCGTCGACGGTGGCCGAGAGGGACGCCATCGCCGCGGTCGAGCGCTCGCGGAGGAGCTCGTTCGCCCGCTCGAGCGAGAGGTTCTGGGCCTGGATCGTCTCGGCCGCCGTCCGGAGCTTCTGGGTCGAGCGCTGCGTGTGCACGAGGTACGCCTCCTGCGTCTTCCGCATCAGCACGAGCGGCATGGCGACGACGGCGAGGGCGTAGAGGCCGACCGCGGAGTAGGCGATCGCGATCACCGCTCCCACGAAGCCGTAGATGACGTAGTGGGGCGCGAGCCACGAGAACCGCTCGCGGAAGACCCCCCAGGGGCGCTCGTGGCCCTCCACGGCCGAGGAGACGCTGATCAGGGTCATGTTGACGAGGAAGTAGACACCGCCCGCGGCGAGGCCGAGCCCCGCCAGCGCCGGCCGGCCTCCCGGCATGGGCTCGGGGAACGAGGAGAACACGGCCGCAGCGGCCATCGAGGCGAGCGAGAGCGTTCCGATGTTGAAGGCGACGTGGTGGAACGAGTTCCGGCGTGCGCTCCAGTCGACGACGGCGCTCGTGACCGCCAGCGGCAGGGCGGCACGGTAGTCGAAGAGCGCGGCGCCGGCGAGCGCTCCCACGGCGCTGACGGAGATCGAGCCCTCGACCACGTCGAGCGACAGTGCCTGGCCGACCGCGACGAGGGCGGCGACTGCGAGCAGCCCGACCACGTCCCTGCTCGACCCGGCGAGGAAGCCGGCGACGCCGGCGCCGGCGCCGGCGAGGCTGACGACCGCGACGACCGCTGCGAGCCGGCCGCGCAGGGTGAAGAACGTCGGCATGTGGAGTGCCCGCGGCCGGGGGGCGTGGTGCGGCTCCTCGTCGGCAGCCGGGGGAGCCACGTCCCGTTCCGGCTCCCGTGAGGGCTGCGGGAGCGCGGGAGCGTCTTCGGACACCGCCTCGAGCCGGGCCGGACGCGCGACGCCCAGCAGCACGGGCTCCCCGCTCGCGGCGACGATCCGGTTGCGGCCCTGCAGCTTCGCGCGGTAGACGGCGAGGTCGGCCTGGTGGATCAGTTCGTTCGCGTTCGTGCCGTCCTGCGGGAGCGAGGCGACGCCGAGGCAGACGGTGGCTCGGACCGGCTCGGACGCCGTCTCGACGTGGAAGGCCGCCTCCGCGACGGTGCGGCGGATCCGCTCCGCGATCTCGAGCGCCTGCTCGGCCGTGGTCTCGGGCAGAAGGAGCGAGAACTCCTCGCCGCCGAAGCGTGCGGCGACGTCGTAGTGGCGGAGCTGCGTCCTGAAGATCTCGGCCACGCCCCGGAGCACCGCGTCGCCGGCCAGATGGCCGTAGTTGTTGTTGATGTCGCGGAGCAGGTCGAGGTCGGCCATCACCACCGACATCGGACGCTCGAAGCGGGAGGCGCGGGCGATCTCGGTCGCGAGCGCCGTCGCGAAGTAGCGAGCGTTGTAGAGGCCGGTCTTCGGGTCGATGCGCGCCTCCGCCTTCAGCCGCGGCACGGCCAGCGAGCGGTGCACGACGACGAGCGGCGCGAGCGCGGCGAAGACGAGCCAGGGATTCCAGGTCCAGAAGGCGGCGAGCGAGATGCCGAGCGTGGCCAGGACGAGGTCGGTCGAGACGCTCTCGAGCGAGAAGACCCCGCTTTCGCCGAAGGAGTGGTCGCGCCCGAGCCGGAGGATGATCGCGACGAGGGCGTGGTTCGACGCCACCCACGCGACGGCGCCTGCGAGCCCCGCCGCTGCGAACCGCGCGTCGGGGTTCGGGATCGTCGCGGCGTGATGCCGGACGATGTCGGAAGCACCCCAGGCCGCGAGGGCGTTCAGGGTGTAGTTCGCGAGGTTGAAGGCCTGGATCGGCCAGGAGTAGCGCTCCTTCAGCCACTCGGGGACGGTCTGGGCGAGCGGCATCAGGACGATGAGCTCGGGCGGCAGCAGGAGCACGCCGGCGAGAACGAAGATCGTCGAGGTGTGGTAGAGCATGTTCCGCGCCGACTGTGCGGGGAACAGCTGCGTCACGGCTGCCGCGAACGCGAGCAGCGCGAAGGTCTTCCAGTCGTGTCCCATCGCCGTGAGGCGGAGGTAGTACGGGAAGGCCGCGGCGGCCGCGCCGAGCACGAGGACGGCCAGGTAGAGGCGGGCGCCGGGCGGCAGGGTCCTGCGCTGCGCCTCCCGTTCGCCGACGGCCGACGTGGAGAGCCGGCCGGAGGCTCCCGGAGAGCGAGCTCATCGGGCCGGGGCGAACCCGCGCGAGCGGGCGCTGGCGGGATCCCGGGTCACCGGCCCGTCGGGGCGGGCGCCTCCGGTGGACCGTCGGGGGCGCAGCTCGTGCGCCCGCCGCCGCGTCCCCAGAGGGCGTTCAGCCGTGTCGACGCTTGGTTCTCACCCATCCGTCTTCCTTTCCGCTTCCGCACACCGTGCGGAGAGTGGGCCGCAGTGCAGGTCGCTCACGACTCTCGTGACGCGCCGCAACGTATGCCGCTTCTGTGATCTCGAAATCCCCCATTCGGGCCTCGGTGGGCAGAATCACTCGAACGGGGGACTGTTCCGAGCGCATACGCTCGGGCGGTGCGCGTCTCCGTGCCGCTCCCGCTCGAGGTCGCCGCGGCGCGGGGTGTCGCGGCGCTCTCGCGTCTCGTCGGCGCCGGCGGCGGCACGACGGTGCCTGGAAAGCTGCTCTCGCGGCTCGACCCGGGCGCGATCGACCGGCTCGCGGCCCGGTTGCCGGCCGGTGCGGCGACGATCTCCGCCACCAACGGGAAGACGACGACGGCGGCAATGACCGCGGAGATCCTCCGTTCGCGCTATCGCCTCGCCCACAACGCCGCCGGAGCGAACCTCGTCTCGGGCATCGCCTCGACGCTGCTGGCTGCGGGTGACGCGGAGCTCGGGCTGCTGGAGGTGGACGAGGGCGCCCTGCCCGAGGTCCTGCGGCGGGTGCGGCCGCGAGCCGTCTGCCTCGGCAACCTCTTTCGCGACCAGCTCGACCGCTACGGCGAGCTCGAGCTCGTCGCCGGGCGCTGGCGGGACGCGGCAGCGGCGCTGCCGACCGGGGCGGCGCTCGTCGTCAACGGCGACGACCCGCAGCTGGCCGCGATCGGCGAGGCGAGGCCCGGCGCGATCGCGTACGGACTCGACGACCCCCGGCGCGCTCGTCCCTCGCTCCAGCACGCGGCGGACTCGAAGTACTGCGTCCGCTGCGGCACGCCGTACGACTACGCGGCCGCGTACGTCGGTCACCTCGGCGACTACCGCTGCCCGAGCTGCGGGCATGCACGCCCTCCGCTCGACGTGGTCGCGCGCGAGGTCGAGCTGCACGGCCTGGAGCGGGCCGCCTTCGAGCTGGTGACGCCGGAGGGGTCGCGGCGCGTCGAGCTGGCGGTTCCCGGCCTCTACAACGTCTACAACGCCGTCGGCGCGGCGGCGCTCGGCCGGGCTCTCGGCGCCTCGCTCGACGAGATCGCGGAAGGCCTCGGGCGCTTCAGGGCCGCCTTCGGCCGCTTCGAGCGGATCCCGGTCGGCGACCGCGGCCTGCTGCTGCTCCTGATCAAGAACCCGGCGGGCGCGAACGAGGTCGTGCGGACGCTCGTCGACGGCGGGCGGCCGCGGCGGATCGTCGTCGCGCTGAACGACGCGGTCGCCGACGGGCGGGACGTCTCCTGGATCTGGGACGTCGACTTCGAACCGTTGCTCGAGGGGCTCGACCGGCTCGTCGCGAGCGGCGAGCGCGCCGCCGAGCTGGCCCTCCGCTTCCGCTACGGCGGCCTGGACGAGACGGCGATCGAGGTGGAGCCGAGCCTGGAGCGCGCCCTCGACCGCGGCCTCGAGCTGACGGAGCCGGGCGGCGAGCTCGTCGTCCTCCCCACCTACACGGCGATGCTCGAGCTGCAGCGCCTCGTCGCCGACCGCGGCCTCGCGCCGCCCTACTGGGAGCGCGGCGCATGACGACGATCCGGGTCGGCCACCTCTACCCGGACTACCTGAACATCTACGCCGACCGCGGCAACATCGCCGTGCTCGACCGGCGTGCTGCGTGGCGCGGCCATCGCCTCGAGGTGACGGCGCTCGGGATGGGCGCGCCGATCGTCCCCGGCGAGCACGACCTCTTCTACGTCGGCGGCGGGCAGGACCGCGAGCAGCTGCTCGTGGCGGCGGATCTGGCCGCGAAGGCCGACGCCCTGCGCGCGGCGGTCGAGGACGGCTCGGCGCTGCTCGCCGTCTGCGGCGGCTACCAGCTGCTCGGCCGCGGCTACCGCGGCCTCCACGGCGAGGAGATGCCCGGGGTCGGGCTGCTCCCGCTCGAGACGGTCGCCGGCCGGCGGCGGCTGATCGGCGACGTGCTGCTCGAGTGCGAGCTCGAGCCCGGGGCGACGCGGACGCTCGCCGGCTTCGAGAACCACGTCGGCCGCACGCTGCTCGACGCCGGCGCCGAGCCGCTCGGTCGCGTCCTGGCGGGGTTCGGCAACGACGGCGAGAGCGGCTTCGAGGGCTGCCGCGCCGGACGCGTCATCGGCACCTATCTGCACGGACCGCTGCTGCCGCGGAACCCCTGGCTCGCGGACTGGCTGCTCGCGCGGGCGCTCGCGCACCGCACGGGCGGCGAGCCGCCGGAGCTGCCGCCGCTGCCCGACGAGCTGGAGGCGCGTGCGCACGAGATCTCCGCCGCCCGCGCGCGCAGCCGTGGAGGCCGCGCCTAGCCTCGCGCGGCTCGCAGAACCTTGTCGACCGCGATCTTCAACGATTCGGGCACCTCGTCGTTGCTGCGGTAGCGGCGGAGCGCGTTCTGCGGCTTGCGCCCGCGGTTGGTGCTGCGGACGCCAGAGACGGCCTCGAAGTCGGGTGTGAGCAGGACCGTGCGCCGCTGGCCCGCGACCTCCCGGATCTGCCGGTTGACCACCCGCTCCGACTCGACCGGACGTGCGCCCCGCGGGGCGTCGCGGTCGTGGACGACGACATAGGGCACCTCGCAGGCGTTGCAGACCCTGGCGAAGAGCGGCATGTTGCCCTTGCCGCCGCACTCGAGCACGAAGATCCCCTCCTTGTCGGGATCGACCCCGAGCGCCTGGAAGACGAGCGGGAACGTGAGCTTCTCCGTCCGGCCTTCGACGAGGAGCACGCAGCGGGCGAGGAAGACCTCGGCGCGGTCGCTGTCGAACTCGGAGAGGGCGCGGAAGCTCTCGGCCTCGGCGAGCGGCTGCGGCTGGAAGAGCGTCGTCCCGTGGCCGGTCGCGTGGCGGACGAGCGCGAGCTCCTCGAGCCGGTCGACGCTGAGGAAGACGGGCGCATGGGTCGAGTAGAGGATCTGGTTGCCGCGCTGGGCGAGCTGGCGCAGAACGCGGTAGAGGTGCCGTTGCGCGTGCGGGCTCAGGTAGAGCTCGGGCTCCTCGATCAGGAGCACGACCTGGCGCAGGTTCGCGGCGAGCAGGGTCTCCATGCCGGTGACGAGGGCGAGGCCGCCGTCGGCGGCCGCCCAGTGGTGGTCGGCCGAGGGCGGGCGGAGCAGGTCGGCGACCTCGGCGGCGCCGCGCCCGGTCGCCGGGGCGGCCATCGACCGCGAGCGCAGGTTCGCCGGCAGGAAGAGCACGGGCGGGGCGCCGGCCCGGTTGAGGTTGAGCGTGTCGGGCGGGTGCGCGTCGAGGAAGATCGTCCCGCCGGCGACGTCGGCCTCGAGGTGGATCCGCCCGTTGGCCGCCTCCGTCGAGACGTCGTCGATCGTCGGCGGCGGCGCGGCCGCCTCGAGCAGCGTCCAGATCGCGGTCAGCACGGTCGACTTTCCGCTCGAGGCCTCGCCGACGAGCGCACAGACCGAGCCGGGCTCGAACGCGAGCTCGCGTGCCGCGCGGTAGCCCTGGATCGAGACGCGCTTCAGCGGAGGCAACGGGCCGAGGGTACCCCCTTCTCCCTCGTCGCGGAGACCCGCGGCGGTGGCTCGCACTCGTGACGCGGCGAAAGGGGCAGCCGGTCAGGGGGCCCAGAGCGAGCCGAGGTACACGGCCGGGTCGCCGGGCTGCCAGCGGCGGAGGAAGCGCTGGATCGGAGGGTGCAGGACGACGTCGTCGAGCTCCACCGAGTCGAAGAGGCGGTGCCCGCGCACGGCGGCATCCTGCGAGGTGGCTCGCTCGAGCGAGCGGCCGGAGAGGTCGCCCGCGAAGATGATGTGCACGACGTGACGCGAGACGAGCGTCCGCTTGGGGGAGATCGAGTCGACGATCGCGACCGGGCCTTCGAACGTGAGATCGTCGCCGAGCCCCACCTCCTCCACGAGCTCGCGGTGCAGCGCGTCGACCAGGCTCTCCCCCGTGTTGACACCGCCGCCGGGGAGCAGCCAGTACTCGCCGCGGCCTGCCTTCTCGTGGCGGCAGAGCAGGATCCGGTCCTCCCGGCGGAGCAGCGCGGAGACGCGGATGCGCGGCTCGAGCGCCATCAGGCGGCGGAGCTGCCGAAACCCCGCTCGCCGCGCTCGCTGCCGGGCAGCTCGGCGACCTCGACGGGACCGACGCCGGGGACGGCGAGGACGACGAGCTGCGCGATCCGCATTCCCGGCTCGACGAGGAACGGCGCCGCGGCGTCGGTGTTGAGGAGCACCACCTTCAGCTCGCCGCGGTAGCCGGAGTCGACCAGGCCGGGGGCGTTCACGATCGTGATCCCGTGCTTCGCGGCGAGGCCCGAACGCGGCTGGACGAAGCCCGCGTAGCCGTCGGGGATCGCGACGGCGAGGCCCGTGCGGACGGTGGCCCGCGCTCCGGGCGCCAGCTCGACGCGCTCGCACGCGGCGAGGTCGAGTCCCGCGTCGCCCGCGTACGCGCGTCCGGGGATCACCGCGTCCTCGTGCAGCCGTAGCACGGGGAGCTCGATCACCGGCCCGTCCTCCGCTGGTCGGCCGAGGCCCCGGCGACGAGGTAGCGGGCGAAGCGGCTGATCTCCCGGCGCGGCAGCCGCGCGAGCACGAGCACGCCCTCCGGGGTGTCCTCGCGCTCCTCGATCGGGGCGCCGAGGGCGTAGAGCTCGTTCAGCCGGCCGCCCTCCTCGTAGGGAAGCAGCAGCCGCACCGGCTCGAAGCGCTCGGCGAAGCGCTCGGCGATCCGAGCGCGCAGCTCGTCGAGCCCCTCCCCGGTGCGTGCCGAGATCGGCAGGGCGTCCGGGTAGCGGTTCTCCAGGCGACGACGATGGAGCGGGTCGACCGCGTCGGTCTTGTTCAGGACGAGCTCGATCGGCAGGTCGTCGGCGCCGATCTCGTGCAGCACCGAGTTCACCGCGGCGATCTGCTCGACGAGCCGCTCCTCGGAGGCGGACCCGTCGACGACGTGGAGGATGAGGTCGGCGACGAGCGTCTCCTCGAGCGTCGCGGCGAAGCCCTCGACGAGCTGGTGCGGCAGGCGGCGCACGAAGCCGACCGTGTCGGTGACGAGGTAGCGGCGGCCGTCGTGCTCGAAGCCGCGTGTCGTCGGGTCGAGCGTCTCGAACAGCCGGTCGCGGACGGAGACGTCCGCGTCGGTGAGCGCGTTCAGAAGCGTCGACTTGCCCGCGTTCGTGTACCCGGCGAGCGCGACGGTCGGGATCTCGGTGCGGCGCCGCTCCTTGCGGCGCACGTCGCGCTGCTTCTGGATGTGGTCGAGCCGGCGCTTGAGGATCGAGATCCGCCGCCGCGCGAGCCGGCGGTCGGTCTCGAGCTGCGACTCGCCCGGCCCGCGGGTGCCGACGCCGCCGCCCAGCCGCTCGAGGTGCTGCCACAGGCCGCGCATGCGGGGCAGGTTGTACTCGAGCTGCGCGAGCTCGACCTGGAGCTTCCCCTCGGCGCTGACGGCGTGCTGGGCGAAGATGTCGAGGATCAGCTGCGTGCGATCGACGACCCGCGCCTGGAGCGCGTTCTCGAGCACTCGCTGCTGCGAGGGGCTGAGCTCGTCGTCGACGACGAGCACCTCGGCCGAGGCGTCGCCGTAGCTCTGCTTCAGCTCGTCGAGCTTGCCCTTGCCGACGTAGGTGCGCGTGTCGGGCTGCGGCCGGTGCTGGACGAGGCGGCCGACCGGACGCACGCCGGCGGTGCGAGCGAGCTCCTCCAGCTCGCTCAGCTCGTCCTCGGGGTCGACTCCCTGTGCGAGCACGGCGACGACGAGCCCGCGCTCGGGCTCGAGGCCCGGCGCCGGATCGGGCTGTCGCGTGGTCATGCGCCCGTCATTATGACGCTGCGATGACGAACCCAGACCTCGCCGCCCGCACGCTCGAGCTCGTGAACGTCCCGTCCGAGAGCCGCCACGAGTGCGGCGGTGATGGAGCTCGTCCGCGGCCTGCTCCCGGGCGAGTCGCTCTACGACGACGGGGAGGCGATCCTCTGGGGCGACCCGGCCGCGCCCGTCGTCCTCGCGGGGCACGTCGACACGGTGCCCGCGCAGGGCAACCTGCCGGGACGGCTGGAGGACGGCGCGGTCGTCGGCGTCGGCTCCGACCGACATGAAGGGCGGCGTGGCGGTGATGCTCGAGCTCGCGCTCGCCGGGGCGCCGGGCCGGTACCTCTTCTTCACGCGCGAGGAGGTCCCGCTCGAGGAGAGCCCGCTGCCGGCGCTGTTCGAGACGGGGAGGCTGGCCGACGCGCGGCTCGCGGTCGTGCTCGAGCCGACCGACTGCACCCTGCACGCCGGCTGCCTGGGGAACCTCCAGGCGCGAGTCGACTTCCGCGGCGAGAGCGCGCACTCGGCGCGGCCGTGGACCGGTGTGAACGCGATCCACGAGCTCGTGCGCGGCCTCGCCGGCGTCGTCGAGCTCGAGCCGCTCGCCGTGGAGCTGGACGGGCTCGTCTACCGCGAGGTGCTGAGCGCGGTGCGCGTCTCGGCAGGGATCGCCGCCAACGTCGTCCCGGCGCTCGCGTCGGCGGAGCTGAACTTCCGCTACGCGCCCGGGCGCAGCCGCGACGAGGCCGAGGCGCGGCTGCTCGAGCTCGTTCCGCACGGCGAGGTGACGGTGCTCCACAACTCGCCCTCGGCGCCGCCGGCCCTGAGCAACCCGCTCGCCGCCGCGCTGCGCGAGCGCGTGCCCCAGGTGGCGCCGAAGCAGGCGTGGACGCCGGTGGCCCAGTTCGCCGAGCAGGGGATCGACGCGATCAACTACGGCCCGGGCTCTCCTGCGTACGCGCACCGGGTCGACGAGCGGATCCCGGTCGCGAACCTCGAGCGCTGCTTCGAAACCTTGCAGGCCTTCCTCGCTGAGCGTCTCGTCGTGACCATCCGCATCTCCCCCGCCCTGACGGCGATGAGCACGTACCCGTTCGTGCGGCTCGAGGACGCACGGCGGCGGCTGCTCGCCGAGGGGGTCGACGTGATCGACTTCGGCAAGGGCGATCCGAACGAGCCGACGGACCCGGCCATCCGGCGGGCGCTCGTGGAGGCGTTGCCCGAGCGCGCGCCGTACCCGCTCGCTCAGGGACTGCCCGAGCTGCGGGAGGCCGCCGCGCGCTGGGTGTCGCGGCGCTTCGGCGTCGAGCTCGATCCGGACACCGAGGTCGTGCCGACGTACGGCTCGAAGGAGGCCATCTTCTCGCTCGCGCCGGTGCTGATCGACCCGGCCTCGGAGAAGCGGCTCGTCGTCCACGGCGAGCCGGCCTATCCGGTCTACGAACGGGGCGCCCTGCTCGCCGGTGCGGAGGTGACGACGGTGCCCCTGCTGCGCGAGCACCGCTTCCTCCCCGACCTCGACGCGGTGCCGGCGGAGACGTGGCAGCGGACGGCCGTCCTCTGGGTCAACTACCCGAACAACCCGACGGGTGCCGTTGCGCCGCGCGAGTTCTACGAGCGCGTCGCCGAGCTGGCGGCCCGGCACGAGTTCGTCGTCGCCTCGGACGAGGCGTACACGGAGCTCTGGTTCGACGAGCCGCCACCTTCGGCGCTGCAGGCCGGCGACCGCTCGCGCATGGTCGTCTTCCAGACGCTGAGCAAGCGCTCCTCGATGACCGGCTACCGCTCCGGTTTCGTCGCGGCGCCGGCCGAGGTCGTTGCGGCGCTGAAGGCGTACCGGCCGACGGTGGGGACCGCGCCGCAGGAGTTCGTCCAGCGCGCCTCGGTGGTGGCGTGGGACGACGAGAGGCACGTCGAGGAGACTCGGGCGCGCTATCGCGCCAAGCGGGAGGTGCTGCTGCCGGTGCTGGCAGAGCGCGGCTGGGAGGTCGTCGCCAGCGAGGCGACGATGTACCTGTGGGTCGCGATCCCGACCGGGGAGCCCGGCGAAGCCGTCGCCGCGCGGCTCCTCGAGCACGGCCTCCTCGTCTCGCCGGGCACGTTCTTCGGCCCGAGCGGCGAGGGCTACGTCCGCTTCGCGCTCGTCCCGACCCTGGCGGAGTGCGAGCGCGCCGCCGAGATCCTGAGGGAGGTCTTGTGAGTGAGCGTAGGCTCGACGGAGCGCATCGAGGAGCGGAGACGCCGGCTTCGCCGGCGCCGAAGCGGGAGTTGACGACGGACGAGACCATCGCCGCGCTCGACCGCGGCGAGGTGCGGGTCGCCGAGAAGATCGACGGCGAGTGGCGCGTGAACGAGGAGGCGAAGTCGGCGATCCTCGACTACTTCCGGCTCCGGACGCTGGCGCCGATCGAGGTCGGCCCGTTCGAGTATCTGGACAAGATCCCGCTGAAACACGACTACGCCGAGCGCGGCGTGCGGGTCGTGCCGCCGGCGACGGCGCGCTACGGGTCGTTCCTGTCCCGCGGCGTCGTGCTGATGCCGAGCTACGTCAACATCGGCGCCTGGGTCGGCCCGAACACGATGGTCGACACGTGGGCGACCGTGGGCTCGTGCGCGCAGATCGGCGCGGACGTGCACCTGGCCGGAGGCGTCGGCGTCGGCGGTGTGCTCGAACCGGTGCAGGCGCGGCCCGTGATCGTCGAGGACGGCGCGTTCGTCGGCTCGCGCTGCATCCTCACGGAGGGCGTCGTGATCGGCGAGAGGGCGGTGCTCGCGCCGAACGTGTCGCTGACCGGCTCGGTGCCGGTGATCGACGTGACCGGCGAGGAGCCCGTCGAGCACCGCGGCTACGTCCCGCCGCGGGCGGTCGTCGTCCCCGGCACGCGGGCGAAGGCGTTTCCGGCCGGCACCTACCAGGTCGCGTGCGCGCTGATCATCGGTTGGCGCAGCGAGCAGACCGACCTGAAGACGAGCCTCAACGACGTGCTGCGCGAGTACGAGATCGGGGCCTAGCGCACCGCTCTCGTCTTCCGGGGCCATGTCCAGCCGGGACAGGGTCGCACCCGCACCCCCACCCAGGGCGGGGTCGCCGGTCCCTCCGCCCTCGGAATCGATGCTACCGGCCTGGTGGCGACGCCGAGGTCGCGGCTCCGTCGCGAGGGTGCGGCGACTCGTCCACGGGCTCGGCCGGGCCGGTGAGCGACGCGCGGCCGCCGGCGAGGCGCACGCGGAGATCGCCGCCGGGAAAGCGGACGAGCACGTCGCCCTCGCCGTGGGTCGCCGCGGCGACGGCGACGGCGCTCGTTCCCGACGCGCTCGTCTCCCCCACGCCGCGCTCCCAGACCCGCGCGGTGACGACGCCCGGGCCGTCGATGCGCGCGACCTGAACGTTCGTGCGCTCCGGGAAGCGCGGATGCGTCTCCAGCAGCGGCCCGAGCTCCGCGATCCGGTCGGGGTCGTCGACGACGACGGCGTGCGGGTTTCCCACCGAGACGGGTGTCAGCTCGATCCCGGCCACCGTCTCGGGAGGCCCGACCGCCACCTCGCCGAGGTCGGACTCGTAGAGCCCGTCGGGCGTTCTGTGCACCGCCACCGTGCGGGCGCCGACGTGCACGTGCGCAGCGCTCGAGCCGGTACGGGCCATCAGCCAGGCGGCGGCGATCCGCGTGCCGTTCCCCGACATCTCGGCCCGCGAGCCGTCGGTGTTGAGGATCCCGATCGTGACGTCGTCGCCGTCGATCGCGAGCACCTCGAGGACGCCGTCGGTCCCGGTCGCGTCGACGCCGCCGCCCTTGCCCTCATGGACGATGTAGACGTTCCCGTGTGCGTGCCAGCGCGACGATCTCATCTGCGATCTCGCCCGGTGGGCGGTCGCCCGCGACGATAGCGGCGCCCTCGAGCCGGCGCAGCCACTTCCGCTGGTAGGCCGCGTAGCGGCGGGTGCGGAGAACGAGAGCGGCGACGGCCCGGTCGCGCGGCAGACCGGCGACCTCGTCGAGGCCGATCGTCCTCCGAGCGGTCGCCGAGATCGGGCCGGCGAGCGCGCGGCGCACCTCGTCCTCGACGCCGGCGTGGAACATCGCTCGCGTCCGCTCCTCGATCCGGCGTTCGAGCACGTCCTTCGGCACGTCGAGCGCCACGACCAGCGTCGGCTGCCGCCACGCGCCTGCGAACAGCCGCTCCTCGCGTGGCACGAGCGAGCGTCCCGCCTCCGCGAGCTCGAGCGCGCGGACGACGCGGCGCCGGTCGTTCGGATGCAGCCGAGCGGCGGCCGCCGCGTCGAGCTCCGCAAGCTGCCCGTGCGCGGCCTCGCCGCCCTGCTCGTCGTAGAGGCGGCTCCAGCGCTCGCGGGCCCCCGCCGCCGGCGCCGGCGGCAATCGCAGCTCGGCGAGCGCCGCCCGGAAGTAGAGCCCGGTCCCGCCGACGACGAGGGGCGTGCGTCCGGCCGCGAGGATCGCGTCGACGGCGGCGTGCGCCAGCGGCGCGTACTCGCCGACCGACGAGTCGTGCGAGAGCGGCCAGATCCCGACCAGGCGCTCGGGATGCGGCGAGCGGTTCGTGAGGATCGGCAGTCCGTCGTACACCTGCATCGCGTCGGCCGAGACGACCTCCGCCGGAATCCGCTCGGCGACGGCGGCCGCGACCGCGGACTTGCCGCTCGCGGTCGGCCCGAAGATGCCGAGCACGATCACGGGGGCCGGGCCGTCAGGCGACGGCGACGGCGACCTGCGTGCCGCCGAGCGTCGTCGAGGTCGCGCGCTCGATCCGGACGCCGACGAGCTCGCCCGGCCCGGCCGCGCCGGTGAAGTTCACCGTCGTGTTCCGGCGCGTCCGCCCGCGCAGCAGCGTCTCGTCGGTGCGGCTGCGGCCCTCGACGAGCACCTCCTCGAGCCGTCCGACCCGCGACGCGTTCCGCTCGGCGGCGACGCGCTGCACGACCTCGACGAGCCGTTCGATCCGGTCGCGCTTCACCTCGTCGGGCACCTGCTCCGCCAGCGCGGCCGCCTCGGTGCCCGCCCGCGGCGAGTAGACGAACGTGAACGCGCTGTCGAAGCCGACCTCCTCGACGACCGCGAGCGTCTCGCGAAAGTCCGCCTCGGTCTCGCCCGGGAAGCCGACGATGATGTCGGTGCCGAGCGCGAGGTCGGGGATCGCGGCCCGCAGCTCGTCGACGAGCCGCAGGTAGCGCTCGCGCGAGTAGGTGCGCCGCATCGCCTTGAGGATCCGCGTCGAGCCCGACTGCAGCGGCAGGTGCGCGTGCTCGCAGACCGCCTCGCATTCGGCCATCGCCTCGATCACCGGGCGCCGGAAGTCCTTCGGGTGCGGGCTCGTGAAGCGGATCCGTTCGATCCCGTCGACCGCGTCGCAGGCGCGGAGCAGCTCGCCGAACTCGGTCGCGAGCTCGGGGCGCAGGTCGCGGCCCCACGAGTTGACGTTCTGGCCGAGCAGCGTGATCTCGCGCACGCCCTGCCCGGCGAGGCGGATCACCTCGGCGAGGATCTCTCCCGGCCGTCGGCTCACCTCCCGCCCGCGCACGGCCGGGACGATGCAGTACGCGCAGGTCGAGTTGCAGCCCATCGAGATCTGCACCCAGGCCTGGACGGAGCGCTCGCGATGCATCGGCAGTCCTGCGGCGAAGCGGCGCTCGCCGGCGGTTCCCCAGGCGCCGCGCTCGACTCCGCGGCCGCCCGCGCCGAGCCACTCGCCGAGATGCGCGATCGTGCCCGGGCCGAACGCGACGTCCACCTCCGGGTAGAGCGAGAAGAGCCGCTCGCGCTGCGCCTCGGCGTAGCAGCCGCCGACGGCGATGACGGTGCCCGGCCGTTCGCGCTTGCGCGCCGCCGCGTTGCCCATGTGCGCCGCGAAGCGCGTGTCCGGCTTCTCGCGGATCGTGCACGTGTTGAAGACGAGGATGTCCGCCTCCTCCTCTGCGGCCGCCTCGCCGAGCCCGAGCTCCTCGAGCATCCCCTTGATCCGCTCGGAGTCGTGGGCGTTCATCTGGCAGCCGAACGTCGTGACGCGGTAGCGCTTCACGCTGCCGAGGATAGCCGCCCTCGGGACCGCGATATCCTCGGCCCATGACCGCGCACGCGACCGGGTCGGCACCGCTCACCGTCGACGACCTCGACTACCTGCAGGCGGCGAAGGCGATCGACCACTCGCTGTTGCGCCCCGAGCTCGATCTCGAGACCGTCGCCGACGGGGTGCGGCTGGCCGTCCGCTACGACGTGGCCTCGGCGACCGTCCGCCCCGCAGACGTCGCTCTTGCAGCGGGCCTCGTGGCGGGCAGCGGCGTGCTCGTCAGCACGGTCGTCGGCTTCCCCCACGGCAGCTCGACGACGGCGGCGAAGGTCTTCGAGGCCGGCCGCGCCCTCGACGACGGCTCCCACGAGCTCGACATGGTGCTCAACATCGGGCGGCTGCGCTCCGGCCGGGACGACGAGGTGCGGGACGAGATCCGCGCGATCGTCGAGCTCGCGGTCGGGCGGGGCGCGATCGTCAAGGTGATCCTCGAGAACGCCTACCTCAGCGACGAGCAGAAGGTGCTCGGCTGCCGCCTCGCCGAGGAGGCGGGCGCGCACTTCGTGAAGACCTCGACGGGCTTCGCGCCGACGGGAGCCACCCTCGATGACCTCCGCCTGATGCGGGCGAGCGTCTCGCCCCGCGTCCAGGTCAAGGCGGCGGGCGGCGTCCGCACCCTCGACGCGCTCCTCGACGTCCTCGCGCTCGGGGTCTCCCGCGTCGGCGCGACCGCCACCGAGACGATCCTGGAGGACTTCAAGGCCCGGAAGGCCGCGAGCCGCGCCTCGTAGAGCACGCGCGGGGCCGCGAGGTCGCGAACCTGGCCCGTCGTCCCACGTTTTCGGGCAGCGACGCCGTGTGTGCGGGGTTGACCATCGTGTAGGAACGATCGCCGATCAGGAGCCTCGCCGAGTCCACGCCTCTGCCGTGAGCCAGGATTCGACCGTCTCGATGACCCGGTCGAATATCGCGCGAGTCCCACTCCGAGCGCACCCGGACTTCCTTGCGCACGTCGTCGAACGCGACAGCCGACCGATCGATCAGTCCCGCCAGGCGCCGGAGCAACCCCTGCGCGACCGTGGCGTCTGCGACCGCAACCTGGATCTCCACCATCGGTTCCTCCTGGCTGGAAGCGACATCGCCGACCGCGAGGTCGAGGTCGGCCTGTGACCTGCTCCAACCCGCTTGTGCTGAGGGAGGGTTCTGTGCGCAACGCTGATTGCTGGGTTGCGCGGTGCGAGCGCTGCGCTGATCGCTGAGGCGCGAGCAGGGTGAGCGTACCAGCGAAGGGGTGAGAGCGAGCCGCCGACGGGCCACACGGGTCGCCTCGAGGCGTATACTCCGTGGGTTGGCGCCGTAGACTTCGGCGCCGTTGTGCGCAGTGCGGGGCCTCATGCCGTGGCCCCGGCGGAATGTCTTCCCTCAAGCGTTGCGGGTTGGAGCTGGTTTTGGCCGACCCCGATGCGGGGAGGTCGGTAACACCTCGACCGCTGGAGACAGACATGTCCGCCGTATCCGCACCAGGGTTCCTCAGGCGCACGCCGAGGCGCCGACCCGCAACCCGTCCCGCACGCCCGGGTCCGCCCGTTGGCTGGACCTCCGGGAGCACCGATCCGATCGACATCGTCGCACCGGACCGTTTCTCGACGGCGGTGCTCCTGGACTTCGCCGCCCCCCTGTTCCCGGCCGAGATCGTCCCGGGGCCCGGGTACGTCGTCAGGCTGCAGCCGCCGGCCGGACCGGGTTGGGTGCTGGAGCTCGTCTCGCTCGTCGACCGCTGGCTGGACTACGTTCAGCTTCCCGGCGCCAAGCTGCGCTACGGCGGCCGCAGCTACCTGATCCGCGCCTCGACCGACATCGCCCAGTTCGCCACGGCGACGGAGTCGTCCGCGGCGCCTTCCGCCGACGGATCCACGAGTTAGGGGGTACCACCATGCACGCCATCTCGCGCAGAGTCCCGGTCCTCGTGATCGCCGCTGTCGCCGCGCTCACGCTCACCGTGGTCGCCGCCGCCTCGGCCCCGACACGGACCGCTGCCGCGCCCACGCTCGCGGCGGTTCCGACGATCTCGGGGCCGGTGGACAGCCCGATCGTCGGCGACACCCTGTCCGCCTCGAATGGCCGATGGACCGGGAACCCGACGAGCTACACCTATCAGTGGGACCGCTGTGACGCCGTCGGTGACCGCCAGGGCTGCGCTCCGATCAGCGGCGCCACGTCGAACTCTCACACGGTGCAGAAGGCCGACGTCGACCACACGCTGCGGGTACGCGTGACGGCGACGAATGCCGACGGTTCGGCGACCAAGGACTCGAAGGGAACCGGAGTCGTGTCGGCCGAGAAGGCCGCTCCGACGAACAAGAAGCGCCCCAGCATCTCGGGCTCGGCGATCGTCGGGTCGCAGCTCACGATCGACGACGGCACGTGGTCGGCAGCGACCTCCTACGCGCACCAGTGGCAGCAGTGCGACCAGAACGGCAACGCCTGCACGGCGATCGACGGCGCCACCGGCAGGACCTACGGCGTCCGCAGCGGCGACTCGGTCACGAGCTTCGTGTCGCGGTGACCGCCAAGAACAGGTGGGGCTCGAAGAGGAAGAACTCGAACCTGACACCGGTCGTGAAGGCAAGCGCGACCACGACCACGACGACGACGACGAGCGGGGGCGGCTGTGCGGTCGCGTCGCTCAGGCCGCCTGCACGGATGCTCATCGACCGCTGGAGCTTCGATCCGTCGGTGGTGACGCGGGCAACGCGTTCGTTCACCGCGCGGATCCACGTCTCCGAGGTCAATTCCGGCTGTTCGGTCAACGGCGCACAGATCTGGACGACTGCGATCCCCTACAACCAGGTCGGCGTCGAACGGACGACCACGGGCGGCGACGGCTGGGCAACGGTCTCCTTCACGATCAAGGGCGGCTTCCCGGCGAATCCCGGCCGCCAGCAGATTCTCGTGCTCGTCGTCCGTGCGACACGGCCGGGCGGAAGCCCGCTCGCCGGTGTCTCGACCGTCCGCGTCCTCGCAGAAAGGGTCAGACTTCACTAGCTGGTCGAGGCCACGCTCGCGCGCGTCCTGCTGCGCAGTCTGGACACGCCTGGGCCGCTCCATCCCGTCCGAGGCCGGCCGAGCCGGCCTCGGACGTGCCGCCCCGCGCCAGGCAAGCCGACGAGCTCGTGGCAGCGACTGCCTAGGCGCGCGTCGCGGCGCGAGACGGCGAAGGCCGCCTCGAGCTCGCGCTCGACCGCGTCCAGCGTCTCCTCGACCCCGCCGTCCAGCTCGGCCGGCTCGTCCCAGGCCCAGTGCTCGAGATACGCGTCGCTCCCGACGAGGCCCTGGGCCATCGCGCGCCGGTCGATCTCCTGCTGGAACCAGGCGTCGAGTTGGCGCGAGACGGCCGTGCCGTCGTCCGCGAACGCCTTCACGAGCGACGGCACCTCCTGCCAGCGCAGCACCTGGTAGCGCGACACGTCAGCCCCCGTCTGCGCGGTTCTGGACGAACTCGAACCCGAAGCGACCCTTCACGCAGAGGTTGCCGCGCGTCACGTCGTGGTCGTCCGGGGAGGTCACGTTCACGATCGTCCCGTCCTGGACGTGGAGCTCGAGGTTGCAGCCGACCCCGCAGTAGGAGCAGACCGTTCGCACCTCGGTCTGGCGGGACTCGTCCCACTCGCCCGCCTGCCGGAGGTCGTACTCGCGCTTCGACATCAGCGCGCCCGTCGGGCAGACGGCGATGCAGTTGCCGCAGTACACGCATGCGGAGTCGGGCAGGGGCACGTCGAGCTCGGTCGAGATGTGGGCGTCGAAGCCGCGGCCGGCGACGTGGATCGCGAAGGTGTTCTGGTGGTCCTCGCCGCAGGCCTCGACGCAGCGGTAGCAGAGGATGCACTTCGAGTAGTCGCGGACATAGAGGTCGTTGTCGACCTTCACGTCCTGCGCCACCGTGGCCGCATCGGGGCCGAAGCGCTCGGGCTGCGCCTCGTACTCGGCCAGGTAGCGCTGCGCGTCGCCCGAGAGCGAGAGGTCGACCGAGGAGTCGAGCAGCTCGAGCACGAGGCGCCGGCTCGTCCGCACGCGAGGCGAGTCGGTGCGCACGACCATCCCCTCCTCCACCCGGCGGGAGCACGAGGGGACGAGCGTGCGCGCGCCCTCGAGCTCGACGACGCAGACGCGGCACACGTTCACGGGCGTCAGGGTCTCGCCGTAGCAGAGCGTCGGCGTCTCGACGCCCGGCCAGCTTGCAGGCGTCGAGGATCGTCGCGCCCTCGGTGACGCGCACGGCCACCCCGTCGACGGTCAGCTCGACGACCTTGCGCGGCGCGGCGACGGGAACGCTCATCGCGGAACCAGGACGTCGAGGTTGCTCATCGCCGACTGGACGGCGTTCGCGGCCGTCTGTCCGAGGCCGCAGATCGACGCGTCGCGCATCACCTGCGCGAGGTCCGCCAGCGTGGCGAGCTCGTTCCCCAGCGTCGCGCCGGAGGCCAGCCGGTGCAGCGCCTCCTCCTGGCGCACCGTGCCGACCCGGCAGGGGACGCACTGGCCGCAGGACTCGTCGCGGAAGAACTCCGCGATCCGCAGCACCGCGGCGGTCAGGTCGGCGTCCCGGCCGAACACGAGCACGACGCCCGAGCCGAGGGTCACGCCGGCCTCGCGGGCGCCCTCGAAGGAAAGGGGCAGGTCGAGCTGGTCGGGCCGCAGGAACGAGCCCGCCGCGCCGCCGAGGAGGACGGCCTTCGCCGGCTCGGCGGCGGCCAGCTCGAGCAGGCTGCTCAGCGGCGTCCCCAGCTCGAGCTCGTACAGGCCCGGCCGGCCGACGTTCCCCGACACGCAGAAGAGGCGCGTCTCCCGCGCGTCCCCACGCAGGATCTCCGGGACGTTGACGAGCGTCTCGACGTTGTTCACGACCGTCGGCTTGCCGAAGAGCCCGACCTCGACCGGGAACGGCGGCTTGTTGCGCGGCTCGCCGCGGTAGCCCTCGATCGACTGGAAGAGCGCCGTCTCCTCGCCGCAGACGTACGCGCCGGCGCCGATCCGCAGCTCGATCGCGAAGCCGTCGAGGTACGGCGCCGAGGCGTCGATCGCGCCCTGCAGCCGCGCGTGCGCGAGCGGGTACTCGGCCCGGACGTAGAGGAACGCGCGCTCGCAGCCGGTGGCGTGGGCCGCGATCGCCATCGCCTCGACGAGCGCGAACGGGTCGCGCTCCATCAGCACCCGGTCCTTGAACGTCCCCGGCTCCGACTCGTCGGCGTTGCAGACGAGGTAGTGCGGGAGCGTCGGTTGGGCGGCGACCGCGTCCCACTTGGCGCCGGTCGGGAAGGCCGCGCCGCCCCGGCCGAGCAGCCGCGACTCCGAGACGAGGCGCCGCACTCCCTCCGGGCCGAGCTCGCGCGCCCGGGCGAGCGCCTCGAAGCCGCCGTGCGCGAGGTAGTCCTGCAGCGAACCGGGGTCGAGGCCCGCCGCGATCCGGCGGAGCAGGCGCAGGCCGTCCTCCCCGGCCTGCGGCAGCGGCGGCTCCTCCTCGGGGAGCTGCACCTCGCGCGGATCCGCGCCCGCGAGCGTGCGCAGGGCGGCGGGCGCCCGCTCGCAGAGGCCGAGGCAGGGACTCGGGAGCGCGCCCTCGGGCAGCGTCGCGCCGGCGAGCGCGCAGGCGAGGTCGGTGCAGACGTGGAGCACGTCCGCCGGGCGCTCCTCGAGCGCCAGCAGGGCGTAGAAGCTCGCGACGCCGTACGCGTCGGCCGGGGGGACGTCGAGCCGCCGCGACGCGTAGCCGAGGGCGCCCTCGCTGACCCAGCCGACCCGTCGCTGCGCCGCCCGCAGCGCCGGCAGGAGCAGGTGGCGGCGGTGCCGGTCGCCGCGCGACGACCCGCCCGTCGGACGCCGGCGCCTCGCCGACGACCGCGTCGATGGCGTCGCGCTCGGCGTCGGTCGGCTCGGCGGCGAGCAGGCGCAGGTCCATCAGACCGTCTCCACGCGGATCGCGGTCGCCTTGAACTCGGCCGTGCCGGACTTCGGGTCGACTGCGTCGATCGTCAGGACGTTGGTCGCGACCTCGTCGGGGAAGTGGAGGTTCATGAAGGCGAGCCCCGGCCGGAGCGTCCGGTCGTAGAGGACGAGCGCCTCGACCGCGCCGCGCCGGGAGACGACGCGGGCGCGGCCGCCGTCGGCGACCCCGTAGCGGGCGCCGTCCTCGGGGGCGAGCCGCAGGGCCGAGCCGTCGCGGTGCAGCGGCGAGGAGAAGCCGCCGGTCTGGACGCCCGTGTTGAACGACTCGAGCCGTCGCCCGGTCGTCAGGCGGATCGGGAAGTCCGCGTCGAGCAGGTCGACCGGCGGGTCGTCCTCGACGGGCGTGAAGGGCGCGCGGGTCTCCACCACGGGGTCCCAGAGGCGGGCGTGCAGGAACTGCTCGCCGGGGTGGCTCTCGTCGTAGCAGGGCCACTGGATCCCGCCCAGCTCCTCGAGCCGCGCATAGCTCATGCCGGCGTGCAGCGGCGAGAGCGAGCGCAGCTCGTCCCAGACGTCCTCGGCGCGCGGGCTGCCGAGGTCGTGGCCGAGCCGGCGGGCGAGCTCGTGGACGATCTCGATGTCGTCGCGCGCCTCGCCGGGCGGGTCGAGCGCCTTGCGGACGCGCTGGACGCGCCGCTCGCTCGAGGTGACCGTCCCCTCGGCCTCGCACCACGCCGCCGACGCCGGCAGGACGACGTCGGCGAGCTCGGCCGTGGCCGTCCGGAACAGGTCCTGCACGACGAGGTGCTCGAGCCCACCGAGCAGCCGCAGCGTTCGCGACTGATCGGCTTCGGACTGGGCCGGGTTCTCGCCGATCACGTGCAGCGCGCGCAGCTCGCCGCGCTCCATCGCCTCGAACATCCCGGAGAGATGCCAGCCGCTCCTCGAGGGGATCGGCGCCCCCCACACCCGCTCGAAGCGCCCGCGCGTCCGCGTCGTCCTCGACGTCGGCGAAGCCCGGGAGCTTGTTCGGGAGCGCGCCCATGTCGCCGCCGCCCTGGACGTTGTTCTGGCCCCGCAGCGGCTGCAGCCCCGAACCGTGGCGGCCGACGTGGCCGGTCAGGAGCGCGAGGTTGATCAGCGCGAAGACGTTGTCGACGCCGTTGTGGTGCTCGGTGATCCCGAGCGTCCAGCAGAGCTGCGCGTGCTCGGCGGTCGCGTAGGCGTGCGCGAGCTCGCGGATCGCGTCCGCCGGGACGCCCGTGACGCGCTCCGCCTCGGCGAGCGTCCACGGCTCGATCGACTCGCGGAAGGCGTCGAATCCCGTCGTCGCGCGCTCGACGAACTCCTCGTTCACGAGCCCGGCGACGACGATCTCCCGCGCCACGGCGTTCGCGAGCGCGATGTCGGTGCCGACGTCGATGCCGAGCCAGAGGTCGGCCCACTGCGCGGAAGCGGAGCGTCGCGGGTCGACCACGATCAGCCGTGCGCCCCGGTTGACCGCCTTGAGCGCGTGGTGGAACCAGATCGGATGGGCCTCACGGGCGTTCGAGCCCCAGAGCACGATCAGGTCCGCGGCCTCGCGCACCTCCTGGTAGGAGCTGGTTCCGCCCCCCGCACCGAACACCGTCGCCAGACCGACGACGCTGGGCGCGTGTCAGGTTCGGTTGCAGCTGTCGACGTTGTTGCTGGCGTACGCGACCCGGGAGAGCTTCTGCGCGGCGTAGTTGAGCTCGTTCGTGGCCTTGGAGCAGCTGAAGAGGCCGATCTTCGCCCCCTCGTCCATCGCCTTGCGGAACCCGGCCGCGGCGCGGTCGAGCGCCTCGTCCCAGTCCGCCGTCCGAAGCTCGCCGCCGTCCCGCACGAGCGGTCGCGTCAGCCTGATATACCGGCTGGACATCGGCCCGAGTCTAGACGGGCAGCCGGGAGGGCGCCAGCCAGCCGGTCGTGCGGCGGCGGAGGACGTCCTCGTCGGTGAGCGCCCATTCGCGCTCGCGGGCGTAGAGCGCCTGGGCTCGGAGGTCGGCGCGACCGGCGACGAGCGGCTCCAGGAGCGACGGGTCGCCGACCGCCGGCTCGAGCACCTCGGGTGCGAGCGAGCCGTACAGGTGCAGGAGGTGCGCGCGCGTCGCCGGCTCGAGATCCGGCGGCCACGCGATCCGGTCGAGGCCGGTCGCGCCCGGGAGCGGCCGGGGCCGGCGAGAGAGCCCGCGCACGCCCAGGTGGTCGAGGGCGTCGAGCGCGATCCGCCGGTAGGTCGTCAGCTTGCCGCCGGCGACGCTGACCATCCCCGACGGGCCCGTCGAGTAGACGGTCTCGCGCCGTGCGTTCGCGGTCGAGCCGGCTCCGCCCGGCAGGACGCGCAGGCCGCAGAAGCTCGCGCGCGGCTCGCCCGGCGCCTCGACCGCAACGGCTGCCTCGCGGAGCACCTGGGCGACGTCCTCGGGCGTGACCTGCGCCTGCTCGGGCTCCCCGTCGTGCGGCGTGTCGGTCGTCCCCAGCAGCAGCATCCCCTCCCACGGGACGGCGAACGAGACGCGAACCTTGTCGTGGGAGATCGTCAGAGCCGCGTCCCAGTCGGCGCCGCCGTCGACGAGCACGTGGACGCCCTTGCTCAGCCGCATCGACGCCCTCGCCGCCGGATCCTCGAGTCGCCGCACCCGGTCGACCCAGGGGCCGCTCGCGTTGACGATCCGGTCGGCCCGGACGCGGATCTCCCGTCCGTCCGCGACGACCTCGGCGCCTTCGCCCCCGCGGATCGCGACCACCTCGGCGTAGTTCGCGACGACTGCGCCGCGCTCGGCGGCCGCCCGCACGTTCAGGAGCGCGAGGCGGCCGTCGTTCGTCCACGCGTCCTCGTAGAGCGCGCATTTCGACAGCCCGTCGGCGCGGAGCTGCGGCACCATCCGCCGCGCCCGATCCAGCTCGACGAACCCGTTCAGCCGAGCGCGGGCGAGCGTCGAGTACACGACGATCCCCGTCTGGACGAACCAGGGCCGGTACGGGCCGTCGTCGTAGAGCGGGAAGAGGAACGGCAGCCGGCGGACGAGGTGCGGCGCGACGACGGTCATGAGCGCGCGCCGCTCGTGGTGCGCCTCGCGGACGAGTCCGACGTCGCCGAGACGGAGGTAGCGCAGACCGCCGTGGATCAGCTTCGAGGACGCGCTCGAGGTGGCGCCGCCGAAGTCGCCGCGGTCGACGAGCGCGACCGAGAGCCCGTGCGCGGTCGCGGCCTCGGCGATTCCGGCTCCGACGATCCCGCCGCCGACGACGAGCAGGTCGAATCGCTCGGCAGCCGAGCCGTTCGAGCGCGTCTACGCGGTCCACGAAGGGGTCGTCCAGGCACGGCTTCCGCCCTCGGCCGAGAACGGGTTCACGCGGCGACCCTATCGCTCTGGTGACGGTTTCGTGTCGTGGTGGTCACCGGATTGAAACCTGGTCGTGGACGTGCTTCGATCTGCGCTCACGTGGCACCACCGACTGGAGGGCAGATGGAGGACTACGAAGCGCAAGAGCTCGAGTTCTGGCGCAAGCTCGACGAGGAGGGCATGAGCCGCTCCCAGATGCTGAAGCGCAGCATCGCCGCGGCCGCCGGCCTCACCGTCCTCTCGAGCCCGGGGCTCGCCTGGGCGCGCGAGCGCGGGATCCGGGCCGCGCCGCCGCTCAAGGGCAAGTCGATCTCGATGAAGGAGCTCGTCGCGGAGGCCAAGAAGGAGGGCCACCTCAACACGATCGCCCTGCCGCCCGACTGGGCGAACTACGGCGAGATCATCGGGACGTTCCAGCGCAAGTACAAGATCAACATCTCGAACGCGAACCCGAACGGCAGCTCGGCCGAGGAGAACCAGGCGGTCCAGTCGCTCAAGGGAGACCCCCGCGCCCCGGACGTCGTCGACGACGGCCCCGCCTTCGCGATCCAGGGCACGCGCGACGGCCTGTTCGCGCGCTACTTCGTCACGAACTTCAGCACGATCCCGCACGGGATGAAGGACGGCCGCGGCTACTGGACCGCCGACTACTACGGCGCCGTCTCGATCGGCTACAACGCCAACCTCGTCCAGCCCGCCCCGACGAGCTGGAAGGACCTGCTCAACCCGGCGTACAAGGGCAAGGTCGCGCTGAACGGAAGCCCGCTGACGTCGGGCTCGGCGGTGGCCGGCGTCTTCTCGGCCGCGATCGCCAACGGCGGCTCGATCAAGGACGTCCAGCCCGGCATCGACTTCTTCGCGGAGCTGAAGAAGAGCGGGAACTTCATTCCCGTGCAGTCGACGCCGCAGACGGTCGCCTCGGGCCAGACGCCGATCTCGATCGACTGGGACTACCTGAACCTCGCCTACACCAAGGAGTTCCCGGCCGCGAACTGGAAGGTCGTGATCCCGAAGGACGGCGTGTACGGGGCGTACTACTGCCAGGCGATCAACGCCACCGCTCCGCATCCGTGGGCGGCGAGGCTGTGGGAGGAGTTCCTCTACTCCGACCAGGGTCAGCTGCTCTGGCTGAAGGGCTTCTCGCACCCGGCGCGGTACCTCGACCTCGCCAAGCGCAAGGTGATCCCGAAGAAGTACCTGCAGGGCCTGCCGCCGGCGAGCCTCTACGCGAAGATCAAGTTCGCGGGCGACACCCAGCAGTCGGCGGCCAAGGCGCTGATCGCGGCGCAATGGCCGAGCAAGGTCGGAGCGTAGGATCGCAACCGACGCCGTATCGCAGACGCTCCGGCCGGGCGGGCGGCCCGGCCGGAGGCGTCCTTCGTTCGCATGGGTCGGCGCGCTGCCCTTCTTCGCCTACGCGTTCGCCTTCCTCCTCCTCCCCGCCGGCAACGTGCTCGTCGGCGCCTTCCAGGACGTCCACGGCAGCTGGACGTCGAAGAACATCACCGGGCTCTTCCACCAGCCGTACATCGGGGCGTTCCAGAACAGCATCGAGCTCAGTCTCGTCACGGCGCTGATCGGCGGGCTCGGCGGGCTCGCGCTCGCGTACGCGGCGATCCGCGACGGGACACCGCGCTGGCTCCGCTCGATGCTGACGACGTTCTCGGGGGTCGCCGCGAACTTCGGCGGCATCCCGCTCGCGTTCGCCTTCATCGCCACCCTCGGCGCGATCGGGATCGTGACGCGCTTCTTCCAGGACCAGCTGCACTACAACCTCTACCTGCACGGCTTCAGCCTGTTCACGAAGACCGGCGTCGAGATCGTCTACCTCTACTTCCAGCTGCCGCTGATGGTGCTCGTGATCTCGCCGGCGATCGACGGCCTGCGGCGCGAGTGGCGCGAGGCCGCCGCGAACCTCGGCGCGAGCCCGCTCCAGTTCTGGCGCTACGTCGGCGTGCCGGTGCTGCTGCCCTCCCTGCTCGGGGCCGTGATCCTGCTCTTCGGCAACGCGTTCGCGGCCTACGCCACGGCGTACAGCCTCGGCTACCGGAACCTGATCACGATCTTCATCGGCGCGTACTACCAGGGGAACGTGCTCTCCGACCCCCACTTCGGGCAGGCGATGGCGCTCGGGATGTTCTTCGTGCTCGCGCTCATGATGGCCCTGTACGTCCCGCTGCAGCGGCGGTCGGCACGGTGGATGCGATGAGGATCCGCCGCCCTCGGATGGCGCTCTCCGCCGCCGTCTGGCTGTTCCTCGGCGGCGCGTACTTCTTCGTGCCGCTGCTCGCGACGTTCCTCTTCAGCCTCGACCGGAACGACACCGGCCGGTGCTGCACGATCGCGAGCTACAGCTGGGTGATCCACAACGGCGATTTCTGGCACACGCTGAAGGTCTCGTTCCTGCTCGCGCTGGAGACGATCGCGATCAGCCTCGCCCTCTTCGTCCCCACCGTCTACTGGGTGCACCTGAAGGTGCCGAAGCTGCGGCCGGTGCTCGCGGGCATGGCGCTCGTGCCCTTCGTCGTGCCGCCGATCGTGCTCGTCGTCGGCCTGCTCAACGTGTACAGGGGCACGCCCAGCTGGTTCTACGCGAAGCCGTGGGGCTTTCTCGTCGCGGCGTACGTGATCCTCGCCTTCCCGTACATGTTCTTCTCGCTCGACGCCGGCTTCCGCGCGATCGACGTCCACACGCTGACCGAGGCGTCGCAGAACCTCGGCGCGAGCTGGACCAAGACGCTGCTCCGGGTGATCCTCCCGAACATCCGCGCGGCGGCGCTCGCCGGCTCGTTCCTCGCGCTGGCGATCGTGATGGGCGAGTTCACGATCGCGAATCTCGCGCAGTTCCAGACCTTCCCGATCTTCCTCCAGTACGCGAACGAGACGCAGGCGTACCCGGCGGCGGCGCTGACGCTCCTGAGCTTCGCGATCACCTGGGCCGCGATGCTCTCGCTGCTCGTCGTCGGACGCAAGCGCGGCCAGCGCGCCGCCTTCCTCGCGGGAGCACGCTGATGCCGTACCTCGAGCTGCGGGCGCTCGAGCGCGCCTTCGGGACGGTGAAGGCGCTCGACGGCGTCGACGTCCGGCTGGAGCAGGGCGAGTTCCTCTCGCTGCTCGGTCCCTCCGGCTGCGGCAAGACGACGGCGCTGCGGCTCGTCGCAGGCTTCGACCGGCCCGACGCGGGCGCGATCCTCGTCGACGGGCACGACATCACCCGGCTCGCGCCGAACAAGCGCGACATGGGCATGGTCTTCCAGGCCTACTCCCTCTTCCCGAACCTGACGGCCGCCCAGAACGTCGAGTTCGGGCTCCGCATCCGCCGCCAGAGCCGCCACGACCGGTCGAAGCGCGTCGGCGAGCTGCTCGAGCTCGTCGCGCTCGGCCACGCCGGCGACCGCTACCCGCATCAGCTCTCCGGCGGGATGCAGCAGCGGGTCGCGCTCGCGCGGGCGCTCGCGATCGAGCCGCGGGTCCTCCTCCTCGACGAGCCGCTCTCGGCGCTCGACGCGAAGGTCCGCGTCCAGCTGCGCGAGGAGATCCGCCGGATCCAGCTCGAGCTCGGGATCACGACCCTCTACGTGACCCACGACCAGGAGGAGGCGCTGTCGGTCTCCGACCACGTCGCCGTCATGAACCGGGGCCGCATCGAGCAGATGGGCTCTCCGGCGGAGATGTACTCGGCGCCGGCGACGCCGTTCGTCGCCGAGTTCGTGGGGACGATGAACCGGCTCGAGGCCACCGTCGTCGACGGCGCTGCGGGAACGATCGAGCACGGCGGCGTCGAGCTCGTCGTCGCCGCCGCACGCGGGCGCTCCCGCGGTGACCGGGTGATGCTGCTGATCCGGCCCGAGACGGTCGGGCTCTCGCGCGTGGACGGAGACGGCGCACCGGCCGAGGCGCTCAGCGGCGAGGTGATCACGCAGACCTTCCTCGGAGCCGTGACGCGGCTCAAGGTCGTCGGGCCCGGAACGGAGCTGATCGCCGACGTGCCCGCTGCGATCGCCGCCGAGCTCGCAGTCGGGACCCGCGTCACGGCGACCGTGCCGGCCGCCGACGCGCGGCTTCTCGAGCTCACGGACGAGCCGCTGGCAGCTCTCGCAGAGCCAGATCCGGCCGGTCGGTGAAGATGCCTGCGACGCCGAGCGCGCCAGCGCGCGCATCCGCGCCGGCTCGTTCACCGTGTAGACGAGCGGCACGAGCCCGGCCCGGCCGGCCGCCGCGAGCCCTCTCGAGGTGACGCGTGCGTCCTGGAAGCCGGCGGCCCAGGCGTCGCGGGCGCCGCGCACCGAGACGCCGAGCCCGACGTGCTGCACGGTGCGCAGGCCGGGGCGCAGTGCCCGCGCCTCCTCGAGCGCGGCGCGCTGGAAGCAGACGACGCCGTCGTCGGGGCCGAGCAGGCGGACGGTGCGGGCGACGACGTCGTGACGGCGGTAGCGGCGCGGTGTCTTCAACTCGACGAGCAGCGGCATCCGGCCGCGGCACAGCGCGACCGCCTCCTCGAGCGACGGATACGGCCGGCCGCGGCGCGGCGGGTCGTGCGTGACGACGAGCCGGCCCGCCGCGTCCGCGTGCACGTCCAGCTCGATCGCGTCGGCGCCGATCGCGATCGCCCGCTCGAACGCGGCGAGCGTGTTCTCGGGCAGCTCCCAGGACGCCCCGCGGTGGGCGATCACGATCATGGCAGGAGCCCGCGCAGGGCCGCCACGTCGAGCCGCGGGACGAGCCGGTCGGCCGCTGCGAGCCGCTCGGCTCCGAGTGTCCTGGTGACGCCGACCACGAGCATGCCCGCGGCCTTCGCCGAGGCGACGCCGGCCTCCGTGTCCTCGAAGGCCGTGATCTCGGCGGGCGGGAGCCCGAGACGCGCGGCGGCGAGCTCGTAGGGCTCGGGATCGGGCTTTCCGCGCGAGACGTCCTCGGCGGAGACGATCGTCGCGAACAGCCCGGAGAGCGACGCGGCGTCGACCACGGTGTCGATCTCCTCGCGGGTCGCCGCGGAGACGATCCCCACGGGCACGCGCTCGGCGGCGTGGCGGACGGCGCTCCGGGCCGCGGCGTCGACGGTATGCCCGTCGCGCGCGCGCTCGACGTAGCGGGCGATCCGCTGCCCGACGAGGTCGTCGCTCACCTCGCCGAGCCAGCGGCGGATGATCTCCTCCTCGGTGTGGCCGGCGAGCTCGTCGAGGTAGGCGCGCTCGCTCAGGGGCCTCCCGTGCTCGGCGAACAGCCCGGCGTAGACCTCGTAGAGCAGCGGCTCGTCGTCGGAGAGGGTGCCGTTGAAGTCGAAGACGATGGCGCGGGGCTGCATCGGACGCGGAGCTTAGTGTCCGCTCATGCCGACGTCGGCCCTCCTGCTCGCGCTCGCGGCGGCCGCGGTGCATGCGCTCTGGAACGTGCTGCTCGCGAACGCGCGCGATCCGCGGGCCGCGACCGCCGTCGCGCTTCTCACGGCCGAGGTCGTGTTCGCCCCGGTGACCTGGGCGGTCTGGGACGTGCGGCCGGGAGTGTGGCCGTACGTCGGCGCCAGCGCCTCGCTGCAGCTCCTCTACTTCGGGCTGCTGGTCACGGCCTACCGCCGCGTGCCCCTCTCGGTGGTCTATCCGGTCGCGCGGGGCGTCGCGCCGGTGCTGGTGCTGGCGGTGGGCGTCGCGGTGCTCGGCCGCGGCACCTCCGCCGGTCAGGTGGCCGGCGTCTGCCTGGTCGGGGCGGGCGTCCTGCTGGTGCGCGGGCGTTCGGGCGGGCGGTCGCGCGGGGCCCTGCTCGGGCTCGCGATCGCGGGCGTGATCGCGACCTACACGCTCGTCGACAAGGAGGGCGTCCGCCACGCGGGCGCCGTCCCCTACCTCGAGCTGTCGATGATCGGCCCGTCGCTCGCCTACGCCGCCGCGGTCGCACGCGGACGGAGCGCCTCCGAGCTGCGCGACGCGCTGCGGCCGGCCGCGTTCGTCGCCGGAATCTGCACCTTCGGGGCCTACGCGCTCGTCCTGCTCGCGCTGCAGCGCTCGGCCGCAGCACCCGTCGCCGCGGTGCGCGAGACGGGCGTCGTGCTCACGGCGCTGCTCGCTCGGCGCGTGCTGCGGGAGCGCGTCGGCTGGCCGCGGCTCGCCGGCGCAGCGGCGGTCGCCGGCGGGATCGCGCTCCTCGCGCTCGCCTAGAGACTTGATGTGGATTCGGCTCCCCGCCGCGTCTGAGGCGGCAACCGCGGGACAGGTCGCAATGCGCATCAAGCCTCTAGTCGTCGCGCTGCACGTCGGCGAGCAGGCGCACGAAGTCGGGTCCGTCGAACTCGGCCACGGCGCGCTCGTACTTCTCGGTCGCCCAGCCCCAGAAGTCGGAGTCGAGCTCCGAGACGCCGTCCTGGATCGAGCCCCAGAGCGTCCAGCCGTACTTCGACATCAGCCCCCAGAGCCGGGCGCGCGCGACCTTGTGGCGCAGCGGCCGCCCGTAGTAGTGCGCCACCAGCTCGTCGAGCTGCCCGAGCGAGAGGTTCGACTCGCTCCAGACGTTGCCGAGCTCGAAGGACGGCTCGTTGTTGCCCGAGTACTCGTAGTCGATCAGCCGGAAGCGGTCGCCCGTCCAGAGGAAGTTCTCGGCGAGCAGGTCGTTGTTGCACGGCACCCGCGGCTCCGGGCGGGCCCGGAGCGCCTGCTCGAGCGCCCGCACCCGGGGCTCCAGCGCCTCGTAGCGGTCGGGCAGCCGGAAGCCCCGCTCGCGGACGATCGCGAGATAGCGGCGCTGGATCTCGAACATGTCGAAGCCGCCCCGGAAGGGCCGCGCGGCGTGCAGCCGCCGGCACGCGTCGGCCACCTCGGCGAGCCGGTCGCCGCGGCGCAGCAGCTCCGGAGACATCGTCTCGGCCTCGATCCACTCGAGCACGAGCGCCGAGTGCTCCGGCAGGTACGCGACGAGGCGTGCGCCCACCCCGGCCTCCGCGGCGACGGCCGTGTTGTGCGCCTCGTTCCCGCGGTCGATCGCGAGCAGGCCGGTGTCGCGTCCGAAGGTGCGCACGACGAACGCGCCGGCGGGCGTCGTCACCTTCCAGTTCACGTTCGTCATCCCGCCCTCGAGCTGCTCGACGGACGCCGCGTCCTGCAGCTCCGGGACGCGCGCGACGACGTCCTCCAGCGCCATGGCCCGCGAGTATAGGAGCCGGGCCGCGCAATGGACTAGACCTTTGTGCCGGGAGGTGCTTTGATCGCGGGCGGTGGCGGTCCCGGAGCGCGCACGCGCGGTCGTGATCGGTGGCGGGGTGATCGGCTGCTCGATCCTCTACCACCTGGCGAAGCTCGGCTGGCGCGACTCCGTCCTGCTGGAGCAGTACCAGCTGACGCACGGGTCGACGTGGCACAGCGCCGGGCTCGTCGGCCAGCTCCGCTCCTCGCTCGGCCTGACGCGGATGATGCAGTACTCGGTCGGCCTCTATGCGGAGCTGAAGGAGCTGACCGGGAACGACCCCGGCTGGCACCAGCTCGGCGGGCTCCGGCTCGCGTCGTCGCAGCCGCGCCTCGAGGAGATCCGCCGCCAGGCGGCGTGGGCGCGCACCTTCGACCTGCCGATGGAGATCGTCTCGCCCGACGAGGCGCGAGAGCTCTTCCCGCCGATGAGCACCGAGGGCGTGCTCGCGGCCGCGTTCCTCCCCGGCGACGGCTACCTCGACCCGAGCCAGCTGACGTTCGCGCTCGCGTCCGGAGCGCGCCGCCTCGGCGCGCGGATCGAGACGCGCGTCCGGGTGACCGGGATCGAGCGCCGCGACGGGCGGGTCGCCGCCGTCGAGACCGACCAGGGCCGGATCGAGTGCGAGGTCGCCGTCGACGCCGCCGGGATGTACGCGCCGGAGATCGGCCGGCTCGCCGGCGTGTCGGTGCCGATCGTCCCCTTCGGCCACCAGTACCTGATCACCGAGCCGCTCGAGCCGGCGCTGCCCGCGCTGCCGACGCTGCGCGACCCCGACCTGCTCGTCTACTTCCGCACGGAGGTCGGCGGGCTCGTGATGGGCGGCTACGAGCGCTCGCCGGCGTCGTGGGCGCTCGACGGGATCCCCGCGGCTTCGAGGCGAAGCTCCTGCCCGAGGACCCGGACCGCATGACCGAGCTCTTCGCGAACGCGATGCGGCGCGTCCCGGCGATGGAGAGCGCCGAGGTGAAGATGTTCTTCAACGGCCCCGAGGCGTTCACGCCCGACGCCGACTTCCTGCTCGGCGAGACCGAGGTGCCCGGGTTCTGGATCGCGGCGGGCGGCTGCGCTCACGGGCTGGCCGGGGCGGGCGGCATCGGCAAGGTGATGGGCGAGTGGATCGTCGACGGCCGGCCCGAGTGGGACGTCTGGCCGCTCGACGTCCGCCGCTTCGGCCCCGACTACCGCAACCAGGCGTACACGCTCGCGCGCGCCCACGAGGCGCTCGCGCGCTACTACGACGTCAAGTACCCGGGCGAGGAGCGGCGGTCGGCGCGCCCGCTGCGCGTCTCGTCCGCGTACCCGCACCACCAGGAGCTCGGCGCCGTCTTCGGCGAGAAGAGCGGGTGGGAGCGCGTGAACTGGTACGAGTCGAACGCGGCCGGCGGCGACGAGTCGCTGCGGCCGCGCGGCTGGGCGGGCGAGAACTGGTCGCCGGCGATCGAGGTCGAGGCGCGCGCCGCGCGCGAATCGTGCGCCCTCTTCGACCAGTCGAGCTTCTCGAAGCTCGAGGTGCTCGGCGCCGGGGCCCTCGCGCTGCTCGAGCGCCTCTGCGCGAATCGCATCGACCGTCCGGTCGGAACCGTCGTCTACACGCAGCTCCTGAACGAGGGCGGCGGGATCGAGGCCGACCTCTCGGTGCTGCGCCGCGGCGAGGACCGCTTCCTGCTCGTGACGGGCACCGCGTTCGGCACCCACGACCGCGCCTGGATCGAGAGGCACGCGCCGCGCGACGGCTCGGTCCGCGTCGCCGACGTGACCTCGGCGTACGCGTGCTTCTGCCTCTGGGGCCCGAACGCGCGCGAGGTGCTGCAGCCGCTGACGCGGACGCCGCTCGACTTCCCGTACCTGGCCGCGCGGGAGCTGTTCGTCGGCGGCGTGCCGGTGATCGCCTCGCGCGTGACCTATGTCGGCGAGCTGGGCTGGGAGCTCTACTGCCCGCCCGAGTACGGCCTCGAGCTCTGGCGCCTCCTGAACCGCGAGGGCGTCACCCCGGGCGGCTACCGCGCGATCGAGTCGCTGCGGCTCGAGAAGGGCTACCGCGCCTGGGGGAGCGACCTCACCTCCGTGACGACGCCCGAGGAGGCCGGCCTCTCCTTCGCGGTCAAGCGCGAGAAGGGCGACTTCGTCGGCCGGGCCGCGCTCGACGGCCGGTCCGAGCAGCGGCTCGTGTGCCTCGTGCTCGACGACCCGCGCGCGGTCGCGCTCGGCTCCGAGCCGGTGCGCGCGCCGGGCGAGGCGGTGCTCGGCCGCGTCACGAGCGGCGGCTTCGGCTACGCGGTCGGCTCGAGCATCGCGCTCGCGTACGTCCCCGCCGCGTACTCGGAGCCGGGGACGCGGCTGGAGGTGGACATCTTCGGCGACTGGGTTCCCGGCGAGGTCCGCCGCGAGCCGCTCTACGACCCGGACGGAGCGCGGATTCGTGCCTGAGCAGCGCCGCGCGGATGCGGCCGCGACTGTCGCTCGAGCGGGGCGGCGCCCCCGCGCACGCGCAGATCGGGGAGCAGCTCGCGGAGGCGATCGCGAGCGGCGCGCTCGCGCCCGGCGACCGGCTCCCGCCCGAGCGCGTGCTCGCCGCGGAGCTCGGCGTCAGCCGGATGACGGTGCGGCAGGCTCTGGGCGCGCTCGAGCGCCGGGGCCTGATCGCGCGGACGCAGGGCCGCGGCGGCGGCACGTTCGTCGCCCGGCCGAAGCTCGTCCGCGATCTCGGCGCCTTCTCCGGCCTCTCCGAGCAGCTGCGCCGTCAGGGCGTCCGCGCCGGCGCGCTCGTGCTCCACGCGCGCAGCCGCCCGGCGAGCAGCGCCGTCGCGGCGGCGCTCGAGCTCGCCGTCGACGAGCAGGTCGTCGAGGTCGAGCGGGTGCGCCTCGCCGACGGCGAGCGGTTCGCGCTCGAGCGCTCCTCGCTCCCCGCCGACCGCTTCGCGGGCCTGCTCGAGCTCGATCTGGAGCGATCGCTGTACGAGTTGCTCGCCGAGCACTGGGACGCGGCGCCGGTGCGGGCGGTCGAGCGGCTCGAGCCGGTGCTCGCCTCGGAGGCCGAAGCGCGGGCGCTCGGCGTGATGCGCGGCGCCCCGCTGATGCTCGTCGAGCGGGTGGCCCACGACGTCACCGGCAGGCCGGTCGAGTTCGCGCGCGACCGGTTCCGCGCCGACCGGACGCGCGTCGTGGCCTGGAGGTCGGAGCTCGCTCGCACGTGAGCTCCGGCCGCGCGCGGGCCGTCGGTTCGAGGTCGACGTCCCGGCGAACGAGCGCGTGCGGCCGCCCGCCGGAGGGGCGGCGCCGAGCCGCCCCTCCGGGAGAACAGCGTCAGGCCGCGGCTACTTGCCGAGCCACTTGTTGACGACCTTCATGTGCGACTTCACGTACTTCTCGGCCGCCTTCGTCGGGTCCATGTGCTGGCCGGCGATCCAGCTCGAGACCATGTTCTGGTCGGCGTTCGACGGCCATCTCCACCGCTTGAGGACGGCGACGGCCGGCGAGCCCGACTTCACGAACTTCGTCGAGAACACCTTCTCGAGCGGGTAGGCGGAGTACGCGCAGCGGTAGTCCTTGAGCGGCGCGTTCGTGCTCCCGTCGTCCTGGCAGGCCTTCGAGCGCGGCGGGAGCTTCACCTCCACGAGGTCGAGGCTGGAGTTCCGGTACTCCGGCGTCCACCAGTAGAAGATGACCGGCTTCTTCTGGGCGATCAGCTGGCTGAAGCGGGCCACCTCGGCGGTCTCCGCGCCGACCGTGACGTGCTTGAGGTTCAGGCCGAGGGCCTGGATCAGCTGGGTGTCCTTCTGCTCGTACGACGGGTCGCCGCCGAGGAACATGCCCTGCGGGGCCTCGGGCGAGGCGAAGACCTTCTCGTGCCCCTTCAGGCCCTTCCAGGTCTTGAAGGACGGGTACTGCTTGAGCAGGTAGCGCGGGATGAACCAGCCGATGTGACCGGTCAGGCCGTTCGAGCCCATCACCTTGACGGTCTTCTGCTTCTGGCCGTACTGCTTGTACTGGGCGACGTGCTGCCAGTCCTCGAGCACCGCGTCGACCTTCCCCTTCGCCATCGCCTCGTAGACGGGGATCTCGGCGATGTCCGTGACGTTCACCTTGCACCCGAGGAAATGCTCGAGCACGTATTTCGCGACGTACGTGTTGGCGGTCGAACCGGTCCACGCCTGCTCGTTGAGCGTGACGCTGCCGCAGCTCGCCTTCGTCTTCGCCGTCGCCGTGTTGCCGACGACGAGCAGCGCGACCGCTGCGAGCGCGGTCACGACGGCGGCCCGGCGAACCGGGCGTGCCTGGAGACGCTTCCTCATTCCACCCTCCTCTTCTCCGACGGAATCCATCTGCACGATCAGTGACTTGCCGCCTTGCCTGTGTTGCGGTTGCCGCGAGTGACCCGGTCGAGCGCGATGCCCATCGCGAGGATCGCCACCGACGCCACCACGCCGATCCCGAACTCGTTGATCTGGAGGCCCTGCGCGACCTGGTAGCCGAGCGCACCGGAGCCGACGAGGCCGGCGATGACGACCACCGCGAGCACCATGATGATCCCCTGGTTGATCCCGAGCATGATCGCGTCGCGCGCGAGCGGGATCTTCACCTTCAGCAGGATCTGCAGCCGCGTCGCGCCGAAGGCGTCCGCCGCCTCGACCGCGGGCGGCGCCACGTCGCGCACGCCGCGCTCGACGAGCCGGACGACGACCGGGAACGCGTAGAGCACCGACGCGATCAGGCCGGGGACGTACGAGATCGGGAACACGTAGACGAACGGGATCACGTAGACGAGCTGCGGCAGCGTCTGCAGCACGTCGTTGACCGGCCGGGCGACCCGGCTGGCCCAGTCGCTCTCGGCCGCCCAGACGCCGAGGACGATGCCGATCACCACCGCGATCGCCGTCGCGACCAGCACCTGCGAGAACGTGTCCATCGCGTTCTGCCACTCGCCGACGACGCCGATCAGCGCGAACATCGCGGCCGTCGTGAGGGCGGGCCGGATGCCGCTCAGCACGTACGCGATCGCCGTCAGCCCCACGAGTGTGACGAACCAGGGCGTCTCGACCAGGAAGGTGTCGAGCGGCTGCAACATGTGCGCCACGAGGAAGGTGCCGAGCGGGTTCGTGATGTCGTTGAACAGGAAAGTCGTCGGCTTCTGCACGTAGTCGAGGACGCTCTGGACGCGTGCGAGCAGCCAGTCCTGGGCCGTCCACCTCGTCCAGCCCTGGCCGGCCGAGAGCAGGTAGCCGAGGCCGGCCGCCGCCGCGATGCCGGCGGCGGCGGCGAAGGTCGCCAGGCGGGCGCGCCGGCTCGCGCCCGGGTCGAGGTGGCGCTTCGACGGGTCGGTGCGGTCGGCGAGCGCCTCGGTCACGCGGTCGAGGCCGATCGCCATGACCACGATCGCCGCTCCGGCCAGGATCGCGAGGGCCGGGTTCGAGTTGAGCCCGTTCGTGACGGGGGCGCCGAGGCCGCCGTTGGTGTCGATCAGTCCGGCGATCACGACCATCGACAGCGCGAAGAGGATCGTCTGGTTGACCGACAGGAGCAGCAGGCGCCGCGCGAGCGGCAGCTGCACCTTCCAGAGCACCTGCCGGCCGGTCGAGCCGAGCGCGGTCGCCGCCTCGACGGTGTTCGCCGGGACGCCGCGGATGCCGAGCGAGGTGATGCGGACGGCCGGCGGGACCGCATAGATCATCGTCGTGATCACCGCGGCGCCCGGGCCGACCGAGAAGAAGATGACGACCGGCATCAGGTAGGCGAACGCGGGCACGATCTGCATCGCGTCGAGGACGGGCGTGATCAGTCCGTGGAAGCGGTCGGAGCGCCCGGCCCAGACGCCCAGAGGGACGCCCACGGCGAGCGACAGGGCGACCGCGACCAGCATCAGCGCGAACGTCTGCATGCTCTCGTCCCAGAGCCCGAGGGTCGCGAACGACGCGAAGGTCGCGAGCATGATCGCGCCGGCGCGGCGCCCGCCGAAGCGCAGCGCGAGCAGCGTGCCGAGGGCGGTCGTGCCCGCCCAGGTCAACTTCGTGAAGACGTCGTAGAGCCAGCGGACGAGCGTCTCCAGGCCGGAGCTGATCCCGCTCAGGATCCGGTAGACGATGTTCGGGTGCGCGGCGTTGCCCTGGTCGGACAGCCACGACTGGATGTTGTCGAGGTAGTGGGTCAGCGAGGCCCAGGTGAGCGCGGTCGGCCACGGGAGCGAGCGGCTCATCGTCGCGTGGCACACGACCATCACTGCGACGATCAGCACCGCGAGCAGCGTGCCGCTGCGCCACCACGGGCGATGCTCGAGCGCGGCGGCGGCGGGCGCCGCGGCGTATCCGGTCGCGGCCGCCACGAGCCGCTAGTCGCCCTCGCCGGCGATCGCGCGAAGCACGGACTCGCGGTCGACGACCCCGACGACGCGGTCGCCGTCCACCGCGAGCGCCGGACGCTCGGTGGCCGCGAGGGTGCGTACGGCGTCGCGCACGATCGTCTCGGCCGGTAGGCGCGGCCCGTCGAGCGGCTCGTCGGGTCGGGCCGGGCGCATGATCGAGCGGAGCGTCAGCACGTGCGTGCGCGGGATGTCGCGGACGAAGTTCGCGACATAGTCGTCGGCAGGCGAGCCGACGAGATCCTCCGCGGTCCCGAGCTGCACGATCGAGCCGTCGCGCATGATCGCGATGCGGTCGCCGAGCCGGAGCGCCTCGGGCAGGTCGTGGGTGATGAAGACCAT
Organism: uncultured Actinomycetes bacterium; assembly: GCA_963746895.1. Taxonomy (GTDB): domain Bacteria; phylum Actinomycetota; class Thermoleophilia; order Gaiellales; family Gaiellaceae; genus Palsa-739. The sequence continues at coordinate 123,286 of CAVVDI010000009.1, read as the reverse complement.
CGTCTTGCCGGTCTCCGCCTGCAGGCGGATCACCTCGTCCTGCATGTCTCGCCGGATCAGCGGGTCGAGGGCGCTGAACGGCTCGTCGTAGATCATCACCTTCGGGTCGACGGCGAACGCGCGGGCGACGCCGACGCGCTGCTGCATGCCGCCGGAGAGCTGGTCCGGGAACTGGTTCGCGCTGTCCTCGAGCCCGACCAGGCTGAGCACCTCGCGGGCGCGGGCCTGGCGCTCGGCCTTCGGGACGCCCTGGATCTCGAGCCCGAAGGCGACGTTCTCGATCACGGGCCGGTGCGCGAGCAGGCCGAAGTGCTGGAAGACCATCGCCGAGGTGTGCCGGCGGAGGTCGCGCAGCTCGGACGGGCTCGTCGCGCGGACGTCGCGGCCGTCGATCTCGATCTCCCCGGCCGTCGGCTCGATCAGCCGGATCAGCGTGCGGACGAGCGTCGACTTGCCCGAGCCCGAGAGCCCCATGACGACGAAGACCTCTCCGGGCCAGACCTCGAAGGAGACGTCGCGGACGGCGGCGACGCAGCCGTGCTTCGCCTGCAGCTCGGCCCTCGGCAGGCGCGCGTCCTCCGTGCCGATGACGCGGTCGGCATGGCGGCCGAAGATCTTCCAGATTCCGCGCGCGCGGATCACCGGCGCACCGGAGCGGTCGACGGTGCCGTCCGCGAGCGTCGGGGTCGCCGTCACCGCACTACCGTAGTACGACTTGCAAGGGACTCCAAGCGTTCTTCAGAAGAGGCCAACCGTCCGCCCCTGCTCGTCGATGTCGACGTTGAACGCCGCCGGCGTCCTGCCCAGGCCGGGCATCGTCTGCATGTCGCCGCACAGGGCCACGAGCCAGCCGGCCCCCGTGTAGGCGCGGATGTCGCGGATCGTGACCGTGAAGCCGGTCGGCGCGTTCCCGAGCGACGCGTCGTGCGAGAGCGAGAGGTGCGTCTTCGCCATGCAGATCGGCAGCCGGTCGAGGCCGTCGCGCACGAACTGCTGGATCTTCGCCTGAGCCGTCTTGAGCAGGAAGATCCCGTCCGCGCCGTAGACGCGCTTGGCGATGGTCTCGATCTTGTCGGCGATCGGCGCGTCGAGGTCGTAGACGGGCGCGAAGCGGCTCTCCTGCTCGGTGGCGGCGACGACCGCCTGGGCGAGCGCCGCCGCGCCCTCGCCGCCGCGGACGACCGCCTCGTTCGCCTCGGCGGCGAACGCGCCGTTCGCGAGGGCGATCTCGCGGACGAGCTCGATCTCCTCGTCGCCGTCGCCGGGGAACCGGTTGACGGCGACGACCGCCTCGAGCCCGAACTCGCGGATGATCCCGAGGTGCCGGATCATGTTGGCCGCGCCGCGCTCGATCGCCGCGGCCCCGCCGTCCGGCTCGCCGCCGTGGTGCTCGAGCGCCTTGACCGTCGCCACGAGCACGACCGCGCTCGGCCGGAGCCCGCCGACACGGCACACGATGTCGAAGAACTTCTCCATCCCCATGTCCGCGCCGAAGCCGCTCTCGGTCACGACGATGTCGCCGAGCTTGAGCGCCACGCGGTCGGCGACGAGCGAGTTGTTGCCGTGGGCGATGTTCGCGAAGGGCCCGCAGTGGACGAACGCCGGCTGGCCCTCGAGCGTCTGCACGAGGTTCGGCTTGATCGTCTCCTTGAGGAGCACGGTCATCGCGCCCGCGGCCCTCAGCTGCTCGGCGGTCACCGGCTCGCCCTCGAAGGTCGAGCCGACCGTGATCCGTCCGAGCCGTTCGCGCAGGTCGTGCAGGTCGCGCGCCACGGCGACGATCGCCATCACCTCCGAGGCGGCCGTGATGTCGAAGCCGGTCTGCCGCGGATAGCCGTTCGCGCGGCCGCCGAGGCCGATCGCGACGTCGCGCAGGGCGCGGTCGTTCATGTCGAGGCAGCGGCGCCAGGTGACCGAGAGCGGATCGATGCGGAGCTCGTTGCCGTGGAGGATGTGCGCGTCGAGCATCGCGGCCAGCAGGTTGTTGGCCGCGCCGATCGCGTGGATGTCCCCGGTGAAGTGGAGGTTCATGTCCTCCATCGGAACGACCTGGGCATACCCTGCGCCCGGCGGCGCCGCCCTTGATCCCGAAGACCGGCCCGAGCGAGGCCTCGCGCAGGCAGAGCACGGGCTTGCGGCCGATGTGGCCGAGCCCCTGCGTGAGCGAGACCGAGGTCGTCGTCTTGCCCTCCCCCGCCTTCGTCGGCGTGATCGCGGTGACGCACACGAGCGGCGCGTCCGCCCGGCCCGCCAGCCGGTCGAGGACGCCCAGGTCGACCTTCGCCTTGTGCCTGCCGTAGAGCTCGATCTCGTCCTCCTGCAGCCCTGCCGCGGCTGCAATCTCGGCGATCGGACGCAGCGGGGAGCTCTGCGCGATCTCGAGGGACGAGGGAAGGGAAGGTGCCACGTTCCGTCCTTTCGTCAGCTGATCGCCGCGGAGGATACGAGTAATATATGTGCGGTGTCCAGCGTCGAGTCGCCGATGGCGGAGAGTGCCTCGCTCGCGGACCGCGCCTACTACGCGATCCGGGACATGATCGTCTCGCTGCGCCTCCGCCCCGGCGCCGTGATCAACGAGCGGGCCCTGATCGGGGACCTCGGCATCGGGCGCACGCCGGTGCGCGAGGCGCTCCGCCGGCTGGCCCGAGAGCAGCTGGTCGAGGTCTACCCGCGCCGCGGCATGTTCGTGACCACGGTCGAGATCCGCGACCTCGCGAGCCTCTGCGAGGTGCGCGGCGTGCTCGAGAGCCATGCCGCCTCGCTCGCGGCGACGCGTGCCAGCGTCGACGAGCGGCAGGGCATGCAAGCGCTCGTCGAGGAGCTCGGGCAGCACGTCCAGCTCGACCAGGCCGCGCTGATGGAGCTCGACGAGCGCATCCACCGTGCGATCTACCGCAGCGCCCACAACCCCTTCCTCGAGCAGACGCTCGGCGAGTACTACGTCCTCGCCCTCCGGATCTGGCACCTCGCGCTCGATCGGGCGAGCGGGCTCGACGCGGCCGTCCAGTCGCACCGACGGCTGCTGTCGGCGGTGGTCCGCAGCGACGCCGACACCGCGGCCCGCCTGATGCGCAAGCACGTCGCCGACTTCGAGGCTTCCATGCGGCGCGCGCTTCTGACCGCTTGATATACCAGTAATATGCAATCGCTCTCGAGTTCTGGAGGCCCTCGCCGTGTCCGAGCCTGAGTCCCGCACCCTCCCCTCCACCGCGCGCGCGGTCGTGATCGGCGGCGGCATCGTCGGCAACAGCCTCGCCGGCTGGCTCTGCGAGCTCGGCTGGCGGGACGTCGTCCTCCTCGACAAGGGGCCCTTCCCGAACCCCGGCGGCTCGACCGGGCACGCGTCGAACTTCATCTTCCCCGTCGACCACTCGAAGGAGATGACCCAGCTCACGCTGGAGTCGATGCGGCAGTACCGGGAGGCGGGGACGCTGATCGAGTGCGGCGGCATCGAGGTCGCGCGCACCGAGGAGCGGCTCGAGGAGCTGCGGCGGCGGATGGCGTCGGCGACCTCCTGGGGCGTCGAAGGCTGCCGGCTCGTCACGCCGGCCGAGATCAGGGAGCTCGTCCCGTACGTGAACGAGGAGATCCTGCTCGGCGGGTTCTACTCGCCCTCGGTCGCCGTCGTCGATTCGCTTCGGTTCGGGACCCTGATGCGCGAGAAGGGCCAGGCGTCGGGGGCGCTGGCGGTCTTCGCCAACACGGAGGTGAGCGCGATCGACGTCGAGGACGGTTGCGTGCGCCGCGTGCGGACGAGCCGCGGCGACGTCGAGACGGAGATCGTCGTCGTGGCCTGCGGCGTCTGGAGCCCGCGGATCGCCGCGCTGGCGGGCGCCTCGATCCCGCTCACCCCCGCGGTGCACCAGATGATCGACGTCGGCCCCGTGCCGCGGTTTCTCTCCTCGAAGACTGCGATCGAGTTCCCGATCGTCCGCGACATGGACACGAACATGTACGAGCGGCAGGACGGTCAGGGCCTCGAGGTCGGCTCGTACGCGCATCGCCCGATCCTTCACGAGCCGGACGAGATCCCCTCGCTCGAGGAGGCGGCGCTGTCGCCGACCGAGCTGCCCTTCACGCAGGAGGACTTCGAGCAGCAGCTCGCGGACGCGCTCGAGCTCGTGCCCGAGATCCTCGGCGACGAGTCGGTGGGCATCAAGTACGCGATCAACGGCCTGCTCTCGCTCACGCCGGACGGGCTGCCGCTCCTCGGCGAGACGCCCGAGGTGAAGGGTCTCTGGTCGGCCGCCGCCGTCTGGGTCAAGGAAGGCCCCGGCGTCGGCAAGTCGCTGGCCGAGTGGCTGGTCCACGGCGAGCCGGAGATCGACCTCCAGGCCTCCGACATCGCGCGCTTCTATCCCGAGCAGCGCACGCCGGAGCACGTCAAGGGCCGCGCCGCGGAGGGCTTCAACAAGACGTATGGCATCGTCCATCCCTCGGAGCAGTGGGAGTCGAACCGCGGCGTCCGCGAGGCGCCGTTCGCCGAGCGCGAGCGCGCGCTCGGCGCCGTCTTCTACGAGGCGGCCGCCTGGGAGCGCCCGCACTGGTACGAGTCGAACGCCCCGCTCGTCGAGCACTACGGCGTCGCGCGCCGCGAGCACGAGTGGGACGCTCGCTGGTGGTCGCCGATCGTGAACGCCGAGCACCTGGCGATGCGAGAGCACGCGGCGATGTTCGACCTGACCGCGTTCTGCATCTTCGACGTCGTCGGCCCGGGAGCGCTCGACTGCGTGCAGCGGGTGGCGATGCGCCAGCTGGACGTGAAGGTCGGCCGCAACGTCTACACGCCCGTGCTCTCGCATGCGGGCGGCTTCAAGAGCGACCTGACGATCATGCGCATGGCCGACGATCGCTTCCGCGTCGTCACCGGCGGCGCGCACGGGATGGCCGACCTGAAGTGGTTCCGCGACCACCTGCCCGCCGACGGGGAGACGCGGATCGAGGACCTCACGTCGTCGCTGACGACGATCGGCCTCTGGGGGCCGCGGGCGCGCGACGTCCTCGCCTCGGTGACGAGCGACGAGGTCTCGAACGAGGGCTTCCCCTTCGGAACCTTCGCGACGGTCGCGGTCGACGGCCTGGAAGTCCTCGCCTCGCGCATCTCGTACGTCGGCGACCTCGGCTGGGAGCTCTACGTCCCGATGGCCGACGGGCTCCGCCTGTGGGACGCGGTCTGGGAGGCGGGGCGCCCGCACGGCGTCGTCCCCGCCGGGATCGGCGTCTACGGCACGACCGGCCGGCTCGAGAAGTGCTACCGCGCCTTCGGCTTCGAGCTCGACGCGGACTCCACGGTCGTCGAGGCGGACATGGCGTGGGGCAAGGTCAAGGAGCAGGACTTCGTCGGCAAGGAGGCGTACGTCGCGCAGCGCGCGTCCGACCCGGTCGCGCTCCTCTGCACGCTCACCGTCGAGGATCACGCGCCGAACGGCGGCATGAAGCGGTACATGCTCGGCCGCGAGCCGATCCTCGCCAGGGACGGCACCCCGCTCGAGGATGCGAAGGGCCGCCGTTCCTACGTCACCAGCGCGGGCGCGGCGCCGTCCGTCGGCAAGCACGTCCTGATGGCGTATCTGCCGCCCGAGCACGCGACCGAGGGCGAGGAGCTGCTCGTCGAGTACATGGGCGAGCGCTACCCCGTCACCGTCCGCGTCGCCGGCTCGACCGCGATCTTCGACCCCGGGAACGAGAGGATCCGCTCGTGAGGATCCTCGTCTGCGTGAAGCGGGTGCCGATGACCGGCGGCCGGATCGTGCTGACGGAGGACGAGCAGGAGATCCAGACCCGCCATCTCGGCTTCACGATCAGCCCGCACGAGGAGTGCGCGGTCGAGGAGGCCGTTCGGCTCGTCGAGGCGCACGGCGGCGAGTCGGTCGTGCTCACGCTCGGGCCCGCCGAGGCTGAGGAGCAGCTCCGCGACTGCATGGCGATCGGCGCCGACGGCGGCATCCTCCTGCGCACGGACGGTTCCGAGTGGGACGCGCAGTCGACGGCGGCGGCGATCGTCGAGGCGATCCGCGAGCACGGGCCGTTCGACCTCGTCCTGTTCGGCAACGAGTCGGCGGACGCCGGTGGATATCAGGTCGGGTATCAGAGTGGCGGCGGCCCTCGGGCTCCCGGTCGTGACCGGGCTGAAGAAGATCGAGCCGCGAGAGGGGGCCGTCCGCGTGGAGCGCGACGCCGGCGGCGCCCGCGACGTCTACGAGGTGCCGACGCCGGCGGTCCTGACCGTGCTCGAAGGCCTCAATCTGCCCCGGTACCCCTCGGTGCCCGGGAGGCTGCGCGCGAAGGCGAAGCCGCTCGTCGTGAGCGAGCCCGCACGGCCCGCGCAAAGGCTGGAGAAGCTGCGCCTGGTACTCCCGCCCGGCCAGGGCAAGCAGGCCGAGATGCTCGGCCAGGGCGCGGCGGCGGCGGCGCGCGTGGTCGAGGTCATGCAGCAGCTGGGCGTGGCATGAGCGTCCTCTGCTTCGTCGAGCCGGGCGACGAGCTCTCGCTGCAGGCGCTCGGTCTCGCCCGCACCCTGGGCGAGGTGCGCGCCGTCACGGTCGGCGGCGACTACCAGCCTGCGGCCTGGGCGGCGGCGCTCGTCGCGGCGGCGGACGGCGCCGACTCGATCGTCGCGGCCGGCTCCGACCGCGGCAACGAGCTGCTCGCCCACGTGGCGGCTCGGCTCGACCGGCCCTTCGCGGCCAACGTGACCGCGGTCGAGGGCGACGTCGTCACGCGCATCCGCTGGGGCGGCAGCCTGCTGGAGGAGGCCCGCCTGCACGGCTCGCCGCGCATCGTCACGGTTGCGCCGCACACGCAGGCCGCCGCCGAGCCGGCCGAGGTCGAGACGCTGACCGCTCTCGACGACGGGTCGCCTCGGGTGCTCGAACGGGTCGAGGAGTCGGGCGGCGGCGTCTCGCTGCGCGACGCGAAGGTCGTCGTCAGCGGCGGCCGCGGCGTCGGCTCGGCGGAGGGATTCGCCGTCATCGAGGAGCTCGCGGGCCTGCTCGGCGCCGCGGTCGGCTGCTCGCGGGTCGTCACCAGCGCCGGCTGGCGGCCGCACGCCGACCAGGTCGGTCAGACCGGGACGAAGATCAGCGCCGACCTCTACGTCGCCTGCGGGATCAGCGGCGCGACCCAGCACATCGCCGGCTGCAAGGGCGCGAAGAGGATCCTCGCGATCAACGACGATCCGGAGGCGCCGATCCTCGGCCACGCCGACTACGCCGTGATCGGCGACCTGCACGAGATCGTGCCGGCGATCAGCGCGGAGCTGAGAAGGGTCTCGGGCCGATAGGCGCGGTCGCTCCTCGGGGTGCTGCTCGCCCTGGTCGGCGCGTCGGCCTGGCAGCGCGCCCGCTTCCTCGGCGAGCAGGTGCGGCTCGCCGTGCCCAACGACCGGACGCTCGAGCCGGCCCGCCGGGCGCGGAACGAGCTCGAGCTCGTCCTCGGGCAGCGGAAGCTCCTGCAGCGGCTGGTGCCGGGGCTGATGCACGCGTTCGTCTTCTGGGGCTTCCTCGTCCTCTTCCCGACGATCCTGATGGCGATGATCGCGGCGGTCAGCCCGACGGCGGAGCTGCCGTGGCTCTCGCGCCAGACGTGGTTCGGCTGGATGGCGGACATCTTCGTGGTCCTCGTCTTCGCCGGAGTCGCGTACGCGGCCGCCAACCGGGCGATCGTGCGGCCGGAGCGGTTCCGCGGCTCGCACGCCGGCGATGCCTACCTCATCCTGCTGCTGATCCTCGGCGTGATCGGCACGCTGCTCTGCTGGCATGCGGCCGCGCACGCGCAGGGGCTGAACGAGCACGCCGGGCCGATCTCGAACGCGTTCGCCTCCCTCTTCCCGTCGAGCGGGCGCGCCGAGCGAGTCTTCGTCTGGGCGCACCTCGCGATCGTGCTCGCGTTCCTCCGCTACCTCCCCCGCTCGAAGCACCTGCACATCGCGACGGCTGCGCTCAACGTCTGGTTCGCGCGCACCGGCGCCCGCGGCCGGCTCGAGCCGCTCCGCTTCGACGTGCCGGAGGATGACCTGCGCTTCGGCGTCGCGACCATCCGCGACCTGACCCGCAAGCAGGTGCTCGACGCGTACTCGTGCACGGAGTGCGGGCGCTGTCAGGACGCCTGCCCCGCCTATGCCACCGGGAAGCTGCTCTCGCCCAAGCTCGTGATCATGGGCGTGCGCGACCAGGTCTTCGCGCAGAGCGAGGACCCGATCGTCGGCAACGGCGTTCCGGAGCAGTCGATCTGGGACTGCGTCACGTGCGGCGCGTGCGTCGAGGCCTGCCCGGTCTCGATCGAGCACGTCGACCACATCGTCGACCTGCGCCGCAGCCGGGTGATGGTCGACTCCGCGTTCCCGGCGGAGGCGGAGCCGATGCTGCGCGACGTCGAGCGCGCGGGCAACCCGTGGGGAAGGCCGCAGACCGAGCGCGCCGACTGGGCGGCCGAGCTCGGCGTGCGCGTGCTCGAGCCCGGCGACCGCGCACCCGAGTACCTGTACTGGGTCGGCTGCGCCGCCTCCTTCGACGAGCGGGCGAAGGCGTCGGCCGAGGCGACGGCGCGGCTCCTGCAGGCGGCGGGGGTCGACTTCGCGATCCTCGGGCCGCGCGAGTCCTGCACCGGCGACCCCGCGCGGCGGATGGGCAACGAGTACGTCTTCCAGGCCTACGCCGAGCAGAACGTCGCCACGCTCAACGAGCAGCGGGTGCGGAAGATCGTCGCGAGCTGCCCGCACTGCTTCAACACGCTCGCCAACGAGTACGGCGACTTCGGCGGCAGCTACGAGGTCGTCCACCACTCGGAGCTCCTGGCGCGGCTCGTCCGCGAGGGCAGACTCGCGCCGGCGGGCGGCGAGACAGGCGATCACCTACCACGACTCCTGCTACCTGGCCCGCCACAACGACGTGCTCGAGGGGCCGCGCGAGCTCGTCTCCGCGGTGGGGCGCCCGGTGGAGATGGCGCGCAGCGGCAGGCAGACCTTCTGCTGCGGCGCCGGCGGCGCGCACATGTGGATGGAGGAGGGCGGCTCGAGGCAGATCAACGTCGAGCGCGCGGAGGAGGCGGTCGCGACCGGCGCGGAGACGCTCGCGGTCGCCTGCCCGTTCTGCACGGTCATGCTGGACGACGGCATCCGCGAGACCGGCTCGGCGATGCGGGTCGCGGACGTCGCGACGCTCCTCGCGGAAGCGCTCGAGCCCGCCGCCCCTCGGAGACCCTCGTAGAAGGCTGACGTGAGATCGAGCCCTTCTGCGTCGATCCCGACGGCTCGCGCTCGAGGTCGCGAGCGCGCGGGACGCACGCGCGGACGCGCGACGCGGGCGATTTGACGTGCGGCGGTCGCACCATCACAATCCAGCGTGGAACGCACGTTCCACATCGTGAACATGCCCAGCGAGACCTCCGGCACCCAGGCGATCGAGCGCGCCGCGCAGCTGCTCGTGCGCGTCGTCGAGGCGCCCTCGCCGCCCTCCATCGGCGAGCTCGCGGGCGACGCGAACCTCCCGAAGAGCACCACCTCGCGGCTCGTCGCCGCGCTCGAGCGGCAAGGGCTCGTGCAGCGGCTCGGCGACCGCGGCCGTGTCCGCCCCGGCCCCGTGCTGCTCCGCTTCGCCGACCGGGACGGCACCGCGACGCTGATCGAGCTCGCGCGGCCGAGCCTCGCCGGGCTCGCGGCGGCGTCCGGGGAGACGATCAACCTGGCCGTTCCCGGTCCGGACGGCGTCGAGCACCTGGCCCAGGAGGACACCGCGCACCTCGTCGGCGTCACCGACTGGGTCGGCCGCCGCGTCCCGTTCGACCAGGCCGCCAACGGCAAGTGCTTCCTCGCCTTCGGGCTCGCCGGCGACGACACCGAGGAGCTGCGGCGCGTCCGCGCGCGCGGCTGGGCCACCTCGATCGACGAGCTCGAGGACGGCCTCTCGGCGCTCGCCGCGCCCGTCATCGGCGCCGGCGGCGACGCCGTCGCCGCCCTCTCGATCTCCGGGCCGAGCGCCCGCCTGACCTCCGAGCGCATCGCGGCGCTCGCCCCGCTCCTGGTGCAGGAGTCCGGCGAGCTCGCGCGGCGACTCGGCCACCGCGACCACGCGCGAGGTGCCGCATGACCCACGACGAGATTCTCCAGGGCCTCTACGACAACACGCTCGTCGGCAACGCGCCCGAGGTGAAGGACCTGGTCAACCTGGGCCTCGAGGAGAGCCTCGAGCCCGAGAGGATGCTCTACGACGCGCTCATCCCCTCGCTCGAGGAGGTCGGCGCACGCTTCGAGCGGGGCGACTTCTTCGTGCCCGAGATGCTGATCGCCGCCCGCGCGATGCAGGGCGCGCTCGACATCCTCCGGCCGCTGCTCGCCGAGACCGGGGTCGAGCAGGTCGGCACCTACGTCATGGGCACGGTCAAGGGCGACGTCCACGACATCGGCAAGAACCTGGTCAACATCATGCTCGAGGGCGCCGGCTTCACCGTCCACGACCTCGGCGTCAACGTCGCGCCCGAGGTGTTCGTCGAGAAGATCCAGGAGCACAAGCCGGACGTCGTCGGCTTCTCCGCCTTCCTGACCACCACCATGCCGATGTTCAAGGCGAACATCAACGCGCTCGAGAAGGCCGGCATCCGCGACGACGTGATCGTGATGGTCGGCGGCGCGCCGGTGACGCAGGAGTACGCCGACGCGGTCGGTGCCGACGGCTACGCGGCCGATGCCTCGACCGCCGTGCGGCTCGCCAAGGACCTGATCCAGCGCAGGCGCGCCGCGGTCGGGGTCTGAGCGTGGAGACGATCCTCCGGTCTCCCTCCAGGACGGTCGCGATCGGCCCCGAACGGCCGTTCTGCGTGATCGGCGAGCGGATCAACCCGACCGGGCGCAAGGCGTTCCAGGCGCAGCTGCAGGCGGGCGACCTCTCGCAGCTCGAGACCGACGTGGCCCAGCAGGTCGCGGGCGGCGCGGACATGCTCGACGTCAACGTCGGCGACCCGCTCGCCGACGAGGTCGGGCTGATGGGCCGGGCCGTGCCGCTCGTGCAGGGGCTCTGCGAGCTGCCGCTCTGCATCGACTCCTCCGTGATCGAGGCGCTCGAGTCGGGCCTCGCCGCCTACGAGGGCAAGGCGCTCGTCAACTCGGTCACCGGCGAGGACGAACGGCTGGAGGCGATCCTCCCGATCGTCGCCCGCCACGGCGCCGCCGTGATCGGGCTCGCGAACGACGACGAGATCCCGATGGAGCCGCTGCCGTCGGCTCGAGGTGGCGCGGAAGATCGTCTCGGCGGCCGGCGACCACGGCATCCCGCCCGAGGACGTGGTGATCGACCCGCTCGCGATGCCGGTCGGTGCGGAGCCGCGGGCCGTCACCCTCTTCCTCGAGACGCTGCACCTGCTGCGGGACGAGCTCGGCGTGAACACGACCTGCGGCGCCTCGAACACGTCGTTCGGGCTCCCCGGGCGGCACACGCTCGGCGCCGCCTTCCTCGCCGTCGCGCAGAGTCACGGCCTGACGAGCGCGATCATGGACGCGCGCCGCGACGAGACGGTGGAGGCCGTGCGCGCGACCGACTTCCTGCTCGGCCGCGACGAGTGGGGCGCCGAGTGGATCCGCCGCTATCGCGCGAGGCAGGCGGCCCTCCAGGCGTGATGAGCGTCGTCGAGGACCTGCCGGAGGCACCGCACCCCGACCGGGTGCGCCTGCGCTTCCTCCAGGTCGGCGAGGATCACGCGATCAAGGAGGCGCGCGTGCTCGCCGGCACGACGATCTTCGACGCCGCGAGCTGGAACGGGGTCGCGGTCGACTCGACCTGCGGCGGTCACGGCACCTGCAAGAAGTGCAGGGTGCGGGTCGTCTCCGGCGACGTGCCGGTCGGCTCGGTCGATCCGCGCGCGTTCTCCGTCGACGAGCTGAAGGGCGGCTGGCGGCTCGCGTGTCGGGCGACCGCGCACGAGGACGTGACCGTCGAGGTGCCGCCGCTGCAGACCCGTCCGAAGGCGGCGCTCGCGGGCGTCGGGCGGCACGTGATCCTCCGCCCCGCCGTGCAGAAGCGCTACCTCGAGCTGAGCGAGCCGACGCTCCAGGACCAGACCTCCGACCTCGAGCGCGTTCTCGGCGCGATGGACGACGTCGAGCCGCGGGTCCCGCTCGACGTGGCGCGGGGGCTCGGCACGACGCTGCGGGCGGCCGACTGGAAGGTCACGGCCGTGCTGGCCGACGACGTCCTGATCGCGGTCGAGCCGGGCGACACCTCGGAGCGGAGGTACGCGATCGCATTCGACCTCGGCACGACCACCGTCGTCGCGACGCTGCTCGATCTCGAGACGGGCCAGCCGAAGGCCGTCCGGTCGGTCCTGAACGCCCAGCAGCCCTTCGGCGCCGACGTCATCTCCCGCATCTCGGCGACCATGCTCGACCCGGACGCGCTCGGACTGCTCCAGGAGCGCGCGCACGAGACGCTGCGGCAGCTGGCCGGCGAGGTCTGCGCCGAGGCCGCGGTCGCGCCGCAGGAGGTGTACGAGGTCGTCGTCGTCGGCAACGTGACGATGCTGCAGCTCGCGCTCGGGATCGACCCGCAGCCGCTCTCGATGGCGCCGTTCACCATCACGGCGCGGACGCTGCCGCAGGCGGCCGCGTCGGACTTCGGGCTGCGCGTGCACGAGCGCGCGCCGGCAGTCCTCTTCCCGGCGCTCGGCGCGTATGTCGGCCCCGACATCGTCGCCGGCGTGCTCGCGACCGGCCTGACGCTCGACCGGCGGGTGCGGCTCTTCATCGACGTGGGCACGAACTCGGAGATCGTGCTCGGCTCCTCCGCGGGCGCGCTCGCGACGGCGGCGCCCGCCGGCCCGGCGTTCGAGGCGGCGCAGATCCGCTGCGGCATGCGGGCTGCCGTGGGCGCGATCGAGGGCGTGCGCATTCGCGACGGCGAGGTCGAGCTGACGGTGATCGGCGACGCCGAGCCGGCCGGCCTCTGCGGCTCGGGGCTCGTCGACGCGGTGGCGGAGCTCGTCGGCGCCGGCATCCTCGACCCGTCCGGCCGCTTCGTGCCGGGCTCCTCGGAGCGGCTCGGCAAGATCGGCGAGGAGACGATCTTCCAGCTCGCCGAGGGTGTCTACCTCTCGCAGCGCGACGTGCGCGAGCTGCAGTTCGCGAAGGCGTCGATCGCGACGGGCTGGTCGCTCCTCTGCCGCGACATGGGCGTCGAGCCGGGCGAGATCGCGCAGGTGCTGCTCGGCGGCTCGTTCGGCACCTACCTGACCCCGGCGAGCGCCGTGCGGATCGGCCTCGTCCCCGCGCTGCCGACGGCGCGGATCGTCTCGGCCGGGAACGTCGCGGGCGAGGGGGCCAAGATCGCGGCGCTGTCGGTGACCGAGCGCGCGGCCGCGCAGGCGGTGCTCGACGAGGTGCAGTACGTCGAGCTCTCCGGCCGCGCCGACTTCAACGACCTCTTCGTCGACCAGCTGGCGTTCCCGGCATGACCCGGGTGGTCGTCGCCTGCGGGGCGCTCGCGCTCCACGTCCGGCAGATCGCCGAGCGGCGCGGCTGGGAGCTCGACGTCCGGCCGCTGCCGCCCGAGCTGCACAGCCGTCCCGGGCTGATCGCGCCGGCCGTGGCCGAGGCGGCGGACGGCGCCGACGCGCTCGTCGCCTACGCCGACTGCGGGACGCGGGGCGCGCTCGACGGCGCGGCGCGGCTCCCCGGCGCGCACTGCTACGAGCTCTTCGGCGGCGACTCGCTCGCCGCGGACGAGCCGGGCACCTTCTACCTCACCGACTTCCTCGTCCGCGCCTTCGACCGCGTCGTGGTCCGGACCCTCGGCCTCGACCGCCGTCCCGAGCTGCGCGAGGAGTACTTCCGCAACTACACCCGCGTGCTCTGGCTGGCCCAGAGCCCGACGCCCGAGCTGCGCGCCGGGGCCGAGCGTGCGGCCGCCGTGCTCGGGCTGCCGCTGGAGGTGCGGGAGACCGGCGACGCGGGACTGGAGCAGGCCCTGGAACGACTCATCGAGACCGGAGGGACGACGTGCTGATCAACGAGCTGCCGCGGTTCGAGATCCTCGACGAGGCCGCGATGCAGGAGCTCGATCGCGGCTGGCGCCGGATCGTCAGCGAGCTCGGCATCGACTTCCTCCACGACGAGGCGATCGAGATCTTCCGCGCCGCCGGCCAGGAGGTCGACGGCCAGCTGGTGAAGTTCGATCCGGACTGGATCCTCGAGCAGGTCGCGAAGGCGCCGTCGGAGTTCGACCTCCAGGCGCGCAACCCGGATCGGAGCGTCCACATCGGCGGCAGGCACATGGTCTTCTCGGCCGTCTACGGCTGCCCGTTCGTCCGCGAGGGCCTGGAGCGCCGGGACGCGACGTACGCCGACTTCCAGAACCTCGTCCGCCTCGCGCAGGCGTTCCCGGAGCTCGACTCCCCCGGCGGGACGATCTGCGAGCCGAACGACACGCCGCTCGACTCGCGCCACCTCGACATGGTCTACGCGCTCCTGACGCTCTCCGACAAGCCGTTCATGGGCTCCGTCACCTCCGGCCCGAACGCCGCCGACACGATCGCGATGGCGGAGATGGTCTTCGGCCGCGAGGCGCTCGAGGAGACGCCCGCGATCATCTCGCTGATCAACGTCAACTCGCCGCTCCGCTACGACGACCGCATGCTCTCGGCGCTGCTCGAGTACGCGAGGGCCGGACAGGCGACGGTGATCACGCCGTTCCTGCTCATGGGCGCGATGTCGCCGGTCTCGATTCCGTCCGCGCTCGCCCAGCAGATCGCCGAGGCGCTCGCCGGGATCGCGCTCGTGCAGGCCATCCGCCCCGGCTGCCCCGTCGTCTTCGGCAGCTTCCTCTCCAACACCGACATGCAGTCGGGGTCGCCGAGCTTCGGCACGCCCGAGTCGGCGGTCGGCCTCTTCTGCACCGGCCAGATCGCGCGGCATTACGGACTGCCGTTCCGCGGCGGCGGCGCGCTCACCTCGTCGCAGGTCGTCGACGCGCAGGCGGGCTACGAGTCGATGATGTCGCTCTGGCCGACCTTCCTCGCCGGCACGAACTTCGTCATGCACTCGGCGGGCTGGCTCGAGTCCGCGCTCGTGTCGTGCTACGAGAAGTTCGTGGTCGACGTCGAGCAGCTCCGCATGCTGCACGAGGTGTTCCGGCCGCTCGTGATCGACGAGGAGGCGCTCGCGTTCTCGGCGCACCAGGAGGTCGGCCAGGGCGGCCACTTCCTCGGCGCGGTGCATACGCTCGAGCGGTTCCGCGAGTGCTTCTACCGGCCGCTCGTCTCCTCGACCGAGAACTACGAGCGCTGGAAGCGCAACGGCGGCAACGACACCGCCGCACGCGCCAGCGAGATCTGGAAGAAGACGCTCGCGGAGTACGAGGAGCCGCCGATGGACGCCGACCTGAAGGCGGAGCTGAAGGCCTATGTCGACCGGCGCAGGAAGGAGCTTGGTGACTGAGATGACGACGGTGCGGGACATGATGTCGACGGCGCTGCTGACGGTCGAGGCGACGACGCCGCTGGCCGAGGCGGCGGCGCGGATGGACGCGCGTCGCGTCGGCGCGGCGCTCGTCCTCAACGGCGACCGGCTCTCCGGGATCCTCACCGAGCGCGACGTGCTGCGCGCCGTCGCGAGCGGGGGCGTCGAGGGAACGCAGGTCGGCTCGTGGATGACGCACGACCCCGAGACGATCGAGCCCGGCGACACGGCCGGCCACGCGGCTGCGGTGATGATCCACGGCGGTTTCCGGCATCTGCCGGTCATGGAGGGCGGCCTGCCGATCGGGATCCTCTCGATCCGCGACCTGATGCGCACCGTCGTGGACGACGAGGCGCCGCGTGGCGTCTGAGCTCGCCCTGTTCGTCGACGGCGCCTGGGGGCCGGCGCGGTCGGGCGAGACGGTCGTCGCCGAGTCCCCCGCGAGCGGCGAGGCGATCGGCGCCGTGCCCCAGGGCGACCGCGACGACGCGCGGCGCGCGATCGCGGCGGCGAACCGCGCGGCCGGCGCGTGGGCGCGCGAGACCGCCTTCGCGCGGGCCGCCGCCATGTACCGCGTCGCAGACGAGGTCGAGCGGCGCCGCGACGAGCTGGCGCGGACGCTGACCCTCGACCAGGGGAAGCCGCTCCACGCGGAGGCGTACGACGAGGTGGACGAGCTCGTCCTCTACTGGCGCAGCGCCGCCGAGGACGCGAAGCGCCTCGAGGGACGCCTCCCGAACTCCATGTCGCCCGGAAAGCGGATCCTGCTCGTGCGCCGGCCCCGTGGCGTCGTGGGCGTGATCACCCCCTGGAACTGGCCGTACACGATGCCGGCGGAGCTGATCGCGCCCGCTCTCGCCTGCGGCAACGCCGTCGTCTGGACGCCGGCGCCGACGACGTCCGTCGCCGCGGTCGCGCTGGCCGAGTGCGTGGTGGAGGCCGACCTGCCGCCCGGGGTCTTCAACCTCGTCACCGGGCCGGGGCCGGTCGTCGGCGACGAGATCGCGCGGAGCCCGGGCGTCCATGCCGTCGGGTTCATCGGCTCGACCGCGACCGGCCGCAAGGTCGCGGAGGCCGCCGCCGGCAAGGCCGCCGTGCTCGAGCTCGGCGGCAACGGGCCCGTCGTGGTGCTCGACGACGCCGACCTCGACCTCGCCGCCGAGGCGACCGTCACCGCCTGCTTCCTCTGCGCCGGACAGAGCTGCACCGCGGGCGAGCGCCTGCTCGTGCACCGCGACGTCCGCGAGGAGTTCGTCGCGAGGCTCGCCCGCCTCGTCGCCGAGCGCGTCGTCCTCGGCGACCCGTTCGCGGAGGCGACGACGCTCGGCCCGCTCAACAACGCTCCCGTCGCAGCGAAGATGGACGAGCATGTCGCGGACGCGCTCGAGCAGGGCGCCGCGCTCGTGGCCGGCGGCTCGCGCGCCGCCGGCTTTCCGACCGACCTGTACTGGCAGCCGACGATCCTCGACGGCGTCGCACCGGAGGCCCTCGTCGCGACCGAGGAGACCTTCGGCCCCGTGGCGCCGGTCGTCGAGATCGAGTCGCTCGAGCAGGCGATCGAGCTGACGAACTCGTCGCCCTACGGGCTGCTGGCCGCGATCTTCACGCGCGACCTCGCGCAGGGCCTGCGCTTCGCCGAGGCGGTGCGCACCGGCTGGGTGAACGTGAACGAGTCCTCGAACTACTGGGAGAGCCACCTGCCCTTCGGCGGGCGCGCCGGCAGCGCGAGCGGCATCGGCCGGGTCGGCGGCGCCGCCCCGATGGAGTCGTTCACCGAGCTGCAGACCGTGGTGCTCTCGTGACGTGGGACACGGTCATCGTCGGCGGCGGCTCGGCGGGCTCCGCGCTCGCGGCGCGCCTCACCGAGGATCCCGGCACGCGCGTGCTCGTGCTCGAGGCGGGCCGCCGGGATGCGCTCTGGGACGTCTTCATCCACATGCCGGCCGCGCTCGCGTTCCCGATCGGGAACAAGCGGTACGACTGGATGTACGAGTCCGAGCCCGAGCCGTTCATGCACGGGCGGCGGATCTATCACGCGCGCGGCAAGGTGCTCGGCGGCTCGAGCTCGATCAACGGGATGATCTTCCAGCGCGGCAACCCGCTCGACTACGAGCGGTGGGCGGGCGATCCGGGCCTGGCCGACTGGGACTACGCCCATTGCCTGCCGTACTTCAAGCGGCTGGAGAGCTGCCTCGCCGGCGCGGACGAGTGGCGTGGCGGCGACGGACCGCTCGTGCTCGAGCGCGGGCCGGCCTCCTCCCCGCTCTTCGACGCGTTCTTCGCCGCCGTCCAGGAGGCGGGCTACCCGCTCACCGACGACGTCAACGGCTATCGCCAGGAGGGCTTCGCGAAGTTCGACCGGACGATCCATCGCGGCCGCCGCCTCAGCGCCGCGCGCGCCTACCTCCACCCCGCTCTGCGGCGTCCCAACCTCCACGTGCGGACGAGGACACTCGTCGAGCGCGTCGTCTTCGAGGGCACGCGCGCCGTCGGCGTCGTCGCCGGCGGCGAGACGATTCGCGCGCGCGAGGTGATCCTCTGCGGCGGCTCGATCAACTCGCCGCAGCTGCTCCAGCTCTCCGGGGTCGGCAACGCCGCCGAGCTCGAGGCGCTCGGCATCCCCGTCGTGCACGACCTGCCCGGCGTCGGCGAGAACCTCCAGGACCACCTCGAGGTCTACGTCCAGTACGCGTGCACGCGACCGGTCTCCGTCCAGCCCGCGCTGAAGGCGTGGAAGCGGCCCCTGATCGGCGCGCAGTGGCTCTTCCTCCGCAGCGGCCCCGGAGCGACGAACCACTTCGAGGCGGGCGGCTTCGTCCGCTCGAACGACGACGTCGCCTACCCGAACCTGATGTTCCACTTCCTGCCGCTCGCGATCCGCTACGACGGCACGGCGCCCGAGGGCGGGCACGGCTACCAGGTGCACGTCGGGCCGATGTACTCGGACGCCCGCGGCAGCGTGAAGATCACGAGCCGCGACCCGCGCGTCCACCCTGCGCTCCGCTTCAACTACCTCTCGACGTCGCAGGACCGCCGCGAGTGGGTCGAGGCCGTGAGGGTCGCGCGGCGGCTCCTGAACCAGCCGGCGCTCGCCGCCTACAACGGCGGCGAGATCTCGCCCGGCGCTTCGGTCGAGACGGACGAGGAGATCCTCGACTGGGTCGCCCGCGACGGCGAGACCGCCCTCCACCCCTCCTGCACGTGCCGGATGGGCGCCGATGCGCTCTCGGTGGTCGACCCGGCGACGATGCGCGTCCACGGGTTGGACGGGCTGCGGGTCGTCGACGCGTCCGTCTTCCCGTACGTGCCGAACGGGAACATCTACGCCCCGGTGATGATGGTCGCGGAGAAGGCCGCGGACCTCATCCGCGGCGAGACGCCGCTGCCGCCCGCCGCGCCCGGGTTCTACCGCCACACCCGCCGGGAGCGGGATGCCGAGCCGGCAGCCGGTCGGTGAGCTGCTCGCCGCGCTCGGCGCGCGCACACCGGTCCCCGCCAGCGGGGCCGCCGCGGCGCTGACCGCGGCGATGGGCGCCGCACTCGCCGAGCTGGCGGCGCGCTTCGCCGGGGACGAGCCGGCGGCGCAGCGTGCGAACGCCCTCGTCGCGGAGCTCGTGCGCCTCGCCGACGAGGACGGCGAGGCGTACGCGGCCTTCATGGCGGCGCGCTCGGACGACGCGCGGCGTCGCACGATCGAGATCCCGGAGCGGATCGCCGCCGCGGCCGACGAGGCTGCCGCGATCGCCGCCCGCCTCGCGGTCGAGCTGCGGACGAGCGTGGCCGGCGACGCCGAGGCCGGAGCGTCGCTCTCGCGCGCCGGCGCCGCCGTCGCGCGGCGGCTGGCCGAGCTGAACCGCGGCTGACGCGGCTTACGCCAGCGCCCGCTCGAAGGCCGCGCGCTCGCTCTCGGCGAGGGGGCGCGAGCGGCCCGTCTGCTCGTCCCGGGCGACGAGGACCGCCTTCGCGGCGGCCGCGACCTCGCCGCCGCGGGTCGCCACCGCCTCGCGGGTGACGACGCTCGAGGTGCCGATCCGCTCCGGCCCGCACGTCGCGACGACCACGTCGTCGGCGAGCGTCAGCTCGCGGCGGTAGTCGATCTCCACGCGGGCCACCACGAAGCTCCAGACGAGCGACGGGTCGCCGAGCGCGGCGCCCAGCCACTCGTCGCGCGCCTCTTCGAGATACGTCAGGAAGACGACGTGGTTGACGTGCCCGTAGACGTCGAGATCGCTCCAGCGGATCTCGATCTCCTTCGCGTGCTCCACGCTCAGCTCCGGCCGAAGCCCTCGGCCGCCTCCCGCGCCGCCGTGGTCTGCGCGAGGAGCCCGTAGGCGAGCCGCTCGACGAGGAGCGCCGTGTCGCGCGACGACTCGGCGGCGGCGTCGATGGCCTGCTTCGCGACCGAGAGCGCCGCGGCCGGGAGCTCCGCGAGCCCGCGGGCGAGCTCGAGCGCGCGCTCCAGATGCGTCCCCTCCGCGACGACCTCGGTCACGAGGCCCAGCTCGAGCGCGCGCACGGCCGGAATCCGCTCCCCGAGCAGGATCAGCTGCTTCGCGCGCGCCGCGCCGAGCAGGCGCGCCGCTCGGACCGTGCCGCCGCTGCTCGGCAGGATCCCGATCCCGACCTCCGGGAAGCCGAACACCGCTGTCTCGTCGGCGATGCGGAAGTCGGTCGCGAGCGCCAGTTCGAGACCGCCGCCCAGGCACCAGCCGTGGATGGCGCTGAGCGTGGGCTGAGCGAGCGCGGCGAGCTGCTCGTGGACGCCGCCGCTCTCGCGGTAGTAGCGGAGGATCGCCTCGGCGTCGCGCTCCGCGAACTCCGAGACGTCGGCGCCCGCCGAGAACGCGCGGCCGCTGCCGGTGACGACGACGCAGGCGCTCGTGCGGACCTCGTCGCCTGCGAGGGCGGCCCCGAGCTCCCGCTCGACCGCGGTCGAGATCGCGTTGAGCTTCTTCTCGCGCCGCAGCCGTACGATGCAGACGCCGCCCTCGCGCGAGGTCTCGACGAGCGGCTCGCTCACCTGAGCAGGTCCTTGATCGTCCCGGCGGCCGCGCGCGTCTGCCGGCCGATCGCGGGCAGGTGCTCGCGCGGCAGCCGCCTCTCGGTCCCCCAGACGCTGACGATCGCGACCGGGCGGCCCTGCTCGGAGAGCACGGGGGACGAGGCCCCGTAGAGGGATTCCTCGAACTCGCCGACGCAGACCGCCCAGCCGTCGCGGCGCACCTCCTCGAGCTCCCGCTCGAGCGCGCGCCCGTCGGTGATCGTCGTCTCCGTATAGCGCTCCAACCGCTCCGGCAGCGCGGCCTGCTGCTCCTCGGGCGTGAGGAACGCGAGGTAGGCCTTCCCGGTCGAGGTCGCGTGGAGCGGCACGGCGCGACCGAACCAGTTCGGCGCCATGATCTGCGGCGGATCGACCTGGTCGACGTAGACGAGGCTGAAGCGCTTCGCGATCGCGAGGTTCGTCGCCTCGCCGGTGTCGCGGGCGAGCTGCTCGAGCACGGGCCGGGAGCGGCGGACGAGCGGGTCCGACTCGGCGCCGGCCGCGATGCGCAGCAGCGCGTAGCCGAGGCTGTAGCGCTGACTGACGGGGTCGCGCTCGATCAGACCGTGCGCGTCGAGCGTCGCCAGCAGGCGCCAGGCGGTGCTGCGGTTGAGGCCGCAGGTCTCGGCGAGCTCGACGACGGTCGGCGGGCGCGGGCTGTCCGCGATCGCCTTCAGGAGCGCGGCCGCGCGGTCGACCGACTGGATCGTCCGCGAGCGGGTCGCGGGGGCGGCGCTCCCGGTCCCGAGCGAGTGCGTCATCCGCTGCATCGTCGCACAGTGCGAACCACGCCGTCAGGCCGGCCCGGGCGCGAGCGCGACCACCTCGCGCAGGAAGGGCACGGCGTCGCCGTGCGGCTCGCCGTCCAGCTCCTCGGCGAAGCGGCGCCCGTCCCAGACCGCCGACGCGATCGTCCCCGGCGCCCACGCGTCGCCGACGGCCCGCACCGAGAGGAGGCCGGCGGCGTCCCACTCGTCCCGGCGTTCGAGGAGCTCCGAGGCGAGTGCGTCCTCCGGCAGCCGTGCCGTCACGAGCACGAGGGCGTCGCAGGGGACGACCTCCTCGCGCCGGGTGTGCACGCAGGCGAGGCGGGCCGCGCCGGCGTCGGCGCCGACGAGTGCCTGCGCCGTCCGCAGTTCGGTCCCGAGCTCGAGCAGCCGCCGGTGGATGCGCTCCTGCTCCATCGTGTTCACCGTCCACTCCGAGACCCGCGGCGCGGGTGTGGCGAGGACGACGCTGCGCCCTGCGCGCACGAGGAGCTCGGCGAGGACGCCGCCGAGGTAGTAGTGGTCGTCGTCGAAGACGAGCACGCGCTCGCCCGCCGGCAGCCGGCCGGCGAGCAGGTCGTCCGGGGTGAGCGTCTCCAGCCCCGGGTCGAGGGCGAGCGGCTGCGTGTGCCAGCGCCCGACGCCGTCCGTCCGCCAGCGCGAGCCGGTCGCGACCGCGACGTGCTGGAAGCCGAAGCCGAGGACGTCTGCCGCGGTCACGGCGCTCTCGCGCGCCTGGTCGACGTTCGGCAGCTGCGCCGAGCTGCGCCGTGCGGTAGTCGACGACGCGGATCCAGGCGGCGAGGCCGGGGAGGCGTGCCTCCCGCAGCACGCGCCCGCCCAGCTCGCGCGTCGCCTCGGCCAGCACGACGTCGTACCCGCGCCGTCCGAGAGCCATCGCCGCCTCGAGCCCTGCAGGCCCGGCGCCGACGACGAGCACCTTCGCCTCGGATCCCCTGGGCCGGAAGCGCTCCGGGTGCCAGCCGCGCCGCCACTCCTCGCCCATCGACGGGTTCTGCGTGCAGCGGATCGGCGTCGCCGTCCAGTCGCCGGTGACGCAGATGTTGCAGCCGATGCACTCGCGGATGTCTCCGAGGCGCCCCTCCTCGATCTTGCGCGGCAGGAACGGATCGGCGATCGAGGGCCGCGCCGCGCCGATCAGGTCGAGGACGCCGTCGCGGACGAGCCGGGCCATCGTGTCGGGCGAGGTGAGCCACCCGACGCCGACGACCGGCTTCGACGTCAGCTGCTTGAGCCCGCGGAACCACTCCTCCGTCCACGCCTCCTGTCCGAAGCGGGAGGTGACCGAGTCGTCGGGCCAGTACGCCGACCATCAGATCCCAGAGATCGGGCAGCTCGCCGACGAGCCCGAACAGCTCGTCGATCTCGCCCCGTTCGATCCCCTCGCCGCCGAGCAGCTCGTCGACGACGATCCGGCAGGCGACCGCGGCGCGCCCGTCGCACTCCTCGAGCGTGTCCTCGAGCACCTCGCGCAGCAGGCGTGCGCGGTTCGCGAGGCTGCCGCCGTACCCGTCGGAGCGGTCGTTCGTCCGGCGCGAGAGGAAGTGCTGGAGCGTCGTCAGGCCGTGCGCCGCGTAGACGTAGACGACGTCGTAGCCGGCGCGGAGCGAGCGCGCGACCGCCTGGCGGTGGCGGCGGCGGAGCGTCGCCAGGTCGTCGGCGCTCATCCTGCGCGCCTGGATCGGCTCGTAGCCGGCGACCGGCAGGTGGGCGGGGCCGAGCGGCGGGATCCGGCCGTAGAGGTTCGCCGCGCTCATGCCGCTGTGGACGAGCTCGATCCCGGCCAGGGCGCCGTGCGCGTGCACCGCGCCGACGAGCCGCTCGTGCGCGGGTATGTCCGCGTCGTCCCACAGCCGCCCCTCGACGAAGCCGCCGACGTCCGAGTCCGGGTGGATCTCGACCTCCTCGGTGCAGACGACCGCCCAGCCGCCCTCGGCCTTCACGCCCCGCATCACCGCGTGCGCGGTCGGGTCGCGGTGCCCCATGCCGTTGCAGTGCGGCACCTGGAAGAAGCGGTTGCGAGCGAGTGACCGGCCCGATCGGCACCGGCTCGAAGAGGACGTCGTAGCGAGCGTCGCGGCTCAGCGGAACAGGCTCCGCGCGATCAGGAGCCGCATGATGTCGCTCGTCCCGTCCCAGATCTCGTCGAGCTTCGCGTCGCGGTACCACTTCTGGGCGAGCGAGTCGCGGATGTAGCCGGCCCCGCCGAGCGTCGTCACCGCGGCCGAGGTGGCGAAGACCGATGCCTCGGAGGCCGCGAGCTTCGCCATCGCCGCCTCGGTCGAGAACGGCTCGCCCGCGTCCGCGAGCGCTGCCGCCCGCTGGGTCATCAGCCGCGCCTGATCGAGCTTCAGCTTCGCGTCGGCGAGCCGGAACGAGACGGCCTGGTACTCGTGGATCCGGCGCCCGAACGCCTCGCGCCCCTTCGCATGGTCGACCGCGAGCTCGAGCGCGGCACGGCCGAGCCCGAGCGCGCTGGCGGCGAGCTGCACGCGCGCGACGTCGAAGACCCACATCAGGCCGGCGAAGCCCTGTCCCTCCTCGCCGAGCCGGCGGTCGTCCGGGACGAAGCAGTCCTCGAACGAGACCTCCGCGGCCGGAAAGCAGCGGCTGCCCATCTTCGGCAGGCGCGGCCCGCGGACGAATCCCGGATCGCCGCGCTCGACGACGAAGGCCGTGATCCCCTTCGCGCGGCTGCCGGGGTCGACGGTCGCGAAGACGATGCAGAGATCGGCGATCTCGCCGTTGCCGATGAAGGTCTTGCGGCCCGCGAGGACGTAGCCGCCGTCGACGCGCCGGGCGGTCGTCTCGATCGCGGCCGAGTCCGAGCCGTGCTCGGGCTCGGTGATCGCGACCGAGCACGCCGGCGGGTCGGCCGCCGCAGAGCGGCGGCAGCCAGCGCCGCTTCTGCTCCTCCGAGCCGAGCGCGAGGAGCGGCCCGGCGAAGAAGCCGCCCTGCGCGATCACCCAGAAGAGCGGCGAGTCGCCCCAGGAGAGCTCCTCGATCACCGCGCAGCGCTCGCGCAGGCTCTCGAGGCCGCCGCCGCCGTACGCCGTCGGCAGGTCGTAGCAGGTGAGCCCCAGCGCGGCGGCCCGGCGCAGCGGCTCGAGCGGGTACTCCTCCGACTCGTCGTAGGCGAGCGCGACCGGGCGCAGCTCCTGCTCGGCGAACGCGCGCGCCGCCGCGAGCAGCGCGTCGAGGTCGGAAGGGCGGGTCGCGGGGCTTTGCATCGGCTGATTCCGCGGGATTATGCTACGCCCGTCGCGCCATGTGCAACGGTCGTTCATATTTCGCACTGGGCTGTCGGTGAACTGGCGGGCGTTCGTCACGTGCGCGGTGACCGGCGCGGGCGACACCGCCGGCCGCAGCGAGCACGTGCCGGTCGGGCCGGAGCAGATCGCCGACTCGGCCCTCGCGGCCGCCGGCGCGGGCGCGGCCGTCGTCCACATCCACGTGCGCGATCCCGAGACCGGCCGCGGCAGCCGCGACCCCGCGCTCTACCGGGAGGTCGTCGAGCGGATCCGGGGCTCGGGGGTCGACGTCGTCCTGAACCTGACGGCGGGCATGGGCGGCGACCTCGTCCTCGGCGGCGAGGACTCCCCTCTCCCACCCGATCCCGGCGGGACCGACATGGCCGGCGCCGCCGAGCGGCTCGTCCACGTCGAGGAGCTGCGTCCCGAGATCTGCACGCTCGACTGCGGGACGATGAACTTCGCCGCCGGCGGCGACTACGTGATGGTCAACACCCCCGGGATGCTTCGGGCCATGGCCGCCCGCGTCCGCGCCCTCGGCGTCCGGCCCGAGCTCGAGGTCTTCGACACCGGCCACCTCGTCTTCGTCGAGGAGCTGCTGCGCGACGGGCTGATCGACGATCCGCCGCTGATCCAGCTCTGCACGGGGATCCCGTACGGCGCGCCCGACGATCCGGGGACGCTGCTGGCGATGGTGAACCGCCTGCCGCCGAACGCGATCTTCTCCGCCTTCTCGATCGGTCGCATGCAGCTCCCGTTCGTCGCGATGGCGGTGCTGCTCGGCGGGAACGTGCGTGTCGGGCTCGAGGACAACCTCTACCTCGAGCGCGGCCGCCTGGCCACGAACGCCGAGCTCGTCGAGCGGGCGGCGGCGATCCTGCGGGCCATGAACGTCGAGGTGCTCGGCCCGGCCGAGGTGCGCGAGATGCTCGGGCTGCGCGGTGCCTGAGCCGCCCGGCAGGGTCGCCCTGCTCGGCGGCGGCGTGATCGGCGCCGGCTGGGCGGCGCGGCTGCTGCTCAACGGCAGCGACGTGCGGCTCTACGACCCGGATCCGGCGACGGAGCGGGTCGTCGGCGAGGTGCTCGAGAACGCCCGCGACGCCTACGCGCGGCTGACGCTCGCACCGCTCCCGCCGGAGGGCTCGCTCGCGGTCGTCGGCTCGATCGAGGAGGCGGTCGACGGGGCGGAGCTCGTCCAGGAGTCGGCCCCGGAGCAGCTCGGCCTGAAGCGTGCGCTGCTCGCCGCCGCCGATCGGGCGGCTCCGGACGACGCGATCGTCTGCTCCTCGACCTCGGGGCTCCGGCCGAGCGAGCTGCAGGACGCGATGGCCCGCCCCGAGCGCTTCGTCGTCGGGCATCCGTTCAACCCCGTCTACCTGCTCCCGCTCGTCGAGATCTGCGGCGGCGCCCGCACCGCCCCGGCGACCGTCGAGCGCGCCGCCGCCGCCTACCGCGCGATCGGGATGCACCCGCTCGTCGTGCGCACCGAGATCGACGGCTTCGTCGCCGACCGCCTCCTCGAGGCGCTCTGGCGCGAGGCGCTCTGGCTCGTGCACGACGAGGTCGCGACGGTTGCGGAGATCGACGACGCGATCCGCTACGGCGCCGGGCTCCGCTGGGCCTCCATGGGCACGTTCCTCACCTACCGGATCGCCGGCGGCGAGCAGGGGATGCGCCACTTCATGCAGCAGTTCGGGCCTGCGCTCGCCTGGCCGTGGACGAAGCTGACCGACGTGCCGGAGCTGACGGACGAGCTCGTGGACACGATCGCCGCCCAGTCCGACGAGCAGGCGGGCGGCCGCTCGATCCGCGACCTCGAGCGTCTGCGCGACCGCGCGCTCGTGGGGGTGCTGCAGGCGCTGCGGGTCGAGGACACCGGCGCCGGCGCGACGCTCGCCGCCTGGGAGCGCGGGCTGCTCTCCTCCGCTCCCCGCGTCGAGGCGAACGGCGGCGGCGGGCCGCTCCGTCTCTACAGCAGGCGCGTTCCGGCCGACTGGATCGACTACAACGGCCACGTGCACGAGAGCCGCTACCTCCAGCTCTTCGGCGATGCGAGCGACGCCCTTCTCGCCTCGCTCGGGGTCGACGCCGGCTACCTCGAGTCGGGCGGCAGCTATTTCACGGTCGAGACGCACCTGTCGCACCTGCGCCAGCTGGAGGCGGGCGACCCCGTGCACGTGACGACGCAGCTGCTCGACTCGGACGAGAAACGGCTCCACGTCTTCCACGTGCTGTTCCGGGAGGGCGAGCCGGCGCCGCTCGCGACCGCCGAGCAGATGCTGCTCCACGTCGACGCGGCCAGCCGGCGGGCGGCGCCGGCGCGCGGCGACGTCCGCGAGCGCGTCGCCGCGCTCACGCAGGTCCACGCCTCCCTTCCGCGGCCCGAGCGTGCGGGCCGCTCCGTCGGCAGCCGTTGACGCGCGACCTCACCTCGCTCTTCGAGCCGCGCTCGGTCGCGATCGTCGGCGTGTCCGCCGATCCCGGCAAGTGGGGCTACTGGTTCGCCCGCGACGCCGTGACGGGCGTTCACCGCCGCCGCGTCTTCCTCGTCGGTCGCAGCGGCGGCGAGCTGCACGGCCTGCCCGTCCACCGCTCGCTCGACGAGCTGCCCGAACCGCCCGAGCTCGTCGTGCTGAGCGTGCCGGCGCACGGGCTCGAGCAGGCCGTCGACGCGTCGCTCGCGGCCGGAGCGCGGGCGCTCGTGGCGATCGCCGCCGGCTTCGGCGAGCTCGGCGACGAGGGCGCGGCGCGAGAGCGGGCGCTCGTCGAGCGGGTGCGCGCGGCCGGGGCGCTCCTGGTCGGACCGAACTGCCTCGGCGTCTTCGACGCCGCTGCCGAGCTCCAGCTCGCGTCGAACCCGCTGCCGTCCGGGCCGGTCGGCCTCGTGTCGCAGAGCGGGAACATCGTCCTCGAGACTGCGCTGCTGCTCGAGGACGTCGGTCTCGGTTTCTCTCGCGCGGTCTCGGTCGGCAACCAGGCCGACGTCGACGTCACCGACGTCGTCTGCTCGCTCGCCGCGCACGACCGGACGCGCGTGATCGGCGTGTACTGCGAGGACTTTCGCGACGGGCGCGCCTTCGCCGAGGCGGCGCGAACCGCCGGCAAGCCCGTCGTCCTGTTGACGGTGGGCCGCACCGCGGCCGCCGCGCGCGCCGCCCGGTCGCACACGGGCGCGCTCACCAGCGACCTCGACGCGGTCGACGCCGCCTGCCGCGCGGCCGGAATCCTCCGCGTGGAGACGCCGCGGCAGCTGGTCGACACGGTCCGCGCCCTGCTCGCGCCGTACCGCCCGCGCGGCCGCCGCGTCGCGGTCGTCGGCGACGGCGGCGGCTACGGCGCGATCGCGAGCGACCTCCTGGGCGGCCACGGGCTCGAGCAGCCCGTGCTCCCCGTCGGAACCCAGGTCGAGCTGAGAGAGCAGCTCCCGCCGACGGCGTCGACCGCGAACCCCGTCGACCTCGCAGGGGCCGGCGAGCAGGACGTCGCGAGCTTCGCCCGCACCACCCGCGTCCTGCTCGAGTGCGACGGGATCGACGCGGTGCTCTTCACGGCCTACTTCGGCGGCTACAGCGGCCTCTCCGACGAGTTGCGCGAACGCGAGCTCGGGGTCGTCGAGCAGCTCGCCGCCGCGGTGCGGGACACGGGGAAGCCGCTCGTCGTCCACACGATGTACTGGGACTCGCCGCCCGCGCACGCGCTCCGGGCCGCGGGCATCCCCGTCTACCGCGCGATCGAGGGTGCGGTCGCGGCGCTGGCCGCGCTCGCCGACGACGCGCTCCTGCCCCGCTCGCCGCTGCCTATGCTGCCCGAGCCTGCGCCGCGCCTGCCCGCCGGCGGCTACGCGGAGGCGCGCGCCGCCCTCGCCGCGGCCGGCGTCCCCTTCGGCGCCGCGCGGGTCGCCGCGGGTCGCGAGGAGGCGCTCGCGGTTGCCCGACGAGCTCGGCTACCCGGTCGTGCTCAAGGCCCTCGGCTTCCTGCACAAGTCGGACGCGGGCGGCGTCGTCGTCGCGATCGCGGACGAGGCGGCGCTCGCCGCTGCCGTCGCCGACGTCTCCGAGCGGCTCGACCCGCCTGCCCTCTCGGTCGAGAGGGCCGAGGACGTCGCCGCCGGGTTCGAGCTCCTCGTCGGCGCGCGCCGCGACCCGCGCTTCGGGCCTGTGGTCGTCGTCGGCGCGGGCGGTGTCCACGCGGAGATCTTCCGCGACACCGCGCTCGCGCTCGCGCCCGTGGACACGGCCGCGGCGGAGGCGCTCCTGCGCAGCCTCTCCTCCGCCCCGCTCCTCACCGGGGCACGCGGCCGGCCGCCGCTCGACCTCGGCGCGGCGGCCGAGGCGGTCGCGGCCCTCTCGCGCTTCGCCGCTGCCCATCCCGAGGTCGCCGAGGTGGAGGTGAACCCGCTGCTCGTCCGGCCGCGAGGGCGCGGTCGGCCTCGATGCGCGGATCGTGCTCGTGGATCAGTCCACGTAGGGGTCGACGCCGCGCTTGAGGAGGCCGCGGGCGACGATCACGCGCTGGATCTCGCTCGTCCCCTCCCAGATCCGGTCGACGCGCAGCTCGCGGAAGTGCCGCTCGACGGGGCTCTCGGTCATGTAGCCGCGGCCGCCGAAGACCTGCAGCGCGCGGTCGGCGATCCGGTTCGCAGCCTCGGAGGCGTAGAGCTTGGCGATCGCCACCTTGCCGTGGGCGACGCTCGGGGAGGGGTTCGCCTCGAGCTCGTGCGCCGCGTGGTACGTGAGCAGCCGCGCGGCGAGGAGCTCGGCGAGGGAGTCGGCGAGCGGGAACTGGACGCCCTGGTACTCCGCGATGGGACGGCCGAAGGCGACGCGCTCCGAGGCCCAGCCGGCCGCGAGGTCGAGCAGCCGCGCCGCGGCGCCGCAGCAGCGGGCCGCGATCATCAGCCGCTCGAGGACGAACCAGCGGCGGGCGCCCTCGTCGCCGCTCGGGAGCCGGTCGCGGTCGGCGACGCGGCAGCCCGAGAGGCGCAGCTCGACGTGCGACTCGACGAAGGGGTCGTGCATGAAGCGGGGCGCGCGCACGACCTCCAGCCCCGGCGTGTCGCGTCCGACGAGGAAGAGCGCCTGCTCCTCCCCCGTGTTCGCGAGCACGACGAAGACGCCGGCGGACTCCCCGCCGGTGACGAACCACTTCTCCCCCTCCAGCACCCAGGCGTCGCCGTCGCGTGTCGCGGTGGTCGCGATCGCGCCCAGGTCGGAGCCGGCGCCGGGCTCGGTGACGGCCCACGCCTCGCTCGTCTCGCGGCGGAGCACCGGGCCGAGCCACCGCCCCAGCTGGTCGGGCGTCGCGAGCTCGACGAGCTCGCGGGGGCCGCGGTCGGCGACGAGCCAGCCGAGGCCGTTCGTGGCGCGGCCCGCCTGCTCCTCGATCGCGACCTGGGCGGCGAGCGGCAGGTCGGCGCCGCCGAGCTCCCGTGGGAGGTTGTAGTGGGAGAAGCCCGCAGCGCGGGCCCGGGCCCGCAGGTCGGCGACCTCGCTCGGGATCGACGGCGCCGCGGGCGGCGATCCGCGTCTCGACCGGATAGATCTCCGTCTCGACGAAGCGCCGGGCCCGCGCCTGCCACTCGAGCGCCTCGCGGTCGAGATCGGGAACGACCGGCACCGGCGTCAGCCCGCGCCGAGCTCGACGGCCGCGTCGATCTGCGCGGCGGCCGGCTGCGTCTCGGGCGCGCCGGTCCTGACCGGCGACGGCGGCAGCACCCGCAGCGCCTCGACCGGCAGGTGCACCTGGACGGGGGTGCCCTGTGCGAACTCCCGGGGGGTGCCGTCGTTGACGAAGAGCGCCTGCACGACGTCCCCGGTCGCGAGGCGGACGACGAGCTGCTCGGACGCTCCGAGGTAGACGACGCGCTCGATCATCCCGGGCACGCGGTTGTCGCCCCGGCTCTCGTACGCCTCGACGCGCACGCGCTCGGGGCGGATCACGATGCTCGTCTCTCCCGTCGTCGCGGTGACGCCGTGCGCCGCGCGCAGGACGAAGTCGCCGAGGCGGACGCGGCAGGCACCGGCGTCGGCGCCCTCGGCGCGGATCCGCATCAGGTTCGAGACGCCCAGGAAGTCGGCCACGAACATCGTCTCCGGCTCCTCGTACATCCCGGCCGGCGTCGCGATCTGCTCGACGCGACCGCCGGACATCACCGCGATCCGGTCGGACATGGTCAGGGCCTCCTCCTGGTCGTGCGTGACGTAGACGAAGGTGATCCCGAACCGCTCCTGGATCCCCTTCAGCTCGAGCTGGAGCGCCTTGCGGAGCTTCGCGTCGAGGGCGCCGAGCGGCTCGTCGAGGAGCAGGACCGACGGCTCGAGCACGAGCGCGCGGGCGAGCGCGACCCGCTGCTGCTGGCCGCCCGAGAGCTGCGCCGGACGGCGCCGCTCGTACCCGTCGAGCTGCACCGCCTCGAGGACGGCCTCGACGCGCTCGCGGATCGCCGTCCGCCCGGCGCGCTGGCGGCGCAGCCCGAATGCGACATTGCCGAAGACGTCCAGGTGCGGGAAGAGGGCGTAGCTCTGGAAGACCGTGTTGACGCGGCGGCGGTGCGGGGGCGTCGCCGCCATGTCGCTCCCGTCGAGCAGGATCCTGCCGCCGTCGGGGCGCTCGAAGCCGGCGATCATGCGCAGCGTCGTCGTCTTCCCGCAGCCCGAGGGGCCGAGCAGCGAGAAGAACTCGCCGGCCCGGATCGAGACGTCGATCCCGTCCACGGCGACGACCGGCCCGAACGTCTTCCGGAGCCCGACGAGGTCGATCGCGCCGTCCCTGGCCTTCGTGCCCACGCTCACACCTCCAGTGATGCGATCTCGTTGAGGGCGCCGCCCTTCACCGCGGGCTGCGAGGCGCTGACCCAGCGGTAGACGAGGAAGGCGAGCAGGACGGCGACCAGCGTCGCCAGCACCATCACCGTCGCGAGCGCGTTCAGCGCCGGGGTCGTGTTGCCGCGGACGCTCGAGTAGATCTTGATCGGCACGGTCTGCGTCGACTCGTTCGACGAGAGGTAGTCGGTGACGACGAAGTCGTCGATCGAGAGCGCGAACACGACCATCATGCTCGCGAACACCGACGGCGCGAGCAACGGCAGCAGGACGAGCCGCAGCGCGCCGACGGCGGAGGCGCCGAGGTCGCGGGCCGCCTCCTCGTACTGGCCGCCGATCGAGAGCAGGCGGCTCCGCACGATCAGCACCACGTACGAGATCGAGAAGGTCACCTGCCCGAGCACCTGGGCCATCGTGCCCAGCTGCAGCTTGTAGAGGGTCACGAAGACGAGCAGGAGCGACACCGCCATCACGATCTCCGGCGTCACCAGCGGGAAGAGCATGAGGAAGTTCACCGGTCGCGCGCCGTAGCCCCGCCAGCGGGTCAGGCCGATCGCCAGCCCGACGCCGAGCGGCACCGCGATCAGCATGTCGAGCGCGGCCAGCTTGAGGCTCTGCTCGAGGGCGCCCCGCATGGTCGGGTCGTGCAGCACCGACTGGGTCGGGTCGCCCCAGTACCACCTCGTCGAGAATCCCTGCCAGACACTGCGCGAGCGGCCGCTGTTGAACGAGAAGAGGATCGCGATCACCACCGGCACGATCGACCAGACCATGTACCCCCAGGTGAGCACGCCGAGCAGCCGCGGCTGCCCCCACGGGTTCGCCCACCAGTCGCGGACGCGCCTCACAGCAGCGAGTCCTCCGTCTCGGCCGACGCCCGCACCGTCGTCCAGAGGTAGTAGGACATGAGCACGGCGAGCAGCACCGAGAGCACGATCACGAGCCCCGCGCCGACCGTTCGCTGCGGCCCGCCCTGGAAGAAGAGGTTGATCTGGTTGCCGACCATCGTCGTCCGCGGTGAGCCGGAGATGACGTCGTTGGTGTAGTAGTCGCCGAACATCGGCAGCGCGATCAGGACGCTGCCGGCGAGGATCCCGTGCCGGCTGAGCGGGAGCGTGACGTGGAGAAAGGTCGAGATCGGGCTCGCCCCGAGGTCGCGGCCCGCCTCGAGCACGTGCGTCTCGATCCGGTCGAGCGTCGCGTACAACGGCAGGATGAGATACGGGATGTAGCCGTAGATCAGGGCGAGGATGACGGACGAGGCCTGTCCGTCGAGCCACCCGTAGGGCTGCGAGAGCACGCCGAGGTCGAGGAGCGTCCGGTTCACGAGCCCGTCCGGCAGGAGCAGCCCGACCCAGGCGAGCATCCGCATCAGGTAGCTGACCCAGAACGGGATCACGAGCAGCACGAGCAGCAGGGACTTCGTCCGCCGGGCATGTCGGGCCAGGTAGTAGGCGACCGGGTAGCCGATCAGGAGGCAGCCGGCGAGCGAGATCGCGACGTAGCCGAACGTCCTGACGTAGACGGTCCAGAACGGGTTGCCCGGCCGCAGCCCGTCGAGCACCGTCCGCATCGACTCCGACTGCCAGTGCAGCGGGTTCCAGATCGGCACCGGGCCGCTGAAGATCGGGTCGACGGTCCCGAACGCGACTGCGAGGACGGCGTAGGTCGGGACGAGGAAGAGCAGGACGAGCCAGGCCGCGCCCGGGAGCGCGAACGACGGCCAGAACCAGCGCCGGACCACGCTCTCCCTCGTCTCCCGCGCCTAGCCGGCCTTGAACCTCGA
Source organism: uncultured Actinomycetes bacterium (assembly GCA_963746895.1). Lineage (GTDB taxonomy): Bacteria > Actinomycetota > Thermoleophilia > Gaiellales > Gaiellaceae > Palsa-739. Next base: position 90,159 of record CAVVDI010000009.1, on the reverse strand, counting down.
CCAGGCGTCCTGCCAGGTCGACTGCGCGGCCACGGTCAGCGGCAAGAGCGTGATGCCGTGCTTGAAGTCGACCTCGCGGACGACCGTCTCCGAGAGCGTCTTCGGGATGTAGCCCTGCGCGACGAGCTTGTCGGGGTTCACGACCTTGAGCGGCGGGATGTAGCCGAGCCAGCCGAAGTTCTCGAGCCCGTGCTTGTTGTCGAGGATGTAGTCGAGGAAGTGGTGCGCGAGCACGGGGTTCCTGGCGTTGCGCAGGATCGTGATCATGTCGCTCCCGACGACTGCGCCCTTCTTCGGCCGCCAGTAGCGCACGACGTCGACCGGCACGCCCTTCGGCATGTAGTACGGCGCCGCGGCCATGTCGCCCGACCAGGCCTGCGCGAGCCAGGTCTTCCCGGCCGGCACGTCCTCGTAGTCGGTCTGGTTCGTCTTGACGTTGACGAGCTTCGTCAGCTGCGAGAGGTCGGCTTGCGCCCGCGCGAGCAGCTTCCCGCTGCCGGTGTTGATCGCGGTGTGGTGCCGGTGCAGCAGCGCGAGCGCGAGCGCCTCGCGCTGGTCGTCGATGATCGAGACCTTGCCCTTGTACGTCTGGGCGTGCCAGAAGATGTCGTACGGGTTGGGGAAGTCGGTCGGCTCGATCGAGAGCTTGTCCTTGCGCCACGTGATGCCGGTCGTGTAGATCGTGTACGGCACCGAGTAGCGCGAGTGCTGGTCGTAGAAGGGGTTCTGGAGCGCCGGCCAGACGTTGTGCAGGTTCGGCAGGTAGTGGTGGTTGAGGGGCTGGATCACCTTGCCGGCGACCGCCCGCGAGAGGTACTGCACGGTCGCGAACCAGACGTCGAAGTCGCCCTGCCCGGAGGCGAGCTTCGCGAGCGCCTCCTCCTCGTTCTCGAAGGTCGTGACGTTGACCGTGACGCCGTACTGCTTCTCGAAGGCCTTGACGACCTTCGGGTTGATGTAGTCGGCCCAGTTGAAGACGTTGAGCGGGCCCCGCTCCGGGCTCTTGCCCGCGTCGATCGGGTGGTTGTCGGGGTAGTACGGGAGCGCGACCGGATGGTCGCGGCGCGCGAGCGGGATCCCCCCCGGTCCCATCGGCGCTCCCGCGAGCGAGCCGCCGAGCGCCTCGGCCGCCTGGAGCAGCGCGTCGGCGCCGGACAGCGCCGCGATCGTCCCTCCGGACGCGAGCAGGAAGTGCCGTCTCGTCGTCCTCCGTTCACGCGGATGCATCGGGACCTCCTGGTCGCTGGGTTGCACAATGCAAACCGACGTAGCACGATGTGTCAAGCGTTTGTATGCTTGCACGACGAGGATGAGCCCCGCTCACCACACCCTCCCCGGCCCCGACTACCACGCTGCAGACGTCTTCGAGCGGGAGCGCGAGCGGATCTTCTTCCGTGAGTGGATCTACGCGGGGAGGGCGAGCGAGGCCCCCGCGCCGGGCGATTTCCTCACCGTCGACGTGGTCGGCGAGAGCGTCCTCGTCGTCCGCGGCGCCGACGGCGGCCTGCGCGGCTTCTACAACGTCTGCCGGCACCGCGGCTCGCGGCTCTGCGACCCGGAGACGCGCGGCCATGCGAAGGGCGCGATCAAGTGCCCCTACCACGCGTGGAGCTACGCCTACGACGGCCGCCTGGTCGGGACGCCGATGGTCGGCAAGGACGAGGTCGACCGCGACGCGCTCGGCCTCTGGCCCGTCACGGTCGACGTCTGGCAGGGCTTCGTCTTCGTCCACCTCGGCGAGCCCGCCGCGTCCGTACGGGAGTCCTTCCAGCGCCAGGCCGACAAGCCGCTCCAGTACGAGGCGTGGCGGATGGACGAGCTCGTGACGGGCCACCGCACGGTGAGCGAGGTGCAGGCGAACTGGAAGATCATCGTCGAGAACTACAACGAGTGCCTCCACTGCCCGGGTGTCCACCCGGAGCTCGTCGCGGTCGCGCCGACGTTCCGCAAGGGCGAGGTCTTCGAGGAGGGACGCGACGACTTCGGCGTCTCGATCGCGGACGGCGGCGTCGGCTACACGGCGTCCGGGACGACGGCGCTGCCGGTGATGCCGGGGCTCACCGAGCAGCAGGCGAGCTCGATGTACGGCGCGAGCGTGTTCCCGAACATGTTCATCGACCTCACCGGAACGGTCGTGATCGGCACCCGGATTCAGCCGCGCGGGCCGGAGCACACCACGATGGTCACGGACTATCTCTTCCGCCCCGAGGTCGTGGCCGAGCCCGATTTCGACCCGACCGAGGTCGTCGAGTTCTCCGAGCTCGTCGCCCACCAGGACTACGTCGTCTGCGAGCGCGTCCAGGCCGGCGTGCGGTCGCGCGCCTTCGACCACGGCGTCTACGCCGAGAAGGACGAGCTGCCGTACGCCTTCAACCAGACGTACCTCGCAGCGCGTGAGCGCCCCTAGCGCGGTCGTCGTCGGAGCGGGCTTCGCCGGGCTGGCGGCCGCCGATGCGCTGCTCGAGTCGGGCGTCGAGGTGACGGTGCTGGAGGCGCGCGACCGTGCCGGAGGGCGCGTGCACTCGCGGACGCTCGACGACGGCTCGGTGGTCGAGCTCGGCGCCGAGTTCATCCTGCCGGGCTACGAGACCCTGCGCGCGACGGCTGCGCGGCTCGGCCTCGAGCTGTACGAAAAGGGGACGCTCTACGGCGACCGCGACCCGCGCGGCGGACCGCCGGTCTCGCGCGAGGAGCTGGGCGAGGCGCTCGACGGCCTGCGGGAGCCGGCGGGGCTGTCCGTGACCGAGGCGCTCGAGCAGCGGGTCGCGTCTCCGGGCGCACGCGCCGCGATCGGAGCGCGAGTCGCGGTGTCGACCGCGTACGAGCTGTCCGACCAGCCCGACTCGGTGCTCGCCGCAGGCGCGGCCGGCTTCGGACGGTTCCCGAGCCATGGAGTCGCGGGCGGCAACCAGCAGGTCGCGCTCGCGCTCGCGCGGAGGCTCGGGCCGCGGCTGCGGCTCGGTACGCCGGCCGAGCGCGTCGCGTGGGACGACGAGGTCGTCGTCCTCGCGGGCGGCGCGGGAGATCCGGGCGGACGCCTGCGTCGTCGCCACGCCGGCGCCGCACGCGCTCGAGCTCGCGTGGGATCCGCCGCTTCCCGGCTGGAAGCGCGATGCGCTCGCCGCCGTCCGCTACGGGCAGGCGGCGAAGCTGTTTCTTCCGCTCGCCGCGGACGCGCCGCCCAGCCAGACCCTCTCGGTACCGGAGCGCTTCTGGACCTGGACGCAGAACCGGCCGGACGGCTCGCCGCTGCCGGTCGCCTGCTCCTTCGCGGGCAGCGAGGCCGGCCTGGCCGCGCTGGCGGTCGCGCGCGGCCCCGACACGTGGGCCGCGGCGATCGCACGGCTGCGGCCCGACCTCGTCCGCACGGACGCCGTCCCTGTGCTCGCGACCTGGCACGACGACCCGTGGGCTCGCGGCGCCTACTCGGCGCGGTCGCTCTCCTCCCCGCTCGACGACGCGTCGCTGGCGCGGCGGGTCGGGCCGGTCGCCTTCGCGGGCGAGCACACGGCCGGCGACTGGCACGGGCTGATGGAGGGCGCGCTACGGAGCGGCCTGTCGTGCCGCGGCGGACGTCCTCGCCGCGCTCGCGACGGCCCGGTGAGCCGCGTCGACGTCCTCGTCCTCGGAGCGGGGCTCGCCGGGCTCGCCTGCGCCCGCGACCTGGCCCGGGCGGGCACCGACGTCCTCGTCGTCGAGGCCCGCGGACGGCCCGGCGGACGGGTCGAGCGGCATCCGCTGTCCGACGGGCGAGCCGTGGAGCTCGGCGGGGAGCTCGTCGGTCATGCGCATCGGCACTATCTGGAGCTGGCCGGCGAGCTGGGGCTCGGGCTGGAGCCGAGCTACGTGGAAGAGCAGGGCGAGACCGCCTACGACCTGCACGAGGGAGTCGTCTTCGGCGAGCAGTGGCTCGACGCCGGCGGCCGCGCGAGCCTGGAGCGGTTCGAAGCGCGAACTGGCCCGGATCGCGGCAGAGCTCGACCCGGCCGATCCGTGGTCGCACCCGGACGCCGCTCGGCTCGACCGGCTCTCGGTCGGCGACCTCCTCCGTGCGTGTGCGGCGACGACGAGCGCCTACCGGTTCGTGCAGCTCCACTCGCTCGCGACCGCGGCAGGCACCGTCGAGCGGGTGTCGGTTCTCGGAGAGGGGCGCGCGGCGGCCGCGGTCGGCTTCCCGACGAGCGACGCCACGGCCTGGGAGGGCCTGCGCCTGGCCCGTGGCAGCGGCAGCCTGGTGACGGCTCTGGCGGATGAGCTCGCGGCCCGCGTGCGATACCGGGCGGCGGTCGTGCGGGTCGAGGTCGCGGAGCCGTGCCGCGTCACGCTTGCCGAGGGCGAGGAGCTGCAGGCGGACGCGGTCGTCTGCACGATCCCGGCCGGGCCGCTGCGCCGGATCGAGCTGCGCGGTCTGTCCGGCGCGCGCCTGCGCTCGCTCCACCGGCTCCGGCACGTCCTCGCGAGCAAGGCCGTGCTGGCGCTCGAGGTGCCGGGATGGCGGTCGACCGGCTGGAACGGCGTCGCCGTCTCGGAGCGCGACCTCGGCGGCTTCTGGCCGCAGAGCGACACGGCGCTCAGCTCGCTCTTCGGCCCGGAGCAGATCGCCTATCTCGACGCGGTCCCGGAGGAGCGGCGGACCGAGGTGGTGACCGCCGCGCTGAAGCGGATCGCGGGTCAGCTCGAGCCCGAGCAGGTCGTCTGGCGTCACTGGGGACGGGATCCGTGGACGCTCGGCTACGCGCCGCAGTGGGCTCCGGGCGACCTCATGGAGGTCGGCCCGCTGCATGGCACGCACGAGCCGCCCTTCTACGTCGCCGGCTCCGACCACTGGGTCTCCGGCTACATGGAGGGCGCGGTCGCGACCGGCCGCGCGGCGGCCCGCACGCTCCTCGGCGAGCCGGCCGCGGCCGTCGAAGCGGCGGCTCTAGGCGGCCTGGATCGGCGAGTCCTCGGCCTCGGGCGCGTCGTCCACGAGCGAATCGGCGGACGGCGCGCTCGGGTTGTTGCGGGCGACGTCGACCGCGCGGCTCTCGCGGATCACCGTCACCTTCACCTGGCCGGGATACTCGAGCCGGTCCTCGATCTCGCGGGCGATCTCGTGCGAGAGGAGCGCCGCCTCGTCGTCGTCCACCTCGCCCGGCCGCACGATCACGCGGATCTCGCGGCCCGCCTGGAGCGCGTAGACCTTCTCCACGCCCGCCTTCGAGGCGGCGAGCTCCTCGAGCGACTCGAGGCGCTTGATGTAGTGCTCGAGGCTCTCGCCGCGCGCGCCTGGCCGGCTCGCCGAGATCGCGTCCGCGGCGATCACGAGCACCGCTTCGACCGTCTGGGGCTGCACCTCGTAGTGGTGGGCCTGCACCGCGTGGACGACGCCCTGCGCCTCGCCGTAGCGGCGCGCGAGCTGGGCCGAGATCAGGGCGTGCGAGCCCTCGATCTCGTGGGTCATGGCCTTGCCGACGTCGTGCAGCATCGCCGCCCGCTTGGCCGTCTTGACGCTCGCCTCGAGCTCGGTGGCCATGATCCCCGCCAGGTGCACGACCTCGAGGGTGTGCTTGAGCACGTTCTGGCCGTAGCTCGTGCGGTAGCGGAGCCGCCCGAGGATCCGCACGAGCTCTTCGTGGAAGGGGCCGCAGTTGGCCTCGAAGACGGCCTGCTCGCCCGCCTGTCGGACGATCTCCTCGACCTCCGCCTTGGACTGGTAGTACATCTCCTCGATCCGGGCGGGATGGATGCGGCCGTCCTCGATCAGCTTCGCGAGCGTCAGGCGCGCGATCTCGCGGCGGAGGCCGTCGAAGGAGGAGAGGACGACGGCGTGCGGCGTGTCGTCGATGATGAAGTCGACGCCGGTGAGGTGCTCGAGTGCGCGGATGTTGCGGCCCTCGCGGCCGATGATCCGGCCCTTCATGTCGTCGGCGGCGAGCTCGACGACGGTGACGGTCGTCTCGGCGGCGTGGCTCGCGGCGACGCGCTGCAGGGCGTCCGCGACGAGGTTCCGGGCGCGCCGCTTCGACTCGGCCCTCGCCTCCTCCTCGAGCATGCGGATGCGGCGGGCGAGGTCGTGCCGGGCGAGCTCCTCGCCGCGTTCGATCATGCGCGAGCGTGCGTCGGACTCGGTCATTCCCGCGATCCGCTCGAGCTCCGCGATCTGCGCGCCCTTCGCCTGCTTGAGCTCCTCCTGGAGCTGCTTCAAGTGGGTCTCGCGGTCTGCAAGCCCCTGGTCCCGGCGCGTCACCTCGACGAGCTTCCGCTCCACCTCCGACTCCTTGGCGAGGACGCGCTCCTCGATCTTCAGCACCTGCGCGCGGCGGTCGGCGAGCTCGGCGTCGATGTCCGCGCGCAGCTTGACCGCCTGTTCGCGCGCCTCGATCTGCGCCTCGCGCCGCACCGCGTCCGCCTCGCGCCGCGCGTCCTCGACGAGCTGGTCGCGGATGCGCCGCGCCTTGCTCACACCCGTGGTCCCGAAGGCGGACACCGCCAGCAGTGCGAGGACGGCGCCGACGGCGATTCCGATGGCGAGCCCGATCCCGATCAGCACGTGCGCAGCTCCTCGCTCGGTGGGTTGTCCGCCGCGTGCGGCGCGTCCCACCCGATGTCGGGCCGGCCCGGTGCTCTCCCGAAAGTCTCTGTGGCGGTGCGGCTCTGCGCACCCGCACGCGCGGGGCTACCCCCTCCGCGTCCTCCGCGATTCGCGTCTCGTCCGGTGGTCGTCGGTCTCGGTCATCGTGCTGCCGTTTCGGGAAAAACTCCGTATGCAGGTAAAACGTCGGGTGAAGCTTGACTGATCGTAGCGCCGATCAGTCCTCGTCCGCAAACGCGGCCAGTTCGCGGACGATGTCGGGATCGAAGCCGCGCGCGGCCAGGCGGCGGAGAGCAACGGGCTCGCGTCCGTGTCGCGCGAGCAGCAGTCGCGCTCGCTCTGCTTCCGGCTGGAGGGCGGCCAGGGCGGCGGAACGCTCGTCGGGCCCGATGCCGCGCCGCAGGAGGTCGTCGCGGATCGCGGCGTCCCCGTAGCCGCGCGCGGCGAGCGCCTCCGCGCGCGAGCGCGCGACCCGCGCGTCGTCCACGAGGCCGGCGAGCTCGAGCGAGTCGAGCGCCTCCACGCGGACAGCGGCGGGAACGCGGGCGAGCTCGAGCCGCTGCTCGAGCTCGCCTCGAGAGCGGTCGCGCGGCGCGAGCGCACGCGCCGCCCGCGCCAGGGCGCGCGCACGACGCAGCGCCCGCGCCAGCTCCCGAGCGAGCTCGCGGTCGAGCGGCCGTCCGACCGCGAGCCCTGCCCGCACGACGGCGTCGGCGGGGAGCACCCGCCAGGGCGCCCCGTCGAGCTCGACGGCGACACGCCCGCGCGGCCGCTCGCGGAGCGCCGTCACCGCAGGGCCTGGCGCCGCCGGCATGCGCCTACGACTCGGCCTCGGCGGCCGCGAGCGCCTCGGCGGCGACCTCCGCCTTCCCGTTCGTGCTCGCGATCTCCTCGTCGTCGACCGGCAGCAGCCGGGCCGACACGATCTGCTCCGGGCCGAGCTCCGTCTGCAGCTGGCGCAGGATCTGTTGCGTCACGTCGGGGTGCTCGCGCAGGAACGCGGTCGCATTCTGGCGGCCCTGCCCGAGGCGCTCGTCGCCGAGGCTGAAGTAGGAGCCCGACTTCGTGACGATCTTCCGCTCGAGGCCGGAGTCGAGAACCGTGCCCTCCCACGAGATCCCGGAGCCGTAGATGATGTCGAACTCCGCCTGCTTGAACGGCGGCGCGACCTTGTTCTTCACGACCTTGACGCGGACGCGGTTGCCGAACGCCTCCACGCCGTCCTTGAGCGTCTCGATGCGGCGGATGTCGAGGCGCACCGAGGAGTAGAACTTGAGCGCGCGGCCGCCCGGGGTCGTCTCCGGGTTGCCGAACATGACCCCGATCTTCTCGCGGAGCTGGTTGGTGAAGATGCAGATCGTGTCGGTGCGGTTGAGCGTGCCGGCGAGCTTGCGCAGCGCCTGGCTCATCAGCCGCGCCTGCAGCCCGACGTGGCTGTCGCCCATCTCGCCCTCGATCTCGGCCTTCGGCGTCAGGGCGGCGACGGAGTCGATCGCGACGACGTCGAGCGCTCCGGAGCGGATCAGGAGCTCGGTGATCTCGAGCGCCTGCTCACCGGTGTCCGGCTGCGAGACGAGGAGATTGTCGATGTCGACCCCGATCCGCTTCGCGTAGGCGGGGTCCATCGAGTGTTCGGCGTCGACGAACGCGCAGATGCCGCCGCGCCGCTGCGCCTCTGCGATCACGTGGTAGACGAGCGTCGTCTTGCCCGAGGACTCGGGCCCGAAGATCTCGACGATGCGGCCGCGCGGAAGCCCGCCGATGCCGAGCGCGAGGTCCAGCGAGAGCGACCCCGTCGAGACCGAGCCGATCGACACGGCCGCTCGGTCGCTCATCCGCATGACCGAGCCCTTGCCGAACTGACGCTCGATCTGGCCGAGCGCGACGTCGAGTGCTTCCTGACGATCCACCTATCCGCCTCCTACTCTCGCTCTAGTCGGGTCGGCCCAGTGCGACCGATTCGAGTACCTCGTACTGCGCCCCGCTCGCTCGCAGCCGTGACAGATAAGCAGCCGCATCGGACGGAACGAACGTTCGTACCCGTGGCGGCTCCGGCTGCAGCTGCGGCCGCTCGCGGAACCGCGCGACGGTGACGTGCGGCAGCCAGGGGCGCTGCTCCCGCCGGTAGACGCCGAGCCGCTCGAGACGCGCCTGGAGGTCGGTCGCCAGCGCCGCTGCGCGGCCCTGCTCGTCGTCGAGGACGAGCATGCCGACGCTCCTCGTCTCCCGGTACCGGGCGGGTCGGAGCCGGATCGCCGGGGCGGCGACGGCCGCGGCGTCGCGGAGCGCGCCGATGATCGCGGCCAGCTCGTGCGCCGGGCGCGAGCCGAGGAACGCGAGCGTGACGTGGAGCTGCCCGCGCGGCACGGCGCGAACCCCGCGCAGGCGCTCGTCCTGCCAGGCCGCGAGCGCGTCGAGCACGTCGTCGGGTGGGCGGAGGGCGAGGAAGAGCCGCAGACGTTCATCGCCTTCCACGCTATCCGGGCCGGTCATACGCCTTCGTCGAGACTCCGTGTCAGCAGCCGGTGCACGAGGTGCAGCGCGACCACGGCGGCGCGGGCCCGGATCGAGTCGCGCTCGCCGGGAACCCGCAGCTCGCGCCCGATCGCGCCGTCGGGCCCGTCCGCCTGCACGTGGACGAGCCCGACCGGCTTCTCCGCCGTGCCGCCGCCGGGGCCGGCGACTCCCGTCACCGCGACCGCGACGTCGGCTCCGAGCCGCTCCCGCGCCCCCCGGGCCATCGCGACGGCGGTCTCCGCCGAGACGGCGCCGTGCGCGGCCAGCAGCTCCGCCGGGACGCCGAGCTGCGTCTGCTTGAGCTCGTTCGAGTACGACACGACCCCTCCCGTGAAGACGTCGCTCGCACCGGGGACGGAGGTCAGGCGTGCGGCCACGAGGCCGCCCGTGCACGACTCGGCGGTGGCGAGCGTCAACCCGCGCGACCGGCAGAGCGCGAGCACGAGCTCCTCGATCCGGCGCTCCTCGCGTGCGTACAGCCAGCGCTCGAGCCTGGCCGCCAGGCCGTCCGCCAGCGCGTCCGCCCGCCCTTCCGACCCGGGCTCGACGACGAGATCGACGTGGATCTCGAAGTCGTGGGCGCAGATGGTCGCCTCCACTCCGTCGCCGTCCCCGCCCGCGTCGTCGAGTGCGCGCGCGACCGCCGACTCGCTCACGCCGAAGAGCCGCAGGGCGCGGCGGCCCGGCGGCCGCGCTCCCGCGAGCAGCGCGCGCAGCGGCTCGCTCTCGAGCGCTCGCGGCCAGAGTCGCTGCAGCTCGCCCGGCGGCCCCGGGAGCACGACGACGACGCACCCGCTCGGGGCGCGCAGGACGAGGCCCGGCGCCGTCCCCGCGAGGCCGAGCGACTGCGAGCCCTCGGGGCGCGTCGCCTGCTTCGTCACACCGGGGGCGAAGTCCGCGTACGGTCGCAGGAGCCGCTGCGCGTGCTCGCGAGAGACGGCCTCGATCTCCCGCTCGAGCTCGGGATCGACGACGAGCGCGACTCCGGCGGCCCGGGCCACCATCTCGACGGTGCGGTCGTCGTGGGTCGGCCCGAGGCCGCCGGAGACGAGGCACACGTCTGCTCCGAGCCCCTCCCGGAGCGCCGCCTCGAGCTCCGCCGGCCCGTCGCCGACGATCGAGATCCGTGCAGGCTCCAGCCCGAGTCGCAGCGCCTCGCGCGCGTAGAAAGGGCCGTTCCTGTCGGTGCGTTCGCCGCGCACGAGCTCGCTGCCCGTGACGACGATCGCGGCGCGTGGACGGGCGGCGGCGCCCGTCACCCGGTGAGGCGCGTCGTGCGCTGCGGCGTCACGAGCACCCGCAGGTTCCTGCGACCGGGGAGGGCGACGGACTTCCCTCCGAGCTTCACCCGCAGGCCGGCGGGGCGGCGCACGAAGAGGTAGAAGCGCGACCCGTCGAGCTTCTCCACGCCGCCTCGCGGGACGGTCGCCTGCAGCACGACCTTGCCGCCGGCGGCGTTGCGCCGCACCTCGACGTAGCTCCCCTGCCCCACGCCCCGCAGCTCCAGCTCGGGCGTCCGAGCGGCGGGATGCTGCTGCTGGGTCTGCACGACGGACGGTGACGAGCCGGAGGGGTCGACGCCGCCGAACTTCCACGCGGCGAACACGAGCGCGGTCAGGAGGGCGATCCCGACGAGCGCGAGGACGACGGCCCGGCGCTCGATCCCGTAGTCCCGGCTCCGGCGGCGCGGGCTCGGCGCAGGAGACTCCTCGGCCCGGGCCGAGCCGAAGCGCGTCGCGTACTCGTCGACGTAGAGCTGGCCGTCGAGGCCGAGGTACTCCGCGTACGTGCGCATGAAGCCGCGGATGTACGTGTCGGCGGGGAGGATCGAGAAGTCCTCGTCCTCGAGAGCGCGGATGTACTTCGCGCGCACCTTCGTCGCCAGTTCGATCTCGGGGTAGCCGAGACCCTGGCGCATGCGCGCCTCACGCAGGCTCTCCCCGATCGCGAACACCGCCGGATTGTACGCGCGAAACGCTCGAGGGCTAACCCTCGAGCCGGAGCAGGAGCTCGTAGAACCCGACGGCGATCGAGGCCGAGAGGGCGACGGAGATCCCGGCGACGGCGAGCGCCCTGCCGGCGCGGATGCGCGCCCGGCCTCCCGCGCGCTCGAGGGTGCGGGAGATCGTGCCTCGCGCCCCGCGCGCGAACAGGAGCGACGCGACGCCGAACGCGAACGCGAACGGGATCGCCCACGCGCTGTCGAGCAGCGAGAAGCCGCCGGGGCGGCGCGCGTAGAGGATCGCAGCCGGCAGCACGGCGACCGCGACGACGCCGAGGAGCACGGCGAGCGACGCGCGGTGATTACTGCTTCTGGTAGGGCTGGCCATCGGCTGCCGGCGGGATCGAGCGCCCGATCACTCCTGCCACCGCGATCAGCGTCAGGACGTAGGGGAGCGCCTGGAAGAGCACCGCGTACGAGCTCCAGTTGGGGATCGTGCCGAGCCGCTGCGCGAGCGCGCTCGAGAAGCCGAAGAGGAGCGCCGCGCCGAAGGCGCCCGCGGGGCGCCACTTGCCGAAGATGAGCGCGGCGAGCGCGATGAAGCCTCGGCCTTCGGTCATGTTCTGGTTGAAGGAGTGGACGAAGCCGATCGAGAGGTACGCGCCGCCCATCGCCGAGAGCATGCCGGAGAAGGTCACGGCGACGTAGCGTGTCCTGAAGACCGAGATGCCGACCGTGTCCGCGGCGCGCGGGTGCTCGCCGACCGAGCGCAGGCGCAGTCCCCACGGCGTCCGGAAGACGAAGAAGTAGGTCAGGATCACGAGCCCGAACGAGACCCAGATCAGCAGGTTCAGGTCGCCGAACGCCTGGGCGAAGAAGTTGCCGGAGCGCGAGATGGGGATGTCGGGGATCTGCTGCGCGTTCGTGAGATTCGGCGTCCCGTTCGACCCGTAGATGTCGATGAACAGGTAGCCCGAGACCCCGAGCGCCAGGAAGTTGATCGCGGTGCCGCCGACGATCTGGTCGGCCCGCAGATGGATCGCGAAGAAGGCGTAGACGAGCGCGAGCAGACCGCCCGCCCCCATCGCGACCAGGAGGCCGAGCACCCAGTTGCCCGTGCGGTCGGCGCCCCAGATGCCGAAGAAGGCGCCGGTCAGCATCATCCCCTCGAGGCCGATGTTGACGACGCCGCTGCGCTCGGAGAAGAGACCGCCGATAGCGGCGTAGGTGAGCGGGGTCGCGTAGACGAGCATCGAGGCGATCAGCGCCGACCAGACGACGGCGGTCTCGAGGTTGGTCCGTCCGGCCTGCGCCGCCAGCACCGCGAGGCCGATGCCGAGCGCCCCCGAGACGATCGCGCCCCAGCCGACCCGCGTCGCGCCGCGCCCGACCGCCCACGCTCCGGCCGCGAGCGCCGCCGCCGCGACGAGCGCGGGCCACGCGAGCTGCGTCGTCTTCAGCGGCGGCAGCGTCAGCCAGAAGGCGAGGACGCCGAGGAAGATGCCGGCGCCGCCGATCGACTTGGGACCGACCGCCCGCTCGAGCCAGAACGGCCTCCGGCACGGTGGCGCTCATGCGGACGGCGCCGCCCCCGCGGCGTTCTCGGCGCTGCGCAGGCGGAGGCGGCGGCGCTGGTTCCAGAGCCAGAGGACGAGCACGTCGGCGCCGACGAAGAGCACGACCAGGCCCTGGATGATCAGGGTCAGGTTGCCGGCGAGGTCGGGACGGAAGACGCTCGGATCGAGATGGCGGGTCGACGTGCCGTTGAGCAGGGCCGCGAACAGGAGCGCCGCGAAGAACGTCCCGATCGCAGTGTTCCGACCCGAGCAGCGCGACCGCGATCGCGATGAAGCCGATCTGGGACGCCTGGATGTCGTTGACGTTGAGGCGGAACTCCCAGCCGAGGACGTCCATCGAGCCGGCGACCCCCGCGAAGACGCCGGAGATCGCCATGGCGAGGAAGTAGTTGCGCGCCACGCCGATGCCGCCGTACCGGGCCGCCTCCGGATTGAAGCCGACCGCGCGCACCGAGAATCCGAGCGTCGTGCGGTTCAGCGTCAGCCAGTAGACGACGAGCGCGCCGAGTGCGACGAAGAACCCGACGTGGAGCCCCTGCAGCAGCGGGTCGCCCCAGAAGACCGACAGATGCGTGCTCTCGGCGATGTCGTTCGACACGGGCACCGAGCCGCCGAGCGCCTTGCTCTGGAGCGGGCCGCCGAGGGCGAACACCCAGCTGCCGAGCCAGTAGGCGATCCAGTTGAGCATGATCGTCGAGATCACCTCGTGCGCGCCGACGGTCGCCTTGAGGAAGCCGGCGATCCCGGCCCAGATCCCCCCGCTGACGGCGGCGACGAGGACGACGAGGACGATGTGGAGCGGGCCGTTCATGCCGACGAACGACGAGGCGACCCAGACCGACATGATCGAGCCGACGACGTACTGCCCCTGGCCGCCGATGTTGAACATGCCGCAGCGGAAGGCGAACGCGACCGCGAGCCCGCAGAGCATCAGCGGCGTCGCGAGCAGCAGGGTCTGCTGCAGGTTGATCGCCGCCAGGACGCGGTCGGCACCGGTCACCCAGGGAAAGAGCCAGTTCAGCCCCGTGCCGTTGAAGATCGCGCGGTACGTCGAGAGCGGGTTCGAGCCGCTCGCGAGGACGACGAGGCCTCCGATCAGAAAGGCGAGCAGCGCGGTCAGGAGCGGCGTCACCAGCCCGCCGGCGCGCTGGTAGAGCGCGAGCCGCTCGACCACGCTCGGCGCGTAGCCGCCGGGCTTGCCCTGGCCCGGCTCTTCCTCCGCGAGCTGCTCCTCCTGCGCCTCTGTCCGCTCCTCGTCGCTCATCTCCGCTCCGCCCCCGACGGAGCCGGCGGCTCCGCACTCGGGTCGCCTCCGTCGAGCCTACGGCTCATGCCGTCACTTCCTGACGGCCGCCGGTCATCGCGAGCCCGAGCTCGTGCTCGCTCGCCCCGGGGCCGAACTCGGCGACGAGCCGGCCCTCGTAGATGACGAGGATGCGATCGGAGAGGGAGAGGATCTCGTCCAGCTCGAGCGAGACGAGCAGGATCGCGCGGCCGGCGTCGCGCTCCTCGACGAGCCGGCGGTGGACGAACTCGATCGCGCCGACGTCGAGGCCGCGGGTCGGCTGACCGGCGATCAGCACCCTCGGGTTGCGCTCGATCTCCCGTGCGAGCACGACCTTCTGCTGGTTGCCGCCCGAGAGCGCGCCCGCCGGGGTGAGCGGACCGCCGCCGCGCACGTCGAACTGCTGCAGGAGCTTCCCGGCCCGCCGGACGAGCACGTTCGGCCGCAGCCAGCCGAACCGGGACGCGGGGGCCTTGTCGAAGTCGTGCAGGCCGATGTTCTCCGCGAGCGAGAACTGGAGCACGAGCCCGCGGCGCTGCCGGTCCTGCGGTATGTGGCCGACGCCCGCGTCGAGCGCCTGCTTCGCCGTCGCGTGCGTGATGTCGGCGCCGTCCACCACGACGCGCCCGGAGGTCGCGCGGCGGAGCCCGGTGAGCGCGTCGATCAGCTCCGTCTGGCCGTTGCCGTCGACGCCCGCGACGCCGACGATCTCGCCGGCGCGCACGTCGAGCGAGATCCCGCGCACCGCCTCGAGCCCGCGGTCGTCGTGCACGACGAGGTCCGAGACGGTGAGGACGGCCTCGCCCGGCTGGGACGGCTTCTTGTCGACCCGCAGGAGCACCTCGCGCCCGACCATCGCGCGGGCGAGCTCCTCCTCGGTCGCGCCCTCGCGCAGCCGCGTCTCGACGAGCTTGCCCCGCCGCAGCACCGAGATCCGGTCGGCGATCTCGAGCACCTCGTGCAGCTTGTGGGAGATGAAGATCACCGACTTGCCCTGCTCGGTGAGGCTGCGGACGACGCCGAACAGCTCCTCGGCCTCCTGCGGCGTCAGCACCGCGGTCGGCTCGTCGAGGATCAGGATGTCCGCGCCGCGGTAGAGGGCCTTCAGGATCTCGACGCGCTGCTGCTGGCCGACGCCGATCTCCTCGACCTTCGCGCGCGGGTCGACGACGAGCCCGAACCGGGTCGAGAGCTCCTCCACCCGTCGCACCGCTTCGCCGTAGTCGAGCAGGACGGTGCCGTGCGTCGGCTCGCTCGCGAGGACGACGTTCTCGGCCACCGACATCACGGGGATGAGCATGAAGTGCTGGTGCACCATGCCGATCCCCTGCTCGATCGCCTCCTTCGGCGACCCGAGCCGGATCTTGCGGCCCCTCACGCTGATCTCCCCCTCGTCCGGGTGGTAGAGCCCGTAGAGGACGTTCACCAGCGTCGACTTGCCGGCGCCGTTCTCGCCCAGGAGCGCGTGCACCTCTCCGGGCAGGAGGTCGAAGTCGACCCGGTCGTTCGCGACGATCCCGGGAAAGCGCTTCGTGATGCCGCGGAGCTCGAGGACGGGTTCGGGGGACGCCAATCCGCCGCCAAGCATAGGCGGCGGATCGGCCCCGCCCCAACCCGGAACCGTCTACGGGACGGTGTTCGGGATCGAGACGCCGCCCGCGGCGATCTTCTTCTTGAGCGCCTGCACCTCGGCGACGTCGGCCTGCGGCACCTTCGAGCTGATCTTGCCGATGTCGATGCCGCCGTTCGCGACGGTGAACTCGTACGTCCGCCCCGTCTTCAGGGTCCCGTCGGCGAGCTGCTTGACCGTCGTGTAGACGTCGGTGTCGACGCGCTTGACGGCGCTGGTGAGGATGTGCGGGCCGAGGTAGGCCTGGTCGGCGTCGACGCCGATGCCCCAGACGTGCTTCTGCTTCGCAGCGTCCAGTGCGCCGAGGCCGCAGCCGCCGGCCACCTGGAAGACGACCTTCGAGCCCTGGCCGATCTGCTGCAGGGCGAGGTTCTTGCACTTGTCCTGGGCGACGAAGTCCTGCGAGTAGCCGTTGAGGACGGTGATCTTCGGATTCGCGGCCTTGGCGCCCGCCATGTAGCCGGCGATGTAGTGGTCGACCGGCGGGATCTTCTGGCCGCCGACCGAGCTGATCGTCTTGGCGCCCTTCTCCATCAGGCCGGCCAGGTAGCCGACCATGTATCCGGCCTGCTCCTCGTGGAAGACCGTCCCCTCGAGGTTCTTCGGGTCACCCTTCGACCAGGCGTCGTCGATGATCATGAACTTCGTGTTCGGGAACTTCTTCGCCACCTGGCGGATCGAGTCGTGCATCAGGAAGCCGACGCCGATGATCAGGCCGTAGCCCTGCTGCGCGAGCGTCGACATGTTCGGCACGTAGTCCGAGTTCGCGTGCGACTCGAGGACGCGCGTCTTCACGCCGAGCGCCGTTCGCCGCGTGCTGCAGGCCGAGGTAGGCGAGATGGTTGAACGAGCGGTCGTTGAGCCCGCCGATGTCGGTCACGAGGCCGACCTTCAGGCCGGCGCCCGCCGGAGCCGTGGCCGGCGGCGTCGCGCTCGAGCTCGTGGTGCTCGAGCCGCCGCCGCAGCCTGCTGCGAGGAACGAGACGGCCGCGACGGCCACCGCAGCGGGGAGTGTCATTCGTAGCAGGCGTGTCCTAGACCTCAATTGTCTTGCCCTCCTCGGTCGTTGTCTGACCCTGACCCAGGTCGTGTCGTTTCCGCCGCGATACTAGAGCCTTCGAGCGGGCCAGGTGCAGACGGGGTTCTACGCGTCCTGAGCTAGTCCGCCGCGACGTACGCGTGGTACTGCGACTCGTCGACGAGCACGCGGCGCGGCTTCGAGCCCTCGTAGCCGCTGACGATGCCTCGCCGCTCGAGCATGTCGACGAGCCGGCCGGCCCGCGTGTAGCCGACCCGCAGACGCCGCTGGAGCAGCGACACCGAGGCGGTCTGCGTCTGCACGACGATCTCGATCGCCCGGTCGAGCAGCGGGTCGTCGTCCGGGTCGAACTCGCCGTGCTCGTCGCCGTCGTCGCGAGGCGAAGACCTCGGGCAGCTCGAGGTAGCTCTCGTCGAGCTCCTGTTCGCGCTGGCGGGTCTGCTCGACGACGAGCGCGATCTCCTCCTCCGAGACGTACGCGCCCTGGACGCGCTGGAGCCGCGACGTGCCGAGCGGCTTGAAGAGCATGTCGCCCTGGCCGAGCAGCGACTCGGCGCCGCCGTGGTCGAGGATGACGCGCGAGTCGGTCTGCGAGGAGACGGCGAAGGCGATCCGCGAGGGGACGTTCGCCTTGATCATGCCCGTGATCACGTCCACCGACGGACGCTGTGTCGCGAGCACGAGGTGGATGCCGACGGCCCGCGACTTCTGCGCCAGCCGGATCACCGCGTCCTCCACCGCCTGCGGGGCGATCATCATCAGGTCGGCCAGCTCGTCGATCACGACGAGCACGTACGGCAGTGTGGCTTCGCCGCGCTGCCTGAAGGAGCGGTTCGCCTCGTTCAGGTTGCGCGCGCGGACGGTCGCGAGCCGCTCGTAGCGGCGCTCCATCTCGGCGACGCAGTTGGCGAGGACGGCGCTCGCCTCCTTCGGGCTCGAGACGACCGGAGTCAGCAGGTGCGGGATCGACTCGTAGTGGTTGAGCTCGATCCGCTTCGGGTCGATCAGGATCATCCGCACGTCGTCCGGAGTCGCGCGCAGCAGCACGGAGGTGAGCAGGGCGTTGATGCAGCCCGACTTGCCCGAGCCGGTGGTGCCGGCGATCAGCAGATGCGGCATGCGCGCGAGGTCGGTCCAGACCGCCGCGCCGGAGATGTCCTTGCCGAGCCAGACCGAGAGCGGGCTCGCGGTCGCGGGCAGGTCGTCGAAGATGTCGCCGAGCGTGACGAGGTTCGGCGAGAGGTTCGGCAGCTCGACGCCGACCGCCTGCTTGCCCGGGATCGGCGCCAGGATGCGGATCTCCGTCGTCGCGAGTGCGTACGAGAGGTCGTCCTTGAGCGCTGCGACCTTCGCGACCTTCGTCCCGGGAGCGAGCTGGAGCTCGTAGCGCGTGACCCGCGGGCCGGAGATCTGGCCGACGACGTTCGCCTCGATCCCGAAGTGCGCGAGCGTCTGCACGAGCAGCTCGGCGACGCGCGCCGAGGTCTCCTCCGAGGAGTCGGCCCGTGCGGGCGAGACGTTGAGGACGCCGGCGTCGGGGAGCTTGTACGCGCTGTGCTCCGCGGTCGGCTCCTCGAAGAGGGTCGGCGGGTCGTCGACGAGGGGCTGCTGCGAGACGAGCGGGGCCTGCCCGTCGTGGAGGAGCGGCGAAGGGCGCGAGGATGGGCGCCGACCGCGTCGAATCCTCGCCGACGACGTCGGGGTAGGCGGCGGCCGCGTCGACGGGCGGGGCGTGCCGGACAGTGCGCGGGGCGGGCTGCGGCTGCGTCCAGTCGTCCTCGTGCTCGCGCCGGCGCGGGCGTCGCGTCCGGGCCTTTCCGGCGGCCAGCCGGACGCCGTGGCCGGAGCGGCGGAGGATCGCGCCGAGCGAGGCGCCCGAGAGGAGGAGCGAGCCGACGAGCAGGAGCAGGATGCCGAGGATCGTCGAGCCGGTGGCGCCGATCGCCACGCCGACCGCGCCGCCGAGAAGCGAGCCGAAGTAGCCGCCCTGGTCTCGGCCGAGCGCGATCATCAGCCCGGCGGCGAGCACGACGAGCCCCGTGCGGAACGGGCGCACGTCGACGAGCGCGCTCTTGGCGACGGTCAGCCCCCCGAGCACGACGAGCGCGACGGGCATTCCGTAGGCGGCGGCGCCGATCACGTAGTCGAGACCGTCGGCGAGCCACTGCCCGACATAGCCGCCGTTCCAGCCGAGGAAGAGGACGCTGCCGAGGAAGCAGCCGAGGGCGATCGACGCGAGGCCCCAGAGCTCCGGGTGGTGCTGACGGCGGCGTGAACGCGCGGGCTTGCGCTTGGTCGTCGTCCTGCGCACCCGGCTCGGGAGCTTCGGACGCAGCTTCGTCTTCCGCCTGCGGCGCGGCATGCGGCCCTGTTCGCGCAGCGTTGGACGGTTCCTGCTCCGCAGCCCGGGCCCGCCCGGCGGGGAGGCCGAAAGCCGAGAGCCCGAGCCGGCGCCCGACGCGAGGATCTCCGGCACGCGGCGCCCGCAGCTCGCGCTGCAGGCCTACGCGCCGCTGCGCACGTCGTCGAGGAGCCGCTCCTCGAGCTCGATCCGCTCGAAGACGGCCGTGCAGCCCTCACCCGTCGGCGACTGGGCGAGGAAGCCCGCGCGGAGCGGCCCGCGGCCGAGCGAGAAGTGGCGGACGAGCTCCCAGCGGCCGTCGACGCAGACGTGGAAGGCGCACGCCTCGCCGAGACGGGCGATACGGAGCCTGGCGCTCGCCGAGTCGAGCGCCGCGGAGTTGCAGTCGTCGGAGCGGCCGTTCGTGACCACCGAGACGACCGTCGGCCGGCCCTCCGGCGAGCGCTCCAACGCGAGCTTCGCCCAGGTCGTCTCGTCCCGCCAGAGGAGCAGCGCGCCCGCGTCGAACGTCGCCCCGAGCTCGGCGCGGACGGTGGCGGCGAGGAGAAAGCTCGCCGGGGCGGCGGTGAGGAGCGCGGGCGCGGTCAGCACCGGCGCCGATCCATCCGGCGAGGCGAAGAGGTCGGTGCGCGGCCCCGCCGCGATCGTGACCCGCCCGCCCTCGAGGCGCGCGTCGACGGGACCGTGCAGCTCCTCGAGCCCGAGCGGCGAGCTCACAGCAGCGCGTCGACCTCCTCGGCCGTCGGAAGCGAGCTCTGGGCGCCGGGCCGCGAGGCGGTCAGCGCGCCGGCGATGCAGGCCCGGCGCAGCGCCTCCTCGTGCGGGCGCCGCTCGAGCAGCGAGACGACGAGGCAGGCGGCGAACGCGTCCCCGGCCGCCGTGCCGTCGACCGCGGCGACGGCCGGGGGCTCGGCGCGGGCGAGCTCCTCCCCGTCCTCGAGCAGCACGGCGCCCTCGGCGCCGAGCGTCAGGCAGACGAGGCCGCGCCAGCCGAGCAGCGCCTCGAGCTCGTACCGGTTCACGATCGTCAGGTCGGCCTCGGGCGCCTCGTGCCGGGCGGGAGCGGCGTTCAGGAAGAAGCGGCCGCGCGCCAGCTCGGCGGCGCGCTCGACCGTCGCCTGCGGGATCTCCTGCTGGCAGAGCACGCCGTCGAACTCGGGCAGGACGACGTCCTCGGGACGCAGGTCGAGGTTCGCGCCGGGTGCGACGACGATCTCGTTCTCCCCCTCCGCGTCGACGGTGATCAGGGCGACTCCGGTCGGCCCGTCGGTGTGCCGCACCCCGGCCAGGTCGACGTTCCCCTCGCGGAGCCCGGCGAGCGCCTCGTCGGCGAACCCGTCGCCGCCGACGCAGCCGATCATCGCCACCTCGGCGCCGAGGCGGGCTGCGGCGAGCGCCTGGTTCGCGCCCTTGCCGCCCGGAATGCGGGAGAAGGTCGCGCCGCCGACGGTCTCGCCCGGTCGAGGCAGCCGTTCCGTCCGCGCGACGAGGTCGAGGTTGATCGAGCCGACGACGGCCAGCCGCGGTGCCACGGGGCGAGCCTACCCGGCTGTGCCCTCTCGCGCGGAGCCTCTAGTTCGCGAGCGCACGGAGGTCGTCGAGCGCGCGCCCGAGCAGGTTCTCGCGCAGATCGAAGAGCCCTGCCCAGAGCGAGCCGCGGCCGGGCGCGGCGTCGATGCGCGCCGCGCTCGTCAGCCCCTCGAGCGCGCGGACGAGCACCGCCAGCTCCAGGTACGCCTGCGCGACCCGGGCCGGTGCGACGCGGACCCCCGCGCGCGTGAGCACCGGCTCCCAGTCGAGCAGCTCCGCCTGTCCGGGGGCGCCGTACCAGGAGCGGCCCTCGAAGGCGTCGGTCTCGAGCTCGAGCAGGTAGCGCTGGAGCGGCTCCTCGAGACCGGCCAGCGCCGTCTCGACGCGGTCGGCGGCGCGGCGCAGGGCGGCCTGCCGTCCTCCCGCGGTCGGCGGCTGCGCGTCGCCGCGCGCCCAGCGCTCGAGCAGCCGGCAGAACGCGAGCCCGGAGATCTCGCAGGCGCGGAGCTGACGGACGAGGCGCACGGCGGTCGCCTCCTCGGCGGCGCACTCCGCGATCACGTCCGCCCAGGTGGGGGGCGGAGTGACCTGCGGCTCCACGGCCTAGACCTCGACGATCACCGGCAGCACCATCGGCCGCCGGCGCGTGCGGTCGTAGACGATGCCGCCGAGCGCGTCGTGCAGGTGCTCCTGGAGGAGCTTGATCTCGGTCACGTCGTCGCGCAGCAGGTCGCCCAGGACGCGGGCCGCCTCCTCGCGCAGCTCCTCGAGGAGCGGCTCCGCCCCGTCGCCGAAGCCGCGGGCGATCAGCTCGGGAGCGGCGGTCAGGCCGCCGCCGTTCTGCGACGCGAGGGTCGCCACGACGATCAGCACGCCGTCCTCGGCGAGCTTGCGCCGGTCGCGCAGCGCGACGTCGTGCACGTCGCCGACGCCGAGCCCGTCGACGAAGGTGATCCCCGCCTGGACGCGGTCGACGATGCGCGGGCCGAGCTCCGAGTCGAGCTCGACGACGGTGCCGTTCTCGGCGAGGATGATCCTGTCCTCGGGCACTCCGCCCTCCCGCGCCAGCTGCGCGTGCGCGGCCAGCATCCGGAACTCGCCGTGCATCGGCATCACGGCCCGGGGGCGCAGGAGCCCGATGATCGTGCGCAGCTCCTCGCGGCAACCGTGCCCGGAGACGTGGACGGGAGCGTTGTCCTCGTGCAGCACCTCGGCGCCCATCTTCGCGAGCCGGTTGATCGCGTCGTGGACGCGCAGCTCGTTCCCCGGAATCGGCTTCGCCGAGATGATCACCGTGTCGCCGCGCTCCACCCTCACCGACGGGTGGTCGTTGTAGGCGATCCGGGTCATGGCCGACATGGGCTCGCCCTGGCTGCCGGTGCAGAGCACGAGCTGCTGGCCGGGCGGCAGCTCGGCCAGCTCGTGCGGGCGCATGATCATGTCCTCGGGCACGTCCATGTAGCCGAGGTTGCGCGCGATGTTGGCGTTCTTGCGCATCGAGCGGCCGATGAAGGCGACCTTGCGGCCGCACTCGACGGCGACGTCGGCCGCCTGCTGCATCCGGTGCACGTTCGAGGCGAACGACGAGACGAGGATCCGGCCGCTGCGCTGCGGGAAGATCTGGCGGAAGGCCTCGCCGACGACGCGCTCCGACTCGGTGATGCCCGGCCGCTCGGCGTTCGTCGAGTCGCCGAGCAGCAGGTCGACGCCGCGATTGCCGACCTCCGCGAGCTTGCCCACGTCGGTGCGCTGCCCGTCGACGGGTGTGTGGTCGAGCTTGTAGTCGCCGGTGTGGACGCAGCGGCCGCCCGGCGTCTCGAGCACGACGGCGGCGGCGTCGGGAATCGAGTGCGCCATCCGGATCAGCTCGATCCGGAAAGGTCCGAGCTGCAGCGGCTCGTCGTCCGGCGCCATCTCGCGCAGCTCGGCGTCGCGGAGCAGCCCGTGCTCGTCGAGCTTCGACTTGACGAGGCCGAGCGTCAGCCGCGTCGCGACCACGAGGGGCACGCGCACCTCGCGCATCAGGTAGGGCAGCGAGCCGACGTGGTCCTCGTGGCCGTGCGTCAGCACGACGCCGAGGATCATGTGCTCACGCTCCCGGAGATACGTGAAGTCGGGCAGGACGAGGTCGACACCGAGGTGCTCGTCGCGCGGGAACGCGAGCCCGGCGTCGACGACGACGATCGAGCCCTTCGCCTCGTAGACGGTCATGTTCTTGCCGACCTCCCCGAGGCCGCCGAGCGGGATGATCCGGCAGGTGCCCATCGCGGGCAGTGTAGTTGCGCCCTACGAGGTCGAGGCAGGTGCGAGCAGGCCAGCGCGCTCCAGGCAGGCCCGGACGCGCTGCAGTTCCTCCTCGGTCGGCTCCACCATGGGCAGACGGTAGCCGCCGACCCGGTGCCCGAGCAGGTCGAGGGCGGCCTTGATCGGGATCGGATTCGTCTGGATCCGCAAGAGGTCGAATGCGGGCGCCAGCTCCTCGTTCAGGGCGCGTGCGCCGTCGACGTCCCCTTCCCGGTAGCGGCGCACCATCTCCTTCGTCTGCGGCCCCCAGACGTGCGTGTGCACGCAGATCCCGCCGACGCCGCCGAGCTCGAGGAAGGGGAAGATCAGGTTGTCGTCGCCCGCGTAGAGGTCGAGGGGAGTCTCCTCGACGATGAAGCGGGCGTGCGCGAGGTCGTCGTGCGCCTGCTTGACGGCGGCGACGCCGGCGATCTCCGCGAGACGTGCGATCGTCTCCGGCTCGATCGTGACGACGACCCGGCTCGGGATGTTGTAGACGACGACCGGCCGGTCGGTGGCCGCGGCCACCTCCTCGAAGTGGCGGACGATCGCGCGCTGAGGCGGCTTGTTGTAGTAGGGCGTGACGACGAGGACGCCGTCGACGCCGAGCTCGTGCGCCCGCGCCGTGAGGTGGGCGGAGTGGGCCGTGTCGTTGGTGCCGGTGCCGGCGACGACCGTGGCGCGGTCGCCGACGGCGTCGAGGGCGGCGGCGAAGAGCTCGAGCTTCTCGCCGTCCGAGAGCGTCGGCGACTCGCCGGTGGTCCCGCAGACGACGAGCCCGTCGGAGCCGTTGTCGACGAGATGGCCGGCCAGCTCGCGGAAGGCGTCGAGGTCGACCGCGCCGTCGTCCCGGAACGGCGTCACGATCGCGGTCAGGACCTCCCCGAGCACGGTGTCCGGGATTCTAGAGGCTTGATCTCGCGAGCTCGTCCTCGAGCGCGCGCAGGGCGCCGAAGATGCCCTCCGAGAACGTCGGGTACGGCTGGATCGTGTCGAGCAGCAGCTCGAGCGGCGCCGCCGCCCTGACCGCGAGGGTCAGCTGGCCCAGCCACTCGGCCGCCTGCGGGCCGACGCAGACCGCACCGACGAGCACGCGCCTCCGGGGATCGGCGAAGAGCCGGACGAACCCCTCCCGCGCCGGCTTCTCGTAGGTCGAGAGCCGCGGCACGGAGCCGAGCTCGAGCCGCGCCGAGACGAGTCCGTCGCCGTCGGTCCGCCCCACCGTCCCCACCTCGGGGTCGGTGAAGATCCCGGCCGGGATCGCGCGGTAGTCGGCCTTCGCCTCGCGTCCGGTCAGGTCGGCCGCGGCGACCCGGGCCTGGTACTTGCCGACGTGCGTGAACTGTGCGACGCCGGTGACGTCGCCGATCGCCCAGACGCCGTCGGCGGCGCGCAGGCGCTCGTCGACGTCGATGCCGCGGCGCGTGACCTCGACCCCGAGCTGCTCGAGCCCGAGCTCCTCGACGTTCGGCTGCCTGCCCGTGGCCACGAGCAGGCGCGCCGCCTCCAGCGACGAGCCGTCGGAGAGCCGCACCCGGATCCCCGGCTCGACGCGCTCGACGCCGACGCCGAGCCGGACGTCGATCTCCTCCGACCGGAACACCTCGGCCATCCGCTCGCCCGCGTCCCGGTGGACGCGCCCGAGCAGCCGCTCTCCCCGCTCCACGACCGTCACCCGTGAGCCCATCCGCGCGAAGAACTGCGCCAGCTCGGAGCCGACCGGCCCCCCGCCCATGACGACGAGGCTGTCCGGGATCTCGTGCGTGCTCGTCGCCTCGCGGTTCGTCCAGTACTCGACCCCGTCGAGCCCGTCCACCGGCGGGACCGCCGGGCGCGAGCCCGTGGCGACGACGAGACGGTCGAACGGGATCTCCTCGCCGCCGACCTCGACGACTCCGGGCCTCGCGACTCGCCCCTCGCCGCGGACGAGCCGGCAGCGCTGCTCCTCCAGCCAGCCGAGCTGGCCGGAGTCGTCCCAGTCGTTGGTCATCCAGTCCCGCCATGCCCAGACGCCGTCCGCCTCCGGCCGCCCGGGTCGGAGCCCGGGGGCACGCTCGAGCGAGGAGGAGAGCTCCGCGGCGCGCAGCATCGTCTTCGTCGGCATGCAGGCGAAGTAGGAGCACTCGCCGCCGACGAGCCGGCTCTCGACCAGGACGAGCTCGAGCTCGTCGTCGAGCCGGCGGAGGGCGCCGACGAAGTGCTCGCCGGTCGACCCCCCGCCGAGAACGACGACGCGCATCTACGCGAGCCCGTTCGCCTTGAGGAACTGCTTCGCGACCGCGGCCGGCGTCTTCTTGTCGATCGCGACCGCCTTGTTCATCGCCTGCATCGCGGCGAGCGTCAGCTTCGCCGACACCGCGTTCACCGTCGCTGCGAAGTCGCTCCCGCCCGCATTTGCGAGCTTCTGGGAGACGACCGGCGCGACGTTCTGGAAGCCGAAGATGTGCTTCGTGTCGGTCAGCACCGTGTACTTGCCGCTCAGCTGCTGCGGGTCGGTCGAGAAGCCGTCGCCGCCGGTCACCTTGCCCTGGTCGAGGAGCGTGTAGACGCTGATGCTCGCGAGCGGCACGAACTTCACCTGCGTCAGCCCGTAGGTCTTCTTGAGGCCGAGCAGGCAGGTGATGCGCGTCGCGCACTCGGGATAGCCCGCGTACGAGAACGACGGCACCTTCTTCAGGTCGCCGATCGCCTTGACGCCGAGCTTCTTCGCGGTCGAGGTCAGCACCGTGAAGGTGTCGGTGTCGTAGAACGGCGTCGGTTTCAGGAGGGTCAGGTTGCGACCCTCCTCGAACGACTTCGCCGCCGCGTACGTCGCGGCACGCGGTCTGAGGCGACTTCTGCTTCGCGAGGTCGAGCACGATCACGCCTGTGTACTCGGGGTAGAAGTTGATCTTGCCGCTCGTGATCGCGGTGTCCGCGAGCTCCGAGCTGCCGACGCTCCCCTTGTACTTGACGGTGTAGCCCTTCGCCTGCAGCGCCTGCCCGTAGAGCTGGCCGAGGATGTACTCCTCGGTGAAGTTCTTCGTCGCCAGGACGACCGTCGGCTTCGACCGCCGGCGGTCGTCGAGCCGCCCGACCCGACGAGTCGTCGCCCCCGCACGAGCCGCCGCCGCAGGCGGTCGATCCGATCAGAGCGCGACTCCGAGCGAGATCGCGAACGCCGCCTTGGCAGCGCGTCGCGTGTGCTTGCGCACCATCGAGCTCCTCCCCTCTCGGTCTCCGGTATCCTCGCGGGAGCCTACGTCCTCGCCGCGGGTCTACGCGAGACGGCACGATGGAGGAGGGAGAGCGCGACGGCGGTCAGGAGAGCGAGCGCGGAGACGCAGAGGGAGGCCGCGACGACGCCGGCGAGACCGTAGCTCGCCGGGTTGACGATGATCTCGCCGAGACCGCCGCCGCCGGCGATCGCGGCGATCGTCGCCGTCGCGATCACGAAGACGGCCGCGATACGGATGCCGGCGATCGACGAGCGAGACGACCGAGCGGCAGCTCGACCGGAGCAGGATCTGCCGTTCCGTCAGCCCCATTCCCCGCGCCGCCTCGACTGCGTCCGGGTCGACGCCGTCGACCGCGAAGTAGGTGTTCGTGAGGATCGGCGGGATCGCGAGCACGACGAGGGCCGCGGTGTTGTTCCAGAAGCCGACGCCGAGGATCGTGATCCCGAACGCGATCAGAACGACGCTCGGCAGCGCCCGGCCCAGGCTCGACGCGGCGAGGGCGAGGAAGAGCCCGCGGTGCCGGTGCCCGAGCCAGAGGCCGAGCGGCAGCGCGAGCAGGATCCCGATGCCGAGCGCCGCGAACGAGAGCTCCAGGTGCTCGCCCGTCTTCGCGAGCAGCAGGTGCCCGTGATCCGGGATGAAGCGGAACGGCGTCGACGAAGGTGTGCGGGGTGAACGCGTCGGCGAGCGTCGTCACGGCTCGGCTCCACGGCGTGATCGCCCGCTGCGCGAGAGCCAGCAGGCCGTCGGCGGTGAGGGCGAGCGCGATCGCGAGCCCGCCCGCGGCGAGGATCTCCGTCTTGAACAGGTTCTGGTCGAGGGCGATGAAGATCGGCTCGCCGAGGCCCTTCGGCACGACGAAGGCGGCGACGGTGGCGACCGAGATCGTCGAGACGGTGGCTATCCGCAGCCCCGCGAGCACTGCGGGCGCCGCGAGCGGCAGCTCGACGCGGACGAAGGTCTGCGAGGCGTGTCAGGCCCATCCCCCGCGCCGACTCGAGCACGTCGTCGGGGACGCCGCGCAGCCCCTCGACCATGTTCCGGTAGAGGATCGAGGAGCGTGTAGGAGACGAGCGCGATCTCGACCGTCGTCTCGGTCAGGCCGGTGAACGGGACGAGCAGCTGGAAGAGCGCGAGGCTCGGGATCGTGTAGAGGAAGTCGGCGAACGCCGCCCATCGGCGCGTCCAGGAGCGAGGCGCCAGGGAAGCCTGCGATCGCGAGCAGCGAGGCGATGGCGAAGCCGGCGGCGACCGCGATCAACGAGAGCTCGATGTGCTGGACGAGAGCCGGCTGGAGCGTGTCGCCCCAGTGAGCGCCGAGCCAGTCGGTGCAGAACCAGCCGTTCGACCGCTCGCAGGAGCTGCCCGAGCCGAAGTTCGGGATCACCGGCCCGGCGCCGAGCAGCGGCATCACGCCAGCAGGTCCTCGCGGCTCGCGATCCCGAGCTGCCGACCTCCCTCGCCGGTGACGAGCAGATGCCCGGACCGCTCCGCGACGAGCAGCGCGAGCGCGTCGCGAAGCGTCGTTCCCGCGGGGAGCGTGGGCAGCCCGTCGCGGGCGCCCTCGTGCAGCGGCAGGTCGGCGAGGGTCCACAGCGCGAGCGCCTTGAGCGCCCGGTCGGCCCCGACGAACTCGGCGACGAAGTCGTCGGTCGGCTGGCGGAGGATCCGCTGCGGGGATGTCGTACTGCGCGAGGCGCCCGCCGGGCGGCAGGATCGCGATCCGGTCGCCGACCTTGATCGCCTCGTCGATGTCGTGCGTGACGAAGACGACGGTCTTGCGCAGCTCGCGCTGCAGGCGGAGGAACTCGTCCTGGAACCGGGTGCGCACGATCGGGTCGATTGCGCCGAACGGCTCGTCCATCAGCATCAGCGGCGGGTTCGCCGCGAGCGCGCGGGCGAGCCCGACGCGCTGGCGCTCGCCGCCGGAGAGCTGTGCCGGGTAGCGCTTCGCGTAGGAGGGGTCGAGGCCGACGAGCTCGAGCAGCTCGTCCGAGCGCGCGCGGATCCACGTGCGCGAGCGCCCGAAGAGCCGTGGCACGGTGCCGATGTTGGCCTCCACGGTCATGTGCGGGAAGAGCCCGACCTGCTGGATCACGTAGCCGATCGAGCGCCGCAGCTCGGTGACGTCGTGGTCGAGGATCGAGGTGCCGTCGATGCGGATGTCGCCGCTGCTGAGCGGGATCAGGCGGTTGACGAGCTTCAGCGCGGTCGTCTTGCCGCCGCCCGACGGCCCGACGAGGACGCAGATCTCCCCCGCGGGCACGGTCAGCGAGAGCCGGTCGACCGCCGGCTCGGGCCGTCCCGGGTACTGCTTCGTCGCCTCGTCGAAGACGAGTTCGGCGGCCTGGTCGGCATCGGCAGATCATCCCGGACCGGACGTCTGCGCCGCGCCGGACGAGGGCGATCGCTCCGCGGCGGCTCGTCTCTAGAGGCTTGATGCGCATTGCGACCTGTCCCGCGGTTGCCGCCTCAGACGCGGCGCGAAGCCGGTCCCGTCGCCCTCGACCAGGCCACCGGCCTGGCCCGCGGACGCCGAACCGCCTTCGCTTGGCCTGAGACAGCCCCACGGGGAGCCGAATCCACATCAAGCCTCTAGGAGATCGGCTGCCCGAAGGCCATGTCGTGGCCGTCCGGGTCCTGGACGCCGAACTCGCGCATCCCCCACGGCTGGTCGCCGAGCCCGTAGTCCAGCTCGAGCCCGCGGCCGACGAGCTCGTCGTGCCACGCGTCGACGTCGTCGACCCGCACGTAGACGTTCCACGTCGCGTCCCGGATCCGCCAGTTGGGGACGATCCGCTCCGCCTGGGGATGGAGGCCGTACATGATCCGCTGCTCATCGCGCTTCGCGATGCCGAAGTCCGGCGGGTCGCCGAAGAGCTCGAACTCCCACCCGAGCGCGTCGCGGTACCACGCCGCCGTCCGCCCGAGGTCGGCCGAGAGGAGCACCGGCGCCGCCTGCTCGATCCTCACAGGATCGCCTCGAGCCCGACCGTCAGGCCGGCCGGCAGCCCCGGGAGCTTGTCGAGCGCGAGCAGGACGCCGTAGGCGAACGACTCGCGGCCGGTCGTGTCGTGGCGGATGGTCAGCAGCTGGCCCTCGGCGCCGAAGATCACCTCCTGGTGCGCGACGAGGCCCGGCAGGCGCACGGAGTGGATGACGGGGTCGCCGCCGATCAGCTCCGCCGTCGCCTTCGCCGTGCCGGAGGGCGCGTCCCGCTTCGCCTCGTTGTGGAGCTCGACGATCTCGGCCCGCGGCAGGAAGGCGGCCGCCTCGCGGGCGAAGCGCATCATCAGGACGGCGCCGATCGAGAAGTTCGGCGCCACGAACAGCCGCAGTCCCCGCTCGGCGGCGAGCGCCCCGAGCGGCACGGCGTCCCAGCCGGTCGTGCCGACGACGCAGGAGACGCCCTGCTCGAGCGCGGCACGGACGTTCTCCGGCGCGGCGTCCGGTGTCGTGAAGTCGATCGCCGCGTCGCTGCCGGCGACGTCGGGCTCGTCCCCGATCTCGATCCCCCGCACCTCGTGGCCGGCCTGCTCGAGCACCGGGACGAGGGCCCGCCCGACCTTCCCCTCGGCGCCGAAGACGGCGAGCCTCACGCCGCGGCCCGCTCGGCCAGGCCGCTCCCGGCGCGCCCGACGGCGGCGCGGAAGCGGTCCTCGTCGGGTCCGACGCCGGAGGCGGCGAGCCGCTCGGGCGGCAGGAGCGCCCCGGCGAGCTCGGCGAGCTCGTCCTCTCCGACCGCGTCGATCTCGGCGATCACCCGCTCGAGGGTGAGCAGCTCGGTGTCGGAGACGAGCGACTTGCCGAGCCGGCTCATCCGGTTGGAGGTCGACTCGAGCGAGAGCACGATCCGCCCCTTGAGGTTCTCCTTCGCGCGCTCCAGCTCGCCCTTGCGCAGCTTGCCGGCCGCGATCTCGGCGATCTGCTCCATGCAGATCTCGACGCAGGCGCCGAGGTTCTCCTCCCGCGTGCCGACGTAGACGCCGACGAGGCCGGTGTCGGTGTACTGGGAGCCGAAGCTGTAGACCGAGTAGGCCATTCCCCGCTTCTCGCGGATCTCCTGGAAGAGGCGGGACGAGGCGGAGCCGCCGAGGATCGAGTCGAGCAGCGAGGCGGCGAAGCGCCGCCGATCGGCGCGCGAGATGCCGGTCGCGCCGAGACAGAGGTGGTACTGCTCGGTGTCCTTGCGCTGGAAGCGGAGCCCCGGCTGCGGCTGCCGGCCGAGGGGCCGGCGGACGCGCGTCCCGGCCCGTGCGGGCGCGCCGCTGCGGCGCTCGCTGCGCTGCAGCAGCGCGACGAGCCGGTCGTGCGCGATGTTCCCGGCGGCCGCGACGACGATGTTCCCCGGCGTGTAGAGCGCGCGATGGTACGCCGCGAGCGCGCGCCGGCTGACGCTCGAGATCACCTCGGCCGTGCCGATCACCGGCCGGCCGAGCGCGTGCGTGCCGAAGACCGCCTCCGAGAACAGGTCGTGGACGAGCTCCTGCGGCGTGTCCTCGTACATCGCGATCTCCTCGAGCACGACCTCCCGCTCCTGGTCGACCTCGGCGAAGGCGGGCGCGAAGACCATGTCCGTCATCACCTCGAGCGCCGTCTCCACGTGGTGGTCGGGGACCCGCGAGTAGACGACCGTGTGCTCGCGCGAGGTCGCGGCGTTCAGCTCCGCGCCCATCGCGTCGAAGGTCTCGGCGATCTGCTGCGCATCGAAGCGGCGAGAGCCCTTGAAGAGCAGGTGCTCGATGAAGTGGGAGACGCCCGCACGGTCGTCGCGCTCGTCGCGGGAGCCGACGTCGATCCAGAAGCCGAGGGCGACCGAGCGCACGCTCGGCACCCGCTCGGAGATGACCCGCTCGCCCGAGTCGAGCTCGGTCAGGACGACCTTCTGCACGAGGGGCATCGTAGGGGAAGCGGGTCGCGGAGCCCGGCGCGCCCGGGTCAGGCTGCGAAGCTGAAGCCGACGCCGGTGCGCTTGGCCTCGTAGAGCGCCTCGTCGGCGCGCCGGAAGAGCCCGTGCGGCTCGAGCGAGTCCTCCGGGCAGCACGCGCAGCCGAAGCTCGCGCCGACGCCCCTGAACCGCTCGTCCGGGATCCCGGCGAGCAGGCGCTGCGTCCGGCTCACGACCATGCGGGCGTCCTCCCTGGACGCCTCTGCCAGGATCAGCGCGAACTCGTCCCCGCCGAGCCTGAACGCGTCGTCGGACCGCCGGAGCGCACGCGAGAGCACCGAGCCGACGAGCTGGAGGGCGTCGTCGCCGGCGGGGTGGCCGAAGTGGTCGTTCAGCTGCTTGAAGCCGTCGAGGTCGATCAGCACGAGCCCGAACGGGCGCCCGTAGCGGCTGGTACGCGCGACCTCGCCCTCGAGCCGCTTCACGAACGCGCGCCGATTGAGGAGGCGCGTGAGCGGGTCGTGGTCGGCCAGGAAGCGGAGCTCGTCGAGGTGCCGGCCGGACACGAGCGCGGCCGCCGCGTCATCTGCGAAGATCCGCAGCGCCTGAAGGCGGTCCGTCGAGGGAAGCAGCCTGTCCTCGGGGTCGCCGACCCAGATGAGGCCGAGCAGGACGCCGTCCCGTCCCCGGAGCGGCACGATCAGCCGGTGGCGGTTCCAGGCGAGCGGCCCGCGCCCGTTCAGCCGGGATGCGTACGGGATCTCGTGCATGCCGAGCACGCGCCGCACCTCGTCGTCCGGCAGCAGGTAGCAGCCCTCCCGGCGGAAGCACGGGTCGAGCAGCGGCTCGACGGTGGCGAGGGTGAGGATCGTGTGCAGCGCGGGATCGGCGAGATCCCAGCCGACGGCGGCGCGCGGCAGGATCCGACCGCTGGCCGCCTCGATCAGGGCCGCGCAGACGTTCCGGAAGCCGAGGGCCTCGCGGATGCCCGTGCAGACGTGCAGCAGGATCTCGTCGGCGGTCGGCTCGGCGGCGAGGCGCGAGGACACGTCGAGCAGCTGCTCGAGCGCGCGCCGGTGGTGCTCCGATGCCGCCGCCTTGCGGGTTGCCTCGACGGCGAGCGCGGCGTGGTCGGCGAGTGCGACGAGCACGTCGAGCTCGACGTCGCTCGGCCGGCGCCCGCTCACGGGCTCGTCCACCGAGATGATCCCGAGCAGCATCCCGCCCTGCTCGCGCATCGGCGCGAACAGCGCGTCCTCGGGATCCCAGGCGTCGGGCGCGCTGGAGCGCTCGCCCGGCGGCACGTAGCTGCCGGGGAGAGCGTCCCAGTCGACGGCGCCGGCGGGGACGAGGTAGGCGTCGCGGCGCAGGAACTCGTCGGACAGCAGGACGTCCCAGTCGCCGACCGGCGGACGCGGTCGAGCAGGATCGAGCTGGCGGCCTCGCAGCCGTGGACGGTGCTGACGTGGAAGTCGTCCCATCCCGGGCCGGTAGAGGTTGATCGCCACCGTGGCGTAGCCGAGCGACTCGCCGATCGTGCGCGCGATCGCGTCCAGCAGCTCCGGCAGCTTCCCCTGCGCGCGCAGCAGGCGCGTGACCTCGAGCAGACCGCGGAGCGGCGAGGTGAGCAGGTTCCGGGCGGCCGTCGGCGTCTCGGGGAGCATCCCTGACCGTCATCGGCAGCGAGCCGCCCGCGACTGAGCCTCCCGGCTCAGCGGCGCAGGGCGGCCTGTTCGGGAATCGCGGCCGTGAAGGCCTCCTCGAGCAGGTTCGGCCGCCGGGTGTCGATCCAGACGGGATGGGCGGTCCCGCCCGCTGCGGCGAGGCCCGGATAGAGGCCGTACGTGCCCGCATCCCCGAGCAGGGCGCCCGGGTCCGAGGCGACGCTCGCGGCCCGCACCGGCGCCGACCAGCGGCGCGCGTTCCTCGAGGCGGCAGCAGGTGAACCAGGCGTGGCCGCCGTCGCCGTAGGTCGAGTCGTACCAGCACGCCCAGTACACGCCGGTGCCCGCGTCCACGGCCGCCGCCGGCATGAACTGCCGGGTCGCGCGCCCGCCGTCGGGCGGGTTCACCCGGCCGTGGAAGCGCAGGCGCAGGCCGCGGTCGAGCAGCGTCACGAACACGTCGCCCGCCCCGTTCGCGCCGCCGTCGCCGTAGACGACGGCGACCCGTGCGCCGTGGACGAGGACCGTGGGATCCGGCCCGATGCAGCGCTCCTGCTCGCGCGGCAGCGGGGAGGTGACGGCGAGGGAGCAGGTCTCCGGCGGGGTTGAGCACGAGCCGGCCCGCCGAGCGGGGAGCGCCGAAGGAGCGGCCGCCGTCGGTGGAGCGCGCGATCCAGACGCCGAGCCTCGCGTCGATTCCGGCCGCGTAGAGGTCGCCTCCCGCGGCGGCGAGCGACACGAGGTGCGGGCGGACGAGCGCGCTCGAGACCTCGACCGGCCGCGACCAGGTCCGCCCGTGGTCGTCGCTCCGGCTGACGACGGTCGAGGCCCGATGCTCGGAGAAGCTCCGCTCGAAGGCGACGTACACGGTGCCGCGCGGGTCGACGGCGAGCGCGGGCCCGTCGTCGTAGCCGTAGCTCCAGAGCGGCCGGGCCACGCGGGCGAGGTGCCACGGCCCGGCCGGCGAGTCGCGCTCGGCGACGACCGCGTACGACGTCAGGTTGTCGTCGCAGAGCTTCCCGGCGAGGAAGGCGAGGTACTCCCGTCCGGCGCCGTCGATCGCGAGGCGCGGGGCCCGGTGCGGACAGGAGCCGATGGCCGTGTCCGGCCCGGTGCTGCGCGTCCAGCTCAGCCCGCCGTCGGTGGAGACGTGGACCGTATCGTCGTTCGAGGCCTGGACGAGCAGATCGGGGTCGCCGGGGGCGACGGCGATCGCCGCCTGGGTCTGGACGCCGTCTGCACGGGAGACGTCGACGTTGCGCCCGCCGAGCGGCCGCGGGTTGTGGAGGTGCGTGACGCCGTAGCGGTAGACGAGCAGGGCGCCGAGCGCGATCAGCGCGGCGATGACGGCGGCCTCGATGGCGAGGCGGCGCGCCGGTTGGGAGAAGGCGGACGGCCTGCGCCGCCCGCCTCCCCTGCGGTCGTCAGCTGTCGCCGCCGTCCTCACGACGCGGGCCGCGCCCGCGCCCGCCTCCGCCGGGGCCGCGGCGGCGGTCGTCGCTGCGGCGCGGCCGATCCTCCTCGGGCGGCCGCGGCGGCGCGCTCTTGGCGCGCTCGATGAGCTCCTCCGGCTGGACGAGCCCGCCGTTCTCGTGCTTCGCGATCAGCTTCAGGCCGATGCGGCCGCGGGCCTTGTCGACCTCCTGGACGATCACGTCGACGATGTCGCCGCGGCCCATCACGTCCTCGATGTGGGCGACCCGGCCCGGCCCGACGTTCGAGACGTGCAGGAGCCCGTCCGTGCCCTTCTTGAGCTCGACGAAGGCTCCGAACTGGGTCGTCTTCACGACCTTGCCGGTGAAGGTGTCGCCCACCTCCGGCTCTTTCGTCAGCGCCTGGATCGCGCTGATCGCGGCGTCTGCCTTCTCGCCTTCGGTCGCGTAGATGAGGATCGTGCCGTCCTCCTCGATGTCGATCTGCACCTCGTAGTCGGCCTCCAGGCCGCGAATCGTCTCGCCGCCCTTGCCGATCACCATGCCGATCTTCTCCTGGTCGATCTTGATCGAGGTGATCCGCGGCGCGTTGGCGGAGAGCTCCGCGCGCGGCTCCGGAATGACCGCGAGCATCGTGTCGAGGATCTCGTTCCGCGCCCGCTTCGCCTGCTCGAGCGCGCCGCTCATGATCTCCTGCGTGACACCGGTGATCTTGATGTCCATCTGGAGCGCCGTGATCCCGTCGCGGGTTCCGGCGACCTTGAAGTCCATGTCGCCCAGGTGGTCCTCCGCACCCTGGATGTCCGTCAGGATCACGTAGTCGTCGCCCTCCTTGACGAGACCCATCGCGATTCCGGAGACCGGAGCCTTGATCGGGACGCCGGCGTCCATCAGGGAGAGCGTCGAGCCGCAGACGGAGGCCATCGACGACGAGCCGTTGGACTCGAGCGTCTCGGAGACGATCCGGATCGTGTACGGGAAGTCCTCGGCCGGCGGGATCATCGCCTCGAGCGCGCGCTGTGCGAGCGCCCCGTGGCCGATGTCACGCCGCTTCGGCCCGCGCATGAACCCGGTCTCCCCGACCGAATAGGGCGGGAAGTTGTAGTGGTGCATGTAGCGGCGGTCACGCTCGAGAGAGAGGTCGTCGATCCGCTGGCCCTCCTTCGCGGTTCCGAGCGTGAGCGAAGAGAGCACCTGCGTCTGGCCGCGCGTGAAGAGGCCCGAGCCGTGTGCGCGCGGGCTCATGCCCACCTCGACCTCGATCGGCCGGATCTCGTCGGTGCCGCGGCCGTCCGGCCGCCGCTTGTCGACGGCGATCTTCTTGCGGACGATGTCCTTGTAGATCGCCTCGGCCGCCTTCTTCACGTAGCTCTTCGTGAGGCCGTCCTTGGCGAGCCCGGCCTCCTCGTCCGCTCCGGCGGTTCCGGCCGGGAACGGCAGCTCGACATCCTCGACGATGCGGTCGAAGAGCAGATGGCGCTTCGCCGACTTGAGCTCCTTCGAGTCCTGCTCGGCGTCGGTGAGGGCGCGAAGGTCGCTCTCGAACTGCTCGCGCACCGGACCTTCGACGGCCGCGAGGCGCTGCTTCTCGAGCAGCATCGACAGGCTCGTCTTGACCTGAATCCGGCGCTGGATGGCGCCGTCGTCCGACTCCATGGTGATCTCCGGAGCCAACTCGGAGCTCAGCTCGTCGACGACTGCGGCGGCCTCGCGGAGACCGTCGCGCTGGATCCGCTCCCAGATCGAATGCCCGTGAGCAGCCTCCACCTCGGCGTGGAGCTCGGTGTCGAGCCACTTCGGCTTGCCCGCCTGGCTGCGGAGGTCCTCCTGCGCGGCACAGAGCTTGCGGATCTCTGCGTGGGCGATCTCGAGCGCCTCGAGGAGCACGTGCTCCGGCACTTCGTCGGCGCCGGCCTCGACCATCGTCAGGCCGTCGTTCGTCCCGACGACGATCAGGTCGAGCGAGGTGTGCTCCCAGTTCTGCTCCAGCGTCGGGTTCACGACCAGCTCGCCCTCGAGCAGTCCGATCCGCACTGCGCCGACGGGGCCGAAGAACGGCAGCGGCGAGAGCATGAGCGCAGCCGAGGCGCCGTTGATGCAGAGGATGTCGTGCGGAGTGATCATGTCGGCGGACAGCACCGTGCAGATCACCTGCACCTCGTTGCGGAAGCCCTTCGGCCAGAGCGGCCGGATCGGGCGGTCGATCATGCGCGCGGTCAGCGTTGCGCGCTCGCTGGCGCGCCCCTCCCGCTTGAAGAACCCACCGGGGATCTTCCCGGCTGCGTACATCCGCTCCTCGACGTCGATCGTCAGCGGGAAGAAGTCGGCGCCTTCGCGGGCATCGGCCCTGCCGACGGCGGTGGCGAGCACCATGGTGTCGCCCGCGCGGACGACGACGGCGCCGTCCGCCTGCTTCGCGAGCTTGCCGGTCTCGAAGCTGATCTCCTGGTCGCCCACCTGGACGGAGACCCGAGCCCGGCGCTCGGTCGCGATACTCATTCGATTGTCCTCCACTCTGCTTGTGCGGAGGGCGGGAGTTTGAGCCAGCCTGTTCCGGGGCTCGCTCAAACCTCCGCCCCCCGTGGTTGCCTGGGAGCTAGCGGCGCAGGCCGAGCTCCTTGATGAGAGCGCGATAGCCCTCGAGATCGTGCTTCTGGAGATAGTTGAGGAAGCGACGGCGCCGGCCGACGAGCTTCAGCAGCCCGCGGCGGGAGTAGTGGTCGTGCTTGTGGGTGCGCAGATGCTCCGTCAGCTCGTTGATGCGCTGCGTGAGCATCGCGATCTGCACCTGCGGCGAGCCGGTGTCGGCGTCGCTGCGGCCGTGCTTCTTGATGATCTCCAGCTTGGCTTCCTTGGTGAGGGCCATCCCGTTCTCCTTCTCTCGTCGTCTCCCGGGGTTCCGCCGCCGGCGCCAAGGACGCACCCGCAGCCGAGCCTGGGTCGCCGGGTAGGGTAGCGGAATCCGTGATGGGGAGCGCGTTTCCGCGGGGTGGCTTGGCCGAGATCGTGCGCGCCGCGCACGATCGGAGCGGCGTGCCGGGGGTCGCGGCCGGCCTGTTCGCCGACGGAGAGCTCGAGCTGGCGGCTGCCGGAACGCTGGCGCTCGACTCCGCCGAGCCGGTGCGCGTGGAGACGCCGTTCCGCGTCGCGTCGGTCACGAAGTGGTTCACCGCCTCGCTCGCGGTCTCGTGTCTCGACCTCGACGCGCCGCTCGCCGGGACGACCGCGCGGCGGCTGCTCTCCCACGGCGCGGGCTGGCGCCAGGAGAGCGCCGAGCCGCTGCCGCAGCCGGCGGGAGGCCTCTGGTCGTACAGCAACGCGGGCTTCCGCGCGGTCGGCGCAGCCTGCGCCGAGGCGTGCGGGCTGCCCTACGCCCGGGCGGTGCGGGAACGTCTGCTGGCCCCGCTCGGCCTGGAGACGAGCGGCTTCGAGGAGCCCGAGCGGCCTGCGCGCGGGCACGTGCAGGAGGGCGAGGCCGGCCACCGGCTCGTTCCCGGCAGCGCGTACCCGACCGAGCGGCGGCCGGCGGGCGGGCTCTGGGCGAGTGTGCCCGACCTGCTCCGCTTCGCGTCGCACCAGCTGGGCGGGCCGGGACCGCTCTCGGCGGAGCACCGGGCCGCGTTGCGGCAGCCGCAGGAAGAGGCGCTCGGGGCGTCGTATGCGCTCGGCTGCTGGTCCAGGAGCCTCGCCGGGGGTCGCGCCTGCCTCGACCACGAGGGCTCGGTCGCGGGCTACCAGTCGCTGCTGCTCCTGCTTCCGGGCGAGGGTGCCGCGCTCGCCGTCCTGACGAACAGCTGGCGCGGCAGCGGCCTCATCCGCCGGGTCGTCCGGGATCTGGGCCTCTCGCCGGATGACGCGGTGTCGCGCGGCGCGGGGCCCGAGCCCGAGGTGGGCCGGTTCGAGCTCGACGGCTCGGAGGCGCTCGTCGAGCGGCACGGCGGGTCGTGGCGCGTGGCCGAGGCGGAGACCGACCCGGTGGCAGGGGTTCGGATCGAGCGGCAGCCGTACCCGGTGGAGCCGCTCGGCGGCGGCGTGTTCGGCTTCGCGGGCGGGCTCCTGATGAGCCATCGGGTCGACTTCCCGCGCGCCCGGCGTGGCCCGGGTCGGCTGGGTCGCACTCCCCCGCACCGCCGCGTGAGCGGCGCGCGCCTGCAGTCCGCGGTCGCCGCCGGCCACCCGGCGACCGCGGCGGCGGGCGCCGAGGCGCTGGAGGACGGAGGCACCGCGGCGGACGCGGCCGTCGCCGCGGCGCTCGCCTCGTGCGTGGCGGAGACGGTGATGACCGGCCTGCTCGGCGGAGGGCACGCGATCCATTTCGACGCGGCGAGCGCGACGTCGCGCAATCTCGACTGCTTCTGCGCCGTCCCGGGCCTCGGCGCGCCGCCGCGCGAGCCGGAGCTGCTCCACCTCGAGGTGCCGTTCGGAGCGGAGCTCGTCTCGTACGCAGTCGGTCCGGCGTCGTGCGCCGTCCCGGGTGTCGCCGCCGGCCTCGGCGCGCTCTGGCGCGAGCACGGGCGGCTGCCCTGGCCGCGGCTCGTCGAGCCGGCGCTGCGCCTGGCGCGGACCGGGGTTCCGATGCCCGCGGCTCACGTGGCCTGTCTGGCGATGCTCGCGCCGGTGCTGACGATG
Organism: uncultured Actinomycetes bacterium; assembly: GCA_963746895.1. Lineage (GTDB taxonomy): Bacteria > Actinomycetota > Thermoleophilia > Gaiellales > Gaiellaceae > Palsa-739. Next base: position 51,588 of record CAVVDI010000009.1, on the reverse strand, counting down.
GACGCCGGCGCACGGATCTACGCGCCGGGCGGGGCACTGCTCCGCCCGGGAGAGCGCCTCGAGCAGCCGGGGCTCGTCGCGGCGCTCGAGTCGCTCGCGGACGAAGGCCCGGAGGGCGCCTACCGCGGCACGATCGGCCGAGCCCTGCTCGAGCTCTCCGAGGAGCGCGGCGGCCTCCTCACCCGCGCCGATCTCGACGCGTACGAGGCCCGCTGGTCGCCGCCCGTCGAGTGCGAGTGGCTCGGCTCGCGCGTCTTCACGCGGTCCGGGCTCTCCGGGGTTCCGGCGACGCTCGCGCGGCTCCCCCGGCTCGTCGACCTCTCCGCGGCCGATCGAGTGGTGTCGCTTGTCGAAGCGCTCGGGAGGGAGACCGGCGCCGACACGCACACCACGAATCTCGTCACCGTGGACGCGGCCGGGAACGCATGCGTGCTGACGACGAGCCTCGGACTCGGTTCGGGCGACTACCTGCCGGGCCTCGACCTGCACCTGAACAGCATGCTCGGCGAGGTCGACCTGCTCGTCGCAGGCCCCGCGCCGCCGGGAAGCCGGATGCAGAGCATGATGGCGCCCACGCTCGTGCTCGACGGCGACGGCCCGCGCCTCGCGATCGGCTCGGCCGGAGGCACGCGGCTGCGAACGGCGCTCGTGACGGCGGCTGCGGGCGCGCTCGACGAGGGGCTCGGAGCGCAGGAGGCCGTCGACCGGCCGCGCGTCCACGCCGCCCCGACCGTGGTGAACGCCGAACCCGGCGTCGACGAGGCGGGCCTCGCGGCGCTCGAGGCGGCCGGCCGCGACGTGCGGCGCTGGCCCGAGCGGCACCACTACTTCGGCGGGGTCAGCCTGGTCTCGCGCTCAGGGGCGGGGGCCGACCCCCGGCGCGACGGGGCGGTGCGGCTGATTGCCCGGGGACGCTGGCACCGCGACCCGGCCGGCGAGGCGAGCCGGGCTGCTTCGCCGGCGCGGGGGCTCTCGCGTCCTCAGACCGGGGCGGCGGCGGCTCGGGTTCGCTCCACGTCGGCGGCGATCGCGCCGACGAGCTCGTCGAGGGAGTCGAAGCGCGCCTGGTCGCGCAGGCGGCCCCAGAGCCCGACGACGAGGCGGTCGCCGTAGAGGTCGCCGTCGAAGTCGAGGAGGTGCGCCTCGACCCGGCGCTCGACGCCGTCGAAGTGGGGATTCGTCCCGATCGAGACCGCCGCCCGCCGGCCGAGCGCCGCGCCGGCGTAGACGCCGTCCGGCGGCACCAGCAGATGCTCCGGGAGCTCGAGATTGGCCGTCGGGAACCCGAGCTGCCGCCCGCGGCCGTCTCCCTGCACGACGATCCCCTCCATCTCGGGCGGTCGTCCGAGAAGCGTCGCGGCCTCTGCTATCTCCCCCGCCTGGAGCAGGCGCCGGATGTGGCTCGAGGAGACGTTCTCGACGAGCGGGACGCGGCGCACCTCGAAGCCCAGCCGCTCGAGCAGGTCGAGGTCGCCGTGGCGGCCGTGTCCGAAGCGGAAGGCGTCGCCGGCGGCGACGACCTCCGCGCCCGCCGCGCGCAGGACCTCCGCGGCGAACCGCTCGGCGGTGAGCCCGGCGAGCTGCTCGTCGAACCCGAGCAGGAGCACGTCCTCGATCCCGCACGCCTCGAGGAGCTCGAGGCGCCGGCGGGTGGTGGTCAGGAGATCCACGCCGCTTCCGAGCACGCTGCGCGGGTGCGGGTCGAAGGTGACGACGGCGGGTCGCAGATGCGCTGCCCGTGCCGCTTCGAGGACGCGCCGATGCCCGTGGTGCACGCCGTCGAAGGTTCCGATCGCGACCGAGCGGCGAGCGGGCTCGAGCTCGCCGGCCCGACGGGCCACGTTCACCGCGTCGCTCCGGCCCCGGCACGCTCGATCCGCGCCAGCACCTCGGCCTCCGGCAGCAGACAGCGCGCCTCGAACGCCTCGGGCGCGACCGCGTCGGCGACCGCGAACGGGCCCACCTCGGTGCGGCGCAGAGAGGCGCAATGGCCGCCGAGCGCATCCGCGATCGCTCGAACGTACGTCCCCGAGCTGACGCGCAGGTCGAGCGTCGCGGTCGTCCCCGTGTACGCGACGACGTCGAGCGCGCGCACCGTCGAACGCCGCAGGGGCATCGCCACCTCGATGCCGCGCCGCGCCAGACGGTAGGCGCGCTCGCCACCGATCTTCACGGCCGAGGCCGCGGGAATCGGCAGCTCTATCTCGCCGCGGAGGCGCGCAAGCCGTCGTTCGAGCTCATCCCGGTCCGGCGGCTCCCTCGCCTCCAGGTCGTCTCCCTCCGGGTCTCCCGTCGACGTCCGCCGGGTGAGGTCCACGTCGGTGAGATAGCGCTTCTCGAGGCCCACCAGCGAGGGAGCCAGCTTCGTCGCTCTACCGGACAGCAGCTAGCAGCAGCCCGGTCGCGAACGGATCGAGCGTCCCGGCATGGCCGGTCCGCGCGCCCGTCACGCGGCGGATCTGCTCCACGACGGCGAAGGACGACGGGCCCGCCGGCTTGTCGACGAGGGCGACGCCGGCCGGCTCAAGCGCGCGCGGGGGCACGTTGCGCCAGGAACCCTTGCCGGATCCGGTCCGTGATCTGCGCCACCGAGGCGTCGCTCGAGAAGCCGGCCGCCTGCCGGTGCCCACCGCCGTCGAAGAGGCGCGCGATCGCCGAGACGTCGAGCTCGTCGATGCTGGCACGGAGCGAGACACGGCGCAGCGGGCCCTCGTCCCGTGGCGGCTCGCGGATCAGGACTGCGAGCTCGGCTCCCTCGACGGCGCGCAGGTAGTCGATGAGCCCTTCCGAGTAGGGCTCGGCCGCGCCGACGTCGGCGAAGTCGGTGCGGACGAGGTGCGAGACCACGATGCGCCCGCCCTCGAGCACCTCGGCGCGCTCCAGCACACGTGCGAGCAGCTTCAGCTTCGCGAACTCCACGGACTCGTAGACCTGCTGGAAGACCGCATGGATGTCCGCTCCGGCGTCGACGAGCTCCGCCGCCAGGCGGAGCGACTTCGGCGTCGTGTTCGCATACTGGAAGCGGCCGGTGTCCGTGACGAGCGCGATGTAGAGCGGCTCCGCGAGATCCGGCGTCAACTCGAGGCCGAGCTCGCGGAACACGTCTCTCAGCACTTCGCCGGTCGAGGAGGCGTCGGCGACGATCAGGTTCACGTTCCCGAAGCGCGTGTTGTCGTGGTGGTGGTCGATGTCGACGACGAAGGCCGCGCGGGACGTCGCCTCCGGGTCTCCGATGCGGTCCGCCTTCGCGCAGTCGACCGCCACCAGCACCCGCTCCCGGGAGTCGACCGGCGGCGTGCGAACCAGTCCGTCGAGAGGCATGAAGCCGTACTCGCGCGGCAGCGGAGCGTCACCGGCGAGGTACATGACGGCGTCCTTGCCCAGCGCGCGGAGGGCGAGCGTCGTGGCGAGGAGCGACCCGAGGGCGTCGCCGTCGGGATTCTCGTGCGTGACGACGAGGAACCGCTCGTGACTGCGGAGCGCCTCGGCGGTCGCCTGGAGGTCAGCCGTCGTCTGGGTCATGGTCGTACGGCGCGAGCTCGTCGATCAGCTGGGTCATACGGACGCCGCGCTCGACCGACGGATCGTACTCGAAGGACAACTGCGGGGTCCGCTTCATCCGCAGCTGGCGTCCGAGTCGTGCCTGCAGGAGGCCGTGCGCCGCTTCGAGGCCGAGGAGCGTCGCATTTCGCTTCCGCACGGAGCCGAGCACGCTGACGAAGACTGTTGCGTGGCGCAGATCCGAGGTGGTGTCGACGCCCGTGACCGTCACGAGCCCGATCCTCGGATCCTTCAGCTCGGGCAGCGCCTCGGCCAGAACCTGGCGCACCGACTCGTTGACGCGGCGCATCCGTTCGCTCATCACCCTCCATTGAAGCCGCAGTTGCCGGCACGTCCGGCCCGTGGGGGGCCGACCAGTGGTCGCTTCGGCCATGTCCCGCGCTGCCGAGACCCCCACCCAGGGCGGGGTCGCTGTCCCTCCGCCCTCGTCTCCAACGCTAGCGCGGAAGCCGTCACGGCGGAGTCGAGGGTTCATCGCCACGGCGTCGCGGATGCGTTCCGGATCGGCCGCGAGGCCGTCAATCCTCGGGATCGACGAGCAGGCGCTCGGCGAGCGCGACCTCCCACGCCTGAGCGCGCAGCCACCGTTCGGCCTCGTCGAGCAGCCGTTCCGCCTCGCGGTGCTCGCGCGCCACGCACGCGACCGTGATCCGGGCCCGCTGCCAGGCGTCGTGATGGTCGACCTCCGCGACCGAGGCTCCGACCCGGTTCTGCAGCTGCGCCTTCGCCGAGCGCAGGTGGTGGCGCTTCTCCTTCAGCGAGTGCGCCTCCGGGAAGTGAAGCTCGCACGTCAGAACCGCGACCCAGCCGCTCGCCACCGCTCCATTCAACTCGATCGGAGAGCGCGTGCGACGACCGCGGCGGCCGTGTGCATCGCCTCCTCTCCACGCCGGTCGCGTCCGAGCGCGGCGAGTCGAGCAGATCGAGTCGCGGGCCTACGAGCCGGTGGCCGGCGCATCGAGCGAGGTCCGCTCGACCTCGCGCGTCTCGAAGATCTCGAGCACGTCGCCTTCCTTCACGTCGTTGTAGCCGTCGAGGAGGATGCCGCACTCGAAGCCCTCGGCCACCTCGCGGACGTCGTCCTTGAAGCGGCGGAGCTGCGCGATCGTCGTCGTGTAGATCACGGTGGCGTCGCGGACGACGCGGACGCTGCCGCTGCGCCGGACGACGCCGTTCGTGACCATGCAGCCGGCGATCGTGCCCAGCCGCGAGACGCGGAAGAGCGCTCGCACCTCGGCCTCGCCGATCGTCTCCTCGGTGGTGACGGCGGCGAGCTTGCCGACGAGTGCCTGCTCGATCTCCTCGGTCAGCTTGTAGATGACGTCGTACGTCCGGATCTCGACGCCCTCCCGCGACGCGAGCTCGCGCGCCTCGGCGTTCGGCCGGACGTTGAAGCCGACGATCAGCGCGTCGGAGGCGGAGGCGAGCATGATGTCGTTCTGGGTGATCGCGCCGACGCCCGACGCGATGACGTTCAGGCGCACCTCGGGATGCTCGAACTTGGAGAGCTCGGAGACGACGGCCTCGACCGAGCCGACCACGTCGCCGCGGACGATCAGGTTCAGGTCGGCGACCTCGCCGGCCTGGAGCTGCTCGAACAGTCCCTCGAGCGAGACGCCGGACGGGCGGGCCGTCGCCAGCTGCTCGCGGCGGAGCCGCTCGGCGCGACGGTTCGCCAGCTCGCGCGCCTGCCGATCGTTCTCCACGACGCGGGCGAGCTCGCCGGCGGCCGGCGGCTTGTCGAAGCCGAGGATCTCGATCGGATCGCCGGGGCCTGCGCTCTCCTGCTTCTCGCCCTTGTAGTTGAAGAGCGCCTTCACGCGCCCGTGTGCGTCGCCCGCGACGATTGCGTCGCCGACGCGCAGGGTGCCGCGCTGGACGAGCATCGTCGCCACCGGGCCGCGGCCGACGTCGAGCCGGGACTCGACGATCGGGCCGGACGCGTCGGTGGCCGGGTTCGCACGCAGGTCGAGCTCCGCGTCGGCGACGAGCAGGATCCGCTCGAGCAGGTCGTCGAGGTTCTCCTGCGTCTTCGCCGAGACCTCGGCGAACTGCGTCGAGCCGCCCCACTCCTCCGGCTGCAGCTCCTCCTGCGCCAGCTCCGACTTGACACGGTCGATGTTCGCGTCGGCGAGGTCGATCTTGTTCACCGCGACGACGATCGGAACCTCGGCCGCGCGCGCGTGCGAGATCGACTCCTTCGTCTGGGGCATGACGCCGTCGTCGGCGGCGACGACGAGGACGGCGATGTCGGTCACCTTCGCCCCGCGGGCGCGCATGGCCGTGAAGGCCTCGTGGCCCGGCGTGTCGAGGAAGGTGATCTTCCGCCCGTCGACGTCGACCTGATACGCGCCGATGTGCTGGGTGATCCCCCCCGCCTCGGTGTCGACCACGCGCGCCTTTCGGATCGCGTCGAGCAGCGTCGTCTTGCCGTGGTCGACGTGACCCATGATCGTCACGACCGGCGGGCGCGGCCTCAGCGCCTCCTCCGGGTCGTCGAAGCTCTCGGGCTCCTCCTCCTCGTCGGCCGCGTGCTTGATGGTGATCTCGCGCTCGAGCTCTGTGCCGATCAGGAGGACATCCTCGTCGGTCAGCGACTGGGTCGCGGTCCGCATCTGGCCGAGGCCCATGAGGATCTTGATGATGGTCGGCATCGGGACGCCGAGCGCCTGCGACAGGTCGCGAACGCTGACGCCCGACTCGACCGAGACCGGGCCGGTCGGCGGGGCGGCCGGCTGCTGCCGGCTCTCGCGGCGCGGAGTGTCCTGCCCGCCGCGCGCCTGCCGCTGCCCGGGGCGCGCCGCCTGGTTGTCGATGACGACCCGGCGTCTGCGCCCACCCGCACCTCCGCCGCGCGGACGCAGCGGACGGTTGGGTCTGTTACCTCCGTTGGCCATGAACCCCCTCAGTGTAGAGGCGCGCGAGCGCCGGATCGACGTGGATGTTCGCGCGGAGCGCGTGAGCGAACCCGCGGCGCTCGACTGCGCGCTCGAAGCAGGCCGGATCGGAGCACGTGTACGCGCCGCGACCCGGGTGGGTGCGGCCCGGAACGAGCTTCCCGTCCCGGGCCGTGAAGCGCACGAGCTCCCGCTGCGGCGCGCGGCGGCCGCAGCCGGCACAGCGCCTGAACGGCTCTGCGCCGCTTACGACTGCTCCTCGTCGCCCTGCTCGACGGGTATCCCGGCCGGCACTCCCTCGGCGGCGGCGAGCGCATCGCCGGTCTCCTCGCCCTCCGGCGACGGCGGCTCCGCGGCCGGCTCGCCCGCACCGACCGGCTCCAGCTCCACCGCCTCGTTCTGCGCGGCGACCTCGGGCTGCTGACCTGCGACCCGGTCGGTCCCGGTTCCCTCGAGCGCCTGGTGCGCCGGCACGCCGCAGAAGCGAGAGCCGGGCAGCGCGGCGTTCGGACAGCGCTTGCCGTTGGAGAGGATCGCGGAGCAGCGCCCGGAGTAGTCCTCGCTGACCTCGCCGTCGGCGCCGCCGTAGGCCGCATCCGCCTCCGCCTGGGCGAACTCGGAGTCGCTCTGGATGTCGACCTTCCAGCCGGTGAGGCGCGCAGCCAGGCGAGCGTTCATGCCCTCCTTGCCGATCGCGAGCGCGAGCTGGTCGTCCGGGACGACGACCGTCGCCTCCTTGGCCTCGTCGTCGAGGTAGACCTCCCGCACGCGCGCCGGCGAGAGCGCCTTCGCGACGAACCGCGCCGGCTCCGGGTTCCACGGGATGATGTCGATCTTCTCGCCGCGCAGCTCGGAGACGACCATGCGCACGCGCGAGCCGCGGGGGCCGACGCACGCGCCCGACGGGGTCGACGCCCTGGGCGTGCGACTCGACCGCGATCTTCGAGCGGTAGCCCGGCTCGCGGGCGACGCCGCGGATCTCGACGAGGCCGTCCGCGATCTCCGGCACTTCGAGCTCGAACAGCGTCTTGATCAGCTCGGGATCGCGCCGGGAGAGGATGACCTGCGGGCCCTTCGTCCCCGAGCGGACCTCGGTGATCACGGCCTTGATCCGGGAGCCCTGCTCGTAGCGCTCGCCGTCGACCTGCTCGGAGCGGGGCAGCAGCGCCTCGACCTTGCCGAGGTCGACGAGGACGTTGTTGCGGTCGCCGGCCTGCTGGACGATCCCGGTCACGACCTCGGTCACGCGGTCGATGTACTCGTCGTACATCATCCGCCGCTCCTCCTCGCGGATCCGCTGCAGGATCACCTGCTTCGCGGTCTGCGCGGCGATGCGGCCGAAGCCGTCCGGGGTGACGTCCTCGCGGACGATCTGCTGCTCCGGGATGTCCGTCCAGTCGATGTCGAGGTCGTCGTCGGAGATGAGCGTGTGCTGACGCTCGCCCGTCTCCTCCTCGAGCCGCTCGAGCTCCTCGAGCTTGCGCTCGCGCGCCTCGTCGAGCAGGCGCTCCTCGACGTCTGCCGGGCAGCTCGATCGAGAACACGCGGAAGTCGCCGTTGTCGTCCATCTCGACCGTGGCGTGGCGCGACGCGCCGGCCGTCTTCTTGTACGCGGCGAGCAGGGCGTCCTCGAGGGCCGCGACGAGCGCGCCCTCCTCGATCCCCTTGTCACGCTCGATCTCGCGGACCGCGTCGATGATCTCCTGGCTCATCTGGCTACCCCTCGTCGATCAGGTTGGCCCGCACGACCGCGTCGTACGGGATCAGCACGTCGGCGCCGTCGACGGCCAGTGTCAGCGCGTCGGCGTTCGCGTCCTTCAGCTCGCCCTTGAACTTCCTCCGGCCCGCGACCGGCCCCGCCGTGCGGAGCGCGACCCGGTGCCCGAGAGCGCCCGCGAAGTGCCGCGGGGTGCGCAGCGGACGCTCGCTCCCCGGCGAGGAGACGTCCACCGTGTACTCGCGCAGGTAGTCGCGCAGGACGTCGGTGACGCGGCCGCAGAGCGCGTGGTCGACCCCCTCGGGATGGTCGACGTAGACGCAGAAGCGCGAGGGCGCGACGAGCTCGACCGCGAGCACGTCGACGCCCGGCAGGTCGTGCTCGACCCGCCGCGCGATCTCCGCCTGGAGCTGCCGCTCTCTGTCATGGGTGCTGGCCATCCGCGTCTCTCTGTCACAAAAAATGGGCCCGCAGGCCCATTTCTCCGAACCGGTGAAATGTGGTGCGCGAAGTGTAGCAGCGTGTAGGCCGAACGGCCTATCCGCAGACCTCGGAGACCCCGCGCAGCCGCGTGCGCAGGAGCGATCGCGCACGCGAGGCGTCGAGGGCGACGTTCCGCGGCCGCCCGACGCGCGGGCTCGGGACGCCGCGCGCTTCGGCCGCGCCGAGCAGGCGGGCGAGCTCGAGCCGCGACACCGCCTCCGCCGCGACGACGTGGAGGATGCCCTCGACGTCGTCTCGCTGCCCCAGCTCGAGCAGCGCCGCAGCGAGCTCCCCGACCTGCGTGGGGCAGCGGATCTCGTCGGCGTAGAAGTCGCCTCCGCGCGCGGCGAGCCGCTCCTGCGGGCCCGGCTCGGGTTTGCCGTAGAGCAGCGACGTGCGCACGACGAGCGCCTGGGGATGCTACGCGCGGACGAGCTGCTCCGCCCGCAGCTTCGCATCGCCGTACGCCGACACGGGCCGCGGGTCGGCGTCCTCGTCGTACGGGGCGCCCTGCTCGCCGTCGAAGACGAGATCGGTCGAGAGGTGGACGAGGCGCGCGCCCGCCCGATGCGAGGCGAGCGCGATGTTGCGGGAGGCCCGGACGACGTCGCCCTCGAGCGCGTGCTCCGCCTGCCGGTACGCGGTGTGGATGACGAGCCCGGGCCCGTGCCGCAGCAGCTGCCGCTGCACGTCGTCGTCGTCGCGAAGGTCGACCCGCACCGACCGGCCGTGCGGCGGCTCCGCGTCGAGCCGGAAGGCGACGACGTCGTGTCCGTTCGCGACCGCCTGCCGGCAGACCTCGGAGCCGAGGTAGCCGGCCGCCCCGGTGACGAGGAGCTTCATCCGAGGACGATCGTGACAGGCCCGTCGTTCACGAGCTCGACCTGCATCTCCGCGCCGAAGACGCCCGTCTCGAGCGTCGACTCCGAGCGCGCGCAGCTCGTCGCAGAAGCGGTCGTACAGCGTTTCCGCCTGCTCGGGCGGAGCCGCCTCGGCGAAGCTCGGCCGATTCCCCTTCGCGGTGTCCGCGAGCAGCGTGAACTGGGACACGACGAGCGCCGCCCCGCCGGTGTCGAGGAGGCTGCGGTCGAAGCGGCCGTCCAGCGTCGGGGAAGACCCGCAGGCGGGCGACCTTCGCGGCGAGCCCCGCCGCGTCCTCCTCCCCGTCCTGCCGCGCGACGCCGAGCAGGACGCAGAGCCCCCGGCCGATCTCGCCGCAGACCTCGCCGCCGACCCGCACCCGCGCCTCCGAGACCCGCTGGCAGACCGCTCGCACGGGCGCACCCTACGCGCGGCGCTACTCCTCGTCCTCGTCGGGCTCGAGGTCGAGGATGCGTGCGCGGTACTGCGCCGAGCTCGGACGCAGCGAGCTCGCGAGCTTGTAGTGGCGGTTCGCCTCGCCGTCCCGCCCGAGCTTCTGCAGGCAGCGGCCGAGCGCGTAGTGCGCGTAGTCGTTCACCGGCGAGAGCTCGAGCAGCTTCCGGAACTCGACCTCGGCGCTCGTCCCAGCGACCGATGCGGAAGTAGGCGATCCCGAGCGCCTCCCGGATCGAGGCCTTGTCCGGCTCGCGCCGCTTCGCCTTCTCGAGCGCGACCGTCGCCTGCGCAGCCATCCCCTTCCGGAGATGCTCTCGACCGCGCTGGAAGAGGCTGTAGGTCGACTCGCTCATGATCCCGTCGTACCACGTCGAGCGCACACGTCAAGCCCGAGCTCAGCGCGCGAGGCCCAGCGAGCGGAGGGAGAGGAGCCCGCGCAGGCGCTCGAGTCCGGTCAGCCGCCCGCGGAGCTCGCGTCGAAGGGCGCGGAGCTCGCGGCGGGCCTCGCGGGCCGCCCCGGCCGCCGTCTCGAGGCGCCCGAAGCGGGCGGCGGTCGCAGCCGCGACGAACCGGTCCGGGTCGACCGCGAGCTCGCGGCGGACGAGCGCGCCCAGCTCGTGAAGGGTCGCGCTCCGGGCGGCGTCGATCCGCTGGTCGACGAGGAAGCTCGCGAGCTCCTGTCGGCAGGCGCCGGCGATCCGGCGCGGGTCGCGGCCGATCGAGCGCGCCGCGCGCAGCGCGAGCTTCGTCGCGGCGATCCCGCCCGCTCCCACCCCGAGGACGAGCACGAGCAGGAAGAGGATCGCGTCCCGGACGGCGTGCGAGGTGCTGCCGGAGCCCGCGGCGAAGCCCTGCGAGGCGGCGCTCGCGCCGCTGCCGCTCTCGCCGTGGCGATGGCCGCTCTGCAGGGAGGGCGTCGCCGGGGCGCGGCCGGCGGCGGCGCCGGCACCGCCGCGGAAGCCCGGCGACGACGCCGAGTAGGTCGCGCTCAGCGCGCCCTGCTCCGGCCGCCCCTGCGACGGCGTCGGGTCGAACGGCAGCCAGCCGTAGCCGGCGAACCACGCCTCGACCCACGCGTGCGCGTCGTGGTCGGTCACGACCCAGACGCCGCGCGCGTCGTCGTACGTGCCGCTCGAGAAGCCGACGGCGACGCGCGCGGGGACGCCGACGTACCGGAGCATCAGCGCCATCGCTCCCGCGAAGTACTGGCAGTAGCCGGCGCGCGTCTGGGTCAGGAAGCCGACGAGCGGGTTCGGGAAGAGCGGTCGGACGCGGTTCGTGTAGCGGAAGCCGCCGGTCGTCCGGAACCAGCTCTCGAGCGCGGAGGCCGCGCCGTAGGGAGTCGCGGCGCCGCCCGCGACCTGCTCGGCGAGGCGGGCGAGCGGCGCGTAGTCCGAGATCTCCGGGCTGCTCTCGCGCTGCCGTCTCGCCAGGGCGGCCCGGTCGGGCGTCCCGAACGAGGGCATCGTCACCCCCGGCCACACGTCGAGCAGGCCGTCCTCGGCCAGTCGGGCCGGGTACGCGGCCGGGGAGCGCAGCAGCTGGCGGGCGGTCGGCTGCGGCGCGTAGCTCCAGACGCGATAGCGGAAGCCGCGCGGGAGCCCGGAGAGCAGGGAGGCGAATCCCGGCACCTGCCCCGACACGTCGGCGCCGCCGGCGTCGAAGCGCATGGGCACGCTGCCGCCGACGAGGCGCGTGTCGGCGAGCGCCTTCACGGTCACCAGCTGCTCCGTCTGGTTCCTGCGCACGCTCGCCGCCGCCGGCTCGAGCGCGTCCGGCGCGGCGCAGGGCGCCCTGCTCCCAGCCGCTGCTGAAGAAGTCGTCGAGGACGGCCGCGCGCCAGTAGAGCGACGCCGTCCGCGGCGCCTGCACCTCGAGCACCGTCGTCTTCTTCTTCGGCCAGCGCAGGCCGAAGTACTGCGAGTTCCAGACGAAGGAGACGCTGACCGCGGACTGCGGCCGGGTGGAGGGGTCCCAGGTCTGCCAGGAGACGACGCCGCGCGTCGCGACGGCCGGCGAGCCGGCGGCGGCGAAGGCGACGAGAGCGAGCAGGCCGGCTGCGGGTCCGACGGCGCGCGGGACGCGCCGGGATGTCAGCCCTGCGAGCACGACGAGGCTCGCGAGCAGGATCGCAGTGCCGGCGAGGAGCGCGTGCGAAGGCCCGAGCAGGGTCGCGGGCCAGCCGGCCCCGACGAGCAGCAACAGCGAGGCCGGAATCGGACGCCGCGCTGCGACGGCGAGCGCGACGAGCAGGGCGAAGGCGAAGATCGCCACGAGCACGACTCCGCCCATGTCCGGGTGGAGGTGGGGATCGAAGGGAAGCCGGACGTCGTAGAAGTCGAGGAACCCGTTCGAGAAGCGTGAGCCGAGCGGCCCGAAGAAGGCCCGGTTCGGATCGAACGGGCGGGCATCGAGCGGCGAGAGCCCGAACGCGAGCCAGGCAGCGAGCCCGGCCGCGACGACCAGCGCGGCGGCCCGGGCGAGCGGCGGCCGGACGAGCGCGACCGCGAGCGCGAGCGCGACGAGCGCGGCCGCGTGCCACGACGCCGCCCGCGGCTGCTCGGAGCGCAGCCAGACCGCGCCGACGACGAGCGCGGGCGGGCTCGAGACGAGCAGCGTGCGGAGCGCACTAGGCACGCGCGCGCTCCGCGGCAGGGTCGGCGGCGAGCGCCGACGCGAGGTCGTCGCCCCGGCGTACGATCGAGACCGGGATGCCGGCGGCCTGGAGCCGCAGCAGCAGCGGCTCCGGCCCGGACGCGGCGCCGCTGAAGCCCGCGGGGTCGACGTAGACGAGCGCGACTCCGCGCCTGGAGAGCGCCCGCTGCACGAGCCGGTGCACGAGCGGCGGCTCGAGCCGCGAGGTGACGACGACGAGCTCGAGCGATCGCGCAGCCGGGCCGCCGGCTGCGTCGAGCAGTGCGAAGGCCGGCGTCGCCGCGGTCGGCTCGCAGCCGGCGAGCAGCTCGAGTGCACGGCGCCAGTCGTTGCCGCCGGACCCGACCGACTGCGTCTCGCGCGTCGCCGAGTTGACGATCAGCACCGAGCGCCGGCCCCGCCGCACCTGCGCGCGCAGGATCGATCCGGCGGCCCGCACGGCGACGTCGAAGGTCGACTCCGGAGGGTCGCCCGCGACGGCAGCCGCGTCGCCGTCGAGCAGGACGGCCACCTCGTCCCGCGGAGCGTCCTCGAGCTCCTTGACCATCAGGTGGCCGCGGCGCGCGGTCGAGGGCCAGTGCACCCGCCGCAGCGACTCGCCCTGCTGGTGGTCCCGGACGCTGTGCAGCTCGAACCCGGACGGCCGCCGCAGGAGCAGCCGGCGCCCGTCGTTGAGCCGCGAGCCGCCCTCCGAGAAGAGGCGGTCGACCTCGACGAGGCGTGGGTAGACGACGAGCGCCTGCGGCTCCTCCACGTCGAGCAACGTCCCGGCGAGCCCGAACGGGTCCTCGACCGACAGGCGGACCGTCTCGAAGCCGTAGCGGCCGCGCGGCACGCTACGCAGCTCGTAGCCGCCCGCGTGGCGGCGGCGCCCGACCGGGAGGAGCTCGACGCTGCGCTCGCCGAGCCGGCCCAGACGCTCCTGCGCGACGAGGGTCGGCGGCGGCAGCCCGTCGGTGCGCCGGACGACGAGTTCGATGCGCACGTCCTCACCCTCGACGACGTCGCGTGCGGCGCCGTGGCGGCGCACCTCCGGGCGGCGGAGCGAGAGGCGCACCCAGGCGACCGCGAGCCCGACGGCGAGGACGAGCCCGGCGGCGACCGGGTAGAGCGCCTTCGAGCCGAACACCCACGCGACGGCGTAGACGAGCAGGCCGAGGGCGAGGATCCCGCGCCCGCGGTCGGTCATACCGGGACGGGCGTGTGCGCGAGCGCCTCGGCGATCAGCTCGGCGCCGCCGAGGCCGGCGGAGCGCGCCTCGGGCGCGAGGATCAGGCGGTGGGCGAGGACGGGCTCGGCCACGGCCTTCACGTCGTCGGGAACGAGGTAGTCGCGGCCCTCCGCGAGAGCGCGCGCCTTCGCCACGCGCAGGAGCGCGATCCCGGCGCGCGGGCTGGCGCCGAGGTAGAGGCGCTCGTCGGCGCGGGTCTGCCGGAGCAGCGCGACGACGTAGCGGCTGAGACTGTCCTCGACGTAGACCTCGCGCGCGGCGGCGGCGAGGCGGAGCACGTCCTCGGCGCCGGCGACCGGCTGCAGCGACTCGAGCGGGGGCACGTGCGTCTGCTCGTCGAGCATCCGCGCCTCCTCGGCGAGCGGCGGGTAGCCGAGCGCGATCCGCATGGTGAAGCGGTCGAGCTGCGCCTCGGGGAGCGGGTACGTCCCCTCGTACTCGATCGGGTTCTGCGTCGCCATCGCCATGAACGGCGGTTCGAGCGGATACGTCGCGCCGTCGACGGTGACCTGGCCCTCCTGCATGCACTCGAGCAGCGCCGCCTGGGTCTTCGGCGAGGCGCGGTTCACCTCGTCGACGAGCAGCAGGTGCGCGAAGACCGGGCCCGGCCGGAACTCGAACTCGTTGCTCGCCTGGTTGAAGACGTTGACGCCGGTGACGTCCGACGGGAGCAGGTCGGGCGTGAACTGGATGCGCGAGAACGAGCAGTCGAGCGACCGCGCCAGCGCCTTGGCGAGCATCGTCTTCCCGACGCCCGGGAAGTCCTCGATGATCAGGTGCCCCTCGGCGGCGAGGCAGAGCACGACGAGCCGCAACGTCTCCGCGGTGGCGTGGACGACGCGCCCGAGGTTCCCGGCGATCGCCCCGACCAGGTCGGCGGGCGACGGCTGCGTCGCGCGCTCAGCCAAGCAGGCGCTCCACCTCGTCGAGGATCGCGGCGGCGATCTCCTCCTTCGGGGCCTTCGCGAGCGTCCGCTCGCCCGAGGCGGAGACGAGCGTCACCTCGTTGTCGGGGGCGTCGAAGCCGATGTCGACGCGGGAGACGTCGTTGAAGACGAAGAGGTCGGCGCCCTTGCGGGAGAGCTTCTCGCGCGCACGAGCGAGGCCGGTCCCGCCGTGGTCGGCGGCGAAGCCGACGATCACCTGGCCGTCGCGGCGGCCGGCTGCCGAGCTCGGCGAGCACGTCCGTCGTCGGCTCCAGCTCGACCGTCCAGGCGGCGTCGTCCTTCGGCCGCTTCGTGGCGAGAGCGGCGGCGGGCCGATAGTCGGCCACCGCGGCGGCCATCACGACGACGTCGGCGGAGCCGGCGCGGGCGAGCGCCTCGTCGGCGAGCCCTGCCGCGGTCGGCGTCTCGACCAGCTCGACTCCCGACGGCGCCGGGACGGCGAGGTTGGCCGCGAGGAGCGTCACGCGCGCCCCGCGGCGGCTGGCCTCGGCCGCGAGCGCCACGCCCATCCGGCCGGACGACCGGTTGCCGACGAAGCGGACGGAGTCGAGCGGCTCCCGCGTCCCGCCGGCGGAGACGAGCACGTGCTTCCCCCGGAGCGGGCCGGTTCCCGCGAGCAGCTGCTCGGCGGCGCGGAGGATCTCGTCCGGTTCCGCCATCCGCCCCACGCCGAGCTCGCCCTCCGCCGTCTCGCCCTCGTCCGGGCCGACGAGCACGACGCCGCGGGCGCGCAGCGTCTCGGCGTTCGCGCCGGTGGCCGGGTGCGTCCACATGCGCGGGTTCATCGCGGGCGCGACGAGGACGGGGCCGCGGTGCGCGAGGGCAGCCTCGGTGAGGACGTTGTCGGCGAGCCCGTGGGCGAGCTTCGCGAGCGTGTTGGCGGTGCAGGGCGCGACGAGCAGCAGGTCGGCGCGGGTGAGGTGCAGGTAGACGTCGTCGCCCGGCGGGCGCCGCGCGAGGGCGCGGAACGTCTCGGCGCTGACGAAGCGCTCGGCGCCGGGCGTGACGAGCGGCACGACGTCGTGCCCGCCCTTCACGAGCAGCCTGCACACCTCGCAGGCCTTGTAGGCGGCGATGCCTCCCGTCACTCCCAAGAGGACGCGGGCCATGCCCCCATGATGCCTGTCGCGGACGGAAAGGGTGGCGCGGTGGGCGGAGCCGCCGCGGCGCTAGGCCGTGTACGTGTAGTCGAGCATGCCCTCGGAGACCTCCTCGAGGGCCATGGTCAGATAGTTCTTCGAGCGGCTCTCGACGAGCGGCGGCAGGTTGTCGCCGAAGGTGCCCTCACCGAGCTGGTGGTGGTAGTTGTTGATCTGCCGGGCGCGCTTCGCCGCCACGATCACGAGGGCGTAGCGCGAGTCCACGTGGGTGAGGAGGTCGTCGACGCGAGGCTGGATCATCGTCCGGGCATGGTAGCTGCCGGAGCGAGCAGGCCGCGGACGAGCTCCGTCAGCTCGCTGACGGCCCGCTCGAGGTCGTCGTTCTCGACCACGTGGTCGAACTCGCCGGCGTCCTGGAGCTGCCGCCGCGCGAGGGCGATCCGCTCGCCGATCTCGCCCGAGCTCTCGGTCGCGCGCTCCCGCAGCCGCCGCTCGAGCTCCTCGACGCTCGCCGAGATGAAGATGGTGACCGCGCCGGGGACCTCGTGCTTCACGAGCCGTGCGCCCTCGGTCTCGAGCTCGAGGAGCGGCACGTGCCCGTCCGCGGCGATCCGCTCCAGCTCGGAGCGCAGCGTCCCGTAGCGGTGACCGGAGACGTAGGCGACGTGCTCGAGGAACTCGCCGGCCCGGACGCGGGCGAGGAACTCCTCCTGGGTGAGGAAGCGGTACTCGCGCCCGTCCACCTCGCCCGGGCGCCGTTCGCGCGTCGTCGCCGAGACGGTGACCTCGAGGTCGGGGATTCGCTCGAGCAATTCCCGGATCAGGGTTCCCTTGCCGGCCCCGGACGGGCCGGTGACGACCAGGACGGAGGGCCGGCTACCGGTCGAAGAGCCCAATCAGCTCCGTGCGCTGCCGGTCGGAGAGGCCGCCCACCGTCTTCGACTGGCTGATCCGGCAGGTGTTCAGGAAGCGGGCCGCCTTGACCCGGCCGAACTTCGGCACCGCCATCAGGATGTCGATCACCTTCGCGGTCGAGACGTACTCGGGCGGAGCGCCCAGGATCTGCTCGATCCGGACCTTGCCGTCCTTCAAGTCCTTCTTGAGCTTGGCCCGCCGGACGCGAACGTCGTTGGCGCGCTTGAGGGCGTCCATGCGCTGGTCGAGGGAACGGACCGGCGCATGCGCCTGCATCTTCGAGAGGGCCACGGCCGGCCGATCTTACCAACGAGGCCGATCGGTTCAAGCAGTGACTCTTACCGGTCTTTCCAGGCCTTTTCTCGGGGTCTGAGCGAGGCCGTACGCGTCCTCGGGCGAGGCGAGGCCGGAGTCGGCAGCGGCCGCGGCGAGCTCCGCACGCACCCGAGCTGGAGCATCCGGGTCGGCGAAGAGGACGGTTCCGAGCGCCACGTGGAGGGCCCCGCAGGCGACGAGCTCGAGCGCGTCGCGGCCGGTCTCGACCCCGCCCATGCCGACGATGGGGAGCCCCGTCGCCGCGTAGCAGGCGCGTACGGCCTCCAGCGCGACCGGCTTGAGGGCCGGCCCCGAGAGACCGCCGCTGCCGCGCGCGAGCACCGGCTGCAGCGAGTGGTCGAGCGCGGTGGCGCGCAGCGTGTTGATCAGCGAGAGGCCGTCCGCGCCGGCCGCGGCGACGGCCCGCGCGACGGCGGCGACGTCCGGATGCGCGGCCGACAGCTTCGCGTACAGCGGCAGCCCGGTCGCGGCGCGGCAGGCGCCGACGATCTCGGCGGCCGAGTCGGCGGCTTCGTCGACGTTCGGGCAGGAGAGGTTCAGCTCGACGGCCGCGATCCCGTCGAGCGCGGCGCACGTCTCGGCGTAGTCCTCGGCGCAGAAGCCGCCGACCGAGACCCAGACGGTCGGGCCGAGGTCGAGGAGCCGCGGCAGGTGCTCGGCGAGGAAGCGCTCGCGCCCCGGGTTCGCGAGGCCGATCGCGTTCAGCATCCCGTGCGCCGTCTCGGCGATGCGCGGCGGAGCGTTCCCCTCCCGGGGCAGCGGCGTGATCGTCTTCGTCACGAAGGCGTCGAGCTGCCGCGCGATCCCGGGCGCTGCCAGCGCGTCGAGGCAGCCGCTCGCGTTCAGGAGCATCACGCGGCGACCTCCACCCGCTCGCACACGCGGGTCGCGGCGAGGACGGGGCCTTCGACGCAGAGGCGCTTCAGCTCACCGTCGATCGTGACCGCGCAGCCGTAGCAGCCTCCGTAGCCGCAGGCCATCGGCGCCTCCCACGCGAGCTGCGCGTCGGGGCAGAGCGAGGCCACGGCGCGGAGCATCGGCTCGGGCCCGCAGGCGAGGACGTCGTGGCCCGGGCGGATGAGCTCGGTGACCAGCGTCGGCTCGACGCAGGCCTCGGCGCCGGGGATGAGGGCCGCCGCCTCGGCGAAGGACGAGTCGCGGAAGCCGAGCACCACGGGCGCGCCCCCGAGCGCCTCCGCCAGGTAGGGCAGGGGCGCGATCCCGATCCCGCCGCCCACGAGCAGCGGCCGGGCGACGTCGAGCCGGAAGCCGTGGCCGAGCGGGCCGAAGGCCCGGATCTTCTCGCCGGGCGCGAGGGCGCAGAGCGCCTCGGTCCCGGGGCCGATCGGGTCGATCAGGAAGGCGAGCTCGCCGGGCGGCGCCAGGCAGAGCGAGAGCGGCCGCGGCAGCAGCCGCCCCGGCGCCTCGAGCATGAAGAACTGACCCGGCGCCCCGGGCTCGAGCCCGCCGCGCTCCAGACGGAGCAGCGTGTACGGGCCGACCCGCTCGGAGCCGGCGACGCTGGAGCCGCTGCTGCCTCACGCGGTTCTCTGCCGTTCGACGCCGATCCGCTCCTGCAGCGAGAGCGCCTGCTCGGCGCGGGCGTTCGCGATCGCATGCACGGCGGCCGCCGCGCCCGAGAGCGTCGTGATGCACGGGACGCGGCGGCCGAGGGCCGCCTCCCGGATCGCGTAGCCGTCGGAGCGCGCGTTCCGGCCCTCGGGCGTGTTGATCACGAGGTCGCAGCGCCCGCGCCGGATCAGGTCGATCACCGTCGGCTCGCCGTCGGCCGCCTCGCTCAGCTTGCGAACGGCCTCCACCTCGATCCCGGCCGCGCCGAGCGTCGCAGCCGTGCCCTCGGTGGCGTAGAGCCGGAAGCCGAGGCCGGCGAGCGTCGCCGCGATCGGCACGGCCTGCTGGTGCTCGAGCGGCCGCACCGAGAGGAAGACCGCGCCGGCGCGCGGCAGGCCGCGTCCGGCGGCCCGCTCCGCCTTCGCGAGGGCGGTCGGCAGGTCGCTCGCGCTGGCCATCACCTCGCCGGTCGAGCGCATCTCCGGCCCGAGCACCGGGTCGCTGCCCGGGAAGCGCGCGAACGGGAGCACGGCCGCCTTCACGCTCCACTGCCGCGGCGCGCGCTCGGCGGGGAGGCGCAGGTCGGCGATCCGCTCGCCGAGCGAGAGGCGGCAGGCGGCCTTGACCAGCTCGACGCCGGTGGCCTTGCTCACGAACGGCACCGTCCGCGAGGCGCGCGGGTTCGCCTCCAGCACCCACACCTCGCCGTCGCCGCTCACCGCCAGCTGGACGTTGAGCAGGCCGACGACGCCGAGGGAGCGGCCGAGGATGCGCACGATCCGCTGGATCTCGTCCGTCTGCGCCTGCGTGAGGCTGGGCGCCGGGAGGACGCAGGCGGAGTCGCCCGAGTGGACGCCGGCCTCCTCCACGTGCTGCATGACCGCGGCGATGTAGGTGTCGACGCCGTCGCAGAGAGCGTCCACGTCGACCTCGACCGCGTTCTCGACGAAGCGGTCGACGAGCACCCTGCCGAGCACCGGCACCTCGCGCACGTCCTCGTCCGAGTAGCAGACCCGCATCGCACGGCCGCCGAGGACGTACGAAGGACGGAGGAGCACCGGAAAGCCGATCTCGTTCGCGATCCGCACGGCCTCCTCGCTCGAGGCGGCCATCCCCCACGCCGGCGAGCGCAGGTCGTGGGCCCGCATCAGCCCGGCGAAGCGCTCGCGGTCCTCGGCGAGATCGACCGCGTCGTAGGGCGTTCCCAGGATCCGGTAGCCGGCCTCCTCGATCGAACGCGCCAGCTTGAGCGGCGTCTGGCCGCCGAACTGGATCACGACGCCGTCGGGCCGCTCCCGGTCGCAGACCGCGAGCACCGCCTCCGTGTCGAGCGGCTCGAAGTAGAGCCGGTCGGAGGTGTCGTAGTCGGTGGAGACGGTCTCCGGGTTGCAGTTGACCATGACCGCCTCGTAGCCGAGCTCGCGGTAGGTCGTGACGGCGTGGACGCAGCAGTAGTCGAACTCGATCCCCTGGCCGATCCGGTTCGGGCCCGAGCCGAGGATCACGACGCGGGGCCGCGACCCGCCGGGCGGCGCCTCGTCGGCCTCGCCCCAGGTCGAGTAGAAGTAGTTCGAGGCCGCCTCGACCTCGCCGGCGCACGAGTCGACGCGCCGGTACGCGGGCCGGACGCCGCAGGCGCGGCGGCGGGCCTGGATCGCGGCCTCGGGCACTCCGGCGGCCGCGGCGAGGTCGGCGTCGGAGAGGCCGAGCCGCTTCAGGCGCAGCCAGTCGTCGGCGACGAGCGACTCGACGTCGACCCCGGCCACGTCGAGCAGCATCTCCTGGATGCGGACGATCTCGGCCTGGAAGAACGGGTGCACGCCGTCGGGGACGTCGGCGAGCGTCTGCCACGGCGTCGAGGCGCCGGCGTCGAGCTCGCGGGAGCGGAGCGCCTTCAGGAACGCCTCGGCGAAGGTGCGGCCGATCCCCATGGTCTCGCCGACCGACTTCATCTGCGTGCCGAGCGTCCGGTCGGCGCCGGGGAACTTCTCGAACGCGAAGCGAGGGAACTTGACGACGACGTAGTCGAGCGTCGGCTCGAAGCTCGCGGGCGTCGTCCCGGTCAGGTCGTTCGGGATCTCGTCGAGCGTGTAGCCGACGGCGAGCTTCGCGGCCACCTTCGCGATCGGGTAGCCCGTCGCCTTCGAGGCGAGCGCGGACGAGCGGGAGACTCGCGGGTTCATCTCGATCACGCGCATGTCGCCGGTCTCGCGGCTTCGCGCGAACTGGATGTTCGAGCCGCCGGTGTCGACGCCGACGGCGCGGATGACGGCGATCGCCGCGTCGCGCAGCTCCTGGTAGGCCTCGTCGGGGAGCGTCATCTGCGGGGCGACGGTGACGGAGTCGCCGGTGTGCACGCCCATCGGGTCGAGGTTCTCGATCGAGCAGACGATCACGACGTTGTCGACGCGGTCGCGGACGACCTCGAGCTCGAACTCGTCCCAGCCGCGCACCGACTCCTCCACGAGCACCTGGCCGATCGGGCTCTCGCGCAGGCCGATCTCCGCCTGGCGCCGCAGCTCCTCGGGCGTGTTCGCGAAGCCGCCGCCGTGACCGCCGAGCGTGAACGCGGGCCGGACGACGGCGGGCGTCGCCACTCCCTCGAGGTCGTCGAGCGACGTGACGATCGTCGAGGTGGGCACCTTCAACCCGCACGACTCGACCGCCTCCTTGAAGAGCAGCCTGTCCTCGGCGCGCTCGATCACGTCGAGCTTCGCCCCGATCAGTTCGACGCCGAGCTCCTCGAGGATCCCGGCGGTCGCGAGCTCGCGCGCGAGGTTCAGCGCCGTCTGGCCCCCCATCGTCGGCAGCAGCGCGTCGGGGCGCTCGATCCGCAGCACCTCGGCGACGCCGTCGACGTCGAGCGGCTCGAGGTACGTGCGGTCGGCGAAGCCCGGGTCGGTCATGATCGTGGCCGGGTTCGAGTTGACGACGATGGTGCGGAACCCGTCCTCGCGCAGCACCTTCAGCGCCTGGCAGCCGGCGTAGTCGAACTCGGCGGCCTGGCCGATCACGATCGGGCCCGAGCCGACGATGCAGATGCTCTCGAGGTCGGTCCGCCTAGGCATGCGCCGCCGCGACCTCGTCGACCCAGCGCTCGATGAGCGGCCAGGCGTCGTGCGGGCCCGGGCCGGCCTCCGGGTGGAACTGGAGCGAGCGAGCCCGGAGCTCGGGGAACTCGAGCCCCTCGACCGTCTCGTCGTAGAGCGAGAGGTGCGTCGCCTCGACGGCGTCGCTCGCGCGCACGGCGAAGCCGTGGTTCTGGCTCGTGACCAGGACGCGACCGCTCCTGCGCTCGAGCACCGGGTGGTTGGAGCCGCGGTGGCCGAACGGCAGCTTGAACGTCTCGTGCCCGGTCGCCATCGCGAGCAGCTGGTGGCCGAGGCAGATGCCGAGCACGCTCGTGCGGCCGAGCAGCTCGCCCACGGTCTTCGCCTCGGCCGCGAGCGGCTGGGGGTCGCCCGGCCCCGGCGAGAGCAGGACGCCGTCGAAGCCGGCGAGCTCGTCCGCGTCGACGTCGTGCGGGTAGACGGTGACGGCGGCGCCGGCCCGCGCGAGCCGCCGCAGGACGGAGTTCTTGACGCCGTAGTCGACGACCGCGACCCGCACCCGTCCCTCCCGCTCGTGGACGTACGGCTCGGCCGTCGAGACCCCTGCGACGAGGGCGCGGCCGAGCATCGGCGGCTGCCCGGCTGCGCGCGCCACCGCATCCTCCACCGGCAGGTCGCCCCCGACGGCGGCGGCGAGCGTCGAGCCGGCGTCCCGAAGCCGCAGCACGAGGCTGCGCGTGTCGATCCCGCTGAGCGCCACGATCCCGTGCCCGCGCAGCCAGTCCGTCCACGCCGGCCCGCGGGCCTCGCGCATCAGCACTGCGCGCGCGTGCGTCGCCGCCGACTCCGAGCGCTCCTCGGCGACGCCGTAGTTGCCGACCATCGGCGCGGTGAAGCAGATCAGCTGGTCCTCGAAGCTCGGGTCGGTGACCGCCTCCTGGTAGCCGGACATGCCGGTCGTGAAGACGGCCTCGCCGACCGCGACGCCCTCGGCCGCGACGGACTCGCCGCGGAACACGGTCCCGTCCGCCAGGGCGAGGTAGCCCGAGGCTCCGCTCGGGCGTCAAGCCGCCACCGCCGCCGGCTCGAACGCCACCTTCCCGGCGGCGACCGTCAGCGCGACCGCCCCTGTGAGCGTCTCGCCGAGCAGCCAGGAGTTGCGCGAGCGCGAGCGGAACGGCTCGTCCCCCACGCGCCAGCGCCGTTCGAGGTCGAGCAGGACGAGATTCGCCCGCGCCCCGGCGGCGATCCGGGGCCGGTCGAGGCCGAAGATCCGAGCCGGTCCCGCCGACATCCGCTCGAGGAGCGTCTCGAGCGGCAGCAGCCCCGGCTCCACGAGGTGCGTGTAGAGGGCCGCGAACGCGGTCTCGAGGCCGGTGACGCCGAACGGGGCGGCCTCGAACGGCACCTCCTTCTCGTGTGCCGCGTGCGGTGCGTGGTCGGTCGCGACGCACTCGATGGTGCCGTCGCGGAGCGCCGTCAGCAGCGCGAGCCGGTCGCGCTCGGCCCGCAGCGGCGGATTCATCTTCACGTTCGGGTCGAGCGAGCGCACCGCCTCGTCGGTGAGGACGAGATGGTGCGGCGTCGCCTCCCCGCTCGCGGCGACGCCCGCCTCGCGGGCCCGTCGCAGCGCGGCGACCGACTCGGCTGCGGACAGGTGGAGAACGTGCACCGGCTGCGTCTCGTAGGCCGCGAGCGCCAGGTTGCGCTCGACGTCGACCGACTCGGCCACCGACGGATAGCCGGCGAAGCCGAGCTCCGCCGCGACGACTCCCTCGTGGACGTGGCCGTCCTTCGAGAGCGTCGGCTCCTCGCAGTGGAGCGCGAGCAGCCGGCCGGTGATCGACGCGTACTGGAGCGCGCGCCGCATCATCCCGGCCGAGGCGACGGGCATGCCGTCGTCGCTGAAGGCGACTGCGCCGGCCTCGGCGAGCTCGACCATCTCGGTCAGCTCCTCCCCGCGCTGGCCGCGCGTGATCGCCGCGAGGAAGCCGACCGGCACCACGGCCTCGCGCCGCGCCGTCTCGACCAGCGCGCCGAGCGTGGCGGCCGAGTCGACGACCGGGTCGGTGTTCGGCATCGCGAGGATCGCGCAGTAGCCTCCGGCGGCGGCCGCCGCGGTCCCGCTCGCGATCGTCTCCTCGTCCTCCCGGCCCGGCGTGCGCAGGTGGACGTGCGGGTCGACGAAGGCGGGTGCGAGCACGAGCCCGGTCCCGTCGACGACGCGCTGCCCGGCGGCGTCGACCTGCGGCGCGACCTCGACGATCGTGCCGCCCTCGACGCGGACGTCCAGCGTCGCGTCGATCCCCTCGGTCGGGTCGAGCACGCGCGCGCCGCGGACGACGAGGTCGGCGCCGTCGCCGTCCCTGACCACGAGCATCACGCCACCTCCGCGGCCGCGAGCGCGCGAACCCCGACGGGGCCGCCGGTGAGGACGTCGTAGAGGACGGCCATCCGTACGACGAGCCCCGACCGCACCTCGGTGGTGACGAGCGAGTCGGCGGAGTCGGCCACGCGGGGGTCGATCTCGACGCCGCGGTTCATCGGTCCCGGGTGCATCACCTTCTGGCCGGGCCGCAGCCGCTCCGGGGTGATCCCCCAGCGGGCGCTGTACTCGCGGAGGCTCGGCACGTAGTTCGCTCCGGCCTGCATCCGCTCGCTCTGCATGCGCAGGACGTACACGACGTCCGCGTCGCGGATCGCGCCGATGTCGGTCGTCGTCTCGGCCGGCAGCTCGCGCGGGAGCAGCGCCGGCGGGCCGACGAGGGTGCAGTGGATGCCGACGAGCCGGAAGGCCTGCAGCAGCGAGCGAGCGACCCGCGAGTGGAGGACGTCGCCGACGATCGCGACGTGCAGCCCCTCGAGGCGGCCGACCTCCTCCTGGATCGTGTAGAGGTCGAGCAGCGCCTGCGTCGGGTGCTGGTGCTTGCCGTCGCCGGCATTCACGACGTGGGCGTCCGTCACCCGCGCGACGAGCTGCGGCGCGCCGATCTGCGGGTGGCGGATGACGATCACGTCCGGGTCGTAGGCGCCGAGCGTGAGCGCCGTGTCCTTCAGCGACTCGCCCTTGTCGACCGAGGAGCCCGACGACTTGATGTTGAGCGTGTCGGCCGAGAGCCGCTTCGCTGCGAGCTCGAAGCTCGAGGACGTGCGGGTCGACGACTCGTAGAAGAGGTTGACGACGAGGTGGCCCTTCAGCGTCGGCAGCTTCTTCACGTGCCGCTCGAGCGAGGCGGCGAAGGTGCGGGCGGTGCCGAGCAGGCGCTCGACGTCGTCGCGCTCGAGGTCCGCGACGGAGAGCAGGTGGCGCTTCGGCGTCCGGGGCGGCTCTGCTGCCGCGGCCTTCGGCCGCGCGTCGGTGCCTTGGCCTCCGACGCTTGCAGCCCAATCGCCGGGCGGGCGAAGCTCGTCCTTGACGAGGCGAATGCTGGTCATCAGCGGGTTTCCTCCTCCGGGCTGGAGACGAGCAGGACGGCGTCGACCTCGTCCACCTCGACGAGCTGCACCTGGATCCGCTCGCCGCGCGACGTCGGCAGGTTCTTGCCGACGTAGTCGGGGCGGATCGGCAGCTCGCGGTGGCCGCGGTCGACGAGGACGGCGAGCTGGACGGCCGCGGGGCGGCCGTAGTCGAAGAGGGCGTCGATCGCGGCCCGGATCGTGCGCCCGGTGTAGAGGACGTCGTCGACGAGGATCACGGTGCGCCCGTCGAGCGGGAAGTCGAGCTGCGTGGCGCGCACGAGCGGCTGCGGCGCGAGCGGCGCCTCCCCGCCCCGGACGGTGACGTCGTCGCGGTAGAAGGTGATGTCGACGGCACCGAGGTCGGGCGCTTCGCCGGCACGCTCCTCGATCAGGCGGGCGAGCCGCTGCGCGAGCGGAACGCCGCGGGTCTGGATGCCGACGAGCGCGACCTCGGCGAGCTCGGGGTCGGCCTCGATGATCTCGTGGGCGATGCGCGAGAGCGTGCGGGAGAGCGCGTCGGCGTCGAGGAGCAGCTTCCCGGAAACCTCCGTGGCGCTCATTCCGTTCCGACACCGGCGACGCCGGCGCCTCCGCTTCCGGGCGGCTCGGTCGAGCCGAGGCCGCAGGGCGCGGCGGCAGACGAGGGTACGGGGGCGTGCGTCGTCATCCGACTCCTTTCCGGCCTCTCTGGACCGGGTTAAAGGGGCGCGTGTCGGCTGCACTGTAGCGGCGCCCGCGGACGGCGGCGGCGCGAGCACGAGCACCGGCGCCGCGTCCTTCGCCCGCGGGTAGGTTCTGCCGATGGACAGCGACCTGCTCGACCGCTACGCCGACCTCATCGTCTCGCTCGGCGCGAACGTCCAGCCGGGCCAGGTCGTCGCCGTCGAGGCGCTGCCGGAGGCGCAGCCGCTGGTGCACCGGATCGCGCGTCGCGCCTACGGGCGCGGCGCCCGCTACGTCGACGTGGCGTACTTCGACCCGCACGTGAAGCGGCTTCGCGGCGAGCTGGCGGCTGCCGAGACGCTCGCCTGGGTGGCGCCGTGGCTCGGGAGGCGGATGCTCGACCTCGGCGAGCTCGCTGCGGCCCGGATCGTGCTCGTCCCGCTCGTGCCGCCCGGTCTGCTGGAAGGCGTCG
Source organism: uncultured Actinomycetes bacterium (assembly GCA_963746895.1). GTDB lineage: Bacteria > Actinomycetota > Thermoleophilia > Gaiellales > Gaiellaceae > Palsa-739. The sequence continues at coordinate 25,213 of CAVVDI010000009.1, read as the reverse complement.
ACCCCGCGCGCGCCGGGCTCGATCGGCTGCCGTCGCTCGAGGAGGTCCTGCAGGTGATCGACGATCGCTCGGTTGCCTGGACGCTCTCGCCGTACCCGATCGAGTCGTGGGCGCGGCTCGTCTATCCCGATCGCGGTCCGGAGGCCGCGCTCGAGGCGCTGTGGGCCGATATCGAGCACGTCTGCCGCCTCGACGAGCCGGATCCGGCGGCGGCCTGGACGCAGCGCCTCGACGAGATCTGGCAGGTCGCGAGCCGGATCGACGCCCTCGACCTCGACTCGCTGCGCTTCGAGGGCCCGGGCACCGATCTCACGGTCGGCCTCCTCCCCGGCTCGCGCTTCGCGAAGGAGGGCGGCGCCTCGACCACGCGCACCGGCGTCCGGCACGTCCCGAACCTGCCGACGGAGGAGCTGTACACGACGCCGGACCCCGAGCGGACCGAGGGCGTGGTCAGCGCGACGAAGCCGCTCGACGTCGCGGGGTCGCTTGTCACCGGGCTCCGCATCCGCTTCGAGGGCGGCCGCGCGGTCGAGATCGACGCGGACACGAACGCGGCCGCGCTCCGGCAGCGCTGCTCGGTCGACGCGGGTGCGTCGCGGCTCGGCGAGGTCGCGCTGGTCGACCGCGAGAGCCGGATCGGCAAGCTCGGACGGGTCTTCTACACCACGCTCCTCGACGAGAACGCGGCCAGCCACCTGGCCCTCGGCAACGGGTACGCGGCGCCGATCGGCGAGGCCGCCGACATCGGGCGGATCAACGAGAGCGCGGTGCACATCGACTTCATGGTCGGCTCGGACGAGGTCGCGGTCACCGGCCTGACGAGGGGCGGCGCGACCGTGCCGATCCTCCGCGGCGGGGCCTGGCAGATCTAGAGCGGCGCATGCCCTGTCACGGAGGGCCGCCGCCGCCGTCACGAGGCCGCCGCCGTCGTGCGCTGCGTCTACCCCGCCTGCTCACGCGTCCGCGACGACGATCGCCCACTCGAGGCGCACCTCGACCCGTTCGGGGAGCTCGCGGCTCGCGCGTTCCGTCCCCTCGCGGAGCTCCTCCTCGTCGAGGAGGTCGAACGTCGAGATGTGGCGGCCGCGGATCCGCTCGAGTGCCGCCTCCCGGCTCAGCTCGTGCCGCTGGGACAGACGGACGACCCGCGTCGCGGCGAAGCCGGCGTCGCGGAGCTCGTGCTCGAGCGCGGGCGGCTCCGGGAAGCGAGCCCGGTCGATCGCCTCGACGGAGGGGAAGAGCCGGTCCAGCCAGAAGCCGTCGAAGTGACTCGGGTCGAAGGTCGCGATCGCCGCGCGGCCGTCGCCCGCGAGCACGCGTCGCAGCTCGGGCAGCGCCCGTGCGTGGTCGATCAGGTGGACGACCAGACGCATCGCCGCGCGCTCGAACCAGCCGTCGCGGAACGGCAGCGACTCCGCGGGCGCCGCCTTCGCGGCGACGCCGCGCCCTCGCGCGAGCTCGACCATCGCGAGCTCGGGGTCGACCGCCCAGACCCGCGCTGCCGCTCGCTCCGCGAGTGCCGCGGACAGCTGTCCCGTGCCGCAGCCGACCTCGAGCACGCGCCGGCCGCGCAGGTCGGCTTCCCGCACGAGCACCTCGAAGACCTCCCACCAGCCCGCATCGGCAGGACGGAGCTCGTCGTAACGGGCGGCCCGGGCGCGGAAGTCCGGCACGCGCGGCACCCGGGCCCCGGCGCTAGGGCTCGGCGATCGGGTCGTCCGGCTCGGTCAGCGCCTCGATCGCTTCCTGCGCGGACTCGAGCTCCGACTCCGGGACGAGCACGTTGACCGCGTCGTCCTCGTCGGCCTGTTCGATCACCGACTCGATCCCGGTGTTGCGGAGGATCTCCTGGATCTCCTCCGCCTCGGCGACGTCGCCGGCGGTTGCAAGCTGGACCATTCCGCTCATCCGGGCGTGATCATAGGCGCTTCCTCGCCGTCGGCGCTGCGGCTGCGCGCGCTCGGGTCGCGCCCCTCCCTTGACGAGCCGCGGCTCGCCCCGCTCGGGGAACGGCACCTCGATGACGTCGAAGTCGCGCGGGACGACCGTCTCGGCGAACGTCTCCCGCGCCTCGCGGGCCAGCTCCGGCCCGAAGTAGCGCGTCGACACGTGCGTCAGCGCGAGCAGCCTCACCTGTGCGAGCCGCGCCACCTCGGCAGCCTCGGCCGCGGTGGAGTGGAGCGTCTCTCGCGCGCGCTCCTTCTCGTCCGCCAGGAACGTCGCCTCGTGGACGAGGAGGTCGGCCCGGTGGACCGCCTGCACGACCGACGGCGAGGGCGCGGTGTCGCCCGTGAGCGCGACGGTGCGTCCCGGCCGGGCTTCGCCGAGGACGTCGTCCGGTGCGATCGTGCGCCCGTCGGGGAGGGAGACCGGCACACCCCGCTGCAGCAGCCCGCGCTCCGGACCGTTCGGGACGCCGAGCACGTCGGCCGTGTCGACGTCGAAGCGCCCGGCCCTCGGCTTCTCGACGAGCGCGTAGCCGAGCGCGGAGACGCCGTGCTCGACGGAGAACGGCTCGATCCGGTACTCGCCGCGCTCGAGCGTCTCGCCCGGCGCGAGCTCCACGAGCGTGAGCGGATAGGGCAGTCGGCCGACGAACGGGCGGAGACGCGCGAAGAGGTCCTTCAGCCCGCGGGGACCGTAGACGGTGACGCCCGTCTCGGCGCGCCCGCGCAGCGCGAACGTCTTCAGCATTCCCGGGAGGCCGAGGAAGTGGTCGGCGTGGAAGTGGGTGAGGAAGATCTCCTCCAGCTCGGGCAGCCCGGCGGAGGAGCGCTGCAGCTGCCGCTGCGTCCCCTCCGCGCAGTCGAAGAGCAGTCGCTCGCCGCCGCGCCGGAGCAGGAAGGCGGCGGGGGCGCGCTGGGCCGTCGGCATCGAGCCGGACGTGCCGAGGAAGACGAGGTCGAGGTCCACGGTCCCTCGATTCTAGGAGCGCCCGCGATACGCTCCCGCGCATGGCCGACCCGACCGTGCTCGAGGTCTACCGGCGGGAGATCTCACCGGCGCTCTACGAGGAGATCCGCGAGCTCTACAAGCGCCACTCGATCGCCGAGGATGCACGCGACCTGCCAGGTCTGATCTCGACCCTGACGCCCGACTGCGTCTACGAGATCGCCGGCAGCGGCCACCGCTGGGAGGGCCACGAGGGCGCCGCCGGCTTCTACACGCAGCTGCTGACCGCGTTCCCGGACATCCGCTTCGACCTCACCGACATCGTCATCGGGCCGCAGGGCGTCTGCGAGGAGGCGGATGTCTCCGCCACGCACGCTGCGCCGTGGCTCGGCGTGGAGCCGACCGGCGAGCGCCTCGAGTGGAAGGTCGTGATCTGGTTTCCCTGGGACCAGGAGCAGCGGCTCTTCCGTGGCGAGAAGGTCTACGTCAGCGGCATCGACGTGCCGCAGGCGACGGGCTAGCCGCCCGGCAGCACGAGCCGCTGACCCGGGACGAGCGTCGCCGAGGGGAGGTGGTTCCGCTGCTCGAGCTTCCAGACGCCCTCCCGCACGTCGCCTGCGTAGCTGCGCTCGGCGATCGACCACAGGGTGTCGGACGGCTTCACGACGTACGCCCGCTCCGGGCCGGCGCCGTGCGAGGTGCGGGCCGCCATGCCGACGACGAGCGCCGCGGCGGCGAGCAGGAGGAGAAGCTTCGCGAACATGTGTTCGTCATGGTACGGCGAACGCGTGTTCGTGTCAAGGCGCCGGCGCGGCACGCCTCTAGCCCCGGTACGTCCTCCGGACGGCGGCCAGGCAGCGGCGGCGCTTCGCCTTGTTCTTCAGCTTCCGGCACCGCTTCATGGCCTTCGCCTTCAGGTTGGGCGCTGTCGTCAGCGCGCTGCTGTTCCTGGACGAGTCGGTCGAGCCGGGCGTCCACGTGACGGCTCCGGTCGTGCACGCGGCGCGGCCCGCCCCGAACACCGGGCCGACCGCCGCGTAGGCGAGCTTCGGGGTCGAGACGCCCTGGCCGCCCGCGGTCAGCAGCCCGCTCTGCCAACCGCCGCCGACGAGCATGCCGGTCTCGTCACGACCGTCGCGGTAGCGCTCGTCCACGAGCAGGAAGAGCTCGACGTCGGTGATCGTCGGGTCGCAGGCGAAGTAGGTGCTCGCCATCGTCGTCAGGTACTGGGCCTGTGTCCGCTCGTCGACCGGCCACGGCGCCCCGGGCGGGCGGGCGTTCTCGGTCCCGATGTACTGCGGGTAGGCGGTCGTGTCGGTCTGCCAGCCGACCTCGTCGAGCCGGAAGGTGAGGCCGTCGACGGTGGTGGGCTGCCCCGTGCCGTGGAAGGCGTCGTAGACCGCCTGCTTGACGCGGTTCATGTCGGGGATGCCGAACTCGTCCGGATTCGGGTAGCCGCGATCGGGCGGTGAGCCCTTCACCGGGGAGTTCGGGTTCGGGTACGGATGCAGCGCGAGCTGGTCCATGATCGGAGCCGTCCGCCCCGAGGCGACGTACGCCCTGCCGACGTCGCGCAGGAAGACGAGCGGCTCGTTCGCGTGCTTGATCGCCGAGGCCCGCGGAGCGAGGCCCATCCCGATCACGTTCGCGTTCGGGTCGGCGGCGTGGAGCGAGTCGTAGCAGGCCGCCAGCAGCGCCTCGTAGGCGGGCCCGGCGAGGTCGCGGCCGCCGGCGTCCTTCTGCGGCTGCCAGTAGAGCGGGCCGTTCGGCTCGTTCCAGACGATGTAGTCGTGGATGCCCCATTGCGCGACCGTCGTCGCGACCTTCGCGGCCCAGTCGCAGAAGGTCGCGGGGTCGTGGCTCTTCGGGTCGAGGCCGTAGAGGGCCAGCACGACGTGGATGCCGGCGGCCTGGGCCTCCGGTGCGGCCCGCTCGAGGAACGGCAGCTCCTTGATCGCGGTCGGGTCGGTGGGATCCCAGGTCAGGGTCCAGCGGTTCTCGGTGAGGTTCGCACCGGCCATCTGCCCGTAGAACCACGCTCCGCCGTCGTCCGCGTACTTCGCCGCGTCGTCGGCGACGCCCCAGTTGAGCGGCGCGGCCGCGAGCAGCGTCGCCGCGCTCGCCTTCGCGTGCCCTCCGTGACGGCCGCCCCCGCCGGTCGCCGCGCCGGCGCCGGCCACCGCCGTCAACGCGGCCGCGACAGCGGCCGCGACAAGAACCCTCTTCACCGTGTGCCCTCGTTTCGCCCGATTGACAGTTCCTCGGCATCGGCCGAGGCGGCCGGAGCCTAGAGAGCGCTCGGCGGACTCTCCCCTTCGCCGTCGGGGGGCGCGAGCCCTGCCGCGGCGAGCACGGCGTCGACGAGCGGCGCGGCGCCGAAGCGCACCGGATCCCCCGCGCGCAGGCCGGTATCCCGCTCGGCTGCAGCGATTGCGGCGCGCGCCTCCTCCTCGCCGAGGCGGCTCGTGTTGAGGGAGATCGCGGCCACCCGAGCCGGCCGGGCCGGCAGCGCGAGCCGCTCGTGGAGGTCGACGAGTTCGCTCAGAGGAGGGATGGGATGCGGTCCACCGCCGGCGCCCTCGATCTCGTCCCGGCCGGCCTCGTGGCAGAGGACGAGCAGGTGCGGGACGCTGCCGTGGTAGAGCCCGAGCGTGACGCCGGAGTAGACCGGGTGCAGGAGCGCGCCCTGGCCCTCGACCCAGAGCAGGTCTCCCCCGCGCTCGTGGCCCTCGACCACGAGCGCCTCGGCGGCGCCCGCGACGAAGTCCGCGACGACGGCGTCGACCGAGATGCCCCAGCCCGGCGATCGCGATGCCGGTCTGACCGGTCGGGACGAAGACCGAGCGCAGGTCGCGGCGCCGCGCTTCGAGGTCGAGCTCCAGGGCCACGGTCATCTTCCCGATCGCGCAGTCGGAGCCGACCGTGAGGACGATCGTCGCGGGCACGTCGAGGTTGGCGCCGGTCGCGGTCGACAGGTCCTCGGGCGGGCGCCGGAGGTCGCGCAGCTCGACGCCGTGCCGCGCCGCGAGCGCGGCCAGCTCCGGGTCGTCTCCGAGGAAGACGTGCAGCCCGTTCTCGACGTCGAGGCCCTTCGCGATGCAGCTCGCGAGCAGGTCGAGCCACGCGGGCGGGAAGCGGCCGCCCTGCGTCGCGACGCCCACCAGCGCGGTCGTCGGGCCGAAGCAGAGCGCGTCGTTCACGCTCGCCACGACCGGGATCCCGTCCTCGAGCTCCCCGCCGCGGGACGAGTCGAGGATCGCGACGACGTCGTCGCGCCGGTAGCGGAGCACGCCGCGCAGCGTCTTCCCGTAGTGGCGGTCGCCCGAGAACCCCTCGGCGAGGATCAGGTACCGCGTCGCGCTCACGCGGCGGAGACGCCGAGGCCGGGTGACTCCGCGGGGCACTGGACGCCGTCGGCGAACTGCACGCCGGGCCACGGGTCGTGCCGGAGGAGGAGGTTCCCGTCGAGGTCGACGTGGTCGAAGAGGCTCGCCACCTGCGCCGCTGCCGAGATGCCGAGGCCCGACTCGACCATGCAGCCGAGCATGCAGCCGAGCCCGAGCGCCCGGGCGGCGTGCACCATCCGCATCGCCTCGCGGATGCCGCCCGACTTCGCGAGCTTGACGTTGATCCCGTGCGCCCGCTCGGCGCAGGCGGCGACGTCGGCGAGCGTGTGGCAGTCCTCGTCCACGTAGATCGGGAGCGGCGAGCGGGCCTTCAGCTCCGGCCCGCAGGGATCGCCGGCGGGGAGCGGCTGCTCGCAGTAGTCGACCCCGAGCTCCGCGAGCTGCGGCAGCGCGTCGAGTGCCTCGGCGAGCGTCCAGGCCTCGTTCACGTCCACCTGCAGCGGCAGGTCGCCGGCGGCTGCGCGCACTGCGCGGACGCGCTCGACGTCGAGCCCGTCGCGGCCGCCGAGCTTGAGCTTGAGGCGCCGGAAGCGGCCGCGCGCTCGCTCGGCCCGCCGGGCCATCTCGTCCGGATCGCCGAGCCACACCGTCCACGTCGTCGGCGGTCCGGCGCGGCCGAGCCCGAGCAGGCGCCACACCGGCTGGCCGAGCAGCCTCCCCTGCAGGTCGTGGAGCGCGGCGTCGAGCGCGGCCCGGGCCGCGAACTCCCGCTCCGGCAGCCGCGCCAGCACCTCCTCGAGCGCGAAGGGATCGTTGCCGAGCGCAGCCGCGTGCTCCTCCACGTAGGCGAGCGCGGAGGCGGCCGACTCGTCGTAGCGCGCGATCGGCGCGGCCTCCCCGTGGCCCGCGACCCCCGAGTGGCGGACCTCGACGACGACCACGTCCTCCGTGTCCCGGGCGCCGCGCGAGATGACGAACGTCTCCGTCAGCTCGAGCGTGGCGACGTGCGCGGCGACCTCCATCCGGCGGAACCTAACAGCGCCGAGGGCTTCGCTAGTCTCGTGCCGATGCGGCGTCTCTCGCACCTGGACGGACGGGTGCTCGCAGCGACTGCCGTCATCGTCTTCTTCGCGGTGCTGCTCGGCGTGCGCGGCGCGACGGGCACCACCCCGTGGGCGACGGTCGGGGTCCCTCCCGGCGCGCTCTCGTTCGAGGACCTCCGCTCGGTCACCTCCGCCTGGGACTGCTCGCGCAGAGGCGTCGACCCGTTCCCGTACAACCCCTGCGACCCCTTCGCGCACGAGATCACCGGGATCCGCCGCGCCGCGAACTACCCGCGGCTGTGGATCTGGTTCTCGCACGCCGGCCTCGGGCAGGGAGACACGGTGCCGCTCGGGGTGGCGATCGGCGTCCTGTTCTTCCTCGCCGCCCTGGCGGTGGCCGGGCCGCTGACGCTCGGCGAGGGGGCGGTGTACGGCGCGGGACTGCTCTCGCCGGCGACGTTGCTCGGCGTCGAGCGCGGGAACGCCGACCTGCTGATGTTCGCCCTCGTCGTCGCCGGGGTGCTGCTCGTGCGCCGGTCGCCGTGGGCGGCCGCGGTGCCGCTGGTGGCAGCCGGCGTCCTCAAGCTGTTCCCCGCGGCGGCGCTCGCGCTCTTCGCACGGGAGCGCCGGCGCTTCGCGGCGGGGGCGGCCGGCGTCGCGCTGCTGATCGCCTACGGGCTGGCGACGCTCTCGGACATCCGCACCCTGCGCTCGGTGATCCCGCGGGAGGTGGCGTACTCGTACGGCGCCGGCGTCGCGGTCCAGGCCCTGCACGACGCCGGCGTCGCCTGGGCGCAGAGCCCGAACGAGGTCAGGTACCTGCGGCTCGGCCTGCTTGCGCTCGGCCTGGTCGGAGCGGCGATCCTGCTCCGCGGTGTCCGCCCCGTCGACGCTCCGGGTGGGCTGCGGCTCGACGCCTTCTGGGCAGGTGCCTCGATCTACGCCGGCTCCTACGTCTTCGGGAGCAACTTCGACTACCGCCTCGCGTTTCTCGTCCTCTGCGTCCCGCAGCTCTGCGCCTGGGCCCGCTCGGGAGCATCGCCCCTCCCGGGAGCGCGGCCCGCACTCGCGTCGCTCGTGCTGACGCTCTGGCTCAGCTCGGCGGGCCCGCCGCTGCCGTTCGGCGTGCAGGCCTGGTACACCGGGCTCTCCTTTCCGCCGGAGGAGGTCCTGAACTGGCTCCTCTTCGCCTGGCTCGTCGCCGCCGTCGCCGCCACCGCTCCGTTCGCGGTTCCGCGGCGCCTCGCCCGGAGGGCGGCCGCGTGAGGGCGGTGCGCGAGCTGCGCGGCCCGCTGCTCGCCGGAGCGCTGCTCGCCGTCGGGTCGTGGGCGGTCATCTCGTGGGTGCACGTCTTCGCGCAGTGGCTCCTCGGGGACGCGCGCCTCTACGAGGTCTGGGGCAGCCTGATGACGAGCCACCAGGTGCCCTACCGGGACTTCCAGATCGAGTATCCGCCCGGCGCGCTGCCGACGTTCGTCGTCCCTGTCTACCTCCACAAGCTCGCCGGCTACCACGGCACGTACTTCGACTGGCTGCGGGCGGAGATCCTCGTCCTCCAGCTGGCGTGCCTGTGGGCGATGGCGCAGGCCCTGCTCCACCTCGGCGCGTCGCGCCGTCGTGCCTGGTGGGCCCTCGCGGTCGGCGGCGCGGGCTCCGGCATCCTCGGGCCGATCGCGTTCTTCCACTACGACTGGTGGCCGGCTCTCCTGGCCGTGGCCGCGCTCGCGGCCCTGCTCGCCGGTCGCGGCGTCGCGGCCTGCGCCCTCGCGGCGGCCGGCGCGTCCGCGAAGGTGTTCCCCGCCCTGCTGATCCCGTTCGCCCTGGTCGAGCTCTGGCGGCGTGCACGCTGGCGCGGCGTCGCGCTCGGGACGGGGACGGCCGTCGCCGTCGTCGCGGCGGTGGTCGGCCCGTTCGCGATCCTCGGCCCGCACGGGATCTCCTGGGCGGTCCAGCGCGAGGCGCGGCGGCCGCTCGAGGTCGAGAGCATCGCCTCCTCGTTCTTCGTCGGCGCGCATCATCTGGCGGGCTACCGCCTGCATGCGGTGTGGTCGGCGGGGTCGCGCAACTTCACCGGCCCCGGCCCGCACGCGGTCGTCGCGGATGCTCTCGGTGTTGACGGTCCTCGCGCTCGTCGGAGTCTTCGTCCTGTGGCTCCGCTCGCCCCGGGGCAAGGACGAGCTCGTGCTCGGCGTCACGGCGGCCGTCGTCGCGTACGTCGTCTTCTCGAAGGTGTTCTCGCCGCAGTACCTCGTGTGGCTGATCCCGCTCGTACCTCTCCTCGGGGGCCGGGTCGGTGTCCGCGCGACGGTGCTGCTCGTGGCGATCCTGGGCGTGACCCAGATCTTCGAGCCGTACCGCCAGGGCGAGTACTGGACGTTCTCCCACGCCTGGGTCGACTGGGTCGTCGTGGCGCGGAACGTGCTCGTCGTGGCGCTGCTCGCCGTGCTCGTGGAGCCGCTCGTGCGGGCGGCGCACGCCCGGCGCCGCGAACGCGTCCGCTCGCTGCGGCCGGAGTAGAGGGGTGAGCTTTCCCCGTTCGGGTCTGTCGGAGCGCAAGGTTCCTGCCGATCAGGAATCTGCGGTGGTGTGGGACCGCGCACAAACCGACGGAAAAGGGGGTCGATGCCGATGATGGGACGGCTGAGGCGCGAGGCGAGTGGGCGGCTGCTGGCGGGACTGGCGGTGACGGTGGGTTTGCTGCTTCCGCTCGCCGTCTTCGGGGCGCCTGCGCTGGCTCGGACCGGCGCGTCTGCGTCCGAGTACTCGAGTTCGGCGCAGTATCAGTACAAGATCACCATCTGTCACGCGACGCATTCGCGGAAGCATCCGGCGCACACGATCCGGGTCTCCGCACGGGCCTGGCCGGCTCACAAGCGCCACGGTGACCACCTCGGCGCCTGCGACGGCACCGAGCAGTCTCTGTCGAAGCACAACCACGGCAAGAGCCACGGCCATGGCGCGTCCTCGCATGCCGACTCCGGCAAGAGCCACGGCAACAACGGCCATGACCAGGGCAATCAGGGCCACGGCAATCAGGGCAAGGACGGTTAGCGCCCTGCTCGTCTAGGGCATCGGCCTCCCGGGGTGAACGAGCGGGGTTCTGCCGGACGGAACCCCGCTCGTGCGCCGCGCGGCGGACGGCTCGGTCGAGCTTCGCGCACCGGCGATGGCCGCGGCGGCGAGCAGCAGCGCCGCAGCCAGGGCGCCTGCTCGCCCCCATCGCGGCAGGGCCGGTCGTCCCTCAGCCGCCTCCGCCGGCTCGGCCAGCGCGACCCCGGCGGCGCAGGCGAGCGCGGCGACGACGACGGCCGGCAGTTCCCAGTCCCAGTCCAGGCCGCTGTGAACGAGAAAGGCGACCGTCGCGCCCGCCGCGGCGGGCACCCCGGCGACGCGACGGCTCGCCAGGGCGTGCCGGAGTGGGAAGAGCAGGAAGCCGCCGAGCAGGAGCAGCCCGACCGGCCCGAGTTCGGCGAGCGTCTCGAGATAGAGCGAGTGCGCGTCGAGGGCGCCTCCCCAGCGTGCAGGGGAGCCTCGACGGAGCCAGTACCGCCCGAAGGTGCCCGCCCCCGTCCCGAGCAGAGGGTGCGCCCGGTACTCGAGCCAGGCGACGTGGTAGTAGGAGCTGCGCGGCTCGGTGGCGCCGGCATGCACAGCGGCGATCGTCCCGCCGGCCGCGAGCACGATGGCCGCGAGGGCGGCCACTGCCTCTCTCCGGACACGGCGGCCGGCGGATGTCCGCGGGCCGGCCGCGGCGACCCCGGCCGCCGCGGCCGCGGCAAGGGCGAGCCCGACGACCGCGACGAGCCAGCCCGCGAGGCGGGGCTCTGCGGTTGCCTCGGCGAGCCGGCTCGTGTGGCCGACCCAGATGGCGGCGGCAGTCGGTGGCACGACGGCCAACCCGGGCCGCAGCAGCAACGACGGCGCCGGGTGGAGCAGGACGAGAGCGATCGCCCCGACCGCGAGCGCGAGCCAGGACGCGTCGCTCCCGGTGAGCTCGAGGGCGAGCCCCAGCAGTGGCATCGTCGCCGCCGCGCCGGCCCGGAGCGCGGTCCGCCTCGCCTCTACGACCGGTGCAAGCGACAGCAGCAACGCGATCGCGGCCAGGATGCCGACCGCATTCGCGTACCCGAGCGGCTGCGAGAGCTGCGCCCCCTCGAACAGGTCGATGCGTCGCGGCTCGAGGAGGTAGCGCCCGAGCGCGTAGACCACGAGCGCGGTGACCGCGACCTGGGTCGCGTTGACGAGCGTCCACGAGGCGCTGCCGCGCGCGAGCACGACGAGGGCGAGCACAACGGCTGCGTAGACGACCGTCCGCCGGGCCTCCAGGAGCGACTGCGACGGCTCCGCCGACCACAGCGTCGAGAGCAGCGTCCAGAGCAGAAGCGCGAGCGCGAGCACGACCCACGGCCACTCCCGCCGCAACGAGAGCGCGCCGGCGCCGACCGCGAGGGCAAACGCGCCGGCCCACGCGGCCAGCGCGCCCGCCCACACCCAGGTGTCCGGATGGAACCCGCCCTGGAGCGCACCGAGAGCGGGAACGAGGACGAGCGGGACAGCGGCGACCACGGTCCGGGACACCGACCGACTATCGCGGGCGGCTCGGAGCACGGGCCGTCGCAGGGCAACGGCCGGCGAGGGCCGAGCGACATCGACGGCCTCCGCGGCCGACGCTACCCGGCTCCTTCGAGGCGCCGGGCCTAGCGTCTGATGGTGACCGGCACGCCGGGGCCGATGCGGACGACGAGCCAGCGCATCGCGTCGTCGGCGAGGCGCACGCAGCCGTGCGAGACGGCGGTGCCGAGGACGCCACCGATGTTCGTCAGTCCGTGGAGCGCGATCTGGCCCGGCCCGCCATCGAACGTCTGCAAGACGTCGGAGCGGGCGCTCAGGGCGAGCGCGAACGGCGCGCCTACGTCGGTGGGCCGCAGCGCGATCGATTCCTCCACGAAGAATTGGCCCGGCGGCGTCGGGGTCGAGCGCTTGCCGACGACCGCCCTGAAGACACGCAGCGGGCGGCCGTGCCAGTAGACGGTGACGCGTCGCCTGGACGTCTCGACGACGATATGCCACTGCGTCGTCGAGCGAGCCGTCCCCCGTTGCCTGATCCAGCCTGTATGTCCGTTCGGGCGCCCGGGCAGCCTGACGTGCAGCCAGCCGACTCCGTCGCCGCCGGATCTGTGCCCGATTACCGGGAGCACGGTACGTTGACCGGTGAGCGGCCGCTTCGCGCGCACCCGTTGCAGCAGGACAGCGTGCACGGCGGGCGCCGACCTCGCGGCGTGCGAATCGCGCAGAATCGCCAACGCCTGAGTGGGTCGCACGACCGGGCCCCGGCCCGGCGCTGCCGTTGCCGGGCCTGTCGGCGCCGCGACGAGCGCCGCGACGACCGCGGCGCCTACCGACAGGATCGAGGCGGGGGCGGGCGGCAGTGCCGCCCGCCCCCGGTGCATCAACGGAAGCATGGCCTCTCGGCGCTGCTCAGCCGGTAAACCCGACGGAAACTCGGGCCGGCCTGGCGGGGCTGCGTACTGCCTGCGCCTTTGCGATCCTTGCCGAGGCTGCGGCCTTCGCTGCCGCGACCTTGGCCGCCTTCGCCGCCGCGGCTGCCTTGGCTGCAGCGATCTTGGCGGTCGTGATCTTCGCCGCTGCGGCCAGCTTCGCTGCTGTGACCGCCGCGGCCTGGGCTTTCGCCGCCGCTGCCGCTGCCGTCGCCGCCGCTGCCGCTGCCGCCTTGGCGTTGACCGCGGCGGCTGCCTTCTTCGCCGCCGCTGCCGCCGCCGCCGCCTGGTTCGCAGCAGCCTTCGCCGCCGCTGCCTGGGCCGCTGCGTCCGCGGCCGAGGTGTTCGGGGCCGCAGCGGTGGTCGTCGCCGCGGCGGTGGTCGTTGCCGCGGTGGTGCGTTGCGGGTGGTTGTTGGTGCTGCTGCACAGGTCGGTTTGGTGATCGTGTTGGTGTCGAGGGTGACCGCACCGTTACGGGCGAGCACGCGCCCCGAGACGGTCGCTCCCGTCTTCACCGTGATCGAGGTCAGCGCGAGCACGCTGCCGACGAGGTGCGAGCCTGCCTCGAGCGTCGCCGAGCTGCCGACCTGCCAGAAGACGTTGCAGGCCTGGGCGCTGTTTGTGAGCGTGACCGTGCTCGACGAGGCGATATTCAGCGTCGAACCGGCCTGGAACACGAAGACCGCGTTCGGGTCGCCGCCCCCGTCCAGGGTCAGGTTGCCGGTCAGCCCGAGCGAGGAGGCGGAGCTGTAGACGCCCGGCACCAGCGTCCGCCCGGCGAGGTCGGCCGAGATCGTGGAAGTGGACGGTTCGGCGGCCGCCTGGTTGTAGGCGGTGGTGAGGTCGATCTTCGCCTGCTGGGTGACGGCGTCGCCGGCGTGGTTGGTCCCGGTCACGGTCAGCGACGCGGCTCCGCTGATCGTCGTGGTCGCGTAGGTGCCGAGGTCACCGTTGACGGTCGTTGCCCCGGTATTGGTGATGCCGGTGCCGGCCAGGACCGCAAAGCTCTTGGCGGTCCCCAATGACACGGCTGTCGGCGCCGCTGCGGCACCGCCGACGAGCGTGACCAGCATCCCGAGCACGAACAGCGCGACCAGGGCGGTCGCCCAGGTGGCGCGGGAGCGGACGCGTCTCGCGTCCGGCCTGTACTTGAACATGGAAGGCGCCATGGGTCCCCCTGGCGTGAGCTTGATCGCCGACCACGACCTGCCGGCCGACGTGTTCCGGCCTGTTTCTGCTCAGGACGGACCATCCGCGACAACCAGAGACTTTGGCCCTCGCCAGCAAGCTGCAGCGCCGATCGATAAGGCGCCGAGGTGACAATAGTACCACCGGTGCGTCCGCTCGGCCCCAAAGCCGCGACGAGATCTATCCGTCTTCACATTGCCGACGGCGGATCAGTCAGTGCGCCCGGCAGGAATCGAACCTGCGACCTCGCGCTCCGGAGGCGCGCGCTCTATCCCCTGAGCTACGGGCGCTCGGGGCAGTCAGTCTAGCCGTCGCCAGGCTCGCGGGCCGTGAGGCCGTTCCGCGGGCACTCCGCAGCCTCGACCCCCGATTTGCCGCGCGAGGTCTATCTCCTCCAGGCCGCCGGCAGGTGGTTCGGGGTACCATGGCGAACATGACCGCGTTGGCGACCCCTGACCCCCTCAGTACCGATGCCCAGCCTGCCGCGCATCCGGACGCGCCGGGTCGGCACGCCTGCGGGGTCGCCCGAGGTCGCCGCACGGCCGCGGCTCGTTGAGCTCAACGCCGACGGCCTGACCTGGATCCACCTCGAGACTCCGACGCAGGACGAGGCGCAGCTCCTCGCGAGCCGCTTCGGCTGGCACCCGCTCGACATCGAAGACGTGATGTCGCGGCGGCAGCGGCCGAAGGTGGACGTCTACGCCGACGACCCGGTCGGCGGCTATCTGTTCGCCGTCCTCCACTTCCCGGTCTACGACAAGTCGGTCGGACGCCTCAACGCCGGCGAGCTCGACGTCTTCCTCGGCCCCGACTACCTCGTCACGCTGCCGACGGTCGACCTGCGGCCGGTGTCGCTGCTCTTCCGTCGCGCGGGCGAGAGCGAGGAGCTGCGGCATTCTCTCTTCACGCGCGGCTCGGGGCGCCTGATGTACGAGGTGCTCGACGACCTCTACGACTACTGCTTCCCGATCCTCGACAAGATCGGCTTCAAGCTCGAGCAGATCGACGAGGAGATCGGGGAGGCCGGCAACGCGAAGGAGCTCGTTCGCGACATCCACAAGGTCAAGCAGGAGATCATCTCCTACCGCAAGATCATCAAGCCGCAGCGGCCGACGCTGCGCCAGCTCGAGCGCCACGTCGAGCGCTTCCTGCCCGAGGACCTCGAGCTCTACTTCGACGACATCGTCGACGCGAGCGAGCGCATCTGGGACCTGCTCGACAACTACAAGGAGGTCGTCGAGGCCCTCGAGGACACGAACGAGTCCCTCATCTCGCATCAGCAGAACGACATCCTCTACGTGCTCACGATCTTCAGCGTCGTGATGCTGCCGCTCACCTTCCTGACCGGCGTGTTCGGGATGAACGTCCACTTCCCGGGCTTCGACTCGAGCGGGGGCTTCCTCGTGACGATCGGGCTCTTCGTCGTCACGATCGTCGGGATGCTCGGCTTCTTCCGCTACAGGCGCTGGCTCTAGGGTTGGAGCGCCTCTGGGCACCGTGGCGGCTCGAGTACGTCCAGCACGCGGACGAGCAGAACGGCTGCGTCTTCTGCGGGGCCGCGGCGGCGGCCGACGTCGACGGCCTGGTGCTGCACCGCGGCGAGCTGGCGTTCGCGCTCCTCAACCGCTTCCCCTACGCCTCCGGGCACCTGCTGGTCGCGCCGTACCGCCACGGCGCCGGCTTCGACGCCCTCGACGAGGCGGAGGCCCGCGAAGTGCACCTGCTCGCAGTCGCCGGGATCGAGGCGCTGCGCGCCGTCTACGCGCCCGAGGGATTCAACGTCGGCTGGAACCTCGGCCGGGTCGCGGGCGCCGGCATCGTCGACCACGGCCACGTCCACGTCGTCCCACGCTGGGGCGGCGACACGAACTTCATGCCGGTGCTCGCCGACGTCCGAGTCGTCCCCGAGCACCTCGCGGAGAGCCGGCGGCGGCTCGCCGACGCCTGGCCGGAACGCTAGAGCTCGGCCGCCCGTTCGCCCCGCGCCCTCCCCCGCTCCCCCGGGGGTCAGAGCGTGGTCTCGTACCCGTCCCAGGCGCGCTCGAGGGCGGGGTCGAGCGGCAGCTCCACCGGACGGTGGACGATCAGCAGCCGCTTCGCGCCGGACTCGCGGAACGCCGCGAACGCCTCGTCGGCGGTGAGGTGCCCGCGCAGGGCCGGTTCGGGCTCGGCCAGCGTCGCCTCGCAGAGGAAGAGGTCGGCGGCGCGAGCGAGCTCGGCCAGCGCCGCCGACGGCGCCGAATCGCCGGAGTAGGCGAGCGTCGCCTCGCCGTCGTGGACGCGGATCCCGAACGTCAGCAGGTCGTAGTGCGGCACCCGCGTCGCGGCGATCTCGAATCCGGCGGCCCTGAAGGGCTCGCCTTCGGCGTACTCGCGGACCGAGAAGGCCTCGAACAGGGGATCGGCGCTCAGCTCGGAGGTGAAGTGCCGGAGCGTCTCGCTGCCGCCCGGCGGGAGCCACAGCTCCGGCGAGGGGGCCTGACGTCCGGGACCGAAGCGGGCGCCGAACGCCCACGGCACGAGATCGCCCCAGTGGTCGAGGTGGAAATGCGTGATCACGACGGCGTCGACACGCGGCCAGCCGTCGCGCTCCCGGAGCCGCGCGAGCACGCCGGGCCCGCAGTCGAGCAGAAGCCGGCCCGGGCCTTCCACGAGATAGCCCGACTGGGCGCTGCCGGGGTTGTGCCAGGCGGGAGAGCACCCTACGACGACGAGCTTCACGCGCACATCCTCGCTTGCGGCGCGGCCGCCGCGTCGCGGGAACCTCGACCGCCGGGCCGGGATCGCCGCGGCGACCCGCGTCGCGACCGGAACGACCGCTGCGCCGTGGTCTCGATCCGGTGACCAACGGGTGACCGGGTGGTGGCGGCCCCTGACCGCGGCGGCGGCTTCCGGATAGGTTTCCGATCGTCATGGCCGCCGCCACTGTCGAGGATCTGAACGCCCACCCGCTCTTCGCAGGGCTCGCCGAGACGGAGCTCCGCGTGCTCGCCGCCTGGTTCGAGGCGAAGACCGTCGGCTCCGGCGTCCGCCTGGTCGGCGAGGGTGCGTCCGGGTACTCCTTCTTCCTCCTCGCGGCGGGCACGGCGGTCGTGACGGCCGGCGACAACGAGATCGCGACGCTGGGCGCAGGCGACTTCTTCGGCGAGCTCGCCCTGCTCGGCGAGGGACGCCGGCAGGCCACGGTCACGACCACCTCGGAGACGAAGGTCCTCGTCCTCTTCGGTACCGAGTTCCGGCGCCTTCAGCAGGCACATCCGGCGATCGCCGAGAAGATCGAGGCGGCGATGCGGGCGCGCACCGCCGCTCTCGGCTGAGCCGCAGCTCCTACCGCCCGCGCGAGGTGCGGGCGTTCGCGGTGGGAGAGCGGACGACGGGACTCGAACCCGCGACACCTGGCTTGGGAAGCCAGTGCTCTACCAACTGAGCTACGTCCGCCTGCGCTGCGGATTTTACCGGGCGCGTCGCGCGGGGGTTGCGGGGATAATCGAGCGAGAGAGAGCCAACACGAGGAGACCACAAACATGTCCGACACCGAGCTCCACGAGACCGCCCGCGCGCTCGTCGCCGAGGGAAAGGGCATCCTCGCCGCGGACGAGAGCGACGGGACGATCAAGAAGCGCTTCGACTCGATCGGGGTCGAGTCGACCGAGCAGTCGCGCCAGGCGTACCGCAACCTCCTCTTCACGACGCCCGGCGTCGAGGAGTACATCAGCGGCGTCATCCTCTTCGACGAGACGATCCGCCAGAGGGCCGACGACGGCACGCCGTTCCCCGAGCTGCTCGCCTCGAAGGGCATCATTCCGGGGATCAAGGTGGACAAGGGCGCAAAGCCGCTCGCGCTCGCCGACGGTGAGACCGTCACCGAGGGCCTGGACGGCCTGCGGGCGCGGCTCGAGGAGTACCGAGGGCTCGGCGCCCGCTTCGCGAAGTGGAGGGCCGTCTACACGATCTCGGACACGAACCCGAGCGAGTACGCGATCTGGACGAACGCGCACGCGCTGGCGCGCTACGCGGCGCTCTGCCAGGAGGCCGGAATCGTGCCGATCGTCGAGCCGGAGGTGCTCCAGGACGGGACGCACACGATCGCGCGCAGCCTCGTCGTCACGTCGCGCGTGCTGGCTGCTGTCTTCACCGAACTGTTCGACCAGCGCGTCGACATCGAGGGGACACTGCTCAAGCCGAACATGGTGCTCTCCGGCTACGACGCCGCCGAGCGAGCCGGAGCCGACGAGGTCGCCGAGCGGACGCTGCACTGCTTCTCCAAGCACGTGCCCTCCGCGGTGCCGGGGATCGTCTTCCTCTCCGGCGGCCAGTCCGACGAGGACGCGACCGCTCACCTGAACGCGATGAATGCACGCGGCCCGCATCCGTGGCAGCTGTCCTTCTCCTACGGCCGCGCCCTCCAGGCGCCGGCGCTCAGCGCGTGGGGCGGCAGGCCCGAGAGCGTCGAGGCCGGCCAGCGTGCGTACTACCACCGCGCGAAGATGAACGGCGCCGCGCGCTCGGGCAGCTACGCGCCGGAGATGGAGCGCGAGGCGGTCGGCGCCTGAGCGCCGGCTTCGTCGCGAAACTGTCGTGAGCCTGTCGCGCACGCTCGCTCGGAACGGCGCCCGTGCAGGCATCGCCCCGGTGGCGACGCCACGCCACGCCACCTGGCGTGGCGTGGCTACGTGTACTCGAAGCCGGTGAGCTTGGAGAGCTTCTCGAGCGACTGCTGCGCCTCGATCCGGCGGACGGTGCCGGAGCGAGACCGCATGACGATCGAGTCGGTGACGGCTCCGCCGGGCGTGTAGCGGACGCCGCCGAGCAGCGCGCCCGTCGTGACCCCGGTAGCGGCGACGAAGACGTCCTCGCCCGACACGAGATCGTTCGTATGCAAGACGCGGGCGGGGTCGAGGCCGGCATCGGCCAGCTGCCGTCGCTCCTCGTCGTCGCGGGGCCAGAGCCGGCCC
Source organism: uncultured Actinomycetes bacterium (assembly GCA_963746895.1). Lineage (GTDB taxonomy): Bacteria > Actinomycetota > Thermoleophilia > Gaiellales > Gaiellaceae > Palsa-739. The sequence continues at coordinate 6,289 of CAVVDI010000009.1, read as the reverse complement.
TGGATGCCGCCGCCGACGCACTTGAGCGCGGCCGCCGAGATCACGCCCTCCGGCGTCCCGCCGATTCCGTAGAGCATGTCGACGCTCGTTCCCGCCTGGGCGGCGGCGATCGCGGGTGCGACGTCGCCGTCGCGGATCAGACGCACACGCGCTCCGGCCGCGCGCAGCTCGCCGATCAGCGTCTCGTGCCGCTCGCGCTCGAGGACGACGACATCGAGCTCGCGCGGGGTCTTCCCGAGCGCCTCGGCGACCGCCTGCACGTTCTCGCCCGGCGACCGCGTGATGTCGATCGCGTCGATCGCGCCGGGGCCGACTGCGATCTTCTCCATGTAGAAGGCGGCGCCGGGGAACAGCATCGTCCCGCGCTCGGCAACCGCCATCACGGCGATCGCGCCTCCCTGGCCGAGGGCGGTCAGGCGGGTGCCCTCGAGCGGGTCGACTGCGACGTCGACCTCGGGACCGTCGCCGTTGCCGACCTCCTCGCCGTTGTAGAGCATCGGCGCCTCGTCCTTCTCGCCTTCGCCGATCACGACGACGCCGCGGACGGACACGCTGTCGAGGACATAGCGCATCGCGTCGACGGCCGCCTGGTCGGCCCTCTCCTTCTCGCCGCGGCCGATCCAGCGTGCGGCCGCCATGGCCCCGGCCTCGGTGACGCGGACGAGCTCCATCGCGATGTTGCGGTCGGGGGCCGTGCGAGCGCTCACGAGCGCGCACTATCTCACATGCGCTGCGGGGCCTCGACGCCCACCAGGCCGAGGCAGCGCGCGATCACCGACTGCGTGGCCCGGCAGAGTGCGAGCCGGAACGCCTGCTGGTCGCTCTCGAGGACACGGTGCTCGTGATAGAAGCGGTGGAAGTCGTCGGCGACGCGGATCGCGTAGGCAGGGATCGCCTGAGGACCCCGCTTCGCCGCCGCGTCGGCCGCGAGCGCGGGCAGCTCCCCGAGCCGCTTGACGAGCTCCCGCTCCTCGGAGGCGAGCCGCTCGACGGGCTCCGCCGAGACGGTCGCGCTTCCGGCGTTGCGAAGGATTCCGGCGATCCGCGCGTGGGCGTACTGGACGTAGTAGACCGGGTTCTTCTGCGAGCGCTCGGCGGCGAGGTCGACGTCGATCTCGATCGTCTGATCCGGCCCGCGGTTGACGAGATACCAGCGCGCTGCGTCGACGCCGATCTCGTCGACGAAGTCGTCGAGGAAGACCACGTCGCCGCGCCGTTTCGACATCTTCGTCTGCTCACCGCCCCTGGTCAGGTGGACGAGCTGGTAGAGAAGCACCTCGACCCGCGCCGGGTCGTACCCGAGCATCCGTGCGATCGCGGCATACCAGTTGCTCGTCCCGTGGTGGTCGGCGCCGAGCACGTAGATCGCGCGGTCGAGGCCGCGATCGAGCTTGTCCACGAGGTACGGGACGTCGGCGGCCCGGTACGTCGGAGTGCGGTCGCCCGAGCGGAGGAGGACTCGATCCTCCTCGTCGCCGTACTCGGACGAGCGGGCCCAGAGCGCTCCCTCGTGCTCGTAGGTGTCGAGGCGCGGCAGGAGACCGGCCAGCCTGGTCTCGAGCTCGCTCTGCCGCGCCCAGGAGTCGAAGCGGATCCGGAAGCGCTCGAGTGAGACCTCGATGCGGCGCAGCATCTCCGGGACCGGATCGCCCGGCTGCGCGGCCAGCTCGCGGACGTAGGCGCCGTGGTAGCCGTCCTCGGGAGGCTCCTCCCCGCGCCGCGCGGCCTCGACGGACTCCCGGAACCGCTCCATCTGCAGGCCCGAGTCGTTGTAGTAGTACTCGCGCTCGATCTCGTGGCCGCCGAGCTCGAGCAGGCGCCCGACCGCGTCGCCGTAGGCGCCGTTCCGTGCCGACGCAACGGTGAGCGGCCCGGTCGGGTTCGCGGAGACCATCTCGATCTGGACGCGCTCCTTCGGCTCCCCCCAACCCCCGCCGAAGGCGCCGTCCTCGAGGATCGCTGCGAGCGCACCCCCGAACCACTCGTCCCGGAGGAACAGGTTGACGAAGCCGGGCCCCGCCACCTCGGCCCGCTCGACGGCGGGGATTCCGGTCGCAGCCGCGGCGATCTCCTCCGCCAGCTCGCGCGGCGGCTGCCGCCGCGTCCCGGCAAGCCGGAGCGCGACGTTCGTCGCGTAGTCGCCGTGAGCCGGATCGGCCGGCCGCTCGAGCTCGAGTTCCGCGCCGACCGTCTCCGCCAAGGCGGCGGCGAGATCTCTGACCGGGTCAGCCGGCAACGGCTTCGCGGGGCGCGAACAGGTCCTCGAGCCGCCGGATCTCGTCCGGCGATCCCACGCCGATCAGGACGTCGCCGACGTCGAGCGGGGTGTCCGGCTCCGGGGTCGTGTCGAACGTGCCGTCCGGCTTGCGCAGCGCAACGACGATCGCGCCGGTCTCGTGCCGGATGCGCAGGTCGCGGATCGTCCGCCCGGCGACCGCGCACGTCCGCCGCACCTCGATCTCGGCCAGTTGGAGATCGGGCCCCGTCCTGGTCGTGACGACGTCGAGGAACGCCGTCACCTGCGGCTTGAGCACGAGGTTCGCCATCACCTGGCCCGCGGTCGAGTACGGCAGCACGACCCGATCGGCGCCGGCGAGCTTCAGCTTCCGCTCCGCGTCCTCGTCGGAGGCGCGCGCGACGATCGTCAGGCCCGGCTTCGCCGCCCGGGCCGACAGCGTCACGTAGAGATTGTCGGCATCGGAGTCGGAGGCCGCGACGAGGCCGCGAGCGCGCTCGAGCCCCGCGCGTGCCAGGTCGGCGTCGTCGGTCGCATCGCCCTGCACCAGGAGGTCTCCCTGCTCCTCCGCCGCCGCGACCGCGTCGTCGCTCCGGTCGAGCACGACGTACGCGACGCCGCCGTGCCGGAACTCCTCGGCAACGCGGCGGCCCACTCGACCGTAACCGCAGATGATGAAGTGGTCGCGCAGGCGCTCGATCGTCCGCTCCCTCCGTCGCTGGGCCAGCGCGCCCGAGAGGACGCCGCCGGCGATGCCCTCGACGATAACCGCACCGGCGTACGCGATGATCGTCAGACCGGCGAGCACGAGCACCATCGAGAGGATCCGGGCGGAGTCGGTCGCGGGGACGGTGTCCAGCCCGGTGAGCGTCGTCGTGACCACGGCGCGGTAGACCGCCTGCAGCCAGGTCTCGTGCAGGATCAGCCGGAAGCCGACGGCTCCGCCGACGATCGTGGCGACGACGGCCGCGACGACGCGGACGGTCTGCCGGAGCCGAAGGTGGGCGGACACGGCCCTAGTATGTGCGGCATGGACGACGACGAGCTGCTCCCCGAGCCGGAGCCGGGCGAGCGCCGGCTGAACATCCAGCTGCCCGAGGCGCTGATCGGCGGGGTCTACGCGAACTTCGCGAACATCAGCTTCTCCCAGTACGAGTTCACGCTGACGTTCGCCCGGATCGAGCACGAGGTCGAGGAGGGCGACGTGCCCGGCGCAGTCGTCGCGCGGGTCAACGCGTCCCCGAAGTTCGTGGAGGAGCTGATCGCCGCGCTGCAGGACTCGTGGTCGAAGTACGTGACGCGCGAGGGGATCCGGAACCTGCCGGAAGCTCCGGATCGCCCGGAGGCGCCGGAAAGCTGAGCCTCGGGCTCGCGCCGTCGTACGCGGTCCTCTGCGCCGCGCAGGCTGCGGTGGCGGCGGCGCCCGCGCGCCCGGCGAGCCGCCGCGGCCGCCGGCTCCTCGGGCTGCTCGTCCCGGCGGCGCTGCTCGGCGCCGGGGTCGCGATCCTCGACCTCGTGCCCTCCGGGCCGCACGCACTCGCGTGGCTCGCGACCCTCGGCACGCCGGTCCTCGCCGCGTCCGGCGGGCTGGCCGCGGGGCGGCGGCACTGGTGGTTGTGGCCGCCCGCCGCACTCGGGCTCTGGCTCGTCGCCTGGCAGGCGCACGGCCTTGTCCGGGACGGCGCCGGGGTGGTGCTGGTCGCGGCCGCCTGCCTGGCCGCCGCATCGGCCGCGGCCCTCGTCGCGCCCGCCTGGTCGCTGCGGCTCGGTCTCGCAGCGCTGGCCGTCCTCGACGTGATCCTCGTCTGGGGGACGACCGACGTCCGTCAGGCGACGACCGCGCTGCATGCGGTCGCGCTTCCCCAGGCAGGCGGGTCGCCGCTGCCCGGCCTTCAGGACGCCACCTTCGGCTCGGCCCTGATGGGCTGGCTCGACCTGCTCGCACCGGCGCTGCTGGGCGTCGTCGTGGCCGGGCGGGCGAAGCTCCTGGCGGCAGCCGTCACCGGCATCGCCGCGGGCCTCTGGGGGCTCCTGCTCCTCGTCACGTCGGAGGTCGCAGCGACCGTGCCGGCGCTCGCGGGACTGCTCGCCGCACGAAGCGGCCCGCGCCGGGACTAGCCTTGGCGCTCGCATGCGCGCCGCCGTGATCTCCGACATCCACTCGAACCTCCATGCGCTCGAGGCCGTGCTCGCCGCGATCGACGACGACGGGCCGGACGAGCTGTGGTGCCTTGGCGACCTCGTGGGCTACGGGCCGAGCCCGAACGAGTGCTGCGCCGCGATCGCGGCGCGGGCCCCCGTCTGCCTGGCCGGGAACCACGACCTCGCCGTGCGCGGAACGATCGACCTGGACGAGTTCGGCGGCGATGCGGGCACCGCCGCACGCTGGACGCGCGACGTGCTCGGCGCCGACGCCCGCTCGTACCTCGACGGACTCGAGCCGCTGGGCAGCGCACACGGGGTCGCCCTCTACCACGGCAGCGCCCGCGACCCCGTCTGGGAGTACGTGCTCTCGGACGAGGCCGCGGAGGCCACGCTCGCGCTCGCCGGCACCTCACTCGTGCTCGTCGGCCACAGCCATGCCGCGCTCGCGGCGACTGCTCGGAACGGCGAGATCGTCGGTGGCCTGGCCGGGGCGGGCACCGAGCTCGACCTCTCCGAGGGCCGGGTTCTGCTCAACCCCGGGTCCGTCGGGCAGCCGCGCGACGGAGACCCGCGCGCCGCCTACCTGATCCTCGACCTCGACGCCCGGACGGCGATCTTCCACCGGGCAGAGTACGACGTCGAGCGCACGCAGCGCGAGATCCGCGGCCTCGGCCTGCCCGAGTCGCTCGCCGCGCGGCTTTCCACGGGGCAGTGAGTGAGACGTCCGGACGGAGGCTCGAGCTAGAGGCTTGATGTGAAACAGGAGCGGTGCCCGGATGCCGCTCCAGGCTCGGCGCGAGGCCGTCTCGTCGGTCTTGCTCAGGCCACCAGCCTGCGCTGCGCCCCCCGAGCCATCCTCGCTTGGCCTGAGTCGGCCCCGAGCGGGCTCGATTTCACATCAAGCCTCAGCGGACCGCGTGCGGGGCGCGCACCGCCGCAGGCGCGTCGGTCGTCCCGGGCAGCGGCTCGGAGCCGAAGAGGTGGATCCCCTCGCGGGCGAGCGCGAGCTGGACGTCCTCGCGCGCCTTGTAGATCCGCCACTTCACGGTGGCGAGGGTCACCTCGAGCGAATCGGCGATCTCCGTGTACGAGAGACCGACGATGTCGCGCAGCAGCAGCGCCATCTTCAGATCGACGCTGAGGTCCTCGACCGCGCGCCAGACGGCGTCGATCGCCTCCGCCCGCTCGAACGGCGCGTCGAGCACCTCGAGCGGCGGGATGTCGTCGATGTCGACGGTCGCCCGGGGCCGGCGCTCGCTCGCCCGCAGCTCGTCGAGGACGCGGTTCTTCGTCACCTGGAAGAGCCAGGTGGTGAACTTGGAGCGCAGGGAGAAGCGCGGCAGCCCCTGGAAGACGCGCAGGAAGACCTCCTGCGTCAGGTCCTCCGCCAGCGCACGGTCGCCGACCAGCCGGAGGACGTAGTTGTAGACGGGCACCTGGTACGCGCGCACGATGATGGAGAAGGCGCGCTCGTCGCCTCGCTGGGCCTTCCGCAGAACGCCGAAGTCGGGCTGGGGCAGCGGCAACGTGCGGCAGTATAACCCGAGTTTCAGACCCGGTTCACGAGATTTTGCCCGCACATTACGGAGGGCTGCTCGACACCGAGCAGCGCGAGCGCCGTCGGGATGACGTCCGAAAGCTCGCCGTCGCGCACGGCGGCGCCCGCGGCGGTCACGATCACGGGCACCGGATTGGTCGTGTGCGCGGTGTGCGGGCTCACTCCGTCGTCGGCGAGCAGCGTCTCCGCGTTGCCGTGGTCCGCAATGACGATGCAGACGCCTCCGGCCCGCCCGACGGCCGCGGTGACCCGCCCCAGGCACGCGTCGGTGGTCTCCACCGCCTTCACGACCGCCGGGATCACGCCCGTGTGGCCGACCATGTCGGGGTTGGCGAAGTTGACGACGACGA